>NZ_QAJP01000009.1 GCF_003852535.1 Herminiimonas sp. KBW02 | reverse complement strand
CTGCCGGGCCACACCCGGCATACTGAGCTAGTTCGAAGAAAAGCCAGTATCAGCAACCTAGGTAGCCCATCTTTATCGCTCGCAAAAGCGCCGGGCCCACATAGCAGTGGTGACCGACCAGAATTCTTCTATCGTTGCTGCAGGTGCTATCTGCATTTCGAGAAAAGCTGCCGCTTTCATCAACTCATCCATAGGACGCGCAAGATCAAGTGCAAGTGCACCAGTCTGCTTCGACAACTTCTCCCCAACGTCATTCAACACCACCGGCACATGCATGTACTGCGGCGTCGGATAACCCAGCATACGTTGCAGATAAATTTGCCTGCCCGTCGATTCCAGCAAGTCGGTGCCGCGCACGATGTGGGTCACGCCTTGCTCTGCATCGTCAACCACCACTGCAAGCTGATAAGCCCAGAAACCATCTGCGCGTTTTAAAACAAAGTCACCGACTTCTGTCGACAGGTGTTGCGTCAACGGCCCCAGCCAGCGATCGTTGAAGTCTATGGTTTCGTTAACTTCGTTTGTGTCCGGTACGCGTACACGCCAGGTGCGTGCAGTTTTGCCGGGTGCGACGCCATGGCGGCAAGTGCCCGGATAAATCGCTGCGCCATCAGCCGCCACGCCCAGTCGTGAATCTGCAATCTCGCGTCGGGTGCAACCGCATGGATAGACCAGACCGTTGAGACGTGTGAATGCCGCCTGATACAAATCCTTGCGCTCGCTTTGCACCACGACTTCACCATCGTGCTGCATGCCGAATACGGTCAGCGCATTCATGATGGCAGCTGTGGCGTCGGCTACGGTGCGGGTTTCGTCGATGTCTTCTATGCGTACCAGCCACTGGCCCTGATGTGCTTTCGCGTCCAGATAGCTGGCCATCGCAGCAACCAGCGAACCTGCGTGCAAGGGGCCGCTCGGTGATGGGGCAAAGCGTCCTATGTATTCCATCTTCTTATTCGTCATGCTTACTCCGCCAGCAGTGCGCGTTGCACATCTGGGTCTGCCAGTTTATTGAGGAACCACTTCAGGCATTTGCCGCGCGAGGAGTTGCGCCATGCGTATTGCGGTAGTCCTGTGGGTTTGGTTTCTATCGTGGTTTTTTCTATCAATTCGCCTGATGCGAGATAGGGGGCTGCCCATTTGCGTGGCAAGTGGCCGCAGCCTAGTCCGGCGAGCTGCGCTTTCAGCTTTTCCTGCAAATCAGGAACGGTCAGCGTCGCTTGCCCGGTCAGCAGGCCGACACTGATACTGGGCAGGAAGCGTCCGCTGTCGGCGGCGACCACCGTGCGATGTTGCTGCACCAGTTGTGGCGATAAGGGATTTTCTGCCGTTGCCAGCGGATGTCCGGGTGCTACGGCAAAGACCCAGTCCACTTCGCCCAAGGGACGCACACGGAAGTCGCCGCTGCCGCGCACGATGTCCGGGCCGTCTGAAGAAACGCCGATGGCGAGGTCTGCCGCGCCGCTGGTCAGGGTTTCCCACACGCCGGACAGGACTTCGGTGGAGAAGCGCAACTGTGTGCCGGAACCTTCTGCATCGAACTCACGTATCAGTGGCAGCATTTTTTCAAATGGGATGATGCTGTCGAGCACGATGCGCAATTCGACTTCCCAGCCGCTGGCGGTGCGCTTCACCCTTTGTTCCAAGTCATCGGCGGCGCGCAGCAGGTGGCGACCCTCGGTCAGCAACTCTTGCCCCGCTGCCGTCAGCTTGGCGCGATGGCCGCGCCGGTCGAAGAGCAGGACGTCCAGGTCTTCTTCCAGTTTGCGTACGCTATAGGTCAGCGCCGACGGCACGCGATCGAGCGCCACAGCCGCGGCGGCAAAGCTGCCCTTGCGGTCTATGGTGTCGAGTATGCGTATGGCTTCCAGTGTCAGATTCATCAGATTTCTATTGTTCAAAATAATTGAATGACTTGTCCTGAATTATGCCCTTATTTAATCCATTTTGAACGTCTATAGTGATACCCAGTTAAACAATAAAACTCACCGAAAGGAAAAAATCATGTTTGAAATTCGCAAAAGTGAAGACCGGGGCCACGCAAATCACGGTTGGCTGGATTCGCACCATACCTTTTCCTTCGCTGATTACTATGACGAAAAACACATGGGTTTTGGCCCGTTGCGCGTGATCAATGAAGACCGCGTGCATGCGGGTCAGGGCTTCGGCACGCATGGTCATCGCGACATGGAAATCATCAGCTACGTGCTGGAAGGCGAGCTGGCGCACAAAGACAGCATGGGTACCGGCAGCGTTATTCGTCCGGGTGACGTGCAACGCATGAGCGCAGGCAGTGGCGTACGCCATTCGGAATTTAACCATTCAAAAGACCAGACTACGCACTTTCTGCAAATCTGGATCCAGCCGAATGTGAATGGCATACCGCCTAGCTATGAAGAAAAGCATTTCGCGGCAGAAGAAAAACGCGGCCGCTTGCGCCTGATCGCCAGTGAAGATGGCGCAGATGGTTCGGTGCTGATCCACCAGGATGCGAAGCTGTATGTCGGTTTGTTTGATGCTGCTGAAACTGCGGAGCTGACATTGGCGAAAGGACGTCGTGCCCTGATCCATGTTGCTCGGGGTTCGGTCACGATTAATGGTATCGAGCTGAAAATCGGCGATGCATTGAAAGTGACTGATGAGCAAAGCCTGAAAATCAGTGATGGTCGGCAGGCTGAAGTATTGGTGTTCGACCTGGTGTAAGCCTGTGGCAATAAAAAAAGCGCAGCTCCTTCATGGAGACTGCGCTTTTTTATCTGTGCGAAACTCTTAGGCTTCGATATCCAGCGGCGCAAATGATTTAACCAAATCATCCAGCTGTTTCAATTGCGCGAGGAAAGGCTCCAGCTTGTCCAGCGGCAGTGCGCTCGGGCCGTCGCATTTTGCAGTCTTCGGATCAGGATGCGCTTCGAGGAACAAGCCTGCCAGGCCGACGCCCATGCCGGCGCGTGCCAGGTCGGCGACTTGTTCGCGGCGGCCACCGGATGCGGTGCCCATGGAGTCGCGTTGCTGCAATGCGTGGGTGACGTCAAAGATGATGGGCAGGTTGTTGGTGACTTTTTTCATCACGCCGAAGCCCAGCATATCGACGACCAGATTGTCGTAGCCGAAGCAGGTGCCGCGATCGCACAGGATCAGTTGTTCGTTACCGGCTTCACGGAATTTTTCCACGATGTTCAGCATTTGCGGCGGGCTGAGGAATTGCGGTTTTTTGATGTTGATGACGCGGCCGGTTTGCGCCAGTGCGACGACCAGGTCGGTCTGGCGTGCCAGGAAAGCTGGCAGTTGCAGTACGTCTATGACTTCGGCGGCGATCTTGGCCTGATACGGTTCATGCACATCGGTAATCAGCGGCACGCCGAAGGTTTTTTTCACATCTTCAAAAATGCGCAAACCTTCTTCCAGTCCCGGACCGCGGTACGAATGTATCGATGAGCGGTTGGCCTTGTCGAACGATGCCTTGAAAACGTAAGGGATGCCGAGTTTGCTGGTGACGCGTACGTATTCTTCGCAGGAACGCATGGCGAGATCGCGCGATTCGAGCACGTTGATGCCGCCGAACAGGACGAAGGGTGCTGCGTTGTCGACCTTGATTTCACCGTTGATATTGATCATTTTAATTGGCAGCTTAAAAGTACATTAAGTTAAACAGCATGGTCCTGTAGCGGGTGGCGACAGGTAGTTATTTTGCGCAGTGCGGGCAGACACTACCCGCGACAAACTCCGGCGCCAGTTGTTCGCGCGGTGTTACCGTCGCATTGCAGCCCGGGCAGGTTGTTGCCAGGCTCGGTTCGAGGCGCGGATTCAGCGCAGTACGATGGTCGAATACAAAGCAGTCGCCAGTGTAGTGCGCGCCGCCGACTTCTTCGAAGTATTTGAGGATGCCGCCGTCGAGCTGGTACACGCTGTCATAACCGACGTTTTTCATATGGATGGCGGCTTTTTCGCAGCGTATGCCGCCGGTACAGAAGGTGACCACGGTTTTATCCGCCAGCTCGTCCTTGTGCTGGGCCACCACTGCAGGGAAGTCGCTGAATTTTTCGATGCGGTAGTCGAGGGTGTTGTCGAAGGTGCCGACATCGACTTCGAAGGCATTGCGGGTTTCCATCATGACTACCTGTTTGCCATCATCATCATGACCCTGGTCCAGCCAGCGCTTGAGCGTGGTTGGTGTGACGGCAGGGGCGCGACCTTCTTCCGGCTTGATCAGCGGGTGCTTCATCGTAATGATTTCGCGCTTGAGCTTGACCAGCATGTATTTGAAAGGCTGGTCATCGGAAAAGCTTTCTTTAACTTCCAGGTCGCTGAAACGTGCATCCGCGCGAACCCAGGCCAGGAAGCTGTCGATGTCGGCGCGGGTGCCGGCCAAAAACATGTTGATGCCTTCCGGGGTCAGCAGGATCGTGCCTTTTAGTGACAATTCATTGCATTTGGCGAGGAATTCCGGACGTTTCTCTGCCGTATCGTCAAAAGTGATGAATTTGTAGGCGGCGATGTTAACGAATGTGGCTGTAGCTTGCATGCTGATGTATTTCTTTACTGTGATTGTTCTTGTGAGAAGAACAATAATTCGGGCAATTATTCTGGCTGTTGCCCTGTATGCAGCACCAGGTCTGGCGATGGCTAATAGTTAAGGCATCGGAGGCGACCAGGTGCGGTCAGGCAGGAACAAGCCGACATTATAAACTTCCGCTTTAGGAATGATGAAATGTCTGATGAAGGGGGTGGTCGCGGTAGAATACGGCCATGATTTCTCCGCAATTTATTCATCTCCGTCTCCATTCCGAATATTCGATCGTTGACGGCCTGATACGCATCGACGATGTGATCCAGGCCGCCGCTGCCGATATGCAGCCAGCGCTCGCGATTACTGACCTGGCCAACCTGTTTGGCATGGTCAAATTCTATAAAGAAGCCCGCTCCAATGGCATCAAGCCCATCGTTGGCTGTGATGTCTGGATCAGCAATGACAATGACCGCGACAAACCGTCGCGCCTGTTGCTGCTGGTCAAGAACAAAGACGGCTACCTGCAATTGTGCGATTTGCTGTCCCGCGCCTGGCTGACCAACCTGCACCGTGGCCGTGCCGAAATTCGTCCTGAGTGGCTGGAAGAGGTGGCCGCCGAAGGCAAGCAAGGTTTGATCGTGTTGTCCGGTGCGCACTTCGGCGATGTCGGCATGGCGATTGATAACGGCAATCTGGCCGGTGCAGAACGTTATGCACAGCGCTGGGCTGATTTATTCCCCGGGCATTTTTACATCGAAGTGCAGCGTGCCGATCAGCCGAATATGGATGGCCATGTGCGCCAGGCTTCGGTGCTGGCTGCCAGGCTGAACCTGCCGCTGGTGGCAACCCATCCGGTGCAATTCCTCGGACTGGAAGAATTTACCGCGCATGAAGCGCGCACCTGTATTTCCGAAGGCGAAATCCTCGCCAACCCACGTCGCATCAAACGCTTTAACGAGCAGCAACGCTTCAAGTCACAGGCCGAGATGGCGGAATTGTTCGCCGATATGCCGAACGCCTTGCAAAACTCGGTCGAGATCGCCAAGCGCTGCAACCTGGTGCTGGAACTGGGTAAGCCTAAATTGCCTAATTTCCCGACCCCGGACGGCTCGTCTATCGATGAATTCCTGGTCAAGGAAGCGCAACGCGGGCTGGATCAGCGCATGGAGCATTTGTATCCGGATCCTGCGGTGCGCGAAAAGCACAGGGAACGCTACCAGGCGCGCCTGAAGTTCGAGACCGACACCATTATCAAGATGGGTTTCCCCGGCTACTTCCTGATTGTTGCTGACTTTATCAAGTGGGCCAAGAACAACGGCGTGCCGGTCGGGCCGGGCCGGGGCTCGGGTGCCGGTTCGCTGGTTGCGTATTCGCTGCTGATTACCGATCTGGATCCGCTGCAATACAACCTGCTGTTCGAACGCTTCCTGAATCCTGAGCGGGTATCCATGCCCGACTTTGATATCGATTTTTGCCAGGAAGGGCGCGACCGCGTTATTCAGTACGTGAAGGATCAATACGGCAAGGAAGCGGTGTCGCAGATTGCCACCTTCGGTACCATGGCAGCCAAAGGTGCGGTACGTGACGTTGGTCGCGTGCTGGATTTCGGCTACAACTTCTGCGACGGCATTTCCAAGCTGATCCCGTTCAAGCCGGGCAAGCTGGTGACGATTTCGGACGCGATCAAGGAAGAACCGCTGCTGGCCGAGCGCCTGGAAAACGAAGAAGAGGTCAAGCAGTTGCTGGACCTGGCGCAACAGGTGGAAGGTATCGCCCGTAACATCGGTATGCACGCTGGTGGTGTATTGATTGCACCGGGCAAGCTGACGGATTTCTGCCCGCTCTACACGCAGGGCGGCGACGCCGGTGTGGTCTCGCAATACGATAAGGATGACGTGGAGGCGGTTGGCCTCGTGAAGTTCGACTTTTTGGGTCTGACCACGCTGACCATCCTCGACCGTGCGGTGCGTTACATCAAGGATCTCGATCCGGCGATGGCGGAATTCGCACTGGAGAAGCTGCCGCTGAATGACCGGCCATCCTATGAGTTACTGACCAAGGCGAAAACCGTCGCTGTGTTCCAGCTGGAAAGCCGCGGCATGCAAGGCATGCTGAAGGATGCGCGGCCGGATCGCTTTGAAGACATTATTGCGCTGGTCGCGTTGTATCGTCCGGGTCCGATGGATCTGATCCCGGATTTTTGCCGACGCAAGCACGGCGAACGTTTTGAATATCCTGATCCGCGTACTGAATCCATCCTGTCCGAAACCTACGGCATCATGGTTTATCAGGAACAGGTTATGCAGATGGCGCAGGTTATCGGCGGCTACTCGCTGGGTGGCGCTGACTTGCTGCGTCGCGCGATGGGTAAGAAGAAAGCCGAAGAGATGGCGCAGCATCGCGAGCTGTTTCGCGCGGGTGCCGCGAAGAACGATTTGTCCGCGGAAAAAGCGGATGAAATCTTCGACTTGATGGAAAAGTTCGCCGGCTATGGTTTCAATAAATCACATGCTGCTGCTTACGCTTTACTCTCGTACCATACCGCTTACCTGAAAGCACATCACCCTGCAGCGTTCATGGCAGCCAACTTGTCGCTGGCCATGGATGACACCGACAAGATCAAGATTCTGGTCGAAGATGCGATCGATATCTGCGGACTGACCTTGCTGCCGCCGGATATCAATCAATCCGATTATCGTTTCACACCGGTTGGTGTGCCGGGCAAGAAAGCGACGCAAATACGCTACGGCCTGGGCGCGGTCAAAGGTTCGGGCAAGGGGGCTATCGATGCGGTCATCGAAGCGCGCAAGGAACGTCCGTTCACTGATTTGTTCGACTTCGCCAAGCGCGTCGATAAACGTCAGATCAATCGCCGTACGATAGATTCGCTGATCCGCGCCGGTGCCTTCGACTGCTTTAACGTCGATCGCGCCATCTTGCTGGCATCAGTTGCCTTCGCAATGGAATGCGCGGAGCAGGCAGAAGCAGCGGCGAATCAGGTCAGCCTGTTTGGTGGTGATGACAGCGATCTGGAAACGCCACCGGAATACGTCAAAGTATCGCCGTGGAGTGACAAGCAAAGACTGACGGAAGAAAAAGGCGCACTCGGCTTTTATCTGTCCGGTCATTTGTTTAATGCCTATGCGGAAGAAGCGAGTCGCTTTGCCCGTACCAAGCTGAGCAAGATCGAACCTTCGCGCGATCCACGCACGATTGCCGGTGTGATCTCGGGTTTGCGTACGCAAATGACACAGCGCGGTCGTATCACCATCGTCACGCTGGATGATGGCAGTGCGACGGTGGATGTGACGGTCTATAACGAGTTGTATGACGCCAATCGCCATATGTTCAAGGAAGATGAGTTCCTTGCCGTCACTGGTAAGGTCTCTGAAGACAGATTCTCCGGTGGTTTGCGCATCAGCGCCGAGAAGGTCATGGATATCGCCGGGGTACGCATACAGTATGCAAATTGCGTACGCCTGTCGCTGCCTGCTTCGACCGATATCAATGTGCTGAAGGCGACGCTGCAACCGGCGGCACGCGCGGACGGCAGTCCGGTCGTGATCCAGTATCAGAATCCCAAGGGTGTATCGGAATTGTGCTTTTCAGAGCAATGGCGTATCAACCCGGACGACAACATAAAACAAAAACTAATCGATTTATATTCGGACAAAAATGTACAGATCGCCTATGACTGATCGTTTGCATTCGTTTGGCAGCAATGAAACGAAAGCGCAATTCATCCTCTCACTTTTACCCATTACTTTGTTTTTCCCGATCGGGATAGGTTATACCGGCATCGTGCTGTTCATCGCGGCGTGGCTGATCGAGGGACACTACCGCGACAAATGGCAGGCGATCAAGGATAGCCCCATGTTTTTCCCGGTGCTGGCTTTGCTGGTGGTGACATGTGTTGCCGGCGCTTTGCTGGAGCGTCAGCATGGCTTCTGGAAAGCGTGGCTGCACTATCAGATCTACTGGTTCCTGCTCCTGTTCATCAGTGTCGGTGCCGGGCAATGGCAACAACGTGCGTTGAAGGTATTTTTCACCGGTGCAGTGCTGGCGGCCACATTGTTTTACCTGAATTACTTCCACCTGCTGCCGAACTGGGGGCTGGTGCAGAATTACATTAACTATGCCGGTAATAAATCCATTTTGCTGGGCATCCTGCTCGGAATAGCAGGTGGCTGGATGTTGAACGACATCTTTGCCAAACGTGATCAGCTGGTGCTGCGCATCGTCGCATTCCTGTACATCACGCTGGCCTTGTTGCTGTTCGCCAAAACACGTAGCGGCAGCCTGATCCTGGTGTTTGGTTGTGCGGTTGTCTTGCTGCGTCACATCACGTTTTCGTGGCGCAGTTTGTTACTGGTCGTCCTCACCGTGGCTTTGCTCGGTGTGGCGTGGGAAACGGCAACCGGCTTCCGCGAGCGCCTGCTGGGTACGGCCAATGACATCAAGGCATTCGTCGGCGGCGGCAAGGTCAGTGATGAAGGGGTACGCCTGGAGATGTATCGCATCACCGGCCAAATGATAGAAGAGCATCCGGTAGTGGGTCATGGCATCGGCAGCTGGGAAGCCAACTACCCGGCGCGTGCGAAAGGTTTGCTGAGTGAAAACATGGCGACGCCGCACAATGATTACCTGTTATATACCGCTGAACTGGGTGTGATCGGCCTGGCTGCCTTGCTGTGGATCTGGTTCACGCAACTCGTGGTGGCGGTGCGCATAGGCGGCACCAACGGCGTGCGCTTGTTCACCATCGGGGTGGCCATCATGTTTGGCGGCCTGGTGAACGCCATTCTGCGCGACGCCCTGTTTGGTATTGCTTTCATGATTTTGCTGGCGATCCCGCTGGCTGGCGTCAGCCGGCATGCTTACCGTAACCATTATTCCGGAGATATGGATAAATGACGATTTCTCCACACCTGAAGCGCCTGTATGGCATGTTGGGGCCGTACAAGAAGCGCCTCGGCATCGCCTTCTTCGGCATGATCATGACCGCACTCACCGAGCCCATGTTCCCGGCTGTGATGCGTGTATTGCTGGACAAGGGTTTTGGCGGCAAGCCGACCTTCTCGCTGTGGCTGGTGCCGCTCGCCATTGTCGGCATCTTTGTATTGCGGGGCATCTCTACTTTCACCACGACCTATATGATGACCTGGGTCTCGTCACGCCTGCTCACCATATTGCGTAAGCAAATGTTCGAACGCATGCTGGATGTGCCACTCGGATTTTATGCGACGCATTCGGTTGGTCGCGTCATCAATTCCATGATGTTTGAAGTACAGCAAATCGTGGAAATGATCACCAAGGTGTATACCTCCATCATTCGCGATTCCCTGACGGTTGTGGTCTTGCTGTCTTTCCTGTTCTGGCTGAATTGGCGTTTGACCCTGGTTGCGCTGGTATTGCTGCCATTGATAGCCATCGTTGTACGTGCCAGTGGTCGGCGTGTCCGCAGATTGACGCGTGAGTATCAGACGGTGAATGGCGAGATGACGCAGGTGATAGAAGAAACCACACGTGCGAATCAGGTCATCAAGATTTTTGGCGGGCATCAGTACGAGAGCGAACGTTTCGAAGTACGTGCCGATAAGTTGCGCGGTTACACCATGCGCATGGCCAGCGCGCTGGCGGCGACGACTCCGGTAACGCAGATCATGGCTTCCACTGCCGTGGCTATCGTGATCGTGATTGCCCTGATTCAGTCTGGCAATAACCAGACGACGGTCGGTGGTTTCGTTTCCTTCATCACTGCGATGCTGATGTTGCTGGCGCCGTTGAAAAGTATTGCAGAAGTAAATGGCCCCTTGCAACGCGGGCTGACCGCAGCCGAAGCCGTATTTAATCTGATCGATGCCAAACCTGAGCGTACTTCCGGCAAGGATTTGCCGCAGCGCGCGATGGGGCGTCTGGATTTCATCAAACTGTGTTTCACCTATCCGGGGCAACAAACTGCAGCGCTGCAGGACATTAACCTGAGCGTGCAACCGGGCGAGACTATCGCTTTCGTCGGCATGTCTGGCGGCGGTAAATCAACACTGGTCAATCTGGTGCCGGGTTTCTATTCCGCTACATCGGGCGAGATCCAGCTGGATGGCACGCCTATCGAAGAAATTTCGCTGGGCAGTTTGCGCAAACAAATCGCGATGGTGAGCCAGCACGTGGTTTTGTTTGACGACACTATTGCAGCGAATATTGCTTACGGTGATCCGAATCCGGATCGCGCTCGCGTGCTGTCGGCAGCCAATGCCGCGCATCTGGACGAAGTGATTGCCAGCCTGCCGGAAGGGCTGGAAACAATGATAGGCGATAACGGTTCACGCCTCTCCGGTGGTCAGCGCCAGCGCCTGGCGATTGCCCGAGCGATTTACAAGGATGCGCCTATCCTGATCCTGGATGAAGCGACGTCGGCACTGGATTCGGAATCCGAACGTGCGGTACAGGCAGCGCTGGATGAGTTGATGAAAGGTCGTACCACATTGGTTATCGCGCATCGCCTGTCCACTATTGAGCGTGCTGATCGCATCGCGGTACTGGCCGAAGGCCAGATCGTCGAACTCGGTTCACATCAGGAATTGCTGGATAAAAATGGCGTGTACGCGAACCTGTATCATCTGCAATTCGCCAAAGATGTATTTTGATCTGTCGCATACCTAAATGAACGCATCTGTCATTTTAAGTACCTATAACTCTATCGAGTGGCTGGAAAAAGTCCTGTGGGGATATAGCGCCCAGACTTATACCGACTTTGAAATCGTCATCGCCGATGACGGTTCGAGGGAGGAGACGCGCCAGCGTATCGAAGAGTTAAAGGCTTTGATTGCGATTCCTATCGTGCACGTCTGGCATCCGGATGATGGCTTTCAAAAGACCAAGATTTTGAACAAGGCGATACTCGCGTCTCGTTCTGACTACCTGATCTTTACCGATGGTGATTGCGTGCCGCGCAAGGATTTCGTGGCGACGCATATGCAGTATCGTAAACCCGGTTATTTCCTGTCCGGCGGTTACTTCAAACTGCCTATGGATATCTCTAAGGCGATCACAAAAGAAGATATCCTGCAGCAAAATTGTTTTGATTTGAATTGGCTGAAGGCACGCGGATTCAAGTCGAGTATCAAGAGCCTGAAGCTGACGGCACAAGGTGTGGGTGCAAAAATACTGAATGCGCTGACACCGACCAAGGCCACCTGGAACGGTGCCAACGCATCGGGCTGGAAAGCAGATTTGCTGGCCAGTCATGGCTTTAATGAAGAAATGCAGTATGGTGGCGAAGATCGCGAGCTGGGTGAGCGCCTGATGAATATGGGTTTGTCATCCAGGCAAATCCGTTACAGTGCAATCTGTGTACACCTGGATCACGCGCGCGGTTATGTGTCGGAAGAAGCATGGAAGAAGAATGATGCGATCCGCGCCCACACCAAAGCTAACAAGCTGACGAAAACGCCGAACGGGATTAAGTCCGTTTAGTTTGAAGTAAATTCCTAATGCAGTACGCTGGAGAAAATGTATGACAGAGAAGGCCAATATGGAACATGTTGCAGTCGGTAATGAGCGCGTTATCCTGTGCATGAAATGGGGCACGAAGTACGGCCCGGAATACGTGAATCGCCTGTACGCGATGGTGCGTCGTAACCTGACCGGCGATTTTCGCTTTGTCTGCCTGACGGATGACGGCACCGGCATCCGTTCCGAAGTCGAATGTTTCCCTATTCCTGATCTGAAGCTGCCGGATGGTTTGCCGGAGCGTGGCTGGAAGAAGCTGACTACCTTCGAAGCCGACCTGCATGGCTTGACCGGTACCGCATTGTTCCTCGACGTTGACGTCGTGATTACCGACAAGATCGATGCCTTCTTTGAATATCCAGGCGAATTCCTGATTATTCATGACTGGAAACGTCCATGGCGTGTGACGGGTAACTCATCCGTCTATCGCTTCAAACTGGGCGCACATGCCGACGTCTTGCAGCAATTCCGTACCACGCAGGCGGATGCGCGCAGTGCTTTCCGCAATGAACAGGCTTTCCTGTCTGATGTGCTGCACAAGCAGGGCAAGCTGAGTTACTGGCCGGCTTCGTGGTGCTGCAGCTATAAATACCATTGCATCCCGACCTGGCCGACCAATTACTGGCGTGAACCGTTCGTGCCTGCAGATACCAAGATCGTAATCTTCCACGGTGAAGTGAATCCACCGGATGCACTGGAAGGGCGACGTAACCGTGCACTGCGTTTTGTGCGCAAGGCACCATGGATCGCGAATTACTGGAAAGAGTAAAAGCGATCCGCAGTACAAATAAAAACGGAGCCAGTGAAATGGCTCCGTTTTTTATTGCGGCAAGCTGCGTGACTTACATCAGGATGACGTCGTACTGTTCCTGGTGGTACACCGTCTCTACCTGCAATGAAATCGGTTTACCCAGGAAGGCGCCCAGCATGGCCAGATGCTGGGATTCTTCTTCGAGGAACATGTCGATGACGACTTGCGACGCCAGAATGCGGAATTCGCGCGGATTGAACTGCTTCGCTTCACGTGTCAGTTCGCGCAGGATCTCGTAACAGATCGTGCGTGCAGTTTTGACCTGGCCTTTGCCGCTACATGCAGGACAGGGCTCACACAGGATATGCGCCAGCGATTCGCGTGTGCGTTTGCGCGTCATCTCGACCAGGCCCAGCGCGGAAAAGCCGGATACTGATACCTTGGTGCGATCGCGTGCGAGAGCACGGTTCAACTCATTCAGCACGGCGCTCTTGTGTTCGGCATTTTCCATGTCGATGAAATCGAGGATCATGATGCCGCCCAGATTGCGCAGGCGTAGCTGGCGCGCGATGGCGTGCGACGCTTCCAGATTGGTTTTGAAAATCGTATCGTCGAAATTACGGCCGTTGACGAAGCTGCCGGTATTCACGTCGATGGTCGTCATCGCTTCGGTCTGATCGACGATCAGGTAGCCGCCGGATTTCAAATCAACGCGACGTCCGAGTGCGCGCTGGATTTCTTCTTCCACGCCGTACAAATCGAACAGTGGTCGTTCGCCGGGATAGTGCGCCAGCTTGGGTAACAGTGATGGCGTATAGAGTTCGGCGAACTGTTGCAGCTTCAGGTAGTTCTCGCGTGAGTCAACCTGGATGCTGGCGGTTTCGTCATTGACGAAGTCGCGCATCACACGTTGTGCCAGGTCCAGATCCTGATACAGCAGGGCTGGTGCGGGTTTGGTCTTCGCTTGCTGGAGGATATTGGCCCAGGTTTTGCGCAAGTATTCGACGTCCGACTGCAGGTCGGCATCGGAGGCATCTTCCGCCATGGTACGGATGATGAAGCCGCCTTTTTCTTCCGGCAGTATCAGCTTCTGTACTTTCTCACGCAGGATTTCCCGTTCCACTTCGTTTTCTATGCGTTGCGAAATACCGATGTGCGATTCCTGCGGCAGGTACACCAGCATGCGTCCGGCGATCGAAATCTGTGTCGACAGGCGCGCACCCTTGGTGCCGATAGGATCCTTGATAACTTGTACGGTGACAGACTGGCCGTCGTACAGCATGCGTTCAATCGGCGTCGGCGAACTGGGTGGACTCTCATTCGAACGGGCGTCCCAGATATCGGCGACATGCAGGAAGGCCGCACGTTCCAGCCCGATATCGACGAAGGCGGATTGCATGCCCGGCAGTACGCGCACGACTTTGCCGAGATAAATATTGCCGGCCATGCCGCGTGACAAGGTACGTTCGACGTGCAGTTCCTGGACTGCGCCTTGCAAGACCAGGGCGACGCGGGTTTCCTGCGGCGTCACGTTGACGAGAATATCTTCACTCATAGAATGTGGATCCCTGCCTGTTCCAATAATTTTCCGGTTTCAAAGATGGGCAGACCCATAATGCCTGAATAACTGCCGGCGATGTCTTGAATGAAGAGTGCGGCCTGGCCCTGGATGCCATAACCGCCTGCCTTGTCATACGGCTCAGAGGTCGCGCAATAGGCGCGTATGACCTGATCCGGCAAGGCAGCAAACGCGACGTCGGAGCGCTGCGTCAGTTGAAAGGTTTTGTCGTCGTGCAGGATCGCAATGTGCGTCAACACCTGGTGTGTGCGTCCGGAGAGCGAACGCAGCATATCTATCGCTTCGGCTTCATTGGCAGGTTTTCCGAGGATGCGGCCATCGAGTACCACGGTGGTATCCGCCGCGAGTATCGGGCGTATCGGTAATTTGCGCCACCACATGGTTTTTTGTGCGAACGCTGCTTTTTCCAAAGTAACGCGGGCGACATAGTCTTCAGCGCGTTCATCCGGCAACACGATTTCTGTGACTTCAGGTCCGCGTGGGGTTTGGTCGCGCAGCAGGAGTAATTCGAATTCTATGCCCATTTGCCGCAGCAATTCGCGACGGCGCGGGCTTTTGGAGGCCAGATAAATTTTCTTAGGCAGAGGTTTCATACGGCCATTACACCCGATGATAAGGATGGTTTTGCGTGATGGACCAGGCGCGATACAACTGTTCGGCCAGCATCACGCGCACCATGCCGTGCGGTAGCGTCATGCTGGAGATGCGGATCAGCATATCGGCGTTCTTTTTGAATTCGGCATCCAGGCCATCCGCGCCGCCTATGATGAAGGCGACATCGCGGCCATCCTGCTGCCATTGCGTCAGCATTTGCGCCAGTTGTACCGAAGTCAGGTCTTTACCGTGTTCGTCCAGCGCGATGATGCGGGCGCCTTTCGGCAGCACTGCTTCGATCTTGGCACGTTCGAGTGCCATCGCAGTCTCAGCGGTTTTACTGCCGGAACGTTCAACCGGTTTGATTTCTTTGAGGTGAACGCGGCAGTCGGACGGCATGCGTTTCACATACTCGCCGAAGCCGCTTTCTATCCAGGCGGGCATCTTATGCCCAACCGCAGCGATGACGAGCTGCATAGGCGGGTCCGCTTACTCTGCAGTTTTGGCTTTAGGCTTGGCCGGTGCGCGAACTTTGGCGGCTGCCTTGCTCGCTACCTTCTTGGCCGGCGCTTTTTTCGGTGCTGCCTTTTTATAGGCTTCTGCAGTTTTGGTTGCGGCTACCTTAATGGTTTTACCTACGGCTTTTTTGGCCGGTGCTTTTTTCGCTGGTGTTTTGGCTGCAGCGGTTTTGCGCGCCGGTTTTTTCGGCTCGTCGTCGTCCAGTGTAGTCTGGCTTGCGGCCAGGTGGCGACCGGCAGCTTTCTTCGGTGCTTCGTCCTCGTCGCCCGCGGCACGTTTCGATGTGCGTTTGGCGGCGCCGAATTTAACTTCTTTCTCGCCCCAGATTTCTTCCAGGCGGTAGTAAGCGCGGATCGCTGGTTGCATGATGTGGACGATCATGTCGCCCAGATCGACCAGTACCCACTCGCCGGTGTCTTCGCCTTCGATGCTGACGATTTCACCGCCGTTGGCTTTGACTTTGTCGCGTACGGATGCTGCCAGCGCCTTGGTTTGGCGGTTGGAGGTACCTGAGGCAACAGCGATACGGTCAAACAGGCTGGTCAGATGTACGGTATCGAACACCTTGATATCCTGTGCTTTGACGTCTTCCAGTGCGTCGATTACCAGGGCTTGCAGTTTTTTGATGTCCATTAGCTTTTATATAGGTGATGTTGTTCAATATAGTCTAGCACCCCGGGAGGCACCAGCGAAATCGGTCGTTCTCCGCGTTGCAACGCGGCGCGGATTCCGGTGGCCGAAATATCGACCGCCAGATTGGGTGCAAGATAGGCCAGGCCTTGCGGGGTGCTGCGTATTTGTTCCGGCGTGCCTGCGCGTCGGGTGAATTCCTGGTTCACCACGGCCGGTACATGTGCTGCATCCATCGCGAAACCCGGGCGCGAGGCAGCGCATATATGCGCATAGTCAAACATGTGTTGCCATTCCTGCCATGTATTCAGGTGTTGCAATTGGTCGGCGCCCATCAGGAAAATGATGGAAACCTGCGGCCCCAGTTCCTCGCGGACCGCACGCAGGGTGTCTATCGTATAGGTTGCGCTATCACGCTGGATTTCTTGCTGATCGATACAAACAGCGGTTTTTTGCGCGCTAAAGGCAGTGCGCACCATCGCTACACGGTCGATCCCGGTGGCCTGCAAACCATGTTTTTGCCACGGATTTCCGGCTGGGATGACGCGTAACTCATCCGGTTTCAGCAAGTCTACGAAATAGTTCGCCAGCGCAACATGGCCGTTGTGCACCGGATCAAAGCTGCCGCCGAGTATGGCTACGCAGCGCGTAGTGGCTAGGGCCGGGGTCTTCACTTCAGACCCAATCGCGATGTATCAGGAAGTCGGAATACAGGCGGGCTTCCGCGCTACCGGCTTCCGGTTGCCAATTGTAGCGCCATGTTACCACTGGTGGCATCGACATCAGGATAGATTCGGTGCGCCCGCCCGATTGCAGGCCAAATAAAGTGCCGCGATCGAACACCAGGTTAAATTCTACATAGCGTCCGCGGCGATAGGTCTGGAAGTCGCGTTCACGTTCGCCGTAAGCCATATCCTTGCGTTTTTGCAGGATGGGCAGGTAGGCGTCGATGAAGCGGTCGCCGACACTTTGCTGCAAGGCGAAGCATTGCGCGAAATCCGGCGTATTCAAATCATCGAAGAAAATACCGCCGACGCCGCGTGGTTCCTGCCGGTGCTTCAGGTAAAAATAATCGTCACACCATTTCTTATAGCGCGGATGCACATCGTCACCGAAGGCTTGCAGCGCGTCGCGGCAAGTTTGATGGAAGTGCTGCGCATCTTCTTCAAAGCCGTAATACGGCGTCAGGTCCATGCCGCCGCCAAACCACCAGATCGGATCCTGGCCTTCTGCCGTCGCGGTAAAGAAGCGTACATTCATATGCACGGTAGGTGCATATGGATTGCGCGGATGCAGTACCAGCGACACACCCATGGCTTCCCAATTGCGTCCGGCCAGTTCCGGGCGATTGGCCGCCGCGGAAGGCGGCAGGTTCTTGCCCATCACATGCGAAAAGCCGACGCCGCCCCGTTCGAACACATTGCCGTTTTCGATAATGCGCGAAATGCCGCCACCACCTTCCGGTCGTTGCCAGCTATCGGTGCCGAAGCTCTGGCCGTCAACAGCCTCCAGCGCAGCGACGATGCGCGCTTGCAGGCCCAGCAGATATTCTTTGACAGCAGCGGGTGTGGGGAGGGAAGGGGTCACTATATAAAGGCTAAAAAGGTTTAGGGCGGATTGTACCTTGTGCGCGGTACTTGCCGGAATACGACGCCCTGAATGCAGCAAGGTCATTCCCGCCTGCGCCGGAATGACCTTGCTTGAACTGCTTTACGCTCAGGAGCGTTTCAGTGCGCGCCAGCCGATGTCGCGGCGGAATTGTGCGCCGTCGAAATGGATCTGGTCGAGAACCTGATATGCCTGCTTTTGCGCAACCTTGACGCTGTCACCAAGACCAACTACGCACAGGACGCGGCCACCGGTGGTGGTCAGCTGGTCGTTGTTGAGTGCGGTACCAGCGTGGAAGGTGACGCTGTCTGCGTTCTCTGCCGGGATGCCGCTGATGACGTCGCCTTTGCGTGGTGCATCCGGATAACCGGCAGCAGCCATCACAACGCCGAGTGCGGTACGACGATCCCATTCCAGTTCGATCGTATCCAGTGTGCCGTTGACGGCATGTTCCATCACGCCGACCAGGTCGGTTTTCAGGCGCGCCATGATAGGTTGTGTTTCCGGATCACCCATGCGGCAGTTGAATTCCAGCGTTTTTGGATTGCCCTTGTCATCTATCATCAGGCCCGCATACAGGAAGCCGGAGAATGGAATGCCATCCTTGGCCATACCTTGTACGGTCGGCTGGATGATTTCACGCATCACGCGTGCATGCAGAGCAGGGGTTACGATAGGTGCAGGCGAGTACGCGCCCATGCCGCCGGTGTTCGGGCCTTCATCATTGTCTTGCAGACGTTTGTGATCCTGGCTGGTGGCCAGCGGCAAGATGTTTTTGCCATCGACCATGACGATGAAGCTGGCTTCTTCACCTGACAGGAACTCTTCAATCACCACGCGCGCGCCGGCATCGCCGAGTTTGTTATCGGACAGCATCATATCGACAGCCTGATGCGCTTCGTCCAGTGACATTGCGACGACTACGCCTTTACCGGCAGCCAGGCCGTCGGCCTTGATGACGATAGGTGCACCTTTTTGATTGATGTAATCGTGCGCTGCGCTCACTTCGGAGAAAGTCTGGTATTCCGCGGTCGGGATCGCGTGACGTTGCATGAAGGACTTGGCAAAGTCTTTCGAGCTTTCGAGTTGCGCGGCTTCCTTGGTCGGGCCAAAAATCTTCAGGCCCTGGTTGCGGAAGATATTCACGATGCCGGCCGCCAGCGGGGTTTCCGGGCCGACTACGGTCAGCGCGATGTGTTCCTGCAATGCGAATTGCGCGAGTTCCTGCGGATCGGTGATCGCAACATTCTTCAATCTGTCGTCCAGCGCGGTGCCGCCGTTGCCGGGTGCAACATAAACGGTTTGGATACGTTCGGATTGGGCCAACTTCCAAGCCAGTGCGTGTTCGCGGCCGCCTGAGCCGACTACCAGAATTTTCATGTGATTACTTTTCAAAATTGCGGCATCGCTGTGTTGCGCTGCCGCTGGTTACTTTGCTTATTCTTATGCGCTGCTGTATTGCCTGTGACTATTTTGCGTCATTAAAAAAAGCGGAGTGGGTCCGCTTTCTTTGACGGTTGCTTAGCCTTCGATGACTGCGTTGGTATAGATCTCTTGTACGTCGTCGAGATTTTCCAGCGCATCCAGCAATTTTTGCATCTTGATCGCGTCATCGCCCTGGAACACGGTTTCGGTCGCCGGTTTCATCACGACTTCTGCCAGATCAGCCTTGAAGCCAGCTGCTGCCAGTGCATCCTTGACCGCCGAAAAATCATGCGGTGGGCACACTACTTCGATGCCGCCTTCTTCATCGGTGGTGACATCGTCGGCGCCTGCTTCCAGCGCAGCTTCCATCAATTTGTCTTCATCGGTACCCGGGGCAAAGAAAAACTGGCCGCAATGCTTGAACATGAAAGCGACCGAGCCTTCGGTGCCCATATTGCCGCCGAATTTGGCGAACGCATGGCGCACCTCAGCGACAGTACGGACGCGGTTGTCGGTCATGCAGTCCACCAGTACGGCTGCACCGTTGATGCCGTAACCTTCGTAACGGATCTCTTCGTAATTGACGCCTTCCAGACCGCCGCTGCCGCGCTGGATCGCGCGCGTGACGTTGTCTTTCGGCATATTGGCATCGGCCGCCTTGTCGACTGCCAGGCGTAAACGCGGATTGGCTGCGACATCGCCGCCGCCCATGCGTGCTGCAACCGTGATCTCCTTGATCAGGCGGGTCCAGATTTTGCCTCGTCTTTCGTCTTGACGGCCCTTACGATGCTGAATATTGGCCCATTTGCTATGTCCTGCCATGACGAATCTTTCCCGATGAGTTAGCTATAATGAAGCGCGGATTTTACCATATCGCCCCCGCTGCAAACCGACCCACCTTTGGACCAGACCATGCCAAATCCTCTGCTGATTGCTAAAAACAAAGAACATGAATTAACGCTGCTGCCTGAGCTTGCCAATCGGCATGGTTGTATCACCGGGGCAACCGGTACCGGTAAGACCGTGACGCTGCAGACTCTGGCGCAGGCCTTGTCAGATATAGGCGTACCGGTTTTCATGGCGGACGTGAAGGGCGATTTGTCGGGTATCGCCAAGGCTGGGACGGCCAGCGGCAAGGTCAAGGAACGCTTTGAGATGCTGGGGTTGGAGCAGCCAGCCTGGGCTGGTGTGCCAGTTACTTTCTGGGATGTGTATGGCGAAAAAGGCCATCCGGTACGCGCCACGATTTCCGACCTCGGCCCCTTGCTGCTGGCGCGCATGCTTAATCTCAACGATACACAACAGGGCGTGTTGCAGCTGGTATTCAAGATCGCCGACGATAACGGCTTATTGCTGCTCGATACCAAGGATTTGCGTGCGATGCTGCAGTATGTAGGCGATAACGCGGCTACTTTCCAGACTGAATACGGCAATATTTCCAGTGCCAGCATAGGTGCGATTCAACGCGGCCTGATTAGCGTTGATGAACAGGGCGGCGATAAATTCTTTGGCGAGCCTATGCTGAACATCGAGGATTTGATGCAAACCGATGCCAGGGGCAAAGGTGTGGTCAACATCCTGGCGGCGGACAAATTGATGAATTCGCCGATGCTGTACTCGACTTTCCTGCTGTGGATGCTGTCTGAACTGTTCGAACATTTGCCCGAAGTAGGCGACATGGATAAGCCGAAACTGGCTTTCTTTTTCGATGAAGCGCACTTGTTGTTCAGCGAAGCACCGAAACCATTGCTGCAAAAAATCGAACAAGTTGTGCGTCTGATCCGTTCCAAAGGCGTCGGCGTCTATTTCGTCACGCAAAACCCGCTGGATATTCCAGACACGGTACTCGGCCAGCTCGGTAATCGTGTACAACATGCGTTGCGCGCCTATACGCCGCGCGACCAGAAAGCAGTGCAGGCGGCAGCGCAAACTTTCCGTCCGAATCCGGCGCTGGATGTGGTGCAGGTCATTACGGAACTGGGTGTAGGCGAGGCACTGGTGTCTTTCCTCGATGAAAAAGGTCGTCCGACCATCGTTGAGCGCGGCTACGTGTTGCCGCCGGCATCGCAGATAGGCCCGATCACCGAAGCCGAGCGTGCTGCGCTGATTGCATCTTCCGTGGTTGCAGGTGTCTACGAAAAAGCAGTTGATCGTGAATCTGCCTATGAGAAGCTCAAGGCAAGAGCGGCGCAGGGCCAGGAAGCTGCCACCAAGGAAGAGGAAGAAGAAGGTGGTTTAGGCGGCATGCTGGGTGGCATATTCGGCGGCAGCTCGAATGGCGGCGCCAAAAAAGGTGGTGGCCGTCGCAGCGATACGGTAGTGGAAGCGATGTTGAAATCTGCGGTACGCACCATGGGTTCAACCGCTGGTCGTGAAATCATCCGTGGTGTACTCGGTTCGCTGCTGAAGAAAAAATAAGTTGTTTGCAGCTGTCGTCATTGCGGCATATGCAGCAATGACGACAGCTGCGGTTTTACGCTTCTTCGGGGGGATGATCGACGAAGTACTGCATCAGCCAGCGTCCGGCCACGCCCGGCGCTTCATCGACCCTGTTAATCATATGCAGCGAATACTGACCACTGATCATGTGCGCCAGTTGCAGATGCACCAGACGACCACTCTGCAGGTCGGCCTTGATCATTTCTTCCGGCATCGAACCCCAGCCCAGGCCATTCAACAACAGCATGTGCTTGGCACCAAGGTCGCCGAGACGCCAGTCGCGCAGTGCAATCACGCCAAAATTCTGTCCGGAAGTCAGCTGGCTTCGATCCGTCAGTACCAACTGAATGTGGTCGCGTGCGACCTCGGTCGGGATAACGCCTGTCATTTTGCCGAGTGGGTGATCGGGCGATGCGACCGGGATCATCTTGATATGCCCTAATTGCTGATGCTGGAAGGTATCTGAGAAATCCAGCATGGGACCCGTAATGCCGATCTGGCACACCCGTTCACTGACCAGATGCATGACCGCGCCCAGCGCTTCTATGCGCAGGCGCAGCGCAATGGTCGGGAATTCGCGCTGGAATGCTTCCAGTGCCCGCACCAGTCGGCAGTTCGGAAACATCACGTCCACTACCAGCGACACTTCCGCTTCCAGCCCCTGCGCCAGGGTTTTGGCGCGCGCCCGCATGGCATCCACTTTCATGCCAACGGTACGCGCATCGGCCAGCAAAGCCTTGCCCGCTTCAGTCAAGGTTGGTTTGCGCTTACTACGGTCGAAAAGCTCTACATTCAACTGTGCTTCCAGATTGGCGATGGTGTAGCTGATGACCGACTGGGTGCGGTGCAGCTCACGTGCGGCACGCGAAAAGCTGCCGCAGTCGATGACGGCAACGAAGACGCGCAACTGGTCGAGGGTGGGGAGGCCGGGTTCTCTCATATCGAAATTATCGATGATAATAAGTTAAACAATGTGGGTTTTCTTGATGCTAATCCTGTTCTACGATGGTTGCAAGAAATCAGTCATCACTGATTTGGCAAAAAACACGTCGGACAGCGACCTAAATATTAGTTACGAACGCTCAAGACATCACCTGACCAGAAAGCGAGTTTTATCATGACCAAGATCCTCAACGTTAATAGCAGCGTACGTAACGGCGATTCAGTTTCCCGCAAGGCAACTGCCGAATTCATCAACAAATGGAAAACCAAAGAGCCTAACGCAGTGGTCGTTGATCGCGACGTCGCAGCGCAACCTTTGCCACATCTGGACGGACAGACCCTGGGCGCATTCTTCACCCCAGCGGAAAACCGCACAGCAGAACAGGCGCAAATCGCCAAACTGTCGGAAACCCTGGTACAAGAGCTTTTTGACGCGGACGTGATCGTAATCGGCGCTCCCATGTACAATTTCTCTATTACATCGGGTCTGAAAGCCTGGATAGACCATGTTGCCCGTGCCGGCGTGACCTTTAAATATACAGAGCAAGGCCCGGTTGGCCTGCTGACTGGTAAAAAAGTCTATATATTTACTGCCAGCGGTGGCGTCTACAGCGAAGGTCCGGCGCAAGCCATGGACTACACCAGCACCTATTTGCGTGCTGTTCTTGGCTTCATCGGCCTGACTGATGTGACATTTATTCAGAGCGAAGGTATCGCAATGGGTGCGGAAGGCGTGCAAAAAGCGCAAGCCAAAACCAGCGACGCAATAAACGAATTGCTCGCAGCCTGATATCCTTCGTCTTCTGAGCAACAATGCGGTAAATGCCGATGGTCGGTATTTACCGCATTTGCTGGTTGATTGAAGCGTTTACTCATGAATACAAGTCTTACCCCGAATGCCGCCGTGGAAGCGGCAGTCTCCTCTGAAGTTGAACTCGATTACGCTGCGTCGTGCGAATTGCCGACGCCGTGGGCAAGCTTTCGCCTGCATGCTTTTGTCGAACCTGGCACCGGCAAGGAGCACGTCGCCATTACGCTGGGCGATGTCACGGACGGCGAGCCGGTATTGTCGCGCATTCACTCCGAATGCCTGACTGGTGACGGCTTGTTCAGCCTGCGTTGTGATTGCGGCCCGCAACTGGAAGCCGCGTTGAAGCGTATTGCCGAAGAGGGGCGGGGCGCCTTGTTTTATTTGCGCCAGGAAGGACGCGGCATCGGCCTCGTCAATAAAATCCGTGCTTATCAATTGCAGGATGCCGGTGCCGATACGGTCGAGGCGAATGAAGCGCTGGGTTTCAAACCGGATCAACGTAACTACAAGCTGTGTCAGCCTATGTTGCGCCACCTGAAGATTTCGGCACTGCGCCTGATGACGAACAATCCACGCAAGATCAAGGCGATGGAACAACTCGGCGTCAAAGTGGTGGAGCGCGTACCGCTGGTGATTACGCGTAATCCGTTTAACGAGCGTTATCTGACCACCAAGGCGGCCAAACTCGGCCACCTGTTCTAAGTCGGGCAGGGGGAACTGGTCATTTTGGCGGGCGGCGACGTGAAAGTCGCTTAACCTTTAAAATGACGGGATGGCCGATTCCACTTCCTCCGAACGCAAACAATTCCTCATAGGTCTGACGATCGCGCTGCTGGGCGCGATTTTGTTTTCTACCAAAGCAATTGTGGCCAAACTCATCTATCGCTACGGGGTGGATGCCGTTACGCTGATTGCTTTTCGCATGATCTTTTCGCTGCCTTTCTTCATCGCCATCGGCGCATGGAAGGCGCGCACGGCGGTTCCGTTGACACGTGCGGAAAAAGGGCAAATCGTTATCCTGGGTTTGCTCGGCTACTACCTCTCCAGTTTTCTTGATTTCCTCGGCCTGCAATATATTTCCGTCGGGCTGGAACGCCTGATCCTGTTTCTGACGCCGTCCTTCGTGTTGCTGATTTCCATCTTCGTCATGAAGCGGAAAATCACCATGCTGGAATGGGCAGCCCTCGGCATTTCCTATCTTGGTACGGTGCTGGTGTTTGTGCATGACGCACGCATCGGCGGTTCCAACGTCGCACTCGGCAGCTTGCTGGTACTGGGTAGTGCCATTTCCTATGCGATTTATTTACTCGGTTCAGGTGAGTTGGTGAAGCGGGTCGGCGCCTTGCGTCTGGTGGCATACGCGATGTGTGTTTCGAGCGTCGCCTGCATTGTGCAATTCTTTGTCCTGCGTCCGGCCTCGACGCTGATACAGCCGATGGCGGTGTATGGCTTGTCGATGATTAATGGATTCTTCTGTACAGTGATGCCAGTGTTCCTGACCATGATAGCGGTTGATCGCATCGGTGCGGCGACGGCTTCGCAGGCGGGCATGATAGGCCCGGTTTCCATCCTGTTCCTGGCTGCACTGATACTTGATGAGCCGATTACCGGCATACAGTTGGCAGGAACCGCGCTGGTACTGTGCGGTATTTATCTCTTATCTAAAAAACGTGTGTAGGACGACTAAATGGATTTAGGCATACGAGGGAAATCGGCATTGGTCTGCGGTGCGAGTCGCGGGTTGGGTCGTGGTTGCGCCGAAGCGCTGGCGGCGGAAGGTGTGAATGTCACGCTGGTGGCGCGCAACCTGGAGGTCCTGCAAGCCAGCGCCAGCGAAATTCGCGCCGTATCAGACAGCATGATTACCATCGTGGCGTGCGACATTGCGACTGAGGAAGGACGTGCGCAGGCACTGTCGGTGTGTCCGCAGCCGGATATTTTGGTCACGAATGCTGCTGGCCCACCGACGGGTGATTTTCGCGACTGGAGCCGGGATGACTGGATCGCGGCACTGGATGCGAATATGTTGACGCCTATCGAACTGATCAAGGCAACGGTGGATGGCATGATGGCGCGCGGTTTTGGGCGCATCATCAACATCACCTCGAGTGCGGTCAAGGCGCCGATAGACAGCCTGGGTTTGTCGAATGGCGCGCGCTCCGGCCTTACCGGTTTTGTTGCCGGTCTGGCGCGTAAAACAGTGGCGCGCAATGTCACCATCAATAATCTTTTGCCCGGCCCGTTTGAAACCGACAGGCTGACGGCTATATTTTCTGCCGCCGCCGCATCCAGCGGCCGCTCGGTAGAAGAAGTCAGCGCAGCACGGCGCGCGGCCAACCCGGCCAAACGCTTCGGTACACGACAAGAGTTCGGCGCGACTTGCGCATTTTTATGCAGCGTGCATGCGGGTTATATTAACGGGCAAAATATCCTGCTCGATGGCGGCGGCTATCCCGGCACGTTTTGATTCATCTCCACTTCTATATTAAAGAGAGTTGCGCATGACAAAAGCGATCAGAATTTCCGCAGTCGGTGGTCCGGAAGTAATGGAATATGTTGATGTAGACCTGCCTGCGCCGGGTCGTGGCGAAGCGCTGATCCGCCAGCATGCATGTGGCTTGAATTACATCGATGTGTATTTCCGCATGGGTACTTACCCGCAGCAGCTGCCGGCCGGACTGGGCATGGAAGGCGCGGGTGTGGTGGAAGCGGTGGGCGAAGGTGTGACGCACATCAAGCCGGGTGACCGGGTTGCTTATGCCGGGCGTCCTCCGGGCGCATATGCGGAAGCACGCGTGCTTCCGGCAGATGTATTGGTCAAATTGCCAGGTGCGATCAGTTTTGAAACTGCTGCTGCCATGATGTTGCAGGGGCTGACGGTGCAATATCTGTTCCGGCGCACTTTCCGTCTGCAGGGCGGGGAAACAATTTTGTTCCATGCGGCCGCGGGCGGCGTCGGCCTGATCGCTTGCCAATGGGCGCGTGCCCTGGGCGTGACCATGATAGGTACGGTAGGCTCGGATGAAAAAGCTGCGCTGGCAAAAGCACATGGCTGTGTACATACCATCAACTACAACAAGGAAAACTTTGTAGAGCGCGTCAAGGAAATCACTGACGGCAAAGGCGTGCCCGTGGTTTATGATTCGATCGGCAAAGATACCTTCACCGGCTCCCTCGATTGTCTGTCGCCGCTGGGCATGATGGTCAGTTTCGGCGGCGCGTCCGGCCCGGTACCGCCATTCAGCCTGAATGAACTGGCGTCGCGTGGTTCGCTGTTCGTGACCCGACCATCGCTCTTCAATTACATTGCGAAGCGCGACGACCTGGAAATGATGGCGGCGGAACTGTTTGGCATGGTGGAGAGCGGCAAGATCAAGATAGACATCAATCAGCGCTATGCGTTGAAAGATGTGGCGCAAGCCCATCGTGACCTGGAATCCCGCAAGACCACGGGTTCCACCATTTTGCTGCCATAAGGATGGCGTCATGCAAGAGTCAGACAACAATCCGATGCAGCATCCGGAAGAGCAGCCATCCGGCGCTGATGGCAATCCTAAATTTGGCCGTTTGCTGATAGTGCTGGCTTGTGGTGTGCTGATCGTGGTGGGCCTGACCTTCGGCTCGCTGGCGTATTACACGTCTTAAGTCCTTGTATCTGCACAAATAATTCCGCACCAATAAAAAAGGCGACTTAAGCAAGTCGCCTTTTTCATATGTACCTGTACATTATTCCTTGATTTCCAGGTCTATGCGTCTGGGGACGCCATTCTTGCCCGGGAAGTCGGTAAAGGCGCTACGCACCATATACGGCATCGCAAAAGCCAGCGAACCATTGCCGCCGCTGCTATGCACGGTCACGTCGTACAGTTTTTTACCGCTCTTGATGTTCGTGATCAGTACATTCAACTGACGTTGGAAGAGTTGGTACTGGACTTCACGATATTGAGTAACAGGGCCTGGATACCAGAACGGATCATAGTAGCGGCCATAGCGCCAGCCGGGACCGTAGTATGGACCGTACCAGTAAGGATCGACCACGTAAGGTTGCACTGTTCTCACATCGCGACTATCGATTTTGTAGCTCAGTGCCACCTTCAGATTGGCGGCTGCAGGTGTCGCAGCTTCGGTAAAGCCGAGTCGGGTCAGCTCAGTCCGGACCAGGTTTTCGTAGCTTTTCTCTTCCAGGTTGTTATCCTGACCAGCTTTGCGGTCAAATACATAGCTTTTATTCTGTAAGTCTGCTGGCCATTCATGGAAGGCCACCACATCTGTCCTGATGACTGATGCACAGCCACTTAATAGCAGGCTCGACAATGCGATGCCCATCAATAACCAGCGTTTCATTTTTCTTCTCCTTAAAGCAGATACGTATAGCATAGCGGTACTGGGTAAAACAGCCGTTACATTTTGTAACCGGGCAATACTTCTTATACGCAATACAGATATGGATTGTTATTCATATTCCTAATCGGCGTACGACCGCGCTTTTCCCCCTGTTATGCTCAGACAAGCAGATTCCATTTTCAATCCCATGATTGGTAAAATGACTCTTTGCTTTGCACCCACCTACACAGACTCCTATGCGCACCGACACTACTCCGACGATTTATCGTAAAGACTACACACCACCAGGCTACTGGGTTCGTACCGTCGAGATGGGTTTTGACCTCGATCCGTCGGCTACCCGTGTTGCGACCCGCATGACACTGGCACGCAATCCGGCGAGTCCGGAGCAGGCAGTGGTATTGCACGGGGAAGAACTGGAATTGGTGCAAATCCGCCTGAACGGGAAAAACCTGGGCAAGCGTGATTACAAACTGGTTGATGGCATTTTGCGCATCCCGACCAAGGCAGATGACATCACGCTGGAAATCGAAACCCTGATCCGTCCGGATAAAAATACCTCGCTGATGGGCTTGTACGTCTCCAACGGTAACTTCTTTACGCAGTGCGAAGCCGAAGGTTTCCGCAAAATCACCTATTTCCCGGATCGCCCCGACGTCATGGCGCAATACACCGTCATGCTGCGCGGTGACAAAAAGAAATACCCGGTCTTGCTGTCCAACGGCAATCTGATTGAACAGGGCGACCTTGGTGACGGTCGTCACTATGCCTTGTGGGAAGATCCGTTCAAGAAACCGTCGTATCTGTTCGCACTGGTGGCTGGTCAACTGGTGTGCCAGGAACAGACCGAAAAACTCAAATCCGGCCGTGAGGCATTGCTGCAGGTCTGGGTGGAAGAAGGCAATCTGGATAAAACCCAGCATGCGATGGATTCGCTGGTCAACAGCATCCACTGGGATGAAGAGCGTTATGGGCTGGAGCTGGATCTGGATCGTTTCATGATCGTCGCAGTCGGTGACTTCAATATGGGCGCGATGGAAAACAAGGGTTTGAATATCTTCAACACCAAGTTTGTGCTGGCCAATCCGCGCATCGCTACCGACACCGATTATGCCAATATCGAAGCGGTGGTCGGTCATGAGTACTTCCATAACTGGACCGGTAACCGTGTGACTTGCCGCGACTGGTTCCAGTTATCGCTGAAAGAAGGCCTGACCGTATTCCGTGATCAGGAATTCTCCGCCGACATGATAGGCACCGACAGTGGTCGTGCCGTCAAACGTATTGATGATGTGCGTGTGCTGCGCCAGGCGCAGTTTCCGGAAGATGCGGGTCCGATGGCGCACCCTGTACGCCCGGATTCCTTTGTTGAAATCAGTAACTTCTACACTGTCACCATTTATGAAAAAGGCGCAGAAGTCGTGCGCATGTACCAAACCTTGCTCGGTCGCGATGGTTTCCGCAAAGGGATGGATCTCTATTTCGAGCGTCATGACGGCCATGCCGTGGAATGCGATGACTTCCGCGCCGCCATGATGGACGCCAACGGGCGCGATCTGACGCAATTTGAGCGCTGGTATAGCCAGGCTGGTACGCCGCGCGTGAAAGTCACGACTTCGTACGATGCTGAAAAGCGGACTTACGACGTCACATTGGCGCAATCCTGCCCGCCGACACCCGGTCAGACGAAGAAATTGCCGTTCCACATCCCGGTAGCAATCGGTTTGCTGGATGGCCAGGGTAAAGATATGCCATTGTCATTGAATGGTCATGGCGGCCAGCCAGAAACCCTGGTGCTGGAACTGACTGCAAGCCAGCAAACCTTCCACTTCACTCAGGTCGCCGAAAAACCGGTACCTTCCTTGCTGCGTAATTTCTCTGCGCCGGTAGTGCTGGAGTATGACTACAGTGATGAGGATCTGGCCTTTCTGATGGCGCATGACAGTGACGCCTTCAATCGTTGGGAAGCAGGTCAGCGTCTGGCAACGCGTCGTTTGCTGGCGTTGACAGCAGCGGCACAACAAACCGGCAGCGCCCTGAGTGTTGATGTAGCGTTGAGCGACAGCCTGCGTGCCAGCCTGAATGATCAAACGCTGGATCCGGCTTTCCGCGAAACCGTACTGACCTTGCCGGCAGAAACGGTGATCGCCGAACAAATGGACGTCATCGATCCGCAAGCTATCCATACGGCGCGTCGTTTCCTGCGCCTTTCGCTGGCACAAGACCTGCGCCAGGATTTCAACGCTGTATATAAAGCGAACCAGACCGAAGGTGCGTATAGCCCGGATGCTGCTTCGTCCGGTAAACGTGCGCTGAAAAACCTGGCGCTCTCTTATCTGGCTGAGCTCGACGATGCGGAAGCGCATGCCCTGGCACAGGTGCAATATGACGCAGCAAACAATATGACAGATAGAATGGCATCCTTGGCAGCATTGGCAAATAGCCAGGCGCCGGGCAAGGCTGAAGCGCTGGCCCGGTTTTACAGTGATTTCGAGCAAGAGCCGCTGGTCATCGACAAATGGTTCAGCCTGCAAGCCATGGCGCGCACCACGGATGTGGCGGCAGTGCGTACCTTGATGAAGCATCCGGCTTTCTCGATCAAGAACCCGAATCGGGCGCGTAGTCTGATATTCAGCTTCTGCAATGGCAATCCGTCGCGCTTCCATGCTGCGGATGGCAGTGGTTACGCATACTGGGCGGAACAAGTGATCACACTCGATGCCATCAACCCGCAAGTGGCGGCACGTCTGGCGCGTAGCCTGGATCGCTGGCGTAAATATGCGCCTGCCTTGCAGCAAAAAATGCGCGCCGCCCTGCAGCAGGTTGCCGATACCGCCAAATTGTCGAAAGATACGCGCGAAGTGGTCAGCAAGTCCCTGGCGGCCAACTGACCGATAATAGGCGCCTATATATAGCTAAACCGGGTTTGTGCAACAAAACCGGTCATTACAGAACTAACCACAGAACCAACCAAGATTAAAAGGACCACATGAAACGTATCAGTCTCACGCAATACCTGATTGAAGAGCAGCGTCTGCACAACAACATCCCGGCAGAATTGCGTTTGCTGCTTGAGGTTGTTGCCCGCGCCTGTAAAACGATCAGCCATGCGGTCGGTAAAGGCGCGCTCGGCGAAGTGCTGGGTACGGCGCAAAGCGAGAACGTCCAGGGCGAAGTACAAAAGAAGCTGGACATCATCTCCAACGACATCCTGCTGGAAGCGAATGAATGGGGTGGTCATCTGGCGGCAATGGCGTCGGAAGAAATGGAAACCATCCATCCGATCCCGAATCGCTACCCTATGGGCGAATACCTGTTGCTGTTCGATCCGCTCGACGGCTCCAGCAATATCGACGTCAATGTATCGATCGGCACCATTTTCTCGGTGCTGAAAGCGGCCGACGGCATGGAATCACCGACCGAAGCTGACTTCCTGCAACCTGGCAGCAAGCAAGTCGTGGCTGGCTATGCAGTCTATGGCCCGCAGACGGTATTGGTGCTGACAACTGGCAACGGCGTGCAGTGCTTTACGCTGGATCGCGAAATGGGCTCATGGGTCATGACCCAGCGCAACATGCAAATCCCGGCAGATACCAAGGAATTTGCTATTAATGCATCGAATGCGCGCCACTGGCACCCGCCGGTCAAGCGCTACGTCGATGAAATGCTGGCAGGCAGCACCGGCCCGCGCGCGAAAGACTTCAATATGCGCTGGATCGCCTCAATGGTGGCAGATGTGCATCGCATCCTGAACCGTGGCGGTATCTTTATGTACCCGGCCGATGCGCGTGAACCGGACAAGCCAGGCAAGCTGCGCCTGATGTATGAAGCCAACCCTATGGCCTTCATCGTCGAGCAGGCAGGCGGCGCAGCGACGGACGGGCAACAGCGCATCCTCGATATCCAGCCGGAAAAGCTGCATCAGCGTGTACCGGTCTTCCTCGGATCGAAGAATGAAGTAGAGCTGGTCACCAGTTATCACAAGGCAAAATAAGCTTCCTCTATATAGGGAAGTTCTCTCGGTAAAAGCGCTTTTGAAAAAGATTTAAATTATTTCCTCAAAAGCGCTTGCCAAGTTCAA
>NZ_QAJP01000008.1:478441-524270 GCF_003852535.1 Herminiimonas sp. KBW02 | reverse complement strand
CTATGTCATGAATCTATACAGCGAAGCAAGAAAAGTAAGTAGCTGTCGGGCTACCCCCGACAACGCACCTCTCTACGGATAGAGAAAAGTATCAGTCCCTCAGACCGAAACATTGCCGTTACCAGCACTGTGCATAACTACTAAAGTTATCCCCGTTTTTTGTGCACAGGCTTGTGGATAACCTCAGAGCAAGTCACTTATGTCATTGAAAAATAAAAGATTTCATTTCATGCTCAAATGTGGGCATGCACTGCCTGAGGCAGCTTCTTTTATTTAATCCCGGCCTGCGGTTTGACCCATTCAATCAGCCACCCACTAGGCGCAACCCAGTCCGGCAGACGCGCATCTTTGCTCGCGATGAGGCTGGCACGTAGTACGATTTTGAGCGTGTACATGTCGATGATTTCGCCTGTCGCGGGATGGCTGAGCGCGCTGACGAATGTTTGGAAAGTCTTTTGGCATTCATCCACTGAACCCATGGTCAGCAAGTCGCCGATGCCGCCTTTTTGCTGACCGTTTTCCCACGCGAATAATGCGTACATAGTGTGCTTTCTGTATTAGCGCTTTTTACTGAATTGCGTTTGCATGATGATGGCGTCGGCGTCATGCGTTGCGCTAGTGGCGAAGAAGTTTTTCAGGCGTGCGATTTCGGTGTAGCCGCTGTCTTGATATATCTTGTGCGCACCCGTCCACTCTGCACTCAGTAGCAGGATGGAGCCGCGCAAATGCGTGAGTTGGGCGCGCAACATGTGCACGGATTGCTGGAAGAATTTCTTGCCCAGTCCGCTGCCACGGTATTCGCGCGCGACAGTCATCGATGAAATATAGAGCTGGCTGCCATCGGCGCGATGGGTGTCTTTGATGTCATGACCGAGCGCAAAGGCGGCTTCCTGCAAAGTAGCATCGTTGTCCCAGAGCTCCGAGCACAGGTAGCCGGTTGCTACATCGCAGTCATTCGCCAATACCAGGAAGCCGGCAGGGAAGTGGCGCATGCGTTCCAGCATCACACTTTTGTCTTCCTGTATGCGTTGATGGAAGCCGCCGTCTTCCAGTTCCATGATGCGGTCTATGTCATCAGATCGTGCCGCGCGGATGTTCAGCTTATGCATCTGTGGTGCTGCTGGTCTGCAGCATAGCAATCAGGTTTTCCGGCCATACCTGTTCTGTGGTTTGTTCGAGCTCACTCTGCGACCACCAGTGGTGTGCCGTCATGCACTCGACTTCATTCGCGCTCCAGCCGCTTTTTGATAATTGAGTGTCAGTGACACGGATACGGAAGTAGCGCTCGTCTTCATTCACGTATTCGCCATCGGGCATTTGCAGTATCAACTGGCGTTGCGCAATCTGCGGACCGACTTCCGTTACCTGTATTCCGGTCTCTTCCCATAACTCCCGTATGGCTGCTTCTTCAAAGCTTTCTTCGCCTTCGACGCCGCCACCAGGTGTGGCCCAGTAACTTTGTCCGGCCAAAGCACCTTTCTTATGTTCAAAGAAGAACAGCAGGACGCGATCATCAGGATCGGTAATCAGCAGGCGAGAAGCAGTACGTAGGCGCATGGGTACACGAGTAGTCAGAAGTTAACAACGGGATGGTGAGGGGAGTGCGCAGTGGCGAATGGCTGTGCGTGCTTGCAGGCGATGCAAGTTTCCCTGGCCGGACGCATATTGTATATGTGTCCGGCTTTGCAGGTATCAGGCTTCGCTGGTCAGTTCAGCGAGGGATGCGATCAGGTCGCTGAAACGTTGACCCTGGATCATGATGTGCTGGCGCAGCAGTTCGGCTGCGAGCTCACCTTTGCCTTCGATGATGGCGTCGACTACCGCACCATGTTCGTCGAAGGACGCGGTGACGCGGTTGCGTACGCGCAGTTGCAGACGGCGATAAGGACGCAGGCGGCGTTGCAGCACGCGCGCCTGTTCTTCCAGGAAGGAATTTTTGCTGCCTATATAAATCTGCTGGTGGAATTCTTCATTCTTGTAAAAGTAGGCGTCGGAATCGGCTTCGTCCCGGGCTTCCCTGCAGGCCAGGTGGGTCGCTTTCAATACGGCATGTTCCGCCGGGCTCATCCGACGGGCGGCCAGGCGTGCGCACATGGCTTCCAGTTCGGCCATGACTTCAAACATTTCTATCAGTTGCTGCGGCCCTATCTCGGCCACGATGGCACCACGACGTGGCCGGATTACGATGATGCCCATCGAAGCCAGCTGAATCAGGGCTTCGCGTATAGGTGTGCGGGATACGCCGAATTTCTCGGCCAGCACGGTTTCATCGAGATGTTGCCCGGGTTTGAGTGTCCCGACGGCAATCATTTCCTCTATTTGCTCACGCAAGGTTTCTGATCGCGTTTGAGTGGTGTCGGTCATGTTTTCTGTGTATCTCACAATTTAATCTTGTGGTTTTGAGTACAATTTTACGCTTGACAATGTATGCATATCGTACGATCTTGTATACAAGGATAAACCATAAAAAACATTTAGTTGAAAAATATCTCCATTGTAACTACGGGAGAGGCATGGCATCACATCACAGGTCTGTCTATATGGACGCAAAAAGTAGCAATAGCTGCTGCGATGATCCTGCTATGCCTGTTCCAGGAAACAGCAACAGCATTGCCAGATATCTTAATGGGAGAAAAGTAAATGCAAGGTAGTAAGCGCGAGTGGGATCATCGCCAGAAGAACCGCGATGCGCGACTGACAAGGGCTGCCGGAAAACTGGGAGCCGCGCTCAGCGGCAAGCTGGTACCGGCCGAGCGCATGGTCGAGTTGCTGCATAGCGTGATCGAATCCGGTGACCGCGTCTGCCTCGAAGGCAATAACCAGAAACAGGCCGATTTCCTCGCAACTGCCTTGTGCCAGCTGGATCCGGCGCAAGTGCATGATCTGCACATGTTGCAGTCGGTGCTGGCCTTACCCGAACATCTGGATCTGTTCGAGAAGGGCATCGCTTCCAAGCTGGATTTTTCTTTCTCCGGGCCACAAGGCGCGCAACTCGCGCGTCTGGTGGCTGCCGGGAAAATCAATATCGGTGCAATCCATACCTATCTGGAATTATTCGGTCGCTACTTCATTGACCTGACGCCGCGGGTGGCCTTGATCGCTGCGCAGGCCGCGGACATGCACGGGAATTTATATACCGGGCCGAACACTGAAGACACGCCAGCCATCGTCGAAGCAACGGCGTTCAAAAACGGCATCGTGATCGCACAAGTCAATGAAATCGTTGATGTGCTGCCACGTGTCGACGTACCTGCAGACTGGGTGGATTTCGTCGTGCAGGCGCCAACACCACATTACATCGAACCTTTGTTCACACGTGATCCGGCACTGATCTCCGAAGTGCAGGTTTTGATGGCAATGATGGCGATCAAGGGCATCTATGCCGAGTACGGTGTAGAACGTATCAATCACGGCATCGGTTTCGATACTGCAGCGATCGAACTGATCTTGCCGACTTATGCCGAATCGCTGGGATTGCGCGGCAAGATAGGACGTCACTGGGCGTTGAATCCGCACCCGGCTTTGATTCCTGCAATCGAAGCAGGCTTTGTCGAATCGGTGCATTCCTTTGGTTCCGAGCTGGGTATGGAGCGTTACATCGAATCGCGCCCGGATGTGTTTTTTGTCGGGCGTGATGGTTCGATGCGCAGCAATCGTGCGATGTGCCAGGTGGCCGGACACTATGCGTGCGATATGTTTATCGGCTCTACCTTGCAGATAGATTTGCAGGGTAATTCATCGACTGCGACGCTGGGACGCATTGCCGGTTTTGGTGGCGCGCCGAATATGGGTTCCGATGCGCGTGGCCGACGTCATTCCAGTCCGGCCTGGCTGAAGGCTGGACAGCAAGCGCAGCAAGGCAAGAAGAAAATGCCGCGTGGACAAAAGCTGGTGGTGCAAATGGTCGAAACCTTCCGCGAGCATATGCAACCGGCATTCGTCGAAGAACTGGATGCCTGGCAGCTGGCTGAACAAGCCAAGCTGGATATTCCACCGGTCATGATTTACGGTGACGATGTCACGCACATCCTGACCGAAGAGGGTATCGCCAATCTGCTGTTGTGCCGTAGCGAAGAAGAGCGCGAACAGGCGATACGTGGCGTTGCCGGCTATACCGCAGTCGGCATGGCGCGTGATCGCAAGATGGTGGAAAACCTGCGTGACCGCGGTGTGATCCTGCGTGCAGAAGATATGGGCATAGACAAGCGCATGGCGACCCGTGATTTGCTCGCGGCCAAGAATATGAAAGACCTGGTACGTGCATCCGGTGGCTTGTACACACCACCCAAGCGTTTCAGAAACTGGTAGGACGGGATATGGAAACTTTGAATTTTCGTTTTGAAAAGGGTCGCCAGCGTCTGGCTGCACAAGCCAATATGGTGGGTGTCGTCAGCTCGGGCAATCTGGAAGTATTGATCGCATCCGCGGACCTGAACGGCGGCTGTGAAGTTGAAATCAAAACCGCAGCGGTCGGTTTCGGTGCGATCTGGCAGGCAGTGATTTCTGACTTCGACGCACGCTGGTCGTTGCAGGATGTACGCATTCTGATCAACGATGCCGGCGCCACGCCCGCAGTAGTCAGCCTGCGTCTGGATCAGGCGGTGGAATCGGTAATGGGAGTGCAGGCATGATCAGTTACCTGGAAGCGAATGCACGTCAGCGCATGCATGCCTTGCTGGATGCGTCGTCGTTTGAAGAATTCCTGCCGCCCAGCCTGCTTGTCGTCAGTCCGCATCTGGCGCAACTGGATACGCCAGCCTCATTTGATGACGGCATCGTGATCGGGTGCGGCACTTTGCAGGGACGCAAAGTGCTGGCAGCAGCGCAGGAAGGTGGTTTCATGGGCGGTGCCGTGGGCGAGGTGCATGGCGCCAAACTGGTCGGCCTGCTGAAGCGTGCCGTTGCTGAGCGTGTGGATGGTGTGATCCTGTTGCTGGAAACCGGTGGCGTACGTTTGCATGAAGCGAATGCCGGTTTGATCGCCGTCTCCGAAGTGATGCGCGCTGTGCTGGATACACGTGCTGCGAATATTCCGGTGATCGTGCTGGTCGGCGGTGCGAATGGTTGCTTCGGCGGCATGGGTATAGTCGCTTGCTGTGCGAATGAGATATTGATGTCGGAAGAAGGCCGTCTGGCGATGTCGGGGCCGGAAGTAATAGAAACCACGCACGGCGTGGAAGAGTTTGATTCACGTGATCGCGCTTTGGTATGGCGCACCACCGGCGGCAAGCATAGATATCTGCTGGGCGATTGCAGCGCGGTCCTGCCGGACGATATCGCCGCTTTCCGCCAGGCGGCACTGGATGCCTTGCTGCGCTATCAAACAACTCTGGCAGAGTTGACGCTGGAAGATCTCGAATCCGAGCACAGCTTGCTGAGCCATCGCCTGCAAGACTTTGGCAATTTCTCTGAACCGATGGATATCTGGTCCCGTCTGGGTGTAGCTAAACCTGAGATTCTGCCGATGCTGGAAGCGCAAGCTTTCATGCAGGAAGTTGCAGGCAAGCGCGCGGGAGAGCAACAATGAAATGGCAGACACTCGCAGCGCAATTATTCCCGCAAGGGCACGACATTGTTGAACATGATTACTTCTTGCGCGGGACGGCCAGAGTAGGTGAGCAGACGGTGGCGGTCATAGGCACTACCGGACATACACCTATCGGTGTGGAGATCGCTTTGGCTCAGGCTAATGCCATCCTCGATACTATGCGCAACTTCCCGGGACGCCCTTTGGTCATCCTGGTGGATACCCAAGGTCAGCGCCTGCGTTATCGCGATGAAATGCTGGGCATCAATCGTTATATGGCGCATCTGGGCAAGTGCATAGATGTCGCGCGCAGGCGTGGTCACAAAGTGATAGGGCTGGTGTATGACCAGGCGCTGTCGGGCGGATTTATCACCAGCGGCCTGATGGCGGATGCGTGCTATGCGCTGCCTGAAGCAGAGATACGCGTGATGGGCCTGGCGGCAATGGCACGCATTACCAAGGTGCCGCTGGAACGTCTGACTGAACTCGCGGTAGCCAATCCGGTGTTTGCGCCGGGCGCAGAAAATTACCTCAACATGGGCGGTGTGGAAGCCATCTGGCAGGGTGATCTGGAGTCTTGTCTCGCGCGTGCCTTGCAGCAGGCCGATAGCCAGGATCATCGCAGCGCACGCGGTCTGGAACGAGGCGGACGCAAGATGTCATTGCCGGTCACCCAGTTTGTACTGGGGGAGCGCGATGTTTTGCCGTCATAACCGCATCTGGCTGAGCAGCACAGGCTGGCAGCATGCGTGTGCTGCAGTGGATAAAGCGCATCTGCCGGATTTGCAACGCTGGGCAGAGAATGACTGGCCGCTGGTAGTACGTCGCAGCGACGTCGGGTATGAGGTTGAGACCATTGCCGTGGGACTGGCACTGCCACCGCCAGCGAACGGTGGCAGGAAAATCCGCATACCCTTGTCGGTTCACCCGGGCGATATTGCGCGTCATGAAGCGCCCCTGCTTCTTGCGCATGCAGCGAGTGCCTTGCCTGCCATCTGGCAAGCAGCTTTTACTGCCTTGTCGCATGACTTGATTGCGGCGCAACTGGAATTCCGTGTGTATGGCTCACTGTCCTTGCAAGCGATGACGGGTTTGCCGTACATGACCAGGACTTCCGATATCGACGTACTGTTTTATCCGGCGACGCATGTACAACTACAGCAGGGCTTACACCTGCTCCAGCACTATGCGCAAAGCTTGCCGCTGGATGGTGAAATCGTTTTTCCTTCCGGGCATGCGGTGGCATGGAAGGAATGGGTAGCAGCGGTCAATAGCCCGGATAAGGTAAAAGTCATGGTGAAAAGCATGCGTACCGTGAGTCTGCTGGATGTATCGGCTTTATTGTCCGGACTGGAAGAGCTATCGTGAAACACGCAGTTTTACCAAGATCAGGGGTCTGCGGCTCCGCTGCGCTGATAGATGTATCCGTCAGTTCATCACTGCGCAGTTTATGTTTGCAGACGGCGATATACGCAGTGCGCAGCCTGCATGCAGAACTCGTGCTGTATCCGAAGCCGGGTCTGGTATCGCCGGTAGACAATGGCAGCCACAGCGATATGGATGCGGACTTATTCATGCGCAGTCTGTTTTCCTTGCGACATTATTTCAGGCATATGGCGCAGGCTGGTAGCGAGTCCGCGACCTTCGATGGCCTGAAGGACCTGGGCTTGCGGGCGGAACGGCGCATGCTGGCAGCGACTGGTGGCATCAATACGCATAGAGGTGCGATTTTTTCGCTCGGGTTATTGTGTGCAGCGGCTGGTTACAGTCATGCGCACGCCTTACCTCTTACCCCGGATCGTTTGCGGCAAGTGATACGTCAGCAGTGGGGGGCAGCCTTGTTTGATCATGCCAGTCCTTCCGTTGCCAAACTCTCTAATGGCATACGGGTCGCTCATTTATATGCGGTCAGTGGCGCACGGACAGAAGGGGCGCAAGCCTTTCCTGCCGTCTTTGAAATCGGCCTGCCGCAACTGCGGCTGTCATTGGCGCAGGGACGTGATGCATCGGATGCGCAAGTTGATGCCTTGTTTGCCTTGATGGCGCAGATGACGGATTCCAATATTTATCATCGTGGCGGTACAGTCGGTGCTGCACTGGTCAGGCTGGCCGCACAGGATTTCATACAATTGGGCGGCACCGGGCATCCGGAATGGCGCGTGACGGCGCTGGCCTGCCATCGTTTATTTGTAGGGCGGAATCTGTCGCCTGGCGGCGCTGCGGATATGTTGGCTGCGAGCTGGCTGGTGCATCAACTCACGCATACGGTTGTATAGGGATGGCAGGGTTTGTATACTGAGTTCCCATGATGAATCGCGTCGCTATTCTGTGTTCCGGTCAGGCTGGCCAGCATGCCGGTATGTTCGACCTTGCGCGGGAAGATACACGCGCAGCACAATTGCTGCAGGCCTGGCCGCTGGAAGAGTTATGCGGTCATTCTTTGCGCGAAGTACTGGCCGATGAAAAACTCCTGTTTGCCAATCCGATCGCGCAACCGCTGGTAGTCGCCTCCATTCTTGCTACCTGGGAAGCCGTCAAAAACATCATCCCCAAACCTGTCGTGGTTGCTGGTTACAGCATAGGCGAGCTGGCCTCATGGGCCGTGGCCGGTGCGCTCAGTGCTGAAGAAGCGATCAGGCTGGCGGCTTTGCGTGCGAACTTGCTGCAAGCATGCATCGCCACTGATCAGCCGCAAGTCATGCTGGCGATTTCACTCTCGCAATCTCTGGTGCAAATGTCGGAGATCCGGCCTTTGCTGGATGCGCATGGTTTTTACATGGCGATAGAGGTAGATGACGACTCGGTGATTGCCGGTGGCTTGCTGAAACAGGCTGATGCACTGGAAGCTGCGATTGGCAATGCTGGTGGCAAGGTCACGCGCTTGCCGATAGAGATCGCATCACATACACCGTGGATGCAGGCTGCGGTGCAGCCATTTGAGCTGGCTATTGCAAGCAGCGGCATCAAGGCTCCGGCATTTCCGGTATTGGCGGGCATCTCCGGCGCGCGCTTGCTGGATAAAGATGCCGCATCCGGTAATTTATCGCGCCAGCTGGCAGAGCCTATACGCTGGCAGGCAGTGATGGATAGCTTGCATGAAGCAGGTGTGACGATGGCACTGGAACTGGGGCCGGGTGCTGCGCTGGTGCGTATGCTCAAGGCGCGTCATCCGCATATTCAATGTCGCTCGGTCGCCGAGTTTCGTTCGTTGTCAGGAATCAGGAAATGGGTCGAGCAATATACTGATGCATGAGTCTGCTTAATCGCCCCAGGAATTCTCAAAACAGATATCGGCGATGGCCTTGCGCTTATCCCAGGCTTCGATTTCCAGCATGGGTGCCGGATAGAATTCCGCCGTCTGACCCAGACATAAAATCGCGATAGGCTGACTGCCCTCCGGCATCTTGCACAACTGACGCAGTGTTTCCGGATCGAACAGGGATACCCAGCCCATGGCGATACCTTCCGCTCTGGCTGCCAGCCACATATTCTGTATTGCACAACTGGCAGAAGCCAGATCCATCTCCGGCATGGTGCGGCGGCCAAAAATGTATTTCTCGCGATGATCGGTGAGGCCGACCACCAGCACTTCGGCGCAGGACAAAATTCCTTCTACTTTCAGCCGCATGAATTCATTAGAGCGCTGTTCGAGGGCGTCGGCAGTGGCACGCCGCTCACTTTCTACATGCTGTTGAATTGTCCCGCGCAGCGCTGTGTCCGTGATGCGGATGAAGCGCCAGGGTTGCATCAGGCCGACGCTGGGCGCCATGTGCGCTGCCTGGATGAAGCGCTCCAGTTGTCCTTCTTCCAGCGGCGTGGGCAGGAAGTGACGCATGTCACGCCGTTCGCGTATCGCTTTGTAGACGGATGCAATCTCAGCATCGGAGAACTTGTTTGGATTCATATCTTCTCTGGAGTACCGGGCGTGCCCTTAGCTTAACCGGTGATGGCAGCGCGAGGAATAAAAAAAGCCGCTTCATGGAAGCGGCTTTTCTGCGAAACATAAGATCGATTACTTGATCTTGGTTTCTTTGTATTCAACGTGCTTACGGACTTTTGGGTCGAACTTGATGATCGACATTTTTTCCGGAGTCGTACGCTTGTTTTTAGTCGTGGTGTAGAAGTGACCCGTGCCTGCGGTCGATTCCAGCTTGATTTTGTCGCGGCCTGATTTCGCCATGATAATTCCTTTATTCTGCTAGTTAGACTTTTTCGCCACGAGCGCGCATATCAGCCAAAACAGCATCGATGCCGATTTTGTCGATTACACGCAAACCGGCGTTGGACAGACGCAGGGAAACCCAGCGATTCTCGGACTCAACGAAAATACGGCGATTTTGCAAGTTAGGCAAAAAACGACGTTTCGTTTTGTTGTTTGCATGGGAAACATTGTTGCCGACCATCGGCCCCTTCCCAGTGACTTGGCAGACACGTGCCATATTTGTGCTCCTAAAGATTTCCGGAATTGGAAAAAACGAGAGTATAGCCAAAAATTCGCATTTATTCAATGACTTGCGTGAAATAATTGTGTCTTTGTGCATTCGTATTATTTAACAATTTGAGGGCGGGTAAGTAACAAGTCCCGTCGCCCCGGGTAATTGCCGGTTTACAGAGTGTAAGCATGGGGTGGCAGGCAGGCGGCTTAGCGCTCTGTTATCAGCCAGATACCGGTTTACAACTGGCCATGTTCGGCAAAGGAATAGATATTTTTGCCACCAATGACGAAATGATCGAGTACTCGCACGTCTATTAAGGCCAGGGCCTGCTTCAGGGCTTGCGTCAGGCTTTGATCAGCGGCGCTGGGCTCGGGGGAGCCGGAAGGATGGTTATGCGCCAGCAGCACGCTGGCGGCGTTGTGCGTAAGCGCCTCTTTCACGATTTCACGCGGGTAAACACTGGTGTGGGTGAGGGTGCCGCGAAAGAGTTCTTCGCAGGCGATCAGGCGGTTCTTGACGTCAAGAAAGAGTACAACAAACGCTTCATGCTTCTTGTTGCCCAGAATTAACTGCAAATACTTCTTTACCGCCTGTGGTGAATTCAGTGCAATGCCGATTTGCAATTCTTCGCTCAGCGCACGACGGGTGAGTTCCAGTACTGCCTGTAGCTGGGCGTATTTGGCCGGACCCAGGCCGTTAAGCTTGCAAAAGTCGGTCATGCTGGCAGAAAACATTTCGTGCAGCGAACCAAAGTGCCAGAGCATGTCGCGTGCGAGATCAACCGCACTTTTACCGGCAACGCCTAGTCGCAGGAAGATCGCCAATAATTCCGCGTCCGATAGGATGGCCGCGCCGTGCCTGATCAGGCGCTCCCGTGGTCTGTCTTGCTCCGGCCAGTCTGTAATTGCCAAAATTGCCTCCGTCTGGAAAGGAATATGGGATTTCAATTATCAGAGGGCTGGAATGTGCAAGGTGGCTTAAAATAGCGCTAGTCGCACAACCCGGAATTTTCTCATGTCAAACCAATTACAGCCTGTCGTTACGGAAACTGCATACCTGACGTTGCATTACCGCCTTGCTTCCAGTGAGGGCGAGGATATCGTCAGTACCTTCGCAGACAATCCGGCTACCTTGCAGTTGGGGCAGGGGCAACTGGCGCCGTTTCTTGAGGCTTGTTTGCTGGGTTTGCCGGAGGGGACGCACCAGACATTTGATTTGCCGCCGGAACGTGCTTTCGGTCCGCGCAATCCGGAATTGTTGCAGCGCTTGTCGCGTAATGTGCTGGATAAGAATTCCTTGCCGGGTGACGATTATGTGATCGGCGACCTGGTTGAGTTTGCGGCTCCCAGCGGCGGCAAGTTTGCCGGTGTGCTGCGTGATATAGATGAAGAAACCGCCTTGTTTGATTTTAATCATCCGCTGGCGGGTCAGACGCTGCAGTTTGAAGTAAAGATCATCGGCATACTGTAAGGTGTGCGATTAAACCCGAAACGCAGAGCCTGAAACATAGAGCCTCATACAGACATACGTTTATTAACCGGTGCTTGCATACGCAAAGGCCGGGGCATCAAAGGATAAAGATGGATACCGAAATTTTACTGGCCCAACCGCGTGGTTTTTGCGCAGGCGTTGATCGTGCGATTGAAATCGTAGAGCGTGCGCTGACTGAGTTCGGTGCACCGATTTATGTGCGTCACGAGATCGTGCACAACGCCTATGTGGTGACCGACCTGCGCAACAAGGGTGCGATCTTTATCGAAGAACTGGACGATGTACCGGCCGGCAATACCGTCGTTTTTTCTGCGCATGGCGTCTCCAAGGCGGTGCAGGCAGAGGCCGAGAAGCGTGGCTTGCGCGTATTCGATGCGACCTGCCCGCTGGTGACCAAGGTGCACATCGAAGTGGAAAAGATGCGTCGTGATGGTCGCGAGATCATCATGATCGGTCATGATGGCCATCCGGAAGTTGAGGGCACCATGGGTCAGATCGAAGACGGCATGCATCTGGTCGAAACAGTCGAAGATGTCGAAAAGTTGCAAGTGCGCAATCCGGACATGATTTCCTATGTCACGCAAACCACGTTGTCGATAGACGATACCGCTGATGTGATTGCAGCCCTGAAGAGCCGTTTCCCGAATATCTCGGAACCGAAGAAGGCTGACATTTGCTACGCCACCACCAACCGCCAGGAAGCCGTGAAGTTCATGGCACCACAGGTGGACATGGTCATCGTGGTCGGCAGCCCAAATAGCTCCAACTCCAACCGTTTGCGCGAAGTCGCCGAGAAACGCGGCGTACCAGCCTATATGGTCGACAATGCATCGCAAATCGATCCAGATTGGGTGCGCGGTAAACGTCGTATCGGCCTGACCGCTGGCGCTTCGGCACCGGAAGTGCTGGTTCAGGCTGTGATAGACCGTTTGAAAGAGTGTGGCGCGCAAAGTGTGCGTACGCTGGATGGCGTGGAAGAAAACGTGACCTTCCCGTTGCCGAAGGGCCTGAAGCGTTAATTACTGATTTGTCTTTAGTATCTACGGATAAATTGGATGATGGTGACCTGGCATTCGGTATAATCGCCGCCAGCTTCCTCATTGTTTGCAGCTGTCTGCAAACGTTTATCCAGAGACAAACCGGAGACAATAAGATGATGATTCCTGCCCGAATTTCCCCGATCATGACGATCATCATTCGTCCTTCCGAATAAACAGCTGTATATCGCGCGGCACCTTCGATTTGAATCAGGGTGCCGTTTTTGTTTTATCTGGAATGATTTTTGCGACAGCTATATTGTCAGAGCGGGCTGGCAAAGTGCTCCGTAGTCGCAAACGATGGAACACCATCCTTTAAGAGAGTAGTCAAAACATGGATATTTTCATCCAGCAAATTATTAATGGCCTGGTGCTGGGCAGCATGTATGCGCTCGTCGCGCTCGGCTATACGATGGTGTACGGCGTGCTTAACCTGATCAACTTTGCGCATGGTGATGTGCTGATGATAGGTGCGATGGCAGGGCTGACCATCCTCAAGATGCTCAATACGGTGGCGCCGGACTTGCCCGGCATCGTTAAATTGATTATCGCCATCCTTGGTGCGATCCCGGTCTGTGTCGCGGTGAATGTGCTGATTGAGCGTGTTGCTTACAGGCGTTTGCGTAATGCACCGCGCCTGGCGCCGTTGATTACCGCTATCGGTGTTTCCATCCTGCTGCAGACGCTGGCCATGATGATTTGGGGCCGCAGCCCGATTCCGTTTCCGCAGGAAATGCCGACCGAGCCGCTGCACATCATGGGTGCGCTGATTTCGCCGACCCAGGTCATGTTGCTGATCCTGGCAGCGGTGGCCATGGGCTTGCTGGTCTTGCTGATAGAAAAAACCAAAATGGGTCGCGCCATGCGTGCGACTTCGGAGAATCCGCGCGTCGCTGGTTTGATGGGCGTCGATTCCAATCGCGTGATCGTGATGACCTTTGCCATCGGCGCCGTGCTGGCGGCGATCGCCGGGGTGATGTGGGCCGCCAACTATTCATCGGCACAATTCGCGATGGGCTTTGTACCTGGCTTGAAAGCTTTCTCAGCAGCGGTGCTGGGTGGTATCGGCAACATATACGGCGCGATGCTGGGTGGCATTCTGCTCGGTCTGATTGAAAGCCTGGGGGCCGGTTATATCGGTGACCTGACCGGCGGTTTCCTCGGCAGCCACTATCAGGATATCTTTGCCTTCGTGGTACTGATCATCGTTCTTACGCTGCGACCGTCCGGCATCATGGGCGAACGTGTGCCTGACCGCGCGTAAGGAGGGGATATGGCAAATTATTTCGATACCAAAAATAACCCACGCAAAGCGTATAGCGGTTTGCTGGTGATACTTGCGATTGCACTGATCTTCCCGTTCATCGCGCAAAATTTCGGTAATTCCTGGGTGCGCATCATGGACTTTGCGCTGCTCTACATCATGCTGGCGCTGGGCTTGAATGTGGTGGTTGGTTTTGCTGGTTTGCTCGATCTGGGCTATATCGCCTTTTACGCCATTGGCGCTTACCTGACGGCCCTGCTGGCGTCGCCACAATTTGCGGTCGTACTCGAATCCTTCGTCAATCAATATCCGCCCATCGGAGAAGCCTTGCTGTGGGTCTTTGGTCCCGAGATCGCGCAAAACGGCATCCATCTCTCCTTGTGGGCGATTGTGCCGCTGGCGGCACTGGTTGCCGGTTTCTTTGGCGCCTTGCTGGGTGCGCCTACCTTGAAATTGCGTGGTGATTACCTTGCGATTGTGACGCTGGGCTTTGGTGAAATCATCCGTATCTTCATGAACAACCTGAACGGCCCGGTCAATATCACCAATGGTCCGCAAGGTATCAATATGATCGATCCGATCCGCATCTTCGGCGTTTCTCTTAACGGAGAAGCCGGGTCGCGCGCGACGGTGATGATAGGCGATTACGCAATGCCTTCAGTGAATGCCTATTACTTCCTGTTTCTGTTCCTGTGCATCGCGATTATTTTCATCTCGGTACGCCTGCAAAATTCGCGTCTGGGTCGAGCCTTCGTGGCGATCCGCGAGGATGAGATTGCAGCCAAGGCCATGGGTATCAATACGCGTAACGTGAAGTTGCTAGCCTTTGCGATGGGCGCCTCCTTTGGTGGTGTGGCGGGTGCGATGTTCGCCGCCTTCCAGGGCTTTGTCTCACCCGAGTCTTTCTCGCTGACCGAGTCAATCGCGGTACTGGCGATGGTAGTTCTGGGCGGCATGGGACATATACCGGGCGTAGTCTTGGGCGGCATCATTCTTGCCGCTTTGCCTGAAGTCTTGCGTCACGTAGTGGAGCCTTTGCAAAAGAGCTTGTTCGGTGAAGTGCTGATCGATGCAGAAGTCTTGCGCCAATTGTTGTATGGCCTGGCGATGGTTCTGATCATGCTGTACCGTCCTGCCGGTTTGTGGCCTTCACCCAAGAGCGAAGACCGGCCAACCACGGACAACGATACGGCGAAAAAATCCACCGATGTTGTGGCGGTATAAGAGGGTGCCATGAGCGAACAAATCATTCTCAATATCGCTGGTGTCAGCAAGCGCTTTGGCGGTTTGCAGGCATTGTCAGATGTTAACATCAAGATCTTGCAAGGCCAGATCTACGGTTTGATCGGACCGAACGGTGCCGGTAAAACCACCTTCTTTAATGTGATCACCGGCCTGTACCAGGCCGACACCGGCAGCTTCGAACTGGCTGGCAAACCATACTCGCCATCGGCACCGCATAAGGTAGCGAAGGCCGGTATCGCCCGTACGTTTCAAAACATACGCCTGTTTGGCGAAATGACTGCGCTGGAGAACGTGATGATAGGGCGCCATGTGCGTACGCATCAGGGTTTGTTCGGCGCAGTGTTTCATCACAGGGCGGCACGTCGTGAAGAAGCAGAGATACGCCAGCGCTCGATGGAGTTGCTGGAGTTTGTCGGCATCGCGCAATTTGCTGAACGTACCGCGCGCAATTTATCGTATGGCGATCAGCGACGTCTTGAAATTGCACGTGCGCTGGCTACCGATCCGCAACTGCTGGCGCTGGATGAGCCGGCTGCCGGTATGAACGCAACAGAAAAGCTCGGCCTGCGTGATTTACTGGTCAAGATCAAGGCGGAAGGTAAAACTATTTTATTGATTGAACATGACGTCAAACTGATGATGGGTTTGTGCGACCGCATCACGGTGCTGGATTATGGCAAGCCGATTGCTGAAGGCGTGCCGGCTGAGGTACAAAAAAATCCGGCTGTGATTGAAGCCTATCTGGGAGGTTCGCACTAATGGCTGATATCGTATTGAGCATTAGCGGACTGAAGGTTGCCTACGGTGGCATCGAGGCAGTCAAAGGCGTGGATCTTGAAGTTCGCCAGGGTGAACTTATTACGCTGATCGGTGCGAATGGCGCAGGCAAGACCACGACGCTGAAAGCCATCACCGGCACCTTGCCGAATTGCCGCGTGGAAGGGCATATCGAATATGCCGGGCATCCGATCAAAGGTTTGCATTCGTTTGAACTGGTGCGCAAAAGACTGGCGATGGTACCGGAAGGGCGTGGCGTTTTCACGCGCATGTCGATTCAGGAAAACCTGCTGATGGGTGCGTTCACGCGTGATGACAAGGAAGGTATCGCAGCGGACATAGAGCGCTGGTACGGCGTATTTCCGCGTCTGAAGGAACGTTCTGCGCAAATGGCAGGAACCTTGTCTGGTGGCGAGCAGCAAATGCTGGCGATGGCACGTGCCCTGATGAGTCATCCCGAATTGCTGTTGCTGGATGAGCCATCCATGGGTTTATCGCCGATCATGGTCGAGAAAATCTTTGAAGTGATCCGTACCGTATCGGCACAAGGCATCACCATCCTGTTGGTAGAGCAAAATGCCAAGCTGGCTTTGCAGGCAGCGAATCGTGCTTATGTGATGGAATCTGGTCTGGTCACCATGCAGGGCGATGCACAGCAAATGCTGAATGATCCCAAGGTCAAGGCCGCGTATTTGGGCGAAGGCTGATTCCGGCTGGCGCTTTTTCTTTCTGATCTATCGCTGGATGGGTAAAGCACGCCTGACGAGAATCCGGTTGCTTACTCCTGACCGGTATCAAATATCAAATTGAATTGCCCTCCTCTCGGGGGGGGCACAGATTGCCATTTCGGAGCGCCTCAGCCAAGAGGCGCTCTTTTTTCGTGCGTTTGCTTGTTGCGTCGAGTAATGGGTGCACTAAAAAGATGCGCACGACGGAAGCAGGGGCGGCATCTCTCACAAAAATGCTTTTCATCTTATTTGGCTGAAACTAACATGGCACTTGTCGGTTGCTGCATCTTTTGTCTTATTTTTGGTAACTGGCACTAAGATTGCTTAAAGGGGAATGATCAGTAAATTTATGCAGGCTTGCTGCAAACCAGTTTGATCGTTATTTTTCAACCCTTGACAAATGTTTTTATGGGGCTTAACTTACGCCTGAATCTGACATGTCAGTGATAGACATGCGGATTTGAAGGGCCAGGAAGTTCTATAACTACATCGGAGATCTTTATGAATCGCATCAGTACAACCAGCTCGAGTTTGTCGAGCAGCACCAGATGGTGGCAGCTTTGCTTTGGCGTGGTGGCCATGATGGCTATCTCGAGCCCGCAATATGTATGGGCATTGTTTACAACTGAATTGACTACTTTGCTCAACGCGTCGCTGACCGAAGTGCAAGTCACGTTCGCGATCCTGATCGTGGCGCAAACCTTCCTGTCGCCATTCCAGGGTTTCCTGATCGATAAGTTTGGTCCGCGCTTGTTGTTGTCGGCCGGCGCGATCCTGACCGCCGCGAGCTGGGTACTGGCAGCTTCAGCCACTAGCGTGTGGGGTTTGTACTTTAGCTACGGCCTGCTGGGCGGTGTCGGTACCGGCATTATTTATGTCGGCGTGATTGGCCTGATGGTGCAGTGGTTCCCGGAGAAGCGCGGCTTTGCGGTCGGCATGGTGGCTGCCGGTTACGGCTTCGGCGCGATCATGACGACGTTTGCGATTTCCAGCAGCATTAAGAGTGCCGGTGTGTCGAGCACCCTGATGACCTTCGGTCTGATCATCGGTGTAGTCGGTTTCCTTGCTGCACAAGGCATGCGCCGCCCGAAAGCGGATGAAGTGGCGGAGCTGGCCGTGCGTCACAAGGCCAGCGATGCGAATAAGGAGTCCAAGTACAGCTATAAATCGAGCGAGATGCTGAAGAAACCAGTGTTCTGGCTGATGTTCATCATGATGACCATGATGTCGACTTCCGGTCTGATGGTGATTTCGCAAATGGGCGCGTTCGCCAAAGACTTTGGCGTACATGACGCGATGGTTTTCGGTATGGCCGCTTTGCCGCTGGCATTGACGATCGATCGATTTGCAAATGGTTTGACCCGTCCGTTCTTCGGCTGGGTATCGGATCGCATTGGTCGTGAAAACACCATGTTCATTGCCTTCGGCATGGAAGGCGTGGCGATGACCTTGTGGTTGATGACAACTGATAATCCAGTGTTGTTTGTGTTGCTGTCGGGTGTTGTATTTTTCGGCTGGGGTGAAATTTTCTCGCTGTTCCCATCTATCCTGACGGACACATTTGGTACCAAACATGCGACTACTAACTACGGTTTCCTGTACATGGCACAAGGTGTGGGTTCTGTGCTGGGTGGTCCGCTGGCAGCGATGATGCACGAAGCTACCGGTTCGTGGACACCAGTGTTCATGACCGTGATCGGGATGGATTTCCTGACTGCGTTCCTGGCTTTGATCATTCTCAAGCCTATGCGCCGCAAGTTCCTGGCCAATACACCGCATGAAATGGAAATGAATAGCGCAGTAGCACCTGCGACGGCGCTGAAGTAATACCGTTTTTCCGGAATCCAGCTGTATCGGTTCCGGAAAAACGTTTAGGAATTGCCCGGAGTTCGCCGGGCAATACTGTTTTTATTTATCGATTCAGAAGGTTTTTATGCTCAATACTACCCACGCAACACGTGGCATGGCAGTTGCGCCACATTCACTGGCTGCACAGGCAGCTTTGTCGGTCCTGCAGGATGGCGGTAACGCCATTGAGGCGATGGTCGCCGCGGCGTCGACGATTGCAGTTGTTTATCCCCATATGAACGGCATAGGCGGTGATGGTTTCTGGGTGGTGTCGGAACCGGGCAAACCGGTTGTGGCGATTGAAGCTTGCGGCGTCGTCGGCGCGGGTGTCTCGCTGGATTATTACAAAGAACGCAAGCTGGATACGATTCCGATGCGTGGCCCGGTAGCAGCAAATACCATGGCAGGCACAGTCGGTGGCTGGCAGGAAGCACTGAACATCAGCGCCGGCTGGGGCGGTAAATTGGCTTTGAACCGCTTGCTGGGCGATGCGATTCATTACGCAGAACAAGGCATCCCGGTAACGCCATCGCAGTACGCGAGCACTTCGGCCAAGCTCGCAGAACTGGTGCATCAACCAGGCTTTGCCGACACCTTCCTGGTGGATGGCAAGGCGCCTGCAGCAGGCAGCCGTTTCGTACAAAAACGCATGGGTAAAACTTTGCGCACGCTGGCTGAACAAGGCCTGGATAGTTTCTATCGTGGCGAGCTGGCAAAAGAAATCGCAGCGGATCTGGCAGAAGTCGGTTGCCCGATTACGCTGCAGGATTTGAATAGCTATCACGCACGCACCGGCGTGCCTATGCACCTCAAACATAGCCTCGGCGATGTCTACAATACTGCACCACCGACACAAGGCGTGATCTCGCTGGCTATCATCGGTATTCTTGATCGCCTGAATATCGGCCAGTACAAGGAAGACAGCCTGGAATACATCCACCTGGTAGTGGAAGCGACCAAACAGGCATTTGCGATTCGCGATCGTTACGTGATCGATCCGGCGTATATGTCGATTGATCCGCAAAGCATATTAACCGACGAGTTCCTCGCACCTTACGTCGCCAAGATCCGCGTTGATCAAGCTTTGCCCTGGGGCCAGGGTAAAGGACCGGGCGACACGATCTGGATGGGTGTGATTGACGGTGAAGGGCGTGCAGTTTCCTTCATCCAAAGTATCTATCACGAGTTCGGCAGCGGTGTGGTCTTGCCACGTACCGGCATCAACTGGCAAAACCGCGGTTGCTCATTCTCGCTGGACCCGCAGCACCTGAACGTGCTGGTGCCAGGCAAGAAACCTTTCCACACGCTCAATCCTGCGCTCGCACGTCTGAAAGATGGTCGCACCATGGTGTACGGCACCATGGGTGGCGATGGACAGCCGCAAACACAGGCAGCAGTATTCACCCGTTACGCTGTGTTCGGGCAAGCCGTGCAGCAGGCGATTACTGCGCCACGCTGGTTGCTGGGCCGGACCTGGGGTCAGAGCTCGGATTCACTCAAGCTGGAAAGCCGCTTCGCACCGGAAATCATCGATGGCTTGCGCAAGCTTGGTCATGAAGTGGATGTGATCGGCGAGTTCGATGAAATGGTGGGGCATGCTGCCGCCATCGTGCGTGATGCAGACGGCATCTTTGCCGGTGGTTTCGATCCGCGCAGCAACGGTATCGCAGCCGGTTTCTAAGTTCTGAGGCGGGCGTAAAAAAGCGCAGGCTGATTTCTCAGTCTGCGCTTTTTTCATGTGCGCCGATGTTACAGGCCACCCATAAACTGCAGGGTTTTGCGCGTGTATTCTTCCACGTAATCGATCAGTTTGTCCGAGGCGTCGCGGGCGCCGGCTTCGTCGTTGGCGGCAATCGCGCGTGCGATGCCGGCGTGTAATTGCGATACGCGTTGCAGGTCACCGAAGCGTTTGAAATGCAGATACCAGAAGCGACGTGTCTGTGCTTCTATCGGACCTATTGCATACGACACGTATTTATTTTGCGCGGTCTCTATGCAGAGCGAATTGAATTCCCGGTCCGTTTCGATAAAAACACTGCCGTCGTTTTGCTGGGCGGCACGGTCGAATTCGCCAGCCAGTTTGAGGAAGATCTCGCGCTGGTCTTCCATCGCCAGGCGCGCCGCGCGCCCCGCGATGATTTTTTCCAGTTCGCGCCGGACTTCTATCATGTTGAGCTGATCTGCCAGGTCGATATCGGAAACGATGACACCGGAACGCGGCAGGATTTTCACGTTGCCTTCGATTGCCAGACGCTGCAATGCTTCACGCAAAGGCGTGCGGCCGAAACCGAGCGAGCGGTTCAGTGCTTTTTCGGATATCTTGCTGCCGGGCGGCAGTTTCAGTGTCACGATCATCTCTTCCAGGATGCGGTAGGCCATTTGTGCCTGGTTCTCCCCGTTCCCCTCCATCTCGGACTGTAAGGCTTTTACTTGTTCTTCCGTGATCATTGCTCAACCTTTGAAATAGCGAATATTCGAAATAAATCAGTATCCTATGCGTGCCGCAAAGGGCTATTCCCTACCGCACGAACGTGGGGGGATTGAAGCATTTTGCATGCCGGGTTGTGCAAATTATACGATTCGTCCTGTCTTGTAATCCAGTTTTCTTTATAGACATCGGCCGCTCGGTACCGCTAGTGCCTCAAAAAATGTCCCGCCATACAAAAAGCCCGCTTCATTTGCATGAAACGGGCTTTTGCCTTGAGAGGGGCTGTTTAGTAGCGGTAAATCTGGTTGTTTTCGATATGGACGCGTTCGCCGACTTGCAGGCCGTTCGGATTTTGCAGATTAAAGGTTTGGAAGCCGCCGTTATCAAGTCGGACATTCACCTGGAAATACTGTTGTGCCGGCGTGCTGTTGCGCTCTATCTGGTTGCCCAGCAAGGCGCCGCCGATCAAGCCGGCTGCGGTTGCCACTGCGCGACCGCCACCTTTGCCGACCTGGTTGCCCAGGACGCCGCCGATTGCACCACCTGCCAGCGCGCCGCCGCCGCTGCCTTCACTGCGGACTTGCATAGGCTGGATCGAATCGACGATGCCGGTACCTTTGTAATAACCCTGGTTATAGCCCTGATTCGGATATTGTTGTTGTGGATAGCCTGCGGCCGGGTAACCCTGTGCAGGATAGGTCGCTTGCGGGTATGCCGGATATTGGCGCACGTTATCGTTTGGGTAGTAGGTCGTACAACCGCCCAACACGGTGGCGGCAAGTATGGCGAGGACGATGACCGTTTTATTTGTTTTCATGATGACTCCAAGGACAATTCTGTACTAAAGAACAATATTAGTCGGGAATTTAATCTGGCGCTGGCACTTTATTGAATTGCCTTGCGCGCTGCGTCCGACCTGTAAATCCCGATTGCCTCAGTAGACCTCATTCCGGGATGAAAGTGCTACTGAAACTATGTAAATGGACACGCTCATTTGTAACAAATGATGAATATCTGCTGCCTGTAGACGGTTGTCATCATTTTCCCCGGACTGGCTCATTACGCCAAATCACTGCAGCGAAATTCTCATAATCAAGCGCGTTTTTATTCGTTTGTCGCGTATTTGCTTTCTTATATTCTGATTGCACGAATTCAGACACGGTCATCAATGATGGCTGTGAGCAGTCAAGTAAAGGAAAACGAAATGAGTGTATCTGTCCAATCTGCTGTCGCAGCCCGCACATACGAAAAAGAGGAAGGTTTAGCCCCGGTTTCTGAACTGTTGTCTAAAGACGGCGTAGCGCCGCAACTCGCATGGCAGCTTTTTTCCAGCGGCAAGGCAGTGCTGGTCGACGTGCGTACTACCGAGGAGCGTGCTTTCGTCGGCTATGTGCCAGATAGCGTCCACGTAGCGTGGGCGACTGGTACCAGCCTGACACGCAACCCGCGTTTTGTGCGTGAACTGGAAGCTAAAACCGGCAAGGATAAAACCATCCTGCTCCTGTGCCGCAGCGGCAAGCGTTCGGCGCTGGCAGCAGAGGCCGCGCAGAAAGCCGGTTTCACCCAGGTCTTCAATGTGCTGGAAGGTTTTGAAGGCGAGCTGGATGAGCAGCAACATCGCGGTGGCAGTGATGGTTGGCGCCATCACCAACTGCCGTGGGTACAGGCCTGATTGCCTGACTGGATACGCGATGAGCAAGTTGTGTGTGTCTTTGGGTCTGGCAGTCCGGCAATTGCGTGAAGCACAGGGCTGGTCGCAGGAAGCACTGGCTGAAAAAGCACAATTGAATCGTTCTTATGTCGGTGAAGTCGAGCGTGGCAAAACGATACCGTCACTGATTACGCTGGACAAACTGGCCAGTGCACTCGGCCTGAAAGTCTCTGACTTGTTGCTGCACTGCGAACGCATCAGCGGTTTGCAGGCGGTCTACAAACTCAACTTGGCGGCTATAGCATGTTGAGGCCAGGTCGAATCCCGCTGACACTCAGCGCCTGAGTCGTGCGGTTTCATTGTTACGTCTAGCTCTTAGTTTTTACATCACTCTCTATTTATCTCTAATTAACGGAAATTCTCATGGCAGATACTTCTTCATCACAAGTGGCGTTGGGCGACAATGCAGCGCGCCAGTTAGCCAATGCAACCAAAACCGTTCCACAGTTATCGATCATCTCACCGCGCTGGCTGACGCATTTGTTGCAATGGGTGCCGGTCGAAGCTGGTATCTACCGCGTGAATCAGGTTAAAAATCCTGAATCGATCAAAGTCACCTGCACCTCGCGTGAAGAAGAAAACCAGTTGCCGCGTACCTTCGTCGACTACGAAGAAACACCGCGTGAACATTACCTGAATGCCGTCAGTACCATCCTCGACGTGCACACCCGCGTTTCCGATCTGTATAGCAGCCCGCATGACCAGATCAAGGAACAACTGCGCCTGACCATAGAAACCATCAAGGAAAATCAGGAAAGCGAACTCATCAACAATCCGGACTACGGCCTGCTGGCGCAAGTGACGGATGAGCAGCGCATCTTCCCGTTGACCGGTGCACCGACACCGGATGACCTCGATGAATTGCTGACCAAAGTCTGGAAAGAACCGGCTTTCTTCCTGGCGCATCCATTGACCATCGCTGCCTTTGGCCGTGAAGCGACCCGTCGTGGCACACCGCCGCCGACTGTCAGCCTGTTTGGTTCGCAATTTATTACCTGGCGCGGCGTACCGCTGATCCCTTCGGATAAAGTGCCGGTCGCAGATGGCAAGAGCAAAATTATCCTGCTGCGCGTAGGCGATAAACGTCAGGGCGTGGTCGGTTTGTTCCAGCCTGGTTTGCCAGGTGAGCAAAGCCCGGGCTTGTCGGTGCGTTTCATGGGCATCAATGGTCAGGCCATCGCGTCTTACCTGATCTCGTTGTACTGCTCGCTGGCGGTGTTGACGCCTGATGCGCTGGCAGTATTGGATGATGTGGAAATTAATAAATACCACGACTATCCGGACACCTACCGCTAAGTCGCGACCATGAGTAACACATCCATTCCTGCGCCACTCCCGCCTGGCGGTGAAGCGCCTATCGATCCGGCCGTGCTGGCACGGATGGCGAGCGCCTTCTTTTCTGCTTTGCCGAACCAAGGTGCGCCATCCCTGCCTGGCGTGCAAGCGCCGGTCAATCTTGCACCGCCGGGTTCACCACTTGCCAGTCCTGCCGGCCTGGGCCCGTCGGTACCGGGTACGCCGATTCCGCAAGGGCAGATCCCGGGCAGTAATTTGCTGCCTGCTTCGCCGGCGCAATTGCCATCGCTGGCCAATCGTGTGCCTGCTTTGTTACCGCATGCGAGCGCACCTAACGGTGTGCCGGATACAGTGATCAGCACTTTGCCGGCCTATGAGCCGCGTCTGGGCGGAGCAGTGCTCGGCGTGCCGCAAGCAGCTGCTTTGCCGACCCGGGTACCTGGCGAGGACAGTGCACCGTATTACTTCCTGCAGCAAGGACCAGTGGCGGCGGGTGGACGTGATAGCGGCAATACCCCGGTCAACATACTTGATCAACTGGCGCATCAACCTTTTGCTGCGCCAGTCGGTATTGACATATCGAAGTCGCAAGCTGCTGTGCCGGTCACCCAGCCGTCAACCGAACCCAAGTACTACTTCGTAGACTCGGTAGTTTTGCCTAGTGGTTATGTCACGCCAGTCAAAGCACATCCGCATGGTGGTACCCAAGCAACCGGAATCACGCAAGCAGATCAGAGTCGTCATCCGGCGTTCGATGTACACGCCGTACGCCGTGACTTTCCAATCTTGCAGGAGCGTGTCAACGGTCGGCAACTGGTCTGGTTTGACAATGCTGCAACCACACATAAACCACAATCCGTCATAGATCGTATCGCCTACTTCTACGAACACGAAAATTCAAACATTCATCGCGCTGCGCATGAGCTGGCAGCACGTGCAACAGATGCTTATGAAGGTGCACGGCAACGTGTAAAAAACTTCATCAATGCACCAGATGTGAATGAAGTCATTTTCGTCCGCGGAACGACAGAGGCGATCAACCTGGTGGCAAAAAGCTGGGGTGGGCAGCATATCGGTGAGGGCGATGAAATCATCGTCAGCAATCTCGAACATCATGCGAACATCGTGCCGTGGCAGCAGCTCGCCGCGGCCAAGGGCGCAAAGCTGCGCGTCATCCCGGTCGATGACAGCGGACAGGTCATCCTCTCTGAATACCAGAAGCTGCTGAACGACAGAACCAAAATTGTCGCCGTCACGCAAGTGTCGAACGCATTGGGTACCGTGGTCCCGGTAAAAGAGATCGTCGCACTGGCACATCGTGCCGGAGCCAAGGCCCTGGTCGATGGTGCGCAATCGATTTCGCACATGCGGGTAGACGTGCAGGATATCGGCGCCGACTTCTTTGTATTCTCGGGGCATAAGGTATTTGGCCCGACCGGCATAGGTGTGGTCTGGGGCAAACGCGAAATCCTGGAAGACATGCCGCCATGGCAGGGCGGCGGTAATATGATTGCCGACGTGACGTTTGAAAAAACGGTATTCCAGCCGATACCCAACAAGTTCGAAGCCGGTACCGGCAATATAGCGGATGCGGTAGGTCTGGGCGCAGCGATCGATTATGTCAACAAAATCGGTATTGAAAACATCGCTCGCTACGAACACGAACTGCTGGTCTACGGCATGCAAAAACTGGGCGCCATCCCTGGCGTGCGCCTGATAGGTACGGCAGTGGACAAAGCCAGCGTCATGTCATTTGTGTTGCAGGGTTACACCACTGAAGAAGTCGGTCATGCACTGAACGAGGAAGGTATCGCAGTACGTACCGGACATCATTGCGCGCAACCGATCTTGCGTCGCTTCGGTGTGGAAACGACAGTGCGTCCATCACTGGCTTTCTACAATACCTATGATGAAATCGACAGGCTGGTCGCGGTAGTTACGCGGCTTGCATCGCAGCGCAAACTGGCGACCAGATAGGCTCCGGTTTTCGCACTAGATGGCAATTGAGTTACCGGCAGATAGCGTTTTATCTGTCCGGTAATTCAGCTGCCATTATTATTTGGACGCGCTCATCCCGGGCTTCCATCACGACCGTTCCTGATTTTCGCTATCATCTGTCTATTGCGCGCTTATTAAAGCGACGCAGCTTCAGGGTTTTTTCTCACTACAGCCCACCTTCAGGAGCCTATCCGTGGACGGACCAAGCAAAGCACATCAGATTTCAGACCTGGCAGCGCTGGAACGCATATACGGCCAGCCCATGGCCGCTTCAATACGCAAGGAAATCGACTACATTCATCCGCATTATCAGGCCTTCATCGACGCTGCGCCGTTTGCCGTGTTAGCGACCAGTGGCCCGGACGGACTGGATGCGTCGCCGCGTGGTGATCCGGCTGGTTTCGTCCATGTGCTGGATGAGAAAACACTATTGCTGCCGGATCGTCGCGGTAATAATCGCATAGACAGTCTGCGCAACATCATCAGTGATCCGCGTGTCGCACTCATCTTCCTGATTCCAGGCATAGGTGAAACTGTCAGGGTCAACGGCCGTGCCAGCATTCATAACGATCCTGCATTACTTGAACGCTTTGCGATAGAGGGCAAGACGCCACACACCGTATTGAAGATAGCAGTCGAAACTGTCTTCTTCCAATGCTCACGCGCGATCTTGCGTTCGGGTCTGTGGCAAGCGGAACAGCAGATAGAACGTAGTTCCTTGCCTAGCCTCGGTACTATCTTGAGCGATCTGAGCGGATCGGAGATAGACGGTGAAAAATACGATGCGGACTTGCCGCAGCGTTTGAAAACGTCGATTTATTAATGAATAGTTTCACCCGCGTCGTTTTATGACTATGTAGATGCGTTTGATTCAATATAAATATGATCAGGCGCCAAGCCATCTTGCTGACGTTCATGCATGATTTGGTAAGCGTTTTCGATGTGCCTCGTAAATAGCTGGGTATTGAGCAGGGCAGTTGTAGATTGATTGCGTACCAATTTTTGTTTGAGCATCTCTATTTTGTTTTGAGTGCTGCCTAGTTCTATGGCCAGTGCTTCATATTCTTCCTGGCTATGAGTAATGAGTTCCGGCAGATCAATCGCATTCAGTAAGCTAGCAGCCACGCGACTGGTGAAGGAGTCACCTATTTGTGTCAATACAGGTAAGCCGGCTTGCAGCGCATCCATTGCTGTGGTGTGAGCGTTGTATGGTTTTGCGTCGAGGAATAAATCGGCGAGTCTGTGTCGTGCCAGATGAGTGCCATGGTCTTCAACTCTATCGGCAAAAACGAGTCTGTCCGGATCGATGCCTTGCTTTACAGCTTCTTTTTTCAGATTGGATCTGAAGGACGCATTGTTCTCTGAGAGCCACAATACGCTGCCCTGGACTTTTTTCAGAATACGCATCCAGCTTGCAAACACCAGCGGTGTAATTTTGAAGCTATTGTTAAAGCAGCAGTAAACAAATCCCGAGTCCGGTAAATTGAATTCAGATCTTTTTAACGGAGTGTTCGAAATCTCCCGTTTTGAATCGTTCACCATATAAGTGCCAGGTAGATAAACGATTTTTTCCGAATAATGCGGCTGATTGTTTGTAGGGATAAGCGTGTTATCTGCGATGATGTAATCGATATACTCTGCACCAAGTGAGCCGGGATAGCCCAGGTAATTGACTTGAATCGGCGCTGCACGGAGAGCAAATATTCCTGGCCTGGAGTCTTTGGTATGACCACCAAGATCAACGGCGATATCCAGTTGCATCTTTCTTGCCAGACGAGCGACGTCGATGTCTGACATGTCTTGTACATCGAGGAAGTGATCAAAGGTCTGGCTAAGTCTTGCTCTCATTGGATCGTTCCCAGGTGCACCCTGGAGAGAAAAAGCGAAAAGCTCGAAGGTGGCGCGATCATGTAAATCAAATAGTTCGGCTGTCAGAGCTGAAACAGGGTGATCCCTGAAATCCGCAGAAAAGTAAGCGATACGGATTTTTTCATTTTTATATTTTGGTATCTGCGGCAATGACGGATTGGCCGGGTATTCTTGCTGGACCCAGTTCTTTGCCGCAAGTAAATGCAAATGTGGGGAATCAATGACGGATAGAACCGAGAATGGGCTCGCTACTTTGAAGCGGCTTTCAAGTTCCGCAGAGAGTTGTGCAATATTATTTTCGAAATTACCCCATGCTCCAACTATCATTTGTTCATGAATGAGGGTGCCGGTCAGAAAATCCAGCTCAGGACTCAGTTGCCTGGCCCGATCAAGGTGCTCCAGCGCTTCATCGTAGCGTTTGAGCTCGTGCAGCGTGATGCCTTTGTTGAATAGGGTTTCAGCGTCCGAGTTACTTAAAGTGACAGCCTGATTGTGATGAGAAAGCGCCTCTTCAAATCGTTTTAGGGTGTGCAGAACATTGCCTTTATTGGACCAGGCTTCTATATAGTCGGGTTTTAAAAGGAGGGCTTGATTATATTGAGCCAACGCCTCTTCGTAGCGCTTAAGCGCATTCAGTATTACCCCTTTGTTTAACCATCCCTCTGCACGTCCAGGGTCGGCTTCTACAGCCTGGCTTTGATATACAAGTGCTTCTTCGTTTTCCTTTATGGCTTTTAACGAATTTCCCAGATTCGTTAAGACTTCGAATGAATTTGGTCTAAGCGGAACAGCTTTCTTAAAGGCCTCGATTGATTCTGTGTATTTTTGAATATGGAAGTAGGCCAAGCCTAAATCATGCAGGGCTTCAAAAAAATCACCGCTTGTTTTTAAGGTTCGCTCGAAAGATGCGATTGCATCGTCAAATTGATTGTTCCTCAGGTAGGCGACCCCAAGGTAATAAAGCGCTTCCGGGGAGCAATTTGCTTGTTGAGATGCCTTTTTAAGCAGCGTATGCGCTAATTCAACATTCCCGGTATTACCCGCTATATATGCGGCTAATTCATTTGCTTTGGAATCTGCGGGATTCGAATCAAGTATTTGCTTCAAGAAGTTTTGCGCAAATGGGTAGTTTCCGTTCCTGAAGTAATGCTCCGCCAGTTTGATTAATTGAGCGTTATTTTGTGTGTTCATAGTCAACAGCGATTTATTTCTCTGGCGATGGGTATCGATTGGCAAGCGGGAAAATCGGGGTAAGCATCCGGGGAATTTTTGTATTCGATGTGCCGCAGCGATTATATATAAGTAGAAGCCCAATTATTGCTGATCAAGCCACGATCGCACGCACGATTTATTTTTTTGAAGGATGTTAAAACAACATCTACTTGCTTTGGGGCACGTATATAATTTGCGCGGTATCAGCTATTGGCAGGGTGCACAAACAGCATTTCAGATGTCCGCCGCAGAGCAGCACTGAGAAAATTTACAATCAGGGAGTATAACTATGAGATGGAATGTTGGTTTGTTGCTGGTCGCTGTTTCCGTAATACTGACCGGCTGTGCAGTCAAACCGCAATATCCTGTCGGGCTTGCACCGACTGCGGTAAAAGCCAGCGAAGGGCGTGTTGGCGTGGCAATGACGGCACTACCTAAAGTGGATACAGAATTTCCGGGAGCAGGTTGTTTGCTGTGCTATGCCTTTGCATCGGCATCGAATTCTGCCCTGACTACACATACCAATACCTTGCCGCACGAAGATCTGGTGACGCTTAAAAATGAGCTGGCAGATTTAATTCGTAAAAAAGGCGGTGACGTCGTCGTGATTCAGGAAGTCATCGACATCAAGACTTTGCCCGATAATGCACAAGCTGCGCCAGGTATAGCGAAGAAAGACTTTTCGCAGTTACAGAAAAAATACGCGATCGATAAGTTGCTGATGGTGGAAATTACTTCACTCGGTATGGTGCGTACCTATTCAGCCTATGTCCCAACCAGCGATCCGAAAGGAATGGTGGTCGGCACAGGTTATCTGGTGAATTTAAAGACGAACGCTTATGAATGGTATAAGCGGATCAATATCGTAAAAGCCAGCGAAAGCCAGTGGGATGAACCGCCAAAATTCCCTGGTTTGACGAATGCTTATTTCCAGGCTTTGGAAACGGGCAAGGATCAGTTCCGCGAACCTTTCCTGAAATAATGGACCTGTTAATTTGAAAAAGCTCACAAAGGAATGTGGGCTTTTTCTTTTTTGAGTGGATTCGTCATGACATTCCGGATATCAAACGTACTTGTTCGCTCTTTAGCGTGTGTTGCTCTTTTTGTGAGTCATACGGCATGGTCGCAAGAAGAAAATGCATCTGCGATCAGTGATACGGTAGTTCCGGCAACTGTTGCCGCACCCGCCTGGGTTGTCAGGCTTCCGCCGACTGACACCATAGATTACCGGGGTGTGCTTAACATGGATAATGCGGGGAATACCCCGGCAGGTGGAATGCTATATCCGGCACCGAATTTGGTTGGATTTTTAGCGGCAGTGGTGACGCATGGTGTCTTAAATGAGTCCTCTAAAAGTATTCAGAAATCGAAAATGCAAGCGAGTGCAGATCGCCTTCTTTTACCGTATCGGGACACATTGCTTTCATTTCGCCTGAGCGAACTGGTTCAGCATAGCCTGGAGCGAACATCCATCAAGGGCAGTCGCTTAATGGCATTTTCAGAAAAGATGACAAATGAATGGGTTATAGAAGCCCAGCCGATCTTTTCTGTTACGCAGGATGAGACAGCCATTATTCTCGATAATGCAATCACCATGTCGCAAGTGGGGGCAGACCCTTCAACTGCTTATATGACGGTGATTCGGGTTATTTCAGCGCCGCAGGATGAGGCGACATTATCCAAGTTCTGGATGGCGGAAAAAGGTGCGAAGATGCACGAGGAAAGCGTCAAGTTGTATGCGCAGTCTTTAGACCTTGCATTGAATGAGTTCGAAAAAAAGGGCAAGGATGATGATGCCCCATATAGAACAGTGCGCTATCGTCAGGGCGGTGCTGAAAAAATGGAGCGGGCAAAAGTCATCAAGACTGACTGCAATCGCATGCTTATTAAAACCTTGAGAGGGCATTTAATGTCTGTTCCCTTGAAAACGGAGAACAGTAATCCTGCGGAAGTAAATAAATGCACCTGATTTTCTGGTGCATGGTCTTGATTGGAAGCCGCGAACTTTTTTAGTTTTGCGGCTTTTTTATTATTTGATATCGCTTGGGGGAGCAGTAATTGGTCCCGCCGACAGGAATCGAACCTGTATCTAGCGCTTAGGAGGCACTCGTTCTATCCATTGAACTACGGCGAGACGCTTGAAAGTGAGCAACACTTTGCTACTTACGACCGCGATTATAGCTGACGATATGGCAAAGAATAGCGGGAATGCTGCCGCTATCGGTACAATGCGGTCTTCATTCTTTTAATTGGTCGCCCGCAATCGCGCTCCGACCTTACACCTTCAGGCATTTATGGCAGTCATTTCACTCTCGAACGCGCAGCTCGCGTTCGGTCACGTCCCTTTGCTCGATCACGCCGAGTTTTCCCTCGAAACCACGGAGCGTGTAGGTTTGATCGGCCGCAATGGTACCGGCAAGTCCTCGCTGCTGAAAATCATCGCGGGTCGCTCCAGGCTGGATGATGGCTTGTTTGTCATGCAACAAGGGATCAAGATTGCCTACGTTGAGCAGGAGCCGCATTTCTCACCTGACATGTCCGTGTTCGATGCGGTGGCGTCCGGTATGGGCGATATGCAAGCTTTGCTGGCTGAGTACGATGCACTGACCGGCCAGTTCGGTGGTGACAACGATGACGCGCTGATGGAGCGCATGCACGAAATTCAGCTCAAGCTGGATGCGGCGGATGCGTGGAACCTGACGAATAAGGTCGAAGCGACGCTGGATCGCCTGAATCTGGTGAAGGACGCGCTGATGGGTACGTTGTCCGGCGGTATGCAAAAGCGCGTGGCGCTGGCTTGCGCGCTGGTGAGCGTACCTGATGTGCTGTTGCTGGATGAACCGACCAACCATCTGGATTTCACCTCCATCATGTGGCTGGAAGGTCTGTTGCGCGATTTCAAGGGTAGCGTCCTGTTCATCACCCATGATCGTAGCTTCCTGGATAACGTGGCGACCCGCATCATAGAACTGGATCGCGGTCGCTTGCTGTCTTTCCCTGGTAATTTCAGCGCGTACCAGGTGCGCAAGGCAGAACAACTGGAAATCGAGGAAGTTGAAAACGCCAAGTTCGATAAATTCCTGGCGCAGGAAGAAGTCTGGATACGCAAAGGCGTGCAAGCACGTCGTACCCGCGATGAAGGTCGTGTCCGTCGTCTGGAAGCCTTGCGTCTGGTGCGCAGCGCACGTCGTGAACAGCAAGGGCAGGTCAAGCTGGATGTGTCGTCCGGTGATCGCTCCGGCAAGATCGTCGCCGAGCTGGAAAATATCAACAAGAGCTATGGCGACAAAGTTATCGTGCGCGATTTCAGCGCGACTTTGCTGCGCGGTGACAAGATAGGCCTGATCGGTTTGAACGGTGCAGGCAAGACCACCTTGCTGAAAATGATTTTGGGCGAGGAAGAGCCGGATTCGGGTACCGTCAAGCAAGGTACCAAGCTGCAGATTGCATACTTCGATCAGATGCGCGCGCAATTGAATGAAGACGCCAGCCTGGCCGATACGATCGCGCCGGGTAGCGATTGGGTAGAGATCAATGGTCAGCGTAAACACGTGATGACTTACCTCAACGACTTCCTGTTTGCACCTGAACGCGCGCGTTCACCAGTCAAGTCCCTGTCGGGTGGCGAGCGTAATCGCTTGCTGCTGGCGCGTTTGTTTGCCAAGCCAGCCAATGTGCTGGTGCTGGATGAACCGACCAATGATCTGGATATCGATACACTGGAATTGCTGGAAGAATTGTTGGAAGACTACAAAGGTACCGTGTTCCTGGTCAGCCACGATAGAACCTTCCTCGATAACGTCGTGACCGAAGTCATCGTCGCTGAAGGCAATGGCTTATGGCGTGAATATATCGGTGGTTACAGCGATTGGGAGCGTGTGCGTCCGGCCGCTATTCCTGCGGGTGCTCCGAAGCCGGTGGCCAAGGCGGAAGTAAAAGCGGAAGCAGCGCCAGTCGCGACACCTGCTGCCAAGCAAAAGAAACTCAGCTACAAGGAACAACGCGAGATGGAAGCCTTGCCGGCTTTGATCGCACAACTGGAAGACGAGCAAAAAGCGATCACTGAGAAACTGGCCGATGCCAGCCTGTACACGCAACAGCCGGACGAAGTGAAGAAACTGAATCAGCGTTTTGCTGAAATCGATGGTTTGCTATTGGAAGCGCTGGAGAAGTGGGAAGCAATCGAAGCGCGTAGCCAGGCGTAAACCAAACTGCCTGCTGCACCCGTGATGAGGGCAGCAGGCAGTAGTTGTGTGGCAGTGCTTTAATTCAGGCGGCTGATATCGTCACGCAGTTTCGGGAATTGCGCTCGCAGTTCCGCCGTATCCATCGCATAAGGCCGGTGTTTGACATAGGCCTCCAGGTCCAGCAAGGCTGCTTGCGGACATTCCAGATGCATGTACGCAATGCCGCGATCACGTCGCTCGGCAATTTCATGCGGTAACAAAATCAATAATCTTTCCTGCACTTCCAGCAGCCGTTGCCAGCGTTCCTGCTGCATGAAGAGCGTCTTCAGGTTGCGCAACATACGCACCAGGATGTCACGCGGGCTGGCGGCATCAAGGTAGGCGGTGAGCTGGAAATCATCGGGAAAGTCTTGCTGCATGATGTAAGGCTCGACCCGTTCTTCCAATTCCTCGCGCGACAGGCTGGCGCCATTGAATGGATCCAGTACGACCTGGCCGGATTGCACGGCGAGCTTCATCAGGAAGTGGCCGGGAAAAGAAATACCCTGCACATCCAGATCTATCTGTTGCGCCAGTTCCATATACAACACCGCGAGTGAAATCGGGATGCCGCGTCGGGTATCGATCACGCGATGCAGGTAACTGTTTTCTGGATTGTAGTAGTCGTTGACGTTGCCGCTGAAGCCCAGCTCATTATAAAAATAATGATTCAGCATCCGCAGCTTTTGCAGCGTGGATGCGTCGTCCGGCAAGCGCTGTTTTAATTTGACGGCAAGCATATCGACTTCCGCTTGCGATGCGGCCAGGTCAAGACTGGGCTCTGCATCCTGTGCAATGGCGAGCGCAGCTTCGAACAATGGAATGCTGTCGTCCTGCTGCACCAGCGTGGAGAAATACTCGAGAGATTGGATCGTCATATGCCTCCATCATAGCGATGATGCCGTGATCGTGCAGATCTTCGTTCCGACTCTGGCGATGAGTTTGGATTAACGTGCGATGCGTTTGAAATCCCGAAAGCGAAATCCCATGGCTAATAATGCGCCGAAATAACTAATTCCGCACGCTGCCATGACAATTAATAATGCGCCTATCCGTATGAACGGTGTTGCATGCAGAGCGACCCAGTCGAATTGACCGGCAGTCCAGAGTGCCACGCCAGCCATCAGAAACAACGCACCGCTGAGACGGATAAAGAAGATGCGCCAGCCGGGCAGTGCGTTATAGATGCCGCGGCGTTTCAGTCCCCAGTAGAGGAATCCGGCATTCAGGCAGGCTCCCAGTCCGATCGACAGCGCCAGACCGGCATGGGCGATCCACGGCACGAAGATCATGTTCATCAATTGCGTTGCTATCAGCACGCCGATGGCGATTTTGACCGGAGTCTTGATGTTTTGTTGCGCGTAAAAGCCGGGCGCCAGGATTTTTACCAGGATCAGGCCGATCAGGCCGACACCGTAAGCGACCAGTGCGCGCGAGGTCATTTCGACCGACAGTTCGTTGAATTTGCCGTAGTGGAAGAGTGTCGCCGTCAGCGGTTCGGAAATAGTGGCAAGGCCGACTGCGCAGGGCAGCGCCAGCAAAAAGGTCAGACGCAGGCCCCAGTCCAGCAAGGATGAATATTCTTCGGTATTGCCTTCAAAATTTGCTTTTGACAGGCTAGGTAAGAGGATAGTACCGAGTGCCACACCCAGCAGGGCGGTCGGGAATTCCATCAGCCGATCCGCATACGAGAGCCAGGATACGCTGCCGCTTTCCAGGCGCGAGGCGATATTGGTATTGATCATCAGGCTGATCTGCGCGGCCGATACGGCAAACACCGCAGGCCCCATTTTGCTCAGGACTTTACGTACACCGGCATCGCCGAGGCTGGCGAATGGATTGCGCGAGATGCGCGGCAGCATGCCTATCTTCAGCAAGGCCGGGATCTGGATCGCCATTTGCAATACGCCACCAACGATGACGGCAATTGCCATTGCATAGATAGGCTGATCCAGATGTGGTGCGAGGAACAGCGTGGCGACGATGAAGGATAGATTCAGTAAAACAGGTGTGAATGCCGGAATCTTGAATTCGCGCCAGGTATTCAGGATGCCGCCGCTGAGTGCGACGAAGGCCATGAAACCTATGTATGGGAACATCACGCGGGTCATCCAGACCGAAGCGTCGAAGATCTCGGACTTGGCTTTGAGTCCGGTGGCGATCAGGTAAACAATAAACGGGGAGGCGACTACGCCTATCAGGCAGGTCAGCAGCATGGTCCAGATCAGGACTGTTGCTACATGGTCAACCAGGCTTTTGGTCGCTTCTTCGCCCTTCTGGCTTTTATATTCGGCCAGGATGGGGACGAAGGCCTGCGAAAATGCGCCTTCAGCGAATAAGCGGCGCAGCAGGTTGGGGATGCGGAATGCGATATTGAACGCATCGGTATAGGCAGACGCGCCAAATGCACGGGCAAACAGGATCTCGCGGATCAATCCTGTCACACGAGAAACCATCGTCATGCCGGAGACCGCCGCAAGCGTTTTGTGCAAGTTCATGGAGCGGAATTATATCTGTTCAAGGTAAAACGATGGGTGCATAAGAGGCCTGCATACAAGAGATAGCGCTTAGTACCTGCCGGCATGGGATAATTCCGCTTGTAGGGATATTTATTAATATTCTTCTATCCTTGCCGCCGCGTCTAAAAATGTTGTTAAAAATATACATTTCTGCAATTGCGGTCACCTTGCAACAATCTTGCAAGGGAGTCAGCATCTATTTGCCTGATTAGGAAAATACGGCTATAATCTGCAGCTTCACAGAATTCTGTCTCACTAACATGCGTGTTTGCGAATGCGCGTAGACCTGTTTTTAGGAAATAATATTCATGGCAAATACCGCACAAGCACGCAAACGCGCTCGTCAAGCAGTTAAGCAAAACGCTCACAATTCCAGCCAGCGTTCCACGCTGCGTACAGCTGTTAAAGCTGTTCGTAAGGCAATTGAAGCGGGCGACAAAGCTGCTGCAGCGCAAGTTTTCCTGGCATCCGTGTCGACTATCGACCGTATCGCTGACAAGAAAATCATTCACAAAAACAAAGCAGCACGTCATAAAAGCCGCCTCGCAGCTGCTTTGAAAGCGCTGGCTTAATCGTTTTTGTCAGCTGCGCCCAGGCGCAGCACTGAGCAATACATTAAAAACCCCGCACGATTTTGATCGTGCGGGGTTTTTGTTTGCATGTGCTGCTTAGTGCAGTTTCGGCAGGCCTTCTATGACACTGCCCGGTTTCAGGTTTTTATGCTTGAACCAGCCTTCATTCATTTCCAGCGCATACGGTACCGGTTTTTTCGCGCAATGCGATTCCAGGGTTTGCGGCTTCATATCTTCAATATTCACGATCTTGCCGTCGGCGTCGATAAAGGCGACTGAGAGCGGGATCAGGGTATTTTTCATCCACATACAAACACCGGCCGGTGCGCCGAACAGGAAGATCATGCCTTCGTTCGGCCCCATGCTGGCGCGGTTCATCAAGCCTTGCTGACGCTCGGCTTCATTGGAAGCGACCTCGGCTTTGATGATATTCATCCCCGCGGTTAATGAAATGACTGGAAATTTCTTATCTTGTTGGGCGTAGCTGGCGCTTGCGGTCAGGGTGGCTGCACATGCAATGGTCAGCGCACAAGTGCTGAAGAATTTGTTCATGGAATGGACTTGGTAAGTAGTAATGCGATGTGGGGCAGTGTAAATGAAAAAGACAAAATCGCGTGCCTTGGCCGCGCTGAGAACTCTGCTTGGATGATTTAGCTCAGTCCTAGTTCCTTGGCTGAAATTTCGCGCCATTCACCCGGCCACAGTGGGTGGCTCTCCAGTGACACCGGTCCGATGGCGATGCGTACCAGGCGCAAAGTTGGATAACCCACTGCGCCTGTCATGCGGCGCACTTGCCGATTTTTTCCTTCCGACAGTGTGATGGTCAGCCAACTGGTTGGTGCGTTAGCGCGTTCACGTATTGGTGGATTGCGCGGCCATAACCAATCAGGTTCTGCTACGCGTTTGACTACACATGCGCGCGTGACGAAATCGCCCAGATCGAGCGGAGCGCGCAAGCGTGCCAGTGCATCACTATCGGGTGTGCCTTCGACCTGTACCAGATAAGTTTTAGTGTGTTCACGATCCGGATGGCTGATGGCGTGTTGCAGCTTGCCGTCGTCAGTCAGTAGTAGCAAACCTTCGCTGTCTGCATCGAGTCGTCCGGCAGGATAAATATTTGGTATGTCGATGTGGTCGGCCAGCGATTTGCGCGTAGGGTGCGGCGAAAACTGGCACATGGTCTGGAAGGGCTTGTTAAACAGAATCAGGGGCATGGTGTAGTTGCGGTGACATGTGACGACTGAGTTGCGATGGTAAAGAGATTTTGTTGAATGCGATATCAAAGTATTGCAGAAATATCGCAACGAAATTACGTGTGTAAATAATTTCAGAGTGTTGCAAATTTGTCGCGTGGTGTTATGCCGAGGCTTTAACTACATCCCATATATATGGGAGAAATAATTTTGCGTGTGAAATTCGTTGCGTAGTTATATGCGAGGAAGAGAGCTTGTGTTTAAGGTATAACGTCGTAAAGATCGCAATGAAAATGGCAATAAAAAACCCCGCCGAAGCGGGGTTTTTCGCAAGTCCTTAAAAAATTAAGGAGCTTGAATGTTGGAAGCTTGCTTGCCTTTAGGGCCTTGCGTGACTTCGAACTGAACTTTCTGACCTTCTTTGAGGGTCTTGAAGCCGTTCATTTGGATTGCGGAAAAGTGTGCGAACAAATCCTCACCGCCGTCATCCGGGGTGATAAAGCCGAAGCCTTTGGAATCGTTGAACCACTTGACGGTACCTGTTGCCATAAAAAGCGTCTTTCTAATATAGACTTAATCACACGAGCCGCAAAAGAAAGTAGCCTCGTTTACGTTGCCCCTCCTAAAACCTGCTCACTTCGTATTGACAAGCCATTGTTGTCAAGCATGTCAATAAGATTCATTCTTTACGCAAAAAATACAAAAGTCAAGCGCTTTTCGTGGGGGTAAAAACTTTATTTTCAGGGGGAAAGTGGGTGACTCTTGATTTTTTGCATTTGATCGTTATCTGCGTATTCAGAAGAAAACGCGTAATATTAAATTAATTTGTTTCTCTGTTCTTCTGGGCATTGTGCACACGGTCGAACGTATTAGAATAGACCTATGGCAATTAAGCATGACGATGGTACGGTCCTTATGCGGCAAGAGCAAAAACTCAAGCCGCCGTCTATGTATCAGGTGTTATTGCTGAATGATGATTACACGCCGATGGAATTCGTCGTGATGATTCTTCAGGAATACTTTAGTAAAGATCGTGAGACAGCAACGCAAATCATGCTCATGGTTCACCGCGACGGAAAAGGTATTTGTGGCGTGTATCCGAAAGATATCGCGTCTACGAAAGTTGAGCTGGTTTTGAACCACGCCCGAAAAGCGGGGCATCCCCTGCAGTGCGTGATGGAGGAAGTATGATTGCGCAGGAATTAGAAGTCAGTTTGCATATGGCGTTTGTCGAAGCAAGACAGGCGCGCCATGAGTTCATCACCGTCGAGCATTTGCTCCTCGCGCTGCTGGATAATCCATCAGCGGCCGAGGTTCTGCGTGCTTGTGCGGTCAATATCGAAGACCTGCGAAAAACGCTGACGAATTTTATTGGCGACAATACGCCTACGGTGCCTGGCGCCGCAGAGGTCGATACCCAACCTACACTTGGTTTCCAACGCGTGATCCAACGCGCGATCATGCACGTGCAGTCCGCTTCCAATGGTAAGAAGGAAGTGACAGGCGCAAACGTATTGGTTGCCATCTTTGGTGAAAAAGATTCGCACGCTGTTTACTACTTGCATCAGCAAGGTGTGACGCGTCTGGACGTGGTCAATTTCATTTCGCACGGCGTGCGCAAGGATCAGCAAAGCGATGCGCAAAAAGCACCTGAAGGTGCCGAGGATGCGCCATCGGCTGAAGGCCAGCAAAAAGAAAGCGCGCTGGATCAGTTCACGCAAAATCTGAACAAGATGGCGAGCGAAGGCAAGATCGATCCGCTGATCGGCCGCGAAGGCGAAGTCGAGCGCGTGATTCAAACCTTGTGCCGTCGTCGTAAAAACAATCCACTGCTGGTAGGTGAGGCTGGTGTCGGTAAAACCGCAATCGCGGAAGGTCTGGCATGGCGCATCACGCAGGGCGATGTACCTGAAGTTTTGCAAAACGCTGTTGTCTATTCACTGGACATGGGTGCTTTGCTGGCTGGTACCAAATATCGCGGCGACTTCGAGCAACGCCTGAAAGCAGTGCTCAAGCAACTGAAAGATAATCCTAACGGCATCCTGTTCATCGACGAAATCCACACCATCATCGGTGCGGGTTCGGCTTCGGGCGGCACGCTGGATGCATCCAACTTGCTGAAACCGGCCTTGTCGAATGGTCAGTTGAAATGTATCGGTGCGACCACGTTTACCGAATTCCGCGGTGTCTTTGAAAAAGACCATGCACTGTCACGTCGTTTCCAAAAGATCGATGTGAACGAGCCTACCGTCGAACAAACCATACAGATTTTGCGTGGCTTGAAATCGCGCTTTGAAGAACATCATGGCGTGAAGTATTCGGCATCGGCGTTGACTTCAGCAGCTGAGTTGGCCGCACGCTTTATTAACGACCGTCACTTGCCGGACAAGGCTATCGACGTGATCGATGAAGCGGGCGCAGCACAACGCATCTTGCCGAAGTCGAAGCAAAAGAAAACGATCGGCAAATCCGAGATCGAGGACATCATTTCCAAGATCGCGCGTATTCCTCCGCAAACGGTCAATCAGGATGATCGATCGAAATTGCAGACCATAGACCGCGATTTGAAAAATGTCGTGTTCGGTCAGGATCCGGCGCTGGAAGCACTGGGTTCGGCGATCAAGGTCGCACGTGCAGGTCTGGGTAAAACGGATAAACCGATTGGTTCCTTCCTGTTCTCCGGTCCTACCGGTGTCGGTAAAACCGAAGCGGCGAAACAGCTGGCCTTCATCATGGGCATCGACCTGATACGCTTTGATATGTCCGAGTACATGGAACGTCATGCGGTCAGCCGCCTGATTGGTGCGCCTCCGGGTTACGTCGGTTTCGATCAGGGTGGTTTGCTGACTGAAGCGATTACCAAGAAGCCGCATGCGGTCTTGCTGCTGGATGAAATCGAAAAAGCGCATCCGGATATTTTCAATATCCTGTTGCAGGTGATGGATCATGGCACGCTGACTGATAACAATGGTCGTAAAGCGGACTTCCGCAATGTGATCATCATCATGACGACGAATGCCGGTGCTGAAAGCCTGCAGAAACGCACTATCGGTTTCACCGAGAAGAAAGAAACCGGCGACGAGATGGCCGATATCAAGCGTATGTTTACGCCTGAATTCCGCAATCGTCTGGATGCCATCATCAGCTTCCGTGCACTGGATGAAGAAATCATCCTGCGTGTGGTCGATAAATTCCTGATGCAGTTGGAAGAACAACTGCACGAGAAGAAAGTAGAAGCGATCTTCACCGAGAAGCTGCGTACTTTCCTCGCGAAGAAAGGATTTGATCCGTTGATGGGTGCCCGTCCGATGTCGCGTCTGATTCAGGACATGATACGCAAGGCACTGGCTGATGAATTGCTGTTTGGTCGCCTGGTCACTGGCGGTAAAGTCACAGTTGATCTGGATGATAAAGATCAGATCAAGCTGGACTTCAGTGAAGGTGATACGGCTCCTCCGGCTGCAACACCGGAGACAGTTGAAGTCGAATAAGCGCTGTCTGCTCAATATAAAAAGCCCGAACCACTCAGTGGTCCGGGCTTTTTAATTTCGTGCGTGAGAATTGAGGCTGGCGTTAACTCTTCAACGTTCAGGCATGCAATGCAGCAGCGCATTCCTTGACCAGCGCCGGGCCACGATAAATCAGGCCGGTATACAGTTGTACCAGTGAAGCACCCGCGGCGACCTTCGCTTGCGCATCGCTGCCGGATAAAATCCCGCCCACGCCTATGATAGGCAGTGCGTCACCAAGCTCGCTCTTCAGTGCGCGTATGACTTTGTTCGATGCTTCAAATACCGGTGCACCGGACAAGCCACCAGTTTCTTCTGCGTGCTTGAGATTCTTCACTGCGTCGCGGCTGATGGTGGTGTTGGTCGCGATGACACCATCCATTTTGTGGCGCAACAATGCTTGCGCAATCGTCTGGATTTGTTCCAGTTCCATATCCGGTGCGATTTTCAGGGCAATCGGAACATAGCGTTTGTGTTGGTCGGACAGACGTTGCTGTGCTTCTTTTAATTGCGACAGCAATGCATCGAGTTCGGATGCGCCTTGCAACTGACGCAGGTTTTTGGTGTTCGGTGAAGAGATGTTGACCGTCACATAGCTGGCGTACGGATACACTTTTTCCAGGCAAATCAGATAATCCTCCACCGCACGTTCGATAGGCGTGTCGGCGTTCTTACCGATATTCAGGCCGAGCACACCTTCCTTGTTTTGATAAAACTTCGAAGCCCTGACGTTGGCAACGAAAGCATCCGCGCCACCATTGTTGAAGCCCATGCGATTGATGATGGCGTTTGCCTGTGGCAGGCGGAACATGCGTGGCATCGCGTTGCCAGGTTGTGCGCGTGGTGTGACGGTACCAACCTCTATCGAACCGAATCCCAATGTGGCCAGGCCATCGATATAGGCGCCGTCTTTGTCCAGACCGGCGGCCAGGCCGACCGGGTTTGGAAAGGTGATGCCCATCACGGTGCGTGGATCGTGTGCAGGTTTGACGATGGAAGAGGTCAGGCCCAGTGCAGCGGCGCGACGCAGTGCCGGCAGGGTCAGGTTATGGGCGGCTTCCGGATCGATGGCGAACAGAAAGGGGCGCGCGAGAGCGTAGAGAAGTTTGTCGGACACGGTAAGGATCAGGTTGGTAAATCAAAGGGCAAATCAACTGATTTGCGAACCCTGTATTTTACCGCGTGGACGATGGATCGAGGGGCGGAAGCGGGATCCATTCGCCTTGTTGCAAGGCTTCCAGAGGCTGGAAATTGGTTTTATACGACATTTTCGGGCTTTCCTTGATCCAGTAGCCCAGATAGATGTAAGGCATCTGCAGCGCCTGTGCCTGCGCGATTTGCCACAGGATGTTGTAGGTGCCGTAAGAAGCGTTTTGTGGTGCCGGATCGTAGAAGGTATAGACCGATGACAAGCCATCGTCCAGCACATCAATGATGCTGACCATACGCAGAGTGCCGTCGTCTTCGCGGAATTCCACCAGCCGTGTGTTGACTTTGCTTTGCAGCAGGAACTGCGCATATTGCTCTCGGCTGTCCTGATCCATGCCGCCACCGGCATGGCGTGCGGTCTGATAGCGCAGATACAGGTCGTAGTGTTCGGCCAGATAGGTCAGTTTGGTAACAGAGGTTTGTAAATCACTATGTCTGGCTTGCGCCCGGCGCTGGCTGCGATTTGGAACGAATTCGGCGACTTTGATGCGCACCGGTGTGCAAGCCTGGCAGCCGTCGCAATATGGACGGTATGTGAAAATGCCGCTGCGACGGAAGCCGCTCTTGACCAGTTCGGAATAGACGTCTGCGTTGATCAGGTGTGATGGGGTGGCAACTTGCGAGCGCGCCTGCCGTCCATCCAGATAGCTGCACGGGTAAGGTGCAGTTGCGTAGAACTGGAGTGTTGAGAACGGTAATTCCTTAGGGTGCGTCATGATTGCGTACTTAATTAAGTTTCGAATTCGTGCGTCCCGAGTTCGCGACTTCGTCGGCCAGATCAATATCAGACAGCTGATGTAACAATACTACTTCATGTGTTTGGAAACAATGCAATTGGCTGCCAGTCTTTAATTTGCGGGCCACCTGCAGCCTGACGCAAGCGTGAAATGAATTCTGATCGTGCGATCGGCGCTGCGCCCAGCGTAGCTAAATGCGAGGTCTCCTGCTGGCAGTCTATCATCGAAACACCATGATTTCGCAAGAAGTGTACGAGGTAGCTCAATGCAATTTTGGATGCATCCGGTACGCGTGCAAACATCGACTCACCATAGAACATGTGTCCTATGCTGACGCCGTAAGCACCACCTACCAGTACGCCATCCAGCCACAGCTCGGAAGAGTGTGCATACCCAAGTTTATGCAGGCCGACATAGCCGGCAATGATCTCATCGGAAATCCAGGTGCCGCCTTCACCATCACGTGGCTCGGCGCAGGCGCGCATGACTTCTTCGAACGCATGGTCGAAACGAACTTCCCAGCGGCCGTCGCGATTGCAGATGCTGCGATGGATCTGTTTCAGCTTCTTTTTGAGGCTATGTGAAATCCTGAAGTCTTTGACGAACAAGACCATGCGCGGATCGGTGCTCCACCAGAGTATGGGCTGGCCTTCGGAAAACCACGGAAAAATCCCATTGCGATAAGCCTCCAGCAAGCGCCCGGGTGACAGGTCGGCACCGGCAGCCAGCAAGCCAGCCGCACCATCCGCCTCGGTTAATGCACTAGAGACATTCGGAAAAGGATCATCCGCTTCCAGCCATGGAATCATGCGTTTTCCCTGTTTTGGCTCATACCTTCGTTCATTTTTGGTGCGTTATCCGGGTTTCCGTAATGCAAGTAAATATTATCTTTAAAAATCAACGTCTTATAAAAATCACCAAAATGGAACGATTTTTGCTTTTATGGTGCATCCGTTTATCCGTTACGCACACATATTGGGAGATTTTTGCATGGATGCACTTAAACACGGCACAGACGCATTATTCATCATGCTCGGTGCTGTCATGGTCCTGGCGATGCACGCCGGTTTTGCCTTTCTTGAGCTGGGTACGGTGCGCAAGAAAAACCAGGTCAACGCCCTGGTCAAAATATTAGTCGATTTTGCTGTTTCGACCATCGCCTATTTTTTCGTTGGTTACAGCATTGCGTATGGTGTGAGTTTTTTTGGCAGTGCCGAAGTGCTGACGCAGCGTAATGGATATGAGTTGGTGAAATTCTTTTTCCTGCTGACCTTTGCTGCTGCGATTCCGGCGATTATTTCCGGCGGCATCGCCGAGCGCGCGCGCTTTCATCCGCAATTGCTGGCCACCGCTTTAGTCGTCGGCGTGGTGTATCCGTTCTTTGAGGGTATCGCGTGGAACCAGCACTTCGGCATACAAGCCTGGCTTAATAGCACCTTCGGTGCAAACTTCCATGACTTCGCCGGTTCCATTGTCGTGCATGCAGTCGGCGGCTGGATCGCCTTGCCTGCCGTGCTGCTGCTGGGTGCGCGTCGTGGACGCTATACCAGGGAGGGTACGATCGCTGCGCATCCGCCTTCCAGTATTCCTTTCCTCGCACTGGGTGCATGGATATTGACCGTCGGCTGGTTTGGTTTCAACGTCATGAGTGCGCAGACCATGGAACAGATGAATGGTCTGGTCGCTGTGAATTCATTGATGGCGATGGTGGGCGGTACGCTGGCGGCATTCCTGGCGGGTAAAAATGATCCCGGCTATGTACATAACGGACCGTTGGCCGGACTGGTTGCTGTCTGTGCGGGTTCCAATGTTATGCATCCGCTGGGGGCGCTGATTACAGGTGTTATTGCTGGCCTTATTTTCGTCTGGGCTTTTGCGCTGACACAAAACAAATGGAAGATAGATGACGTGCTGGGTGTCTGGCCTTTGCACGGCTTGTGCGGCGCATGGGGTGGACTCGCGGCCGGTATCTTTGGTTTGCAGGCATTGGGTGGTATGGGTGGTGTTTCCTTCATGTCGCAATTGATAGGAACCGGCCTGGGTATTTCGATTGCGCTGGTAGGCGGCTTCCTGATTTATGGTGCGTTGAAAGTGACGGTAGGCATACGACTTGATCCGGAGCAGGAATTTAATGGCGCTGATTTGTCGATACACAATGTCAGCGCGACACCGGAGCGTGAAACATATTGGTGATGCAATAATGAATCGAGGTTAAAAAAATGGCGGCTCAACTAGTGTGAGTCGCCATTTTTGTTTGCATCTGTTATTTGTCAGGTCGGGGTAAATGCTTCCGGGCTCAACATGGGCTTCAATATGTCCAGTGTGTGGAAGCCATAGGAGCCTCCATTCTTGCGGTTGGCGTGATCCTGCAGAAAGAATTGCAAGGTGTGATGCACGGTAGGGAAGGCTATGTCTTCCCACGGGATATCTTCGGGGGCGAATAATTTGACTTCCAGGCTTTCAATGCCTGCTTCGTAGTTCAGGTCGAGCAAGGTGGCGCGGTAAAACATATGCACCTGATGTACATGCGGCACATTTAATAAAGAAAACAATTCATGCAGGCGAATGTTGGCGCCGGCTTCTTCGGTGGTTTCGCGGATCGCTGCATTGCTGGTGGTTTCATTGTTTTCCATGAAGCCGGCTGGCAGCGTCCAGTAACCGAGGCGTGGTTCGATTGCGCGTTTGCAAAGCAGAATGCGCATATCACCGTCTTCGTCCCAGACCGGGATCGAGCCTAATACCATTTTTGGGTTCTGGTAATGGATGGTGCCGCAATTGCTGCATACATAACGCGGGCGATTGTCACCCTCAGGAATTAACAGGGTTACTGGGTGCGCGCACTCGGAACAAAATTTCATAAGCATTACAAATCGTTGAAAAGCCTGGTTATCCGGATCATTGCAGACATGATTGCAAGGTGAGAAGTGTATCACCGCATAAAGAAGCTGCAATTAAGATTGCTTTGCGTAGCGATACCATATATACTTCATATCTTCA
>NZ_QAJP01000008.1:6012-478361 GCF_003852535.1 Herminiimonas sp. KBW02 | reverse complement strand
AGTCTTACAAGTCTTATCAAATCCCGCCCATAATTACATCTCCTCTAAAACGGGCGTCGGATAGCAGTATCAACTGGTTCTCTAACCGGACAATCGATTCCAAAGATGATTGTCGTTGAATATAATTTCTGCACATTGCAACTAAACAGTCGTAAATATCGTAAATGAATATTGCTGAGGCGAAGAAGGTCCTCGAAACAGCGCTACTCTGCGCTCACGAGCCCCTGTCCATAAACGACATGAAGAAGCTTTTTGTCGAGACGGGCGAGACTGACGGACAGATAGGTACAGACGAAATCAAGCAGATGCTTGAAGAGTTGCGTGACGACTGGGTAGATAAAGGCATTGAAGTAGTCAGCCTTTCGACCGGCTGGCGCTTCCAGAGTCGTCCGGAGATGAAGATTTACCTGGAACGTCTGAATCCGGAAAAGCCGCCAAAGTATTCGCGTGCAACCCTGGAGACGCTAGCAATCATTACTTATCGCCAGCCGGTTACGCGCGGCGATATTGAAGAAATCCGTGGTGTCACGGTCAATTCGCAAACTATCAAAATGCTGGAAGACCGCGGCTGGATTGAATCCATCGGTCATCGCGATGTTCCTGGTCGCCCGGCCTTGTTTGCAACGACTAAACATTTCCTCGATGATCTCGGCCTGACTTCGCTGGATCAGTTGCCGCCTCTGCAGCAAGTTGAGAAGGGTGACATGCAGGGCAGTGCCTTGCTCGAGATGCAAGGACTGGAAGCAGAATTGCAAGAACATCTGGATCAGACCGCGATCGATTTCGCCGGTGCTGATGCCGCCACCACTGAAGTCGCTGCCGAAACGACGACAGAAGCTGTCGCGACCGAAGTCGTGGCTGATATAGACGCAGTGGAGATTGAATCAGTTGCGACTGAAACAGTCGAAGCCGAAGTAACTGTTGCTGAAGAAGTCGAAACTGTCGCCGCAGAGCAGACGGGCGGTGGGGATGACGGGGTAACAGAACCAACAGAATTGAATCCTTCGGAATCCGAAGCAGCTATTCCTACCGACGCAGCAGCGCCTGACTTGACGGTTGTTGACGACCCAAGTGAGCACAACAAAGAATTGAATAATGAATCGCCCAACGAAAAATAATACTTCTGATGCATCTGGTCATGATGCGTCCCCATCTGAGCACGCCGCTGAGCAGGCTCCTGCCGCGGCGCAAGAAGGTAGTGGCACGAAACCGGCAAAGCGTGGTTTGCGTGGTCCGCGTACCTTGCGTCGTGCTCGTAACGCACCGCGTGAAGCAAGCGAATCGGCTGCGGTGAAGGCTGATGGCGTCGAAGCGGCGCAAGATGGCGAGCAACGTACAGCGCCGGCTTCCGATGAAGCGCGCAAAGAGCGTACTAATAATAGTCGTCGTGGCGAACGCCAGCCTGGCGCAAAAGGCGGCCCTAAGCAGCAAGGTCGCGGCAAGCCGGGTGGTGCAGGTTCGCAGCGTGGCGCCAAGCCGCATGGCAAGGCGGATAACGCCGATGATGTATTTTCCTTTGTTACTTCGGATGATTTTGATTCGCTGGCGTCGGAAGACAGTGCCGGTGGCAAACGTCGTCATGAACAAAAAACCGTACGCCGCGATTTGACCGCGGATGACGACGCACCGAAATTGCATAAAGTACTGGCAGAGGCTGGTCTCGGTTCGCGTCGTGACATGGAAGAATTGATTATTGCCGGTCGTGTTTCGGTCAATGGCGAGCCTGCCCATATTGGGCAGCGTATCTTGCCGACCGACCAGGTGCGTATTAACGGCAAGCTGATTCAGCGCAAAGTAAGCAAGAAGCCGCCACGCGTGCTGGTGTATCACAAACCGGCTGGTGAAATCGTCAGCATGAACGATCCGGAAGGGCGTCCTTCCGTATTTGATCGCCTGCCTTCGATGAAAGCTGCAAAGTGGCTGGCCGTTGGTCGCCTCGATTTCAATACTGAAGGTTTGCTGCTGTTTACTACCTCCGGTGATCTGGCGAACCGCCTGATGCACCCACGTTACGGCATCGATCGTGAATACGCGGTGCGTACGCTGGGTGAGCTGGAAGAAGGCATGCGCCAGAAGTTGCTGGCGGGTGTTGAGCTGGAAGACGGCATGGCGCAATTCTCCAAGATCGCCGACGGCGGCGGAGAAGGTGTGAATAAATGGTACCGCGTGACCATCGGTGAAGGACGTAACCGTGAGGTGCGTCGTATGTTTGAGGCGATCGGCCTGACGGTATCGCGTCTGATTCGTACGCGCTATGGTTTGCTGACCTTGCCGAAGAATCTCAAGCGTGGTCGCTGGGAAGAAATGGAAGAACACGCAGTGCGCGATTTGCTCGCACTCAGTGGTCTCGACAAGAATGCGGGCGAAGCAGGTTCGTCCAATAAAGGGCGCTCCGGCAATGGTGGTGATCGTGTAAACGGTAACCGTGCGCCGCGCAATGAAGCGGGACTTGGTCAGCCGCGTGGCCCGGGTCAATGGCAGGGCGCAGGACAGAACGCAGGACAAGGCCGTACACAAGGACAAAATCCGGGCAAGCCGAATCGCCAGGGACAAGCACGCAGCCGTCAGCCCGATCCGTTGCAAACATCGTTGGGCTTTCCAGGCATGGGTCAGCCGCGTCGCAGCAACGGGCCGAATCGTGGCCCGGGCGGTGGTAACGGTCCCGCTCGTGGTGGTAATGGTCCGCAAGGCGGCCAGCGCCGTCGCTCCAAAGTGTAATAATTTACTTTTTGTCTTGTTCCATGGCGCGTCGTTTGACGAGCCGGATTTAAAAAGACTCATTTGTTAGCTGTCCGAGTGGGTGCCGCAGGGATTCCAACATTGCGGTGCACCAGCTAATCGACTATAATTCGGCAGTTAACGAAGGTCGCCAGCCAAAAAATTATGTTTTTGGCATTGAATTCGGTGGTCAGAATGATAAAAAAGATGGGCAGATGCCCATTTTTTTTTTGTTAAACAGTTTGCATTGTTGTATTCAATTTCGACCTGGTCGTGATTGACGTTATTCGGAGAATTCTTTTGCAGTTGTCGGCGCTAATTGAAAAAACCGTGGTTGGCATGGGCTATGAACTGGTCAATTTTGAACAGGCAGCCCGCGGTCTGGTGCGCGTGTTTATCGACTTTACACCGGAAGACGCGGATAAAGGTTCGATCACGGTAGAGGACTGCGAAAAGGTAACGCACCAGTTGTTGCATGTATTGACGGTTGAAAACGCCAATTATGAACGGCTGGAAGTGTCGTCACCCGGTCTCGACAGGCCGCTGAAGAAGTTGTCGGATTATGTACGTTTTGCCGGTGCTGAAGCACTCGTCAAATTGCGCATGCCGATGCCGAATGCGGCGAATCGCAAATCGTTCCAGGGCATTTTGCAGGAACCGGTAGGCGAGACACTCGCGTTGGAATTTGAAGGAAACGATGGGCCGGCGAAGCTCGAATTTACGCTCGCTGATGTAGACAAGGCACATTTAGTGCCACAAGTGAATTTTAGGAGTCGCAAAGCATGAGTCGCGAAATTTTATTGTTGGTTGATGCGCTAGCGCGCGAAAAAAACGTCGATAAGGATATCGTTTTCGGAGCCTTGGAACACGCGCTCGCGCAAGCGACCAAGAAGCGCTATGAAGGCGATGTCGACATCCGTGTATCCATCGATCGCGAAAGCGGCGAATTCGAATCCTTCCGTCGCTGGCACGTAGTGCCTGATGAAGCAGGTCTGCAATTGCCGGATCAGGAAATCCTGCATTTCGAAGCCAAGGAACAAATCGGCGATATCGAAGTAGACGACTATATTGAAGAGCCGATTGAGTCGGTCGAATTCGGTCGTCGCTTTGCGCAAGATACCAAACAAGTTGTATTGCAACGCATCCGTGATGCTGAGCGCGAACAGATTCTGGCTGACTTCCTGGAGCGTGGTGATTCGCTGGTTACCGGCACCATCAAGCGTATGGAGCGCGGCGATGCGATCGTTGAATCCGGTCGTATCGAAGCACGCCTGCCACGTGATCAGACAATTCCAAAAGAGAACCTGCGTATCGGTGATCGTGTCCGTGCCTACATCCTGCGCATCGACCGCAATGCACGCGGCCCGCAAGTGATCCTGTCGCGCACCGCGCCGGAATTCATCATGAAATTGTTCGAACTGGAAGTTCCGGAAATCGAGCAAGGTTTGCTGGAAATCAAATCGGCTGCACGTGATGCCGGTGTACGCGCCAAGATCGCGGTATTTACCAATGACAAGCGCATCGATCCTATCGGTACCTGCGTTGGTATGCGCGGTTCCCGCGTTCAGGCTGTAACAGGTGAACTCGGCGGTGAACGTGTTGATATCGTCTTGTGGTCGGAAGATCCGGCGCAATTCGTCATTGGTGCTCTGGCTCCGGCCAACGTTTCTTCCATCGTTGTCGATGAAGAAAAGCACGCAATGGACGTTGTGGTGGACGAGGAAAACCTGGCGATCGCTATCGGTCGCGGTGGTCAGAACGTACGCCTGGCTTCGGAACTGACTGGCTGGCAAATCAACATCATGACAGCGGAAGAATCTGCTGATAAATCGCAACTGGAAACAGCTGCGATCCGCACCCTGTTCATGGAAAAACTGGATGTTGATCAGGAAGTTGCTGACATCCTGGTGGACGAAGGTTTTGCGAGCCTGGAAGAGATTGCTTATGTACCTATCAGCGAAATGCTGGACATCGAATCGTTCGACGAAGATACCGTCAACGAACTGCGCAACCGCGCACGCGATGCACTGGTAACAGAAGCGATTGCTTCCGAAGAAGGTCTGGAAGGCATGGAAGACGCGCTGGCGAATCTGGAAGGTATGGATCGCGTGATGGCAGGCAAACTTGGTTTGGCTGGTGTCAAAACGCTGGCAGCATTCTCGGCCCTGGCCTATGACGAATTTGGCGCGATTCTGGCTTTGCCGACAGACCGTGCGCGTCAACTGATTGAAGATGAATTTAAAGATGTGACTGACGAAGAGATGAAGCTCATCGATGCTAAATACGATGACCACGCCAAGGCGTTGCAAGCCAAGGTATGGAGCCTCGCGGAAGCGAAGTAATCCCCGAAGCTTGAATTTCATCTAACGCGTTACATAGAAAAGAGGACTGAATGGCGAGTAACAATGTAGCCCAATTTGCCACCGAGCTGAAGATGCCAGCAGACGTATTGCTCACGCAACTGCGGGATGCTGGCGTCGAGAAAAGCTCAACGTCCGACGAATTATCCAAGGCCGACAAGGACAAGCTCCTTGATCACCTGCGCCGCGCGCATGGTGTTGCACCAGACGGTGAGAAGAAAAAAATCACATTGACCCGTAAAGAAACGACTGAGATCAAGCAAGCGGATGCCACTGGCAAATCGCGCACGATTCAGGTCGAAGTGCGTAAAAAACGGACTTTCGTAAAACGTGACGAATCTGCGCCTGAAGAAGCTCCGGTCAAAGTTGCTGCACCTGTTATCGATGAAGCAGAAGTTGAACGTCGCGCTGAAGAAGCACGTCGTCAGGCTGAACTGATTGCACGTCAGGAAGCTGATCTGCGCGAAAAACAAGAACGCTTGGCCAAGCTGGAAGCGGAAAAAGAAGCGCAAGCGCAAGCTCTGAAACAAGCTGAACAAGCTGAAGCAGAAGCACGCAAGGCCGATGCGGCTAAACCACCGGTAGAAGCGAAAGCGGACGAATCGGCACAGGAAGAGAAAAAACGCGTCGCTGCCGAAGAAAGCAAAAAGAAAGCAGCACAAGCGGCAAAAGATGCAGCCAAGGAAGCGAACGAAAAAGCAGTAGCGACCGAAGCAGCGCGTAAAGCGGTTGCCGATGAAGTAGCGCAGATCAAAGCCATGATGAATGCGCCACGGCGCGCCATCAAGGCTCCTGAGCCTGCAGCACCGGTTGCAGCGAAACCAGCTGAAGGTACTTTGCACAAACCTGCTGATAAAAAAGCCGGCGAGAAAAAAGACGAGAAAAAACCAGCAGTAGCGGCAGACAAGAAATCGATCAAATCGGCGAATGTCTCGTCCACCTGGCAAGACGATGCGAAAAAACGCGGCGCGGGTATCAAAACCCGTGGCAACACAGCGGGTGGTCGTGATGGCTGGCGTGCAGGCCCTAAAGGCCGTCGTCCTTCGCATCACGAAGAGCGCGAAAGCAATTTCCAGGCGCCGACTGAAGCGATCGTAAAAGACGTGCATGTGCCGGAAACGATTACCGTTGCCGAACTCGCGCACAAAATGTCGGTCAAGGCATCAGAAGTCATCAAGCATTTGATGAAGCTGGGTCAGATGTGCACCATCAACCAGGTTCTCGATCAGGAAACAGCAATGATTCTGGTCGAAGAAATGGGCCACACGGCGCACGCTGCCAAGCTGGATGATCCTGAAGCATTGCTGGAACAAGGCGCAGAACAGGCTGATATCGAAGCCTTGCCACGCGCACCGGTTGTGACCGTCATGGGTCACGTCGATCACGGTAAAACATCGTTGCTGGATTACATCCGCCGCGCCAAGGTTGCATCCGGCGAAGCGGGCGGTATTACCCAGCACATCGGTGCCTACCACGTGGAAACACCTCGCGGCATGATTACCTTCCTCGATACACCAGGCCATGAAGCATTTACGGCTATGCGTGCACGCGGTGCGAAAGCAACCGATATCGTAATTCTGGTGGTGGCAGCTGATGACGGCGTGATGCCGCAAACCAAGGAAGCGATTGCGCATGCGAAAGCTGCAGGCGTGCCTCTGGTGGTTGCTATCAACAAAATTGATAAACCGGGTGCCAATGCTGATCGCGTTACGCAAGAATTGATCGCGGAACAAGTTGTGCCGGAAGAATACGGTGGTGATTCGCCGTTCGTTCCTGTGTCGGCGAAAACCGGCCAGGGCATCGACGCCTTGCTCGAACAAGTATTGTTGCAAGCTGAAGTGCTGGAATTGAAAGCACCGGTCGAAGCACCTGCACGTGGTCTGGTAGTTGAAGCCAAACTCGATAAAGGTCGCGGTCCGGTCGCTACCATACTGGTGCAGTCCGGTACCCTGAAGCGCGGCGACGTCGTGCTGGCAGGTTCGGCCTACGGTCGTGTTCGTGCGATGCTGGATGAAAACGGCAAGAGTATTACCGAAGCCGGTCCTTCGATTCCTGTAGAGATCCAGGGTCTGACCGAAGTGCCGAATGCCGGTGAAGAAGTCATGGTCATGGCTGACGAGCGCAAAGCGCGTGAAATCGGTCTGTTCCGTCAAGGTAAATTCCGCGACGTGAAACTGGCGAAACAGCAGGCAGCGAAACTGGAAAACATGTTCGAGAACATGGGCGAAGGCGAAGTCAAAAACCTGCCTATGATTATCAAAACCGACGTACAAGGTTCGCAGGAAGCACTGGTTGGTTCCTTGCAGAAACTGTCGACCAGCGAAGTGCGTGTACAGGTTGTGCATGCAGCGGTGGGTGGTATTTCCGAATCCGACGTCAACCTCGCGGTGGCATCGAAAGCGGTCATCATCGGCTTTAATACACGTGCAGATGCACAGGCACGCAAACTGGCGGAAGCCAACGGCGTTGACATTCGTTACTACAACATCATTTACGATGCAGTAGACGAAATCAAGGCGGCGATGTCGGGCATGCTGGCGCCAGAAAAACGCGAACAGGCATTGGGTCTGGTCGAGATTCGTCAGGTTATCCTGGTCAGCAAAGTCGGCGCGATTGCCGGTTGCTACGTACTCGAAGGCGTTGCAAAACGTGGTTCGTCGGTACGCTTGCTGCGCGACAACGTGGTGGTCTGGACCGGCGAACTGGATTCGTTGAAACGCTTCAAGGACGACGTGAAAGAAGTCAAAGCCGGCTTCGAATGCGGTCTGACCCTGAAAAACTTCAACGACATCAAAGAAGGCGATCAACTCGAAGTCTTCGAAGTACAGGAAATCGCACGTACCCTCTAATACGGACTTGTAGTCAAGGCGATAACTGCGTTGCGTCGCCTTGCCGTACGTTTGTACTGTCTGCGGCTTTGCGCCTTGTTCTCACCTTGACTGCAAATCCGTATGCGTTTGAAATGTCGCATCGGCCGGCTTTGTAGCCAGCCGATGCGAAATTATTTTTGCAGCACCGTTTTATCGTTAGAATAGTTTATGGCCAAACACAGTAAATCCATCCCCGGACGCGGCTTGCGCGTCGCAGACCAGATCCAGCGCGATCTGTCTGAAATTATCGCGTTCGAGTTGAAAGACCCGCGCGTAGGGATGATCACGATTACCGAAGTTCAGGTCACGCCGGATTACGCTCATGCCAAAGTGTTTTTCACGATGCTGAGTGACAAGAAGGATGACATCAAGAACACGGTGTCGGGTTTGACTGCGGCTTCAGGCTTTATCCGTGGCCAGCTTGGTCGCCGCCTGACCATCCATACTTTGCCGGAACTGCATTTCGTGCATGACACATCGACTTCACGCGGGATAGAAATGTCCAAGCTGATCGATGAAGCCAATGCCAGCCGTGCCAAGGATGCGGAAGACTGATCTTCCGCTCCTGTCTGCCCCTGCGCATGCATAGGGCAGCGTCTCTTTTCATATACTGCGGTCCGCTCCGGCACACTCTGCCTGAACTAGCCTTGACTTAGCTCAATCGCATACCTGCTGATCCATCATGGCGACAAATCACATCAAGAAAAAGCGCGTGCCGGTACACGGCGTGCTGCTGCTCGATAAACAAGTTGGTGTCTCCAGCAATGATGCATTGATCAAGGCGAAATGGCTGTTGAGTGCATTGAAAGCAGGGCATACCGGTACGCTCGATCCGTTTGCGACGGGCTTGTTGCCGCTGTGTTTTGGCGAAGCCACCAAGTTTGCACAGGACTTGCTGGATGCCGACAAGACTTACGAAACAGTCGTGCATCTGGGCATCACCACCAATACCGGCGACACCGAAGGCGAGACCCTGGAAACCAAACCGGTCGGCGTCAGGCGCGAACAAATCGACACTGTGCTGGCGCAATTCCGTGGCGACATCCTGCAAGTGCCGCCGATGTATTCCGCGCTCAAACGCGATGGCAAACCTTTATACGAATATGCACGGGCAGGGATTACGCTGGAACGCGAAGCACGTCCTGTCACTATTCATTTGCTCGAGTTTGTAGATTACCAGGCGCCTTTCCTGACCCTGCGCGTACAGTGCAGCAAGGGCACTTATATCCGCGCATTAGGTGAGGACATCGGTGCAGCACTGGGTTGTGGCGCGCATCTGAATGCTTTGCGACGCATACAGGTCGGTGATTTATTTATCGATAGAGCGATAACGATAGAGCAACTAATCGCAACCGAAGAAGGCGCGCGTAGCGCATTGCTGGCCCCGGTTGATGCTTTGCTGTCATCTTTTCCTGCGCTGTATTTGACTGAAGAATTGGCCCGGCGTTTCCTGCATGGTCAGCGTCTGGCGTTGGGCAAAGAGAATGTTGTGGTCCCGCCGCAAGAGGGGCGCGTGCGTGTTTATCGTGACGCAGATAAGGTCTTGCTCGGTACCGGCCTGATGCAGGAATACAGCATACTGGCACCCGAAAGATTGATCTCCACCAACCAAAACAGCCCGGCCTGACGCGGATTTCCAGCTGTTTTTGCACGAACTGTTTCTATTTTCTTAACGTGGCAGCGTCATCAATCTGTCACATAAAACGCAGCAAGCCATTGAAATATCAAGGGTTTCCCGGAATCGAACGGGTCTTGCTGTGCTATAATCTGCGGCTTTCCAAATTCAGCACCACCCAACCGTAAAAAACGACTATGTCAAACTCAAAACGCGCTATTCGTAACATTGCCATCATCGCCCACGTTGATCACGGCAAAACCACGCTTGTTGACCAATTATTGCGTCAGTCAGGCACTTTCCGTGACAACCAGCAGGTTGATGCACGCGTGATGGACTCGAACGACATCGAAAAGGAACGTGGTATCACGATTCTGTCGAAGAACTGCGCGGTTGAGTACAAAGGTACACACGTCAACATCGTCGATACCCCAGGCCACGCCGACTTCGGTGGTGAAGTGGAACGTGTACTGTCGATGGTAGACAGCGTGTTGTTGCTGGTGGATGCGCAAGAAGGCCCGATGCCACAAACGCGTTTCGTTACACGTAAAGCACTGGCACTCGGCCTGAAACCTATCGTTGTGTTGAACAAAATTGATCGTCCGGGCGCACGCGCTGAATGGGCTATCAATGCAACATTCGAATTGTTCGACAAACTGGGCGCAACCGAAGAACAACTCGACTTCCCTATCGTTTACGCTTCCGGTCTGAACGGCTACGCTGGCCTGACCCCGGACGTACGTGAAGGCAACATGGAACCATTGTTCGACGCGATCCTGGAACACGTTCCAGCGCGTGAAGATGATCCTGATGCACCGTTGCAACTGCAAATCACATCGCTCGAATACTCGTCTTACGTCGGTAAAATCGGCGTCGGCCGTATCCTGGCTGGTCGTATCAAAGGCGGTCAAGACGTCGTCTGGATGAACGGTCCTGAAGACAAGCCAACCAAAGCGCGTATCAACCAGGTGTTGACCTTCAAAGGTCTGGACCGCGTACTGGTAGACGAAGCATTGGCAGGCGACATCGTTCTGATCAACGGTATCGAAGAAATCGGTATCGGCTCCACCATCTGTGCAGTTGATGCACCGAATGGCTTGCCTATGTTGAAGGTCGATGAGCCAACACTGACCATGAATTTCATGGTGAACAGCTCGCCACTGGCTGGCCGCGAAGGTAAATTCGTGACCACACGTCAAATCCGCGATCGCCTGGAAAAAGAATTGAAAGCCAACATGGCGCTGCGCGTCGTGCAATCGGAAAACGATGATTCGACCTACGAAGTGTCGGGTCGCGGCGAATTGCATCTGACCATCCTGATCGAAAACATGCGTCGCGAAGGCTTCGAGCTGGCAGTGTCGCGTCCACGCGTTGTTTTCAAAATGGTAGACGGCGTACGCCACGAGCCATTTGAAAACCTGACCGTTGACGTTGAAGAAGCCAACCAGGGCGGCGTGATGGAAGAACTCGGTCGTCGTCGTGGTGACCTGCAAAACATGGAACCGGACGGCAAAGGTCGTGTACGTCTGGAATACCATATCCCAGCACGTGGCCTGATCGGCTTCCAGGGCGAATTCATGACATTGACACGCGGTACCGGCTTGATGAGCCACGTGTTTGATGACTACGCACCAGTTGATGCCTCCAAAGGTGATCTGGGCGGTCGTCGTAACGGCGTGCTGATCTCGCAAGATGACGGCGCAGCAGTGGCATACGCAATCTGGAAACTGCAAGATCGCGGCCGTATGTTCGTCAGCCACAATGATCCGGTCTACGAAGGCATGATCATCGGTATCCACTCGCGTGATAACGATCTGGTCGTCAATCCGATCAAAGGCAAACAACTGACCAACGTTCGTTCGTCTGGTACAGATGAAGCGGTACGCCTGGTACCACCAATCGAAATGTCGCTCGAATACGCAGTTGAATTCATCGACGACGACGAACTGGTTGAAGTGACACCTAAGAGCATCCGTCTGCGCAAACGCTTCCTGAAAGAGCACGAGCGTAAAAAAGCAGGCCGTGACGCTGCTTAAGAGCTTGAACTAATAAGCTGCATCGAGATGCAGTTCTAAAAAGCCCGTTGGACTCCTGGAGTCAACGGGCTTTTTCTTTGCTACTCATGCTTACGAGTGTTCGGCGCAGAGAAGCGCTGCTTCAATCTCGCCGGGTAGTGGGTATCAGCGTTTCCCATCGTTGGATCTTGAGGGTGTTGCTGACGGTCTTGTCACAACTGACTTTGACGCGCCAATCGGTAGGTGCCGGTAGCGTTGCCGTTCTGCTGGCAGGTGGTGACCAGCGCGTTTTCAACGGTACCAGACAGCGGGTAAGCATCAGCTTGGAGTTCGGTCCCAGTGAACGCCAGCTTGTGCCGTGTTCTTTGTTGTAAGCAGCAACGAAATTAGCCGATGCTATGCCGACATACTTCAAGCCGTGCAGCATATCGTTACCTTCATCCTGCTCTACAAAGCTCAAGGCCTGCGCGTGGCTGGCAGATATAGTCAGGGCGCACAGGATGGCGAAAAATACGGGTATGAATTTCATATTCGTTTGCTATGGCTGGTGTCTGGTCGATACCGCTTTACTGAATGGCGATAGCACAAGTGTGCCGCCAGATAGCAGGGAATTGTTTAGTCGGTGGCAAATACTGAGAATTCTTGTCTCTTGTAAGTATTTAATTAGTAAATTTATTGTTGCCGTTAGCTTGCGACTTTCATCGCCTTCAGGATGTCGGCTATGCTGCCAAACATTTCATCAACCTGTGCTTTATTGATGATCAGCGGCGGCGACAGCGCTACGATGTCGCCGGTGACGCGTGTCAGCAAACCTTTTTCCCAAAATGCCCGGGTAAATAATTCATAAGCGCGTGCGCCGGGTTTGCCGGGGATGCTTTCCAGTTCTATGCCTGCGACCAGACCGAGGTTGCGTATGTCTTTGATGTGAGGCAGGCCTTGCAGGCTGTGCACCGCTTCTTCAAAGTACGGCGCCATGTCGGCAGCGCGCTGGAATAATTGCTCTTCCTTGTACACATCTAATGTCGCGATTGCGGCTGCCGCGGCCAGCGGGTGGCCGGAGTAGGTGTAGCCGTGGAACAGCTCTATGCTGTCGGCAGGCGCCATGTGCATGAAGCAGTCATGTATCTCTTGCTTTACAATGACTGCACCCATCGGAACGGCTGCATTCGTCAGTGCTTTTGCGCAGACGATCATGTCGGGCTGGACGCCAAAGTAGTCGGCACCGAAGGCCGTACCAAGCCTGCCAAAGCCGGTAATGACTTCATCGAAGATCAGCAGGATGCCGTGCTTGTCGCAGATGGCACGGATTTTCTCCAGGTAACCTTGTGGCGGCAGGATTACCCCGGTTGAACCTTGCAGCGGCTCGACGATGACGGCGGCGACGGTGGATGGATCGTGCAGAGCCAACAGGCGTTGCTCCAGTTCATCGGCCATTTCCGCACCGTGCAGCGGCAGGCCGCGTGAGTAAGCGTTTTTCGCGATGTTGAGCGGATGACGCAGGTGGTCGGCGGCCAGGCCGGGTCCGAATTGTTTGCGATTGCCAGCGATACCGCCGACCGCGATGCCGCCGAAGCCAACACCATGGTAGCCACGTTCGCGGCCGATCAGGCGGGTGCGACCTGCATCGCCGCGGATGCGGTGGTAGGCGAGGGCGATCTTCAGCGCGGTATCCACGCCTTCCGAGCCGTCGTTGCAAAAGAAGACGCGGTTCAGGCCGGCAGGTGCAATCCCGGCGAGTGCACTGGCGGCTTCAAATGCAAGCGGATGCCCGATCTGGAACAGCGGTGCGTAATCCATTTGTGCAGCCTGCTGCCGGATGGCGGCGGTGATCTTCGGATGACCATGCCCGGCATTGACGCACCACAAACCTGAGGTGCCATCCAGTATCTGCCGTCCGTCATCGCTGGTGTAGTACATGCCGGACGCGGCGACCAGCATGCGGGGCCGGTCCTTGAACTGGCGATTGGCGGTGAAAGGCATCCACAAATGGGAGGTATCCAGCGACTGCGTCATATGCCGTGCTTTCAGTAGGGAGTTACAGCAATATTAGTACGTTTGCTGCAGGCACGGTAGATGATTGCGAATATCAGCTTTACTTGCGGGCGATATGCTTGAGCATGCGCATGAAGCTGCTGACGAGTGGGATTTTTTCATACAATTCTTCGGCCGCATCCCAGTAGTCGCGGTGGTAGCTGACGCGGCCGTCTGGTGCGAAGCGGAAGTGGGTGGCGCCACGTATGCACTGTTCATCTCGGGCGTAGCGTCGCATGTGGAACAGGAACTCCCAGGTCATGAAGGCGCTGTCTCCTTGCAGTACGGTTGATGTGATGACGAAACGTGGATTGTCGACTTGCGCAAACATGTGCACAAAGATCGGCACGATGTCGGGCAGGCCGCGTACTTCATTGAACGGGTCCTTGAAGTAAGCGTCCGGCGTATAGATGTGCTCGAGCTGTTCCTGTGCAGAGGTGACTGTCAGCGTTTCGAAGAAATGCACGACACGCTGCATATCGGCGGCGTAATTCAGTTCGCTATTGGTGCCGTCATTCATAGTCCGGTTCCTTTGTGGATGATCCAGAAGTACAGGCGGTAAGGCAGCAGACGCAATATGCGTAAAACATTGCTCAGGCGTTTCGGGAAGTGTATATGGAAATCACCGCGTTCCATGCCGCGCACGATCTCCCGTGCCGCATCGGGTGTCTTCATCAGTGCCGGCATGGGAAAGTCGTTGCCGGCGGTTAATGCCGTATCGACAAAGCCGGGATTGATCATATAGACACCTATGCCGCGTGGTCGTAAATCCAGATACAGCGTTTCGCACAGATTGATCAGGGCTGCTTTGCTCGGGCCGTAGATCAATGCTTTGGGCAAGCCGCTGTATCCTGCGACGGACGAGACGATGCCGATGCTGCCATGTCCTTGTGCCAGCAGGCCGGGTAGCACGACATCCAGACAATTTAATGGCCCATGCAGATTGAGCTCCAGCATGTTTCTGGCGATGGCCAGATCGAAGCTATCGGCGCGCATCTCGTTGTAAGAACCTGCGACGATCAATACGATGTCCAGGCCTTGCCATTCTTTAAGGATGTGCGCATGGGCCGCCTGCACGCTGGCGGGATCGACTATGTCCAGGCCTGCTACCAGTGCACGTGGGTGGCAGTTGGCGACTGCCTGCAGTAAATCGACGCGACGGGCCGAGAGGGCGACGCGTGCACCTTTCTCCAGCAATAATTTTGCTGTTTCCGCTCCTATGCCGCTTGATGCACCTATCACCCAGACGCGCAGATGGTCCCAGTTTGTAATCGCGGGATTCATTTTATTCTCCGTATATGTTTTTGTTTGTAGCTGGCAGATCGATTCATGGGCGTTTGGTAAAAGAGAGCGTGACCTGTCCCAGCGCGAAGCCGAACTTGCTCATGGCAGCACGGTTCAGCATGACGCGATCATCCATCTGATACATCCAGTCATCGAAATTGACTTCATAGACTTTGCCGTCCACCGGTAGTGCCAGTACATAGTTCCAGTGCAGGGTATTGCCTGCAGTGACGCCGATTGCTTCACCCACGACATCAGGTGCAGTGCCGATATAGCGGTTAGCGGCAACCTTGCGCAGGGTCCAGACACGCTTTTGCTTAGTGCCGTCGGAGTAGGTGAAGTCTTCATCCAGCGTGCCGACATCGCCTTCCCATTTGCAGCGCATCACAACTGTGAATCGTTTAATGACCTTGCCTGACCGGTCCTGGAACATGCCCCATGCATCCAGGGTGCCGTTGAAGTATTGCTGCAAGTCCAGCGTCGGCTTTTCATTCGCATAGTCGGCGATATTGCTGTGGCTGGCGCAGGATGAGAGCAGCACCAGGGCCAGTACCGCGCAGAAGTTTTTCCAGTGTTTCATGTCTGTCTCCTTGATTCGTTCCGTTTCAGATGTCGCGCAAGGGGGCGCGCCACAGGATGGCCGCTGCGCCGAGTTTTAATGCGCAGGGCAGTAATGCGTAGCCGACAGCAAGTGCATGCGCGCCGTCGCTATTGACTACGCCGGGTACATAGCCGAGGTGCTGTAGCAAGGGCAGCGAGATGCCTGCCGCCAGTGCCAGGTTCATTTTGGTCGCCCAGCTCCATGCGCCGAAGTAAGCGCCTTCACGCTGGCCGCTGTGTCCGGCCTGATGGATGACAGCCGCCAACAATGCAGGTGGCAACGCGAGGTCGGCACCCAGGGTCAGGCCGGACAATATGCAGATCAGGCCGAAGGGCAGTGCAGCACCAGCTGACAAGCCGTAGGCCCAGACAAATGCAGCCGCCGACAGCAGCATTGCCAGCAACCATATGCGTGCTTCGCCGTGACGTTTGGCGAGCGCTACCCATAGCGGCATGGAGCAAGCCGCAGCGACGAAGTAGAGCATCAGGAACAGACCGGCGTATTGCGGTAGTTGCAATTGGTCTTTGGCGAAGAAGAGGAACAGAGTGGCAGGTATGGCAGCGGCAATGCCGTTCACGATCAGCACTGCAAACAGCCAGCGAAAACGTCGTGTCTGGAAGGGCGTCAGCATCATGCGCCAATTGGTGTGCTGTACCGGCAGGCGCACCGGTTCTGGCGCCAGCTTCAGCAAGACCGCACTGCATAGCAACAGGCTGATGATGAAAGTGACACTGAGCCAGCCCAGACCCAGCCAGCCAGTTAATGATGCCGCTACGATCACGCCAACTAAACCACAGGCTTCGCGTGTTGCGGTTAAGGACGAGCGTTCGTTCAATTTTTGTGTCAGTGCAGCGCCCCAGCTTTGATGGGCGATAGTCGCCAGGCTAAAGCCCAGATATACCAGCATCAGAGTCAGGATAAACCATGCAAGTGCAGCGCCTAGCTCCACGGATGGCGGATGGAACAGCGCAAGAAAACCGCAGGCCAGCAACGGAAGTGAGATCACGATGAAGTGGCGATAACCGCGTTTGCTGCGATCTATCCACATGCCCAGTAACGGATCTATGCATGCATCGGATACACGGGCAATCAATAAGGTTGCGCCTATGAGTGTCAGCGACAGGCCGAAGCGTTCGGCATAAAACTGCGGCACATAGACGTAGATCGGTAGCGCAACCAGTGCCAGCGGCAAGCCGAACAAGCCGTAAGAGAAATAGGAAGGGGCGGAGAGCTTGTCCATTAGCGTGCTGCCGCACCTGCCAGCAATGCGTTGCGTAATTGCGGTGCAGTGGTTTTTGGGGCCAGCCATATGGCAAAGAAAGCCTGCGCGAATGCGGCATCCATGATCTCACCTATGGCTTTGCCGTCGAGGTAGAAGCGCGCTCCTGCGTTCGGCAGATAGACGCCAGTAAGATGCGTACCTTCACTCACGTCCGGGAAAATCTGTTCCATCCTGTTTTGCCATTCGGTCAGTTGCTGTGCGTTGCCGAGGCCGAGTTTTTGTATCTCATCGCGACTGGCTTCGGCTATCTTGCGTCCCTGCAGGCTGCGGGCATAACGCAGGTCGAGCGCGAACTTGCTGGTTTCTGGCGCGGCGCTGTTATAGCCTTGCTCGCCAACCCAGAGCCGGGCATCGTATATCTTCAGACCGAACCAGCGGAAGCTGCCTTGTCCGGACAGATAGGCCGGTGATAATTCTTTTTGTATGTGTGCAGGTGTAGTCGTATCGGCGGCATAGCTGTTGTGCATCAAGATGCAGACGGCAAATAGCCACAGCACGGCTGCACGCAGGCAGTTGTTGAATGTTCCGGCTGGCGCTGCCTGGCTCATGGTTTTTCCAGCGTGAACTGGGCCACGTCTATACTGCCCGCCCGAAAGCCTGCTTCGCAGTAGGCCAGATAAAAGTCCCAGGTGCGCATAAAGCGATCATCGAAGCCGATGGCATGCACTCGCTGTGCCTGTTCCCTGAAGGAGGCACGCCATGCTTGCAGCGTGTGTGCATAGTCGAGGCCAAACTTGAATTCATTGACGACGCGCAAGCCGTACTTCTCAGCCTGCTGGCGGAATACCTCAGGTGAGGGCAGCATGCCGCCGGGGAAGATGTATTGCTGGATGAAGTCAGTGCCCTTGCGATAGCGAGCAAATAGCGCATCGTCTATTACTATGCTTTGTATGCAGGCACGCCCGCCGCTTTTCAGATTGCGTTTGATGCATGCAAAGTAGCTCGGCCAGTAAGCCTCGCCGACTGCTTCAAACATTTCTATCGATGCGATCGCATCGTACTGGCCGTCCGCATCACGGTAATCCTGCAGGCGCAGATCAGCCTGCTCCTGTAATCCGGCAGTAGCCATGCGTTGTTGTGCGTAGTTGAGCTGCTCGGTGGAGAGCGTCAGTCCGGTCACATGTGCCGCCTTGTCACGTGCTGCCATCTCGGCGAAGCCACCCCAGCCGCAACCGATTTCCAGGATCCGCGCTTGCGGCGCCAGTTGGAGTTCGTCCAGGATGCGGCGGTATTTTGCGTTTTGTGCCTGCGTCAGATCATCACCGGTTTGCTCCGTGTAGAGGGCGCTGGAGTAGGTCATGGACGGATCCAGCCACAAGGTATAGAAGTCGTTGCCTATGTCATAGTGCGCGTGAATATTTTTGCGACTGCCGTTACGTGAGTTGCGATTGAACAGATGTTTGACGCGATAAAAGAGATTGCCGAACCAGCTGCCGTAAATGACGGATTCGACTGCGGCACGATTGCGTACGAAGAGTTCGATCAGGCCTGGCAGATTGTCTGTGCTCCAGTCGCCATTGATAAAGGTTTCGGCAAAGCCGATATCGCCCGATTTCAGCGCCGCAGTAAACAAGTCGAAGTTTTTCAGCGTCAGTGTGACCGGGTGCGAGTGATCGCCGAAGTGCATACACTCGCCATTTGGAAATTCCATGCGCAGTGCGCCATATTCCAGCTTGCGCAAAAGCTGCAGTATGAATTTGACTTGCGATGGCAAGCCTTCGGTGGCGCTGGCTTGCGCGTCGAACCGGAGTGATTCCGGATTGATGGATTTGCTGGTCATCTGCTCAACTCGCTGGTAGGTGGGGTGGGTTTGCTGAAAAACGGCATGCGCTTGCGCCAGAGCTTGAGCGCTTGCCAATGGATTTTGATGATGACGCCCAGTGTCATGAGCGGATACATAAAGAAGGCGCGGGCGACGCTGGCATCCGATAGCGGTTGCGCCGCGCCCGAGATGCTGGTCAGGATCAAAGGACCATCGACATCGTCGTGGTCTATGCATGCGATGTGGCGTTCCACCGTTGCGCCGCCTTCTTGTCTGGTGGCGTGCATGAAGTGAAAGCGATACAGACCTTCAACTGCGCAGAACGGTGAGACATGGAAAATCTTGCGGGCAACCAGCTCCACGCCATACGGCATGGCATTACCGGTGTCGAGCAGATAGCAGTGTTTTTCACCGAAGGTGTTACGCACTTCAGCCACTACAGCACGCAGGCTGCCATCCTGTTTGTGGCAAAACCAGAAGGAAACCGGATTGAATACATAGCCCAGCACACGCGGGAAGGCTTGCAGCCAGATCTCGCCATCGGCATCGTGTATGCCTTCACGTCGGAGCAGTGTTTCTATCCACGGCAATAAAGCCTGCTTGCCATCGCCGTGATCCTGCGCGTGGAAGGACAGGAGATTGAACTTATCCAGCGAAAAGAAACGTGGCGTCGTATATGTGTGCTGTGCCATCGCACGCAAAGGCAGGCGCATGAAATACACCTCATAGCCAAACGCATGCCGGGCCGGACGCAGGCGCGTGTGCAGCACCTTGCCAAAGCAGAGTTGAGCGGGATGTGTGGCGGTGTTCATGACGACCTCAGGCTGCTTGAGATTTGCGCGTGCGCATGCCGCTGATGCGCATGATGTCGGCGGCAACCGCGAGGCCGGACTTCAGGCCGTCTTCGTGGAAACCATAGCCAGTCCAGGCTCCGGCGAACCAGGTATTTTGTTGCCCCTGTATGCCAGGCAACTGGTATTGGGCGGTGATGGCAGCGGCATCGAAGATCGGATGCGCGTAGTCGTAGCTGCCCAGTACGCAATCTGCGCGCGGCTCATCGATAGGGTTGAGCGAAACCAGGACTGCCTGCCTGAATGGGAGCGGTTGCAATTGATTCAGCAGGTAGTGCACGCAGACGCGCGCTTCTTCGCCGGTCGCACTTTGATAGTTCCAGGCCGACCAGGTTTTGCGATTCTCCGGCAGGCAACTGGTATCCAGGTGCAGCACGGCGCGGTTCGGCTGATATTGCACGGCGGCGAGTATGTCGCGTTCCGCGTCACTGGCATCTTGCAGCAAACCTAGTGACTGGTCGCTGTGTCCGGCCAGTACCACCTGATGGAACATATGCTGACCGTTGCTTGCTTCTATCCTGACCATGCCGGTGCTGGCCAGGGTACTGCGATTGACGGAGAAAACCGGCGTATGCAAATACTTTTGCGGAATCTCGGCCAGCATCTTTTCCACGTAGTGGCGTGCGCCACCGCTGACGGTATGCCATTGCGGCCGGTCATTGACTTGCAACAAGCCGTGGTTGTGACAGAAACGTATGAAGGATAAAAGCGGGAAGTCCAGCATCTGGCCGGTCGGGCAAGACCAGATACAACCTGCCATAGGCAAGAGATACCAGTCGCGGAATTCTGTGCTGTAGTGATGACGTTCCAGGTAGGCCCCCAGAGATTCGTTAACACTTGCCTGATTCTGGTCTTGAGTCTGACCTAGCGCCAGCGCCGTAGCCTGGCGGTTGAAACGCAGGATATCGCGCAGCATGCGCAGGAAGTAGGGACTAAACAGATTACGTCTTTGTGCAAATACGGCATCCAGATTGCCGCCTGCCCATTCCAGCGTGCGGCCGGGCAGCGGCATTTTTACCGAGAAGGACATATCGGTTGCAGCTGTTGTCACTTCCAGTTCATCGAACAGTTTGACCAGTTGCGGATAGGTTTTGTGGTTGAACACCAGGAAGCCGGTATCTACGCCATGCGTGACGCCATCCAGCGTAACGTCCACGGTATGGGTGTGGCCGCCGAAGTAATCGTTGGCTTCAAACAAGCTCACATCGTAGCCGGAGCGCGCCAGGCGCCAGGCACAAGACAGGCCTGAGATTCCTGATCCGATGACGGCGATTTTCATGTTGACTCCTGTTATTTTTGCTGTGGGTAAGGGCCGGAATTGAACCGCTCCGGCTTGCACTGTTGCGTGCCTTATCACTAATACGCAGGGCAGCGCCGAATGGATTCAGGAAAATTGCTGTTCTTCAACTTTTGGCTTGTTGACGCGGGTTGACGCAGGTTCACGGCTGCTCTGGTCTGCCCGGCAAAGGGTTGGCAGGGTGTGGCACGGGTGTAAGGTGTAAAATTGCGGACTACGAAAAAAGGCAGCTCAGCATTCATAATGGATTTCAATAAAGACAACGCGGCCAGGTACAAGGGGCGCCGCCTCAGTGTGGCCCCGATGATGGACTGGACGGACCGGCATTGCCGCATGTTCCACCGTCAGATCACGCGCCATACCTGGCTGTACACGGAAATGGTGACCACCGGTGCCTTGTTGCACGGTGACGTTCCGCGTCATCTGGATTTCAATGCAGAAGAGCATCCGGTCGCCTTGCAGCTTGGCGGCAGCGAGCCGGCCGACCTGGCCAAAAGTGCGAAGCTGGGTGAGCAGTGGGGTTATGACGAGGTCAACCTGAATTGCGGTTGTCCGTCCGAGCGTGTGCAGAAAGGTGCTTTTGGCGCCTGCCTGATGAATGAAACATCATTGGTCGCTGATTGCGTCAAGGCGATGCGTGATGCCGTGTCTATCGATGTGACGGTCAAGCACCGTATCGGCATCGATGACATTACTTCTTATGATTTCGTGCGTGATTTTGTCGGCACCATCGCTGATGCAGGCTGTAATACCTTCATCGTGCACGCGCGTAACGCCATCCTCAAAGGTCTGAGCCCGAAAGAGAATCGCGAAATCCCGCCTTTGCGTTATGAGTTCGCCTATCAGCTCAAGAAGGATTTCCCTGCACTGGAAATCATCATCAACGGTGGTACCAAGACCCTCGCAGAAATCGACACGCATCTGCAGCACGTCGATGGCGTGATGCTGGGACGTGAGGCCTACCATAATCCGTTTTTGATGAGCACTTTCGATGCGCGTTACTACGGTGACGACAGCACGCCGAAGACACGGGCAGAAGTGGTGCAGGCGATGATCCCTTACATCCATGCGCAATTGCAGTTACACGGCAAGAGCGAAAAAGGCGGCGGTCTGAAGGTCAATACCATCACGCGCCACATGCTGGGTTTGATGGCAGGTTTACCGAATGCACGTGGCTTTCGCCAGACCTTGTCGGATTCGAAGAAGCTGGCATTGGGCGATCCGGATTTGCTGTTGCAGGCACTGGCGCGTATGCAACCACTGGCCGCGTAACCGTCGTCGCTGTCTCAATACATCCCTGAAAAAAGAGCTGCCGCATTCTCATGCGCAGCTCTTTTTTCGTTTTTACGTATGTAAATTTTTCAAACGTGTGTAAATGTTGCCGATACTTTCCCTCTGACAGCACATCATTTTATTTATCCCGAACCTTCGTGTTAAAGCATGGTCAAGAAGATAACTGGTTTGTTTTAGGCATATTGCGTTGAAACAAGTCGGGGCTTCAGTCCACGAGAATTCTTTGCTTCCGATTACACGATTGGAGTATTTGAATACTTATTCCATGAAAGGGAAAAATGATGAAGACACTGTCAAATAATTCTAAGGTAGCGATCGCAGCCTCGTTGATGGCCGTATTATTTGCGGCGGGTTGTGAACGTCGTACACCGACCGAAGAGAGCAGCAGCGCGACGCCGACTCCGACTGCACCGAGCGAAGCGCCGGCAGCAGCCGGAGTGACGCCGCCGACACCGGTTCCGGAAACCGCTCCTGCAGCACCGGGCGCACCTGCTGATGCCAACGCTGGCAAGAGTGCAGGGCAGATAGTGGACGATACCGTTATCACGACCAAAGTGAAATCAGCCTTGCTGGCCGACTCTGACGTTAAAGGCCTGGATGTCGTGGTGGATACCTCGAAGGGTGTCGTCAGCCTCAGCGGTGCGGTAAATAATCAGACCCAGATAGACCGTGCGGCAAAAATTGCCGGCGAGGTTGAAGGTGTGAATTCCGTGCTGAATAATCTGACGATTAAAAAGCAATAAGTAATTACGCAATTGAATAGGGGAGACGCTGTTCAGTTGTGAGATGTAAGCAGATAAAAAAAGAGCGTGTAGCTATACACGCTCTTTTTAATTGGGCCGCTGTCAGATGAATTATTTACCTGATGCTGCATCCTGAATTTTTTCACCGCCGCGTTGCACATCTTGTCCTACGCCTTTGAATGTGTTGCAGGCACTGAGGCCGATGCTCATGGCAAGAACACATACAATCGAAATAATTTTTTTCATGATGATCTTCCTTTCAGGTTGAACAGTTATGCGTAGGAACGCCTCCTCGACTTCCCGGGCCTAGCCCTTGCCGGGTTTGCCTGGGAACGTTCTGGCAGCCTCACTATCATCAGCGAAGCGGCTTACTTATTGGACACTAAATTGCTATAAAGTTCACTAAATAAATGCTGTGTAGTAATGGAACAACGGATGTAAACACGGCCACATTTATCCGCCACAGTAGCCGCTTTTTACGATACGAAATGCATTTTTCGTTACGGCTGATGCCGTTTCAGGGCCACGGGGCCGGATTGCTATTGATATATTGCGGGCCGTTTTCGGACGGCTCGGGCACGGCGGCGTTGCGCTTCCCGGCATCGACTCCATCCCGTGCCAGGCGCCAGATTTCTTTCCAGCTGTCATCAAAATCGCTCAGTTTCAGGCTGGTACCGGTGTAAGGGCGGTTGCGTACCGCCCATATTGCAAGTGCGTCAAAACGTTGCCTCAATTCATTTTCAAAAAAAGCGGTTTCATCCTGGATCGCCATGATTTGCTCCTGTTGAACTGGTTATGTTCAGACTACATACACGGCAAATGATTCTTGAGTTCGTGCTAACAATTTCCGATTTTGCATATGCAGTTTTATTCGTATTCAAGGTCGGGACGCGACTTCTATAATCAAAACCACCTTACAGAGCGCTCTCCATGTCCAAATTACGTCCCTCATTAGAACTCGTCGTTCCCGTTCCCGTCGGTACCTGGGGACTGGACGGTGTCGTTAAATCCCTGCGCCAGTCACGTGAAGAAACACACAACATCCGTTATCGCGGCCAGATACGTGAGTTGCCGTCGCGCGAAGCATTGCAAAAAATCCTCGATGGCCTCTCGGCAGCCTTGTTTCCTACGCATTACGGACAGCCGGTGCTGACAGATGAAAGCATCGATTACTTTGTCGGCGATAAGCTCAATACTGCGCTGAATGACCTGGCCGAACAGGTACGACGCGGCTTGCTGTTTGTATCGCGACAGGGTGATGAAGACGACGCTCAGCCGGTGCTTAAAACAGGTAACGATGCAGCCGACCTCGATCGCGAAGCAATAGAAATCACCCGTAACTTTGCCAGCCAGTTGCGTCATATCCGTGACGTGCTGGTGACTGACTTGCAGGCGGCGTATCACGGTGATCCGGCGGCGCACAGCGTGTCGGAGATACTGGTGTGCTATCCCGGCATGACGGCGATTATTTACCATCGCTTTGCGCATGCCTTGCATAACCTCGGCGCACCTTTCCTGGCGCGCCTGATTTCACGCATCGCGCATTCCGGTACTGGTATTGATATACATCCGGGTGCGGAAATAGGCAGCAGCTTCTTCATTGATCACGGCACCGGTGTCGTGATCGGAGAAACTGCAGTAATCGGTAACCGGGTCCGGTTGTACCAGGCGGTCACCCTGGGCGCCAAACGTTTCCCGGCAGATGAAAGCGGCTCTTTAATCAAAGGCAATCCACGTCACCCTATTGTTGAAGATGATGTCGTCATCTATGCCGGTGCTACAGTGCTGGGACGCATCACGATAGGCAAGGGCACGACGATCGGTGGTGGCGTCTGGCTTACGCATAGCGTGCCGGCCGACAGCAATATCACGCAGGCCCAGAGCCGGAATGTCTAGGCAGCGCTGACAGGCAGGACCAGACGAATATTTTCAATGCGTCTGTAGCCGTTGCAGATTGAAGATGGAAAGACATCCATTAAAAATCGCATATGGTTACGCGGAATGATTCGTTTGCAGCAGCAGGCACGGCAGATAAACTTATTTTCATTATCTGCTAAGTATATGGTTTTTAATTATGTCTGCCGTTCCTGTTGCTGAAGCCAACGCATCCTTCAAGATCCAGTTATTTGATGCACCGCTGGGTGCTGAATTACTCGGGCTGGATCTGACGAGTCCTCTTAACGACGCTGATTTTTCACGTGTGCATCAGGCGCATCTGGATCATCACTTGCTGGTGTTTCGTGATCAAAAAATTACTCCTGCACAGCAAATAGCATTCAGCCGTCGTTTTGGCGAACTGCAGATTCATGTGCTGCATCAATTCCAGTTGCCGGGTCATCCGGAAATCCTGATCATCTCGAATATCAAGGAGAACGGCGAGCCTATCGGTCTCGGCGATGCCGGTCATTTCTGGCACTCGGATTTGTCGTATGTAGAAGTGCCCAGTTTAGGCTCGATGCTGCATGCGCAGGAATTGCCAGCAGAAGGCGGCGATACCTTGTTCGCGAACATGCATCTGGCGTGGGATACGCTGGATAGCCATCTGCGCAACAAGATCGCCAACCTGAAGGCAGAGCACAGCTATCTGGCGCAATATGCCGAGCTGCAGCGTCGCAACCCCTGGCGTCCGAATCTCACAGCTGAACAAATCGCCAAGGTCAAACCAGTGCTGCAACCTGTCGTGCGTACGCATCCGGAAACGGGGCGTAAAGCCTTGTTCGTCAGTGAGCATTTCACCACGCGTATCGCCGGCTTGCCGGAAGACGAAAGCCGCGACCTGCTGCAGCAATTATTTGACCACAGCGTCAAACCTGAACACGTCTATCGCCATCGCTGGCAACCGCATGACCTGATCTTCTGGGATAACCGTTCGCTGATGCATCTGGCAGCGGGTTGTCCGGAAAATCTGCGTCGCAAGTTGTATCGCACCACGATAGAAGGCGATGTGCCGTTCTGAATCCTGTTTCCATCTTCATCATTCATTCAATATTGCGGAGTTCTCATGTCTCATTTGAATCGCACGTATCGTGCTCCACGTCGTCGCTGGGTCGGCGCTGCATTTGGTGTTATCGCCGTTGCTACAGCTTTGTTGTCAGCCTTGCCTGCACGTGCAGAAGGCAAGATCAGCATCGCGCAGCAGTTTGGTATCGGCTACCTCATCCTCGATGTGGTGCGTGATCGCCAATTGATCGAAAAATACGGCAAGCAACAAGGTATAGATATCCAGGTCGACTGGGCCAGCATCTCGGGTGCAACGGCGATGAATGAAGCCTTGCTGGCTGGTGCACTGGATGTGGTGTCGGCAGGTGTACCGCCTATGCTGACGATGTGGGATCGCACCCGTGGCAAGCAAAACGTGAAAGCGGTCGCTGCACTCGGTTCCTTGCCTAACTATCTGTTGTCGAACAATCCCGCCGTGAAAACACTGAAGGATTTGAGCGACAAGGATCGCATCGCGGTTCCTGCGGCAGGTGTCGGCTTCCAGTCGCGTACCTTGCAAATCGAAACAGCACGTCAGTTTGGTAAAGACAATTTCAAGAAATTCGACAATATCTCTGTCAGCCTGCCGCATCCGGATGCGACCGCAGCACTGATCGCCGGTGGTTCGGAAATCAATACGCATTTCTCCAGCGCGCCTTTCTACTACCAGGCACTGGCAGCGAACAGCAATGTGCATAAGGTCATCAGCTCCTACGACATCCTCGGCGGCCCTGCGACTTTCAACGTGCTGTACACCACGCAGAAATTCCATGATGAAAATCCGAAAACCTACAAGGCTTTCTACAGCGCACTGGTGGAAGCTGCACAACTGATCAAGGCGGATAAAGCGAAAGCGGCAGATACCTTCATCCGCATCCAGAAATCCAAGCTGTCGCCAGAACTGGTACGCAAGATCGTGGAAGATCCGGAAAACGATTTCACCGTGTCGCCACACCGTACCTTCGTCTATGCCGATGAGTTGCACAAACTGGGCGTGATTAAAAACAAGGCGGCATCGTGGAAAGATTACTTCTTTGAAGAAGCTTACGCGCAACCGGGTAGCTGATCGTCATGACTGCACGTTTTCTGTTGAACATCGCTGGTGCATTGCCAAGGAGCTCTCATGAATAGTACGGCTATCCTACGGGGTACTTCGGGCTTCATACCTGAAGCACCTGCGCTGCGCGAGAGCGGAAAGCGTGATGCTGACATCCTGCTCGGCTCGGCTCCGTTGCTGCAGGTGGATGACGTCAGCCTCGAATACCGTACTCCGGAGCGCGTGGTACGTGCCACGCATCGGGTCAGTTTCGATGTTCATCAGGCAGATCGCTTCGTCTTGCTGGGGCCATCCGGTTGCGGCAAATCTACGTTGCTGAAAGCAGTCGCTGGTTTTATTCCGCCTGTAGGCGGTGAAATCCGCCTGGACGGCAAGGCCGTCACCGCACCGGGACCGGATCGCATTGTCGTATTTCAGGAGTTTGACCAATTGTCACCGTGGAAAACGGTCAGGCAAAACGTCATGTTCCCCTTGCTCGCCTCGCGTACGCTGGGTCGCAAGGAAGCGGAAGAGCGCGCCTTGCATTATCTCGCCAAGGTTGGTCTGAGCAAATTTGCCGATGTCCATCCGCATCAACTCTCCGGTGGTATGAAGCAGCGCGTGGCGATTGCGCGCGCGCTGGCGATGCAGCCGCGCGTATTGCTGATGGATGAACCATTCGCAGCACTTGATGCATTGACGCGTCGCAAGATGCAGGAAGAATTGCTGCAGCTGTGGGATGAAGTGCGTTTTACCTTGCTGTTCGTCACACATTCGATAGAAGAAGCACTGGTCGTCGGCAATCGCATCGCCTTGCTGTCACCGCATCCGGGTCGTATGCGGGCCGAGATCAACAGCCATGAATTCTCGTTGGCGAGTGCCGGCAGTACAGAATTCCAGAACACGGCACAACGCATACATCACATGTTGTTTGAAGAAGAAGCGGGCGTGCCATCATGAGTAGTACCTTATACCCACCAGTGCGGCCGGAGTATGAGCGCAAACTGGAACCTTTTACCGAATTGCCGGTAGAGCGTGCATTGCCGTGGACGGCACGACTATGGGCGCAAGGCTGGCTGCGCAAGAGTGTGATTCTGGTCGTGCTGGCGCTGATCTGGGAACTGGCGGCGCGCTGGCAAAACAATGAGTTGCTGTTGCCGACCTTTATGGCGACGGCGCAAGCCCTGGTCGAAGGGATCAGCAGCGGCGAATTGATAGAGAAGGTAGCGATCTCTTTATCGGTATTGTTGCAGGGGTATGCGATAGGGGTACTGGCCGCGTTCATTCTGACCACGCTGGCGGTATCGACGCAGTTGGGGCGCGATTTGCTGGATACGCTGACATCCATGCTCAACCCTTTGCCGGCGATCGCCTTGCTGCCTTTGGCCTTGCTGTGGTTTGGCATAGGCCGCGGCAGCCTGGTGTTTGTACTGGTGCATTCGGTACTGTGGCCGCTGGCCCTGAATACGTATGCCGGCTTCCGGGGTGTGCCGGAAACCTTGCGTATGGCGGGACGTAACTATGGTTTGCGTGGCATTCCGTATGTCTTGCAAATACTGGTGCCGGCAGCTTTACCGGCTATTTTGTCGGGACTGAAGATAGGCTGGGCGTTTGCCTGGCGTACCCTGATTGCGGCCGAGCTGGTATTTGGCGCATCGTCGGGTAAGGGCGGGCTGGGCTGGTACATCTTCCAGAACCGCAATGAGCTATATACCGATAAGGTGTTTGCAGGGCTGGCGACTGTCATCCTGATCGGCTTGCTGGTCGAGAACATCGTGTTCCGCACGCTGGAAAAAGCGACAGTGCAACGCTGGGGTATGCAGCGTTAACATCGCTTGTACTTTGGTGCATTACAAATAAGAACCGCCTTTCGGCGGTTTTTTATTTGCTGCGGATTGTTTGGTGAAAGTCTTTATCTCTGAATAACTGTAAGGCGCGTAGTTCGATAAGCAGTGCGCTTGTTTATCGCGAATCGTGTTTACGCGTGTTTTTGCCGGTTGAATTGTGTCTTTTAGGTTTGAGGGCGTTAAATCGCGCAGACATCTTGAATACAAGCTGCAAGCGTTCCCGTGTTTCCGTAGAATACTTAGCGCAGTACAGGATAGACCGATGCATGCTTAGCCAACTAAAGTTTCAAACTGATTACCTGATATGACGAACGACGCTGGGCAGAAATTGTTGAATGAGCATGAGATGCAAACGGAAGTAAAAAGCAGTCCACCCAAAAGTGATTACGGCGATTTAATGCTGGATGCGATTTGTGCAGTAGATGCAGACAGTAAATGCCTGTCGGTGAAAGGTGCGTGCGAGCGCATTTTTGGTTATACGCCGGAGGAGATGGTCGGCAAATACATGCTGGACCTGGTTCATCCCGAGGACAGGAACCGCACCGAGCAATCCATTGATCGCGTCATGGGTGGTTACCTGCAGCGTTACTTTGAAAATCGCTATATCCGCAAGGATGGCAGCGTCGTCTACATCAGCTGGTCCGCTTCCTGGTCCGAGGAACATCAGGTCAGGATAGGTGTGGCGCGCGATATCACTGACCGTAAATTCGACCACGGTGAAATAGTCGCACCGCAACTCATACCTGAATACACCAAGTACTGGCAATTATCCGCTTCGCCGCGCCGTCTGATTTCGCCGAACGGCGTCAGTATCGCGCTCTCCGAACAGGATCACATCGTCTTGCTGGCCCTGATGAGTGGCGGCGAGTGTGTGACGCGTAAAAGTATCGTTAGTGCGCTGGGTGAGGATTACATCGAGTATGACCAGCGTCGCCTGGATACCCAGATGAATCGGCTGCGCCGCAAGGTCGAGGATGCATCCGGTCACGCGCTGCCGGTCAGTACTTTGCGCGCTATCGGTTACCGCTTCCACGAACAAAGCAAAATCTGTCCTTGATCTAAGCGCTACCCTGCAGCCGTCGCGGACGGCTCGCTCCTGTCATGTCGCCGTCATAAAACTGCATCTGCCACCAGGTTTGCGTGACCCGGAATGGTGCAGTTCGCGCTCGTTTCTGTGCAGCGCAGAAAGAAGTCGCGTTTTGCTCAGGATTGCTTAGAGTTGCTCATGAAGTTTCTAGGTGGAAATGTCTACACTCTTGCCATTCTTGGTGAACAGGGTAGTAAACATGAACTCTTCCGCAACTGCAGCGCGCTTTTCGGTTTCTCGCATCCTCAAAAAAACGTTCACTCTTGCCAGTTTTTTGCTGGTTGGCAGCCTGGCGATCCAGCAATCGGCACATGCCAGTGACGCTCCTAACATCAAACCAGCACTGAAAAAAATGCTGGGCGGCCTGGCGCTGGACGTCAAGGATGACCTGCAAAAAATGGTCAGTGACCTTAAAAAGACCAGCTGTGGTGGTGGCCTGAGTGGTTGCTACTCCACCAGCAAGGGTAAGGTTCAGCTGTATTTTTTCACTAGCAATAGTGCGCAACAAACTTTCATCATCGTGGTCGATAAGCAGATATCGATGCCTAAGCTGTTTGGCAACAAGGTGCAGAATGTGATGGGTCAAACTTCATTACGCTCGCTGATGATTTCGATTTCTACTGCTGAATTCGATCTGACCACAGCGCGCATGCCTCCCGACTTGAAGAAAGTCGTCGACGAAAGCTATTTTGGTGTGAGCTCGCTGAATTTCGCGGCTGGTGCACAAATGGCAGCGCGCGCGAACCTGGGCGGGCCGATCAAGCTGACGATGGAATCGCTGGGCGTGCGTGCTGATCAGTTGACCATGCGTGCGGCGATCGTGATGCCTATCCCTATGGATATTTCCAGCGGCGCAGGTACCGGTATTGACGTTGCCAGTGAGATGGCGGATGGCGCGACCATGAAGCAAGCCGGCGCCAAGGCGGCCATGCCGGAAGCCTTCGTCGAGTTCCAGTTTGCACCGAACTCCCGACTGCCTATGATGCTGCCGCCGGTTACGTTGACGGATGCAACCTTCTTCATCAACAACAGCCTGACTTTCGGTTACAAGGGTAACGCCCAGTTCCAGGGTGTAGGCGACAAGAAAATCCTGCTGCAATTCCAGACACCATTGACACCGGAAGGCGTGATGGACTTCCTGGACTTCAATTTCCGCATGGCGACCCCGGCTTCGTTCACGATGGAAGACGCTGCGCGTGTCATCGTTGCGATGGCCTCGCCTGATCCGCGCCTGGCCAAATACGGCGGCGGTTTCGTCCGCGGCATTGGTTCGTTCAAGGAGCCATTGCTGGCAATGGCTAAACCTTTGGCCATGTTCAAGATGAAGAATCCGAACCCACCGCCTGCATACAAATTCGGCGATGCGACCAAGCCGTGGCCGGATGACGATAAGTACTTCAACATCATCGTACTGGGTCCATTGGCGGACGGCGGTCCTTATTACGCCTCGGGTGGCCAGGTAGCGGCTTTTGGTCAGACCCTGGGCTGGACCGATGTGTCAGCAGGCGTTAATGGTTATTACAACGGTGCGGGCGCAGATGTATCGCTGCGACTCGGGCCTTTGGGCAAAGTACCGTTCCGTCTGTCACAGGAAACCCGGATCGACATGAAACGCCAGGACATGGCCTTCAAAGGCAATCTGGCCGGGCAAAAAATCGCGATCGTGATGGGTCCGACCAAGATGAGCATCGAAGTCAATGCCAGCTGTATCAATCCGTTTGAAATCAAAACATCACTTGAGATCAAACCGACTACCGACCTGGCACAGATTTTTGATGCAGAAGGCGGCGTCAACGTCGATCCGTCGAAAATCACTGGTTGTATCGGCAAGGAACTGGAAGCCGCCTATCGCAAGATCGCCGGCGAGTATAAGAACCTGAGCGGTTACACGGCTGATATGGCCAATGCGGAATTGAAGAAAATCTCCGATGCCGCTCTGATCGCGACCAAGGCCGCTGAAGATGCAGCGAAGAAGGCTGCAGCAGAATCGCAGAAAGCAGCCGAAGACGCTGCCAAGGCTTCGCAAAAGGCAGCGGAAGATGCAGCCAAGGCTGCCCAGAAAGCAGCCGATGACGCACGTAAGCAATACGAGCAAACCAAGAATGCAGCCCGCGACGTTGCAAACAAGGCGACCAATGCTGCGAGTAATGCATTCCGTGACGCAGGTAATGCCTTTAAGCGCCTCGGCAAGAAAAAGAAACATAAGAAAGGCCCGGATCCGAAATTTGCTGCTTCCGTATTTGATTGGGACTACTACTACGATAAGAATCCGGATGTCGTGAATGCCAAAGTTGATCTGAAAGAACACTGGATGAACAACGGCTTTAACGAAGGCCGTCAGGGCAGCCCGGAATTCAGCGCCACTTACTACTGGAACCGTTACCTCGACGTGCAGGCTGCATGCCCGACACCGAGCAACAAATTGCAGTGTGCATTGCAGAACTGGCTGGATGAAGGCATTGCACTGGGTCGCCAGGGTAGTGCAGATGTCAGCATGCAGAGTTACCTGAATCGTTATTCAGATTTGCAAAAAGCATTTGGCGTAGACAATTATGACGATGCGCTTGACCATTGGATGAATTACGGTGAAGACGAAAATCGCAACGCCGGTCCTGATTCTGCTTATGCCGGTCCGGTTGCAGGTCCACGCCGTGCAGGTGGTGGTGGCGGTGGTCAGTGGAGCGATGCCGCACAATGCCGCAATACACATGTAATTGGATTCAAGACCAGTTCCGGCAAGCGCCTCGATGGCGTGCAATTCCTGTATGCGAATGGTCAGTGGGGTGGTGTGCATGGCAAATTGAAGAATACGCAGACCGTGATGCTGGCAGCTGGTGAATACATTACACGTGTTGACTACCGCAGCGGTGGCAGCATGGATGCCGTAACCTTTATCAGTAACCAGGGCAGAACCTTCGGCAGATATGGTGGTAGTGGTGGTGGGGCGAACTCCTACTCCGTTACACCCGGACAAAAACTTGGTTGTATGGCCGGACGTTCCGGATCAGAGGTGGATCAACTCATCTTCTCTTCTACCGGGCCGCGCTAAGACCTGATATGAATGGCCTCGGAACTCCGGGGCCATTCGTCGTTTACAACTCGTCAATTATTTTGTTTTTCCAGGCTGTTTGATTGCATATGAAAAAAATCCATCACAAATCAGGCTTGCGCAAAATCTGCGCAGCCGTCGCGCTGGCACTCACGGTAATGCCAGCCCTTGCCGCTACCGCACCAGCAAAATCTTTCGTCGATATGGTGCGCGAATTACCATTGGTTCCGGCAGGCATGCAGGACACCGAGGTATTGGCCAAGGTCACTGCCACTGTTGATGCGATCAAGCAGATGGAGCTGGGCAAGGCTAATCAGACCATTAATGAAGCCTTGCAGCTGGACCCGCGCAACTCCTATCTGCACTTCCTGAATGGCTTTGTCTATCACTTGCAAGCGCGGCAGGGCGATACGCAAAAAGGCGAGATGGCGCTGGAAGGCTACCAGCAAGCATTGCGCATCGATCCCAGCAACTGGATCGCGCAGGAATTCCTTGGTCTCACCTATATGGACCTCAAGCAGTTCGACCGGGCCAGGCTGGCTTTCTCCGATGTCTTGCTGATGACGCCTGAGAGCTCTGTTTCCATTTACGGTTTGATGGTGGCGTCTTACCTGACTGGCGATGCGAAGACCGCTTGTGCGATGGCGGACCAGTTCCAGAAAACCTCGACAGAAAGCAATCGCGTGTTTTTGCGTTCCAGTATCTCGGTCTACGCATCATGCGGCAACTTTGCCCAGGCGGAGCAGATGCGCGACGCTTTGAGCAAGATAGATGGCGGTAGTCTGGAGGCGGAACGTGCGGACAGACGTTTATCGCAATGGAAGGCTTTTTACCTCAAGCAGGAACAAACGACGGCGGCTGCCAAGGGCCAGCCTGCCGACGGTATGATTAAAGCGGCCTGGACGCAAGGCGCTGCGGGCGAACCGCCGCAGCAATTGGCACAGGCATTCAACGTACCGGCGCGACCTGCGCCGCGTCCTCCAAGTGCAGATCAGACAGATGCAAATCCGGCAGGACCTGCAACATCTGGCGCGTCATCCACCGGTGACGGCACACCTGTTGACGCTCCAGCAAATGCTGCCGCTGTGAGTGGCGGCAGTGGCGGCCCGCGCATGTTGTTGATCGACGTGGTGCTCTTGTCCACGCAAGAGTTGATTACGACCTCCAAAGGCGTCAACCTGCTGAGTACGCTGACGCTGCAACTGGGTTCGTCTACTAACAATGCACCTGCGTATTCACGTGTCATCACTTCGAGTAGCACCAACGGCGCAGCGCCCAACGTCAGCACCGCCATCACGCGCGCAGTGAGCATACCGGCACTGACTTATTCGCTGAATATCGCGAATGCAAACAGCTCGGTCAATGAAGTACTGGCGCGTCCTACTTTGGCTGCAATCGAAGGTCTGCCATCGGAATTCTTCTCAGGCACCAATCTGAGCGCGGGTGTGGTTTCGACCAGTTTCAATGGCGGCACCACCATCGTGCCACTGGATAAGCGCTTTGGTATCAAGCTGGCGATTACGCCAGTGTTCCTGCAACAGGGACGGGTGCAAATGAAGGTTGAAGCGCAACGCACTGCGCTGAATGCAAGTTCAGACAATCCGCGCGTGGCCTACCAGATTGAAATCGGCGAGATTACTGCGAATGCGAATGTCGTGATGAATATGGGCGATACCCTGATCCTGAGTGGTTTGAGCGAGAAGTCGAGCTCGAATACACGCGATGGTGTACCTGGACTGCAGGATGTCCCAGGTTTGCAGTATCTGTTCTCGAACAAGAAGACCAATGATTTAATGCGTTCGGCACTCATCCTGGTCACACCAAGATCACCGGTACAAGTCTCGGAGTCGCCCCAAGAGGCAGGTGATTCGATGGCGAGCCGGATGAAGGCTTTACGTGACAGGTTTGGCTTCGCCAATAGAAGTGCAAGCAATATCGACGCAGTCATGAATCAACTGCAAACGAATGATTACTTCCGTGAATTCCGCCAGGGAGATGTATCGATAGAGCGCTGGGATCGCATGCGTACTACCGGTGACCGCTTGCGTGAGGCTTTGGGCTTCCTCTATTACTGAGGCGTGGCGTTGCTGCCGGGGAAAATTGCAGATTAATACATAGATGGGCTGAGCCAGCTTGCTGCTGGTTCTTTCAGGCTACAGGTAAGGCACGCCCGTGCCTTACAACTGAGCTTGGCTGCACCTTGTTTAAGGATTCACGTACAAGGAAATTGCCGTAACGCCAATTACGAATATCGTAACGATGATTCTCCACTTGGTATTCATATCTTCTCCACAGGCATCATGGCGTGCCTCTTCGCCTTCAATAATTGAACCCGCAGTATACATGAGCTCAGATGCCAGGCGGATTTTCATCTTATGCGCTCTGAATCTGGGGCCTGATGTCCGCCTATGGCATGCACGATTTTCGTCATATGGATATCGTAAAACATTCGTTGGTTTTTTCTTTGTAATTCGTAAGATGAGACATCCGGCACACGTCATCAGATGCACTGCCGCACGTTGTTCAATACCGAAAGGACAAAAATGGCGACGCATGATCTGGCCTTACTCCCGCGCATAGCACCATCCGCAGACCGCAAAATATTCCGCCGCCGCGCCATCCTCAACCTGGGCCGGGATCACTACTCACACGCAAGAACGATAGACATTTCACCGCATGACATGAGCATCATGGTGGAGTCGCCTTTATCGGTAGGGCATACCGCCAGCCTCGCTTTCAACATCACCGTCGATCAGCGTACGCTGCCGCTGGAGTTCAAGGGCAGGGTCAGTTACTGCGTGCTGGTTGGTACGGAAGGATTCAGGATAGGGTTTGAGCTGGCGACTGCACGTGGCGATGAGTCGCATAAACAGCGCATCGCGCAGATTATGCAGACTTTGCCTTGCTGACGCGGCGGCCTGCTACATGGATTGATACGGGAGCGGATGTTTGCTTATACTTAGATGTCTTCGCAAGGCGTCAGCTATCTAGGCAGTCGCGCTGATATCACCCACACCACATGGAGCAGGCATGAAATCAACGGAAACAAAATCACTATCTCATTACGAAACCTATAAAGGCTGGAGTGTCGCGGTACAGGTATCCGCACATATGTCGCGTATCGATACCAAGCGGGAAGATAACGCCTACATTCCACGCATCATCGTGACCGAGCACATCGGTACCGACTTCAAGGACAAGGAAGTTCCGGATGGTCATTCCTATCCGACGCAGGAAGCCTGCATAGCGCAAGGCATACTGACGGCGCGTGAATATATCGATAGAAAAACGGAGAAGCTCGCAGCGTAATTGCTGTCGCTATTGATCCGATATAAAAATCGCAAATAGTCGGCTGTTGTAGCCGTCACGGTACTCGGATGATTATTTGCGAAACAGATCGACAGCTGTAAAGCTGCATGGAGGACATGAAGAGGTGTTCATGTTTTCAGATTCCAGAAACACGAAAGGGTCTAGATTTTCATCTAGACCCTTGTGAATTCGTGGTAGGCCGTGCGGGATTCGAACCTGCGACCAACGGATTAAAAGTCCGCTGCTCTACCAGCTGAGCTAACGACCCGAAAGAAAGCTATTATAGGAACGTTTATTACCCCTGTCAATCACATCTCTGCTTTTTATCTAAGGTTTTTTCTATCCCGTGATTTGGCGCGGGCATGGCCTGCACTTTTCCTCTGTATTTCCCTCAGTCTGTAGTCACATGATGCCTGTCTTGCACTGGTAGTGCGGGGCTTACTGCGGGCAAAAAAAATCGCCCGACTGGCGGGCGAGGGGGCAAGCGTTAAAACATATTTACTGGCGACTATAAGTAGATAGGCCGCTGTTTATATGTGTGCTGATTATTTAAAGTTTGCCAGGCGTTCTTTTGCTGTTTGTGCAGCCGGAGCATTCGGGAATTTTGCGACCAGCGATTCCAAGGTTTTCTTGGCTGCCGGACGGTCTTTCAATTCCACTTGCGAGCTGGCGATGTTGAGCAAGGCGTCAGCAGCTTTAGGATTCTCCGGATATTTTTTCAACAGTGCCTGCTGCGCAGTGATCGCATTCTTGTAGTCACGCTGCGCGTAGTAAGCATTGCCTATCCAGTACTGGGCCGAAGGTGCGTAGGCAGATTCAGGATAGCGCTGGATGAAGTCTGCAAACGAAGTGCCTGACTTTTTGTAGTCGCCAGCCTTGAATAAGGCGAGGGCGTTGTCGTAAGCGCTTTGTTCCGACTGGCCGACCATCGCATCCTTGCCGTCAACAGCAACGACTTGTGGCTCCAGCTTGCGCAGACGATTATCGAGATCGACGTAGAAGTCTTTTTGTCTTTGCTGCAGGTTTTGCACTTCATTCGACAAGACTTCGATCTGACCATTGAGGCGGGAGATTTCCTGCTTCAATGCGTCGTTCTGGTTGGAGAGCGTCAGCACGGCGGATGTTTCTGCTTTGCTTTGCTGGACGGCATCGACTTTGGCACGCAAGTCGATGATCGCTTTGCGTGCCTCATCGTCGCCGAACAGCGCGGCATGCGCTGACAGCGACGCACAAGAAAATGCGGCCATCAAGGCCGCAATAAGAGTCTTTTTAATCATTGGCTAGCAAAGATTAATAAACGATGTCGGCACGGCGGTTTTCTGCCCATGCTGCTTCGTCGCTACCCAGTGCTTTTGGTTTTTCTTTGCCCAGGGAGACGGCTTCCATTTGCGATTCAGGTACACCTAACAGGGACAGGGATTTACGTACTGCTTCTGCACGTTTTTGACCGAGTGCCAGGTTGTATTCTGCACCGCCGCGATCATCGGTATTACCCTGGATGATGATTTTGCGACCTTGATTGCTCTTCAGGTATTTGGCGTGGTTTTCAACGACTTGCTGGAACTCTGGCTTGACGACGTAGCTGTCGTAGTCGAAGTAGACGCTGCGTTTAGCCAATACACCTTGTGGGTCGTTCAATGGATCGCTGGATGCATTGACGGTACCAACCGAGCGTGGATCAACTGCGGAGCTGGAGCCAGTACGATCTTCTACTGGTGCTTTGTCGTCCAGTTTGGTCGACGAGCAGGCTGCCATCAGCAGAGCACTTGATAAGATAAAAACGGATGTTAAGGCGCGCATGTTATTCCCCTGTTTGTGTAAGTTAAGCGTTGGGTGTTAAAAATCGATATGGTGTGCATTATTTCATAAACGGGCCCCATGTGGGCTCACGTATATCGCCTGCCTGTGTGGTCAGACGCTGTTTTACCTGACCGTCAACCGAAACCACTGCCAGCGTACCGCGACGGCCGGATTCGGTTGCATACATCAAATATTTGCTGTTCGGCGAAAAACTCGGTGATTCGTCTTTGACGGTATCAGACAGGCGTTGTTCCTGACCATTGCTCAAATCCAGCAGAAATAGTTGGAATTTGCCTTCGCGGCGCGAAATATAGGCCAAATATTTGCCATCCGGCGAAATGCGCGGGCTGATGTTGTAGCTGCCGCTGAAGGTGACACGGCGTGCTTCGCCGCCATTCGCGCTCATTTTGTAGATTTGCGGGCCGCCGCTGCGGTCGCTGGTGAAGAAGATGCTTTGGCCGTCGGCCGAGAATTGCGGCTCGGTGTCGATGCCGTTCGAATTGCTCAGGCGGCGCAGGCCGGTGCCGTCAGCGTTGACGATAAAGACCTGGGTCAGACCGTCACGTGACAATGCGACTGCCAGGCGATTGCCGTCCGGTGCCCACGATGGTGCAGAGTTGCTGCCCTTGAAGTTGGCGGCGACGGTACGTTTGCGGCTCACCAGATCCTGGATGTAGACGACCGGTTTTTTGTTTTCAAATGAAACATAGGCAACTTTGGTGCCGTCCGGCGACCATGAAGGCGAGATGATAGGTTCGTTCGAGCGCAATGCTACCTGCGTGCCTTCACCGTCGGAGTCGGCGATTTCGAGGCGGAATTCCTTGGCCGATTTGGTGACGTAGGCGATGCGGGTGGCGAAAGCACCTTTGATACCGGTCAGCTTTTCATAGACGTCGTCGGCTACCTTGTGGGCCGAAACGCGCAGGAATTGCGGTTGCGAGGCCAGGGCCAGTGACGACAGTTGCATGCCTTTGACGGTATCGAACAAGCGGTAGCGCACTTCAAAGCGACCATCTGCCAGGCGCGACACACTGCCAACCACGATAGCGTCTGCACCGCGTGATTTCCAGTCGGCAAGGTTGAGTTGCGAGTTTTCGGTCAGGACGCCGCCGGTATCGATGATTTTGAAGAAGCCGCTGCGTTGCAGGTCAGCCTTGATGATGGCGCTGATTTGCTGTGGAGCAAGGGTTTCGTCGCCGAAGGCGGCAATGGCGACCGGGATCTGGTTGGCGCCGACGCCTGCAATTTCCACTCGTAATTGCGCATGGGCGAGGGTGGTAATGAAGAGGGCAATTACCGCGAATGAGCGTAAGAAAGTAGTCTTTATCATGGCTTACTGATCTTTCGGTTTGTGAACGACGATAAAGCGGCTCGGAACTGTGCCGGATTTATCGGGTGGAAAGGGTTGCGAACGTTCGATCGCGCGTTTGACGGCTTCATCGAAACCGCCTACGCCGGATGACTTGCGCAGGCGTGGTTCACCACGCAGCGAGCCGTCAGGCAGCAGTTCGACATCGAATTCGGCAGCAGGATTCCCGCTTAAGTTGTCCGGGACGATAAAAGTCGTGTTTTGGCGGATCTTGGCACGGATTTTATCGGCATAGCCACTATCTGCACGGCCGCTGCCTTGCGATTTGGCGGCTTCGCCGGTACCGCCGCTGCCGACTGCACCAGTCAGGCGGCGCATTTCATCAGCGCGTATCTTGTCGCGTACGGCAGCGTCGGCTGCTTCCTGTTTGCGTTTTTTCTCAAGATCCGCTTTTTGCTGTTGCTCTGCGGCTTTTTTGTCGGCTGCCTGTTTCTCCAGCTTTTGCTGTTTGTCCTGCTCAGCCTGTTGTTTGAGCTTTTTCTCTTTTTCTTCCTGCGCCAGTTTGTCCTTGCGCTCCTGCTCCTTGCGTTTCTTTTCGCGTTCCAGTGCGATGTCTACTTTTGGCGCAGGCGGCTCTATCGGTTCCGCTTTAGGCGTTTCCTTGATGATAGGTTGTGGCTCTGGTTTGGGTTGTGGCGTCGGTTCCGGTTCGGGCGGCAGTGGTGCTGCTTCCTTCGCCTGCATGTCCCAGATTTCGGCTTGCACGGCGACCGGAGTTTCGCTCTGCCAGTCTATCCCTATCCAGAAAAATACCAGCAAGGCGGCATGCACCGCGGCCGCCAGCGTGATGGCGCGCCAGCGACCTGGTTCTCTCGGTACGGTGTACGGGGTGGTGTCTGTCATAAAACTGCGGTCATAAAACTAGCTTCATTTGGTAGCTAGCCCAACTCGCTCTATCCCAAGTTTTTTGGCTTCCGAGATGGCTTGTATCACCTCGTCGTATTTGATGTTCTTGTCGGCCGAAATCATGACTGGCAATTCCGGACGGTCAGCGTGTATGGCCTGCAGCTTTTGCGCCAGCGCAGCGCGATTGGCCGCGGTTTCGGTTGGTGCCTTGCCGCTTTTGCTGCCGGCGATGGTCAGCGTGGCCGAGGTATCCGGACGCAAGTCTATGCGTATGTATTCGGTCGGCGGCAGCGTCGATTTGGCAGCATTCGGCAGATTGATGACGCCGGGATTGGTGAGCGGCGCGGCCACCATGAAGATCACCAGCAGGACCAGCATGACGTCGATGTACGGTACGACGTTGATTTCGGATTTGAACTTGCGGGTACGACCGCCGCGCATGCTACCGGATGAGAATGACATCGCTGGCGTCCTTATCGCGTCTGGCGTTGCAGGATATTCGAGAATTCTTCAACGAAGCTCTCGAAACGTATCGCCAGGCGATCGATATCGTGCGAGTAACGGTTGTAAGCAACCACTGCAGGGATCGCGGCGAACAGGCCGATCGCGGTTGCGATCAGTGCTTCGGCAATACCTGGCGCGACGGCGGCGAGGGTAGCTTGCTGTACGTTGGCCAGGCCACGGAAGGCGTTCATGATGCCCCATACAGTACCGAACAAACCGACGTATGGCGAAACCGAACCGACCGATGCCAGGAAGGCGAGGTGGGATTCGAGTGCGTCCATTTCACGCTGGTAAGCAGCACGCATCGCGCGACGTGCGCCGTCGAGGCGGGCATTGATGTGGAAGGCGTCGTTCGAACCTTTGGCCTTGTTGAACTCACTCATGCCGGCTTCAAAGATGCGCTCCAGTGCACCGGTTGAACCATTGTTTTTGCGACGGTTGGACGTGGCTTCGAGGTAGAGGGTATTGAGGTCGCCACCGGACCAGAAGGCGCGTTCGAATTCCTCGGTTTGCAAACGCGCGTTTTTGATCGCGAACATTTTGCGGAAGATATAGGTCCAGCTCATGACGGACACGGCCAGCAAAAGCGCCATGACGAGCTGTACAAGAACCGAAGCGTTGGTGATGAGATGGACGAAGGAAAGGTCTTGGGTGACGGTCATGGGAGTGTGATTTAGTCGAATTTGGTCAATTGTATGCGTATCTTGCTTGAGGCGGTGCGGTTTTGCCCTGCATTTGCCTTATGTATTTATGTCTGGAGCGCCTTGCGGGCAGATGTTTTGCCGCTTAATCTGGCGCGCGTAATTCCAGGGTTTTGATGCTATCCATTACCTGGCTGGGAATCTGGCTGGGTCTGAAGTTCTGTGTATCGACGCAACCGACTTTGATGCGTCCGGTTGCCAGCAACTCCCGCTGCTCGCCATTGATACGCCATGCTTCCTGTATGAACTGCACCGAAGCGCGGCCCATCCTTTCGACTACGACTGTCAATTTCAGTTCATTATCGAGTTTGGCTGGCGCGTGATAATCAACGGCGGTGCTTTTGACGACAAACATGACGCCATGCGTTTCGGTCATCAGTTGCTGGTTGATGCCTGCGCTGCGCAGCCATTCGGTGCGGGCGCGCTCAAAGAATTTCAGGTAGTTGGCGTAGAAGACGACGCCGCCGGCATCGGTATCTTCATAGTAGACGCGTACGGTCCACGTAAAATTTGACAACATCTTGGATTTACCCTGGCTGGACAGTGCTGCAGCATTGTCCTGTAGTGTGCTGATGAAAATTAGAACTCATTTCACAAATATCCGTGAGTGCGAACGCGGCTATTTGGGAGGTAGTGCAAGGCGTGTCGCGCCGCCAAGGGTGGTTCCCTTGGCAAGCGGCGCAACGCAGCAATACGCCCAAATAGCCCGTTCCCTTCGGGTTCTTACCAAAAGCGGCGCTGGCCGCGTTGCGCTCCTTGCGCATAGCCCCGCTATGCGACGCGTCGCACGCCTTGCCAGCACCGCTTTTGGTAAGAACGCATCTCACAGATATTTGTGAAATGAGTTCTATGAATTATCGATGATATTTAATCAGCATGACAAGCTTGTTACCTGAATTTACAGTTTTGGCTGCAGATAGTGCCTGCTTGCAGCCAAAATCCGGTGCTTTTAAGTACGGCTTCAGGTGTTGCGCTTGATGAATAGCGGTCCGAAACCCTGGCAAGTCGGCATCAATTCGATGTGGTTGATGTTGACGTGGGCGGGCAGGGTGGCGATCCAGTATGCGGTTTCGGCTATATCGGCCGGGCTGAGTGGTACCGTACCTTCATATACCTTGGCCGCAGCCGCATCATCCTTCAGCCTGACATTCGAGAACTCGGTGCCGCCAGCGAGGCCCGGTGCAATGTTGGACGCACGGACGCCGGTACCAACCAGGTCAGCACGCAGGTTGCGGGTGAATTGGTCGACGAAGGCTTTGGTAGCGCCATACACGTTGGCACCCGGATAGGCATAAGCGCCAGCGCTGGAGCTGATGTTGATGATGGTGCCGCGATTGCGCTTGAGCATTTCCGGCAGCAGCAGGCGGGTGACGGTGACCAGGCCCTTGCAGTTGGTCTCTATCATGGTTTCCCATTGTTCCAGCGAGGCGGATTGCGCGGGTGCCACGCCAAGCGCGAGGCCGGCGTTATTGATCAGGACGTCGATTTCCTGCCATTCCGGTGGCAGGCTGGTCAGTGCAGAAGCAATGGATTCCTTGTCGGTGACGTCCATGGGAACGGTCAGCACCGACGCGCCGATTTCTGCGGCGAGTTCGTCCAGTCTATCCTGGCGACGCCCGGTAGCGATTACTTTGTGACCATGTTGTGCAAATTTGCGTGCCATTTCAGCGCCGAAGCCTGAAGTTGCACCTGTGACCAGAACGATCATGGGATTTCCTTTATGGAAAGAGTGCGTGCTTATGATGAGATAAGCAGTAGTACCGGATGTTAAAACGGGATGCTGAATAAAGCGGCGCATCCGGCCTTACGACCAGATGCGCCTATTTTGCCGTGGACGACCTTATTTGCCGGCTTGCGCGCGGTTAATCAGGAAGGTGGTCAGCAAGGGCACCGGACGTCCGGTCGAACCCTTCGCTGCGCCGCTCTTCCAGGCGGTACCGGCGATATCCAGATGGGCCCAGGTGTATTTCTTGGTGTAGCGCTCGAGGAAGCAGGCTGCGGTGACTGAGCCAGCCGCCGGGCCGCCGATATTTGCCATGTCGGCAAAATTCGACTTCAGTTGTTCCTGATAGCTGTCTTCGATAGGCAAGCGCCATGCGGTGTCGCCTGCCACTTTACCGGCCTTGAGCAATTCATCGGCCAGCGCGTCATGCGCGTCGTCATTACGGGTAAACAAGCCGGAGTTGTGATGACCGAGCGCGACGATACAGGCACCGGTCAGGGTTGCCACGTCGACCACGGCGGCTGGTTTGAAGCGTTCGACATAGGTCAGTGCATCGCACAGTACCAGGCGGCCTTCGGCATCCGTGTTCAGGATTTCGATAGTCTGGCCGGACATGGAGGTGACGATGTCGCCCGGTTTGGTGGCGCTGCCGGATGGCATGTTTTCGCAGGTCGGGATGACGACGATGACGTTGAGCTTGAGCTTGAGTTCAGCAATCGCACGCATGGTGCCGAGCACGGAAGCCGCGCCGCCCATGTCGTATTTCATTTCATCCATCGCCGCACCCGGTTTCAGCGAGATGCCGCCGGAGTCAAAGGTGATGCCTTTGCCGACCAGCACGACAGGCGCGTCCTTGGCTTTGCCGCCGTTGTGCTTGAGGACGATGAATTTAGGTGGCTCGACGCTGCCATTGGTGACGGACAGGAAGCTACCCATTTTCAGTGCCTGCAATTGCTTGCGATCCAGCACTTCGACTTCCAGCTTGAATTCTTTCGCCATTTTCTTGGCGGTATTGGCCAGGTAGGTCGGGGTGCAGACATTGGCCGGGAAGTTGCCGAGATCCTTGGTCAGGTCGATGCCGTTGGCCACGGCAACTGCCTGGGTGACGGCTTCTTTGGCGCTGCTGACTGCTGCCGACGGTACAGCAAAGGCGATTTTCCTGACGCCGCTGGGAGCCGGGTCTTTTTTGCTTTTCAGGCTGTCGAAGCGGTAAGCCGCTTCACGCGCGCTCAGGATGGCGCTGCGGATCGCCCATGCGCTGTCGCGGCCTGCGACGGCGTCAAACGGCAGGGCTACAACGGCTTCGTTGCTGCCGAGGGTAGTAAATACACGCACTACGGCCTGGGCCGCAGCATTGAAATCCTTTTCGCTGACCGCATCCTGTTTGCCGAGGCCGACCAGCAATACGCGTTCGGCAGCGCCGTCGCTCAGGCCGCGCAGGAGCAGGCTGGAGCCGGCCTTGCCGGTGATGTCGCCGGACTTTAGTGCAGCACTGATTTCGCCCTTGCGATCCAGTGCCTGTGCCGCCGATGACAGTTTCTTATCTTCAAATACGGCAACTGCGATACAGCCCGTCTTGATACCGCCGATAGTGCTTTTTGCGTCCAATGGTTTTATGCTAAAGTCCATGCGTTACTCTCCTTGTCGATTCACGATTATAGCCTCCCAATGATTTTTCAGCGCGCGCTCCGACGCGATTTGCTAAGTACCGCTGGCGCCGTCTTCACTACCCTTTTTACGATCACGATCACGGTCACCTTGATTCGTATTCTGGGGCAGGCTGCGGGTGGCAAGATCGCGTCCGCCGATGTGGTCGCGCTGCTCGGTTTTTCCGCACTCAATTACCTCCCTATCCTGTTGAACCTGACCGGTTTTGTCGCCGTGTTGCTGGTGGTGACGCGCAGTTACCAGGACTCCGAGATGGTGGTCTGGTTCGCGTCCGGCCTCAGCCTGGCCAAATGGATACGGCCGGTATTGATGTTTGGCCTGCCTATCGTCACCGTGACAGCCATCCTGAGCTTTTTCCTGACGCCGTGGTCGAACCAGCAAAGCGCTGTTTATAAAGAGCGTTATGCGAATCGCGAAGATATTGCCCGTGTTTCGCCCGGCAAATTCCAGGAATCTTCATCTTCCGACCGTGTGTTCTTTGTTGAAGGCGTGTCCGGCGATTCGACCAAGGTTAAAAATATTTTCGTCAGCAGCATGCGCAACGGCAAGACCAGCGTAGTGGTGGCGAAAGAGGGCACGGTAGAAATCGATCCGGCCGGCGACAAATTCCTCGTCATGCATCAGGGACGTCGCTACGACGGTGTGCCTACCCAATCTGATTTTGAATTGATGGAGTTCGACCGCTACGGCGTGCTGGTCGCTACGCAATCGAAAGCGCTGGTCGGCGATACCTCGGCGCGCTCGACTTCGACCCGCGAACTCCTGAGCAAGCGGAATAATTTCAACGACGGCGAATTGTTGTGGCGGATATCGTTGCCTTTGATGGGCATCCTGCTGATGTTGCTGGCGATTCCGCTGGGCTTCGTCAATCCGCGTGGCGGCCGTTCGGCCAACCTGCTGATCGCGCTGTTCCTGTTTGTGTTTTATAGCAATATGCTGAGCTACGCGCAGGCAACCGTCGTACAAAATCGTTCGACCTTGCTGCTGGCGTGGTGGCCGGTGCATCTGGTGGCGCTGATCGTGCTCGCAGTTTTCTTTGCGTGGCGCCTGAAAGTGAATAGCCGTTATCACCCATTGGTGGCATGGTCTGCGCTCAAGCGCACCTGTCTGGGACGGAAGGCGGCCGCATGAAGATCCTGCAAAAATACTTTTCACTGGAAATCGGTCGCTCCGTCCTGTTCGTACTGATCGCCTTCCTCGCCTTGTTCGCCTTCTTCGATATGGTCGGCGAGCTGAAATCGGTCGGCCACGGTGGCTATAAGATCCAGCATGCTTTCCTGTATGTGGTGATGGAAATGCCGGGCTATGTGTATGAGCTGATGCCGATTGCGGCTCTGATCGGCACTATCTGGGCGTTGTCGCAATTCGCTGCGCGTTCGGAATTCACCATCATGCGCGCATCCAGCATGTCCACCGCAATGGTGGGCATGATCCTGTTCAAAATCGGTGTGGTGTTTGCACTGATTACTTTTGTGTTCGGTGAATTCGTGGTGCCGATCACGTCGAATATGGCGGAGAAGATACGCGTTACCAGCCAGGGTGGTGCCCTGGCTCAGGAATTCCGTTCCGGTCTGTGGACCAAGGATGTGATCCGTACCAATGGACAGGAAGGTGAAGTTATCGGTTCGCGCTTCGTCAACGTGCGTGCACTAAAGTCCGACGGCAAGCTGGAGAACCTGAAGATTTATGAGTTCAATCGCAATTTCCATCTGACTGCTTTGATTACGGCGACCTCTGCGGATTACGTCGGTGGCAATACCTGGACTTTGCATGACGGTACCGAAGCTGCTTTCGGCGAAACCAAATTACAAGGGGCGATTACCGCAACGGATATCACCACCGCAATTTCGACCAGCAAGTTCAGCAGCAAGGAACTGGTGTCTGAAATGACGCCGGAAATCCTGTCAGTCGGATTTACCGATCCGGCCACGATGTCGGCGATCGCGCTGGTGAATTACACGCAATATCTGTCGGAAAACAATCGTGACACCGTACGCTACGAAATCGCGCTGTGGAAGAAGGTTGTTTATCCATTCGCCGTCTTCGTCATGATGGCGCTGGCTTTGCCGTTTGCTTATCTGCATTTCCGTTCCGGCGGCGTCAGCCTGAAGATCTTTACCGGCATCATGATAGGCGTCAGCTTCCAGCTGATTAACAGCCTGTTCTCGCATCTGGGTTTGCTCAATACCTGGCCACCGTTCGCGACTGCCATCCTGCCTAGTCTGCTCTTCCTGACAGTCGCAGTGGGTGCCTTGCTGTGGGTGGAGCGTCACTGATGAAGAAGCCTGCGCTGATCCTGTTTGCCCACGGTGCACGCGATCCGCGCTGGGCCGAGCCGTTCCAGCGCTTGCAGGCGCTGGTGCAGGCGCAATCGCCGGAGTCGGTGGTGAAGCTGGCATTCCTGGAATTGATGACACCACGTTTGCCTGAACTGACGACTGAGTTGGTGCAGGCCGGCGTGACCGATGTGACGGTGGTCCCGGTCTTCCTCGGGCAGGGCGGTCATGTGCGGGCGGATTTGCCGCGCATCGTTGATGAACTGAAACTGCAGCATCCTGCAGTCAGTTTCAGGATCGTTGAAGCAGTCGGGGAAAATGAGCAGGTACTGAAGGCGATGGCCAGTTATTGCGTGGCCACGCTCAATTGATTTAATTAGTCTGCGTTGTCACGGGCAGCCAGTGCTGCACCTATCATCACCAGCACCGGTCCCTGCGTATCCTGCAGACCGCGTTCCAGTTCGCGCAAGTTCATGCGCACTATCTTTTGATTCGCCAGACTGCAGTTTTCCACGATGACGACAGGCAGCTCGGGGGAGCGACCTTGCTCCAGGAGTTTTTGTGCGGTGACTACGGCTTCACGGCCGCCCATGTACTGGATCAGTGTGTCGCAATCCGGCAGCGTGAGCTGATCCGGCTGGTTCGGTGCAGTAGCTGAAGTAAAGAAGGCGATGCTGCGGGCAATGCCGCGTTTGGTCAGCGGGAGCTGTGTAGCCGCGGCGGCAGCGAAGGCAGTAGTGACGCCGGGTACGATTTCGATTTCGATGCCGTGCGCTTCGAGCGCATGCAGTTCTTCATCGGCGCGTCCGAATAACATCGGATCGCCACCTTTCAGGCGTACCACCAGTTTGTATCTGGCCGCGCAATCGACCAGCAATTGATTGATTGCGAGTTGCGCAGTAGAACGCTGGCCGCTGCGTTTGCCGACAGAGATTTTCTCCGCCTGCGGGCACAGCGCCAGCATTTCAGGTGTAACCAGTGCATCGTGCAGCACGACATCGGCTTGCGCCAGGATACGCGCACCGCGTACGGTAATCAGATCGACGGCACCTGGCCCGGCACCGATCAGATAGACTTTGCCGTACGCTTTTTTCGTTTCAGTCATGCTGCTGTGTTTCTGGCTAGCGCCTCTTAAGCCAGACGGATCATGCCGGCGGCCACGGTTTGATGCGTGACTTCGTCGATCAGGATGAAGGAGCCGGTGGAACGGATCTCATCGTAGGCATCTGCCGCCAGTGGTTGCGCGACATTCAGGGTGACGCGTGCGATGCCGTTGAGTTTGACTTCATCAGCAGGGCGTTTTTCCTGGGTGTTGATGTCGAGCAGGGTATCGATCTTGGTCACGCGTGCAGCGACCTGACGTGTGGTGTGCTTGAGCCAGTATTTGCGACGGGTATCCAGCGGTTCTTCCGACAGCCAGCACAGGTCTGCATTCACGGTCTTCAGCAATTCAGCCGGACGTTCGGCAGCCGACAACATATCGCCGCGCGAAATGTCCACGTACTCTTCCAGCAGCAGGGTGATCGATTGACCGACCACTGCCTGCTCCAACGAGCCATCCAGAGTCTGGATATCTTTTACGGTGGCAGTCTGGCCGCCAGGCTGGATTACCAGCTTGGCGCCCTTGCTGACTTTACCTGCTTCGATACGACCCATGTAACCGCGGAAGTCATCGGCTTCGTGGCCGTTATGACGCGCGACCAGTTGTACCGGGAAGCGGAATGGTTCGTCGTGCGATTCGTCGTAGACACTGAGCGATTCCAGCAATTCGATCAGGGTAGGACCCTGATACCACGGCATATTGCCGCCGCTGGCCACCACGTTGTCGCCGGTGAGGGCGGACAGCGGGATAGGGCGGATATCTTTCAGGCCCAGTGTTTTTGCGAATTCAGCGTAAGCAGCCACGATACGGTCGTAGACAACCTGGTCGTAGTTGACCAGATCCATTTTGTTGACAGCTACGATCACGTGTTCGATTTGCAGCAAGTGCGCAATGGTCGAATGACGTTTGGTCTGGATCAGCAATTCCACGCTGCCGTCGTCGCCCAGCTTGACCTTGGAGACGTCGATCAGAATGATGACGGCATCTGCAGTCGAGGCACCGGTCACCATGTTGCGGGTGTATTGCTCGTGGCCCGGAGTGTCGGCGATGATGAATTTGCGTTTAGGGGTAGCGAAGTAGCGATACGCTACGTCGATGGTGATGCCTTGTTCGCGTTCTGCTTCCAGGCCATCGGTCAGCAGGGACAAGTCGATGGTGTCGCCGACGGTACGCTTGTGCTTGGCGCGCGACATCGCATCCAGCTGATCGGCGAAAATGCCTTTGCTGTCGAACAGCAGGCGACCGATCAGTGTGCTTTTGCCGTCGTCGACGGAACCGGCTGTAATGAAACGCAGCAGGCCGCGTTCAGCCGATGGGGTGCCTGCATTTTTGCCGGACATTTGATCTGCAACTACAGCCGCATTTAACTGAACACTCATTTAGAAATATCCTTCTTTTTTACGTTTTTCCATCGATGCTTCGGACGTCTGATCGTCCATGCGGGTCGCGCCGCGCTCGGTGATTTGGGTGACAGCTGTTTCTGCAATGATCGCTTCGACGCTATCAGCATCCGACGAGACCGGGCAGGTGCAGGAGATGTCGCCGACGGTACGGAAACGTACGGTCTGGGTCTCAACAGTTTCGCCTTCCTTGGCCGGGGTCAATGGTGTCAGCGGTACCAGCAAGCCATTGCGCGGGATCACTTCACGCTGATGTGCGAAGTAGATCGACGGCAGTTCGAGTTTTTCGCGGGCGATGTATTGCCAGACGTCGAGTTCGGTCCAGTTCGAGATCGGGAACACGCGCATGTTTTCGCCCGGATGGACGCGGGTGTTGTACAGGTCCCAGAGTTCAGGACGTTGTGCTTTTGGATTCCATTGGCCGAATTCATCGCGGAAGGAAAAGATACGTTCCTTGGCGCGTGCTTTTTCTTCATCGCGACGGGCACCACCGATACAGGCGTCGAATTTGTGTTCGGCGATGGTTTCCAGCAAGGTCACAGCCTGTGCCGCATTGCGCGAATCGGTCAAAGGATTACGCAGGCGTACGGTGCCGCGTTTGATCGAATCTTCCACCGAGCCGACGATCAGGCGTTCGCCGAGTTCAGCCGCGCGCTTGTCGCGGAAGGAGATCACTTCGTCAAAGTTGTGACCGGTATCGATGTGTACCAGCGGGAACGGGAATTTGCCAGGACGGAACGCTTTTTCCGCCAGGCGCAACATCACGACCGAGTCCTTGCCGCCGGAAAACAGCAATGCCGGATTGGCGCATTCAGCTGCCACTTCACGCATGATGTGGATGGCTTCCGATTCGAGCCAGTCCAGATGCTTGTTGCTGGCGCTATCGAGGAATAATTTGTCGACTACTGTGTTCATAGGATCTCAGGCGTTAGTTGCTACGGGTTTGATTCTGATCAGCTTGCCGTCAACGACGTGCAGGCCGCATTCCTTGGATTCCGGGTTTTCCCACCACCAGCGTCCGGCGCGTACATCTTCGCCAGGCTGGATGGCACGGGTGCAAGGTTCGCAACCGATGGACGGATACCCTTTGTCGTGCAGCGAGTTGTAAGGCACATGGTTGCTGCGTATGTAGTGCCAGACATCCTCTTCCGACCAATCCGCGAGCGGATTGAATTTGGTCATCGCATGCGCATCGTCCTGCTCCTGCACATCGAGTGCAGCGCGGGTAGTCGATTGCGCACGACGCTGGCCGGTGACCCAGGCATGCTTGCCGGCCAGTGCGCGGTTCAGCGGTTCTACCTTGCGGATACGGCAGCATTCCTTGCGCATGTCCACGCTTTCATAGAAAGCGTTCAGGCCGTTTTGCTGCACATATGCTTCGACCGCTTCCGGCTGCGGGCGATACAGTTCCACCTCGTAGTCGTAAGTTTCCTTGATGCGGTCCAGCACGCTCAGCGTTTCTGCATGCAGACGGCCGGTTTCCAGCGTAAAAATGCTGATAGGCAGTTTGTCGCGCAGGATCATGTCGGTCAGCACCATATCTTCCGCCGCCAGACTGGAAGCGAAGACTGCAGGCGCGAACTGATCCGCTACGCGCTGCAGTGTTTCTTTGGTGGCCGCTACCAGCGCGGCGAAATCTGCTTCATTCATTTTGGTGCCACGGCCTGACGATCTACACGACGGAACAAAGGGGTCTTTTTGTCCCACGATTGCTGATAGCTTTCGGAGAAGTCGCTTAAGCCTTTCAATGCATCGTTGACGTCGCGGTCAGCACGCACGGCAAACGAGTTGAAGCCGACGCGCTGCATGTAGAACAATTGATCGCGCAATACATCGCCGACTGCACGCAGTTCGCCAGTGTAATCAAAGCGCATGCGCAGGTTATACGCGATGGAATAACCGCGACCGTCACCAAATTTAGGGAAGTCGACTGCGATCATTTGCAGCGTGGCGGTATCGTCTTTTAATGCTTCCGGACGTTCGTCGCTGGCGAGCCAGACGCCGACGTCGCTGCGTGCTTTCAAGGTGGCGGCCTGGGCTTGCCAGACGGTCAGCGGGACAATAACTTTACCGGCCGGAACCGCAACGGTGTCAGCGGTTTCGCCTTCTGCCAGGCGCAGCAGGTTCCAGTCGTCGGTGCCGACTACGGCTTTGTCTTTGATGATGTTAAGCATATGCATCTTCTCCTGCGGCGTGCGCAACCTTGATCGGTGTTGCGTACACATGTTCCTTGAATGGCGTGACGCCGATACGGCGTGTGGTATCGATGAAGCGTTCATCTTCGATACGGTCGCGGACATAAACTTCGAGCAGGCGTTCGATCACGGTCGGCATTTGATGCGCCGAGAACGATGGGCCGATGATTTTGCCGATCGAGCTGGTATTGCCTTGCGCACCGCCGATAGATACCTGATACCACTCGGCACCGTCTTTATCGACACCCAGGATGCCGATGTTGCCGACGTGATGGTGACCGCAGGCATTGATACAGCCGGAGATATTGAGTTCGATATCGCCGATGTCATGCTGGAAGTCCAGGCTGTCGAAACGCTCTGCAATCGCTTCCGCAATCGGAATCGATTTGGCATTTGCCAGCGAGCAGAAATCGCCGCCAGGGCAGCAGATGATGTCGGTCAGCAAGCCGATGTTTGGTGTTGCCAGACCTTGCGACTTGGCTGCTTCCCACACTGCATAGAGGTCGGAAATCTTGACGTCGGACAGCACCACGTTTTGTTCATGTGTAACGCGCAGTTCGCCAAAGCTGTAGCGATCAGCCAGTTCCGCCATGAAGTCCAGTTGCTCGGCAGTAGCGTCGCCCGGAGGTACGCCGGTTTTCTTCAGCGACAGCACCACCGCTGCATAGCCGCTTACTTTGTGCGCCTTGACGTTGCGGGTGAGCCAGCTGTTGAAGGCTTTGTTTTCTGCTTTGTGTTTTTCAAACTCTGCATCTGTTGCTGGCAGCGTGTCGTAAGCAGGCATGGTGAAGAATGCGGCAACGCGTTGCAGTTCTTCGTCGGTCAGGGTGCCCGGACCGTCCTTGATGTCTTGCCATTCTGCTTCGACCTGACGGCGATATTCATCGATACCGATCGCTTTGACCAGGATCTTGATACGCGCTTTATAAATGTTGTCGCGACGACCGTATTGGTTATAGACGCGCAGGATCGCTTCCAGATAGGTCATGACGTGACGCCATGGCAGGAATTCGCAGATCACGCTGCCGAGGATAGGGGTACGGCCCATGCCGCCGCCTACCATCACGCGGAAGCCGACTTCACCTTGTTCGTTCTTGATCACGTGCAGGCCGATGTCATGCACGGCGGTGGCCGCGCGGTCTTCGACGGCGCCATTGATGGCGATCTTGAATTTACGTGGCAGGTAAGCGAACTCCGGATGGAAGGTGCTCCATTCACGGATGATTTCTGCATACGGACGCGGATCGACGATTTCGTCGGCAGCGACGCCGGCCAGTTCGTCCGAAGTGGTGTTGCGGATGCAGTTACCGGAAGTCTGGATCGCGTGCATCTCGACCGAAGCCAGTTCAGTCAGGATGTCCGGTGTCTGTTCCAGGTTGATCCAGTTGAACTGGATGTTTTGACGGGTCGTGAAGTGACCATAGCCGCGGTCATAGGTGCGGGCGATATGGCCAAACATGCGCATTTGTGCCGACGACAGCAGGCCGTATGGTACGGCGATGCGCAGCATGTAGGCATGACGTTGCATGTAAAGGCCGTTTTGCAGGCGCAGGATACGGAATTCGTCCTCTGCCAGTTCGTCGGACAAGCGACGACGGACCTGATCGCGGTATTGCGCGATGCGTTCTTTAACGATTTGATGGTCGTATTGATCGTAGCGATACATCTCAATTCCTTAGTAAACTAACTTGAAGGCAACGGTCGTCAGCGTGGTAGCCAACAGAACGCGCAATACTTTTTCCGGTATAGCTCGTGACGCCAGCGATCCGAGGGTGATGCCCGGCACGGAGCCCAGCAACAGCATGGCCAGTAATTCCCAATGGATCGATCCGAGCCACCAGTGGCCGAGCGCCGCTATTGCGGTCAAAGGCACTGCATAGGCTATGTCGGTACCGGCAATTTCGGCCGGTGTCAGGCGTGGATAAAGCAGAACCAGTATGGTGGCGCCGATTGCTCCTGCACCAATAGACGAGATTGTAACCAATGTACCGAGAATTGCACCCGAAACTATGGTCGCTATGACCAGTTTTTTGCCGTGAAACTGACGGTTGGGATGCGCACTCATCCAGTTTTGCAGGCGGGTGCGGAAAATCAGCGCGATCACGGTTAGCATGACGGAGCCGGCGATCGAGTAGCGTATGACCTGGCCAATTTCCTTGTCGAGGCCGCCGAGGTACTTCAGGACGAGGGTGGTCAGCACCGCTGCAGGCAGCGCGCCCAGGCAGAGTTGCTTGACGATATCCCAGTGCACATTGCCCTTGTAACGGTGGGCAAAGGTGCCTGCGATCTTGGTGGTGGAGGCGAAGGCGAGGTCGGTCCCGACTGCTACCGTCGGCGAGACGCCAAACAGCAGGGTAAGCAGGGGTGTCATCAGGGAGCCGCCGCCGACACCGGTCAGACCGACCAGTAAACCGACTGCAAAACCTGAAACAATATAAGTAACCGACATAAGACCTCGCGCAAAGTAGGGCGAATAGTAATAAACTTGAGCCTTATTCCAAACTACTTACTAATTATTTGCTTATATGCTTTTTTGGCATAAGCAATAATGAAAAATGACTGGAGCGCGTAAATGCGTGTATTCAGTCGAAAACATGAGGGGAAGACATGAATCTTCATCAACTTCGCTTCGTTCGGGAAGCGGTGCGGCAGAACTTTAATTTGACTGAGGCTGCCAAGGCACTGTTTACCTCTCAACCGGGTGTCTCCAAGGCAATTATTGAGTTGGAAGAAGAGCTGGGCGTGGATATTTTTTCGCGCCACGGCAAGCGTATTCGCGGCCTGACCGAGCCGGGACGGGCAGTGTTGAAGTCGGTTGAGCTGATCATGCAGGAAATTGACGGCCTCAAACGCATAGGTAATGAATTCGCCGCGCATGACAGCGGCAGCTTTACGATCGCCACCACGCACACGCAGGCGCGCTATTCGCTGCCTAAGGTGGTGCAGGCGTTCACGCAGAAATTCCCCAAGGTGCGATTGTCATTGTTGCAAGGCAATCCCAAACAGGTTGCCGATATGGTGCTGATGGATCAGGCTGACCTGGCGATTGCGACGGAATCAATTGCCAGCATCGATGGCCTGATTTCATTGCCGTGTTATCAATGGGAGCATCAGGTGGTGGTGCCGCTTGATCATCCCTTGCTCAAGTCCAAGTCGATTACGCTGGAAGAGTTAACGGCTTATCCGCTGATTACCTATGACAGCGCGTTTGCCGGGCGCAATAAGATAGACCATGCGTTCAGCCTGCGTAATCTGAAGCCGGACGTCTTGCTGGAAGCGATTGATGCCGATGTAATCAAAACCTATGTCGAGCTCGGTATGGGCATAGGCATCATCGCCGGTATGGCCTTCGATCCGGAGCGCGACAAGAACCTGCGCGCGATCCCGGCCGGGCATTTGTTCGGCACCAATGTGTCACGCGTGGCGCTGAAGCAGGGCGCATACTTGCGCAGCTATGTATTTACGTTCATCGAATTGTTGACGCCTACCCTCAACCGCAAGCTGGTCGAGCAGGTATTGAACGGCGAAAAAGACATGTATGAACTTTGAATGAGTATTCACTATTTTGAACTGGAAGCAGAAGCAGCATGATTAAACCGGTAAACACCGATATGGCCGAGTATTACGCGGTCCGCGATAACTTCGATGAAGAAGATATCGAAAACCCGGACGGCGCCGATGCGCTGGACGACATCATGGAGAATCTGCGTAAGCTGATGAGCGGCCAGCACGTACTGGAGCTCGCATGCGGCGACGGTTACTGGACCGATGAGCTGGCGGAATACGCGGCCTCGGTTCTGGCGACCGACATCAATCCGGGTTTGCTGGAACAGGCAAAAACCCGCGAGTTGCCGGAAGATATCGTACAGTTTGCAGTTGCTGACGCCCTTGATCCCAAGGTCGAAGGTGAGTTCACTGCCTGCTTCGCCGGTTTCTGGTGGTCGCATGTGCGGCGCCAGGATCAGGTCGACGTGATCGCGCGTATTCGCAAGATCATAGGACAGGATGGCTTGCTGGTCTTGGTCGATAATTCGCAGGTCGATACCGAAAAGACCGTGATCGCGCGTACCGATCAGGAGGGTAATACTTACCAGATCCATGCGGCGCCGAATGGCGAGCGTTACGAGATTCTCAAAAACTACTACACGAATAGCACCCTGCGCAAACGTCTGGGCCCTTTGTTGAAAGATATGCGCGTGCATCACTTTGAACATTACTGGATGCTGACCGCGCGCCTGCGCTAGGTCATCCGTTTCCATGTCGAGGAAAGTATGAGATCAACCAGAGCCACCGCCGCCGTTGAGCGACTGAAGGAACGTAGCGGGAATGAACACTATGCCATGGTGCGTACTTCCGAAGAATTGTTTTATCTGGTCGATAACGCGGGTGACAAGCCCGTCATCGTCAGCGAACGTTTGCCGCTGGATGAATTCGTCACCTTCGTCAAAGCCTACGGCCCGCAAAAACCGCGCCGCCAGACCAAGTCCGATATTGCTTTCGAAAAGCAACTGATCAAACGCTGAGCCTGCATTGTCAGCCGGACTGCGCGCATGACCGTAGAACAAACCGAACTGATAGATAGCGTCAGCCTGGACCAGGCGGGCGCTGTCTGTATTTTGGCTATCATCGACGATCTGGTTTGGGATGAGCTGCATTTACAGCTGTTACAAACCAAGCTGAATACCTATCTGCGCTATATAGAAAGCGGCGAAATTTTTGTCCAGTATCCGGCGCTGCAGGAACGGGCCGAGCAGGGACTGGATTTTGCAATTGAGCTGCGCTGCATCTACGCACCGGGCAGCCACGCGAGTTTGTTTCTCGAGAGTGCCGGCAATATCATCCGTGACGCAGGCTACCTTTTGCGGATAGGGCCGCTCGGCTCTGACTATGCAGATGAGGCTTTGTAAGCCTGTAGTAAGGATATGCAGCGATAAACGTCGGCATGTCAGTTGCATATGCGCTGCGTAAAAATCGTTATGAGGATACTGAATGAGGTATCCTTCCCCACCTAGGCGTAATCTCCGTCGCCTTTGCCCTTAGCGATTCTGGTTTTGTGTTCTTTTTGGCATGCCCTGAGGCCGCGATTCCTGAAGCGTGATTTACTTTTTATAAGGATTGAATAATGAGACAACTATCCCGCGGCAGCAAATTACTCCTGTGCGCATTCGCAGCAGCAGCGAGTTTTTCTGCTAACGCCCTGGCCCAAAGCTGGCCAAATTCAACGGTAACGGTCGTGGTGCCTTGGCCACCAGGCGGTCCATCTGATATCGCTGCGCGTCCTGTCGCCAAACGTTTGACCGAAGACCTCGGTCATCCATTCGTGATCGACAACCGTGGCGGTGGCGGCGGCAACATCGGTAGTGCAGCAGTGGCACGTGCTCCAGCAGACGGTAACACTCTGCTGATCACATCCAGCGCACCGATCGTGATCAATCCTAGCCTGTACAAAAAAATGACCTTTGATCCGAGCAAGGATCTGGTACCTATCACCAACCTGCTGCGCGTGCCGCTGGTTCTGGTTGCCAACCCTGCCGTACCTGCCAACAATCTGAAAGAATTGATGGCGTACATCAAGGCGCAAAAAGGTCAGTTCTCCTACGCTTCTGCTGGTTCGGGCACACCACAGCACATGACTGGCGAATTGTTTAAAAGCGTCACCAAGCTGGAAATGACGCACGTTCCTTACAAAGGTTCGGCGCCTGCAATTTCCGATCTGTTGGGCGGTCACATTCCTGTGATGTTCGACAGCATGATCGCGATCATGCCGCACATCAAGAGCGGCAAGGTAAAAGCAATTGCTGTTTCGGGCGCACACCGTTCGCCACAATTGCCTGACGTACCTACCTTCGCTGAATCCGGCGTGCCGGCAGTGGTTTCTTACGCATGGTACGGTTTCTTCGCACCAGCAGGTACACCAAAAGCGATCGTGAACAAGATCAATGCTGAAACACAAAAAATCATGAAAGAGCCAGCATTCCAAAAAATCCTGGCAGATACCGGCTCTGACTATGTAGGCGACACCCCGGAAAACTTCGCTGCCTTCGTAAAAGAAGAATCAGTGAAATGGGCGAAAGTCGTGAAAGAAAGCGGCGCGACCGTAGACTGATGACGACTGGCTATCCGACATGGGTAGCAAGCCAGTTTTACCCGGAAGCCCTGTCCTGCGACAGGGCTTTTTTATTGCTCCGGGGCGGGGAGCGTGTAGTCTATTGTCGGTACACTACAGCTATCCCATTGCCTTGAACCTTCATCATGTCTGAAGCCATACGCCCGGCGACGCGCAACGATGCCGCAGCCATCTGCGAAATCTACAATCATTACGTGCTCAACACCGTCATCAGCTTTGAAACGGAGGCTGTGACTGTAGATGAGATGAGCGCCCGCATAGATGAAACCATGACGCAGTTCCCATGGCTGGTGTATGAAGTTGACGGGCGCATACTGGGCTATGCCTACGCCAGCAAGTGGAAGGTGAGGAAGGCTTACCAGCACTCAGTCGAAGGTTCGGTTTATCTGGCGCAGGACAGCGGTGGACGCGGCGTCGGCACGCGCTTGTATCAGGCGCTGATCAGCGAACTGTCCCGACTATCTGTGCATGCGGTGCTGGGCGGGATAGTCTTGCCGAATCCGGGCAGCGTGGCGCTGCACGAAAAGCTCGGCTTTGTGAAAGTTGCGCACCTGTCGCAGATCGGGCGCAAGTTCGACCAGTGGCTGGATGTCGGTTATTGGCAACTTATTCTGGACGAAAAAAACTGACCAGCCGCCTGGCGGCAACTGGTCGTTCGCGCTTTAATCCAGCGTTGCGATGACCGGAGTGTGGTCGGACGGTTGTTCCCATTTGCGCGGTACCTTGTCGATCACGCAGGCGGTGCAACGTTTGGTCAATGCAGGTGACAGCAGGATGTGATCGATGCGCAAACCACGGTTGAGGCGGAAGCCCATCTGGCGGTAATCCCACCAGCTATACAGTTTCTCAGGCTGTTCAAACATGCGGAAAGCATCGGTGAAACCCATTTCCTGCATGCGCACAAACGCAGCGCGTTCCGGTTCCGATACCAGTACCTGGCCTTGCCATGCAACCGGATCGTGTACATCGCGGTCTTCCGGCGCAATGTTGTAGTCGCCGAGCAGCGCGACGTTTTCATGTTGCTTCAATTCCTGCGCCAGCAATGCATGCAAGCCTGCCAGCCAGCGCAGCTTGTATTGATACTTGTCCGATTCCAGTGACTGACCATTCGGGATGTAGGCGCAGATGATGCGCACGCCTTGTATGGTGCCGATGATGATGCGCTGATGTTCATCTTCAAACAGCGGATTGTTTTTGACGACATCTGTAATCGGATGGCGCGACAGGATGGCGACGCCGTTATAGGTTTTTTGTCCGGTGTAGACGACGTGGTAACCGGCGGCTTCGATTTCAGCGGCCGGGAATTTTTCATCGACGGTCTTGGTTTCCTGCAGGCAGAGCACGTCCACCGGATTGTCCGTCAGCCATTGCAGGACCTGCGGCAGGCGGACTTTGAGGGAGTTGACGTTCCAGGTGGCGATTTTCATATGTGCAGCTATCCATTCGTGATGCGGGTGGGTGGCGCAGAGGGAGTGCAAAAGCTTGCACTTATGCATGACGGCTGCGCGACAGATGCGGAATTGTATCAGTGCTGCCGTGGTCGGCGTGGCTGGCTGGATATTGTCATTTATTCACGGCATTTGAGTAGGGCGCTGCTTGCCGAAAACAGGCGCTTGTCGTAGAATCCTTGCACCATTTCGTCTCACGTGACTGGCGAATCCGGCTGATTTTCCTGCTGTTCTGGGTAAATTACGTCGTAAGGTGGGCTTACCCACCGTGAAGCGTGAGATTTCATTGCCGTGCGCCTGGGTAGCCCGAATGGAGAGTACGACTGAGGCTGCCTGCACATTCCGTTTTCGGCCTCCTCATTCGATCCCAGGTAGTGTTATTTAGCATGTCGTGATTCGTCACGGCCTGCCCGATTTAGCTTCCTGCCCATTTTTTGAACGATTGGAGTGATTCATGTTTTCAAAAGACCAGACCTTAGCAAAAACAGACGCAGAACTGTGGTCGGCCATCCAGAAGGAAAATACACGTCAGCAAGAACACATCGAGCTGATCGCATCCGAGAACTACACTTCGCCTGCAGTGATGGAAGCGCAAGGCACGCAACTGACCAATAAATACGCCGAAGGTTATCCGGGCAAGCGTTACTACGGTGGTTGCGAATATGTCGATATCGTTGAGCAACTCGCGATCGACCGCCTGAAACAACTGTACGGCGCCGATGCTGCCAACGTACAACCGAACTCCGGTTCGCAAGCCAACCAGGGCGTGTTCCTGGCAGTCCTGAAACCGGGCGACACCATCATGGGTATGTCGCTGGCTGAAGGCGGTCACCTGACACACGGCATGGCATTGAACATGTCCGGCAAATGGTTCAACGTTATTTCCTACGGCCTGAACGACAAGGAAGAAATCGATTACGAAGCCATGGAACGCCTGGCACGTGAGCATAAGCCCAAGCTGATCATCGCTGGTGCTTCTGCTTATGCATTGCGTATCGACTTTGAACGCTTCGCCAAAATCGCCAAGGAAATCGGCGCGTACTTCATGGTCGACATGGCGCACTACGCTGGTCTGATCGCAGCAGGTGAGTACCCGAACCCGGTTCCTTACGCAGATTTCGTCACCTCGACCACGCACAAATCATTGCGCGGCCCACGCGGCGGCTTCATCCTGATGAAGGCAGAGCACGAGAAGATCATCAACTCGGCCATCTTCCCAGGCTTGCAAGGCGGCCCGCTGATGCACGTGATCGCCGGTAAGGCAGTTGCGTTCAAGGAAGCACTGGCACCTGAATTCAAAACCTACCAGCAGCAAGTCGTGAAAAATGCTGACGCACTGGCGAAGGCATTGATCGCACGTGGCTTGCGCATCGTTTCGCATCGCACCGAATCGCACGTAATGCTGGTTGACCTGCGCGCGAAGAAGATCACCGGTAAAGATGCAGAAAACCTGCTCGGTTCCGCGCACATCACTTGCAACAAGAACGCGATTCCGAACGATCCGGAAAAACCATTCGTCACTTCCGGCATCCGTCTTGGCAGCCCGGCCATGACGACCCGTGGTTTCAAGGAAGCGGAAGCGACCAAAGTCGGTAACCTGATCGCCGACGTGCTGGAAAATCCAAATGATGCGGCGACCATAGAGCGCGTCAAAGCGGAAGTGAAAAAACTGACGGACGCTTTCCCGGTCTACGGCTGAGTGTTTTGATATAAAGTTTGTTGTAGTAACTAAGGCGAGCTTCGGCAACATGAAGCGCGCTGCAGAATGGCCTTGTCGGGATGACTGATCCAGACAGGGCCATTTTGGGATGTAGACGAAAGTAATCCCGATACTTACACGGTAGTTTTAGCTAATAATAATTAAATTCGATTGTTAAATTTTTGCTGATGTAACGATCCATAAGGCCAGGCACCGCGATGAAATGTCCTTTTTGCCAGCACGACGATACCCAAGTCCTCGACACCCGTGTCTCTGAGGAGGGCGATAGCATACGCCGTCGCCGCCGTTGTACCAGCTGCGACAAACGCTTCACTACCTACGAACGCGTCGAATTGACGATGCCGGTCGTGGTCAAAAAAAATGGCAGCCGTACCGATTTCGATCCGAAGAAATTGCAGGGCAGCCTGCAACTGGCTCTGCGCAAGCGTCCGGTTTCAGCTGAAGCCGTCGATGCCGCCATCCATCGGATAGAACAAAAGCTGCTCTCCAGTGGCGAACGCGAAGTTATCTCCGGCCAGATCGGTGAACTGGTCATGCGCGAATTGCAGCGCCTCGACAAAATCGCTTACATCCGCTTTGCATCTGTTTACAAGAGCTTTGAGGACGTGGCGGAGTTCCAGGATGCGATTGCCGAGATCGGGCGCGAGCGCAAACCTGCCAAATAAGATGACTGACGCCCGGGTCGAACAACTGCTCAACGATATACGCCTGGTTAATCCTGAGCGTTATGAATTGGTGGTGGCGGCACGGCGCGTCATTCAGAAGGAAGTGAAGCAAGCCATGGAGCGCGTGATGTATGGCGGCTTCATGTTCGCAGCACCGCTCGACTTTTGCGGCGTATTTGCCTACGCCGAACACATCTCCATCGAATTTGGCCGCGGCTGCGATTTGCAGGATGCGTGGCAGGTGTTGGAAGGTAAGGGTAAGCTACGTCGCCATATCAAGATCCACAGCCCGGATGAAATTAAAAGCAAACATCTTGCGGACTATGTCAGGCAGGCGTTTGCCAATGTAAATACCTGAGCAGTCGTCTTCGTTCCACTTCACATTCCTTAATGTCATTTTCCGCACTCGCTTTACTGATCACAGCCGGCTTCATTCATGCGGGCTGGAATATCGTAGCCAAGCGTGCGGGTGGCGATGCACGCTTCGCCTTGTTCACCAGTCTCTTTCTGGCTCTGATATGGACTCCGCTGGGTTTGTGGCTGGCATGGGATGTGGTGCCGGGCTGGGGCTGGAAGGAATGGGTCGTTATCCTGGTGAGCGGAATACTGCACGTCATTTACTACGTCGTGCTGCTGCGCGGTTATCGCAAGGCTGATTTGACAGTTGTTTACCCATTGGCGCGTGGTTCCGGACCTTTGCTGTCTTCGATGGCGGCTTTGCTATTTCTGGGTGAACAGATATCGGCACTGGGTGCGGGTGGCATAGCAGGTGTCGTATTGGGCGTCTTTCTGATTGCCGGTGGCCCCAAGCTTTTCCTCGCGGCCAAGGATGCGGAACAGCGCAAGCGCGTGCATGTCGGTATCTTCTACGGTTTGCTGACAGGTGCTTTTATTGCCTGCTACACGGTGGTGGACGGCTATGCAGTCAAGTTCATGCTGATGTCACCCATCCTGATCGACTACATCGGTAATTTTGTCCGCATCGCTGTACTGGCTCCGACTTACTTCCATGATCGTGCTACCGCAGCAGAGCTGTGGAAGAAGCAGTGGAAGTATGCGTTGATCGTCGGCGCGATCAGTCCCATCTCGTACGTACTGGTGCTGTATGCAGTGAAGCTGGCGCCCTTGTCACATGTGGCACCGGCACGTGAAGTGTCCATGCTGTTTGCCGCCATCATTGGTGGTCATTTACTGAAAGAAGGCGACCGGACTGAACGCCTGATAGGTGCGATCTTTATTGCGCTGGGTGTGATTGCGCTGGCGGTAGCCTAGCCACCTTCATCTTTCTTAAGCATCACTTTTTCAAATAATGTCCATGTGTAAATTTCCCCTGTTCTTCGGGAGGATTCCGCGCATCAGTAGTCATCATTTCCCATGTTGATGGGATGCGAAGTCAGGCATCAACTTCACAAAATGTCGGTTCATTTTCGAGATGTTGTTCGTATCACGGAGAACAGAAATGAAGACTTCTGCGGCAGATGGCTTTTCACTGATCGAAGTATTGATCTCGATATTTGTGCTGACGGTTGGTGTAATCGGTGCCGCCAGCATGCAGCTCACCGCTTTGCAGACATCTCGCTGGTCTGCTTTTCAAACGACAGCCTTGCATCTCGCGCTTGAGATGGCTGACCACATACGTAGCCATAGTCGCCAAATCCAATCGGGCGATATGAGCAATCCTTATCTGGCTATCGATTATCAAATTCCCTACCATCACCCGGCGATTAATTGCTATGGACGGGAGGTCAATTGCGATGCGGGGGAACTCGCGCAGTTTGAGATAGCACTATGGCTAAAGCGTGTCAGTAAAGAGTTGCCTGCCGCACGCGTGCGGGTTTGCCGCGATATGCAACCTTGGGATGCGGGCAGGCGGCGATATACATGGAACTGTACCGAAAGCAGTGGCGCGAATTCCAATCCGCTTATTTTTATCAAAATAGGCTGGCCTGAGCAGAACGCAGCAGACAGCGATTTTCCTCCGGTACTGGTACTACCTGTCGCACTTCGCTAGCCATGAAATCATTCTCACATCAACGCGGACTAAGCATCACGGAGCTGATGGTTGCCATGACCATAGGGTTGTTCATCACTTTGCTCGCGACCGGATTATTGGCATCGAACCAGGCTGCCTATCTGGCGCAAGATCAGTATGCGCAGGTTCAGGAAACAGGACGTTATGCGATGGAGATGCTGGCACGTGCGATACGACAGGCTGGATACAAAAAACTGGATGCAGCCAGCAGCACCACAGATATTCATCCGCATGTGATCGGCATGGATGCGAGCAGCCTCAAGCGAACGACGGCAGGTCTGGATGCCGCAGCGTCGTCCACGGTTGTGAACGGTAGCGATGTGCTGGCCTTGTCTTACGCCAGTGATGAAGCAATGTTTAATTGCGCCGGGATGACGGTGACGTCAGTTGATAAGGATGAAGATGCATGGAGCATGTTTTTTGTAGGCAGGGACAGGACGGGTGAGCCTGAACTACGTTGTAAGTATCGCTCCAGGCGCGGCTGGAATGCAGATGCGATTGCGCGTGGCATAGAGTCGTTCCAGGTTTTGTATGGGTTGGATGCTGATGACAATGGAGTCGTCGATCGCTATATCAATGCGAGCGATGTCGAGGCCATGGATGATGTAATTCCGCTGAATGGAGAGAATGCTATAGCGTGGCTGGCCGACCGCCAGCAGCGGACGCACTGGAAGAAAGTGCGCGCTGTCAAAGTATCGATACTGGTCAGGAGTGCGCAGGCGGCACGTGATGAGGACGCGAAGATGGCGTATCACTTATTTGATGCAGCCTATCAGAACGCTGACGATATTGGAGTGCATATCAACGAGCAAGATATGCCGGTTAGCGAACGCAAACGGATACGCAAGGTATTTACGCAAACCATACAGTTGCGCAATGGCGGCGCAGCAGACGGTATCTAAGCAGCCCATGTGGCAAGGAAAGGGTGCTCAGACCGGGACGACCTTGATCACTGTGCTGGTGATGCTGTTGCTGATACTTATGCTGGGGCTCGCAGCGGCACAAATAGCCTTGCAGAGTGAGAAGGCTGCACGCAACGACAGGGATAGACATATCGCTTTCCAGGCGGCAGAGGCTGCTTTGCTGGATGCAGAGATCACTATCGAGCACTCTCCTGATGCGGCTAATTCCCGTCGCCATATTTTTGCTCGGCAGAGTGAGTTGGACTTCCCGTTGCCGGATCAAGAGGAGTGCGCCAGCGCAGCAAACTATGTTTATCCGGGCTTGTGCGATACGGTGCCTTATGGTCGCTTTACCGGAAATCAGTTTGTGACTGGCGTTGCTGCTTTGCCAGTAGTCGCACCACGTTATGCCATTGAACTAATTTTGGATCAAAAGGTGAGTTTATTGACTGGCAAGCCTGCTTACTTTTACAGAATCACTGCCATAGGCTACGGTGCACGCGTCAGCACGCAGGTGGTATTGCAAAGCGTTTATAGAAAGCAGCTGGCAGCGGCCTTATCTGGAGAGCAGTCATCCATAGCTACGGGGCGTCTAAGCTGGCGCGAAATGATTAATGGGCCGGAGCTGAATAACGCAGGAAATTAAAGCCGGGAGGTGGAGATGCGTTTGCATAGCGGATTTACGTTGATAGAAGTATTGATCGCCTTATTCATTATGGTGCTGCTGGCCGGGTGGGCTGTGCAGTCCTATCAGCATGCTGTGGTGAAGGGCAAGCGGGCGGAAGGACGTGCAGCCTTGATGACGCTGATGCAGCAACAGGAGCGTTACTACTCGGTGCATACGCGCTACCTGGCGTTTTCTTCCGACGAGCAGGAAGGACAGGTACATGGAATGCTATGGTTTTCAGGTTCCTCGAGTCTAACCAGCTCCTATGAAATCAATGCGCAAGCATGTGATGAGGATGGCATCGGGCATTGTATACGCCTGATAGCGCTGCCCGGTACAGTGCGTGTTAATGCGAATTACCGTGATTCGCGCTGCGGCATCTTAAGTATCAACAGTCGCGGCGAAAAGACGGCAGATGCAGATGATTGCTGGTGATGCTTGCAGGAACTGCCGCCACCGCAACGGATATTCTATCGTTGAGTTGCTGGTAGTACTGGCGATAGTCTGCATCCTGCTGGCGAGCGCCGTGCCTGTATTTCAGCATTTTATCCAGGGTCAGCGCCTGCGCACGGCTTCCAATGCCTTGTTTATGGCTGTCAATCTGGCGCGCTCCGAAGCTATCCATCGTGGACGACGTGTCGATCTGGTACCGCTGGATAATATGGACTGGAAGCACGGCTGGCTCGTATTCATAGACGAAAACAATAATCAGCGACCGGACAGCCACGAAACCGTACTGCACACCCATGCCGTGAAAATAGCCGATTTGCAGATCACGCCACGGTTTACTGATTCAAAAGTACAATATGTCGCATACAGCGGTACCGGCCGTAGCCATGGCAATGCTGGCAGGCAGGTCGCGCAGTCCGGGCACTGGCTGCTGGAACTGGGGCCGTATAAACGCAAGGTCGTGATCAATTTCCTGGGACGGCCACGCACATGCGATCCGCTGAAAGACAAGATCAGCTGCTGACAGGCGCAGTGCATGCTGCAGCAGATATACAGACATTAACAGTAAAGATTCTCGTGGAAATTCATAGCGACGTACAAGGCATACGCCTGGCACTGGAACTGGCCGCCAAAGGCATGTTCACCACCACGCCCAATCCGCGCGTGGGTTGCGTTATCGTCAAGGAAAACAAGGTCATCGGCAGCGGTTATACGCAGCCGGTCGGACATGCACATGCTGAAGTGCAGGCGCTGAACGATGCGGCGGACCGTGGCTTTGATGTCAGCGGTTCCACCGTCTATGTCACGCTGGAACCATGTAGTCATCACGGTCGCACACCGCCTTGTGCTGATGCACTGATACGCGCGCGGGTAGGCCGGGTCGTGGCCGCCATTGCCGACCCAAATCCGCTGGTATCAGGGCAGGGTTTGGCGCGACTGGAAGCGGCGGGCATACAAGTCACATGTGGTGTGCTGGAGCAGGAAGCACGCGAGATGAATATCGGCTTCCTGTCACGCATGCAGCGTGGCAAGCCCTGGGTACGCATGAAGAGTGCCGCCAGCCTGGATGGAATGACGGCCCTGCATAACGGTATTAGCCAGTGGATTACCGGCGACGAAGCGCGTGCCGACGGTCATTACTGGCGTGCGCGTGCCTGTGCCATCCTGACCGGTATCGGTACCGTGATGGAAGACGATCCGCAATTGAATGTGCGCGCCATCGATACGCCACGTCAGCCGCAACGCATCGTGATCGACAGCCAGCTGCAGATCAGCCAGCACGCGCGTGTCTTGAGCGGCGGCGGTACTCTGATCGTGGCAGCACAATCTAATCCGGAAAAAGAAAAGCCGCTGCGTGATCTAGGGCATGAAGTGCTCGTCCTGGCCAATGCCAGTGGCAAGGTCGATCTGGCAGCCCTGATGCAGGAACTGGGGCGACGTCAGATTAATGAATTGCACGTAGAGGCAGGTTTCAAATTGAATGGCTCGTTGATACGCGAAGGCTGTGTCGATGAGTTGCTGGTCTACCTGGCACCGACGCTGCTGGGCGATGCGCAACGCATGTTCAACCTGCCAGCGCTGGAGTCGCTGGAGCATAAGAAAAACTTAACTTTCCATGAGGTCAAGCAGATCGGCGCCGATTTGCGTATCCTTGCCCGTTTCATCTAACTCATAGTTATCGCCATCATGTTTACTGGAATCGTCGCTGCCATCGGCAACATCACCCACATTACCCCGCTCGGCGATGCCGATGCAGGGCACCGCCTGACCGTTGATGCCGGCGGCCTGCCTCTGGCCGACGTTGCGCTCGGCGATTCGATCACATTGAACGGTGCGTGCATGACAGTTGTTGCTAAAACCGACAAGCAGTTTGATGTCGATGTCTCACGCGAGAGCCTGAACTGTACCGCAGGGCTGGATGCAATCGGTGAAGTGAACCTGGAAAAAGCAGTGACCCTGTCGGAACGCCTGGGCGGTCATCTGGTTTCCGGCCACGTTGACGGACTCGGCACGGTCAGCAAGTTTGAACCGGTCGGCGAGTCGTGGTTGCTGGCGGTCGCTGCACCTAAAGAATTGGGCAAGTTCATTGCTGTCAAAGGTTCTATCGTCATCAATGGCGTATCGCTGACGGTGAATACCGTGGCCGATAGTGCAGATGCATGTACTTTCTCGGTCAACCTGATTCCACATACGGTGCAGGTCACGACGCTCAAGCATCTCAAGGTGGGCAGCAAGGTAAACCTGGAGATTGATTTGATCGCGCGTTATGTGGAAAGAATGCTGAGTGCATCTCGCTAGGTATTAAGTTTTTTTAAAATCAATGATTTAGGTATGTTATCTGTCTATATAAGTGTTTTTTAATCGTTCTTTGTTGATTTGCATCGAAAACTGACTCACGTTTAGAACACAATCCTGCTTACCAAAGTGAGTGGGAGATTAGAGTGATCGAGGTGGCATTACTTGGAATTGTTCGGCGCTGGCACCTTCGTGACCACGTGTCTTTAAGGGAGATATCCAAACGACTGGGTATCTCTCGAAATACCGTCCGGCGCTATCTACGCGCTGATGCTGTCGAGTCAGCCTATGCTGATCGACGTTCCCCGACTTCTCCCGACAAATACACGTTCAAGCTTTCAGCGTGGATAAAGACCGAGGCGACGAAGTCACGCAAGCAACGACGTACTTTGAAACAGAAACACATCGACTTGTGCGCGTTGGGATATGAAGGGGCCTGTGACCGGGTCGCAGCCTTCGCCAGACAGTGGAAGGGGGATCAGTTAGAGAGGGTCAACTCTGCGAGCAAATCAAACCCATACAACTATCCGAGATATAAAGATGCTGGAGACGAGCAGGGAAGGCCAGAGTATTTTCTCTCAATATTAAGGCGCTGATTTAGCTGGTTGAACCTGCCACTTTGCTCGAAAGCCGACAGCCGGAGAAGAAAAAAGGCGACCAGCAGGTCGCCTTTTTTGGGGAGACTAATATCAGAATGCCCACTTTGCTCGAGCCGAAGCGGTGTGATTTAAATAGTCTGATCGGCCTTCGGCGTCATAACGGAAGGATACTTCAGTACCGTTTGCTACTATTGCGCTGTAGCCGATACCGCCACGCACCAGCCATGGCGAATGGTCTATGCCCGTTGTCATGAATGATTGCCCTGGCGCTCCTGCGTAAGTTGCCAGGATGTTGCCAGTCTCATTGATAGCGTCGTATCCAACACCAAGGTTGGCATCCAGTCTGGAGACGTCCGAGAAACGATGCTGCAGAAACGTATCGGCACCAATCACGAAAGCATCAGTACGATTCGAGGCAACGCCCAGGTTCAATGCATCGGCGCCGCTCTCGTTATAGCCTTGCGATTTGAGCCAGGTGTAATCGGCACGCAGCGCTGGTGTCAGCGTTGTCTTTGAATCCAGGTCAAAGTTTTGCGAGATGGCTGCACCAATATGTGTACTGTAAGTACGATAGTCAGCACGTGCGGTACGGTTCAAACCACCGAAATCGATATAACGCGTACTCTTGTTTTGGCTCACACCTACGTCAGCCTGGAAGGAGAATGTACGATTACCTCCAATGTCTTTGCTGCCGTAAGCAGAAAGAATATGCGAATCAATATTGGCATTTTGTGCTGAACCGCTTATGTTAGTGTTGCCTTCGACAGAGGTTTTCGCATAAGCATACGCCACACCGAATCGCGCACCCGGTGCGACTTCTGCATCGCCCCCCAGTGCCAGACCCCATGTATCAGCCTTGAAGCCAGATGCACCGCCTCGGTCATCCTGTTCTGCTCGTGAACCGAATATTTTTCCCCAGCCGTTTTTATTTGAGAGCGCATCACCGGATGATAAACCACTTGCTCCTGCACTCATGCCGTTTCGGTTTTGCACCAATTTTTGAAAAGTAGACAGAGTACCCTGAATAGCCTGATTACCGGAGATAAGAGGAAGCGTCTGTGTAGCAGCACGTGACAAATCACGATTATTCGATAGTTGACCCAGGGCGGTAACTACAGTACCCATATCGCCGGTCGCACCATTGCTTACCTGGGTATCGAGAACCTTTGCTGCGCCCGCAGCTGACCAATGACGATGTCCATTGACTGCATCAAGAATCCCGTTCGAACTGCTGACGCCGACCCTCAAATCAACAGAATTAGCGTTCTCTATGGTTTCGAAATTGAAGAGTGCCGAGTTATCCGTGACAGTAAATCCATGGGTATTCAGGGTGCCAGCGCGGATGACATCCGACAGGATTGCTCCGTTTGCCAGTGTTGGTACGGATGCCACTTCAACGTGGAGCTTGGCATTGGTATTGAAGGTTGCGGTACCGGTGACATTCAGTTTGCCGTAGTTGCCGTGATTCGTTACACCTATACCCAGCGTTTGACTTGCAGATTGTGTGTAGCTATCGAACTTCAGCGTGCCTGATGATACGGTGGTATTGCCGGAATAAGTATTGCCGCCGGCGATGGTGAGCGTGCCACTGCCTAATTTGGTCAGGCCGCCCACACCAGCCAGGACACCTGCAGTTTGCATGCCAACGTTATAGGCTTGTGTATCGAAGTACGCGCCCTGGCTCCCGATTTCTATATCGCCATTGACGAAGTTGGGCAGGAATTCGGTTTCATTGCTTCGCGCTTGCAGGACGCCGCCATTCCATTGAAATAACGCAGCGCCAAGTCCTCTAAAAAGATAAGTCGTAGAAAGCATTCCACGAGCACTGCTGCTGCCATTGAGATTTAATTGGGCCATACTGCTGCTGTCTGCCGCGAATCCGGTTCCGCCGGTATTGATGACGGTTCCGCCATTTTCTATCACGAGGACTGCCTGTCCCTCGTAGCCTATCTCAAGAGTGCCAGTGGTGGTCCAGCGGGAGCTTGGGCCGTTAACAAACACATCACCCCTGCTGCCCGTAAAAAGTCCGATATACGAATTGGTATTGCTTACTTCTCCGCCATTTTCGACGTAGAGCTGGCCGGTTGAATTTCTACCAACAACAAGAGTGCCACCTGTATCCCATTGAGTGCCGGAAACGTTCTGTGAAGTGCCGCCGTCGATAGTTGCCTGCGCCATGACTGTTCCTGTGGACAGTCCGAGTACCATTGCCAAAAGGGGTTTGTTGGCCTTACTACCAGTCTTGCCTGCATTGCGTACTTTTTCCGAGGCGAATTGCCAAGCGTCGATGCGAAGATTAAAGACAGATTTAAAGCTGCGGTTCATAAAGCAATCTCCAGGTATGTGGGTGTTTATATACTGCAAGACTGCAAGTACGCTGCTTGCATGCAAATGGTCGGGCAACGAGTCAGGGATCAAAGCGGGTAGTGCGTACAGCGAACCGATTTGCGTCATGTTTTTAAAAAGCAATATTAGATAGCAAAATGGAAGTTTTGAATATCCCTGAAATCAGGTGCGTCACCATCGATAAGTCATAGTGGCAGCACCAGTTCTTCTGTAGCCGTATTTACAGGCGTCACCCGTATAGCCGCATGAAGCGATATACGTTTTGTCAAAGATATTGCTGACATTCAGAGCGACGTTCCAGCCCTTCCAGCCGGAACCGAGGCGTGCCAGGTCATAGTGCACAGCCATATCGCTTAATGTATATGCGGGAAGTAACTGCGTATTTGCGTCATTGAAATAACGTGTCCCAACGTATCGGACGCCCAGGGCGATCGCTAATCCGCTTAAGCCACCATCCGTCACTGTATATTGCAACCACCCGCTGGCAGTGGTTTGCGGGGTATCTCCAAGCCGATTGCCTTGCGTACCATCATTGTTCTGCGTCAGCTTTACTTTCCCATATGCGTAACTGGCAATGATGTCCCAGTTGCGAGCCAAACTGGCTTTGGCTTCCAGTTCAAATCCTTTTGATTGGACTTCACCCCGTTGACTTCTGAATCCCGGATTTGCCAGATCTGTGGTGGTAAGGTTTTGACGGGTCAGATCATAAATCGATGCAGTGATAGAGACACTGCTAGCGGTAGGTTGGTAGCGCAATCCTATTTCTTTTTGCTTGCCATTTTCAGGCTTGAATTGCGCGCCGCCAAAGGTCGTTCCGACTACTGGCATGAATGATTCGCTATAGCTGATATATGGTGCAAATCCCATGGGCGCGAGATACACCAGTCCGACCCTGCCTGTTGTTGCGCTGTCTTTCTGTCTGGTATTGCTGCCGTTGAGAAGATTATTGGTTTTTTGCTCAGTGGAGTCGTGACGAAGCCCCAGTGTTGCTACCCAGGTTTTGTCGATTTTGATCTGATCCTGAAGGTAGACGCCTGATTGTCGTAGATGTTGCGTTTGCTTGCCGGTCATCGGCAAGGCAGGTAAAGGCAAGCCATAAACAGGGTTGTAAAGGTTAAGGTCTGCAACCGCATTGTTCGGACTCAGGTAGCGAGTGAATTCATTGTCCATGTTTTGAAAATCGAAACCAAAAAGGGTGGTGTGTTCGACTTTCCCATGTTGCCAATTCAACTGTAGCTGGTTGTCAATCGATGCATTGGTGATGTGTTCCTGATTGCTGGAAGCTCTTCGACCTACCGTACGATTACCGGCGCGCAAGGAATTCATATAGATGTAGTTGGCATTGGTATCTATTTCTTGATAGCGCGCATTTTGTCGAAAGCTTAGCTGCTCATTGAAGCGATGTTCGAATAGATAGCCGATGGATTTGCGTTCCTGATTGTGTTTGTCAAAACCCGGCTCACCTAAAAATCGATTAGTCGGGATCTGGCCGTTTGCATTAGAAACGAGCGTGCCGATACGCGGTAGTGCCTGATATCCCTGGCCGCTGCGATTCATTTGATAATCGGCAAGCAGGGTCAATGAGGTGTCGGCATTGGGCTTCCAGGTAAGTGCCGGTGCAATATAGCTTCTATCATCATTCACATAATCGATGAAGGTGTCGCTTTCTCTCGCCAATGCAGTGAGGCGATAAGTCCATCGCCCATCTTCGCTAAGTTTCCCACTGAAGTCGCCTGCCAGCTGTTTTCGGCCATATGTTCCAAGCTGCATCTGAAGCTCCCGAAGGGTTTCTGCAGTGGGACGCTTCGTTACGTAGTTAACAATACCGCCCGCACCCCCTTGACCATACAGAATGGAAGAGGGGCCGCGCATTACTTCAATGCGTTCCAGACCATATGTTTCCATTACGGTCCCACCCTGATTATTGAAAGCGAAAGATCTCAATCCATCGCGATAAGACTCGCTGCCGTTCGAGCTTAAGCCACGTATAACAAGATTGTCTGATCGAGGATCTGGGCCATTGGAGTCAGCAATCACGCCAGCTGTATAGCGCAATGCTTCGCCCACTGTCTGGACATTTTGTGCATCCATTTGGTCGCGCGTGACGATGCTGATGGATTGCGGTATCTCAATGAGGGCGGTGTTAGTCTTGGTTCCTGTGTTAGCACGTGTGGCGACATAGCCGTGCATCGGACCGGCCGGATTTTCAAGGTGGGAGCCGGAAACTTGAATGGCAGGCAGCACTGCATCAATCTGAATAGCAGGGGTGTGTTGAGTCGATGGAAGCACTTGTAGTACATAGCCAGCTGCTGTTCGGCCTACCGCATATCCGGTTTGACGAAGGAGGTGGCTGAATCCTTCATCGACTGCATAGCTTCCTTGCAGTCCTTCGGTCTGAATGCCTTTCAGGATGCCCGCATCAAAGGAAATCGCTACTCCAGCCTGTTGTGCAAAGCGGCTGAGCGCTTCACTTAGCGGTCCAGCCGGAATGTTGTACTGTGCTTTGGCAGATTGAGCGCTCGCCGGAGAGGTGCAAATGACAGTAGCCATACTCGCGCAGATGAGGTGGATTGCAATGGTGATTTGGGTAAGTCGGTGACTGCTGGCAGTTCGTGCGTGTTGAGAATACATCCTACTTCCTTAGGTTACGGTTCGGGCCATGGATGGCAAACAAGGCGAGAACGGCAACTGGCTAGGGCAGATTGCTTGTTGCTTGGCGGTCCGTTTTTCGTCATTCATGGAAGACATGACGTACGAAACCGTAAAACACGAACTAAAAAGCAAAAAATAATTATTTGGCTGTTGGCGAAGCGAGGTCAGGATGAATATCGACAAATACCAGGTAGGGTGACATTGTTCTGATGCGCAGGGCCGGCAAGCTGTTTGCCAGAAGCTGAAGTGCCTGATCGGTGTTATCCAGAGGCAGCACGGCTCCCATCGTGATATGCGCCAGCGCTTTACGATCATAAAAAATTTGTCCTGGACGATGACGATTGATTTCATCCAGTATTTCGACGAGTGGACGGTTATGCGCCACCACCTGATGATTCTTCCATGCGGCTTCAATGCTATCGATTTCGATATTTTTGATATCACCGATGGATTGAGTCTCTATGCGTACCTGCTGGCCGGCGTGAAGGACAGTGCTGCTCTGACCACTGCGCTCGCGCTGCTCAGCAGTTCTGATCGCTACGGATGACTCCAGCATCGATACGACCGTTCCGTCTCTTTGCCTATCAACGATAAATCGCGTACCCAGTGCTCGAATGTCGCCATCCGGCGTCTCGACATAGAATGGCCTGCTGCTATCGGGCGCGACCTGGATCAGGACTTGGCCCTTGACAAGCGTCAGCAGTCGTCGATCCGTGTCGAACGCCAGATTGATCGCGCTGGTATTCTTCAACACGATGCGTGACCCGTCCGCAAGCGTGTGGTTGGCCCATTCTCCCGTCGTGCTGCGTATATCCGCAGTTAAATAGGATGGCGTGTACGTGTGTAAGGTCATCCAGCTTATTGCCGAGAACGCAGTAGCCAATACCAATGTGGCGACAATCAGCTTGCGACGCTTTCTTTTAACCGAGAGATTGCCAGCCCTCAAAGCAGCCTGGATTGGTGCGGCATTGCCTGCGGCTACAGACCGTACAGCCGTCAACCTTGTAATAACTTCCTGCATGCTTGCCGCCGCTGCCTCATGAAGCGGATTTATTGCTTTCCACTCATTGAATTCTGCTTGCGCCTGTTGACGTTCAGAGGGCGAGCCGTAACTCAGCCGCACAACCCAGCTAGCTGCTTCTTCCTGAATGTCGCCAGGAATTGAGGGGGTGGTCATGGCTGCTTCAACAATCTATTGCGAAATAATCGAATGGCACTTCACTAATGCCTGGGCCAGATATTTTTGCACCATGCGGACAGAGACGCCCAGTTGCTTTGAAATATCAGGCTGTGAACGTTCGTCAATGTAATGAAGAACAAATGCTTCCCGGACTTTCGGTGGCATATCTTCCAGGACATCCGAAAATTGCTTCAGTGCCTGGATTGCCATAAGAATCGATTCCGGGGTTGGTGCACAATCTGCGCTTTCCATAACAAGCGCTAACTCGGCCAGGTAAGCCTGTTCAATTTTCTGATGGCGTGTAAGGTCGATTAGCAAGCGGCTTGCTAGGGTGGTCAAAAAGGCGCGTGGTTCACGCAGTCCGGCCGTCGCGATCTGTCCTGCCAGCAGTTTGAGAAATGTTTCGTGGGCGAGATCGGCGGCCATATCGTGACAACCTAGTTTTCTGCGCAGCCATCCGTGCAACCATCCATGATGGTCGCTGTAGAGCGTTTTGACTGAGTCTAAACGAGGGTCGGAAGCCGCTGGCATATTAGGCACCTGAGCGGATTGGTTTCCGCAATTGAGAAGTGTTCTCAATTATATGCTTATCCATTACTAACTTGCAAAATAGTGTTATTGCCCAAGCGCGCCTTCAGCGGCAGCATATCGGGATGCCATGCGACCGGTGTAACCGGTCGCGCCGTAAATAAGTAAAGTGTCCATGCCTATACCTGCCAATTTTTGTATACGAATTCCAAGCTGTACCCATCAGGGTCCAGTACATTTGCTGCGTAATAACGCGGGTCATAGTGCAGCCTGAATCCAGGCTCGCCATTGTTGCTGCCACCCGATACCATGGCTGCCGCGTAGGCTTCATTGACGGCAGCTTCGCTGCGCGCGAGAAATCCGATGTGCGCGGCACGACCGTCCACTACACCTAGTCGTAACCAAAAGGACATGCGACCGTTAGCGCCAAATCCCTTGAGGTCCGGATGTCCGGGTGGTCCATCTTTGCCGTCGTAATCGAGTCGAGTCGTTACACCAAGTGGTGCAAGGACAGTCGTGTAAAACGCGACAGAGCGGTCAATATCGCTTACCGATAGGAATACATGGTCCAACATAAGGTTCTCCGTTCAGTATCAAATATTGAAGCCGCCAGCGACTTCGATGGTTTGTGCATTTATCCAGCCATTGTCTTCTGTTAAAAGACTGACGATTACCTTCGCTACTTCCTCTGGTTCTCCAACCCGCCCCAGAGCAGTTTGGGATGCCAAGAGAGTCTCGAATTCATCATTTAGCCCTCCGCCCAGCTCAGTTCGAATCGCGCCAGGAGAAACGGCATTAACGCGGATACGGCGTTCGCCAAATTCCTTTGCCATGTATCTGGTAAGCACATTCAAGCCCCCCTTAAAGGCGGCGTATGGTGCGACTCCAGAGAAAGCGACACGTGTAGTTGCGCTTGTTAGATTGACGATACTGGCGCCTTCCTTCATTAACGGCAACAGCTTTTGGGTAAGGAAGAATGGGCCTTTTAAGTGGACATTCATCAGTCCATCGAACTGTTCTTCCGTGACGCTCTCAATCAGATTGAATAGACCATAACCAGCGTTATTAACCAGACCGACAAGTTGCTTGCTGTTCCAAACAGTGTCCAGGCATTTTTCGACGTCATTACGAAACGCTAAAAATGAGTTTGTATCACTCACATCTAGCTTCAAAGCAACCGCCTTGCCGCCTAGGTCGTAAATCTGATTCACAATTTCGTCAGCCTTCGTTGACTGGCTGTTGTAGGTGAGGATGACACCCAATCCGCGACGAGCGCATTCCAGTGCCGTACTTGCTCCGATTCCACGGCTCCCGCCAGTGATGACAACAACGTTCATTAAGAGGCTCCGATAAGCTTTTATAAGAGCCTCTACGATATATATTGGCGTTGAGCTGGGCATGCCAATTCACGCCTTAAACCTGCCTAATCCTGCTTTTCGATTGCTTACTGTTTTTAGCTGATGTCTAATCGCAGCATGGATAATCAACTGAATGAGTTGCGTGCGTTAGCGGCACATGCGCAAAACCGACGTACCGAAACTGGCATTCCCCGTGTAGCGATGGCGCAAGGGAGCATCCCGGAACACGAGCTTGCAGCAGTCTACGACCCGATGATTAATCTCATTCTGCGAGGTAGTAAGTTAATGACTGTGGGTGGGCGAACCTTGCAGTATGACCCATCAACCTATTTTGTTATGTCGGTAGACCTCCCAGCTGCAGGTGTGGTTCGTCCAGCAGATAATGGTGACCCCTATCTCGCAGTAAGTCTGACCTTGGACTCGGGCATCATTGCGAATCTCCTTGCCGACCTGCCTAATACTGTAAAGAAGATTGATGATTCATCAGGGTTTTCTGTTGCCAGGGTGACGCCAGAACTGCTCGACGCATGGGTTCGTATGCTTCGACTGATGAACCATCCGAATGATATTGCGGCGCTGGCCCCCGCTTATGAACGTGAAATTCTCTATCGCGTTATAGAGGGGCCTATGGGATGGATGCTGCGTGACATTGCTCTGCCAGATACTGCTTTGGCTAAGGTTAATCTGGCCATTCAAATGATTCGCCGCGATTACGCCGAGCCCTTGCGTGTGGATGATTTGGCGGATAGTGCTGCTATGAGCATATCTGCATTTCATCGTCACTTTAAATCAGTCACGGCGCTAAGCCCGGTTCAATATCAAAAGCAAATTCGCCTGCTAAAAGCGCGCACTTTGCTCATTTCTGCAGGCTACAGTGTTACAGCAGCGGCCTATGAAGTCGGTTATCAGAGTTCGACCCAGTTCAGCAGAGAGTACTCCCGCCAGTTTGGGCAACCTCCGGCCAAAGACGCAGCGAGACTGGCTCAAACATTGAGGCCATAAACTACCAGCGGACTTTCAACCATCATTGCTGCATACCGAGCGGCTACAACTTATGCATTAGTCGCCTTCACCGGCGGACTATGATGTCCACCCGTAGTTCGGGCTGAAGCGCGTCCAGATAGACCGAGTTGCGAAGAATGGTCGATGGAATGCCTGGAGCAAGCACTGTAGGTTCGATAGCCATATCCACATCCTCTAAGCGGAAAGCGCGTTTGAATTACTTCTGCTTATACGTGCTGTGCCCAGGCCAAACTCGTCGCAGAACCTTGCCTGTCATGCGATTGACATGTCAGTAACATTGCCGAAAAGTAATATTTGAGTAAGCTTTTTAACGTATATTTACCCCTGATTTGTTGGCCGACAGATGCAACTTTTAATTTTTCAGATGGGCGTGACACGCGATTTTTGAAGTCGTTCGTGCGTCGCAAACGCTGAGGAGTTTTTACATCTACATCCAATTAGCGTTAGGGAATTATTCATGAAAAAGGAGCGAGCTATATCAGGCTCATCTGAAGTACTTATTTTTAAATTAGGCAATGAAGAGTACGGCATAGACATTCTCAACGTACAGGAAATCCGTGGCTATGATCCAGTCACAACCATAGCCAATAGTCCGGATTACATCAAAGGTGTTGTCAATCTGCGCGGAACCATCGTTCCCATCATAGATTTGCGTATCAAGCTGCAACTCGGGGCGCCTACATACGATGCCTTGACGGTTGTCATCATCCTCAACGTCGGCAGCAAGGTAATAGGCATGGTGGTCGACGGCGTATCAGACGTCACGACTTTTTCCGCAGATCAGATCAAGCCAGTCCCCGAGTTCGGCACGCTGTTCTCCAGTGATTACATCAGGGGCATGGGTGCCGTAGACGAGCGGATGGTGATATTGCTCGATATAGATCTGTTCATGGAAGCTGAGCAAATCTCAGTGCCGGACAAGATCGCAGCCTAGTACCCCCGCCTTACTACCCAAAGCAGGCATTAGCTAATGTGAGTGAACTCACATTGCTTGCGTTCGGCTGGGCAAATCATTTCAAACTGAAGCAAGGAAAAAGAACAATATGTTTAGCAATATGAAAGTGGGAACCAAGCTCATCATCGGATTTTTAAGCGTCTCGGTGCTCGGAGCCATCGTTGCCGGCATCGGTATTTACAACATGAGCAAGATCAATACCCTTGCTACCAAGATGTATGAAGTTGAGCTGTTGGGCGTGTCGGCGATCAAGGAAGCCAATATCAATCTGATTTACATTGGCCGCGCACGTGCCAACTTCCTGCTGTCTACCACGCAGGAAGACCGTAACACCAATCTGAACAACATTAAACGATACATGGTCGCTGCGGATGCGCAGATACAAAAAGCAAAGAATCTTTTCTACAGTGAAAAAGGCAAGGAAATTTTAGCCAAATACGAAACCATCGTAAAAGAATACGAGGCTCAGGTGTTTAAAGGGCTGGAACTTGGAGCAAAGGAAAAACTGCACGAACGTAGCAGTGAGTTGAGCGAGGTGCTGGTACAAACGCGCATCAGCGCCAATCTGCTGGATGAGATGCTGACTGAGTTGTCGAAACAAAAGGAAGCCAACGCGCAAATCGCATCCGCGCAATCCACAGTGTCCTATGAATCTGCATTGACCATGATGCTGGTACTGGTTGGATGTAGCGTGATTGCAGGTATCTCGCTGGGCTTGCTGATCACACGTAATATCAATAAGCAACTGGGTGGCGAGCCTGGCTATGCGGCAGAAATTGCGTCCCGTATCGCTGACGGCGACCTGACCGGCAACATTCAGCTCAAGGGCAATGACAAGAGCAGTCTCTTATTTGCAATGAAGACTATGCGCGACAGCCTGGTATCCATCGTCGGTAACGTACGGATCGGTACTGACACCATCGCGACGGCATCCAGCCAGATTGCAACCGGCAACCTGGATCTCTCGTCACGCACAGAAGAGCAAGCCAGCTCATTGGAAGAGACCGCTTCATCGATGGAAGAGCTGACCTCGACCGTGCGCCAGAACGTGGAAAACGCGCGGCAAGCGAATCAAATGGCGATGTCGGCGGCTGACGTCGCTTCCAAAGGCGGTGTGGTCGTTGCACAAGTCGTAGAAACCATGGGTGCTATCGATGCATCTGCCAAGAAGATCGTCGACATCATTGGCGTGATTGACGGCATAGCTTTCCAGACTAATATTCTGGCGTTGAACGCGGCAGTCGAAGCAGCGCGTGCTGGTGAACAGGGACGCGGTTTTGCAGTGGTCGCATCTGAAGTGCGCAGCCTGGCACATCGTTCGGCAAGTGCAGCTAAAGAAATCAAGCAATTGATCGGTGACTCGGTAGAGAAGGTCGATGCCGGTGGCAAGCTGGTGGCAGAAGCAGGTGCGACCATGGATGAAGTGGTCGGCAGCGTGCGCAAAGTAACCGACGTCATGTCCGAGATCATGGCGGCCAGCCAGGAACAGAGCGCGGGTATTGAGCAGGTAAACCAGGCTATCGGACAGATGGATCAGGTAACACAGCAAAATGCAGCGTTGGTGGAAGAGGCAGCGGCCGCAGCGGAATCACTGCAGGATCAGGCGGCCAATCTGGCACAGATCGTCAGCGTGTTCCGTCTGGAAGCAGGGCAGTCAGCATTAAGGCAGGCCGCGCCATCTATCGCCGCGCCGGCAGTGCAGTCTACATCCAAGCCTAAATTGCTGCCTGTTAAAACCGCAGCGAATAGCCCGTCTATGCAAGCCAGCAAGGATTGGGAAGAGTTTTAAGCGGATGTGATAGCTTAACTGAATGTTGTATATGGGCTCTCCAGAAATTCTGCAGGGCCCATTTTTATTTGCAGTCTTCTTGGTTGCAGCAGGGTCGGGTCGCAATGTCGGCTGATGTACAGGTGCAAACACAGTTATCCGTGATGCATCCGTGGCCCTGGATTCGAACCGCAATTGCCGTGCTACCGTCGATATCCATCAACTGATGTCGGAAAACCTCAGCTTCCGCCTGAACGGTATGTATGAAGATTCGGACAGCTATCGCAATGGCGTATCGATTAAGCGTAAAGGCATCGATCTGACCGTGTTGATGCGCATCGCGCCTAACACCCATGTAACGTTGGGCTATAAGTACTTTGAAGATGACCGTATCGCTGGTCGCGGTATTACGCCATTCAAGGGCACACCTGTACGCACTGATCCATCGACCTTCTTCGGAAATGCCGCCGGCAGTCCGTCAACAGCGCGTCAAGGACACGCTGCAACTACACAGTGATTCTGCAATCGGGACCACTGTGCAGGTGGATTTTCAGCAGACCGGTTCTGCTTAAGCCAGTACCTTTAATGACTTGCGCAGAGGGTCGATTTCTACCGTCGCACCATTTGGAATGGTCGCGGTGACATCGACATCAAAGCCAGCCAGCATGGTCAGGCCACCAAAGGCCGCACCTTGCACCAGGATGGGATTGACCGTGTTGAAGACGATGGCCAGCGGCATTTTGTTGCGCGAAGCCATCTCGTGCAGCATCCAGGCACTGGCGACGCCGCCCTTGGCCGTATCCAGCACCAGGATCTTGCCGACATAGGACAAGCCGGCTAGTTTGTGCGCCGGACGCGAGAAGGTACCGTTGATGCGATCCAGGTCATAGCGCGCCGAGAAGCCATCATTGGCGACCAATGTCGCACCGCTTACTTTTTCACCGATCGCGTGACGCGCGATGAGTTCTATCATTTCAATTTCCCGGTTACTGCTGCGTCTATGCAGCGTTGCATCGAGGCGAGCATAGGCACATAACCATAGCCGCCGAGGATGTTGACCAGCTTCGCGCTATTCGTCGCGAGGCGTTTCCAGCCGTTGGCATCAGCCATTTCGCGTGCGTACGACTGGTAGAAGCACATGCCGGACAAGACTTGCCCGCCTGCCGCTTCGATGCGCGCGGTGAAGCCCATGCGATCTGCATCCGGTTTGACTTGCGGACTGGTCACTGCCAGCATCGGTTTGATGAATTGCTTGCCGTCGCATAGCTTGGCGATCTCGCGCAACTCGTACAGGCTGAGTTGCGGCGCGGAAAACACGACGACGTCGATTTCATCTGTCACCGCATAAGCAGTTTGCAACGCCTTGACTTCAGCTTCGCCGACGCGATGTGCGACCGGCAACTTATCGCCGCCTACATCTTCGAGTCGGTAGGCTTCCGGTGTAATGCCAACCAGATGGTAGAGCGCGCTGGAGCCGAAGCTGGCCATTGCCGCGCCAAAGTGTTTGAGCTGATCCGAAGTTGGTGCACCTTCCAGCCCTTCGACGACGGGCACAGTCCAGTAGTTGGCCGACAAGCGTCCGATCACTCCACCGAGCGCACCCCAGTCGTTCAGGGTTTGCGGCGTCCAGTTCACGCGTATGCGCAGTGTTGCCTGGCGTTGACTATCCAGATGGAAGCCATAGCGTGGCGTGCGACCGGTCAGGCCGGCGGCGAGGGCGGACGGGCCGCCTTCAAAATTGGAGCGTGCACCGCATACCGAGTTCGAATAAATCACCACGCCGGTATCGCCGAAGGCGACGTGTTCGCCGCGTGTCGGTGCAGCGATGGTCTGATAGTTGATGCAGGTATCCGTCATTGAGACGCCGAGTTTGACGAAAGCATCGATCGCACGTTGTTCGAGATCCAGCATCCAGCCGTCCTGCTTGAGTACCGATGATTTGGCAAAGTCGGTACCGCGCGGATCGGTGATGGTCGGTATTCTGACCTGGCGTTGACCTTCGGTGATCTCGCCCAGTTTCTCCAGCCAGATCACACCGGCCTGGCCGAGACTTTCTGTATCGGCCATGATGTGCGCCTGGCTCACCGGGACGAAGTCTTGCGCGCCAAAGAAATCGCCGACAGCGATCTGGTGTTGCAAGGCTAGTTGCGGCACACGTCCCTGTTCACCTGCCAGGATGGATTTTTCTTCTGCATTCAGTTTCATTCAGTACTTTCTTTGCTACTTGCGTTTGCTATATCACTCAGTCGATCTGTGCGCCAGACTCGTGTACTGCCTTGCCCCATTTTTCCAATTCGTTGCGCCCGAATTTGGCATACGGGCCAGGTGGAATAGAAACAGGTGTTACACCCAGGCTGCTGAGGCGGTCACGGAAGGATGCAGAAGCGACGATCTCGGCGATGTTTTTGCTGAGCTGGCTGGCAATCGATGCTGGCAGATTGGCTGGCGCGTAAATCGCCCACCATGCTTCTGCTTCAAATTGCTTGTAGCCGGATTCCGCTACGGTCGGCACTTGTGGCAATACAGGTGAACGTTGTGCACCGCTGATGGCGAGTACGCGCAGCTTGCCGGACTGGATATGCGGCAAGACCGATTGCACCGGATCGAACATGACTTCGATTTGTTGTCCCAACAAGTCGGTTACGGCTGGTGCGCTGCCACGATAAGGAATATGTGCGAATTTAATACCTGCTGCGGTCGAGAACATTTCACCCGTCAAGTGTCCGGGCGTACCGTTACCCGCCGAGCCGAAGGTGATGCCGGCAGGTTTCTTCTTGGCCGCAGCGACCAGTTCACCCAGCGTCTGGTACGGCGATTTCGCATTGACGACAATAGCGACAGGTGCTGCCGCGACGACGCCCAATGGGGTGAAGTCAACCGCAGGATCGTATGACAATTTTTTGTACAAGGCGGCATTGATGGCCTGCGTGCCGACGGTGCCGACCAGCAGGGTATAGCCATCCGCTGGCGACTTCGCTACCGAGTCCGCTGCTATCGCGCCACCTGCGCCGCCTTTGTTTTCAATGACGACGGTTTGTTTCAGTTGCACCGACAGGTCATGCGCAAGAGGACGGGCCACGATATCGGTAGGCCCACCAGCCGGGAAGGGGACGACCAGTTTAATCAGACGATCCGGATAAGTATCGGCAGGCGCAGCCAGTGCCATCGTGCCGACGACAAGTGCACTGATGCCGGCGATGGCATGCAGGAAGAAACGTTTGTTGAATGGTGCAATAAGCGGTGTGGCGAATCTGGAACTGAGAGTCATGAGCGTATCCTGTGATTGATAGTTAACAGGCAGCTATTCGTCGACATGCAGATTGTGTCCGTCATGTCGTCCACATAAGACGGCGGATTTTCCATCGGCTACCCTGACGTGAGTGCCGGATAAAACTGATCAGAACCCGACTGCTGAGAGTAAGGCCGATAGCGTTAGCATGGAGCAGGCTATGTGTCTTCTGGTGGAGCTGCCATACCTTGATTCATCATTTGCTTGTAAGCTAATGAGCGATGAACAGATAAGGAAGCGCAATGATCACATTAGCTTTGCATATGCAAAACGAATCTTTTCGCATGTCGATATTTGAAAAATAAATACGTGCAGACTAACAGTCGTGGCGTGCAGATCAACGCAAGAATTGCGTTACAGGATGCATAAGCTTATTGGAAAGACTTCGTTGTAAAGCGCGATATGCACCTGTAATCTGGCGACATTGTTTAACGGGGTTACGTCAGTGATGTCGTGAACATATGCATGACCATACCGGAGCCGGCGGTTCGAAAATATACCGGTACCAATTCCAGAAGGTGATGATGGCCGCCACCTTTCAATGACTGAACCAGCTTCAGTATCAGGCAGCACTTTTTATATTTACATCTTTAGCTTATGGCTTCTCAGGCGGGCGCTGCGGATACACCGAGGTGCCGAAGGTATTGCCCATGCGATTGCTGGTCGCAGCGCGGTTGAATACACCCAGTTGATTTGATGGACGCTGGATAATGGCTTCTGATCCCATTTGAGGTGCGTTTGGATTGGTAGGCGTTATTTTCGGCTGCAGCTTCTGACTTAGGCAGTTATACGATGGTGTGCGTACGCCATCGACTTCCACTTCGACGCAAGCCAACTCGGCTTTACCCGCTTTGCTTGCAGGAACGGCGGCAGGTTCTGCTGCATGCAGCCAGCCTGCAGTGAATAATCCGATAGCTGCCAGCGATAGTAATGGGTATGTGCGCATGGTCTTTTCTTTCTATCCTGTGCTGCGTGGACGAAGGTGTGTTTGCGCATGCTAGCAAATCCATATGTCGTGTCGGTGACACGACTATCTCCGATTTTTGAAATCCAGATGCCCTATGACTGTCACGGCATAGTCATATTCCGACGTTATCTTTCTGTTTGTACGTTTCTATCTCCGCTGCGATGGTGCGAGACCGGTATCTCTACCGCCGACTATTGCCTTCTGTTTTTAGCCTCTGACTTTACCAGGGCGTAAACGCCTTTAAATCTGCGCTGTCCGTCGCAGCGCCACCTCCCGTCGAAACCCAGCGTCTCATTGTCATCGATATATGACAGCGCGATGACTTCAGATGAGTGCGGACAGTCTTGCATCTTCTTTGTCACGAAAAAGAATTATGAACATTTGATGACAAACGACAGTTGTTGCAAGTGTCAACCGTCTAGGCATCAGTACACAGACATGACGGCCCTGCAAAGCACGCGCTAGCAATCGATGCAGGGAAGTAAAGACAAGTTTGATTTTAGGGATTGAGTTCAACACATGTGTGACGTGAAGAAAAACCGGAATGAACAGCCACTCCGACTGAAGGCAATTTGCCTGGCTGTGCTGGCGCTGGGTTTGCATGGCGCGGTCATGGCGCAGTCGGTGGGTACGACAGATGCGGCAGCAAGCGAAGCGGCTGCTTCTGACGCTGACAACGCACCCAGGGTAGATATCAACGAATACATCGTACGTGGCAACAGCGTGCTGGATGCACGCACCATTGAGTTGGCAGTCACGCCTTACCTCGGCCCCAAGCGCACGATGAAGGATGTCGAAAATGCACGCGATGCCTTGTTGTCGGCTTATAACGCCCGCGGTTACCAATCGGTGTATGTCGATTTGCCGGAGCAGCAGGTAACTGGCGGTGTGGTCTATCTGCAGGTCAATGAAACCAAGGTCGGTCGTGTGCGCGTCGTCGGTGCGCAATACAACTCGCCGCTGGAAGTACGTGAACAGGTGCCTGCGCTGCAGGAAGGCAAAGTGCCTGACTTCAATCTGGCACAAGCCCAACTGACTACATTGAACCGCAGCGCCAAGCGTCAGGTCATGCCCTTGGTCAAGCAGGGCGCTTTGCCCGGCACCATGGATGTTGATTTGAAAGTGGACGACAGCAGCCCATGGCGCGCCAGTGCTGGCCTGAACAACGATTACAGCGCCGATACCAAGGAATTGCGTGCCACTGCGTCCATCGGTCACGACAACCTGTGGCAGCTCGGACATAGTGCTTCGCTGAGTTTTTTCGGTACGCCGCAAGACCTGAATCAGACCAAAGTGTGGTCGGGTTCCTATACCGCGCCGCTGCGAAACAGCAACTGGACGCTGGATGCGTCCGGCTATAAATCGGACAGCACGGTCTCTACCGTTGGCGGCACCACCGTGCTCGGTAAAGGTTATGCGGTCGGCTTCAAGGCGACTTATACCGTACCGAACACCGGTAACTGGTGGCACACCATGAGCGTCGGCGTGGACTTCAAAAACAATGAAGAAGCTCTGCAACTAGGCGGAAGCGGCGACAAGGTGCCTTTGAAATATGCACCGATCACGCTTGGTTATATGGGCTTTGTGCAAAACGAGCGTAGCCAGTACAGCATCGGCCTGACGATGTTGGCCGGTACCCGCAGCCTGTTTGGTTACGGCAGCGATGAGAAAGCATTCCGCTACAAACGTTATGAAGCCAAACCTAACTTCATGGTGCTCAAAGCCGACCTGAATGGCTCGTACAACTTTGAGAATGACGCGCAGATCGGCTTCCGTTTCGCTGGTCAGCTGACCGATTCGCCGCTGGTATCCGGTGAACAGATTGCTGCCGGCGGCATGAATTCGGTACGCGGTTACCTGTCAGCAGAAACCACTGGCGACTACGGTGTGGTCGGCTCGCTGGAACTGCGCAGCAAATCTCTGACTTACCTCAATCCCTGGGTCGAAAACTGGCGTGTCTATGCATTTGGCGATGCGTCCAGACTGAAGCTGCGCGATCCGCTGATCGAACAGCAAGACCTTTTCACGCTGGCATCGGTGGGTATCGGTACCAGCTTCCGCCTCGGCGAACAAGTCAGCGGACGAGTCGATGTCGGCTATCCGTTGAAGTCAGGACCGCGCACCGAGAAGCACGATACGCGCGTGAACTTTAGTCTCAATGCCAGTTATTGAGCGAGATTTATTGATAGCTCTTTTTCAAACAAGCAGCGCACATCCCTTTTATTTTTAGACGAGTTTTCGGAGAACTACTGTTATGCGACGCATTCTTTTACTTACGCTCACCATGCTGAGCACGCTCTTGCCCAACCTGGCACACGCCTGGTGGCAACCTGACTGGGCTTACCGCAAGCCGATCACCGTCGACGCGGGTCCGCAAGGCGGCGCTTTGGGTGGCGACGCTGGTCGCACACCAGTATTGGTGCGCCTGCATACCGGTAACTTCAGCTTTGAAGGCGTCAGCGACACCGGTGCCGACCTGCGCTTTGTGGCAGGCGACGACAAGACTGTGCTGAACCATCAGATCGAACAATTCGATCCTTTGCTCGGCATCGCACTGGTGTGGGTAGATATGCCTGCATTGCCAGCGGGTGCGCCACAGCAAGTCTGGATGTACTACGGTAACCCGAAGGCACCGGCATCCGGCAATGGCCAGCGTACTTTCGATCCTGACTACACACTGGTGTATCACTTTGCGGAAGCAGCAACCCCACCGCGCGATACCACTGCTTACGGCAACAATGCACAAACCGCAGTCGTCAGCATAGACGGTACTGTCATTGGCAAGGGCGCGAAACTGAGCGGCACACCATTGATGCTGCCAGCTGCACCATCGCTGACGCAGGAAGCAGGCGGCGCGTTTACCTTCTCGGTCTGGGTACGTCCGGAACAGCTGGGCGCACAGCAAGTGATCTATGCACGTCGCGACGGCGGCCGTGAATTCCTGCTTGGTATCGATCAGGGTGTGCCTTTCGTTCAGGTCAATGGTCAGCGCAGCAAACCAGGTCAGCCTATCCAGGCCGGGCTATGGTCGCACCTGGCAGTGACAGCTGATGGCAAAAACGTCACGCTGCACGTCGGTGGCCGTGCTAGCGCATCGCTGGAAGCCAGCATGCCGGCATTGAATACCGCAGCAGCCATCGGTGCAGATACCACACCACAATCGGCAGCGATGACCCCGTTCATAGGCGCGATTGATGAAGTGCGCCTGTCCAAGGTGGCACGCAGCGATACCGTGTTGCTGGCTGACGCCGTGTCGCAAGGTGCGGAATCGCGCCTGGCAGTATTTGGCAGCGATGAACAACAGGCAGGCAAGAGCCACTTTGGTTACATCCTGGCAGCGATGCCGCTGGATGCGTGGCTGGTGGTGATCATTCTGGGTGTGATGATGGTGTTGTCGTGGGCCATCATGATCAGCAAAGGTCGTAACTACGCTGCGATCTCGCGTGCCAATGCTGTTTTCATGGATCACTTCCGTGAAACCGCAGGTGCACCGCTCGATCAATTGGCTAACAGCAGCAAATTGCCGCAAGACGTGAAAGCCGATTCGTCGCTGTGGCGTCTGTACAAGGTTGCGGTGGATGAAATGCGCCGTCGCCATGATCGTGGCTATGACCTCAATGCCGTATCGAATGCAACCATCAGCGCGATCCGTGCAGCAATGGACGGCGTGATGGTGCGTGAAAACGAACGTATGTCGCACCGCATGAACTGGTTGTCGACCGCGATTGAAGGTGCGCCTTACGTAGGTCTGTTCGGTACCGTCATCGGCATCATGCTGGTGTTCGTGGTGGCAGCGATGGCTGGCGCAGTGGACATCAACTCGGTGGCACCAGGTATGGCGGCAGCGCTGTTGTGTACTGCGGCTGGCCTGGGCGTCGCGATTCCTGCGCTGTTTGGCTACAACTGGCTGGCTTCGCGTTCCGATGCGATCGGCGCCGACATGGCGGTATTCGTCGACGAATTTGCTACCCGCCTGGCTGAAGAGCAGGGCGAAGGCCGTCAAGCTCGCGCTACCCTGCGCCAGGCTTGAGGAGCAGATAACTATGGCAAACGCAGCCAAATTCGGCACAAAAAAACGTGCCGGCGGCATCAACATCACGCCTTTTGTTGACGTGCTGCTGGTGGTGTTGGTGATCTTTATCCTGACCAGCAATGCCAGCATCCCTGGCATCAAGGTTGACTTGCCGAAGGCGAGTTCATCGGTAGCACTGGAAAAACCGAAGACCAAAGCTATCACCATCGATAACGCAGGTCAGGTATTCCTCGATGCATTTCCGGTGACCTTGCCGGAACTCGAAGAACGCCTGCGTACCGAGAAAGCACTGACACCGGATTTCCCGGTGATCGTGCGCGGTGATGCATCGGTGCAGTACGCGAAGGTAGTGGAGGTATTGGATCTGCTACGTCGCATCGAGCTCAACCAGATCGGCCTCGTGACCGGTAAAGCGGCTTAAGGGGGCTAACGTGAATCGCCTTCATTTAAGTTCTCACCGAAGCTCGCGGACTGCCGATTTATGGCGCCGCTGGGGCGGTTATGCGATAGGCGGATTCATTCTGGTCGTGCTGGTAGCGGTCGTCTGGTATCTGGTGTCGGGTACGGCGAGCACCAAGCGTGAGGTGGCTGCCACCCCGATGCTGATGTTGCCGCCACCGCCGCCGCCGCCACCAGAGCCGGAGAAGTTGCCGGAACCGGAGCCGGAGAAGGTACAGCCGGAAGCACCGCCTGAACCGACCACCAATCCGCAGGAAGCACCTGCCGACTCGCCGACTCCTGCACCGGATGCTGGCGACCCGGTAACGATAGACGGTGCGGCGCAAGCGGGTACTGATTCCTTCGGCATTGCTGCCGGACGTGGCGGTGGCTCGACGGGGGGCGGTGGCGGCATGGGTTCGTATGCCGGTTACATCGGGAATGCAGTGCAACAGGCATTCGCCCGTGATCCGCGTACCCGCACGCTGGCCTTCCAGGAAATCCGCATCAACCTCTGGCTGGATGCAGACGGTAAAGCAACGCGGGCGGAACTTGTACAAAGCACGGGTAATACGCAAATCGATGAGGCGGTGCTGGCGATGGTGCGTGATTTCCGCAGTGATGTACGACCACCTGCGACCCAACGTTTCCCGGCACGCATGACGATCAAGGGGCGTCGTCCATGACGAAGCCTGACAACCATTCCATTTCATTTCAATTGGTGAAAGAAAGCATGAATTATTTATCTAATCCACGGGGCCGCAGCCTCCCGGCACGCAAATCCGTGCAGAACCTGGCGATTGCTTCGGCCGTTGCCCTGCTGATGGCGACTGGCGCGGCGCATGCACAAACCGCAGCACCGGCCGAAAGCGCGATGGTCAAGCTGATCCGTGGCCTGATTCAGAGCGGTACTTTGAACAAAGATGTCGGCGAAGCCTTGCTGGCACAGGCGCAAACCGAAGCGATGGCAGCGCAGCAGGCACAACGCCAGGTTGCTGCAGCTACGGCAGCCGCCGCGCCGGTGGCAGGTACTGCGGCGATGCGTCCGGAAGCGGGTGATGTACGCGTACCGTATATCTCGCAAACCGTACGTGACCAGATCCGTGATGAAGTCAAAGGCCAGGTCATGGCACAAGCCCGTACCGAAGGCTGGGCAGCACCGAATGAAACACCGGAATGGACCAAGCGCATCCGTATCGAAGGCGATATGCGTTTGCGTAATGAATCACGCTACTACGGTCGTTATAACGACAACCTGAATCTGGCAGACTACGCGGCGATTAATGCAGGCAGTCCGTATGACGTAAATACCAATACCACTGCCGGTTTGCCACCGATGCTGAATACGCGTCAGGACCGCAAAAATCTCTGGCGTGTGCGCGCCCGCTTTGGTGTGATTGCTGAGATCTCGGATACCACCAGCGCCGGTGTGCGTCTGGCAACGGGTAGCGATGACAATCCGGTTTCCACAACCCAGACCCTGGGCGGTGGTCTGAACAAGAAAAACATCTGGCTGGATCAGGCCTGGATTTCGAACCGTCCGACAGACTGGCTGAAGATCACCGGTGGTCGTTTCGGTAATCCGTTCGTCTCGACCGACATGTTGTTCTCGAACGACTTGAACTTTGACGGTGTGGCTGCGCAATTCGACAAAAAACTCGGCAATGAAGCGTTATCAATGTTCGGTACGCTGGGTATTATTCCGCTGGAATATTCATCCGATAGCGCACCGAAGAATAGCGCCGACAAGATGCGCAGTGAAACCAAATGGCTGCTTGGGGCGCAAGTAGGCGCGAACTGGAAACTGGATTCGACCAATCGCCTGCGTGGTACGGTTGCTTACTATAGCTTCCAGAACATTACCGGCAAGCTGTCTGATCCATGTGCTCTGTATGCCGGTGCAACCGCCTGTAACACTGACTGGTCGCGTCCTGCCTATATGCAAAAGGGTAATACCCTGATGCTGTTGCGCAATATCGCACTCAATCCGGCTGGTCCTGCGAATACACCGTTGCCGCAATACATGGGCCTGGCTTCCAAGTTTCAGTTGCTGGACTTGAATGCACGTTGGGAAACCAAGGTGCTGGGTGACTATGGCTTGCGTCTGGACGCCAACTACATCCGCAATCTTGCCTATGATGAAGATGAAATGTTCCGACGCGCAGGCGGCGGTATCTTCAACAACTACGACTCGACCGGTAACAATACGCGTGCCAACTTCCAGAGCGGAGGCAATGCCTACATGGTGCAGGCGACCCTGGGTAAATCAAATCCGGTCGTACGCGGCGAATGGAATGTGTCGGCCGGTTACAAGTATATCGAACCGGATGCCTTGCCTGACGCTTACAACGATTCGTCCTTCCACCTGGGTGGTACCAATGCACGTGGTTACACGCTCAGCGGTACCTACGCCGTCGACAAAAACACTACTCTGAGTGGTCGCTGGTTGTCGAGCAAATCCATCTATAGCTCGCCATTTGCTATCGACGTGATGCAGCTTGAGCTGAACACACGCTTCTAAACGAGGACCCTATGTCACTACACATCCTCCCTGGCCGCGCACGTATTGCCACCTTGCGACCTTTGGCTACTGCCATCGTCGTGATGCTGGCCAGCGCTGCGGCACAGGCACAAAACCAAAGCATGGAAGAACGACTGCGTGCGCAATTGCGGATTACCACCACGCAGTTGCAACAGGCGCAGAACGAGCTGGCGGCATTCAAGGGTGGCGCAGCCGCGCCATCGACTCCGGCAGATATTGAAAAGGTCAAAAAGGACCTGAGCAATAGCCAGGCGGCAGAACGCAAGGCCCGTGAGCAACTCAGCGGCGTCAAACAGCAGAATCAGGCCGCACTGGACAAAGCTCATGCGCAGATCGCCCAGTATCGTGGTGCTTATGACGAGTTGCTGAAGCTGGCACGTGCATCCGAAGCCGAACGTCAGCGCCTGGCGCTCGACACCAGCACGCAAGCCAGGGCTGTGTCGCAATGTGAAGCGAAGAATGCACAGCTGTATGCAGTCGGCCAGGAAATCCTGCAAGCCTATGAATCGGTGGACATGGCGACCGTGATGAGCGCACGTCAGCCATTTGCAGCGCAAAGCCGTGTCAAGCTGGATCAGATTGCACAGCAGTACGGCGATAAATTGTATGAAGGTCGTTTCGATGCACGCAGCAGCAATACAGCAGTGGAGCAAGCACGCAGTCAGTAATGCCCGTGTCATCTCGTACAGGCACACTGTGTCTGTACGAATTCACAGTAAAGGAAACGAAAAATGAAATCGAATATGAATAAAATTTTGCCGGTTGCACGTACTGCTGTCGGCGTCTTGCTGGCATCCGTCATGGGTATGTCGGTTGCGCAATCGGCAGCACCGGACAAAGTCGTTGCCAGCGCAGGCAGCGTCACCATCGGTCAGAACGAAATTACCCGTTTGTTGCAGGGTATGCCGGAAGCAGAGCGTAGCGCCATTAAAAACAACCGTGCCGGTGTAGAGAACTGGTTGCGTCAGCGTGTCGCCAGCGAATCCTTGCTGCGTGAAGCACAGTCCAAAGGCTGGGGCGAACGCCCTGACGTCAAGGCCAAGGTCGATGCAGCGGTGCGTGAAGTTACCGCGCGTATCGTCAGCACCGCTTATCTGGAATCGGTTGCCCAGGTACCTGCGACCTACCCATCCGATGCAGAAGTAAAAGCAGCGTACGAACAAGGCAAGGCCAACTTCAATTTACCGGCTACCTATCGCGTCGCGCAAATCTACCTGGCCAGCAATGGTGGCGATGCAGCGGCAACAAGCAAACTGCGTGATGAAGCAAAAAAACTGGCAACCCAGGCACGCGGTGGTGATTTCGCCGCACTGGCACGTAGCCGCTCGCAAGATCCGCGCAGCGCTGAGCGTGGCGGTGAAGTCGGCATGCTGCCACTGGAACAGATGCTGCCTGAGGTACGTGAGGCCGTGGCTAAGCTGAAAACAGGCCAGGTCAGCGAACCGGTGCAATCGGCCAGCGGCTTCCACATCGTCAAGTTGCTGGAAACCCAGCCTGCACGTACAGCGACGCTGGAAGAAATCAAGCCACGCCTGCAAACCGCCTTGCGCGATCAGCGTCAGCAGCAATTGGTACAGGCACATATGGCCGGACTGGTACCTGCCGGCAGCCTGAAGATAGACAGCGCAGCACTGGATGCAGCCTTGCAGAAATAAATGCAGTAGCCGGAACCCGCATGGTGCGTGACTTCCGGCGCGCACACTTACCCTTTTAATGATCAGGAAATAATATGAGCAAATCTACTAACGCAGCAGCTGCAGCAACTACGCCAGCAATTGAGTTGTTGAACACCGTCAATGCAGAACAAGTCTCGGACGCCATCAAGGAAGCCGGTTGCGCAGTCACCACTACCGAGCAAGACGGTACTACCTGGTTGCATAGCGCCAGTCACGGTATCGGCTTCCAGGTTCTGTGGGGCAATGCAGTCACACCAGGTCAGTACGCTGACTTCACCCTGAGCTGCCCGTTGCGCGTGCAAGGCGGCGTATTGCCGGAAGGTGTGCTGACCGAATGGCACCGCACTAAACGTTTCGCACGCGTGGCTTTGCATGGCGATTTCGTTGTGCTGGAAATGGACGTGATGGTAGCTGGTGGCGTCGCACCTGCGCACCTCGCAGTGTCCTTGCAGCTGTGGACGCAGATGATGGGACAGTTCTTCCTGCACCTGCGTAATTACAAACCGGAATCCGTCGCAGCTGCAGCAGCAGAAGCCGATGTTGCAAAAGCGGATGAATCGGTAGCCGCCTGAGTTTGAATACAGGCAGACCATCGGTCCCGCATAGCGGGATCGATATGAATAAGGAATCGCTATGCCGACACATGAAGAGTCGCATGACGTCCACCTGCAGCAACTGACGGCCGCAGACCGTCAGGTCAGGCGGACACGCCGTGCTGAAGCAGTACGCCAGCGCCAGCGCGTGGCTTTATTGAATTTGATGGCTGCGTCGATGGCCGAATTTGGCATCTCCCACGCAGAACTGGTGGCGGCACGTCGCGCCATCGGTGATCGCGGCGGCAACAGGGCACCGGAATCCGAAACGCAGGACTTGCACGAAGGTGAGCCGGACGACTGACAGTTCAAGGTTGACAAGAGTAAACCTTCTGTCACGGCAAGGTCATATTGCTTGGGTACGATGCGCAGGCTGCTTGAGGTGCTGAAGCAGCCCTTAGTCTGGATCGCACATCTCATCCATGAAAATATTACTCACATCCCTATGGCAAGAAGAATCGTGTCCATCGCCATGTACACCTTGGTGGTGGGCATGTCGTTGCTGATGCGCGATCTAGCTGCGCAGCCGGATGTGCGTCACCTGCCAGCCCGCGCGCAGTCTGCGCTGGTGGCAGGCAGTATGTTATTTGATATTCCGGCCCAGCCTCTGCAGGCAGCGCTGGATGCCTACAATGAGCAGACCGGCTACTCGGGGTTGTACAGTGCATCGGCTGTTCAGGGTTTGTTCTCCACACAGGTTTCCGGTAGCTACACGGCAGACGCCGCATTGCGCGTTCTGCTCGAGGGTAGCGGTCTGGCTGCCACCTTTACGGCGGCCGATGCCTTTGTGCTGGAAGCGCAGATTAAAACCACACAAGGAAAACAGGAAAGCCATACTTACCCGGCCTTGCTACAGTCCGGCGTGCGCGATGCATTTTGTCGCGAGCCGCTGCTGGCTGCGCTGGATTTTCGCATCGCTTTGCGTTTTTATGTCGATGTCAAAGGCCGCGTTACGCAAGCACTGCTGCTCGATAGCAGCGGCAACAAAGCGCGTGACAGCGCCATCTTGCAGGCACTCAAAAAAGTTGACATCGGACGCGGTCCGTCCGATCTGTCACTGCCTTTTTTTATGCTCATTCTGCCGCAGCAACTTGCTGCCAGTGGCGATTGTCCTGCTGTGACGAGGCACTGATGAGCGATACCGGCATCACAGGTTTGCGTGACTTTCTGGTGCGGCGCTATGACGACCTCAAGCGTCGTCTGACCCTGCATCTGGGTAATGCCGACCTGGCCAGTGAAGCCTTGCAGGAAACCTGGCTGCGCCTGGAAAGCAGCAAGGACGGCGCTAAGGAAGGCAGCGAACCGGTGCAATATCCGTTGAGTTACCTGATGCGGATGGCGACCAATGCGGCACTCGACCGCATGCGATCGGAAAAACGTTTTCTTAGCGGTGACGAAGTGGAGCAGGTACTGTCTGATCTCTCTGATCCGGCGGCTGGTCCGGCGCGTACTTTTGAAGCCCGTTCCGAAGCGGAGCGGCTGGCGGCCATCATCCAGCAGATGCCCTCGCGTCGCCGCAATATCCTGATACTGATACGGGTAGACGAGATGCCGCGGCAGGAAGTCGCGGACCGGCTAGGCGTATCGCTGAGCCTGGTTGATCGTGAGCTCAAGCGGGCGCACGAGCATGTGATTCAGCATATGAACGAGCACACATCATGAAAAACAAAGTGCAGTTTCAGCGAGCGAAATCCGTCTTGGGTATATACCGTCCATTTTCTGGAATATCCATGACCCTGTCGCCATCTGTCGGAGCCTGTCATCGTGTCTGAGCACATGCACCCATCCCGTCGCACGCCTGATGAGCTGGAGCTGCAGGCACACGCGTGGCTGCGTCGCCTGCGTTCAGGTACTGCACGTGCAGCAGATGCAAATGCCTTGCGTCGCTGGTGTGCGACCAGTCCCGCGCACGCACAGGCTTTTGAAAAGGCGCAACGTATGTGGCAGGACATGCTGCCGGCTGCAGTACTGGCGAGTGCCGGTGATGCGGAACTGGCTGCGCTGCGCAACCGTCAGCCACGCAAGGCGCCGCAGCAAGGTATCTCGCGTCGCGCCTTCCTTGGCGGCGCGCTGGCAACTTCCTGCGCGGCGATAGCGAGCATAGCCCTGATTGATCCACCGCTGGATCTGTGGCCATCGATGGCCGATGCATGGCGTGCAGATTACCGTACTGCTGCAGGCGAGCAACGCGATATTCAATTGGCATCCGGTGTCTCGGTAGAGCTGAATACACGCAGCGCCATCGCCGTGCAAACCTTGCGCGGCGAAACCGTAGGCATACAGTTGCTGGATGGTGAAGTGGCAGTAGATGCGACGCATAGGGCGCAGCCTTTCGTGGTCAGTGCCGCAGGCGGCCGTGCTTCCAGTATCGATGCGCGTTTTGAATTACGTCGTCTGGGGAATGCGGTCTGTGTGACCTGTCTGGACGGCATGGTCAAGGTTGCGTCGGGCAACGACGAAGTGGTGCTGCGCGCAGCGCAACAAGTTACATACGATAGTCAGGCCATACAGGCGATACGCAGTATCAATCCGGCAGAGTCATCCGGCTGGCGTAGCGGCATATTGAGCTTCCGTCAGACGGCATTGGCGCAGGTGGTCGAAGAGATCAATCGTTACCGTCCGGGTCGTGTCGTATTGATGTCGAAAGCAATGGCAGACAAGCCGGTCAGCGGTCGTTTCCACATCCGCGATCTGGATAAAGCAATCGCGCAAATCCAGCGTTTGTTCAAGCTTGATGTGACCTCGCTGCCAGGCGGTCTGATCCTGCTCAAATAGCGTAAACAGGCGGTCAGATCATGTCATCTGATTGTCATAAAAAATATCCGTTTTACGGTAAGCCATACCAGTGCTATCGCTGCGCGTGGCTGCTCATATTTTTCAGCAAATCTCCGTATAGCTTTTGGTGTTGGCTTTCGTCTAGGGAGGCAAAGGCGGTCAGGAAAATTTCCGCCATATTTATTCCTTCCAACATGAGTCATCACTGAAAGAGTCAGCCATGCCGTCCATCCGTCCTGCCAAGATGAACCCAGCATTTTTCAACCGTCAGCAATCTGCAGATGCAGGTTTGCGCCGGATGAAGCCACTAGCCCATGCCATCGCGCTGATGTTAGCGACCGGTAGCGTAATGGGAAATGCGAACGCACAGCAGGCATTCAGCGCCGCATGGTATGCGCAGAAGGGTGCAGTACAAGCGGCAGCAGTCGCCACCGGCAAACTGCCGAACGGCATGCCGGCCATGCCCGTGAGCACGCCACTGGCACAGCAACAGGCAGCCAACTCCCAGCTGCAACGCTCGCTCGCCAATCTCAATTCCGCCGCACGTGCGATTGCCCTGCAACAAGCACAGCAAGGTGCAGACCGCCTCGCCGCCAGCGCAGGTGCTGGCACAGTACCCGATGGTCTCGGCGTTGGTGGTCTCAATGCAGGCAGCCTGGTCAACAGCTGGATCAATGCGAATGGTCCGACGCAAAGCACCGCGAACGGCAAGACCATCGTCGACATCAAGCAGACTGCTGACAAGGCGATCCTGAACTGGGAAACCTTCAACATTGGCAAGAACACGATACTGAACTTTGACCAGCAAGCCGACTGGTCAGTACTGAACCGCATCAATAACGCAACTGCACCTAGCGTCATCCAGGGCCAGATTAAGGCGCCGGGTACCGTCATGATCGTGAATGCGAACGGCATCATCTTCACCGGCAGCAGCCAGGTCAACACGCGTAACCTCGTCGTCGCAGCAGCGCACATCCTCGATTCGCAATTCAATACCGGTATCTACAGCCCTAACCTGAACACCGCCAGCTTCACCGGTGCAAATGGCAACGTCATCATCGAATCCGGTGCACAGATCACCACCCATGAACCGACCTCCGTTACCTCCGGTGGTGGTTATGTACTGGTCATGGGTAAGGAAGTACACAACGCAGGTGAAATCAGTACGCGCAAAGGCCAGACTACTTTGGCAGCAGGTGACAGCTTCTTCATCCGCAAAGGTGTCGGCACTGAAGGTAATACCTATAGCACCACACGCGGTAATGAAGTCGCTGCGAAGATTGATGCTGATAGCGATGCCGGTAAGGTAACCAACACCGGTCTCATCATCGCGCGTGAAGGTGACGTGACCTTGACCGGTCGTGATGTGCAGCAAAACGGTGTGGCCGTTGCTACGACTACCGTTAATACACGCGGCACTATTCATCTGCTCAATTCGGCAAGTGATACACAGGGTAGCGTTACTTTGGGCCAGGGCAGCAGCACCGCCATCCTGATCGAAGATGACGGTAAAACGACGGCACTCGACAGCCAGCGCGACGCACTCATCAAGGAATCCGCAGCGCAAGACTTGCTGCGCGTGACCACTGCTACCTATGACAACCTGTCCACACTCAGTGACCGCCGCGACCAGTCACGCGTAGAAATCGTCTCCGGCGGTGATGTCAACTTCGCAGCTGACTCGCTGACACTGGCCACTGGTGGTCAGATCGCCGTCAGCGCCAAGACCCGTACCTTTGTTGCAGACAAAGCGAATCTGGATGTCTCCGGCGCAGTCGGTGTCAACGTCGCAATGGAAAGCAACAACGTCAAAGTCAACATCCAGGGTAATGAACTGCGTGATTCGCCAGATAATCGTGATAGCGGCAAGCTCGCTAACAACGACATCTGGCTGGACCGTCGTGAACTCATCCTGGTGTCAGCCGGTACCGGTGGTTATGCGAGTGACCGCTGGTATGCAGCAGGCGGCTTGCTTGAAGTCAGCGGCTACCTCAGCAATCAAGGCCACAGCATAGGCGAATGGGCAGCACAGGGCGGTACGGTCACCCTCGGCGGCAGCGAAGTCATTACACAACAAGGTTCAGCCATCAACCTCTCCGGCGGCAGCTTCAATGTGCAAACCGGCATGGTCAACCAGACCTGGCTCAAGGGCAGTGACGGCAAGCTGTATCGCATCGGTGAAGCACCGGCTGGCGTCAGCTACGTTGGCATTTATAAGGGCTTTGAAGACACCAGCGAACGCTGGGGCGACAAGGCCACCAAGTATTACTACAACCCGCTGATCGCAGCGCGTCAGCGTATCGAGAACGGTTACACCGTAGGTCGTGACGCAGGCAATCTGGTCATCAGTGCACCAACGGCAGTACTGGAAGGCGAGATCGTTTCCAAGGTCTATCAGGGTGAGCAGCAGACACGTGGCCGTGATGCGGTCAGTGATGGTTACAAACAAGCGCAAACAGCGGTTGCCAAAGGCGCGACCATCTCACTGGGTCAGTACACGGGTCCTGGCCGTACCGGTCTTTACGACTCCGACGTCAAACTTGGCGATGTCAACGAAGTGACTATCGGCATGGCAGCACGTGATGCGCTGGACCCGTCACGGATCAATACCGTCTGGCTGGATAGCCAATACATTAATGACCAACATCTGGCCGGACTGGATCTGGGTACGCGCGGCAACATCGTGATCGACAAAGCCGTCACCCTGAACGATGGCGGCAAGCTGAACCTGATAGGTGCAAATATAGATATCGCTGCGAATGTGACGGTGCGCGGTGGCACTATCAATGCCTCGAATATGTTTCTTTCGCCGCTACCTGGTTCGCAAGCGGGCGGATTGTCCAACGGTGGTTCAGCTATCACGCTGCATACCGGCGCAACGCTGGACGTCAGTGGTCGCTGGGTAAATACGCTGCTGGCTCCGACGGAGCGCAGTGGCCTGGCTTACCTGAATGGCGGTTCGGTCAAGCTGGAAAGCACGCGTGACGTCAAGATTGAACAAGATAGTCTGATAGATGCGTCCTCCGGTGCTGCGATCCAGGACAAAGGCAAGCAAACCGGTGGCAAAGGCGGCAGTGTCAGCCTGCTGGCGGATGTAAGTGGTGCACAGAATAATGACAATGGTGTACTGACGCTGGATGGCGAAGTACGCGGTTATGGTGTCGCTGGTAGCGGCACACTCAAACTGGAAACCGGTAATGCAGTCGTCATTGGCGCTGCCACTCCGACCGCAGGCGCAATGAACCTGGATGCGACACGCTTGCAAACAGGTTTCAGCAAATACGATATCAACGGTCATGCCGGTTTGCAGGTTTCAGATGGTGCGAAGCTGGATGTATTGATGCCGGTGTATCGCATCACAGAGAATGGCGCCGGCAGTATCGACGGACACAATGCATTTGAAATCTGGACGCCGGAGCAATATCAGGATGATCCGGCCAAGCGCCAAATGGTACAGCGTGCTGGCGCGGACCTGGTCTTGCGCTCACAGCGTATGCAGCAGGAAGGTGGCGACGTCGTCATCGGTCATGGCGCAGTGGTCTCGGTTGATCCGGGACGTTCCATCAGTTTGCAAGGTGGTGGCAAGAGCAGCATCGTGGTCGACGGTACGCTGAATGCATGGGGCGGTAATATCGCCGTCGGTATAGATGCACCACTGACTTCATCGCCACAGAATACTTCGCAGCAGGCACACAATCGCTCGATCTGGATAGGTGAAACCGCGGTGCTCGACGTGGCAGCACGCGCCGCCACCGGTGTCAGCGCTGATGGCCGCCGCTATGGTTCAGTCATGAATGGCGGCAGCATCACGCTGGGCGGCAGCATGGATTGGGAAAACAAGGGTGTCACCAATGCTCCTGATGTCGCCATCATTATTCGTCCGGGCGCCTTGCTCGACGCATCCGGTAGCAGTGCCAAGCTCGATGTACCTGGTACCAACGGCAAGGCGACTGAGGTCAATGTCGCCAGCAACGGCGGCGACATCGTCCTCAAATCTGCGCACAGTATTTATATAGACGGTACATTGCGAGCACATGCCGGTGGTGCCAACGCCGCTGGCGGTACGCTGGCGGTCGCGCTGGATGCACCTATATTTGCGAGCAACTATCAGCCGGTAGATGCGGTGCGCGCACAACGTGAACTGATCCTGTCGCAGCTGTATCAGGACAGCGGTTTGTCGGCTGGCTTACAGGCAGGGCAATCAGACCCTGCGCTGGGTTATGGCAAGGCACGCCTGAGTGTCGAACAGGTGAACAACGGCGGCTTCGGCAATCTGTCGCTGTTCGTGGAGGGCTTGCTCAGTTTTGACGGTAGTGTAGATCTGAACCTGGCGCAAAGCATGCGACTGTACGCCGGTAGCTTTGGCCTGGCGACGACATCCGCCAACGATGCCAGCATCAAACTGGCGTCAGCCTATGTGCGACTGGCAGGCACCACTAAAACGCCGGGTGATTTCAATGTCATCTACGGTGTGACGCGTCGTAACAGTGCCGGGACGACGGGCAGCGACGCCACCTTCGCGGTAGAGGCGGATCTGGTAGAGATACGTGATCGCGTCGGCTTCGGTGCGCATGGCACGATTACGCAGCAGAATAATACACAAGTGACGGTAGATCGCCGCGCGTTCGATGAAGTCGATATCATCAGTCGTGGTGATTTGCGTCTGTTGGGAGGGACGACTGGTCGCGGCCTGAATGGCGACACCTCTACTGAACTGGCGTCGATTGGAAATATCACCCTGACCGCCGCGCAAATTTATCCGGCGACAGGTGTCAACGCGCAAATCGTTGCGGGTTTCGATGACCGGCCATGGCCGGACGGCAAGTATCACGCAGGCAGCACGCTGGAAATCAAACGCTATGGCGATGTACTGGCGGCAGCGCCGCTGTCAGTGTTCGGTACGCTGGCACTGGGTGCCGACATCGTGCGTCAGGGCGGTGTGGTGCGTGCGCCTATGGGTAATCTGATCGTGGGACAGGACAGCCGTAGCACTAATACTGCGCATGCCAGCGTGGTTGAATTGCTGGCCGGTAGCCTTACTTCGGTCAGCGGTGCCGGTGTTGTGATGCCTTATGGCGGCACCGTAGATGGCATCGCGTATGACTACGCAGGCAAACCGATTACACCGCGCGCGCTGGGTACCAGTGGTATCAAGCTGACAGGTAATAGCGTGATCGGCAAGAGCGGCAGTGTGCTGGACCTGTCAGGTGGTGGTGAACTGACTGGTGCCGGTTTCGTTACAGGCCGCGGTGGTTCGGTCGACATCATCCGCACACCGTTGGTGAATGCGAATCCGACATTTGATTTCAGCAAGGCAGGCAATGGCGTGTATGCCATCGTGCCGAGTTTTGCCGGTGCTTATGCGCCAGTCGCACCAGATGCCGGATATGGCGATCCTATGGTGGGTCGTCAGGTCACATTTGAATATGACATTGCGGGCCTGAGAGCGGGCACCTATACGCTGATGCCTTCGACCTATGCCTTGTTACCGGGTGCGTTCCGTGTCGAGCTGGGTGCAGCATCGTTGCCGACTGGTGTGGCAGCAGCAGGTAACGGTTCGTATGTCAGCTCTGCCTATCTGGGTGTTGCGAACACGAGCATCATGGCCAGCTTGCCGAACCAGGTCATCGTGACGCCGGGTACAGCGGTACGCAAATATTCCGCCTTTAATGAAACCAGTTACGACGCATTTGTCCTGGCGGATGCCGCCAAGCGCGGCAGCATGCGCGGTGCGATCGCAGCGGATGCCGCTACTCTGACGCTGGACTATAAATACTCGACGCCAAATGCCGGCATGCCAATGTTGCAGTTCGAAGGTACTGCGCTCTTTAATCCGGCTGCTGCTTCGAATGGCTTTGGCGGTACGCTGGCGGTGACCGCTTTTGGCATTGAGATTCTGGCGGATCATAGCGGACCTACGGCCGGCTTCAGTGGTGCTTCATTGCTGGCGAGCGACCTCAATGCATTTGGTGTTGCACGCATGATAGTGGGTGGCACGCTGGGCATGAGCTACGGCGATAACTTCGCCACCTTCGTAGGCGAAGCCGGCAATCTGATCGTGCGCAGTGGTGCGCAGTTAAGGGCAGCTGAGGTGTTTCTGGTGCAAAATTCGCCATCGACCGGCATAACAGTGGAGCAGGGCGCATCGATTAATACGATAGGACAGGGCAAGGCTGCTTACGATTCGTCGGACGGTGTCGTGTTCTCCACCAACGGTAATTCCGTGCTGGGCGTCTCCAACGGCTGGATCAACCTGTTGTCTGCCCAGAGCGGTGCTGGCAATGGCGGCACCATCAGTATCGGTAAATGCAATGCAGCGCCATGCAGTGGCGAAACTACTCTGTATGGTGAAGGTACACTGGCGATTGCCACCGATAAATCGTTCACGCTGGAAGACAACGCGCGTTATGGCGCGAAGAATCTTTTGCTCGCCTTGTCTGCATTGAATCTCGGTAGCGATGATGCATTGGCACAAGCTGCGCAGAATGGCACCTTGCCCGCTGGCCTGTCGATGAATCAGGGCGTGCTGGATCGCTTGTTGGCAGGTAACGCAGGTGTTGGCGTGCCGGCGGTTGAATCGGTAATTTTCAACGCCCGTGAATCGATCAACATCTATGGCTCGGTTGCGCTCGATACTTTTAATCCGACCACCGGTAAATCCTCGATAGAACGACTGGTATTTGGTACGCCTGCCATCTACGGTTATGGTACAGCGGGCGACAAGGCCAGCATTACGACCGGTGAATTCATCTGGACCGGTGCTGCAATCACGCCGACCAAAACTACCGGCGAGTATCTGCCGAATACACCGGGTGCGGCGATCGGTAACTTGCTAGGCGACAGCACGCTGGATATCAACGCACAACGCATCCTGTTCGGCTATGGTCCGAATACGCAGCCGAATGCAGGCTTGTCAGCTGACCGTCTGGCGCTCGGTTTCGGTGCCATCAATCTGAATGCCAGCGAGCGTGTGACCTCGAATGGTAAAGGCACACTGAATGTCTACCATCGCCAGGGTGATTACATCGCTGGCCAGGGTTATCAATACACCGGCGGCGATCTGAACATCAATGCGCCATTGCTGACTGGCGCTGCGGCTTCGGTGAACAGTATTACCGTCGGCGGTGCATTGACCGTGCTGGCACCGAGTGGCAGTACTGCTGGCACCAGCGATGCTTTGGGCGCTGAATTGAAATTGGCCGGTAACACAGTACATGTTGATACAGCGGTCGTGCTGCCATCGGGCAAGCTGACTTTGTCTGCCACCGAAGACTTGACGCTGGGCGAGCACGCACAGATCGATCTGTCCGGTCGCGCAGTGAAATTCTATGAACAGACACGCTATAGCTGGGGCGGTGATTTGTCGCTGCTCAGCAGCACCGGTGATATCACCCAAAGCGCAGGCTCCATCATCAATCTGTCCGCTCAGCACAATCGCGGCGGTACATTGAAAGCAGTCGCTCTCGGTGATAGTGCAGGTCATATCGACCTGGCTGGCACCATCCTTGGCGGCAGCAGTGGCTGGTATGACGCAGGCGGCACACTGGTGCCTTACGACGCAGCAGAGATCACCTTGCGTGCGCAAACCTTGTCCGACTTCGCAGCATTGAATGCACGCCTGAATGATGGCGGTGTTTTTGGTGCGCGTCGCTTCCAGCTCAAGCAGGGTGACCTGACCATTAATGATGAGGTCAAGGCACGCCAGGTCGAAGTCGTTGTCGATGGCGGCAATCTGACGGTCGATGGTCGTATCGATGCCAGCGGCTTCCAGGTTGGTTCGATTTACCTGGCCGCCAAAGGCAACCTGACTGTCAACGGCACACTGGATGCACACGGTACCGGTTTGCGCGTGGATAGCAAGGGCCAGATCATTGATAGCCCGAACCGTGCAATCGTCGATCTGACGACCGAAGAGGGCATGCTGACCCTGGGCAGCAATGCGCATATAGATTTGCGTGCCGGTACCAATGTGACGCAAGGCAATGATGGTGTCGCACGCGGCACTTTCAATCTGAGCGCACCACGTCTGGGTGGTGTCGATGGCACAGGCAATGGCGCGAATGACGTAGCCGTCACTGTCAACGGCACACCAGTGATTGCCGGTGCCAAAACGGTCGCTGTCTATGGTTTCCGTAGCTATGACGATGCGCCAGAGATTGCAGTGCCGGATGTGAACGGCAACAAGCCGCAGGAAATTACGCAGGAATACTTCGACGGCATCAAGGATGGCAATGGTGTCATTGTGCGCGGTGGTATCGATCCGCACAACACCGCATTCATCGATGCAGCATTGGCCAATACCGCACTGGGCAATCGCCTGGCTGGCCTGGGCAATTACCATCTGCGTCCAGGTGTGGAAATCGTCGGTAAGGTTAGTACCGATAATCCGAATGGTGATGTGATTATCTCGCGCGACCTTGACCTGTCCGCTTACCGCTATGGTCCGAATGCCGACCGTGGTAATCCTGCCATGCGTGGTTTTGGTGAGCCGGGCATGCTGGTGATACGCGCTGCTGGCGACATCAATATTTACGGCAGCATCAACGATGGCTTTGCACCACCGCCGACGACACCGGATGACAAGGGCTGGTACCTGACCGAGGCGCGTTGGGCCGGTAATGGTGTCACACCTTTCGGTAGCGATATCGTGATCCCTATCGATGGCGTGGTGCTGGAAGCGGGTACGCAGTTCCCGCAAGGTGCGACCCTGAATTACGACCTGCATGCAGCAGGCATGAATTTGCCTAGCGGTACTGTATTGCCGGTCGACGTGGAGCTGACTTCCAGCCACACGCTGCGTGCTGGGACTGTACTGGCGGCAAATGTGTACAACGCCAACGGCAGCATCGCGTGGGCGGCGGGGACCGTGATGGCGACTGACGTGACCCTGAGCAGTGGTATGAAGCTGGGTGCCGGTACTGCCTTGCGCAGCAGTGCAGACGTGGCTGCTTTGGTATGGCCTAAGGGTTACAAGCTACCGGTTGCAATGTCGGCCAGCATCGCCATCACGCTGGCGCGTGGTGCATTGATTCCGGCAATGACCAAGGTCGAACTGCTGGATGACAAACCGATCAACCTGCGTCCCGAAGTGAATGGCGTACAAGGTGCTAACTGGGCGCTGGCACCGATGTTGGGCAAGGGTGCAAGCAGCTGGAGTTTGCAATTGACAGCAGGTGCGGATATGGCATCGGCTGACCGACGTGCAGTTGATCCGGCTGCCAAGGGTTCCATTATTTTGGCTGATGCCCATGCAATGACGCGGATCGAAGTGAAGCCGGGTGGTACTGGCTTTGTCTGGACCGATCAGGATCCATGGGGCATGGGCTATGTACCCGGCACACCTATTGGCGTTGATGATACGTGGATCTGCGATGTGTTGCCGGAGATGTGCGGCATAGACCCTGCGCGTATTTCTTATACATGGGGGCCGGGTGCGGTTCCTTCCGGTTTTGAGGAGGGTACACCAGTCGATCCTTTGTATGTTGAGCTGGGTATCTGTAATGAGCCGGACATGTGCGTACAGACCATTAATCCGGTGCGTGACATCACGGCTTACAGCTTGCTTTCACCTATGTTTAGCGTGCTGCGTACCGGTACCGGTGACATCGGGATGGCGGCAGCCGGTGATTTCCGCATGCAATCGGCATATGGCGTCTACACCGCCGGTACACCTTCGGCCACCATCCTCGACAGCAATGGCGTGGATATATTCAACCAGCCGCGCGGCCTGCATACCAACAATACTTTGCTGGGTGCACAGAGTAACGATTACAGCGCAGCGCTGGCAGCGTACCAGGCGTGGTATCCGGAGCAGGGCGGTAACCTGAGCATTTCCGTCGGCAGGGACATTACCGGCGATGTATGGGGTGCCTTCATCTGGCCTGAACGGGTCAATATCCCGAGTGCCAGCGTCGGCAACTGGTTGTGGCGTCAGGGTACTGGCAGCACCGCTGCTGGCAGTGATGCGGTACCGACTGCCTGGTGGATCAATTTTGGTGCTTATGCAGTACCGATGGCAAATGTATGGAACACCGAATATCACGAACCTTACTTGGTTGGTTTCACCGGACTGGGTACCCTGGGTGGCGGTAACCTGAATATTGAAGCGGGTGGTGATGCCGGTGTAACAGCGCGTCGCGGCACTGTTAACTCCATGCAGAATTACCCGCGCAGCCAGGCCCTGGTTGCGGCGGTAGGCAGCACCGGTCGCGTCGATGCTGACGGCAAACTGGTTCTGACTGGTGGTGGTGACCTGAACATACGACTCGGTGGTGTACTCAATCCGGACTTCGATACGACACAGCTGGGCAGCGGTGGTGCCAATGCACAGAATCATGACCTCAACGGAGCCTTGATCAACTTGCGTGGTAAGACTTCGGCAGCCGCGACTGCAATCGGCGACATCAAGCCACGTTACCGTCAGTTGCAAACACAGTTTCGCGGTTTCGATGGCGATGCAACTGACGTCCGCACCATAGATCCGTTTACGCCTACGGTTGCCACTAGCAGCGGCGGTATAACACTGGTGCCGGGTGACTCGGCAATTTATCTGGATACGCTGGGTGACCTGGTGCTGGCAACGGTCGCTGATCCGGGCCGTACGTATATAGCAAATAGCTCGCCATATACAGCGAATGGCACAAACTACCTGGGTGGTGGCCAAAGCTGGTTCTCGTTGTGGGACAAGCATACGGCGATCAATCTGTTTGCTGCCGGTGGCAACCTGACGCCGGGTACCGACATTGTGAATCGCGGCTCAAGCATGGGTAATACCAGCGTCGGAGATATCGTGATTACCTATCCGTCCATCCTGCGTGCGACTGCGGCCAACGGCAACCTGTATTACGGTTTCTCTGCGGCACCAGGTTCTTCCGGTACCGACACCAATAAGTATTTGGTGCTTGCGCCTTCGGCCAGCGGTGCGCTCGAATTCCTCGCAGGTAATTCCATCTATGGTGGCGGGTATCCGATCGCCATGTCGGGCTCCGATACACCTTTGCCGACACCATTCAATCCGGCATTTGTTGGTTTCAACCCGCAGGGACGCGTCGCGATTTCCAACTTGAGTATGGATGGCGCGATGACCAGTAATGATCAGTTCAGCGGTGCAGCCATAGATGGCAAGCAGCATTACTTCCCCTTGTTCGCATTCGGTCCGGACACACTGGGAGCGAGCGCGCTACATGCCGGTGATAATTCTGCGGCATTGTTCTATGGCGTGAATGGTGACGTGATCGGTGTCAACAGTGGCGTGACGCAGCGCATGAGCGGCCTGGGTCGCACCATCCCGACCTGGTATCGCGGCGCGACTGCCGCCCGTATCCTGGCCGGACGCGATGTAGTCAACATCAACAGTCTGTTCGTGCATAACAACGACAATGACATCTCGCTGGTGCAGGCCGGACGCGACATCTTGTACGCAAACATTGAGGTAGCCGGTCCAGGCACGCTGGAAATCAGCGCTGGTCGCAATTTGACGCAGGATGCAAGAGCAAGTGTCGTCAGCCTCGGTGGTCTGGTACAGGGTGATAACCGTCCGGGTGCCGATATCGCAATGATGGCCGGTGGCGGTATCAACGGGCCGGACTTCAGCGCGATCAGCAAGCTCTATCTTGATCCTGCTAACCTGGCCGATCCGGGTGCGTCGCTGGCCAGCCAGCCTGGCAAGGTCGTGAAGACTTATGAAGGCGAGCTGGCGACATGGCTGCAGGAGCGCTTTGGCTTTAGTGGCACCGCGGCAGATGCACTGACGTACTTCAATGCACTGGCACCGGAACAGCAACGCATCTTCCTGCGTAATGTGTACTACGCGGAATTGCGTGAAGGTGGTCGTGAGTACAACAATCCGGATAGCCGTCGTTTCGGTTCCTTCTTGCGTAGTCGCGACATGATCGCCACGCTGTTCCCGGATCGCGATGCACATGGCGACACCATCGTGCGTACTGGTGACATCACTATGTTTGGTAATGCCGGTGTGCATACCAACTTCGGCGGCAACATCCAGATGATGGCGCCGGGTGGCCAGATCGTGATCGGCGTGCAAGGTGAGGTACCGGCATCGACTGCGGGTGTGGTCACGCAAGGTAAAGGTGATATCCAGCTATTCAGCGAACAAAGCTTATTGCTTGGTTTGTCACGCGTCATGACGACCTTTGGCGGCGATATTTTCGCCTGGTCGGAACAGGGTGACATCAATGCGGGTCGTGGTTCCAAAACCACCGTCCTGTACACACCGCCGAAACGCGTCTATGACGTGTGGGGCAATGTGACCCTGTCGCCGCAGGTGCCGAGCTCGGGTGCCGGTATCGCGACCCTGAGCCCGATACCGGAAGCAGCTGCCGGTAACGTTGACCTGATCGCACCGCTGGGTACCATCGATGCAGGCGAGGCAGGTATTCGCGTCTCGGGCAACGTCAATATCTTCGCGCTGCAAGTGGTGAATGCCGCCAACATCAAGGTGGCAGGTGACTCCAAAGGTATCCCGATGATAGCTGCTGTCAACGTCGGTGCACTGACCAATGCCAGCGCAGCGGCCAGTTCAGCCGCAGCGGCGGCGCAGGATGTGATGCAGCGTGACCGCAACGAAGCACGCAAGAACCTGCCATCCATCTTTACGGTGCGGGTACTGGGCTTCGGCAACGAAGGCGCGCCGGATGATGACGGCGCAGGTCAGCGTGCACCAGCTGCAGGCGGACAACGCGGTGCTGCTTACGACCAGGGTAGTGCGTTCCAGGTACTGGGACAGGGGAATCTTGATCCGGCACAACTGGCACGTCTGACGGAGGCGGAACAGCGTCGCTTGAAAAAATAAGGCAAATTTTTTATGACATTTCCGTGACAAATGTCATTTGAAGCGCGCGATTTCCGTCTTGCTTATGGTGAGCCCTGTCTTATGCCTCGTGCATCAGACAGGGCGTCAGGGAAGAAGGATATGAGTAAGTGTTGAAGCGCGAGATTACTGCAGGCCGGAGCCACCCATGATGCATCGCATCCGGGTGGCGTTGGCGTTTGTGCCACTGGTTTTTACGCCGTTGATCCTACAGGCGGTACCGGATATGCCGACCGCGCTGGATACCCATGCCAGCGGCGTGTTCCTGAATGCCGCGGGTGATGTGTTGACAGCACGCCATGCGGTAGCCGCCTGTAACAAGATATATGCGGTCAAGGACGGTCGCGTGGTGGAAGCGAAGCTGGAACTGGCGAGCCAGGAACTGGACCTGGCGGTATTGCGCACCACGCTCAAGCCCTATCTGAGCGCGACATTGGCACAAACAGAAGCGCGCAGCGGTAGCAGTGTCGGCGTGTTTTCTGAAGCGTACAGCGTGCTGCAGCGCTTGCCCGGACGCGCGACGCTTGTCAGCAATGCGATCACAGTGCCAGGTGAAGACGGCATGCAATTGTTATCAGGCGTCAAGCCGGGAGCCAGTGGCAGTGCCGTAATAGGCGGTGCAGGATTGGTGCTCGGCGTAGTGGTGTCGAGGGTGGCAGCGGGATCGTCGACCCAGGGTGTGGTCTCCAGCACCATGCTGAGCCGGGCCGCGGCGGCAGGTGTGCCGACCGGATCCAGCCTGGTGCGTGCGGTTGGTATTACACAGATCAAGCAATTCCTGCGTGATGGCGGCATTCCATTTACAGAAAGTGATGCCGCCCAACTAGGGGCGACGCAGTCACCTGCCGCGCGTGCAGCGACTTTATCGGTAGGAATTATTTGCGGCTGAGCACGATGGTGTGTGCAGGCCGCCCCGGATTCAGGATTTGATATGAATGGAAAGATTATGCAAGAACAAACTTCAGCTGCCGTGAACGAAAAGCCAGGCGTGGCTAAACGCGCATTCCAGCATGTCCTCAAAATGATGGGCATAGTCGGCGTCGGTTTAACCGTGTCGTCCGCACCCGTCATGGTGCAAACCGCAATGGCGCAATCAGTGCCGCAACACTGGATCAGCTACGCGCAAATGGCCGGCAATCAACTGGAAGCGTGGCTTAGCGATCCGGCCAATGATGCGGTAGTACGCCTGCACGAATGGATGCAGCAACGCATGTTGCAGGAAGGGCAACCATTGCCGCCGCCGCTGGTGGTCAAGGTATGGGTCGCGCCTGATGGCAAGATTTCGCGCACTGAATTTGCGTCATTGGGACAGGCACAGGCGGATGCTGATTTACGTACACTGATGACGACCCAATCCTTATCCGAGCCGCCACCACGTGATATGCGCCAGCCTATGGTCTTGCAACTCAGCCTGAGCTTCGCTGCAAAAACCTGATGTCCAGACTCGCGCTCTGCCTGTTGATGGCATCCACACTCATGCTCAGTGCATGCGGCGGGATGCAGAATGGTGCATTGTGGAGTGCGCCTGATTTTTCATCGCTGGCGCGCAAATATGGCCCGGCGGTGGTGAACATAGGTGTGGCACGTGACCAGACGCAACAGCGTTTGCGCACGCCGCAGAATCCGAATGACGAAGGCAGCCTCGGCTCCGGCTTCATCGTCAGCAGTGATGGCTATATCCTGACCAATGCGCATGTGGTGGCACGCGGTACGCAGATCAGCGTCAAGCTGCCGGATCGCAGGGAATTCAAGGCGCGCCTGGTCGGCAGCGATGCCGTCGCAGACGTCGCCTTGCTGAAGATAGATGCGCAAGGATTACCGACGGTACGCATCGGTAATCCTGATCATGCCGAGGTCGGCGACTGGGCGCTGGCGATAGGTTCACCTTTTGGCTTCAGTAATTCAGCCACCGCCGGCATCATCAGCGCCACGCGTCGTATCCTGCCGGGCGCTGACTACATTCCTTTCCTGCAAACCGATGTGCCGGTCAATCCGGGCAATTCCGGTGGCCCTTTGTTTAATCAATACGGCGAAGTCATCGGTATCAACTCACGTATCTATAGCAATAGCGGTGGTTACCAGGGTTTATCTTTCGCCATTCCCATCGACGCTGCGATGCGCATCAAGCAGCAGCTGCAGGATAAGGGCGCCGTCACGCGTGGTCGTATCGGTGTGAGCGTGCAGGAAGTCAGCCAGCCGCTGGCGGAATCCTTTCATTTGCCGCGTCCGGCCGGGGCACTGGTCAGCTATGTGGAACGCGGCGCAGCGGCAGATCGCGCCGGCCTGAAATCAGGTGACGTGATCTTGCAGGTCAAGGGCAGGGATGTGATTCAGTCTGCCGATGCCTTGATATACATCGCCGATCTGGCACCCGGGGATAGCGCAGTATTGAAAGTATGGCGTGAACGTTCCGCCTTGTTGTTGACAGTTGTACCGGATCGTTTCGATGCTGCACCTGCGCCCAAAATACAGCCTGAACTGCCGACTCCGCTGGGACTGGTAGTGCGTCCGCTGTTCCCGCAGGAGCAGGCAGTATTGCGCATAGATGGCGGCTTGCTGGTGCAGCAGATCAACGCAGCGGCAGCACGCGCCGGGGTCAAGGTGGGTGATGTGATCATGGCGGTAAATGGGCGTACTGTGAGTACGATACAAGGCCTGGCCGAAGGCGTCGGTGTAGCCGATGGCGCGGCGGCACTATTAATACAACGCGCTGGTGCACGTTTGTTTATCGCGATAGAAACGCAGAAGCAGACGACACGTGAGACGGAATAGTCATAGGATTTTAGCGGGTTCAGGGCAGGCTCAGGCCATGTATGGCAAAGCTGACTTGCGGATCCGGCGAATTGCTCATCATGTGCGCGGGCAGGTCTATAGCGACAGGTTCACCATTGCGACTGAAGGACCAGGTATCCAGTTTGCCGGTGCCGGGGAAGCGATATAACAGGCAGGTTTTTGTCACACCAGGTATGCGGCCAGTGCTGGCAGTACTGGCCTTGTGGGTGCTGGCACACAACATCCTCTTCACTTACATGATGCCAGCCTGGCTGATCGCATGGATCTGGTACTGCTGGTATTTGGTATTGCATCACTGCCGGGACTGGTGGTGAGCGGCTTGTTGGTTGATCGCACCCTGCGTACGATGGTGTATCTCGCTGTAGCCTTGTGGGGCGTGACTTTTGGCGGTATGGTCGGCGGCGTATTGCTGGAATCCGCAGGGGCAGACTTTAGAAAATCTCAGCGCGATACTTGCTCGGTGACAGTCCGACCAGGCGTTTGAAGGAGCTGGCAAAATGTGATTGATCAGCGTAGCCGCAGCTGAGTGCGATGTCTACGAGGGATAGCTTTTTGTCTTGCAGCAGTTGCCTGGCACGATGGACGCGCACTATCTGCAGGTACTGATTGGGCGTTTTCTTTATTGTATGAACGAAGCGCTCAAAAAAGATCGTGCGACTCATGCCTATGCCGGCGGCTATATCCGCAATCTGGAAGCTGTCATGCAAATTCGCCTGCATATAATCATGTATGCGTTGGACCTGTGCGCGGGACAGCGGAATCTTGCTCTCGGCGACACGTGGCGTCTGGCGTAATTGTGTATGTTTTGCGAAGTACTCGGCAATGATCGCTTGTGCAATGTAGTCGCTACGGAAGCTGCTGTCTTGCGGTTCGTTCAGCATGTGCATGCATGTACTCAACAGAGACTGCAAGGTTTTATCTGTTTCCTGCAAGGGCGAATACATATCGATTTCATCCAGTCGTTTTCCGAAGATCTGATCCGCCACATCGACCAGTACCTCATTCCTGATATGCAGATAAAAATGATCTGCAGAATCCAGCAGGTTCAATGCGTATTTGACGCCAGGCGCAATGATGGCGTGACTGTTGGCGCTAAGTTCACCTTCATAGGTACGGCCATCCATTTCTATCATCAGATGCTGATTCTGCAACGGGACGGCGAAAAACAAATGGGAAGTAGGGAGCACGGTTCTTTCCATCGGGTGCGGACGTGCCTGCAAGCCCAGCATGCCGGACCAGCCCAGCCCCTCGCTGCTGCCGATTAATTCACGCGTTTCCCTGGATTGCGGTGCAGCTTCTGCACGCAGGAATTCGGAGCGACGCTTACGCTTGTGTGCGAGCGGGAAAGGCGGAATGTCTCTCTGACTGGCGTAAGTGCGGTGTGCGGATGGAAGACTCATGGTTAAACCTCGTGACTTTTAGTATTAGTTAAGATGGCATAGGCGATGACCTGTTTCGCATTACGATGAAATTTCGATTCTGTATTTACCAGGTGTGAGTCCGACAAAGCGTTTAAAAAAGCGCGCGAAGTGAGACTGATCTGCGTAGCCGCAAGCAGAGGCGATATCAGCCAGAGATAATTGCTGATGGTGTAAAAGCTCTTTGGCCCGATTAACGCGCAGTATTTGCAAGTATTGATTCGGCGTCTTTTTGATCGTGTGCACAAAACGTTCAAAGAAGATGGTTCTGCTCATGCCAATACTGGCGGCAACATCTGCAATCTGGAAAGTCTCGTGCAGATGCGCCTGCATATAGTCATTGATGCGTTGTGTCTGCGCCCGGGAGAACGGCACTGTGCTGTCGTGTACCCGCGGTGTATCGCGTAACTGCGTGTGTCTGGAATAGAACTGCGCGACGATCGCCCTTGCAATGTAATCGCTGCGAAAGCTGCTGTCTGGTGTTTCCTCCAGCATGTGCAGGCATACATTTAACAGATGTTGAATGCTGACGTCGGTTTCTTCCAGCGGTGAATACAGATCAATTTCATCCAGTCTTTTATTGAACACCTCATTGGCGACATCTGTTAATACATCGTTCTTGATATAGAGATAAAAAATATCGCAGGCCTGAAGTAAGTTCAGCTCATATCTGACGCCCGGCGCAATGATGCCCTGGCTATGCGCCGCCATTTCCGCTTTGTGTGTGCGGCCGTCTATCTGGATGGCGAGGTCCAGGTTTTGCATAGGCACTGCGAAGAACAGGTAGCTGGCAGGCTCAATTGATTCTGCCAGCGGAGTGGCCTGCGTGAGGGTGGCAAACATGTTTTCCCATCCCAGGCCGTCGCTGCTGCGAACCACTGTGCGCGTGTCGTTCAGGCTAGGGAAGATGGAAATTTCATTCTGCAAGAATTCAAAACGAGCCGGCTTTCCGACTGTGCGCGCAAGCCCGTGATGGCCGACAGGGGATGACGCATTCAGGGGAAATGATGAACGCTGGTCTTCGGATGTAAGTATTTCAATCATGGGCGACTCGTGGATCAAGAAGTTATTTTTTGTGGCTGCCCTTGCGTTTAAACAAGTTGCTTACGATTGCTTTTTCCTCTGATCGCTAACGCGTCAATTGACGATAAATTGATTTCAATTTAGCAGAATTTTTCAGCGATGAAAGGCACAGACCATTGTTGCCAAACTAGTTAGAGGAACGCTTGGGCAACACTTTCTTCATGATGTTTTCATGTGAAAACATCAATAAATCAGGGCGTCTTTTTAAGGGGAGTACGACAGGAAGGACGCAGATGGCAGATGCATGGCCTACTTTAAAGACCATGCAATAGGGAAAGAGTTCTGAATTATTTTCGTCAGTCCGCTTAATGTGACCAAGAGTTGCGCTGACGATCAAATCACGCGTGCGTCGTCGTCATGTGTTTACTTCATCAATAGGTATACATAACGGCGTAGCGATGAGAAGGGGAAAAACCGGAAGCGCCAGTATCTGAATTTCACGGCTTTAGATGCATGTTCTTAATAAAAAATTAATATGTTGCAGTGCAATATATGCTGTTTTGCTTGACCTACTCTTTCACGTTCCCTTGTTTCAAAGGTTTTTAGATATTGCAATTTTTGAATGATCGTTCCAAGAACATGGCCTTGATTGCCAAGTATAAGAGATTACTCTTATTGCATTGTATGTAGATACAAAAATAGTTGTATGAAATTTCCTTTTTTATAATTAATTGCGCTGCAATAAATATGCGGTGATAGCAATCTTTTCAGCTGTTTTTTTTGGAAAGTTAATGATGCCAATGCTTTCCATGTAGGCGCATGACGTTCACCCATCGCCTGACAGGCACTTATACCCCTTCCAAGCACCGACGTTTCCATTCGGATAGATTTCCGAACGATTGTTCTTTTGCTGGATGATTGTCAAATATTTCCTGAACCTGATCTTGGACAATGATTCACGCTGACGCTTTGGCTGAAGCATGGAAGATGCAGTGAGCGCCATTTTTTCCTTGTTCATAAAGCAATGAAAATAAATTGGTGCAATGCATCAAAGTTGTGCTTGGGTAGTCTTGGTTCGGGCAGTCTTTCGACGATATGCGGCTTATCCGATACACGGCCACTTAGTGTGATCGTGCTGCGCGCAAGCCGTATTTGATATTCCTGGCCTGTTTCAAGCTTTGAACACTTGCCGTGCGCCTGAGTGCTTTTATTGACTGCGTTTTTTTGTAAGTTTGCAAAATTATGATAGATGAAGCGAAAGAAAATGGACTAAGCGGCGGTCAGATAGCCTGGGCGGCAGTGGCGCATGTCATTGCAAATCACGCAAGCCAGGACAGTGCACCGGAAACATATGATGTGCACGCACCTTTATCTGAAGCGCAGATGCAACGGGTGCATGATTATTTTCAGGAACACTTGCAGGGCGGTTTTCGCATTGCGGAGCTGGCTGCTGCGATGGGTATGAGCAGAACCAGTTTTTTTAAAAGGTTTGGCCGTACCGCCAAGGCGACACCGAATCAATATCTGCAAGTGTTGCGCGTCGAAAAAGCGAAGCTGCTTTTGCGTGATCAACACTTCTCGCTGATCGATATCGCCTTTTCCTGTGGTTATGCTGATCAATCACATCTGGCGCGTTTCTTTAAGCGCTATGTAAGAATGTCGCCGGGACGATACCGCAGCAAGATGCGGGAAGAAGGCGGATAGCTTTTTAAATATGCGTGTAGGGTAGGTGGCGGGTTCGATAACATAGCGTTAGTTGCCTGATTCTGGTTAGAATGCTGCTTCATATAAAGTTTCACTTTTCAAAATCGTGGATATGTCGCTTAAGAGATATTTTGCCTTTGCCGTCCTGGTCATGTTTGCATTCATGACTAACGTTGGCTTATGGAGCGATCATTCCAACTGGTTGACCCACGATCTCGAGCACAGTGTAAATATCATTCCTGATTCGGCAACCGCTGAGTACGCATCCCTGCATGATATGCCTGCGGCAAGTGATACCAGTGCCAGCAGTTCTTCCGCAATCGAACATGAGTTGCTGCATGCCGCTAATCACCTGCAGTTTTTCCTTGCTATGAATTCAGTTCTGGCATTCCTGCCGGCAGCGAAATCGCCTGAGTCTTGCAGGAAGACTGTCGTCATCCCATGTGCCTCCTCCGGCGCACCATTCCGTCCTCCTCGTATTTTTCTTTCATGATCCGGTAATCCGCCCGGTATTTCCGAGCGGATCTTGCGGAACTACATTTTTCGAAAATTAAACGGCATGTCGGCCAGTTTTTCTCTGGCCTGAACGCTTGTCGTATCTTCGTATGCAAATCGTGCGCGCGGAAAATCTGCGCGGGATTGGCAATGTTGTGTCTGAAAAATATAAAGAGATACAGATGGAAAATTTGCTTCCTCATTTGCATCCGATACACAGTATCGATGAGAACAGATGGTCGTTGTACAAGCTGACAGTGATCGTTCCCCTGTTCAATGAAGAAAACGTATTGCCGCTTTTTCACACGAGACTGGAGCGTGTGCTGGCGCAGGTTCGCCATACCTGGGAAATCATTTATGTGGACGATGGAAGTACCGATCAGTCGTCCCATATCTTGCAGCAGATAAGGGCGCTTAATCCGCAAGTCGGTGTGGCCCGCTTTACGCGCAACTTTGGCAAGGAAGAGGCTATGAGTGCAGGCCTGAATCTGGCAAGCGGGGACGCCGTCATCATTATCGATGCGGATCTGCAGGATCCGCCCGAGCTGATACCGGCGATGCTGGACGCATGGTTATCCGGCGCCGATATCGTCAATATGCGCCGTCTGCAGCGTCATGGCGAGTCATGGTTCAAGAAGGTAACAGCGCACGCTTTCTATCGTGTCATCAATCGTCTGAGTGAGGTGCCGGTGCCAGAAGACGTCGGCGATTTTCGTTTGCTTAGTCGGCGTGCGGTCGATGCCCTCAATCTTTTGAAAGAGAAGAATCGCTTTATGAAGGGCTTGTTTGCATGGATAGGCTATCCGACGGTGACGCTGGAGTACAACCGGGATGCGCGCGTAGCCGGGAATAGCAAGTGGCGCTATTGGCGGCTCTGGAATTTTGCGCTGGAAGGGATTACCGGTTTCTCCGTTGCCCCTTTGAAAATAGCGACTTACCTGGGTTCGGCATGTGCCGGGATTACATTTCTCTACGCCTTTTATTTTCTTGTCAAAACCTTGCTGATCGGCGAGTCGGTCAAGGGTTTTCCGACACTCATCGTGACAGTGATGATCCTGGGTGGCCTGCAACTAATGGCGATAGGCATCATCGGTGAGTATCTGGGGCGGCTTTTTATAGAGAGCAAGCATAGACCGCTTTACTTGCTGGAAGAGTATGTCGCACCGCAAGGAGATGAAGACATCACGGTGGTCGATGAACTGTGGCGGGAGAGAGGAAGGTAAATAGCGTCCGGCTGTTGAGGAATGAAGCGGGGGCGTATCCGCATGCAGATACGCCCCCATGGCCTGACACTGTGGGTGGATAGCAGCGGATGCTTAGCCACTATATAGCTCTTGCATCAGGCGTCCGCTTTCACCGCTGCGCTTGCTTTGTTCCATTTCCTTTTTCACTTGTTCGCGGGTCTTCGGTTGTTTGGCATCTTTCAGTACCGGGTAATTGCTATCAATCACCGGCAACCTGCCTTGCTCGTAGGCCTGCTTGAGTTCGGCTTTCACTTCTGCGCGCGTCTTGCCCGGAGCGTTGGACTTCTGGGCCGGTGGATAAGCCGAATCGTTAGGGTGGGCAGCCTGTGCGGACGGGATCACGGCGAGGCTGGATGCGGTAGCGACAGTCAGCATGGCGATCAGGGTTTTGTGGGTGGTTTTCATTTGATATCTCCTTAAATGGGCGTGACAGGCCCGGGTGATGCAACAGATAAATTGATAGTTAAAACCTTCTGCGATACGTGATGCGTTGCAGCTTGCTGATGCTTGCCGTCGTTGCCTGTTCCGTATCGTTGACTGAAGTGTAGAAAACCGGTGCGCACAGAAACATGACGAGCCGATTACAAATTTGTAATCCACACCGCCATTCGCAAAAGTGAGAATGGCGATTTACTTACGGCAGGAGACGGAGTATGAAAATTCTGTTGGTGGAAGATGAAAGCAAGGCAGGTGAGTACCTGCGTAAAGGGTTGACCGAGCTTGGCTTCGTGGTCGATTGGGCACAGGACGGCGCCGACGGTTTGCACCTGGCTGTGCACGAAAGCTATGACCTGATCATCCTTGATGTGATGTTGCCGATACATGACGGCTGGCATTTGCTACGTGAATTACGCAAAACGCGCGATACGCCTGTCCTGTTTCTCACCGCGCGTGACGAAGTGGAGGACAGGGTAAAAGGCCTGGAGTTGGGCGCAGATGATTATCTGGTCAAACCCTTCTCCTTTATGGAGCTGACTGCACGTGTGCGTACCTTGCTCAGACGTGGTCCGGCACGCGAATCGGGTTTGATTGAAATTGCCGATATGCAGATTGATGTCTTGAAGCGTCGGGTAACACGGGATGGTAAGCGTATAGATCTGACGGTCAAGGAATTTGCCTTGCTGTACCTGCTGGCGCAGCGTCGCGGTGAAGTATTGTCGCGCTCTGTAATTGCCTCACAGGTATGGGACATGAACTTTGACAGCGATACCAATGTGGTAGATGTAGCGGTACGCCGTTTGCGTGCCAAGCTGGATGATGCACATGCTTACAAGTTGATACAGACGGTGCGTGGTATAGGTTATGTGCTGGAGGCGGGGGAATGAAACTGATACAGCATATGTCATTGACGAGTCGGATCGGCTTGCTCTTTTTCCTGGTTGCCATTCTGACTTTTTCTGCTGTTGGCACTTACCTCTATCGTTCCTTGTTTAGTCAGCTTGAGTATCGCGATGATCAGGAGCTGATCGGAAAAATTACGTTAATGCGTCATCTGGCTGAAGAGTCGGCCAGCATCGCAGCTATACGAGCGAACCCGCATTACTTTCTGGACGCCGCGGCCAGTCACGACCGCCTGATCGTCATGCTGAAGGAGGTGGATGGCAAGCTCATTCTGCATACCAACCCGGACCAGGGCAGCTTGCCCGTGATCTCGGTGCTGCCCGCTGATATGACGGCAGATCAGCGCGCGATTACCTTGCTGTGGACTTCCAGCGGCCTGGCTGCACGTGCGATAGCGAGCAAAGGCAAACTGAATAGCGGTGAACAGATACTGATTGTGGTGGCACGCACTGCTTCTGACCGGATGGAGTTGCTGAAGGCGTATCGGATAGAAGTATGGATAGCCGCATTAGTCGGGACCTTGCTGGTAGCCTTTTCCGGATATCTGCTGGTGCGACGAGGTTTGCGTCCGCTGCGTCTGATTGCCGCACAAGCGCGTTCCATTACCGCGCACAGATTGGATAAGCGACTCGATATCGCATCGACGCCGCAAGAACTGCATGACATGGTTCAGGCTTTCAATGCGATGCTGGATAGGCTGGATAGCAGCTTCCAAAGACTCAGTCAGTTTTCTGCCGATCTGGCGCATGATTTGCGCACGCCGATCAATAATCTGATGGTGCAGACCCAGGTTGCACTGGTGCAGGCACGGAGCGTTGAAGATTATCAGGCATTGTTGATCTCCAATGTGGAGGAGTACGAACGGCTGGCGCGGATGGTGGAAAGCATGTTGTTTCTTGCGCGCGCCGAACATACACATGTGGTGATGAATAAATCTCCCGTTTCGCTGCCGGAAGAATTGCAGCGCATTGCCGATTATTTTGAAGGCCTGGCAGAAGAAACCGGTGTGCGGATTGTGGTCCACGCGCAGGGCAAGGTATATGCTGATGCCATCCTGCTGCGACGTGCACTCGGTAATCTGGTCGCGAACGCGATCCGGTATACGCCGGCCGGAGAAGTTATTTCATTGCATGGCGAGACCAGGATAGACGGTGCAACCATACGTATAGTTAACCCTGGTCCTGGCATAGCGAGCGAGCATATACCGCATTTATTTGAGCGCTTTTACCGCGCTGATGCGGCGCGTACCAATACGGCAAGTTCTGCCGGACTCGGTCTGGCGATCGTGCAATCCATTATGGTTTTGCATGGCGGCAAGGTGGCGGTACGCAGTGCAAAAGACGGGTTAACGGTGTTTTCGCTGATATTTCCAGCCAAATAAAAAGCCCCGTAGTAACGGGGCTTTTGCGTGGATCAGCTCAACTTGATTACACTGCTTCAGCGCTATGGATCTCGGCAATTTGCGCTGCCGAGTACCCCAGCTCTGCCAGCACTTCATCGGTGTGCTCGCCCAGCAGCGGCGAACCTGTGATTTCCACTGTGGCACCGGACATCTTGATCGGACTGCCAACGGTCAGGTATTTACCGCGCACCTTATGCTCGACTTCGACGATGGACTTGCTACGACGCAGCGATTCGTCATACGCAATTTCTTTCATCGACAGGACCGGGCCGCAAGGAATGTCGAATTTGCGCAGGATTTCAATTGCTTCGAACTTGGTTTTATCTGCCAGCCAGGTTTCGATGTAGCCGAAGATATCGAAGATCTTGTCTTGCCGTGCTTTGGCTGTCGCATACGCAGGATCGTTGACCCATTCAGGTTTGCCGATCGCGCGTGCAGTTGCTTCCCATGCCGTGCCCTGGATGGTGAAGTAGATGTAAGCGTTCGGATCCTGTTCCCAGCCTTTGCACTTCAGTATCCAGCCTGGCTGACCACCACCACCTGCGTTACCACCGCGTGGTACGACGTCGGTGAAAGTGCCGTGCGGGTACTGTGGATATTCTTCCAGTACGCCGGTGCGTTCCAGACGTTGCTGATCGCGCAGCTTGACGCGGCACAGGTTCAACACTGCATCCTGCATGGAGACCGCAACCTTTTGACCGAGTCCGGTCAGGTGGCGATGCTGGAGTGCCGCGAGGATACCTATGGTCAGGTGCATGCCGGTGTTGCTGTCACCCAGTGCTGCGCCGCTGATGGTCGGCGGGCCGTCCCAGAAACCAGTGGTGGTGGCGGCACCGCCTGCTGCCTGTGCCACGTTGTCATAAACTTTCAGGTCTTCATAGAAGTGACCATCGCTGAAACCTTTGACCGATGCCAGGATCAGGCGCGGATTCAGGCTCTGGATGTGTTCCCAGGTGAAGCCCATGCGATCCAGCGCACCAGGTGCGAAGTTCTCGATCATGATGTCCGAAGTACGAATCAGTTTTTCCAGCACGTCCTTGCCTGCTGCTTTTTTGGTGTCCAGTGTCAGTGAACGCTTGTTGCTGTTCAGCATGGTGAAGTACAGCGCGTCGGCATCCGGAATGTCGCGCAGGGAAGTGCGCGTTGCATCGCCGGAACCCGGACGTTCTACCTTGATGACGTCGGCACCAAACCATGCCAGTTGCTGGGCGCAGGAAGGGCCCGCCTGGACGTGGGTGAAATCGATAATCTTGATGCCGTCTAATGGCTTACTCATGATATGCATTCCTTTTAATCGTTTGCTTGGCTGGATTGGCATTTTCGGTAGCTAGTCTTGAAAGCGGCCGTTCCAGATAAAAATCACCACTTGAACAAGACGTCTGCGGAGCAGCTGCAAGGCGCTTATCGGATGGTTCGAAAACGATTCTGCACAGTATGGAAAGGCATTGCCACGCCTATTTTTGGCTTGTCCGTAGAAGGTGGGAGCGCGTCATTACATGAGCGCAGATGTGGCTGTAAATGAACTATGAGTAAAAAATAGCCATTGGATGAAATGGCTGAAAAACGACATTTGGCGAGATGTTGCCGGACGCTATTCCTTGTCGGCGAAACGTCGTCGGTACTCGGCCGGGCCGACAGAAATCCTGCGCATAAACGTTTTACGCATCGCATCCAGGCTGCTGAAGCCACAGCGTTGCGCTATCCGCTTCAATGGCTGCTTTTGTTCTTCGATCAGGCGACGTGCCTGATCCAGCCTGGCTGCTTCGACGAAGGAAGCAGGCGTGCTGCCGCTTTCCGCTTTAAAGATGCGCGAGAAGCTGCGCTCGCTCATGCGTGCACGTTCTGCCAGTGCGGGCACTGACAAATCAGCGCGCAAATTGGCGAGCACATATGCTTGTATGTGGCCGATTGCCGAGCCTTCTGTTTGTTGTGCTGCCAGGTGTGTACTGTATTGCGATTGGCCGCCCGGTCGTTTGACGAACATCACCATTTCACGCGCGACCCTGAGCGCCAGTTCACGGCCGTAATCTTCTTCCACCATCGCCAATGCCAGATCCATACCGGCCGTAACACCAGCCGAGGTGTAGAGCTGGCCATCGCGCAGGTAGATGCAATCCGGATCGACTTCTGTCTGCGGGAACATGGCCGCGAGTTTTTCTGCGCTGTTCCAGTGTGTGGTGATGCGTTTACCTTCGAGCAGGCCTGCCATCCCGAGTATCAATGCGCCGGTACAAACCGAGCCTATGCGACGCACGTTCTTCGCACGTTTGCGCAGCCATGCATCGCGTGCGCTGTTCTCTGTAATGACGTCGGCATCCGGACTGCCTGCTACCAATAGCGTATCGATGCTGCCCCTGTATGTTTGCAGCGTTGCATCCGGTGTGACGGACAAGCCGGACGAAGATTTGAACGGGCCTGGTTCGGTGCCGATGATTTGCACGCGATAGGCAGACGCGTCATTGAGTTGTCGCGCCGCTTCCATGAACACATCGGCAGGGCCTGCGATGTCGAGTAATTGCACGCCGGGAAAGGCGAGGATGGCAACCTGGATAGTCATGGGCGTGGAAGTAAAGCAGTTTGGCTGAAAACGACGTAAATATACAGTTTCCGCCAATTATTTAACAGTTCAAAATGCTGGGCATGCCGAATGACATGGTCATGGCGGCTGCCGGGCTGGTCACATGCGTGGCAATAGCTGATGCCTATTAAATATGGGCAGCACATGCAGATACGCAAACATGCTGTCACCCGGCACAGGCTATCTTGCTGGAATGAGTGGCCTGGATTTCCCAATTTGAACTGAATTAAAGGAAGCACTATGAGTAAAGCGCTTGCAGGTCTTCGCATTCTGGATATGACACACGTACAAGCTGGTCCTTCGGCTTCACAGCTATTGGCATGGATGGGTGCCGACGTCATCAAACTGGAGCCGCCACAAGGCGACATCACACGCGGCCAGTTGCGCGACATCCCGGGTGTCGACAGTCTTTATTTCGGTACGCTGAATTGCAACAAGCGTTCGATCACCGTGAATATGAAAACGGATGAAGGCAAGGCCATCTTTGCCGACTTGCTGACCAAGTGCGATGTGCTGATGGAAAACTTCGGCCCTGGTGTGCTGGATCGTTTTGGTTTCACCTGGGAGCGGGTACACGCGATCAATCCGATGATCATCATGGCATCGATCAAAGGCTTCGGTTCTAGCGGCCCGTATGCCGATTTCAAAGCCTATGAAAACGTCGCGCAAGCCATGGGTGGCGCAATGGCGACCACTGGTTTCAGCGATGGTCCGCCGTGTGTGTCCGGCGCGCAGGTCGGTGACTCCGGTACCGGCCTGCATTTTGTCATCGGGATACTGGCTGCGCTGCATCATCGGGTGCAACATGGTGAAGGGCAGTACGTCGAAGTGGCAATGATGGATAGCGTGCTGAATCTGATACGCATGAAGATGCGCGATCACGAGCGTCTGCAGAGCGGGCCATTGCCCGAGTACTCGGTACCGACCGAAGGATTGTTGTCAGTGCCGCGTGGCGGTAATGATTCCGGCGGCGGTCAGTTGGGCAATGTGCTGTGGTGCGCACGCGGTGGTGCGGAAGAATATCTGTATGTCGTGGTGCAGGAAGCAGTGTGGCCGGCATTGGCGAAGCTGGTGGGTGGTGAACATTTGCTGCAAGATCCACGCTTTGCCACCATCGATAGTCGTCGCGCCAATCAGCAGGCGATGTGGGCGATATTGAACGGCTTTGCTGCGCAGTACACCAAGAGTGAACTGATGGCAGTGCTGAATGAAATCGATGTACCTTGCGGCCCGGTACTGTCTACCGCCGAACTGGCAGAGAATGAACATTTGCATGCGCGCGAAATGTATATCGAAGTCGACCATGCACAGCGTGGCAAGTACTGGACGGTAGGGATGCCGATCAAGCTGTCGGCGTCGCCAGCGGTGGTGACGCCAGCGCCTTTGTTAGGTGAGCATACGGATGAAATTTTGCAGCAAGTGCTGGGCTATGATGCCTCTCGTATTGCGCAGCTGCGCACGGCCAAGGCGGTCTAGCGCGATAAATCAAAGTGCAAATAAAAAAGGCCGGGTCTTATGGACCCGGCCTTTTAGTTTGAAGTCAGCAAGACTTCAGTACTGATTAACGCTCGCCGAAAGGACGACGTGTCGCGCCTGCATCACCGGTACGTGGACCTTTGTTGAAGCTGCTGCCGTCTTTACGCGGAGCATTTGGCTTGCTGAAGGTACGTTGACCTGGTTTCGAGTTACGGTTGTCACCTGGTTTCCAGCCACCTGGTTTGTGGTTAGGACGCGAGGTCGAAGCGCTGCGTTTTGGCTCGTAACCTTCGATGACTTCGACCGGGATCAATTGCTTGATGAAACGTTCGATGCGTTTAACGTTCATGCTTTCTGCATGGTTCACCAGCGATACTGCGATACCGTTACGACCTGCACGACCGGTACGACCGATACGGTGCACGTAGTCTTCAGGGAATTTCGGCAAATCGTAGTTGACGACGTGGGTGATGCCAGGAACGTCGATACCACGTGCAGCAACGTCAGTTGCTACCAGTACGCGGATCTGACCACGACGCAAGCCGTCCAGGGTGCGGTTACGTGCGCCTTGGTGCATGTCGCCATGCAATGCAGCGGCAGCGAAACCAGCGATGTTCAGACGATCAGCGATGGTGTCTGCATCACGTTTGGTAGCGGTGAAGACCACAGCCTGATCCAGTGTTTCGTCACGCAGCAGGTGATCCAGCATGCGATTCTTGTGCGACAGGTCGTCGACGAAGTGGATGCATTGCTTGATGTTTTCATGCTTGGTAGCGGAGCTGGCGATCTGGATGATCAGTGCATCTTTGGTGATGCGTTTCGCCATGTTGCCGACCATACCGTCGAGGGTCGCCGAGAACAGCATGGTTTGACGGCCTTCAGGCGTCGCTGCCACGATTTTTTCGATGTCGTCGATAAAGCCCATGTCCAGCATGCGATCTGCTTCGTCCAGTACCAGGATTTGCAGTTGCGAGAAGTCGATCTTGCCCGATTCCATGTGGTCGATCAGACGACCTGGAGTTGCCACCAGAATCTCAGGATTCTTGGCCAGCAATTGCATTTGTTTCGGGTAAGGCATACCACCCAGGATGGATACAGCCTTGACGCGTTTCATGAACGCGCCGTATTTGTCGGTTGAGGTAGTAACTTGCAGTGCGAGTTCGCGGGTTGGGGTCAACACCAGCATTTTCGGTTGTGCAGGTTTAAAACGAGGGCGATCGCCACGCGAACGGGCCGATTGCGCTTCCTGGTTAGGAGTTCTGCCGGTTTGCGGCTGGTCGCCTTCGGAGGCGAATTTGTGCAGGGCAGGCAACATGAATGCGGCAGTCTTGCCGGAGCCTGTTTGCGACGAAACCATCATATCGCGGCCTTCAATTGCTGCAGGGATCGCCTGAGCTTGCACACCAGTTGGGGCTGTGTAGCCGGATTCGGTCAGTGCTTTGATGATGGACGCGTGGAGGCCTAGTGATTCAAAAGTCATTATTTTTCTTTCGTGTATATCAGCGCGACAGCGCGCATCATGGATTGTGTCCACGATGAATGTCTGCGAGTGCGCAAAAAATGCAACGCTAACCAACGAAACAGCTAAGAAAGCTCAGAGAGATTTCGGCACAAAAGCTTTGCGCCGGGACGGTGTCTAAGATTCAACACCAGAAGGCGGGAGGGCTTTATCGTTAATGCTAACGGGTTCGCGATGCTGCAAAGTGCGATGTCTGTACAAAGCACAGCGCGCATTATAGTACGGAATGCCCCTGCTGTCGAGTCATGTACTCGAATGGACGGGGAAGAGCAGGAAGTGTGCACCTGCAATCAATTGTGTCTCTGCCAATAAAAAACGCGGCAAAAACTCTGCCGCGTCCTTCATTTGCACAGGGGGGGAATGGATTATTCCAGGCCGCCCATGCCGCCGACTACGTGCGAGAAGCCGCCGTCGACGTAAGTGATTTCACCGGTAATGCCGCCCGACAGGTCGGACAGGAGGAAGGCCGCAGTGTTGCCGACGTCTTCAATCGTGACGTTGCGACGCAGTGGCGCATGTGTTTTGACAAAGTTGAGGATTTTGCTGAAGTCCTTGATGCCGCTGGCTGCCAGCGTTTTGATCGGGCCAGCCGAGATACCGTTGACGCGTACGCCTTTCGGGCCCAGCGATTCAGCCATGTAACGCACGCTGGCTTCCAGCGATGCCTTGGCCAGACCCATGGTGTTGTAGTTAGGCAGGGCACGCATCGAACCGAGATAGGTCAGGGTCAGCAATGCTGCGTTTGGACGCAACAAAGGCAAGGCTGCTTTAGCCATCGCCGGGAAGCTGTAAGCCGAGATGTCGTGCGCAATTTTGAAGCCTTCGCGCGAGATGCCGTCGAGGAAGTCACCGGCAATCGCTTCGCGTGGTGCGAAACCGATCGCGTGTACCAGGCCGTCGAGGTGATCCCAGGATTTGCCGAGGTCGGCAAACAAGGCGGTGATTTGTTCGTCGCTGCCGACGTCGCAATCGAATACCAGCGAGCTGTCGAATTCTTTGGCGAATTCGGTGATACGGTCCTTGAAGCGTTCACCGACATAGGTAAATGCGAGTTCAGCGCCTTCGCGCTTGCAGGCGGCAGCGATGCCGTATGCGATGGAGCGGTTCGATAACAAACCGGTGATGAGAATTTTTTTGCCTTGCAAAAATGCCATGAACGACTCCAGTGTCTTCTTAATTAAGTACGCGGGAATAAGCGCGGAATGGGCAAGATTGTAGGGGCTAGCAGGCACAACGGCAACTTTTGTCGTGATTCTTTGCTTTTTGGGGCATTTGCCGGGCTACATCGGCAGTGCCAGTGGCCGCCTGTTTCTGTAGAATAGCCAGAACGTCAATATTGGCTGCCAGCATGGCCAGCATGGCGATCAGCATGTAATCAGCATCAATATCTGCATCTGCATGCGCGGGTATTTGTGTAATGAATTCCAGTGACAGGTGTATGGCTAAATTACTTCCTTCTTTTCTGCTGATCAGTTTCCTTTCCTTGCCCGGCGCCGCTGCCTTTGCCGCGCATGCATTCTCCCTCTACGACGCACCCAAGTATCCGCCCGGTTTCACGCATTTTGATTTTGTGAATCCGGATGCGCCCAAGGGCGGCGAGTTATTCCTGGCCAATCCGGATCGTCGTACCAGCTTTGATAAATTCAACCCTTTCTCGATGAAGGGGGTGTCGGCAGCAGGTTTGACCACGCTGATGTTTGAAAGCCTGACTACGACTTCCAGCGGCACTGAAGCGATTACCGATGAAGTGGCGACCATGTATGGTTTGCTGGCCGAGGATATGGAGCTGGCACCGGACCGTATGGCGATGACTTTCCGCCTCAATCCCAAGGCGCGTTTCAATAACGGTGATCCCGTGCTGGCAGCAGACGTCAAGCATTCCTTCGATACGCTGGTCGCCAAAGGCGCGCCGCAGGTTAAATCATTGCTTGAGAACGTCAAGCAATGCGTAGTGCTGAATGAGCGTACCGTGCGCTTCGATTTCAAGACGCTGAATCGTGAAATGCCACTGATCGTCGGCAGTGTTCCGGTGTTCTCGCGTAAGTGGGCCGCAGGGACAGACTTCGACAAGATCCAGCTGACTGCGCCCATCACGACCGGACCTTATCTGATAGACCGTTACGATACGGGTCGCTCGATCAGCTACAAGCTGAACCCGAACTACTGGGGCACAGATATCCCGACGCGCAAGGGTATGTACAACTTCAATCGCATCAACTATCGCTTCTATAACGATAATGTAGCGCGGCTGGAAGCCTTCAAGGCCGGTGAGTTCGACCTGGTGGTCGAGAACAGTGCAAAGAATTGGGCGCGCAGTTACATCGGGCCTAAATTCAATAACGGCAGCATCATCAAGCGTGAGCTGGCGCACTCCAACGGCGCTGGCATGCAAGGTTTCCTGATGAATCTGCGGCGTCCGCAATTCCAGGATGTGCGGGTACGGCAGGCATTGGCGCTGGCACTCGATTACGAATGGATGAATCGCCAGTTATTCTTCGGCTCGTATAAGCGCATCTACTCTTTCTTCAACAACAGTCCGATGGCGGCGACCGGCCTGCCGTCGGTTGAAGAGCTGGTGTTTCTGGAGCCGCTGCGCAAGAAACTGGATCCGGCCGTATTCGGTGCTGCACCTGTCCCGCCGAATACCAATCCTCCGGGGTCCCTGCGTACCAATCTGCTGAAAGCGGTCGAATTGTTCCGCCAGGCTGGCTGGGAATATCGCGACGGCGCCTTGCGTAATGCCAAGGGCGAAGTGTTTGCATTTGAAATCATGGATGACCAGTCGGCGATGAGCAGGGTGATCAGCGTCTATGTCCGCAATCTGCAAAAGCTGGGCATACAGGTGACGCAGCGTACGGCTGACTATGCGCTGCTGCAAAAGCGCATGGAAGAGTTTGATTACGATATGACCAGCATCCGCTTCCCGGATGTCAGCACGCCGGGCAATGAAATGTTCGACATGTTTGGCTCGAAGGCTGCCGATGAAAAAGGTTCGAGTAATTTCTGGGGGCTGAAAGATCCGGCCGTTGATCGCCTGGTCGAAGCGCTGGTCGCAGCCAATAGCCGCCCCGAGCTGCAAGGCGCAGCGCGCGCACTGGATAGAGTCCTGCTGAATAAATACATTGTGATTCCGCACTGGTATTCATCGACGCACAGGATCGCCTACTGGAATCGTTTCGGCATGCCGGCCAAGCTGCCGCTGTATTACCAGCCGGATCCGTATGTGATTTCAACCTGGTGGCAGGACAAAGCTAAATGAGGATGCCGCGATGAATCTGTGGTCTTACATAATCAAGCGCGTATTGCTGATGCTGCCCACTTTGCTGGGTGTGATCGCGATTACCTTTGCCGTGATCCAGTTCGTCCCCGGTGGCCCGGTTGAACAGGCGCTGGTCGAACTGAAGGGACAGTTTGGTGCCAGTGGAGACGTGGGCGGTGGCGGTGGTGGTGCGCAGTATCGCGGACGGCAGGGTATAGATGCGGAGCGCGTGGCCGAGATCAAGGCACTGTATGGCTTCGACAAGCCACCGATAGAGCGCTTCTGGCAAATGCTGAAAGGCTTCGCGACCTTCGACCTGGGACAAAGCTTTTATCACCACAAGGATGTATGGGATCTGGTGGTATCCAAATTGCCGGTATCGATCACGATAGGGATGTGGACCTTTTTCCTGACCTACTTTATTTCGCTGCCGCTGGGCATCGCCAAGGCAGTGCGCGAAGGCAGCCGCTTTGATTCACTGACTACCATGCTGGTGCTGATCGGTTATTCGATCCCGGGCTTTATCCTCGGCGTGTTCCTGCTGGTGATGTTTGGCGGCGGCAGCTTCGTGCAATGGTTCCCTTTGCGCGGTCTGACTTCGGATAACTGGGAGCAGCTGTCGCTGATCGGCAAGGTACTCGATTACTTGTGGCACATCGCCTTGCCGGTGACGGCATCGGTAGCGGGCTCGTTTGCGGTGATGACCATGCTGACCAAGAACACCTTCCTCGAAGAGATACGCAAACAGTATGTGCTGACCGCTCGCGCCAAAGGTCTGAGCGAAAACAAGGTCTTGTATAAGCACGTATTCCGCAATGCGCTGATTCCACTGGTGACCGGTTTTCCGGCCGCCTTCATTGGCGCCTTCTTCACCGGCAGCTTGCTGATCGAAACCCTGTTCTCGCTCGACGGCCTTGGTTTGCTGTCGTATGAATCGGTGATACGACGCGATTATCCGGTGGTGATGGGGACGCTGTATCTGTTCACATTGATCGGCCTGGTGGTCAAGTTGCTGGGCGACCTGTGTTACGTCTGGGCTGATCCGCGCCTGCAGTTTGAAAGCCTGAACTCATGAACCAACTCGCTACCGCAGCGCCGGTTTCACCGGGACGCCGGGTCTGGCTGCGCTTTAAAAAGAATCGTCGCGGCTACTGGAGCCTGATTATTTTCAGCGTGCTGGTAGTCATCAGTTTGCTGGCGGAAGTGCTGTCGAACGACAAGCCGCTGGTGGCACGCTACAACGGTGAGCTGGTATTCCCGATACTGCAGACCTATTCGGAAAAGAAATTCGGCGGTGACTTCGAATCGCCCGCTGATTACCTCGATCCCTTTATCCGGGAACAGTTCGAGAAGGACGGCAACTGGGCCATCTATCCGCTCAACCGCTATCACTACGACACGCTGAATTACTTCGCGACATCGCCGAATCCGGCGCCACCGTCTGCCGAGAACTGGCTGGGTACCGATGACCGGGGGCGCGACGTGGTGGCGCGCCTGCTGTATGGCTTCCGTGTCTCCGTGCTGTTTGGCCTGGCGCTGACATTCACCGGCGTGTTACTGGGTTTGATTACAGGTGCTATCCAGGGTTACTTCGCGGGCAAGACGGACTTGTTCTTCCAGCGCTTCATGGAAATCTGGGGCGCGATGCCTGAGTTGTATCTGCTGATCATCTTCGCGTCGATTTTCCAGCCCAGCATAGGCTTGCTGCTGATCCTGCTGTCACTGTTCGGCTGGATGGGTTTGTCGGATTATGTGCGCGCCGATTTCCTGCGTAATCGTAATCTGGAATATGTACAGGCGGCGCGTGCGCTCGGTTTGTCGAACGGCCAAATCATCTGGCGTCATGTCTTGCCGAATAGCCTGACCCCGGTCGTGACCTTTTTGCCGTTCCGTATGAGCGGCGCGATTCTGGCGTTGACCAGCCTGGACTTCCTCGGGCTGGGTGTGCCACCTTCGACCGCCAGCCTCGGTGAGTTGCTGGCGCAGGGTAAAAACAATCTGGATGCATGGTGGATTGCCTTGTCCACCTTCGTGGTGCTGACCATGATGCTGCTCCTGCTGACGAATATAGGTGATGCCTTGCGCAATTCGCTGGATGTGCGGAGGAAGGCATGAGTCTGCTCGATATACAAAACCTGCAGGTATCGTTTGATACCAGCAAGGTGGTCAACGATGTCAGCTTCAGCATTGCAGCTGGTGAAAAGTTTGCGCTGGTCGGTGAGTCGGGTTCCGGCAAGACGGTAACGGCCTTGTCTTTGCTGCGTCTAAACCAGGACGCGACATACGGCGGCAAGATTCTGTTTGAAGGTCAGGACATCCTGCAAAAGACCGAAGCGGCGATGCGCTCGGTGCGCGGCAATGATGTCGCGATGATCTTCCAGGAGCCGATGACGGCACTGAATCCCTTGTTCACGATAGGTAACCAGATTGCCGAAGTGCTGATGTTGCATGAAGGCATCAGCGCGAAAGCGGCCGCCTTGCGTACGGTTGAATTGCTGGAAAAGACTGGTATTCCGGAACCGCAACGACGTGCCTTATCGTATCCGCATGAATTGTCCGGTGGTCAGCGCCAACGCGCGATGATCGCGATGGCGCTGGCCTGCAAGCCCAAGCTGCTGATCGCCGATGAGCCGACCACGGCACTCGATGTCACGATACAGGTGCAGATCGTCGAGCTGCTGAATCAGTTGCAGCGCGAAGAGAATATGGCCGTGCTGATGATTACGCATGACCTGAATCTGGTGCGCCATTTCGCTGATCGCGTCGGCGTGATGGAAAAAGGGCGCTTGCTGGAAGTGGCGACGACGCAGCAATTATTCAGCGCGCCGCGTGAAGCCTATACAAAGAAGCTGCTGGCCAGCCAGCCGCATCAATTGGTGAATGAGGTGAGTGAGGCGGCGACGCCTTTGCTGCAGGCCGAGCAGGTCAGCTGTAGCTTCGATATCAAAAAAGGCTGGTTCAAAAAGCTTCCTTTTGTCGCCGTCGATCAGGTCGATGTGCAGGTGCGGCCGGGCGAGACGCTGGGCATAGTCGGTGAGTCCGGCTCCGGCAAGTCGACGCTGGGCCTGGCGCTGCTGCGCCTGTCGAGTGCGCATGTAAAAGGTGAAATCAGTTTTGCAGGGCAGTCGATTACCAACCAGAGTCGCGATTCCTTGCGTCCTTTGCGTGCGCGCATGCAGATCGTGTTTCAGGATCCGTTCGCTTCACTGTCACCGCGCCGCACGGTAGAGCAGATCGTTGGCGAAGGACTGGCTTTGCATCAGCCGCAGCTTGGGCCGCATGGCATACGCAAGGCGGTGGCAGACGGTTTGCAGGAAGTGGGTTTGTCGGCCGAGATGATGACGCGTTACCCGCATGAATTCTCCGGTGGCCAGCGGCAGCGGATTGCGATTGCGCGTGCGCTGGTACTGAAGCCGGATTTGATTTTGCTGGATGAGCCGACGTCTTCACTGGATGTGTCGGTACAGCATCAGGTGCTGTTGCTGCTGGCGGACTTACAGAAGAAGTACGGTATGGCTTATATCTTCATCAGCCACGATCTGGCCGTCATACGCGCGATGGCACATCGTGTGATGGTGATGAAAGACGGGAAGGTAGTGGAGCAGGGCCTGACACAAGCGGTATTGTCGAAGCCGACGCAAGCTTATACCCAGCGTTTGCTGGCTGCTTCGGTCTACGCCCGTCCAGATGAGGTGGCAGTGTAAGCGTCGGGCACGACGCTTACTTGAGCTTGCTTACTTCGGGTTTGCTTATTTCAGATTAATTTTGCCGCTGGCGGATGCAACGCTGATTTTGGCGGGTGTCTTGTTGCCAGATTTGTTGGAAGCGACTGCGGTTTTAGCTTTGGTCGATTTGGCAGGTGTGCGGCTGGCCTGTTTGGTGGATTTCGCGACTGACTTGCTCGGTGCTGCTTTTGATTTGTTGTTGCTTGCGACTGCGGCTTTGTACGGTACGTGTAATTCCAGTTTCTGACCGCTGGCCAGTTTGTCGTGGCTCAGGTTATTCCATGATTTGATTTGCGCGATGGTGACTTTGTAACGGCTCGCCAGCGTATTAATGGTTTCCTTTTTCTTGACAGTCACATTGATGCGCTTGGTATCCGGTACGTCCGGCGCCATGGCCAGCGTCGCGTTGTCGGCGACTTCCTGTGTAATGTCTTTCTGTGCGCTGTCCTCAGTGCGTGGTACCAGCACGGTCGAACCAGCTTTCAACACCATCTTAGGCGGAATGTTGTTCACTTCGCGGATGATTTGCGGCGTGGTATGGAATTTCGCTGCAATGGTTTCTATGCGTTCACGTGCATTGGTGACCTTGTGCGCAGTCCACGACGACAGCGCATGGCTCCATTTTGCCAGGTTGGCCTTGAACTTCTCTGCATTGCTTTGTGGCAGCAGGATTTGGGTGTTGCTGCTGCCGGTAATCACAGGGCGGTTGAATTGCGGATTCAAGGCCTTGAATTCATCCATAGGCAACTCAGCCAGTTGCGCCGCCAGCTTGACGTCGATGTCGCGGGTTTTGGCGATGCTGACGAAGTAAGGCTGGTTATCGACCTTCAGCAGGGTAATGCCGTAGGCATCCGGTGAGGCGATGATGTTCTTGACCGCTTGCAGCTTCGGTACATAGTTGCGGGTTTCTGCCGGCATGTAGGCCGACAGGCTGTTGAAGTCGGTGCCTACGCCCGCTGCTTCAGCTTTCTTGATGGCGCGCTGGACCGAGCCTTCGCCCCAGTTATATGCAGCCAGCGCCAGTTGCCAGTCACCAAACATGCCATACAGCTTTTGCAGGTAAGTCAGCGCAGCATCGGTCGAGGCCAGTACGCTGCGACGCTCATCCTTGAACATATTTTGTTTCAGGTTGAAGTCGCGCCCAGTCGATGGAATGAATTGCCACATGCCTGCCGCTTTGGCGGTTGAGTAGGCTTGCGGGTTGAATGCGGATTCGATGAAAGGCAGCAAGGCCAGTTCGGTCGGCATGCCGCGTTTTTCCAGTTCCTCAACCACGTGGTACAGATACAGCGAAGCACGTTTGGTGGTGCGGCCGATATAGTCAGGGCGCGAGCTGTACCAGATCGTCTGGTTGATCACCAACTGGTTGTCGGTCAGGTCAGGTATGCCAAAGCCTTTGCGGATGCGTCCCCAGACGTCATCTTCACTGGTGACAACAAATTCACTGAGGGGATCGTTGGCGAGGGCGGGATTGTCTTGCAGGGCTGCGTCTTTTACCCAGTTGTAGGGCGGTAGCGAGAGATCGCTGGCGTGGGAGAGGCCGGCGAAGCTTAGCAAGACGGCGGCAGTAATGGTTTTGTAGGGCACTTTAAAATCGGATGTAGGCATGGGATCTCACAAAAATACCGACCCATGAGCAGCCGGTTGAAAAGGATAATGGCCGAGTGTAAGTAATGCGCATTTTGCTAGTCAAGACAATTTACACAACAGCTAGTGTTTATCGCCTGTTTTTCCACTAAAGGCGGATATCAAAAAGATAATATTTCTCACGAAAAACCGGCATTTGCCGGTCTTTGCTTGCTCATGGGGAATTATTCGGGGTACTGCTAAGAAAATACTGATAGTGCTGGCAATGGCCTAGAAGTTGTTTTTCCACTCACGCAGCGCAGCGAAGACAGCGACCGGATCAGCATTCTTGGCGCGACCGTCGGCTACCATTTGCCTGGCGATAGCCGGTTCACGGGCACGCAGGAAGGGATTGGTCGACTTTTCGAGGCCGATATTTGACGGGACGGTCGGAATATTTTGCTTGCGCTTGGCCTGTTCAGCCTCGAAGCGTTCTGCCAGTACGGTATTGGCCGGTTCTGCGGCCAGTGCAAAGCGCAGGTTGGAGATGGTGTATTCGTGGGCGCAGTACACCTTGGTGTCATTCGGCAGCGCTGCAAGCTTGTCCAGCGAAGCCAGCATTTGCGTTGGCGTACCTTCAAAGATGCGACCGCAACCACCGGCAAACAGTGTGTCACCGCAGAATAGCCAGCCTTGCTCTGGCGCGACGTAAGCGATGTGGCCCAGCGTGTGGCCGGGTACATGCAGTACCGACAATTTCAGGCCGAGCTCAGGAACGGTGACGATATCGCCTTCATCCAGTGCTTGCGTGACGTTGGCAATAGGATCTTTGCGTGGCGCATAGACCGGAACTTTGAAATGCTGCAACAAAGTTGATACACCGCCGACATGGTCACTATGGTGATGAGTCAGTAGAATAGCGACAAGGGAAAGTTTATGCGCTTCCAGCGCGGCAAGTATCGGTCGGGCATCGCCCGGATCAACCACAGCGGCATGGACGCCATCGTGGATAATCCACAGGTAATTGTCGTTAAAAGCGGGAACAGTCAGTACACTCAACATACGCATGGAAACATCTTCTACAGAAAAATCCATTATATCCCTCGGGCCCTGGCTTGAGACACCGACCGGCAACTATGTGCGGGATTGGGAGCACGCGCGTCTGGATGAGTTGACGGTAGACATCTTTGGCTTCAACGCCACCCAGATCGGCTTGCCGCAGATCCAGGCCTTGCGTGCCAACCGCATGCCGCACACCTGGCTGACCGATACCGGCTTCCCGGCTAAAGGGCATGACAACGAAGCGCATCCGCTGGTGGTGGTGCAGGATTTTGAAGAATTGCCGTATGCATCGGCCAGCATAGACCTGGTGATTCTGCCGCACGCACTGGAGTTCGCGAAGGAGCCGCATCAGGTTCTGCGTGAAGTCGAGCGCGTGCTGATTCCGGAAGGGCAGGTCATCATCTGCGGCTTTAATCCGTATAGCTTCTGGGGCGCGCGACAAATCATCGGGCGTCTGAGCGAATCGTATTTCCTGCCGCAGCAAGGCGAATTCATCAGCCTGCCGCGTGTGAAGGACTGGCTGAAGTTGTTGAATATGGAAGTCAGCGGTGGTTACTTCGGTTGCTATGCGCCGCCGTGTGAAACCCAAAAATGGCTGGATCGCTTTAATTTCCTGGAAAACATAGGTGAGCGCTGGTGGCCTTACCTTGGTGCAGTCTATGTGGTGCAGGCAGTCAAGCGTGTGCGTGGCATGCACCTGATAGGCCCGACCTGGAAAACACAAAAAGCCACTGCGCCGCAAGGCGTGCCGGCGACCAACAAAATACATAAGTCACACAAATAAGTAGCAGAGAGAAAAGAAAGCAGCATGGACAAGATAGATATATATAGCGATGGCGCGTGCAAGGGCAATCCTGGCCGTGGCGGCTGGGGCGCGTTGCTGGTGATGGGCGAACACGAGAAAGAAATTTTCGGCGGCGAACTCAACACCACCAACAATCGTATGGAACTGAAGGCAGTCATCGAAGCGCTCAACCTGTTGACCCGTCCCTGCGAAGTGGTCGTGCATACCGATAGCCAGTACGTACAAAAAGGCATCAGCGAATGGATACACGGCTGGAAAGCACGCGGCTGGAAAACCGCTTCCAAGGAACCGGTCAAGAATGTGGATCTGTGGCAGGAGCTGGATGCCGCGCAGGCGCGTCATAAAATCGAATGGCGCTGGGTGCGTGGCCATAATGGCCATGCCGGTAATGAGCGCGCCGATGCACTTGCTAACCGTGGCGTTGAAGTCGCTGCCTGAGTGCAGTGATTATTTTTTACACTTTGAATACTGATTAAGCATGCGACAAATTGTTCTCGATACCGAAACGACAGGGCTGAACCCGCGCTCGGGTGATCGCATCATTGAAATCGGTTGCGTCGAACTGGTGAATCGACGCCTGACCGGTAATAACTTCCATCACTACATCAATCCGGAACGCGACTCGGAAGAGGGTGCGCTGGCAGTGCACGGATTGACCACTGAATTCCTCAGCGACAAACCGAAGTTTGCAGAAATCGCCGATGAATTCCGCGACTACATTGCTGGTGCGGACGTCATCATCCATAACGCACCGTTTGATATCGGCTTCCTTGATGCGGAGTTGAAGCGTGTTAACACGCCTACATTCAAGGAACATGTAGGCGAAGTGATCGATACGCTGGTACAGGCGAAGGAAATGCATCCGGGCAAACGTAACTCGCTGGATGCCTTGTGTGATCGTTACGGTATCTCGAATGCGCACCGTGCATTGCACGGCGCGTTGCTGGATGCGGAGTTACTGGCTGAAGTCTATCTGGCGATGACGCGTGGCCAGAACAGCCTTAGCATGGATTTGGGTGCGGGTGATGTAGGCAGCGATGGCGAAGTCCTGGAACTGGTCGCGATTGCGCCGGTGCAATTGCAGCTGGCGACCGAAGAAGAACTCGCTGCCCATACAGCGATGGTGGACAGCCTGGACAAGCAAGTGAAGGGACAATCCGTCTGGCGCAAGCTGGAAGCGGAGCCTGAAGCAGAATCCTGAGCGGCTACTATTTTATGAGATAATTTGACCACTCCGGGAGGTTAGCTCAGGGGTAGAGCGATCGCCTCACACGCGATAGGTCACAAGTTCGAAACTTGTACTTCCCACCAGGATTCAATTAAAAAAGCCTGACGATTATTCGTCAGGCTTTTTTGTTTTGCGCGCTTCGCTTACTTGTTAAGCGCAGAAATCCAGGGGCAAACGTCGTGGGAAGTGCTGTCCTTTACCCGAGCGATCCGCATCACGCAGCGTGCGCCAGGTATAAGCCAGGGCATTCTCTACCGCTTGTACAGGCGCTTCGCCCAGAGCCAGGCGACCTGCCAGCGTACTCGCCAATGTGCAACCCGAGCCGTGATAGTTGCCAGGCAAGCGATCACAGGTGAAGGTATGCGAGCTACCGTCACGGGAGTACAAGCGGTTATGGACTTCCTGTTCATCACCGTGACCGCCGGTAATCAACAAGTGCTGACAGAACGGCAGTAATTTTGCCGCGCATTCATCTGCCGTACCATTCGGCAATTCAGCGAGTATGCGTGCCTCCGGCAGATTCGGTGTGACCACGGTTGCCAGCGGTAGCAAACGTTCACGCATCGCGTAACCGACTTCATCTTTACCCAGTGCGCCGCCGCCGCCAGCGCGCAAGACAGGATCGCACACTACCGGCACATTCGGCAGGCGTTGCAAAATGCTGGCAACGGTGTCCACCATTTCAACCGAGCCCAGCATGCCGAGTTTGATGCCGGCGATAGGCAAGTCGGTAATCACGGCTTCGGCTTGCGCCAGTACCCAGGCCGAATCCAGTACGCGGAAATCGGAAACGTCGACCGAGTTTTGTACGGTCAGTGCGGTAACGGTAGGGGCTGCGTGGCAGCCTTGCGCCATCAGTGCCTCGATATCGGCCTGCAGGCCTGCACCACCGCTGGGGTCATGGCCGGAAAGGCAAAGGACGACAGGGCGGGAACTGGAAGTATTCATAGTGCTGATTAACTCTTTAAACATGGTGCTTGTACAAGTGTATTCCACGGGGAAATTACACCAGCTTAAGCAACCTGAAAAAATGATAGGTTCAAGTATTGAACCGGACTAGCTCGCCAGACGCGTTGCGCCCGCCATTATAGCCGCGACTGCGGCATAAGAGCCGAATCGGCAAGCCCGATCCGGAAAGGGCGGGGCAGGCTCAGGGGAAGAGGTTTTGCTTGCGTATCATGTCGGCAATGTTGTCCGCCGGTAGCGGCCACGCCACGTAGTAACCCTGTACTTCATCGCAGGACAGGGTTTGCAGGATGCGCAGTTGTTCCACAGTTTCCACGCCTTCCGCCACCACGCGCATGCCGAGCGCCTTGGCCATGGAGACGATGGCCGTAAAGAAGATTTCGCCATCCTTGCCGCGTCCCAGTTGGGAGGTGAAGGCCTGGTCGATCTTGAGGATGTCCATATCCAGTCTTTGCAACAGTGACAGCGATGAGTAACCGCTGCCAAAGTCATCAACGTGGACCCTGATACCCATTTGATTGATGGCGGTCAGTTCGTCAAAGATATCGCCGATGTTGCGCATCATCGCTGATTCAGTCAGTTCGATCTCAAGCAGCGATGCCGGTACGGCATACTTCGCGAGGCTGGCTGCCAGCGATTTTTTGACCTTGCCTTCATTGAATTGATGCGGTGAGACATTGACCGAAACCGGTACTGCGTCCACACCTTGTTTCAGCCAGTGCGCCAATTGTGCGCAGACTTTATCAACCACCAGTTCACCAATCTGATTGATCAGCCCGGTTTCTTCCGCCAGGCTGATAAAGTCGTTCGGCATCACCAGGCCGCGGGTCGGATGCTGCCAGCGTATCAATGCCTCTATGCCCAGCAATTTGCCGGTCTGGGTATGTACCCGTGGCTGGTAGTAAATGATGAATTGATCTTCACGGATTGCCTGCTGCAATTCCTGTTCTGTATTGATCCGCAGCTTGATGTTTTCATACAGCGTGTGATCGTAAAAGCGGAATTGACCTTTGGAGCCGGTTTTAGCGGCATACATTGCAATGTCGGCATTCTTGATCAGGGTTTCCACATCCTGGCCGTCACGCGGGAAGATGCTGATGCCTATGGAGCCGCCGATTTTATTTTTTTGCGAACCGTTACCTCGTGCGAAATCGAATGGTTCACGCAAAACCTGGTTAATGCGGAACGCGATGTGAGCGGCTTCTTCTTCACTGTGTATGGCTTCCAGAATCACGGTGAATTCATCGCCGCCTATGCGTATGACCTTGTCTGTCGGGCGCAGCACCGAGCGCAGGCGTTGCGCGACTGTGCACAGCAATTGATCGCCTGCCGAATGACCCAGCGTATCGTTGATGTTCTTGAAGTCATCAAGGTCAATGAAGAGTATCGCCAGCATGGTTTGATTTGCTTTGGCGTGCTCCAGTGCCTTTGGCAGATAAGCCATGAACCAGTGACGGTTGGGCAGGGCAGTCAGGCCGTCTTCTGTCGCCAGGCGCGCCATTTCCCGTTCATGGCGCTTGGGCTCACTGATGTCGCGCAGTGTGACTGCCAGACCGTCTTCGGAGCGCACAAATTTTCTTTTCAGCCACTCGGCGTCGACCGGGCTGTCGGGCGGGACTTCATAATCGTCTTCGAAGAAGCCGGTTTCCATCGCGATACGATAAGCCTGCATCACGTTGTCAAAGTATGCGCCGGAGTAAAAATCAGATACCCGGACGCCGGTGAACTTGTCCTTGCTCATATTGTAGAAGGACGCACCTTTTTCATTGCAATCCACGACCTGGAAGTCGGTGATGTATTCGTTGCGATCGCGGCTTGGCAGCAGAATGTAAAAACCCTCGTTGCCGCCTTCAGTCGCAATGCGATAGGTTTCGCGGATCGCATCCGCTTGCTGTTTGCGCCATGCCAGTCGGATCGACATCCACATCGCAGTGCCGGCAAACAAAAGCAGGAGCATGCTGCCGACGATGGCGATCTTGCGATACATGGCGAGATTGTTTTCATACGGCAGCAGGATGTCTTCCTTGCTCAGGCCCACCATTACATAAAAGGGATAGCCTTTGAGTTTCTGTGTCGCGATGAAGTGGGTGTCTATGTCTGAATACTGACGCGCATTGCCGATAACGTTGGGTGTCGTGTACTCGGCGCGCAGTGGAAAGGAAACCAGCGATAAGGCGTCGTCTTTGCGCCCGCGCATTTGTGCGACGCGCTCAATACCGTCATTGCCGATAAAGGCCAGCACGCCGTCGTGTCCGAGGATAGGGTCTTCGGAAAAAAGGGTGAAGAACTCAGGCGCCAGGCCTAATACCAATACACCGGCGAAGGTGCCGTCTGCATTCTCCAGACGGCGCGTTACCTGGACTATTCTTTCCTTGCTGAGGCGTCCTATGGTCGGTGTGCTGATGCGCAATTCCGTAGAGGTGTTCTGCGCATGGAATTTGAAATACTCGCGGTCAGCAACTGTGAACATTTGTGTGACCGGAATGCTGGTGGTGAGCGGGTGGCCGTCCACGTCATAAATGGCGACGGATGAGAACTGCGGCACGTTCAGCAAACCTTTGCCTATCATCTCTTCAAAGCCGAGATAACCCTTCGATTGTTCCCAGCCGTATTTGATTTGCTGCGCCAGTTGATCCAGTTGTTCTATGCTCCTGGTCAGGTATTGCGCATAGGCTTTGGAGATGGAGACGGCTTGTTTGGCTGCATTTTCCTGCAGGATGCGTTTGTCGTTTTCCAGCTTGGAATAAACCACACCCCACAGCAGGGCCATCAGTAGCAGGGCCGACAGCGGCCACAGAATCAGCAGACGTAAATGCCGTTGGATGAAGCTGATTTTCGGTGAGCTATCGCGCGGGTAATCACCTTGGTTTTTCGCATGCATAAGAATAATCAACCGGGCATAGGTTACGTTCTGTGATGGAAACTAGACGAGGTAAGCGAGCGATAGCGAAAGAATGCGACTCTGCGCTTGCTCATGGAACTGACGAATGTGCAGTCCGGGAGGTCGAAGAACGGTTCTTGCGTTTCTGTTTCTCGTTGTCAGCGAGCTTGTCTATTAAATAATTATTTAAATATCTATCTGTCTCTTTGCATAAGTCTGGTGCCACATGGATCACTGCTATAGCGACGATTTTGTCCCCGCTATTCGTAGGCGTACATGCTTGAAAGCGACCAAGTGTAGCCATTAGGAAATATTGCTGTTATCCCATATATATGGGAGAAATAGGTGGTATGACACTTTAATTAACAAATGCGACTGATTTGATTTTGCGGATGAATGTTGCCTATAGGGAAAACCGTCCTGCGGCTTGCTCAGATGGCTGCGGCTGTATATTTTTTTAATTTTAAATTTAACAATTACGCCAGTTAAATCGATGCGGGTCTTAATCAATTGGCATCTAAATTAACATTTATCTCACATGATATTGTTCCTGTGAGGGTGCGCTATCCCGCGCCAGCTTTACTTTTAGCTGCTTCGGCGCAGATCCGGCTACTGCTCCGCGCCAGCCATAAAACGATAGCTTGAGGCCTGCGGTCGAGGATTTTTCTTTTGCGCCGACCTGGTTTGCCTGCATCTGCGTCTTGCTGTCAGGCTATGGGACGCGTACCATGAAGCCATAAAACAATGACATTTTTTATGGAGACATCAATGTCAGTTCACTTGATTGAAGCAGTTCGTTTTAACGAGGCAGGCGACAGGGTAGAAGCGGTGAAAATGGGGCGTGGCCATCGTAAAGGTGACGGCTCCCCGGGTTGGGAAGCGGTAACAACGGAGCATGACGTCAGCCTGGTCGTCGATGCGCTGCACTTTGGTGATGAAGTGGCAACCGCTTTCAAGGTTGGGAATGAAATGGTGCTGGGCCCGCGCGTCCACATCGTGATACATGAGCACGGCATTGAAGACATCGACACGATAGACCACGATGTCCCGGGCCGTACACTGGCAGATTTGCCACGATTCTGAACTGTCGCCAGGCGGCAGTGACATATATATTTGAGATTGGAAGCAGTAATGGGTGGTGATTTAACGACGGATGAGTTCGACGCACTGGCGCAGATAGTCGCTGGTATCAAGCACGGAGAACGGCCATCTGCTTGTGTAGCAAGGAATACCAAGCGTCTGCTCGGTCTCAAATATATCGAATACGCCAAAAACGGTCAGTTGGCCTTGACTGACAAAGGTAAGCAAACCTTGTTCATCAAGAGCTGTATCAATGGCTTGCGTGCCATTGCGACTGATCCTGCAACGGTTTTGAAATCCGATGTGCAAACCTTTCTCGGCAAAAAAGGGCATATCGTAGCGAAAGATGGTGGCCACGAAATTACGGAAAAAGGCCTGGAATGCCTGGCCGATATAGATGCCCGCAGTAAATAATCCACCCTTGCCCGCCTGCTGATCGCTCCCGCTTCGTGTGTATATTGCCCTGCAATGCACACTTGCAAACATGATCGTATAATCGCTTCTGCTTACCACCTTGCCATCTCCGTGGCCCGGTGGTGATCGCGCTAATTTAATCTTTATGTAAAAGGCACTGCGCAGGCAGCCAGCTCAGCCATTTCAGTGTCGCATTAGGTCGAAGTAATCGTTTTTCTGCTTTTAGAGAACTCATTTTTGAAATGAGTTTTAAAGGGGGAGCGTTACATGAAATCTGTTTGCTTACCTGGATTAAGTCCTCCGCCTCGTTCTGCGGATTGGAGGGCACATATTGTCTGCCCAGTACCGGCGGCAATTCTTCACAGGCTCAATGAACATCGAGCCGCGTTTCTTGTCTACACCATACTTATTGCCGCCGCACGAACGTGTGCGGTCCCGTCATGAATTTTTCAGATAGGGCTTAAGCGATGAACGATCGAAACAATCAACTCGTCACACCAGCAACACTACTGGCTGACTCTTTCAGTAATGCGCAGATAGAAGCAGCGCTGCGCATACTGAAACATCTGTTGCACAACTTCCCGGGTGCCACTGCATTCCGTGTCCTGGGCGAAAAACTCGACCAGATCGAAATTGCCACACCGAAGTTCACACTGTTATTGCGTGATCCTACGGTGCTGCGCAAGCTGGTATTCGGGCGCAGTCCCTTGCCGCTGGCCGATGCATACATCAACGGTCTGATCGACATCGATGGCGATCTGTATGCGGCGCTGGGACTCAAACAATACTTCGCTTCCTTTGACTTCTCACTCGCAACACGCTGGGCGCTCTTGCGTGATGCCTGGCGTTTGCCGTCCAGGCCGAGGAATCTGCCGACCACGCCTTTTGGTTCGGGCGAATTCGCGCACAAGCACTCGAAAAGCAGTGATCAGGCCGCGATCTCTTTTCATTACGACGTTTCCAACTCCTTCTATCAACTATGGCTGGACAAGCAGATGGTGTATTCATGTGCTTACTTCCACTCACTGGACGACACGCTGGAACAGGCGCAGGAAAACAAGCTTGATCACATTTGCCGCAAACTGCGGCTGAAACCGGGCGAGCGCTTCCTCGACGTGGGTTGCGGCTGGGGCGCGATGGTGTGCTGGGCTGCAAGTCACTATGGCGTCAAGGCGCATGGCATTACCCTCAGCGAGAAGCAGTATGAATATGCACAGGCACGCATACAAGCGGAAGGACTGGGGCATCTGGTCACGGTAGAGTTGCGTGACTATCGCGACCTCGAAGGTGAATCTGTCTACGACAAGATTTCCAGTGTCGGCATGTTTGAACATGTAGGCCTGGCCAATCTGCCGGTGTACAACTCGACCATCAAGCGTGTATTGCGTCCGGGCGGACTCTTTCTCAACCACGGCATTACGCATGATGAAGAAGGCTGGCAACGTACGATAGATACCGAATTCATCAACCGCTATGTCTTCCCGGACGGGGAGCTGGATACGGTCAGCAACATCCAGCGTCGCATGGAGCAGACCGGTTTTGAAATTCACGACGTGGAAGCCTTGCGGCCACATTACGCACTCACGCTCAGGCAATGGGTCAAGCGGCTCGAAGAGCGCCGCGAAGACGCATTGCAATACGTCGGCGAATCAGCCTACCGCGTCTGGCGCTTATACATGGCTGCATGCGCGCTGGAGTTTGAATATGGCGGCACTGGCATCTATCAGATACTCGCCTCCAAACCGGGCGGTGCAGAAGCAGCAGTGCCGCTGACACGTAGCGATATCTACGCTGCTTCCTGAGCAGAGCCATTCGTGCCGCACCCTTGCCACGTGTGCAAGGGTGCGGCATTTTCGTTGCGCTGGCTGAGCGCAGCAATTCACACAATACTTGATCGATATCAAATACCCTAAATGGCGGAGGCGTAACGTAGAAGCGTTCCCATCCAACCAAGAAGGTAATCATGAAGAAATCGGTATTGGCCGTCGCCCTGTGCTCTTTGGCCGCTCTCAATTCACAGGCATTTGCCCAGCAATCGCAAGAAGGTTCGTGGCTGGTCCGTGTGCGTGCAGTCAATCTCGATCCGGCGAACAAGTCTGATCCGATAGGCGGCGTGGGCGCATCGGATCGCCTCACCATTAATTCCAAAGTCATACCGGAACTCGACATCAGCTACTTCTTCACACCGAACTGGGCGACAGAGCTGGTGCTGACGTATCCGCAAAAACAAAAGGTTGCACTTGATGGCGCGCAGATCGGTACCTTCAAACACTTGCCGCCTACCTTGACCTTGCAGTACCACTTCACGCCTGAGAAAACTATCAGCCCGTACGTCGGTGCCGGTATCAACTATACGCGCATATCGAGCGTTGATATCCTGAATGGCGCTGCACGTCTGGAGAAGAACAGTGTGGGTCTGGCACTGCAGGCAGGTGTTGACTTCAAGATCGATAAAAACTGGTCGATTAACCTGGATGTGAAAAAAGTGCAGATCAGGAGTGATGTGAATACTGCGGCCGGTCAGTTGAGTGCGGTCAAGATTGATCCGTGGCTGATTGGTGTGGGTGTCGGTTATCGCTTCTAAGCTTTAGCAACGGCCGTTTAGTGCAAGTGGCAACCCGGTAGTACAAATGGCTTACGCATGTGCGTAGGCTATTTTGCGTGGCTTAGTTCACTTCCTTATGACCGTAATTTCTTTGGGCTGGGCGAACTTCAACAGCAATCCGTAGTGAAAATTTTTTCAGTTAATCACTTGACCTGCACCAAGCCTCAATATTTTCTTATGGGCAATCTTGCGGGTTTTAGACTCAGGTGACGTGCCATATATATGGGATGGTTTTATCGTAATAAATATATTATAAATACGATAACAAAAACCACGAAAGGCGGGACTATGGGAACGCTTTATGAAGTGTTGGGCGTAAGTCGGCAGGCGACATCAGCTGAAATCGAGCGAGCGCATATAGTCACGCTGGCGGCGCTGGCGATAGAACCGCCGACCTTGAATATCGAAGAGCGCGACATCCGCGAAAAAGTCATCCGCGAGGCTTACACCATTTTGTCTTCGCCGCACCGGCGCGCGGCCTACGATGAAAAATTAAGAAGCAAGGTGCGGCCGACCGAGTCTGCCATCGTCAGTGCACCATTCCCGTGGACCAGGATCATCGCAGCCATGATGCTGGTAGTGGGCTGTCTTTATGTTTATCAGGTGCAGGCAGATAAAGCCGAAGTCGAAGTGGCAGCGCTGGAAGTGCAGAAAGCCGAGGCGGAAGCGGAGCGTGCCGAACAACTTGCACTGGCCGAACAGGTGCGACTGGAGCGGCAGAAACTGCAGGAAAAAAGAGCAATACAAGCGAAGCAGGATCATGAAATCGCCCAGATCAGGCGTGATGAGCGCTTGAGGCTGGAGCGGCTTCAAAGGATGGAGGCGCAAGCATCTCAGGAGCCGGCCTCTGCAATACGTTGAGTCCGGCAAGTACGGCTAAACGGAATGCTTGCTTTAGTTTGCCGCCAGCGCCTGTAGCAATTTTTCAGACAATGGCTGGCGTACTTCATTCACCGCTTGTGCCACTGCATCCGGACCGAAGACCAGACCTTGCAACGGGTAGAAGTAGGTGTCGTTGATACCTATCGATGCCAGCGCATAGCGCAGATAAGGTGTGAGGAAGTCTGCCTGCCTGGCGCGTTCCCCGGCAAAGAATCCCCCCGAACTTACCAATACCAGGGTAGGGCGATCTTTCATCAGACCGACCTTGCCCTGTGGCGTCGCGGCGAAGCTGCGATGGATGCGGATCACATGATCCAGCCATAGCTTCAGTGCTGCCGGTACCGTGAAGTTGTGCATCGGTGTGACGATAAGAAGTACATCGTGTTGTTCCAGCTCGGCGATGAGTTGCTCCGACCATTGCAGCTCGCTGACGTCATGCGCCGCGTTCGAGGTAATGGCCAGTGCATAGTCGCGCCCGATCGCAGGAAGTGGTGTCTGCACCAGATCTCGTTCCGTGATGTGTATATCGCTGATGCCGGATGCAGCCAGTGTTTCTCTTGCGAGGCGGTAACCGTGGCTGGTGTCGCTGTGCGGGCCGCAGTTCAGTAACAAAATACGTGTCATGGGATTCCTGTAAAACAATCTTGAAGAAAGTTGAAGGTGAACTTATCGCGTTTTTACCGCGCTTCTAAAGCGCTTCTACGAAGTGCATGCCGCGCGCCAGCAGTCCTTGCCGGAAGTAAAAGCGTTGTGCCAGCGCCATATGCAAGCCGGTATCCAGCACAAAGTTTTTGCAGCCGGACATGGCGGCTTGCTGGCGTGCCGATTGCAATAGCAGCTCACCTATACCGGAACGATGCAGTGTACTGGTGACCACCAGATCATCGACGTATGCGAAGCGGCTGTATATCGTACTCTCCTGCAAGCGATACCCGGTCAGTCCGACGATGCGGCCTTCACGCCATGCTGCCAGCAAACGATAGCCCTGTGCGTACTGGCGCTTGATTTGTTCCACATAAGCTGCGCTGTCTGTCAGATGTGGTCGCAATTCCTGCATCACTGCAAACGACGCCGCCAGGTCGGCGTCGCTTTCTATATGTCTGATATCTACTTCGGCTGGCATGTCTAGCTCCTGAATTATTTCGCTGCCTGCGACTTGCTGATCCAGGCTGAGAATCCGGTCGTCGTAATCTTTGCTTCACCAATCGGGGTCAGCGATTGATCGTTAATCTGTGCGCCGTAATAAGCCGCTTCAGGATCGCTAACGACAACACGCTGGTCGCCCAGTGCAGCCAGGTAACGCTTCATCAATTCTGCGAGTCCGACTTTTTCCGGACCGGCAGCATCGAAGCTGTCATTGATAGGCTGTTCCAGTGCCGTGTCGGTAACCACCGCTGCGATATCGTCGGAGGAGATCGGTTGCACATGCGCAGGCGACAGACGGATCTCATTACCGACAGTGCCGAACTGTGCGATACCACCAAGGAATTCAAAGAACTGGGTAGAACGTACGATGGTGTATGGCACTTTGGATTGCCTGATGAGGTTTTCCTGAGCCATCTTGGCGCGGAAGTAGCCGCTCTCCTGCATGCGGTCAGTACCGACCACCGACAAGGCGATATGGTGTTTGACACCGGCTTGTTCCTCTGCTGCCAGCAAGTTGCGTCCGGAAGTTTCAAAGAAGTCGAGTACGGCCTGGTCTTCAAAGGAAGGGGAGTTGCTCAGGTCGATCACGACTTGTGCTCCCTTGACTGCATCGGTCAGGCCTTCACCTGTCACGATGTTGATGCCGTTGCTCGGCGAGCCGACCAGTACGTCATAACCAAGCTGGCGCAGATTGCTGACAACTTTGGAGCCTATGAGGCCGCTACCGCCGATAACCAGGATTTTCATATCAACCTTTCTGTGTCTGCCCGCCGCGCGTGCGGGACTGAGTGTGCTTGTAGGGTTTGCTTGAGGTGTGCTTTAAGTCAGCTCGGCATTTTGCGGAACGCGACAGAGAAGCGATTCCAGCTGTTAATGGATGTAATCAACAAGGTCAGCTCGACCAGTTCTGCATCGGTGAAGTGCGGGCGTACCGCTTCCCATACTGCATCCGGCACATGGCTTTGTGCGACCAGTGTCAGCGATTCTGTCCACTCCAGCGCCGCGCGTTCCTTATCGCTGAAGAAAGGCGCTTCGCGCCAGGCTGCTACGGTTGCCAGGCGGCGTTCTATTTCGCCAGCCTTGCGTGCGTCGGTAACGTGCATGTCGAGGCAGAAGGCGCAGCCGTTGATTTGTGAAGCGCGCAGGCGTACCAGTTCTTTCAGCAGGATGTCCAGTGTGCCTTTGGCAATCTGGTTTTCTACACCCATCATGACGCGGATGGCGTCTTTATCGGTAGTGAGGAAGTCGAGGCGAGTTTGCATGTGTAACTCCTGAGTCAGGTTGATTTAATTAAAAATGGCGTGTCCTTGATGTGTAGTATGCGAATATCATGGCCGTGTTAGAAGGGCCAAGAAATGCAAAAAGGACTAGTCCATGAAAAAATCCAGGCCTGCGCTCGACCTGAGCATAGATCGTACGCTCGAACTGCCCATGTATATGCAGATTTGCCAGCGTTTCAAGACGGCAATAGAGCAAGGGCATTTGCGCGCAGGTGATCGCGTGCCGGCAGTACGGGCATTGGCGACCGAGTTGAACCTGGCACGTGGCACGGTGGAGATGGCCTACCGTATTCTGACTGATGAAGGATATTTGCAGGTCAGGGGAGCGGCCGGGACTGTTGTCTCACCTTCGTTGCCGCAGCCTGCGGCGGTCAAGCCGCCAACGCCTGTGCCGGGACAAACCATATCCGCCTTTCTCGATCACGACGGCAAAGCTCCCAAGCCCTTGCAACTGGGGTTACCTGCCCTGGATGCATTCCCGCGCAAGGTCTGGAATCGACTGGTAGGGCATAGATTACGTGGTAGTGAACCAGCACGGCTGGGCTATCCCGATCCGGCTGGTTACGATCGTTTACGCGAGCGGATTGCAACCTATCTCGGCGTGTCGCGCGGCGTGAGCTGCCTGCCGGAACAAGTCTTCATCACAACCGGTTTGCGCAATACGCTGGAACTGACACTGAGCAGTCTTTCGACTGCCGGCGATGCGTTCTGGTTTGAGGATCCGGGCTATATTCTGGCGCGCCCCTTTCTGCAAAATGCCGCCGTCAAGGTAGTGCCGGTACCGGTTGATGCGCACGGCCTGATGGTCGAGGAGGGCAAGCGTCTCAGTCCCTATGCGAAGTTCGCGATGGTGACGCCGTCACACCAGAGTCCGTTGGGCGTAACGTTATCTTTGGAGCGCCGGATGGCCTTGCTGGACTGGGCCAGTAGCGCCGGGAGCTGGATCATTGAAGATGATTACGATAGTGAGTTTCGTTATCAGGGCAGGCCGCTGCCGGCGTTGAAAAGCCTGGACCGAAATGATCGGGTTATTTACAGCGGGACCTTCAGCAAAGTGATGTTCCCGGGCTTGCGCCTGGCCTATGTGGTTGCACCTGTGAGTGCGGTGCCGCGCTTTCAGGCTGTTTCTTACAACCTGAATGCGGGGTGTCCGTATTTGTTCCAGGCCAGCGTTGCCGACTTCATTGCGGAAGGTCATTTCTCCCGTCACCTGAAAAAAATGCGCACGCTCTATGCCGAACGCCGGCAGGTGACGCAGCAGGTATTTCAGCAGGTGCTGGGTGAGCGCATACGTATCGATTTGCGTCCCGGCGGTTTGCACATGTTGGCGCAACTCGGGGAACACGAAAACGACATCCTGTTGGCAGACCGGGCGCGTGAAGCAGGCCTGGCTTTGCACCCCTTATCGCGCTGGTACATCAACGTGAAGCCGCAACAGGGTTTGTTGCTGGGTTTTGCCAATGTTGCGGACGAGAAGGATGCGCGGCGCATCGCGTTGAAGCTGAAGGGCGCGCTGGATAGCAAATAGCTGTCGCGCGTGGGGTTCGCTCGCAAAACAACACTGCCGCGATAGAAATTGCGTAGCGCAGTTCGCTTGAGTTAATATGAGAATGGTTCTCATTAACATCAATCTTCGCTGAATTTCCCTTCATGTCTTCCCTCGAACCAGCTTTGCAGCAGCAAATGCATACGCTATACAGCAACCATCATGGTTGGTTGCATGGCTGGTTGCGCAAGAAGCTGGGCTGCGCGCATCAGGCCGAGGATCTGGCACATGATACTTTTTTACGTCTGATCATCCGGCCACGCCAATTGGATAGTGCCTACGATCCGCGTGCTTATCTGACCAAGATTGCGCAAGGTCTGGTCGTCGATTTGTGGCGCCGTCAGGAAATCGAGCGGGCCTGGCTGGCGACGCTGGCTGCGCATCCTGAATCTGTCGTGCCCTCGGCCGAGCATCAGGCCATCATCATAGAAACACTGATCGAAGTTGATTGCCTGCTCGCGCAGTTACCGGAAAAACCGCGCCGCGCTCTGCTGCTCGCGCATCTGCACGATATGACTTATGCCGAGATCGCCGGCGTGCTGGCGGTCTCCGAACGCATGGTCAAAAAATATATGGCGCAAGCCATGCTGCATTGCCTGATGCATGGTGCAGCGTTCAAAGAGGCGCTGGTTTAAGCATGAGCATAAGTGTCGCAGGGACTGCTCCCGTCAATCAGGAATTTGAATTTGCCACGCTGGAACAGGCGGCCGAGTGGTTTGCCGTGCTGCGCTCCGGTGCAGTGACGGATGAGGAGCGACGGCAGTGGCATGCATGGCTGGATGTGCGCGAAGAACATCGCCTGGCGTGGCAAAGGGTAGAGGCGATCAGCAATGGCTTATCGTTACCGAAAGCGGCACCGGAAGCTGCCAGCGCGGCCTTGAGTGCTGCGGTGCTGCAACGTCGGCGCACCTTGAAGATGTTGTCCTTGTTTGCCGTGACCGGCCTGGCCGCTTATGGCGTGAGCCGTAGCAGTGCGATACAAACGGTGCTGGCCGACCTGAATGCCGATTACCGGAGCGCGGTCGGCGAGATACGCAATCTGACGCTGGCTGATGGCAGTGAGCTCTGGCTTAATACGAATAGTTCGCTGGATCAGCAATATGACGCACGCATGCGGCGGGTCACCCTGCGCAAGGGGGAGGTCATGATCGCGACGCATCCCGATACGCAATCACCACCACGGCCGTTTGTCGTCTATAGCGCGGAAGGCAGTCTGCGCGCTATAGGTACGCGTTTCAGTGTGCGCCAGCTGGATGGTAAAACCCGCCTCAGTGTATTTGAGGGTAGGGTAGAGATTACTCCGCTCAATACGCAGGCTGGCAGCAGGATCATAGAAAGCGGCCAGCAAGTCGATTTCAATCGCAGTGAAGTGGCGCCGGCGATAGCCGTTGAACCGACGCAGCAAGCGTGGAGCCAGGGTTTGCTGGTGGCAGACAATATGTCTCTCGGCGATTTCGTTGAAGAACTGGCGCGTTATCGCTCCGGTTATCTCGCCTGCGATCCGGCTGTTGCCGATTTGCGCGTGGTAGGCGGTTTCCCGCTGAACCGGGGCGACCAGGCGCTGGCCATGCTGGAAGCATCGCTCCCGGTCAAGGTACATGAAACTTTTCCATGGTGGGTAACGATACGTGCCCGGCCATCGCTCGCGGAAAAATAAATTCACCCAATCGGTTCCCCTTTTCTGATCTCGCACGGAAAACAGTTTGAAGGCTCAGTAACTGCCATTACTTTTTCCGAAAGATTCGATCATGAAATACGAAGTCCCCAGCCGTATCACCTCATTCCGCACTGAGTTCAGGTTGAAACCCGCCGCGCTTGCAATACACGTCTTGTTTGCCGGAGCGGTAATGCTGAGCGCCTTGCCAGCGGATACCTACGCAGCAGAACCACTGCCCGCAGCCAAAGCTGCCACGCGCAACTTCGCCGTTCCTGCAGGTCCGCTGAGTGGCGCGATTGCACGTTTTTCCGCGCAATCAGGCACTTATGTCTCGGTCAATGGCGCACTGACTGATGGCAAGCAAAGTCCAGGAGTACAGGGTAATTTATCCGTGCCGGAAGCCATTACACGTCTGTTGGCTGGTAGCGGTCTGGAGGCCATCCTGCAGCCTGACGGGAGCTATGTACTGCGTGTTGCAGCGATGGCCGATGCGACTTTACCTGCCGTGACGGTCACCAGCGACGTCGGCTCGGCCAGCGACTTGCCTAAGCCGTTTGCGGGTGGCCAGGTTGCCAAGGGCAGCCGTGTCGGTATTCTGGGAAATGTGGATATATTCGATACGCCATTCAGTACGCAAAGCTACACCGAAGAATTCGTGCAAGACCAGCAATCGCGCCGCGTCGCCGACATCATCTCGGTTGATCCGTCGATACGCAGTGCGATGGCGGAATACGGCGATAGTGAAACCTACATCATTCGCGGCTTTCCGGTGTTCGTGAATCAGGTCGGTGTGAATGGTTTGTATGGCATGACCGAGAGCCGCCGCATCACGCCGGAATTCTATGAGCGTGTTGATGTGCTGAAAGGACCTGCAGCCATGCTGAACGGCATCAGCCCGTTTGGTGTGGTCGGCGGCAACATCAACCTGACCAGCAAGCGTGCGGATGACAAGCCGTTGACACGGGTGACGGGGAGTTATGTATCGGACAGTCAATTTGGTGTGCATCTGGATCTGGGACGTCGCTTCGGTGAAGACAATGTCTGGGGTGTGCGCCTGAATGTACTCAAGCGCGACGGCGATACGCCGATAGATCGTCAGGACGATCATATGAAAAATGCCGCATTGGCACTGGATTATCGCGGCAAGAAATTGAAAGCCAGCCTGGACGTTGCGAATCAGGATCGTCTGACGAATGGATACTCGGCGAACATTACCTACGATAGTGGTTTCGCTTTGCCCAGACCGCCGCAAGTTGACAAGAATTACGTCGATGATTGGGAATACATCAAAACCAATGCGAAATATTTGATGGCACACGTGGAGTACGAATTCAGTCCGACGTTTACCGCTTACGCAAACTATGGCAAGTCCAGGGGTAACGAAGAGTACTACTATGGTGGTACGCAAGGCCGCAAGTTCATCAATAGCGCTGGCGATTTTACTGCGCGTGCAGGTGGTTTCAAAGGCTCATACGAAGTCGATACGTATGAATTGGGTATGCGCGGCAAGTTTATGCTGGGTGATGTTTCCAATAACTATGCGCTTTCCTACAGCGACTTTAGTCGGACCGGTTATGGCCTGACAGTGCATGCAACCCCGCAATACACCGGCAATGTTTACAACGTACCTAATCGTCCACGCCCGGTCGTGAACTATGGCACGATCCCGCAAAATGGCGATCTGCAATTAAGCAGCGTAGGCTTGGTCAATACCTTTGGCTTTATGAATGACAATGTGTTGCTGACTGTGGGTTTGCGTCGGCAGGAGTTGTTTAGTGGTGTGTTTACGGGGGGTATCAGAACCAAAAATTATGACGAAAGCAAAGTCACACCTGCCGCTGCTTTACTGGTGAAACTGGGTAGCTACTCGCTGTATACCAATTACAGCGAAGGTCTGGCACAAGGGGCGACGGCACCTGCCGGTTCATCCAACGTAGGCACAATTCTGGCTCCTTCTGTTACCAAACAAATGGAAGGCGGCGTCAAATACAACGCGGGGACCTTTGGTGTCACGGCAGCTGTGTTCCAGATAACTCAGCCTAACGCGTTTACCAATTCAAATGGCGTATTCGGGGCTGATGGTGAGCAACGCAACCGTGGTCTCGAGTTATCTACCTTCGGCCAGCCATTGCGTGGTGTCCGTCTGCTCGGTGGTATTACCCTGATTGATGCGGTACAAAGCAAAACCTTAAATGGCGCCAATAACGGCAAGGATGCCATCGGTGTACCCAAGGTGAATGTCGTGCTGAACGGTGAATATGATCTTGAATCGCTGCAGGGTGTCACCCTCACGGGCCGTATCAATGCATTCAGTGGGGCACAGGCGAATGCAACGAATACGCAAAGTATCCCGGGCTGGCATACGCTGGATGTTGGTGCACGTTATGTCACGCAAGTGGCAGGCAAGGCAGTGACCTTCCGCGGCAATGTGATCAACCTGGCTAATAAAAACTATTGGAACTCGGTATCGCGCGGCTTTATTACTTTAGGTGCGCCTCGTACGGTATTGTTGTCTGCGTCTATCGATTTCTAAATCGCTGACACAGTTGCGGGTGAGTACATTTCACCCGGAATGACGGTGCTTACGGATATCTTCTGTAAGATGTGCGCTGGTAAGGCCTGACTGTTGCATGAACCATATGCAATAGCCGGGTTCCAGCGTACTTAAATCAGAGATGGTTTCCCAATAATGTCCGTCAGCACAGATAACTTTGTCGCACCACCATGCGTAGATGAAATAGAAATCATCTACCAGGATGAGACTATCTTGCTGATCAATAAACCCAGCGGTTTGCTGACACTGTCGGGGAAGAATCCATTGAACCTGGACTCAGTACATTATCGTCTGGTACAGCAATTCCCGGGTGCGTTGATGATACACAGACTGGATCTGGGCACTTCGGGTTTGCTGGTAGTCGCGCTGAACAAAATCGCTGCCGCTCACATCAACCGCCAGTTCCAGTTACGTACTGTCAACAAAACCTATCAGGCAGTATTAGCCGGACACATGACTGCCGATAGTGGCGACATCGAATTACCCATCGCTAAAGATCCGGTCAACTTTCCGAAATTGAAGGTGTGCTTCAACACCGGAAAACCAGCCAGTAGTCATTACGAAGTGCTGGACAGACAGGCAGACACGACGCGTGTCCTGTTCACGCCGCATACAGGGCGCACTCATCAATTACGCATCCACAGTGCGGGAATAGGGCATCCGATACTCGGATGCGATCTCTACGGTACGCCTGAGAGTGCGCATATGGCGAGCCGGCTATTGCTCCATGCGATGACGCTGGAGTTTGATCATCCGCTCAGCGGAGAACGCATGCGCGGTATCAGCGCATGTCCGTTTTAAGCCCGCTGTTGCAGCGGGCCCGCTATATCGTAAATCTCGGCAAACTCGGTAGCAGGCAGCGGCCGTGAAAACAGATAACCTTGTCCTTCCGCACAGCCGATTGCGAGCAAGGCTGAACGTTGTTCTTCAGTTTCTATGCCTTCGGCAATCGTTTCGAGTTTAAATGCATCCGCCATATCGAGCACTGCCGCGATCACGGTCTTATCTTGCGGCGAAGCGATCATGCCCTGTACGAACGAGCGATCAATCTTGATACGGCTAAGCGGGTAGCGCTTGAGCAAACTCAGCGATGCGTACCCGGTGCCGAAATCATCAAACGCGACGCCTACGCCTTTATTGCGCAAGAGCTGCAGTGATTCAAGTACCAGATCATCATGATCGAGCACGATGTCTTCGGTAATTTCCAGTTCCAGTGCCTCCGGTGGCAGGCCATGTCTTTCCAGCGCGGTGATCACCCGACTGGCCAGGTCATCCATCCGGAATTGCGCACCAAATAAGTTAACGCCCATACGGAAATCACGGACGCCAAATCGCATCCATTCGGCGGCCTGAGCACAGGCTTCATTCAGCACCCAGGTACCGACCGTTGCAGCCAGAGGGCCGCTTTGCAATGCAGGCAGGAAGGCGGCTGGTGACAGCATGCCGCGTTCGGGATGGCGCCATCGCAGCAAAGCCTCGGCCCCAGCCAGTGAATTATCGGAGAGGCGGATCTGCGGCTGGTAAAACAGCACGAACTCACTTTGATGCAAGGCGCGTTGCAGTTCCAGTCCGTATAGATGACGCGCTACGGCTTCCATGCGCAAGTGATTCACATACATGAAGGTTTGCGCACCACCCAGACGTTTTGCCTGGAACAGGGCCAAATCAGCATTGCTGATCAACTCCAGCGCTTCTTCCGCATGCTCGGGAGCGGTGGCGAAACCGCAACTGGCTGTCACGCGTATGGAGTGATCCTCGATCAGGAGAACGGTGCTGATATGATCGATGATGGCCTGCGCCATGCACTGCACCCATGTCGAATCGCTCGTTTCCGGCAGCAATACGGCGAACTCATCACAACCTATCCGTGCAGCCAGACCGGTTTTGCCGATGACGGACTCAAGCCGGCGCGCCACTTCACACAGGATCGCATCGCCGACCGCATGACCAAGCGTGTCATTCATATCCTTGAAGCCATCGATGTCCAGCATCAGGACGGAGGCGGGTGTGCCAAGCACAAGCAACCGTTCAACCTCCCGATACAGGCAGGCGCGGTTGGCAAGTGCGGTCAGAGGATCCGTATTGGCCAGACGATGCAGTTCGGCCTCTTCGCGTTTTCTTGCCGAGATATCCTGCAGGTGCGCATTAAAAATCAGCTGGCCTCGCTCTTGCCAGCAAAAGAGCGACAAGCCTAACTGGAACTCCGTACCATCTTTCCGTAATCCATAAATCGTATCGGGTATCACCAGGCCGTCAAATGTCCCCTTGATCACGGCCTCTCGTACCAGCTCCTGAAACAAAGCATGCGCACATTCCGGCATGAGCGCATCGGCCAACATACCATTGCCTTCTTCCAGCGTATAACCATGCAATGCGGCTGCGGCCTGGTTCCAGTTGACGATCTTGCGCTGCTCATCAAACCAGACTACGGCGGTAGGTGAGTTGCGGGCGAATTCTTCGAACGAAGGACGTGCTTTTTCCATTGATAATTCGATGCGGCGTAGTTCCAGGCGATCGACCGCCATCTTCGCCAGCTCGCGCAATCTTTCACAGTCTTCATCTGAAAACTCCCGTGGCTGACCATCAATCACACATAAGGCACCGAGTGCGTAACCGTCCGGTGACAGCAAGGGTACGCCAGCGTAAAAGCGTAAATTGGCCGGACCGATAACCAGTGGATTGTCATGAAAGCGTTCATCCAGATGCGAGTCGGGTATCACCATCACCTCGTTCCGCAAGATGGCATGCGCGCAGAAGGAAACATCACGGCACATATCGACTTCGCCAACACCTGAACTGGCGGCAAAAAACACGTGATCGTTGCCTATCATATTGACGGCAGCGACAGGCATGCCGAACATGCGTGACGCAATCTGAACCACAGGATCAAGGGAAGGAAGGGGCCGGTCGGTGCTTAAACCATAAGCGGTCAACGCCTGCAGGCGTTGAATTTCATCCGGCGGAATGGGAGGACATTTCATGGGAAATTTCCGTTCAAAGACGCTGACAGATGCAAATGTATTTTTAATATAACTTCTTTTGAAACATGCTCAAAGAAAAGTGTTGACGTTAGTCATCATATGAGACGCATCGCCTGGACTTTCCTGGGTGTTCCACTATTAACGTCTGATAACGGTATATTTTTATCCCATGAATATGGGAATTTGGATGTGGGTGCGCAGGATTCTGAGTAAGAACCGTATGAATGACGGGAGCGTCTCTCAAAATCGAAGTTCTATTCTGAGGGACGCTCCCGTCATGAAAATTCGTGGTGCTGAAGAGCGGGGGGGTTATCAGATTGCTGCAGCAATCGCTTTTCCAACATCGGACGTATTGCCGTTGCCGCCTAGATCGGGCGTATTCGGGCCTTGCACCAGTACCGTTTCTATCGCGTGCATGATGGCATCGTGCGCTGCCTTGTAATTCGCATCGCCATTGCCAAGGAAGTCGAGCATCATCGCACCGGACCAGATCATACCGATAGGGTTGGCGATATTCTTGCCGTAGATATCGGGTGCTGAACCATGCACCGGTTCAAACAGTGAAGGAAACTTGCGCTCCGGGTTCAGATTGGCAGATGGTGCGATGCCTATGGTACCGGTGCAAGCTGGCCCGAGATCGGACAGAATATCGCCGAACAGATTGGACGCGACTACGACATCAAAGCGTTCAGGTGAAAGTACAAAACGTGCGCACAAAATATCGATGTGATACTTGTCCCAACGCACATCCGGATATGCTGGCGCCATCGCTTCGACGCGACTGTCCCAATAAGGCATGCTGATCGAAATACCGTTCGACTTGGTGGCCGAGGTCAGATGTTTCTTCGGTCGGCTTTGCGCCAGTTCGAATGCGTATTTGAGAATGCGATCAGTACCGCGACGCGAGAAGATCGCATTCTGCGATACGAATTCATGCTCAGTGCCATCAAAACTTTTGCCACCTACAGCCGAATACTCTCCTTCTGTGTTCTCGCGCACTACATAGAAATCGATGTCGCCGGGTTTGCGATTCGCCAGCGGGCAAGGCACGCCAGGCATCAGGCGTACCGGACGCAAATTAACGTACTGATCAAAGTCACGGCGGAACTTGATGAGCGAGCCCCACAAGGAAATATGATCCGGAACCAATGCCGGCATCCCAGCCGCACCAAAGTAAATAGCCTCAAAACCTGCCAGCTGTTGACGCCAGTCATCCGGCATCATCTGTCCATGCTTGAGGTAGTACTCACAGTTAGCCCATTCCATCGTTGTGAACTCAAGAGCAATATTGAATTTGCGTGCCGCTGCCTGCAGCACACGCAAACCTTCCGGCATCACTTCGTTGCCGATGCCGTCGCCGGCGATGACTGCAATTTTATGATTTTTCATGAAGCTTACCTTTGCGTTTTTGTATTGATGGAAGGAATGCTGTTGGAAATTTTAAATTGGATTCATGCCGGATCAAACGGATAGTAATGGGAAGTTGTACTGCCTTTTAGCGTGCGGTGGTCTGTCCGAAGTTATCGAATTCAAACACTTTGTTTTGCTGGAATTGTTCTCGTAACCATCGTTCTGCCTCTGCTGGATGTCGGCGTTTTTGCCACAGTAGATCTACGCCGACAAGCCAGTCCGTAAATGGGTAGGCTTCCAGTTGCAGCTCTACCAGTTCTCCTTGTTCCAATTCACGATGGATTAATTGCCGCGGCAATGTGGCCCAGCCCAGGCAGGCGCGCACCATTTCTATCAAGGCCAGATAGCTTTCTGCTTGCCATACTTTTGTGGCCCTCAGGTATTCGGTGGTAGGGAGCTTGTTGGCATGCGCGCTGAAGGCGAGATGACGGTGTATGTGCAGATCACTAAAACTAACTTTTTTCAACTTGGCCAGAGGATGATCAGGATGAGTGATGTGTACCATGACGAGCCTGCCCAACTGGGTGAAGTTCAACTCGCTGGGGTAGCCTGGTTGGGCAAAAGCAATGCCCAGTTCTGCCTCTCCCTTGAGTACCAGTTCGCTGACATCACCATAAACAGGATTGCGAATAGTCAGGTCGATAAAAGGAAACTCTGCTTCAAAAGCGCTTAGTACCGGCATGACCGTGTTGTACGGGATCTCGATTGCCAATCTGAGTTCTGCCGGGTTGCTGTCACTCAGGCTATCTGCATGCGCCTCCAATGCGATGCAGCGCTCCATGACCGCTTCGGCTTCAATCAGCAATTTACTTCCGGCTGCCGTGAGTGTTGGCTTGCGCGTTGTGCGATCGAACAGGGACAGGTTCATATCAATTTCGATATTCGCGATCGCGGCACTGACAGTCGACTGTGTTTTACCGAGTTTCCTTGCAGTGGCAGAGAAAGACCCGGTTTCCGCCACCAGTAAAAACGTCTCAAGTTGTTCTAAAGAAAATCGCATTGTCTCCCCTGATTTACTTATCGATCAAAGCGATAGTAACTGATTTTATTATCGATTCCTTTCGATAGATGATGGCGTGTCCCCGGATATTGACGACAGATCAACGGGGCCGATCAGCTAATTGTTCCCGCCAGAAGGAACAAATAGCCAAGCGCTACCAGAGGCGGCAATCGCTGCCGCCCGGGTTTCGTATCTATACGAAAAAAGGAGATGCAAATGAGCAAGGAAAAGGACGTTCATGTAGTTGATGAGATGCTGCCATTAGGCCAGCTAGGCACTTATGGTTTGCAACATGTACTCGTGATGTATTCAGCCTGCATCATCGTACCCCTGATACTTGGTGCGGCACTGCAACTTCCAAAGGACCAATTAACCCTGATCATCAATGCCGACTTGTTTGCTGCAGGCCTGGCGACACTCGTGCAATGTGCAGGGAATCGATTTTTTGGCATACGACTGCCCATCATGATGGGCGTGACCTTCGCTTCGGTCACACCAATGATCGCGATAGGCGTGAACCCGAATCTGGGGCTGCAAGGGGTGTACGGTGCAATTATCGTATCCGGCCTGTTCGGTATTCTGTTCGCTCCGGTCATGGGGCGTTTGCTGCGTTTTTTTCCGCCGTTGGTGACCGGTACCGTGCTTTTGGTGATCGGTATTAGTCTGATGCGTGTCGGTATCGACTGGTCAGCAGGAGGGCAGCCGGTATTGGCCGATGGTAGCCCCAATCCCGATTATGGCAATCCGGTTTACCTGGCAATTTCACTTTTACAGTTGATCCTTATCCTGGGTATCAACCGTTACGCAAAAGGATTCATTGCTAATATTGCGGTGCTGTTGGGCGTCCTGGTTGGTTTCTTCATTGCCTTCTTTCGCGGTGATATCGTGCTTGACGGCATACATGAGACTCCGTGGTTCTCGATGATTACGCCGTTCGCGTTTGGTATGCCGAAATTCGACATAGTCGCGATTATTTCCATGTGCCTGGTGATGTTGGTCACCATGGTCGAATCGACCGGAATGTTTCTCGCGCTGGGCAAGATGGTTGACCGTCCGACTACACGTCAAAGCCTGGTACGCGGGTTGCGTTCGGATGGCCTGGGTGCCGTTCTCGGCGGCGTGTTCAATGCCTTTCCGTATACATCTTTCTCGCAAAACATCGGCCTGGTGACCATGACCGGTGTCAAGAGTCGCTATGTGTGTATGGCCGGCGCGCTGATTCTGATCGGCTTGGGGCTATTTCCCAAGATGGCCTACATCGTTGCTTCCACGCCGCAGTATGTACTCGGTGCCGCCGGTATGGTGATGTTCGGCATGGTCATGCTGATGGGTGTACGTATTCTTTCTACCGTCGATTTCGAACGTTCGCGTTACAACCTTTTGATTGTGGCCACCAGTGTGGGTATAGGCATGATCCCTATGGTTGCGCCGCGTTACTTTCACCATTTACCTGACTGGAGCCGGGTCTTTACCGAAAGCGGGATTGTCCTGAGCGTTTGCAGTGCACTCATGCTCAATATTCTGTTCAACGGGCTCGGCAGGAACGATGAGGCGGAAGTAGTGGCCGCCCGTACGGCAGCCTTGAGCGACAGCTGAATGAACAAACAAGCAAAAAATAACCAACAAAAAAGGAATGAATAAGATGACTAATGAACTCATCAGGGCCGATCTCGTCCTCACCATGGATGCTCACAACACTATGATCGAAGATGGCGCGGTCTATGTGAAGGACGGTGTGATTGCCGATGTCGGTCCTGCCCAGGAGCTGCTCGCGCGGCATCCTGCGGTTTCGGTACGCAACATGGCCGATCGTTTATTGATGCCGGGGCTGGTCAATACCCATTGCCACTCCGGCATGCTCCGGGGGACGGCAGAGGGCTTGCCGGTATGGGATTGGTTGCAGCAGTTTATCGATCCCATGCACCGGGTGCTGCTACCCGCTGAGGCGCGCTTGTCTTCCATGCTGTGCTACAGCGAAGCATTACTGTCCGGCACGACCACGATAGTCGATATGTGGCGCTATATGCACGGTAGTGCAGAGGCCGCCAACGAGCTGGGCATACGTGCGGTGTTGGTGCCCTACGTAGCCGAACACCCCGACCATAATTATTTTGAGACCCTCGATGGCAACGAGGCTTTGATTGAGCGTTGGCATGGCGGTGCGCATGGCCGCATCAGTGTATGGGTGGGCCTGGAGCATATGTTCTATGCCGTGCCGCAGGCATACAAACGTATTGTGGATATCTGCAAAGCCAATCAAGTCGGCTTCCATACGCATAGCAATGAAAGTCGCTTTGACGTCGAGGAAACCCTCAGGCGTTATGGAATACGCCCGATACAGGCACTGGAGAAGTTCGGCTTGCTCGATGTCAGCAAGGTTCTTCTTGCTCATTGCGTATGGGTCGACGATGACGAGATCGCGCTGATGGCAAGACGCAATATCGGTGTGGCGCACAATCCGATCAGCAACATGAAGCTGGCATCCGGTGCGGCTCCGGTCGAAAAATTGTTGGCAGCAGGCGTGGCAGTTGGCCTGGGTACCGATGGTGAAAAAGAGAACAACAACCTGGATATGTTCGAGGAGATGAAGGTCTCCTCTTTGCTGGCTAAGTTCGCGAACCTGAACGCCGCAGCACTGGATGCGTGGTCGATATGCCGTATGGCTACGATAGACGGAGCGCGAGCACTGGGTATGGAGCAACAGATCGGTTCGCTGGAGGTCGGTAAGGCCGCCGACATGATTGCTGTACGCACCAACACGCCGAGGATGACGCCACTCATTACGCGTGGCCCGCTGGCCAACCTTCATCACAATCTGGTGCATGCGGTACAAGGCGGTGATGTGGACATGACCATGGTGGCCGGACGGGTGCTGGTCGAAAACGGCAAACTTAAACATGCGGACTTGGGCGCGTTTATCTCCGAAGTCAATGATGCTTCGCCTGATTTGTTTGCTCGTCGCAAAAAATGGCTGGATCAAGCCGGGGTTTCCGTCAATGAACTTGATCGGGTCAACGTCGTTTGAGCCCGAATTGATAGTAATTGATACGCGATGAGCGCAGTACTACTTAATGTGCTGCTCAACGGGAGCGACGGGCAAGCACAAGTGCCGGAAGAAACGCAAAGCAGCCAGGTAAGGTGAATCATGCGGTAGCAGGCAAGAATCCTTTGATCAACAACCTTTTAGCAGGAGCAGGTAATGAATAGCGACAGCAACGCAGAAACCTCAAATGTGTCTATCCGTGATCTGGAACTGTTGCGTCAATCGATCACGCTGTCGGAAGAATCGAAGCAACGTGGCCGCCATCCGTTTGCCGCGCTGGTGGCTGATGAACATGGCAATGTCATTGTCACGGCGGGGAATAACTCAATGCCACCGGAAGGTGATCCGACCCAGCATGCTGAGCTGATCGCCGCCGCACGTGCTGCCCAGAAACTGAGCCCTGAACAGCTTGCCAAAAGCACGCTCTACACCAGTGCGGAGCCGTGCTGTATGTGTTCTGGCGCAATCTATTGGACAGGCATCGGCCGTGTCGTGTACGCCTTGTCTGAACATAATTTGCTTGGACTGACCGGAGATCATCCGGAAAACCCGACTTTTTCGCTGCCGTGCCGTGAAGTTTTCGTGCGCGGCCAGCGCCAGGTAGAGGTGGTGGGGCCGTTGCTGGAAGACGAGGCAGCCAAGGTGCATGAGGGATTCTGGTAGTAAGGAAGCAAACAAAAGGGCCCGTTAAAAAACGGGCCTTTAGATTTTGTGATTCTGTGCGCAACCTTAGGACGGAAATGCAGCAGTCTTCTTCTTTTTGCGCAGGAATAGTATTTGCGCGGTCACGCCAACGATCAGAATGATGAAGAGTGCGCCCAGCGATCCGAGTAGCAGCGGTGATTTTGGATCAGTTACGAACGGATGACCATCGGGTACGCGACGCAAGGTTTCACTGACGCTGGGTACCATCAACAGGAAGACGGTCAGGCTCAGGCATATCGTTTCGATGTAAATCGCAGCACGTCCTGCGAAGCGAATAAACGCGATTCCATAGCCCGTCACCAGCAGCAGGATGGTGGCAACGGCGATGCCGTAGCTTACGGATTGGTGTGCAACAAGAAATACGGTAACGGCACCTATCAGCATCGAAATAAAGTAGGCGGTGCCGGCCCCATTCCGCGGCGTGATTCTGCCATAGCGTAGCAACATATACAGGGCGAGGGGAATAGCAGGCAGGCTGCCTAGTGTGTGTAACCAGCCTAAAGGTGATATTCCAAACATGATGATTCCTTTCGTTTTTGACTAAAAGACAGGGCTAATTCAAGATCAATTTACTCAACAAAACTCCCTACTAGTTGGTAGGTATGATGGTGAAAAAAATGGACTCCCAGTTACATTGAGAGTCTCAGGCTTTCAACAGGCGCAGTAATAACGGCTGAGTGATGGTGCCAAATATCTGCGCGTCACCATAAGCCCGTGCCGAGAGCATGGCGCCATGTACCGTAGCCATAAAGCCTTCCGCTTCATCCTTGGCCGACGCACTCAGTCGTATGCTGCCATTCGCTACACCGCGTTCCAGGACCGAGCACAGCCAGTCAGACAAAGTGCGGAAATGGGCGCTGACTTCAAGTGCAACTTCTTCCGGCAAGGCGGGCAACTGCGTCGCGAGCAATGCACACACGCAGAACGGTGCAGTTCCGTCTGCGATACAGGATTCCCAGTACTGGATGTAAGCGCGTAGCTGTGCAACGGGTTCCGGAACATTGCGCTCCAGTTCGGCCATACCCAGCTGAACTTCCCATCGGTAATTAACGACGAGCGTCCGTACAAGATTGGATTTGGTCGGGAAGTGGTGATGTATGGTCGCGTTGCGTACGCCAACTACCTTGGAAATATCGGCATAGCTGAAGCCGTTATAGCCCCCGGAAACGATCAGCGACCGGGCGCAATTGATGATTTCTTCGGAAGTGTTGTTCGCTTTCATTTCAAGCACTCTACATACTAGTAGGTATGCTGTCAAGTGAGTCGATATTTTGGATGCTATTACCAGGTGGTGGCTGGTAATAGCCGCTTGGGTGGAGGAGTGCGGCGGCCTGCTTTTCCTTGTGAGCGCGCAAGCCGCGTATGAGGCCACACGCTATAAACGTGTGTGAATTTACAGGTGTGTACGTTGACTATGCTTTGGGGAACAGAACCGTCGGTTTGGGCTGGAATTCCTTGTACACGTCGCGGTAGCACTCACGTATGAATTGCATGTCTGTATCGCCTAGTGCTTGCAGATCGTAGCCGAATGGCTTTTGTACCAGCTCAACGCCGTAGTCAGGGTTGCTGCCCGGGTACTGAGGGTCGGTGGCAAGTGCATTAATTTTATCGGTGAATTCTTGAGGCGTGATTTCCATGAGGGCTTTCGTTTTGTTTGCTGGAAAGTTGGATGTGGCTGTAAAGAGGAGGAGTCTACATCATGGGTGTGAAGCGTACATACGCGACTCCCAGTATCTATAACAAAGTAATTCAAAAGACTTTGGGACTTCTTCCCATTTTGTATCCTCATATGAATGAGTAATTCAGCTGCTGGACGATGGCCGTATTTAAAACAGATAGTGGATGATGTTGTGTAAGGCACCAACGGCGAACACTATGGTCAGTAAGGCTGAGCCGTGTGCGGCGATTCGTAACTTGAAGTTGAGCTGCTCATTCATATCTCCCCGTTCAGCTGTCGTCAGATAGTTGAGCTTGTCACCGAAATTCTCCAGTGGTTCTTTGCTCATACCCATAAGTAAAGAATAGAGGCAGTATGCCAATGCAGCCATACCAAACGTCCCGCAAAGAAATAAAACGATGAGATCCATATGTTCCGTGTGTTTATAAGGGACAGAGATGAGCGCGAGTGTCACTGATTTGTGCATCAGACGGCGTATTTGTTTTTCTGTAGCGTCGTTTATTCAAGTCTTAATTAAAGTGCTTGTGTACGGTATCACCTTGCCGTCTCGCTAAATGCTTATTCCTTGTTGTCCAGGCAGCGAGCATAAGCAGTCTTGTCATTCGGTGTGTTGTTGCAAAGGCGGACAGGCAACAAGGCGTTCATTCGTTCCGTCCATTTCACTTGATCTGCCGGGATGGGTGTATCGGAAGGATCATTTCTTTCCGCCCACTGAATGGCGTAATAGTCCCGCAAGCCTTTGATCGAGATCACCAATGTTGTTTCACTTTTTTCCCCGAACGCCGTGGGTGACTTTCCACATCCGTAGACAGCAGCGAAAGCGTCATGTCCGCTAAATTTTTGTGGTGGTAATGCGAAAGCAGTAAAAGAGTTGGGGCAAGCCGCATAAAAACGCTGCCCTACCGAGTGGGTCATTTGCCTGGGTGTGATATCGCGATTTAACGCAAGATCTTTTACGCCTGTAAGCGTAATCATTTGCGTCCAGTTGTTCAGCGTTTCGCCCTGCAGTACTGCTTCCCGTATGTATCCCCTGGGGTTGATATCTTCAAATACATCGGTAAAGCCTTTGGGACGTAAATGTAGGAGGATTTGACTAAAGATCGGTGTAACAGCATAGGTGGCATTTCCATCCTGAGTCAGGCGTTCAATCCCTTGATCAGGGAGCCGGCTCTCTTCCTTTGCATGCGCGGATAGCGTGAGGGATATCAAAACGGATATTGCAAACAACTGAAGGATTGTTTTTTTCATGTGAAGGAAATGGAAGTGGAGTGACAAGCCGGGAAACGCTGATCCAACCGACGCAATACCAAATAGTCGTGTTTGGACGTTACATCTGGCGAGGCGAAGTTTCACACGAACTCTGTCATCCTGCCATCCCCAGATCATGGGACATGCGATGTGCGGTAACAATGAAGTGTGCTTGGGGAGGAGGAGGCTAGAAGCTGCGAACTAAAAGCCAGTTTTGTACTGCCGCGTTCGGACAAAAGAAAAGGGCCTAGTTTTTCAACTAGGCCCTTCATATTCTGTGGCTCCCCGAACATTTCTTGCCCCGAACCAGACTACTCGTTAGTCTAGTTGTCCTTTTACCCAAACGTCTCTCTGCATGCCGGGCTGCTTGAGTCAAGAAACCTCAATATTGCTGGTGGAAATATCGGTTCGTGTAGTACTCGCAATTGGGCGTACGATTAACGCACATCTTGGTTGCTTTTTATTCAAGAGAATTGTGAGGCCCATTGGAACTGTATTGCAATAACCACGATGTTGCAAAAATGCAATTTGCGAATCTGTAATTATTCCTTGATTTATGTATCCAATCGGATACTATGTTCTCTAATGAATGACATTCACAGCACAGAAGAATTCGACGATTGGCTCGCATCCTTAAAGGATTTGATTGCCAGGGCAAAAATATTAGCCCGTATTGACCGCGTAAAGTGCGGGAATTTTGGTGACTCAGAACCTGTAGGTGATGGGATATCGGAAATGAAAATTGATTTTGGCCCCGGATATCGGGTTTATTACGTACGCGAAGGCCGTGTGGTCTATCTCTTGTTGAATGGCGGCGATAAAACATCGCAAAAGGCCGACATCAAGCGTGCGAAAGTAATGTGGGAAGAAATCCAAAAGGAGCAGAAATAATCATGGTTACTAAAATCGGAGCATTCGACACCGCTAAATTTCTTGATAGCGAAGAGGCAATTGCTGCCTATATAAATGCTGCCATTGAAGAAGGCGAAACTGATGCATTAATGATTGCTCTTAGCAACGTCATCAAAGCGAAAGGCATCGCTAGTGTTGCGGAAAAAGCAGGCCTTGGCCGCGAGAGTCTCTATAAAGCACTCACACCTGGTGCAAAGCCACGTTATGACACTGTGGTGAAACTGACCCGTGCACTAGGTCTGGATTTAAATGTTATCGCGCATGCATAATAGTTTTTGAATGAATAAAAAATCCCCGAATATTCGGGGATTTTTTATTGGTAGCGCTCAAAGTATTTCGGGAGTAACGCTAGTCATCAAACTCCACATTAAATAAGCCAAATATTCTCATCGGCTAGTGGTTGAGGTACTTTTATTCCAGCACGTATTACAGCTGGATGGCGCTCAAATATGTTTCGGATAAAGCTTAGAACTTCATATCCTTGAAGCGCGAGATTTCTTTGTTTTTTGATGAATTCGAGATCAAACTTATCTTCATCGACAGCGTGAGCTGGTCGTTGTCTTATCTTTCTTATGGTCTTCAATGCAGTGATGCAATCTACCAGTGGCTCCCAATCCGTAGCCTTGATGTTCTTTCTGATGTACTCATCGAGCAGAGTAATCGTACCTTTGTTTCTTACTTCTATTTTTCCGTCTTTACGTACTACTTCTTCTTCGAGTGAAATAACGCCTTGAAAAAAATCTTTAGATAAGTTGTCGCTCAAAAGTTTGTCAAGCAAAAGAGCAAAGGCATGGAATTCCTCGGAAGTGGGGCGAAGAAGATGAGCAAATTTTTTGGGCCTATTTTCTCCATTCTCACCAAAATCTAACTTAAACATAGGCTTGCCAGAGACTGCAATAGTCATTTGGTTTATGAGTCGTAGTTCCATACCAAATGCATCGAACAAGGAAACATAATCCGGCCAATGACCAAGAATAGATGTTTTGTAATAATCCGGATGGAGCTTATAAGAGCCATGAACCTCTCTGGCTTTCCAGATTTGCTGGTGCTCAGGTGAAAGTTTGCTAAGGTATCGAAGGAATACACAAACTACTCTATTTTTATCGTCATCATAGGCAAATCCAAAAGTTTTTAGAAAGATTTGATCCGACTTCGCAATTCCACACTCGCCAGATTCATCGGTAGTAAACGAAATGGACCCACCGATATCTGAACAGTCGTACCGATATCGTGGATCATTTCTGTAAGTTTCAAGAACATGTAAATCAAATGTTTTAAAGTCTAACTGCGCCGCACCGTATGCCATTTCTAGTACATACGGGCAGCCTATATATTCCTTGATGCTTACTTCTTTTTGTAGCACTTTATTACTAGGATAAAGACATGCATGATGAAGAGGGGGTATTGCACTGAGGAGGTATTCGATTTGCTGATCTTTCGGCGGAAAGCCTAATCGATTTATGTGGGGGTTTTCACTGATGTTTTCCCACAATAAATTGACGTCATTCTGTTTGACCAGTGCAATAACAGCGCTCCTAAGATCGATCCAATTTTTCTCTAAGGTAGTACACAAAGTCTGCAATGGTAATCCGTTGAATTCATTGCCATCGCGTAGGTACCAAATCTCTACCAGAGTTAAGCATGTGTCCTGTAAAGATGGTGATGAAGGCATAGCGACTCCGATTGAGTAGTTTTCTATTAATAATTTCCAGTTTCAAACTTTCGTTTTTTTGATGCGTGTTTCCCTATTGGTAAAGGCGTGAATTTTTTAGCATTAACCGATGCATCTGAATTTGTACTCTTGCATTCGATTTTATTCGATCAAGTTACTATTTCTCTAATACATAGAGTCTTTGACCTGCTCCCCTGAATTAGTCCCGCGCTAATATAGAGTCACCCAACGGGTGACCGTAGTTCATTCAACTTTGTATACGGCACCATTGAGAAATTAATTCTCAATGTGCTCAACTTAAAGCAGTGATAGAAGGGAACTGTGCCATTGACTAAGATCCAGTGTTTAAAATGCGATCACTACCAATTGTCGAAAAAGAAGTGCAAGACTTTCCCTCAAGGTATTCCGGCAAAAATATACGACGGTGATTTTGATCACACAATGGCTTTTGAGGGTGACAGAGGTGTCAGGTATCGCGATCTTAAAATGGCTACAGATCTAAAGAGTCGAGGAGAAAAAGCTCCTAAGTTGATTCGTCGTGATTTAGAAATAAGGGAAGGCGCAATAGAACATTACAGCTTAACGAATTCCGAAACGCGAGAGACCACAAGTTATCTTGTAGTCACACTGCCAGAAAAGTTAAGAGATAAGAGAAATGGTTCATAGTACAAAGAAAAAGGGGTTATCGAATTTATCGATAACCCCTTGATTTCCTACTACTAATTCTGATGGCTCCCCGACCTGGACTCGAACCAGGGACCTGCGGATTAACAGTCCGTCGCTCTACCGACTGAGCTATCAGGGAACAGAGGAGAGATTATGTATCAAGAACTCTCACTTGTCAAAGCTTTCGCGATAAATTTCTTTGTTTTTTGCAAAAATATTTATCGCGCTTTTACTACTACGTATTAAATGACTTTCGCGATCGCGCCAACGACGTAATCGATGTTGCGTGTGTTCAAAGCTGCGACGCAGATACGACCGGTGTCGATAGCGTAGATCGAGTATTCGTCACGCAGGCGGTTGACTTGTTCTTTGGTCAGGCCAGAGTACGAGAACATGCCGCGTTGTTGAATAACGAAATCGAAGTTGTGCGCTGGTGCTTGCTCTTTCAACTTCTGTACGAACGCTTGACGCATGTCACGGATACGTACGCGCATGTCAGCGAGCTCTTGTTCCCACAGTGCACGCAGTTCTGGTGTTGCCAGTGCGGTCGCAACGACCTGGCCGCCGTGGATAGGTGGGTTGGAGTAGTTGGTGCGGATGACGCGTTTCAATTGCGACAGGACGCGTGCTGCTTCTTCTGCGCTGACTGCAACGATGCTCAATGCGCCTACACGTTCGCCGTACAGCGAGAACGATTTGGAGAAGGAGTTCGAAACGAATACCGGGCCGCCAGCTTCTGCGAATTGACGAACTACTTTGCCGTCGGATTCGATGCCGTCGCCAAAGCCCTGGTAAGCCATGTCGAGGAATGGAATCAGGCCGCGTTTCAATACGACTTCAATGACTTGCGCCCATTGTGCGTCGGTCAGGTCTGCGCCGGTCGGGTTGTGGCAGCAAGCGTGCAACAGAACGATGGAGCCGCTTGGGATCGCGTTCAGGGTGTCCAGCATGCCGCTGAAGTTCACGCCGCGGGTTGCTGCGTCGTAGTATGGGTAGTTGTTAACTACGAAACCAGCCGACTCAAACAATGCGCGGTGGTTTTCCCAGCTTGGATCGCTGATCCAGACTTGTGCGTTTGGTGCGAAGCGTTTCAGGAAGTCAGCGCCGAGTTTCAATGCGCCGGTGCCGCCGATTGCCTGCGCGGTCACTGCACGTTTTTCCTTGACTACTGCGCTATCGGCACCAAATACGAGTTCTTGTACTGCTTTATCGTAAGCAGCCAGGCCGTCGATAGGCAGGTAACCGCGTGGCGACAGTTTTTCTGCCAGCAGCACTTCGGCTTTACGTACGCATTCCAGCAGCGGCAACTTACCGTTGTCGTCGTTGTATACGCCGACACCAAGATTGATTTTGTTTGGATTCTTGTCTGCATTGAATGCTTCGGTAATACCAAGAATCGGGTCACGGGGCGCCATTTCGATGGCGTTGAGGAGCGAAGCAGGAAGAGGTGCGTTCATCGTGATAACATCAAAAGTTAGCTGCAAACGGTGGTGTTGCAGACGGGTTGTATGAAGCGCAAGGCCAAAAGTCTTGCGGGAAATGCGACTCACTATTTTACCAAAGGTCGGATTTAAATGGCTGATTTATCCCAGGTTTCCAATCCAGTTGACGAATCGAAAATCGTTACCTTCCCGAACTCCCCGTTTCGCCTGCATCAGCCGTTCCCGCCGGCCGGGGATCAGCCGACCGCAATCGCGAAATTGGCCGAGGGCATCGAAGACGGCCTGTTTTACCAGACACTGCTGGGGGTAACCGGCTCCGGCAAGACTTATACAGTTGCTAACGTGATCGCCCGCATGGGGCGTCCGGCCATCGTGTTTGCGCCAAACAAGACGCTGGCGGCGCAGTTATATAGTGAATTCCGCGAGTTTTTCCCGGAAAACGCGGTCGAGTACTTCGTCAGTTACTACGATTATTACCAGCCGGAAGCATACGTACCGCAGCGCGACTTGTTCATTGAGAAAGATTCGTCCATCAATGAGCACATCGAGCAGATGCGCCTGTCCTGCACCAAATCGCTGATGGAGCGGCGCGATGTAGTGATTATTGCGACGGTTTCGGCGATTTACGGTATCGGTAACCCGAGCGAATACCACCAGATGATCCTGACCCTGCGCGCCAAGGACAAGGTCAGCCAGCGAGATGTGATTGCGCGCCTGATCGCCATGCAATACACGCGCAACGAGGTCGATTTTGGTCGCGGCACCTTCCGTGTGCGTGGCGACACCATCGATATCTTCCCGGCTGAACATGCCGAATTGGCGATTCGACTGGAGATGTTCGATGATGAGATTGAAAGTTTACAGCTGTTTGATCCGTTGACTGGCCGCGTCAAACAAAAGATCCCGCGTTTTACCGTTTACCCTGGTTCGCATTACGTGACGCCGCGCGCCACCGTGCTGCGCGCCATTGAAACGATTAAGGATGAGCTGCGTGAGCGCCTGGAATTCTTCCGTCAGGAAAGCAAACTGGTGGAAGAGCAGCGTCTCGAGCAGCGTACCCGTTTCGACCTGGAAATGATGCAGGAAATTGGTTTTACCAAAGGCATCGAAAACTATTCACGTCACCTGAGTGGCGCCAAGGCCGGTGATCCGCCGCCGACGCTGGTGGATTATTTGCCGCCGGATGCGCTGATGTTTATGGATGAGTCGCATGTCCTGATGGGGCAGCTCAACGGTATGTATAACGGTGACCGGGCGCGTAAAACAAACCTGGTCGATTACGGTTTCCGTTTGCCGTCGGCACTGGATAACCGCCCACTGCGCTTTGATGAGTTCGAAGGCAAGATGCGGCAGATGGTGTTCGTCTCGGCGACGCCTGCCGACTATGAGAATACGCATGCCGACCAGGTGGTCGAGCAGGTGGTGCGTCCTACCGGACTGGTTGATCCTATTATCAGCGTGCGCCCGGCATCGACCCAGGTGGATGATCTGATGTCGGAGATTACCGATCGCGTGAAGAAGAATGAGCGCGTACTGGTGACCACGCTGACCAAGCGTATGGCCGAGCAATTGACCGAGTTCCTGACGGATAACGGCGTCAAAGTGCGTTACCTGCACAGCGATATCGATACGGTCGAGCGGGTCGAGATCATCCGCGATTTGCGCCTGGGTACGTTCGACGTCCTGGTCGGGATTAACTTGTTGCGCGAAGGGCTTGATTTGCCGGAAGTGTCTCTGGTGGCGATCCTGGATGCGGATAAGGAAGGCTTTTTGCGTTCCGAGCGCAGCCTGATCCAGACCATAGGTCGTGCCGCACGTAACCTGAGCGGGATGGCGATACTGTATGGCGACAAGGTGACTGACTCCATGCGCCGCGCCATTGATGAAACCGAGCGGCGCCGCGCCAAGCAAATTGCTTTCAATGCCGCCAATAACATCACGCCTATGGGTATTAAAAAGAATATCCGTGAGTTGATAGATGGCGTCTACAGTCCGCAGGAAGCGCGTCTCGAGTTGCAGGTAGCGCAAGAGCACGCCAAGTATGAGGCGATGAGCGAGAAGCAGGTCAGCAAGGAAATCAAGCGCCTGGAAAAACAAATGCTGGTGCACGCGAAGAACCTGGAGTTTGAAAAGGCAGCGCAGATGCGGGATCAATTGCGCATCCTCAAGGAGCAGCTGTTCGGCGCGCCGGGTGCTGATAACGTCACACCGCTGGCGGGTAATCAATAGCGATTTAGGCTTGTGTCGGGCGAACTAGCAGCTACAATCGCTGCTTTCGCCCGCTCGCTATCAAGCTATGTCGCACACAATTCCTCCTACCTTTATTGCCATGCTGGATGCCGCTGACGCATCCTGGCGTCCTACTCTGCTGGCTGGTCTGCAAGCAGTCCATCAAGCGGCTCCCGATTATTTGCCTGCGCTGGCCGGTGATGATTTCCTGCCGAATGGCGGTCGTCTGTTTGCTGCTTTCAAGCAGCCGCTGGCTGCTGTGCGTTATGTATTGGTGGGCGAGGGGCCTTATCCACGTCCGGATAGTGCGACCGGGGTTTGTTTTATGGACGGTGCGGTGTCGTCGCTGTGGTCGGACAAAGGTTTGTCCAAGCAGGTCAATCGCGCCACTTCGCTGCGCAATTTCATGAAAATGCTGCTGGTCGCGGATGGTCAGCTGGCGGTAGAGCAGACTACTGGCGATGCTTTGGCGGGTGTATCGCAGAAGGCACAGGCGGCACCGACTAAAGTGATCCAGACTTTGCCTGAGTTGCAGGGCAAGCTGACCCAGCACGGCTTCCTCTTGCTGAATGCGTCGCTGGTATTCCGCGCCCACGTGGCGCCGGTCAAGGATGCGAAAGCCTGGTTGCCGTTCCTGCAAACGGTGCTGGCCGCTTTGGCAGATCATGGGCAACATGCAGGTCAGGCTGCGCCGACACTGGTCCTGTGGGGCAAGATTGCGGTGCAACTGGAGGCTTTGCCTGAGAGTGGGCGCTTCCCGAAGAAGGTTTCCGAGCACCCGTATAACCTGAGCTTTATCGCGAATGCGGTGATGCAGGACCTGTTTGGCCCTATGCATTTATTGCAGAAATAGCGTTGTTTTAAATCAGGCTGAGCTGGCGCAGGTCGGTAGCTTCTGCCAGCTCTTTAGCTTCATGCGCCGGAGTGGCGGCATTGGCTTGCGTCGCTGCAGCTTTGCCTGGTTTTTCCGGTTTGCTTTCACGTGTCAGCAGACGCGAAATCATGGTTTCAAAGAACGCTGGTAACGCGTGCTGATCATCATGCGCGTGGAAATGCTGGCGTATCACCATCCCATCCCACATCCCGGTCAGGAACAAGGCTGTTTGCGCTGCATCCAGTGAAGCATCCATTTGTCCGCGTGCCTGCGCAACCCGCAACAGGTTGGTCAGGCCCATGATCCATTCCGCTTCTATCTTGCGCAACACCGTGCCTACGCGTTTACTGCGCATACCTTCTGCATAGACTTCCGTCATCAGGCTGGCGTCGCCGCCTGCGCGATACCGTTCCGCAAACAGCCGAGTGGTGTTGTTCAGTGCTTGTTGTAGTGATTCGGCATCGCGCATCTGCAGCAGCATGGCGCGGGTCTGGCGGCGCTCATCTTCCACCATCGCTTCAATGATGGCTTCCTTGCCAGTGAAATAACGATACACCGCACCCGGACCGAGGCCGGTTTCAGCACAGATTTGCTGCATGGAAGTTTGGTGGAAGCCGGTTTTGCGGAAGCATTTGCCGGCTGCCTTGAGGACTTCGATTCGTTTTTTATCGGCTTTTTGGGTAGGCGATTGCGGGGTCTTGGAAATGCGTGTGGCCATTGCAGATATCGAAACGAAGTTTCAGTCAATTAACGAAGGGTCAATTATAAATTGAATATTCGTTCAAAGTCATATTTGTAATAAGCCATGGTGAAATGCGTTTCCTTCTATTGCTGATGTTTTTGGCTTTGCTCTGGAAAACCCAGTTAAATTGATTGAATAATCATTCAAATGGTGCATTGAGTTAATGATATTTGAGATGGATTTGGCGATTCGGGGTCGGTTGCGGCCCGGGTTTGCATGCGTCTGGCTGGCTATCACGCGGCCATTTGCTGGTGCATAAAAACCTGATTTTTCTGCGATGCAATATCCGGCTTAGTGACGCTGGTCAATGTTGTCAGGCCAGGTGACTTATAAAATATCGACTTGGAAATGTTGGCGGGAAAGCCTTGTTGTATCCCGGCAAATTGGAAAAAGCGGGTACCTGACAGATTCAGTCAAGTTTGTTATACTTGAGTGAATCGATCAACCACTCGGTTTATTCATTCCTGTTGATCACTGGAGGCAAGATTCATGCGTTTGACGACTAAAGGACGTTTTGCTGTAACAGCAATGATTGACTTGGCATTGCGCCAGGACAATGGTCCGGTCACGCTCGCCGGAATCAGCCAGCGACAAGAGATTTCGCTGTCGTATCTGGAGCAGTTGTTTGGCAAGTTGCGCCGTCATGAGATCGTTGAGTCCGTGCGCGGACCAGGTGGTGGTTACAACCTGGCACGTCGTGCAGAAGACGTGACGGTGGCAGACATCATTATTGCCGTCGATGAACCTCTGGACGCAACACAGTGCGGTGGCAAGGAAAACTGCCACAGCCCTGAGCATGAACACGGTGGCCGCTGCATGACGCACGACCTGTGGGCAACGCTAAATGCGAAAATGGTGGATTATCTCGATTCTGTGTCGTTAAAAGATTTGGTTGACCAGCAAAAACAAAAGATTTCTGAACAATGCGTGGTGGTTGTGCACCGCAACCACGCAGCCGTTTGATTATTGGAGCTTAAAAGATGAACGCCCCGTTAGACAAAAGCCTGATTGATACGATCAAGGCGCCGCATTTCCCGATTTATATGGATTATTCGGCGACTACGCCTATCGATCCACGGGTCGCTGACAAAATGATTCCGTACCTGCGTGAGCAGTTCGGCAATCCGGCTTCGCGCAGCCATATGTATGGCTGGACGGCTGAGAAGGCAGTTGAGGATGCGCGTGAGCAAGTCGCTGCACTGGTCAACGCTGACCCACGTGAAATCATCTGGACTTCGGGCGCAACGGAAGGCAACAACCTCGCACTCAAGGGCGCAGCACAATTTTATAAGACCAAGGGCAAGCACATCATCACGGTAAAGACCGAGCACAAGGCTGTGCTGGATACCGTGCGTGAACTGGAGCGCCAGGGTTTTGAAGCAACTTATCTGCAACCACAAGACAACGGCCTGATCACCATCGAGCAATTGGCTGAAGCGATCCGCCCTGACACCATCCTGGTTTCCGTGATGCTGGTCAACAATGAAATCGGAGTGATTCAGCCTATCGATGAAATCGGCGAATTGTGCCGCAGCAAGGGCATCATCTTCCATTGCGACGCTGCACAGGCAACCGGCAAAGTGAAGATCGACCTGGAAAAATCCAAAGTCGACCTGATGACATTTACTGCACACAAAACCTACGGTCCTAAAGGTATCGGTGCCTTGTACGTACGTCGCAAACCACGCGTCCGTATCGAAGCGCAAATGCACGGCGGTGGCCACGAGCGCGGCTTGCGTTCGGGCACGCTGGCTACCCACCAGATCGTCGGCATGGGCGAAGCTTTCCGTATTGCACGCGAAGAAATGGATGAAGAACTCGTCCGTATCAAGGGTTTGCGCGACCGTCTGGCCAAAGGCCTGATGGATATGGAAGAAGTCTATATCAACGGCGATATGGATCACCGCGTACCGCATAACCTCAACGTCAGCTTCAACTACGTTGAAGGCGAGTCGCTGATCATGGCGATCAAGGATCTGGCTGTTTCTTCAGGTTCGGCTTGTACTTCGGCCAGTCTGGAACCATCTTATGTATTGAGAGCGCTGGGTCGCAGCGATGAATTGGCACACAGCTCGATTCGTTTCACTTTCGGTCGCTTTACGACGGAAGAGGACGTGGATTTCACGATCAAGCTGATCAAGGAAAAAGTCAACAAGCTGCGCGAATTGTCGCCGCTGTGGGATATGTATAAAGACGGGATCGATATCAGCACGATCCAATGGGCAGCGCACTAATATCGTTCTCGTTCCTGTCGCTGAATGGCAGGAATTAGGCTTAACAAGGAGTATCAAAATGGCTTACTCAGACAAAGTTCTCGATCACTACGAAAATCCACGTAACGTGGGTGCCTTCGACAAAGGCGATGAAACCATCGGTACCGGCATGGTCGGTGCGCCGGCTTGCGGCGATGTAATGAAATTGCAAATCAAGGTCGGCGCTGACGGCGTGATCCAGGATGCCAAGTTCAAAACCTACGGCTGCGGCTCGGCGATTGCTTCGTCGTCGCTGGTGACCGAATGGGTCAAAGGCAAAACCCTGGATCAGGCAATGTCGATCAAGAACACGCAAATCGCGGAAGAACTGGCTTTGCCGCCAGTCAAGATTCACTGCTCGATTCTGGCAGAAGATGCGATCAAGGCTGCAGTGCTGGATTACAAAACCAAGCACGGCGTAGCTGAATCGAAAGAAGCGGCTTAAGCTTGTTTAAGCGTCTGTGCGACGCGTGTCCTTGCGGATGCGCGTGGCACAGTCCGGACAATCTTTTAGAGCAAAGATCATGGCAATTACACTGACTGAAAAAGCAGCGAAGCACATTACTCGCTACATGGAACGGCGCGGCAAGGGTATCGGCCTTCGTTTCGGCGTGCGCACGACCGGTTGTTCCGGTCTGGCCTACAAGCTGGAATATGTGGACGAAAGCGCCAATGAAGATAGCGTGTTTGAATCGCATGGCATCAAAGTCTTTGTCGATCCGAAAAGCTTGCCGTACATCGACGGTACCGAGCTGGACTTCGCACGTGAAGGTCTGAACGAAGGTTTTAAATTCCGCAATCCGAACGTCAAGGATGAATGCGGTTGCGGCGAAAGCTTCCGTATTTGATCGCTGGCTGCAGGAGCATGTGCGCTCCGGCAGGAATGCCTTCTTTAGAGAGAGCCTGTCGAATGTGCGCAGGCTTTTTTATTTAATAAACCGGATATTCCCTGAGTATTCCATGATGCGACGAATTGCATCGCACTAAAAGCCAGCCCATAGCCAGCGCACAAGAATGCAAAATCACTTCGAACTCTTCCACCTGCCGCAGCGCTTTGCCGTCGACCTGAAGGCACTGGATGGTGCGTATCACAGCGTGCAGGGTCAGGTTCACCCTGATAAGTTTGCGCATGCGTCGGACGCCGAAAAGCGCGTGGCGATGCAGTGGGCGACCCGTGCGAATGAGGCCTATCAGACACTAAAGAGCCCGTTCAAGCGCGCGGCTTACATGTGTGAACTGAACGGCGTCGATCTGCAGGTCGAATCCAATACCGCAATGCCGGTTGAATTCCTGATGCAGCAAATGGAGTGGCGCGAAGCACTGGACGATGCACGCGCACACAAAAGCAGCGATGAGCTGGACGAACTGGACAGCGCAATCCGCGCGGCACGTAAAACCACGGTAACCGAAATAAGTACCTTGCTGGATGCCGATGACTTTACGCAGGCGGCCGGACTGGTGCGCCAGCTGATGTTCCTGGAAAAATTTGCCGAAGAAGTTTCTTATGCATTGGATGCCTTGCCGGATTGATTTGGCAGTACATCGAGTGCAGTAAAACCGATTAATGCGCGTAGCGAGCAATCACGCGCTAACGATGATGGCCGGAGTATGACCATCATCCCATCTTGAGATAAGTTACAAACGAATATGGCTCTTCTTCAAATCGCCGAACCCGGCATGTCTACTGCGCCGCATCAACATCGGCTGGCAGTCGGTATTGATCTCGGTACTACCAATTCTCTGGTCGCGACAGTGCGCAACAGTATTCCTGAAGTATTGACCGATGAAGAAGGGCGCGCCTTGCTGCCGTCCGTCGTGCACTACATGAAGAACGGTCACGCGCAAATCGGTTACAAGGCGCTGGCAGCACAAAATACTGATCCAAAAAACACGGTAGCGTCGGTCAAGCGTTTCATGGGCCGTGGTTTGAAAGACATCGCCTACGTCGAAAACCTGCCTTACGATTTCCTCGACACACCGGGCATGGTGCAGTTGAAAACTGTGGCCGGTGTCAAAAGCCCGGTAGAAATTTCGGCTGAGATCCTCGCTACTTTGCGTCAGCAGGCCGAAGATGCGCTGGGCGATGAGCTGGTCGGTGCGGTGATTACCGTGCCCGCGTATTTCGATGATGCACAACGCCAGGCGACCAAGGATGCAGCCAAGCTGGCTGGTCTGAACGTCTTGCGTCTGCTGAATGAGCCGACGGCAGCTGCGATTGCCTATGGCCTCGATAATGGCTCTGAAGGCGTGTTCGCAGTCTACGATCTGGGCGGCGGTACCTTCGACGTATCGATACTCAAACTGACCAAGGGCGTATTTGAAGTCCTGTCTACCGGTGGCGATTCCGCACTGGGTGGTGACGATTTCGACCATCGCCTGCTGTGCTGGATCATCGAACAAGCCAAACTGTCGCCTTTGTCCGATGAAGACCTCAGCGTCCTGATGGTGAAGTCGCGTGAAGCGAAAGAATTGCTGTCGACCAAGGCAGAAACACGCATAGACGCGGCGCTGGGTTCGGGCGAAGAGGTGCATCTGACAGTGACGGCTGAAGAGTTTGTCAAAATGACGCAGCATCTGGTGGCGAAGACCATTACGCCTACCAAGAAAGCATTGCGCGATGCTGACCTGACCGTAGATGACGTCGATGGCGTCGTGATGGTGGGTGGTGCAACACGCATGCCGCATATCCGCAAAGCGGTCGGTGAGTTTTTCCAGGCCACGCCGCTGGCGAATATTGATCCGGATAAAGTCGTGGCGCTTGGCGCCGCGGTGCAAGCCAATTTGCTGGCTGGTAATCGTGCAGCAGGCGACGACTGGCTGTTGCTGGATGTGATTCCTTTGTCGCTCGGTATCGAAACCATGGGCGGCCTGGTGGAAAAAGTCATCCCACGTAACTCGACCATTCCATGCGCGCGTGCGCAGGAATTCACCACCTTCAAGGATGGCCAGACCGCGATGGCGGTGCATATCGTGCAGGGTGAACGTGAACTGGTGAGCGATTGCCGCTCTCTGGCACGCTTTGAATTGCGCGGCATTCCGCCGATGGCAGCAGGTGCGGCACGCATACGCGTCACCTATCAGGTGGATGCTGATGGCTTGCTCTCTGTTTCCGCACGTGAACTGCGTTCCGGCGTCGAAGCATCGATCAGCGTCAAGCCATCCTACGGCCTGGAAGACGACCAGATTGCTCAGATGTTGCAGGATTCATTCAAGTCGGCAGATGTCGACATGGCTTTGCGTGCCTTGCGCGAAGAGCAGGTAGAAGCCGAACGCATCGTACTGGCTACACAATCTGCGCTGTCGGAAGATGGCGGCTTGTTGTCTGATGAGGAACGCGAGTCTGTTACCAGCTTGCTGGCTGCCGTGCAGCAAAGCAGCAGTGGTAGCGACCACCATGCGATCAAGGCGGCTGTGGAAGCTTTGGCGCAAGGTACGGAAGAATTCGCAGCACGTCGTATGGACCGCAGTGTGCGGACTGCGCTTTCCGGCAAGAAACTGGACGAGATTTGATACATCGCCCTTCATCCGGTGGATGAAGAGTAGTCAGGCTAAGCAGTGCGCATTAAAACTTAAACTTTCGAGGTAAACCAAGTGCCCCAAATCGTTGTTCTTCCCCACCATGCTTTGTGCCCGGACGGCGCCGTGATAGAAGCGCCTGCAGGCAAGTCGATCTGTGATGTCCTGCTGGAAAACGATATTGATATCGAACATGCTTGCGAGAAATCCTGCGCCTGCACGACTTGCCACGTGATCGTGCGCGAAGGCTTTTCTTCGTTGAACGAAGCCGGTGAAACTGAAGAGGATTTGCTGGACAAGGCCTGGGGGCTGGAGGCGTCATCGCGTCTGTCATGCCAGGCTATCGTCGCGGAAGAAGACCTGGTGGTCGAGATTCCACGCTATACAATTAATCATGCCAGCGAAAATCACTAAAATTTATTCCCGGGAGAGCTGAGATGAAATGGACAGATACCATCCGCATTGCGGAAGAATTGAACGATAAATTCCCAGATATCGATCCTTTGACGATACGTTTTACGGATCTGCATCGCTGGGTTTGTGAGCTCGACGGTTTTGATGATGCGCCCGATCATTCAGGTGAAAAGATCCTCGAAGCAATCCAGATGGCTTGGATAGAAGAAGCGCAATAATTTCTTCGGTCGGTTCAGCCGACAACAAAAAAGCGACCCGCAGGTCGCTTTTTTTATGGCCATCAAGGATTAACGCGGACGCAGATAACCATCTACTACACGAACCGGATCACCGTTGCTCCAGTTAGGTGGGTTGTTGTACGGGAAGGTGCGGATACGGCCATCATCCATACGCACGCGCACTTCATAGGTAGTGGTGGTGCGGGTATGTTTTTCAATTTCGTTACCGGCATAACCGCCACCGACGGCACCAGCTACGGTTGCCAGGCTGCGGCCGTTGCCGTTACCGATCTGGTTACCGAGCAAGCCGCCGACTACAGCGCCGCCGACGATACCGACACCGCTAGGTTTGGCTGCAGTTTGTACGCTACGTATCGATTCGATGCGACCGCAGTTGCCGCAAACCTGGGCAGGTGCTTGTGCCAGCTTATTGTTTGCGTTTTCACGTGCCTGAGCCTGCTTCGTAGCTTTGGCGGCAGCTGCCTGACGTTCATCTGCTTCACGACGCGCCTGGTCGGCACGCTCTTCCGCCGCTTGTGCTGCAGCAGCTTTATCGGCTGCATCTTTTTCCAGCGCAGCGATCGCTTCTTTTTGTGATCCCGAGCTGTTTGAGCTGGGCAGCATGCCGGTCATTGCGGCGATCCCGACCAGGCAGACCAGCAGTACTGCGACGGCAGCTGCGGCGATCAGCGGGTGTATGCGACTAGTTGTGTTGTTCGTTTCCATGGTTCCCCCAGCTAGTGGTTATTGTTCGAGTAGCTGCAGTATTGCCTGCCACCAGTTAAATAAAAAGCCGAAACCTGTGTCAAATGTAAGCCTATGTAACGATACACACCTGAAAACAACATTTAGTTTCTCGCAATAAAAAAAGGACTGCCGCAGCAGTCCTTTTTTGTTTTCGGATAGAAACTTAGTCTTCGCGACGCAAGTGCGGGAACAGCAGCACATCGCGGATATTCGGCGAGTCGGTGATGATCATCATCAGGCGATCGATGCCGATACCGCAGCCGCCGGTCGGAGGCATGCCGTATTCCAGTGCACGGATGTAATCAGCGTCGTAGTACATTGCTTCTTCATCGCCGGCATCCTTGGCGGCTACCTGTGCCTGGAAGCGTGCTGCCTGGTCTTCGGCGTCATTCAACTCGGAGAAGCCGTTGGCGATTTCACGACCAACCATGAACAACTCAAAGCGCTCGGTGATGCCTTCGACGGTATCCGAAGCACGTGCCAGTGGCGATACTTCAACCGGGTAGTCGATGATGTAAGTCGGCTCCCACAGCTGCGCTTCTGCCGTTTCTTCAAACAGTGCCAGTTGCAGTGCGCCGAGGCCGGAATGTGCATGTGGCTTGACGCCGAATTTTTTCAGTTCAGCCTTGATGAATTCTGCGTCATGCAATTGTTCGTTGCTGTATTGCGGTGCGTATTTATTGATGGCGCCGACGATGGTCAGGCGATGGAATGGCTTGGCCAGATCCAGTTCGCGACCGCCGTAGGTCAGTGTTGCAGTGCCGTGCGCATCGATAGCAGCCTGACGAATAACGGCTTCGGTGAAGTCCATCAGCCATTTGTAATCGGTGTACGCCGCATAGAATTCCATCATCGTGAATTCCGGATTGTGGCGTATCGAAACGCCTTCATTGCGGAAGTTACGGTTGATTTCAAATACGCGATCAAAGCCGCCGACGACCAGGCGTTTCAGGTACAGCTCAGGTGCGATACGCAAGAACATTTCCATGTCGAGCGCATTGTGATGCGTCACAAAAGGCTTGGCCGCAGCACCGCCAGGTATCGTATGCAGCATAGGCGTTTCGACTTCCATGAACTCGTTCTCCGCCATGAAGCGACGTATCGATGCGATTGCAGCGGTACGTGCCTTGAAGGTACGGCGTGTATCTTCATTCATGATCAGATCGACGTAACGCTGGCGATACTTGGTTTCCTGATCGGCCAGGCCGTGGAATTTATCCGGCAAAGGACGCAACGACTTGGTCAGCAAACGCAGTTCGCTGACCTTGATGGTCAATTCGTCGGTCTTGGTTTTGAACAGGGTGCCGACTACGCCCAGGATGTCGCCCAGATCGTAGTGATGCAGTGCTGCCATCGCCGCTTCACCGGTCAGATCCAGTGTTGCGTAGATCTGGATACGGCCATCGGCTTTCGGTCCGGATGCATCCTGCAATGTCGCGAATGCCGCTTTCTTGCCTGCTTCACGTTTCAACATCATGCGGCCTGCCAGCGTCACGGTGACCGGCTCGGCTTCCAGTTCTTCGCGCGTCTTGCTGTCGTACTGCGCGTGCAGGTCGGCTGCTTTATGTTGTGGACGGAAGTCGTTCGGGAACGCGATACCTTGTTCACGCAAGGTGCTCAGCTTGGCGCGGCGCTCGGCGATGATTTTGTTTTCGTCTTGCGGTAGCGCTGCTGCAGCGTCGTCGTTGTGCGTAGTCATGGGAGGCAACAATCTGTATGTAAATGTGTTTTATTGACGGAGGTACTCGGTGCTGCTTATACGCCTTGCTTCAGCGATGCGGCGATGAAATCGTCGATGTCGCCGTCGAGTACCGCCTTGGTATTGCCGGTTTCAAAGTTGGTACGCAAATCCTTGATGCGGGATTGATCCAGTACGTAGGAACGGATCTGGTGGCCCCAGCCGACGTCGGTTTTGGAGTCTTCCAGCTTTTGCTGTTCGCTCATGCGATTGCGCAATTCCAGTTCAAACAGTTTGGCTTTCAGCATGTCCCATGCTTCGGCTTTGTTGCGATGCTGCGAACGGTCGTTCTGACATTGCACGACAATGCCGGACGGACCGTGCGTCAGACGCACAGCGGAGTCGGTTTTATTGATGTGCTGACCACCCGCGCCGGACGCACGATAGGTGTCGATGCGGACATCGGCCGGATTGATGTCGATCTCGATCGAGTCGTCGACTTCAGGGTAGACGAACAAGCTGGAGAACGAGGTGTGACGACCGTTGGCAGAATCGAACGGCGATTTGCGCACCAGGCGATGCACGCCGGTTTCGGTGCGCAGGAAGCCATAGGCGTAGTCGCCTTCAACCTTAAGGGTCGCGGTTTTGATGCCTGCAACCTCGCCGTCGGATTGTTCGAGGATTTCGACTTTGAAGCCTTTGCGTTCGCAATAGCGCAGGTATTGGCGCAGCAGCATCGACGCCCAGTCCTGCGCCTCGGTACCGCCGGCACCAGCCTGGATATCGATAAAGCAGTTGTTGGCATCCATCGGATTGTTGAACATGCGACGGAATTCCATGCCTTCGACCAGCTTCAGCAGTTCCTGTGCATCCTGTTCGATGGCGGCGATGGTGTCTTCGTCTTTTTCTTCACGCGCCATTTCAAACAGATCGCGGGCGTCGTTCAGCTCTGCATCGATCTTGATCAGCGTGTGGACAATCGCTTCCAGCGATTTCTTTTCTTTGCCCAGATCCTGGGCGCGTTTCTGGTCGTTCCAGACATCCGGGTCTTCGAGTTCACCGTTGACCTGGTCGAGTTTCTCTGACTTCACATCGAAGTCAAAGATACCTCCGGAGTTCAGCCGCGCGAGTCGTGAGATCGGCGAGCAGGGATTCGAGGGAGTTTAAGCGTTCAGCTTCCATGATATTTCTTCAGCAATCAAACCGTGAATTATACCTGAGCTAGTGTTTGCTTTTAAGCCAGTTTCTAGGGCAAACTGGCTTGGGATATCGTTTTTTCAATATTAAGACTACTGATAAATATTACTCAGGGAGTAACAAATATGGAGCGGTCGCGACACATTTGCGCGTTTTTTTGCGTATGTGCGGTACTGACAGGCTGTTCCACGACCCCGGCGCCACGCGGGGAAGTCAAGGGTATGTCAGCCAGCGGTAAAGAGATGGCGCAGTCGGATACCAACCGGATCGCGACCATCGCCATGCGTGACAATCTGGAAAGCTTGTACCTGCTGATGGATAAGCTGTACCGGCGCAATCCTGCCGAATGGCGTAAAACCGGCACCAGCCGCGAAGAAAGCATCAAGCGGGTGCGGGCGGCGGTGGCGCAGCGTCAGGCCTGGCCGGGCTTGCAGGGGCAGCGCGACATCAAGGCCTTGTCCCTGGCTCTGAGCCCTGAGTTCAGCGGCGACCGGGTGGCGGCGCTGATTTACAGCAGTGCCGACATGATCGTTGCCGCACATGACGGCAAAACCGAATTTTTCCTGATAGACGGGCTGGACGCGCAGCATATCTACAATGCAGCGCGCAATATCGAAATCGCGGTGTGGCTGCTGGGCAGCAGGCGCGACAGTAATGGCAAGGTCTTGCTGCTGGCGGACGATATCAGCGAAAACGGGCGGAACCTGAGCTTTGAGCGGGAATTCGGCAAGGTAGTTGGTCGACTCGACCTGATGGCCGAGTTCCTGACTGAGAAGTACCGCCGCGCCGGTATCACCTATGTGCAAAACCTGATCGGTGGTTCCTTCCTGCAATTTCTGCCGGTGCGTTGACACCTGCTTGCTTGAACAGATTTAGCTGGCAGCTTCCGCATGCTCGACCAGCAACTGGACGCGGGTTCTGCCATTGAATTCATTTGCATCCAGACGGAAGGCTACACGCGCACGACTCGGTAGTGAGTCTATGTGCCCGAACCAGATAGCGTCATAGCTGGCACCATCTTTTTCCAGTGTCAGCTTGAGGTGGCGTTCTTTCAGGATGCGTTGATTGACGACGCGGAACTCATCGCAGAAAACCGGTGGCGCAAAGCCCTGACCCCAAACCTGTGCTTCCATCAATTCTATGAATTGCGTGGTGAAGTAAGCGGTTTCCAGCGGGCCGTCGGTTTCCACTACGCGTTCCAGCTGATTCTGATCCAGCCAGTCCTTGCCTACCGCTTCAAACGCTGCCGTAAACGCTTCCAGCGCATCTGCCCGTATCGTCAAGCCAGCCGCCATCGCATGGCCGCCGAATTTATCTATCAGTGTGGGCGCGTGCTTGGATACCAGGTCTAGCGCGTCGCGCAAATGGAAGCCAGCAATTGAGCGACCTGAACCCTTGATCCAGCCATCGCCAGCATCGGCAAAGGTAATCGTCGGGCGGTAAAACTTGTCTTTCAGGCGTGAAGCAACGATACCGATTACACCCTGATGCCAGCTCGGATCAAACACGCTGATGGTGGTCTTGTCTTGCGGATTGAAGTTTTCCAGCAAGAGCAGTGCGGTGTCCTGCATATCCGCTTCGATGGTGCGACGTTCACGATTGATTTCATCGAGTTGCTGCGCGATAGCCCAGGCACGGCCTTCGTCATCAGTGGTCAGGCATTCTATGCCTAGCGACATGTCCGACAGGCGACCGGCGGCATTCAGGCGCGGCCCCAGTGCAAAGCCAAGGTCGAACGGTGAGGCGCGACGTGCTTCACGTCCTGCCGCGCGGAACAGGGCGGCAACGCCTGCATGCATGCGTCCGGCGCGCATGCGCTTCAAACCTTGGGCGACCAGGATGCGGTTGTTGGCGTCGAGCTTGACCACGTCGGCCACGGTGCCGAGGGCGACCAGATCGAGCAGGGTATCCAGCTTGGGTTGCGTCTGCGCATCGAAGACACCGCGTTTGCGCATTTCGGCACGCAAGGCCAGCAGCACGTAAAACATGACGCCGACGCCGGCCAGGTTTTTGCTCGGGAAGCCGCAATCCGGCTGGTTCGGGTTCACGATCACGCGCGCTGCTGGCAAGGTGTCTGCGGGCAAGTGATGATCGGTCACGACCACGTCGATGCCGCGGCGATTGGCTTCGGCGACGCCGTCTATGCTGGCGATGCCGTTGTCGACGGTGACGATGACGTCGGGTGTTTTTTCGCGGACCGCGAGTGCGACGATTTCCGGCGTCAGGCCGTAGCCGTATTCAAAGCGATTCGGCACGATGAAGTCGACGATGGCACCCATCGCGCGCAAACCACGCAGCGCAACCGCACAGGCGGTCGCGCCATCGCAATCGTAGTCGGCGACGATGACGAGTTTCTTTTTGGCGGCAATCGCGTCGGCCAGGTAGCTGGCTGCGACGTCTATTTGCAGCAAACCGGGCGGTGGAATCAGAGCAGTCAGTTCGCTATTCAATTCCTTGATGTCGAGCAAGCCGCGTGCGGCATACAGACGTGCCATGACCGGGTGCACGCCGCTTTGCAGCATGCGTTCGGCGTCGCGGAAGGGGTAGGGGCGAGTCGTGATACGGGTCATGGTGCCAGTCGTGCGAGTGATGCTTTGCGCCAGAATTTGCGCAACGATGATTTGCTGCTGGTGATGGTCGATAAGGCGGTGTTATTGCTGAGCGTGATGCTGAGCTGATCGAGCTGACCATTCTTCAGTGCTTCCAGCAAAGGTGCGAACCAGATGCTTTCCATCGCTTGCAGGCGCACCAGCCATTCCGCCCAGTCACCAGCCATGGCCGGGGCAATCAGGCTGTCCAGTGTGAGCAGTCCGCGCTGCGGGTGGGTGGCCAGCAGCTCGGCGGCGGAGCTCACGGCACGCTGCCTCAGCTCTGCGCCGACCAGCGGATTGTGCTCGGCAGATAAACTGAACGTTTCTTCAAATTTCTGTGCCGGAGCCGTATTATTGCTGTTTGTGGCGCCCCATAGCCAGACTGAGTTGACTGGTTTCAGGCCGCGCATTTCACGTGCTTCATTGGTCGGATGGGCATGCCAATGCATTTGTACTTCGTTTTGCAGGCGCCGCCAGTCACGCGCTTTTTCGCCCTTGGGCATCCAGATGTCGATGTTGTGACCGCAGGCTGCGCCCGGAGTTGACGTCTGCAAAGCAGATAAGTCGTCGGCGCGCAGGAACCAGGTTTGCGCATCGCCATACAGCAGCGCTTGTCCGGTTTCTGCAAACAAGGGCTGCACGACGTCAAACAGGGCGCGTGCGTCTTCTTCAGCCAATTGCAATTGTTGCGGATCGGTCAGGACCAGATGGTCGCGGGCGATATGTAAATGCACCGGCTGCAGGATGAACCAGGCACCGTCGGTGGCTGGCAGGCCGTAAGCGGCCATGGCATTGCGTGCTGCCGCGGGGCTGGTGTCGTCCGCGCTGTCCAGGCCGAATTGCTGCGCGAGCCAGGCTTCATGCGGCAGGCTGCGGGCAAAGCCGTCCAATACCTGATGTTCGTTTATATCGCCGCGTCCGAGCAGGGTGGCGAGTGCGGGCGTTTTCAGCTCACGCAGCAGGTCGCGTGCCAATTCTTTCTGTGGCAGGGCGTACGGTAATAGGAGTGCAAGTTGAGTCATGCCGCGATTGTAGGGCAATTGCGTGATCCGCTGCTATCTGGATCGTTGTCTGGACCGTTATCTGCATTTGTATCTGCCGGGAACGTAAATAGATATGGCATAGTCAATCGCTGGTACGCTTGCCGCTTTTCAACCTTGTGCCGTGCTGGCAAGGGGGAATGTATGGCAAACTGCGTGCTGCATTCAGGAGCCCTCTTTGAGCATCATAAAAAACCTATCTTTCGAATGGCTGGTCGGCATACGTTATACGCGTGCCGGACGACGTAGTGGTCGTAACAGCTTTATTTCATTTATCTCGCTGATTTCGATGGCGGGTATCGCGCTCGGCGTGGCGGCACTGATTATTGTGTTGTCGGTCATGAACGGCTTCCAGAAGGAAGTGCGTGACCGCATGCTGTCGGTGCTCTCACATATAGAAATCTTTGAGCCGCAAGGTGCGTTGCCGGACTGGCAGGCGACTGCGCGTGAAGCCTTCACCAATAAAGAAGTACTGGGCGCTGCACCGTATGTGGATGCACAGGCCATGATGACGCGTGATGACACTTTGCGTGGTGTCGCGGTGCGTGGTGTGTTGCCGGCAGAAGAGCCTAAAGTTTCGGACGTCGCGTCACAGGTGCGTCAGGGCAGTCTGAATAATTTGCGCGCAGGTGAATTTAATATCGTGCTGGGCAATGAGCTGGCACGCAGCATGGGCGCGCAACTGGGTGACAAGGTGACGATGATCGCGCCGCAAGGGCAGGTTACGCCAGCAGGTGTAATCCCGCGTCTCAAGCAATTTACCGTGGCCGGGATTTTTGATTCTGGTCACTTTGAATACGATTCGACGCTGGCCTTCATCCATATTAATGATGCGATGACCATGTTCAAGCTGCCGGCGCCCTCCGGTTTGCGCCTGAAGATCAAGGATATGCAACAGGCGCCGCAGGTAGCGATGGATTTGACGCAAGTCATCAGCGGCAATGTGCTGATACGTGACTGGTCGCGTCAGAACCGTAACTGGTTCGCTGCGGTGCAGACAGAAAAACGCATGATGTTCATCATTCTGACCCTGATTATCGCGGTAGCGGCATTCAATCTGGTGTCTACCTTGGTGATGACAGTGACCGACAAGCAAGCCGACATCGCAATTCTGCGTACCCTCGGTGCTTCGCCGCGTTCCATCATGAAGATCTTCATGATCCAGGGCGCTTTGGTCGGTCTGATAGGTACTGCGCTGGGTGTCGGTGGTGGTGTGCTGATCGCTTCGAATATCGATGTGATCGTGCCGTTCATCGAACGCTTGCTGCAGGTGCAGTTCCTGCCTAAGGATATTTATCTGATTAGCGAACTGCCATCCGATTTGCGCTGGAACGATGTCTGGACGATCGGTAGCGTGGCCGTGGTACTTTCTTTTGTTGCGACGCTGTACCCAAGCTGGTGGGCTGCCCGCGTAAAACCTGCGGAGGCATTGCGTTATGAGTGATCAAGTATTGGCGTGTCGCGATCTGGCTAAGACTTTCACGCAAGGGAAGTATGCGGTCAATGTGCTGAAAGGCATCAGCCTGGATATCGTCAAGGGCGAACGCGTGGCCATCGTCGGCGCTTCTGGTTCCGGCAAATCAACCTTGCTGCATTTGCTAGGTGGCCTGGATACGCCTAGTGAAGGTTCGGTGACCTTGCTGGGGCAGGACTTTGCGACGCTGGATGAAAAGAAGCGTGGTGACTTGCGTAACCAGTCGCTGGGCTTTGTGTATCAGTTCCATCATCTCTTACCAGAGTTTTCTGCGTTGGATAATGTGGCGATGCCGCTGATGATACGGCGTGTGCCACGTGCGGAAGCGCATGAAACAGCGCGCAAAATATTGGCGCGGGTCGGTCTTGAGCATCGCGTCACACACGTGCCGGGTGAGTTGTCCGGTGGTGAGCGACAACGGGTGGCACTGGCGCGGGCGCTGGTGACGCAACCGGCTTGCGTACTGGCAGATGAACCTACCGGTAACCTGGATAGAGCGACTGCGCAAAAAACTTTCGACCTGATGCTGGAGTTGTCACGTACTTTGGGCACCGCGTTTATCATCGTGACGCATGATGTTGAGCTGGCGACGCACTGCGACCGGATTCTGCGTTTGTCGGATGAGGGGCTGCAGCCTTATACGGATTGATTTTCGGGATAGCTATGGATGATTTGCACTTCTATCATCTGATTGCGCATCGTTGATATGTGGGTAGATACACACTGTCATCTGGATGCGGCTGAGTTTGCGGGTGTTGAAGACACCATTGCAGTCGGTGCGGCGCAAAGTGAGGTCAGCATGATCGTGATCCCGGCGGTTGCGCGCGACAACTTCGTGACGGTGGCTGAGCTGGCGCGCAAGCATGCCAATTGCAGTTACGCCCTCGGCATCCATCCCATCTATGTACCGCAGGCACAGGAGAGTGATCTCGCGCTGTTGCGCGAGACGGTGGCTGCTGCGATGAACGATCCCCGTTTTGTCGCATTGGGTGAGATAGGCCTGGATTTTTTTGTGCCTATGCTGACCACGCCGGAGATGCGCGAGAAGCAGGAATTCTTTTATGCAGAACAGCTCAAGATCGCGCGTGATTTTGACTTGCCGGTGTTGCTCCATGTGCGGCGTTCGCAGGACAGCATCCTGAAATACTTGCGTCGCATAAAAGTGGTCGGCGGCATTGCACATGCTTTCAACGGCAGCTTCCAGCAGGCTGAAACCTTTATCTCTCTCAATTTCAAACTCGGTTTTGGCGGTGCCATGACTTTTACGCGTGCGCTGCAGATCAGGCGCATGGCGGCGACCTTGCCGATTGAAGCCATCGTGCTGGAAACCGATGCGCCCGATATTTCTCCGGCCTGGTTGCACCCTGAGCGCAATAGTCCTGAGCAATTGCCACGTATAGGCCAGGTGCTGGCTGAATTGCGTGAACTGCCGCTGGACGTCGTCGCACGCCAGACGACCGCCAATGCGCTTGCCGTGATGCCGCGGCTGGGCGGCTTTATCTAGCTGCAGGCATGCGTAGTGCAATCCTCGGCTTTGTCATAGGGGCCGCCTGGCTACAAACACGCGCTACGCTGCCGCAATATTTCACCATCCTGCTGCTTCTGATTGCTGCCTGTGTATTGATCGCACTGGCGCGTCACTCCATCTTGCAAAAACTCAAGCCCCCTTTATTCGTACTGTTTGGTGCGATCCTGGGCTTCATCTGGGCAGCTTTATTCGCGCAATATTATTTGTCGCATGAGTTGGCGAAGGATCTGGAGGGCAAGGACATCACCGTGATTGGAACGATCTCCAGCCTGCCGAATTATGTTGAACGTGGTGTGCGTTTCAACTTTGCGGTTGAAGAAGTTTTGCCGCTGGAAGGCGTGGTGCCGACCATACCGGGCAAGCTGGCTTTGTCCTGGTACTCATCCTTTAATCCGGCGGATGCGACACCAATTAGCGAGATACATGCCGGTGAGCGCTGGCAGCTGACCTTGCGACTGAAGCGCCCGCATGGCAATGCCAATCCGTATGGTTTTGATTACGAGCGCTGGTTGCTGGAGCAGAATATCCGTGCCACTGGTTATGTGCGTCCGGATCAAAAAGCCGAGCTGAAGAATCAGCGACTCTCTCCGTTTGTGTTCAGTTTCAATAATGTGGTCGAGCGTAGTCGCGGCTGGTTGCGGCAACGTATTGAACGAACGCTGGATGGGAAGCCCTATGCGGGTGTGATCGTGGCGCTGGTGGTGGGTGATCAGCGCGCTATCAGCCAATCGGACTGGGCGGTATTCAACCGGACCGGCGTCTCTCATCTGATCTCAATTTCCGGTTTGCATATCACCATGATCGCCGCCATGTTTGCCGGTCTGGTCTTTGCATTGTGGCGGCGTTCTTTTTTCACTTTAGCCAGGTTGCCTTTGCTGCTGCCGGCGCAAAAAGCCGCGGCGCTGGCGGGCGGTCTGGCAGCTCTGGTGTATGTCTTGCTGGCCGGTTCCGGAGTGCCTGCGCAGCGCACGCTGTATATGCTGACGGTGGTGGCGCTGGCCTTGTGGTACGGCCGGATTACCAGCGTTTCTTATGTCTTGTGTGTAGCCTTGGGTGTGGTGGTGGTGCTTGATCCTTGGGCGGTACTGGGGCCGGGTTTCTGGCTCTCTTTCGGCGCTGTTGCAGTGATCATGTATGTCAGCGTCGGACGGGCGCGGGCACCCGCCCAGTCTGCACAATCGCGTTGGCGTGTTGCATTGAAGAACGCCGGGTTGACGCAATACGCAGTCACGATAGGGCTGGTGCCGTTTACCGTATTGTTGTTTGGCCAGGCTTCACTGGTCAGTCCGATCGCCAATGCGGTGGCGATACCGCTAGTCAGTTTCTTTGTTACGCCGCTGGCACTGGCAGGCAGCGTGTTGCCCGCGCCTTTATCCGGCTGGTGTCTGGAGTTTGCGCATTTCCTGATCCGGGAGCTGGCGCAATTGCTGGGCTGGATGAGTGGCTGGCAATTGGCCGTCTGGACTGTGCCTATTCCTGCATGGTGGATGTTTGCGCTGGCCCTGTCTGGCACGGTCTGGATGCTGGCGCCGCGTGGCTGGCCTGCGCGATACCTGGGCGCATTTGCCTGGTTGCCCTTGCTGTTGAATACTGCGGCTCATCCGCGTGCGGGTGAAATGTGGGTGACGGCCTTTGATGTAGGGCAGGGCATGGCCTTGCTGGTGGAAACGGAAAAACACCGCCTGCTCTACGATACCGGGCCGGTTTACGCGCCGGAATCGGACGGCGGCAATCGCGTCATCCTGCCTTATCTGCATGCGCGCGGGATTAACCGGCTCGACGGTGTGATGATTTCGCATAGCGACAACGACCATTCGGGCGGAGCCTTGTCAATATTGAAGGAAGTCGAAGTCGCGCAGCTGTCGAGTTCGCTGCCGCTCGATCACCCGATAGTGAATAGCGGGCCGCCGCACCAGCGTTGTGCGGCCGGGCAGACTTGGGAGTGGGATGGTGCGCGGTTTGAGGTGTTGCATCCGTCAACTGATAGTTACGAGAGCAGCAAGTGGAAGCCAAATGCGCGCAGTTGCACGCTGAAGATTACGCTGGGCGAGCACGCCATCCTGTTGCCTGGCGATATAGAAGCGCGGCAGGAGGCGGAGCTGGTCGCCAATCAGGCAGATATGTTGCGCGCCGATATATTGCTGGCGCCGCATCACGGCAGCGGTACCTCATCGACCGAGCCTTTCCTGCGTGCCGTCGATCCGCAATTTGCAGTGTTCCAGGTCGGTTACCGCAACCGTTACCGTCATCCCAAGCAGGAAGTCTATGATCGCTACGGCGCTTTGGGGATTTCACGCCTGCGCAGCGATGATACCGGCGCCATCAGCCTGCATTTCGGCCAGCAGCTGCAAGTGAGCGATTATCGCAGCGAGCATGCGCGCTACTGGTATGGCCGTTGACAGGGTACTTCGGCTGGCGTTGCGATTTTTGTACTGTCACTGGTTTTTTGCGCAAAGCCTTGTGCCACAAGGTTTTGCCGATACAGGCCTGAACGCGGCAGGAGGGAAACCGGAGAATTTGTTTCGCCGGCTTTAAATTCATCTGAAAACCTCGAAGAACCAGGTGGGTTTGCGGTATAATTTGAATTTCCCGCACGTGCCATTCGGCACCTTCTGTAATGACCAAGTTTGTATTCGTCACTGGCGGCGTTGTGTCTTCCCTCGGTAAAGGGATAGCCGCCGCCTCTCTCGCTGCGATCCTCGAATCGCGCGGCCTCAAAGTCACTCTTCTCAAGCTCGATCCGTATATCAACGTTGATCCAGGCACGATGAGTCCGTTCCAGCACGGTGAAGTCTTCGTTACCGAAGACGGCGCCGAGACCGATCTCGATCTCGGTCACTATGAACGCTTCATCACCGCCAAGATGCGCAAGGTGAATAACTTTACGACCGGCCAGATTTATGAATCCGTGATCCGCAAGGAACGTCGCGGTGAGTATCTGGGCAAGACGGTGCAGGTTATTCCGCACATCACCAACGAGATCCAGGATTACATCCATCGTGGCGCTGAAGGTTTTGATGTTGCTCTGGTGGAAATCGGCGGTACGGTCGGCGATATCGAATCGTTGCCTTTCCTCGAAGCTGCCCGTCAACTGAGTTTGCGCGCCGGCCGTAACGCTGCCGCATTTGTGCACCTGACCCTGGTTCCTTACCTCGCGTCTGCCGGTGAACTGAAAACCAAACCGACCCAGCACAGCGTACAAAAACTGCGTGAAATCGGTATTTCGCCAGACGCCTTGCTGTGCCGTGCAGATCGCCAGATTCCTGATGATGAACGGGCGAAGATTTCGCTGTTCTCGAACGTACAGGAAGACGCGGTTATCTCGGTCTGGGATGCCGACACGATTTACAAGATTCCTCAAATGCTGCATGACCAGGGCCTGGATCGCATCGTTTGCGAAAAACTCGCCTTGTCGCCAAAACCGGCCGATCTGTCGATCTGGACCAAACTGGTACATGCACTGGAAAATCCAAAAGACAGCGTCACCATCGGTATGGTCGGTAAGTACGTCGACCTGACCGAGTCGTACAAATCGCTGACGGAAGCATTGCGTCACGCCGGCATTCATACCGAAAGCCGCGTCAATATCGAGTACCTGGATTCGGAAGAAATCGAATCGACCGGTCCGCAATGCCTGGCCAAGTACGATGCGATCCTGGTACCTGGCGGCTTCGGCAAGCGCGGTGTAGAAGGCAAGATTGCTTCTGCCCGTTTTGCCCGCGAAAGCAAAATCCCTTACCTCGGCATCTGCCTCGGCATGCAAGTCGCGCTGATTGAATATGCGCGCGATGTGGCTGGTCTGACTAAAGCCAACTCGACCGAGTTCGATCCGGACACCGAACAACCAGTGGTAGCACTGATCAATGAATGGCAAAACCATGACGGCAAAGTAGAACGTCGTGATGCCAATTCCGATCTGGGCGGCACCATGCGCCTGGGTGCGCAAACCTGTGCAGTCAAGCCGGGTACGCTGGCAGCAGAAATCTATGGCAATGAAGTGACCGAGCGTCACCGTCATCGCTATGAAGCAAATAATCATTATCTTGGTCGTGTTGAAGATGCAGGCCTGATTGTTTCGGCGCGCACACCAACCGAATCCCTGTGTGAAATCATGGAATTGCCACGTACCGCGCACCCTTGGTATGTCGGCGTGCAGTATCACCCTGAGTTCAAGTCAACCCCGCGTGACGGACATCCGTTGTTCATCTCGTTCATCAAGGCGGCGCTGGCACACAAACATGCAGGGCAGGCCAAGAAGTAAAGGGGATATAAACCCGGCAACGAGTATCGAAGCAGCTTCCATATTCATACAAACGTTAAAAGAATTTGTAATTTAGGAGAATTAGATGAGTGCAATTGTTGACATCATTGGTCGCGAAGTAATTGATTCACGCGGCAATCCGACCGTTGAATGCGATGTCTTGCTGGAATCCGGTGTCATGGGCCGTGCGGCCGTACCGTCCGGCGCGTCGACCGGTTCGCGCGAAGCAATCGAATTGCGCGATGGCGACAAGAGTCGTTATTTCGGCAAAGGCGTGTTGAAGGCATGTGAGAACATCAACACCGAAATCTCCGAAGCGATCATGGGCCTGGATGCCAACGAACAGGCTTTCCTTGACCGTACCCTGATCGATCTCGATGGTACCGAAAGCAAATCGCGCCTGGGCGCAAACGCTACTTTGGCAGTGTCGATGGCAGTTGCCAAAGCAGCGGCTGAAGAGTCCGGCTTGCCACTGTATCGCTACTTCGGCGGTTCCGGCGCAATGCAAATGCCTGTGCCTATGATGAACGTCATCAACGGCGGTGCACACGCAAACAACAATCTGGATTTGCAAGAATTCATGATTATTCCAGTCGGTGCGCCTAGCTTCCGCGAAGCCATCCGCTACGGTGCGGAAGTGTTCCACACCCTGAAAAAAATCATCAATGACAAAGGCTTGCCAACTTCGGTAGGTGATGAAGGCGGTTTCGCTCCTTCGGTGGAAAATCACGAAGCAGCGATCAAACTGATCCTGCAAGCGATCGAACAAGCCGGCTACGAGCCAGGTACACAGATCGCTCTGGGCCTGGATTGCGCAGCCAGCGAATTCTACAAAGATGGCAAATACAATCTGTCCGGCGAAGGCATGACCTTGTCGAGCGCTGACTTCACCAACCTGCTGGGCACCTGGTGCGACAAATACCCTATCATCTCGATCGAAGACGGCATGGCTGAAAACGATTGGGAAGGCTGGGCGACACTGACCAACGCATTGGGTAAAAAAGTGCAATTGGTCGGCGACGATTTGTTCGTGACCAACACCAAGATCCTGCGTGAAGGCATCCAGAAAAACATCGCTAACTCGATCCTGATCAAGATCAACCAGATCGGTACCCTGACCGAAACGTTCGCTGCGATTGAAATGGCGAAACGTGCTGGTTACACCGCTGTGATTTCGCATCGCTCGGGCGAAACCGAAGATTCGACCATTGCGGATATCGCAGTTGGCACCAATTCGCTGCAAATCAAAACCGGCTCGATGTCGCGTTCGGATCGTATGGCGAAGTACAACCAATTGCTGCGCATAGAAGAAGATTTGGGTGATATCGCGAGCTATCCAGGTCGCGGTGCATTCTACAATCTGAAGTAAGCGCTATCCGGTCATGCAGCTTTGCTGAATGACCGGAATTTCCTTGTAGATGTCTGATGCGCCTCATTATTCTTTGTCTCGCAGCGCTGGTAGTGCTGATCCAATTCCCGCTCTGGCTGGGGAAGGGCGGCTGGCTGCGCGTATGGGATCTCGATCACCAGGTGGTCGCGGCACAGAAAAAGAATGATGAGCTCAAGGCGCGTAACGCCAAGCTGAATTCTGAAGTGCAGGATTTGAAGGAAGGTACCGGCGCCGTTGAAGAACGCGCCCGTTACGAGCTGGGCATGATCAAGGAAAACGAAGTGTTCGTGCAGATTCTTGACCCTAGCAAGAAATCCAACTTCGTCGCCATTCCCCCGCCTGTCATAGAACCCAAAGAAAAACGTTGAATGATGCGTGTCGCATGACACGCATCGTATTTTGCATCAGTGCTTGATCGGGCTGGCCGGAATCAGGGTTTCTACCGGTGCTTCGCTGACGAACAGTTGTGCGCAATCGACCGGATCGAACTCGTAATGCTGACCGCAGAAGTCGCAGTCTATCGCCAGTTTCCCCATTTCTTCTAACGCCGAATCCACTTCCGCCTGACCCAGCATCTTCAGCATGGAGCCGACTTTTTCGCGTGTGCAGGTGCACAGGAAGTTCGGATGTTTCGGATCGAAAATGCGGATGTCTTCTTCCCAGAACAGGCGACGCATCACAGTTTCGATATCAGTCGAGAGCAATTCTTCGGTGCGCAGGGTGGACGCCAGCATCACGGAGCGATCCCATGGTTCCATCTCTTCACCGCTGGCCGACTTGATGCCGCCTTCGCCTGGCAATTTTTGCAGCAGCAAACCACGTGAGACATGGGCGTCAGCCGCCAGCCACAGGCGGGTGTCCAGCTGTTCTGAGCGCATCATGTAGTTTTCGATGACGGTCGCTACCGATTCGCCATCCAGCGGTACGATGCCCTGATACGCTTGCTGGCCCGGCAGTTTATCTTTCGGATCCAGTGTAATGACAAAGCGGCCGCCGCCATTCTGGTTGACCAGTTGCGGCAGGGTTGCATCGTCGGCGATGACTGCGGTGTCCGACAGTTTGGCCGTTGCGCGCATATTCAGGTCGGAGTCACATTCAACCACCAGCAAACGCAGCGGACCGTCGCCGTGGATTTGCATCACGATGGCGCCGTTGAATTTCAGGTTGGCGGACAGGAGTGCAGCGGCCGACAGCATTTCGCCGAGTATTGTTTTCACCGCTGCAGGATATTCACGTCGTGCCTGCACATGCTTCCATGTTTCGGAAACATCGACCAGTTCACCGCGTACCGCAGTGTTTTCGAACATGAATTTTTGTAGTGTATCGGTCATGCTTATCCTATCCGTTTCAATTTATCTTTAAATTCGCGCGCACGTTCTACATAGCTGTTGGCAATGCGCTGCAAGTTGGCGACGTCCGCCTCATTCAGTGTGCGTATGGCCCGGGCAGGTGCGCCCAGGATCAGCGAGTTATCCGGGAATTCCTTGCCTTCGGTGACCAGTGCACCGGCACCGACCAGGCAGTTCTTGCCGATTTTTGCGCCGTTCAGAATGATGGCCTGGATTCCGACTAATGAACCTTCACCTATGCTGCAGCCATGTATCATGGCCTGATGTCCGACGCTGACATTGTCTGCCAGTGTCAGCGGAAAGCCGGGGTCTGCATGCAGTACAGCGCCTTCCTGCAGATTGCAGTTGCGGCCTATCGTGATGTCTTCGTTGTCACCGCGGATGGCAACCTGGAACCAGACGCTGGAGTTGTCCTTGATCGTGACGCGTCCGACTACGGTGGCGGTATCCGTCACATACGCGCTGGCGGCAATATCGGGGACGTGCTCGCCTAATTGGTAGATGGCCATGTTGTCAGTAGAATAGTAAGGTTTTAATCGTGCCTGAAGGCAAGGCTACAAGTCCCGTAGCCGGATCAATCTCCCCAGATGGGGTCGCATTCCTGAATTGGAAGTCCCGCGCCGGATGAATTTAGGCGCCGGGCCTGGCTGCTTTAATAAAGTAAAGCGTAAAGCGCTATTTTACGTCACTCACATGAATATCCTCGCATCCGCGCCCGGCGCACATATTGAATTGCGCGCACTGGCCTTGCACTGGGCCGGGCAGACTGACGCCACCGCCAAGGCTGTAGGTGTGATCGAATTGGCAAAATCCTGGGGTGAGGGGATGATCGGACTGGATCCGGGTGCCAATTTAGAGGCACAGGTGAGCATACCGGGACGCCCGCTCTTGCCCGAGCTGATCTCGCCCAAATTTGTTAAACATCGCTCTATGCGCACGACCGAAGGACGCGCTGCGCTGATCCATGCGCTGACGCATATCGAGTTCAACGCGATCAACCTGGCGCTGGACGCCATCTGGCGCTTTGCCGGTATGCCGGCGGCTTACTACGCAGACTGGTTGCAGGTGGCGGGTGAAGAGGCGCTGCATTTCTCGCTGCTGGCCGGGCATTTGCAGATACTGGGTCATCAATATGGCGATTTCCCGGCACACAACAGTATGTGGGAAATGGCAGACAAAACCAGCGGCGACATCCTGGCGCGCATGGCGCTGGTGCCGCGTACGCTGGAAGCACGCGGGCTGGATGCGACACCACTGACCCGGGCCAAGCTGGCGCAGGCCGGCGATCAGGCGGCGGCAGAGATACTGGATATCATCCTGCGCGACGAGATAGGGCACGTGGCGATAGGCAATCACTGGTATAAAGTGCTGTGCGATGAGCGCGGGATTGATCCGGTGACAAGTTATGCTGATTTGGCCTTGCACTACAAAGCACCTGTTTTACGTGGGCCTTTCAATCTGGATGCGCGCAGGGCGGCCGGTTTCAGTGAGCTGGAGCTGGAGGCGCTGCAAGGCGACCCACGTTAGATTTCTGCTTCACCTGTTGTTTGCATTTGTTACACCCTGTTACTGCATAAATGGAAACTTGATTCAACGTTCTTAGTCTGATGGAAAGATTGTCGTATCGATAATCGCAATGCGTAGGGGTGTCTCTCAGCCAGTGCAATTTGGTTTGAGACATCTTGTTCGTATCACTTCATAAAAAGGGAAAATCATGAATTCAAGCAAAACTATCATTTCGCTACTGGCAGCAAGTGTGTTGATCGCAGGACTGGCCGCTTGTCAGAAAAAAGAAGAAGTCAGCGGTGGCCCGGCGGAAACTACCGGTCAGAAGATTGACCAGGCTGCAGCCGCTGCCGGACAGAAGATAGATGAAGCCGCTGCCAAGGTTAGTGCCGAAGCAGAAAAAGCCAAGGCTGACATCACCCAGGGCGCGGCAAACATGACTGACGCTGCCGGTAAAAAGGTCGAAGAAGTCGGCGTGAAAATGCAAGACTCGGCTAAAGACAACACCAGCAAATAACATCAGTTATCAGCAAAGCGCGCCGCCAGTTCTGCTGTCGGCGCGCTTTGTTTGTTTACGCTGGTGCGGTTACGCGGACCAGATATGACTGTGGCTGGAATGTAAAATGCTTAGTAGTCATGCGCGGCCACTGCAAGTCGTTTTGCAGAGATATTTTTACCCACGTTTTTTTTATTGAATTCAGCATGAAGTCTTCGTATTCAGAATGGATCACTATCCGCGGTTTGCAATACCACATACGGCATTGGGGCGAGCCCGATGCACCTGTCCTGTTCATGTTGCATGGCTGGATGGATGTGTCTGCTTCGTTCCAGTTCCTGGTCGATAGCCTGCAAGGTGAGTGGCATGTGATTGCACCGGATTGGCGCGGCTTCGGTCTGACGGATCACGCTGCCGGTAACTATTGGTTTCCTGATTACCTGGCCGATCTGGATGCCATCCTGCAGCATTATTCACCGGAGCATGCGGTCAATCTGCTCGGACATAGCCTGGGTGCGAACGTCGCTGGCATTTATGCAGGTGTGCGCTCGCAACGGGTAAAGCGCCTGGTTTTGCTAGAGGGTTTTGGCATGCCGGCGACGCAAGCGCAGGATGCGCCTGCGCGATTTACCAATTGGCTGGATGAGCTGCGTGAGCCGCCGCTACTCCGTAACTATGGCAGTTCAGCTGAGGTGGCGCGTCGTCTGCAAAAGAATAATCCGCGTCTGAATAATGAACGTGCGGCATTTTTATCTGTCCATTGGGCGGTACCTGATAAGGACGGGCGGTGGGAGTTGCAGGCTGATCCTGCACATCGATTATCGAATCCTTATCTGTATCGCATTGAAGAGGTGCTGGCTTGCTGGCGTGCGATTACGGCGCCGGTCTTATGGGTGGAGGGCAAGCAGAGTGAACTGCTGGCGCGTTTCGGTACTGATCCGCGTGCGGTGATCGCTGAACGGATCGCCTGTATTGCCGATGCGCAGGTAGTGCTGCTCGATGATGCGGGGCACATGCTGCAACATGACCAACCGGAAAAACTGGCTGCTGCGATGGAACAATTCCTGGCCTGAAGCCGTCTATCGTCTTTTGCCGTACAGCAAATCAGCGCCATCACGCGTACAATCCTACTATGCGCTTCTGCTGGCGCAACACTATTGAATCTGCATGTTAAACGCTGACCTACACTGCCACTCCATTTTTTCTGACGGTACTTTGACGCCGACGGCTCTGGCTGCACGCGCCAAGGAAAATGGCGTCGATGTATGGGCAATGACCGATCACGATGAAGTCGGCGGCCTGGCGGAAGCACGTACTGCTGCTGCCGCGCTGGATTTACCCTTTGTCGCGGGCGTGGAGATTTCGATCACCTGGTCCGGACAGACCGTGCACATCGTTGGTTTGCAGATAGATGAAACCAATGAAACCCTGGTTCAGGGTCTGGCCAGTACCCGTGGCGGGCGCGAACCACGTGCGCGTGAGATTGCCGCGCAACTGGAAAAAATAGGTATCAAAGGTGCATATGAAGGTGCACTTAAATTCGTCGATAATCCCGACCTGATTTCACGTACCCACTTTGCGCGTTACATCATCGAACTGGGTTTGTGCAATAACCTGCATGATGTTTTTGCTAATTATCTGGGGGAAGGCAAGCCTGGCTTTGTCCCGCATCGCTGGGCCAGTTTGCAGAACTCGGTGGACTGGATACGTGCTGCCGGCGGCATCGCAGTGATTGCGCATCCTGGACGCTATAAATTTACTGATCTCGCATTTGACGCCTTGTTTAAGGAATTTAAATCCTTCGGCGGTGTCGGAATCGAAGTGACGACAGGTAGTCATACCGTCGACCAATATGATTTTTATGCGAAGGTGGCAAAGGATTATGATTTCCTCGCTTCACGCGGTTCCGATTTTCATGGCCCCGGCGAATCGCGCGTTGATCTGGGCGGCTTGCCGCCGTTGCCAACGGGTGTCAAACCGGTATGGCATAACTGGGGGTGGTAAAAGTTGTGAAGATTTCGTTAAAAACAGTGAGTTACACTATTGAAATTTTCGATTGCGGTCTTATTTAGGAATCGCTCTTAACCCCCCTCTGGAGGCTATTGAATGAAACGTATTTTCCTGTTCATCGCGACGAATATTGCAGTTATCGCGGTGATGTCTGTGGTTCTGTCACTGCTGGGCGTAGACCGCTTTATCTCGCAGGCTGGACTGAACCTGCCTATGCTGCTGGTATTCTCGCTGGTGGTTGGCTTTACCGGTTCCATCATCTCGCTGCTGATCAGCAAGCCGATGGCGAAGTGGTCAACTGGTGCACGCGTCATTGATGCGCCGTCGTCGAGCACTGAATTGTGGCTGGTTGACACCGTCGGCAAGCTGGCACAACGTGCTGGTATCCGCACACCGGAAGTCGCTGTTTACGATGGCGAGCCGAATGCATTCGCGACCGGCGCTTTCCGTGATTCCGCCCTGGTTGCGGTGTCGACCGGACTGCTGCAAAGCATGACCAAGGAAGAAGTTGAAGCCGTGCTCGCACATGAAGTAGCCCACGTTGCCAATGGCGACATGGTGACCATGACGCTGGTACAAGGCGTGGTCAATACCTTCGTTGTGTTCCTGTCGCGTGTGGTTGGTTACTTTGTTGATCGTGCGATCTCGCGTGACAACAATAACAGCCAGGGCATCGGTTATACGATTACCGTGATCGTGTCGCAAATCGTGTTCGGTATTGCCGCTTCGGTGATCGTCGCATGGTTTTCGCGTCATCGCGAATATCGTGCGGATGCTGGTGCCGCCAAATTGCTGGGTAGCCCGCAACCGATGATGAAAGCTTTGGCGCGTCTGGGCGGCATAGAGCCGACCAGCTTGCCTGAAGGTCTGGCCTCGCTGGGTATCAACGATAAGCCTGGATTTGCTGCCTTGTTCTCCAGTCATCCGCCTATCGAAGATCGTATTGCCGCATTGCGTAACCTGCGATAATTTTTTAAAAAAGGAACGCGTGGCGGCGGTGGCTTAATAGCTGCCGCCGCTCTTATTTTATGAGCCAATTTTTTCAAATTCATCCGGACAATCCGCAAGCGCGCCTGATTAATCAGGCTGTGCAAATCGTCAGAGATGGCGGCATCGTCGCCTTGCCGACGGATTCCTGCTATGCGCTGGTCTGTCATCTTGACGACAAGGATGCCGTGGCGCGCCTGCGTCGCATCCGTAATGTCGACGACAAGCATCACCTGACGCTGCTGTGCCGTGACCTGAGTGAGATTTCTCTGTACGCCAAAGTGGATAACCAGCAGTACCGTTTGCTGAAAGCGGCCACGCCGGGTGCTTACACTTTCATCCTCGAAGCGACCAAGGAAGTGCCGCGTCGCCTCAGTCACCCGTCGCGCAAGACGATAGGTTTGCGTGTGCCGGAAAACCGCATCGTGCATGCCTTGCTGGAAGAATTGGCGCAACCTTTGCTGGGCACCACATTGATCCTGCCGGGTGAAGATGAGCCGCTGACCGATCCGGAAGAGGTGCGCGACCGCCTGAACAAGGTGGTGGATCTGGTGATAGATGGTGGCGCCTGCAGTTTTGAGCCGACTACCGTGATCGATCTGACCAGCGGTGAACCCGTATTGCAGCGCCAGGGGCGCGGCGATGTTGCACTGTTCGGTCTGTAATGAGAACTCATTTCACCAATATCCGCGCGTGCGAACGCGGCTATTTGGGAGGTAGTGCAAGGCGTGTCGCGCCGCCAAGGGTGGCCCCCTTGGCAAGCGGCGCAACGCAGCAATACGCCCAAATAGCCCGTTCCCTTCGGGTTCTAACCTTTCCCATCGCGCTTGTCGGCTCTGGCCGGTAAGCGCGTCTTGTATGCCGCCATGTCTGTGCTGAGGGGGTATATATCCGATTGCTTACGCCGTTGTCACAAACGACGGCATCCCCTCTGATAAAATTCTGCCGATGAACGATCTTATTCAAACCTTTTCCGTTTATGCATTGCCTATCGTGTTTGCGATTACCTTGCATGAAGCTGCGCATGCGTATGCTGCCAAATACTTCGGCGACACTACTGCTTATGCACAAGGGCGCATGAGCCTGAACCCGATCAAGCACATCGATCCTATCGGTACCTTGCTGATTCCTATCGTGCTGTATTTCGCAGGTAGCCCGTTTCTGTTCGGTTACGCGAAGCCGGTGCCGGTCAATTTCGGTAATTTGCGCAATCCCAAGAAGCAGATGGCTTTTGTCGCGCTGGCCGGCCCGGCTGCGAATCTGGTGATGGCCCTGATGTGGATGTTGCTGGCAGTCTTCCTGCACGCTTTCGGTTCTACCGAAGAATTCCTCATGCGCATGGCGCAGGCCGGGATCCTGACCAACCTGGTGATTTTTGCGTTTAACCTGTTTCCGATTCCACCTCTGGACGGCGGGCGCATCATGACCAGTCTGCTGCCGAATAAATATGCGTACAAGTTTGCGCAGCTGGAGCCATATGGCTTCTTTATCGTGCTGGCGCTGGTCTTTTTGAAGGTGCTGCATTTCTGGATGGTGCCGGTCATGACGATAGCCGAGACCGGTTTGTTGCTATTGATTTCTCCCCTTACTTTTTTACTGAACTGAGTTTGCGTGTCACAACAACCGATGATGCAGATGCCAGGCACTAACGCACATAATGCAATGGACCGGGCTTCAGCCTGGGTCACACGCTTTGCACCGCTGATTCCGGCTGGTGAGGTGATGGATCTGGCTTGCGGAGCAGGGCGCCATAGCCGTTTGCTGGCGCAGCATGGACATGCGGTACTGGCAGTCGACCGGAATGCAGAAGCGCTGGCGTTGGCCGCGGGTCCCGGTATCCAGACCATGCAAGTTGATCTGGAAACCGATGATCCGGCCGCAACCTGGCCGTTTGCCGCAGCCAGGTTTGCCGGCATCGTTGTCACCAACTACCTGCATCGCCCGCTCTGGGGCAGCATGGTGGCCAGCCTGGCGGACCATGGCGTGCTGATCTACGAAACCTTCGCGCTGGGAAATGAGCAGTTTGGCAAGCCGTCCAACCCGGATTTCCTGCTGGCGCACGGGGAATTGCTGGAGGTTGCGCGGCAGTACGGGCTGCAAGTGGTGGCTTATGAGGACGGTTATGTCGATGAGCCGAAACCAGCCATGGTGCAAAGAATTTGCCTGATTAAGGCCGATAAAGGCCCGAAAGCCACCAATCTGCGCTTAAATTGAGCTTCTATTCTTTGCAAGAGCACACCACATAAGCAGGCGATCCGCTACAATCTAATATTCTCCAATTTTTTCGCTCACACACTACTATGATTCAGGGCAGCTTAGTCGCAATCGTTACTCCCATGCACGCCGACGGTACACTCGATATACCAGGCTTGCGTAAATTGATTGATTGGCACATCGCAGAAGGTACGGACGGCATCGTGATCGTCGGTACTACCGGTGAATCGCCGACAGTCTCAGTTGAAGAACATTGCGAGCTGATCCGCGTCGCGGTAGAGCACACCGCCAAGCGCGTCCCTGTCATTGCCGGTACCGGCGGTAACTCGACCTCTGAAGCGATCGAGCTGACCCAGTTCGCCAAGGATGTGGGCGCAGATGCGTCGTTGCAGGTTGTTCCTTACTACAACCGTCCGACCCAGGAAGGCATGTACCAGCACTTCAAAAAAATCGCTGAAGCGGTTGATTTGCCTGTGATCCTGTACAACGTCCCTGGTCGTACCGTAGCCGACATGTCGAACGACACTATCGTGCGTCTGTCGAAAGTACCAGGCATCATCGGCGTCAAGGATGCAACCGGCAACATCGGTCGCGGCACTGAATTGCTGCGCCAGGTAGGTAAAGATTTCGCGGTGTATTCAGGTGACGATGCAACCGCAATGGCGCTGATGTTCTGCGGTGCCAAAGGCAATATCTCTGTCACAGCCAACGTCGCCCCACGTGCAATGCATCAGTTGTGTGATGCGGCAGTGAACCAGCGCGTCGCTGAAGCGGTCGAAATCAACAACAAAATGATTCCATTGCACAACAAGCTGTTCATCGAACCAAATCCGGTTCCTGTGAAATGGGCAATGGTTGAGATGGGATTGATTTCGTCGGGCATGCGTTTGCCTATCGTGCCGCTGGCTGCAGAGTTTCACGAAACTGTGCGTGCCGCGCTGCGTGAATCGGGTGTATTACAATAAGCCCGCTCAATCAGCCTTGATTTGACGTTCGCAGCCGAAGTTGCCAGCTGAACTAGCTTTTTAAGTATTCAACATAATTACTCGGAAGATTTCTTACATGGCTCAAAGTAGCTTCGCAAAACGTGGAATGATTTACTTGCTCGCGCTCACTGGTGGTCTGGCTGGATGCAGTTCCATCAATTCGATCCTCGAGCCAGGACGCATCGACTACAAAAGCGAGGTGAAAAAGACGCCTACGCTGGAAATTCCTCCTGATCTGACCCAGTTGCAACGTGAAAACCGTTACGCCTTGCCGGATACAAACCGTGGTACTGCCACGGCTTCTTCGTATAACGCGCAACAGACCACACGTCCGGCGGAACAGGCTGCTACTGTTGCACCCAAGGCTTTCAACGATATTCGCGTAGAGCGCGATGGTTCGCAGCGCTGGCTGGTGGTCAATCAGGCGCCTGAAGTCTTGTGGCCGAAGGTTAAGGATTTCTGGCAAGACAACGGCTTCCTGATCAACCTGGAAGCACCACAATCCGGCGTGATGGAAACCGATTGGGCAGAAAACCGCGCCAAAATCCCGCAAGATTTTATCCGCTCGACTCTGGGCAAAGTATTCGATTCGCTGTACTCGACCGGTGAGCGCGACAAGTTCCGTACCCGTCTGGAACGCGGCACCAGCGGCACGACCGAGATTTACATCAGCCACCGCGGCGCCGAAGAAGTGCTGACCGGCACCGACAAGGAAACCACCGTGTGGACCGCGCGTGCTTCGGATCCTGATCTGGAAGCGGAATTCCTGTCGCGCCTGATGGTTGCGCTGGGTGCTGAAGATACCCGTGCCAAAGCAGCTGTTGCCAACGTCGTGGCGCAATCTTCGCGCGCCAAACTAATCAAGGCGCCTAGCGGCAATTACGTACAGGTCGATGAAAGCTTTGAACGTGCATGGCGTCGTGTTGGCCTGGCGCTGGATCGCGTCGGCTTCACTGTCGAAGATCGTGATCGCAGTCAGGGTCTGTACTTCGTGCGTTACGTAGATCAGGGCGATGATGCGAAAAACACCGAGAAAAAAGGTTTCTTCGCGAATCTGTTCACCTTTGGTTCTTCCAAGGCAGACAAGGATAAAGCCGCAGCGCGCTATCGCGTCGCCATCAAGAGCTCCGGCGATACCAGCCAGATCACTGTGCTGAACAGCGACGGCAAGCTGGAATCGTCGAAAACAGGCGAACGTATCCTGAGTCTGTTGAACGAGCAACTGAAGTAATTTGTGGTAATGCCCGCTGACGAGGCCTGCGCATGAAATTTGCCAGCCTCGGCAGTGGCAGTGAAGGAAACGCTTTACTCATTTCTACCCAATCCGGCAGCACGCGTACTACGCTGATGCTGGATTGCGGCTTCGGCATCAAGGAAACCGAAAGACGTCTGGCCAGATTGCAGATGCTCCCGACGGATCTCTCCGGCATTATCGTTACCCACGAACATCAGGATCATGTAGGCGGCGTATTCAAGTTCGCCCGTCGTCACAAGTTGCCGGTCTGGCTGACCTATGGCACATATCAGGCGGTACAGGATAAGTGTGACGGCGTGCAACTGCACTTCTGTCGTGACAGTGAGCGCTTTGCGATAGGTGACCTGGAGCTGTCGCCCTATACCGTGCCGCACGATGCCCGTGAACCGGTGCAATACGTTGCCAGAGACGGCGCACGCAGCCTGGGAGTGCTGACTGATGCCGGGCATGGTACGGCGCATATGATAGCCGCGCTGGACGGTTGTGATGCCTTGATGCTGGAGTGCAATCACGATCGCGACATGCTCATCAATTCCACTTATCCACCGTCACTCAAGCAGCGTATAGGCGGCGAGTACGGCCATCTGTCGAATCATGCGGCGGGGGAGATACTGGCAGCGCTGGACAAGTCACGGCTGCAAAGGATAGTGGGTGCCCATCTCAGCCTGAAAAACAATACGCCGGAGCTGGCGCGGGCAGCCTTGACCGGAGTGTTGGCCGATCAGGCCGAGGTCATGATTGCATGCCAGGAAGAGGGCTTCGGCTGGGTCGAGGTCGCGCATCCGTGATGCCGTGAGCTGAGCAGCGCGATGCGAACGTATGCTGCGGACATAAAAAAAGCCGACCCGAGGGTCGGCTTTTTCATCCAGAAACTGGATTAATTACTTAGCTGCTGGTGCTTCAGCTGGAGCTGCTGCAGGAGCTGCTGGAGCTTCAGTTGCTGGAGCAGCTGGAGCTTCTGCTGCTGGAGCAGCTGCTGGTGCTGCTGGAGCTTCTGCTGCTGGAGCAGCTGCTGGAGCTTCAGTTGCTGCTGGTGCTGCTGGAGCTTCTTCTTTTTTGCTGCAAGCGGTCAAAGCGATAGCCAACAGGGATGCGATCAGCAAGGATTTTGTCATGATTATCTTTCAATAACTAGGTTGATATTAATTGCGATGAATAATTACCGGTAATTATCGCTCTATAGGGTGCTTCGTAGTATTTCGAACCATAATGTTGCGGTGCGATGAAACGAAACCTTCCTAACCGGTAATTATAGCGCTTCTTTTTGTTCGTGACACAACACTTTTACATTTTGGTAAGTACTAGTTTGTAACAAAATATGTATGAATTGTGTCGTGATTTGTCATCATCCCAGCAGTAACCAGCCGTCTTTATACCAGGTATGGCAGGCGTCAAGAACATCGTCTGAAGACGTAGTGATAAGCGTTCCACTCAGGTGTCTGGCATTCGCCAACTGCTTCAAAACAGCCAAATCCTCATCTCCGACTTCGAACGAAGTGCCATTAATGAAGACGTAATTGCTGCGATGCAGCATCAGGCTTTTAAGAGAAAGCTTAACGCCTCTTTTCTTTGCATTTTGCAGGAAACGGGCACGGGTCAGGTTTTCTTCCGGCGCGTCGAAATAGATTTGCGCCTTGGGTTCGGACAAATATTCGCCGACGAAGAGTGCGATGTCTTCCTGCGTAAAGCGGACTTTGTTCAATTCTGCCGCGATACGTGACAGCATGGCGCTGCTGATTTCGGCAGGATGTTTGGCTGGTTTCAGATCCGGATCGGCATAGCGGCCAGGCAGGTCGATGGTATCTATCATCGATTCCAGGAAGGCTTCGCCCAGCTCCTGATACGACGGTGCACGGAAACCGATGGAGTAGGTCATGCATTCGTCCATCGCCACGCCTTCGTGCGCATACTGCGGCGGCAGGTAAAGCATATCGCCCGGAGCGAGTATGAACTCTTCTTCCGGCTGGAAGTTCTTGAGGATCTTCAAAGGCATGCCATCGACCAGTGTGAGGTCGGTTTGCGCACCTATGCGCCAGCGGCGGTGGCCATGTGCCTGCAACAGGAACACGTCGTAGGAGTCGAAATGCGCGCCCACGCCGCCGGTTTCGGTGGCGTAGCTGATCATCAGGTCATCCAGTCGCGCATCCGGGATAAAGCTGAATTCGCGCATCAGTGCATCGACCGCTTCGTCATGCAAATTGACGCCTTGTACCAGTAAGGTCCAGTCTTTTTGCGTCAATGACGGCATTTCTTCAAACGGGCCGTTGTCCATATTCCATACACGTTTGACATGTGTAATCAGGCGTGACTCAACGTCTTCGCTCTGCACCAGCTCGAATAGTTCGTCGCGTGTCAGCAGGGGCTGGAAATCTGGAATGGCCTGGCGGATCAATAATGGCTTTTTATGCCAGTAGTCGCGGAGGAATTCTGCGGCGGTAATCCCGCCTAATAAGGTCAATTTTTTCATGGCGCCATTATATAGGCTGCTGTATTTGCCCGGAGTGCAGAGTTGGCGTGTCACGGAATAAGTGCGCGAGTATAATTGCGGCCATATTTAATGAAAGGATCATCATGAAGATTGCCAAAAATACGGTCGTGACCGTGGAATACAAATTGTCAGACGCGCAAGGCGATTTGATTGAAGAAGGCCGTGAGCCTATGGTGTACCTGCACGGCGGCTATGAAAATACCCTGCCTAAGATCGAAGAAGCGCTGGAAGGCAAGGAAGCCGGCTTTGAAGATACGATCCAGGTTGAACCTGAAGATGCTTTCGGTGAATACGATGCCAACCTGGTTAAGATCGAACCACGTAACCGTTTGCCGGAGCCGCTGGAAGTAGGCATGCAGTTCGAAGGTTCGCCGGAAACCGAAGATGAAGATGAGCAGCCGCTGATCTTTACCGTGACCGATATTGCCGACGATAAAGTTGTGCTGGATGGCAATCACCCATTGGCGGGCATGGCACTGCGCTTCACACTGAAAGTAACTGAAGTACGTGCTGCGACTGAAGAAGAAATTGCCCATGAGCATGTGCATGGTGCACATGGTCACCACCACGGCGACGAAGATGATGAAGGCGAAGCGGGCGATCATTTCCGCAGCCATCCTATTCACTGATAGTTGATTCTGCGTCCCTGAACAAAAGGGAACTTGCATAAAAAAACGGATGCCTGGGCATCCGTTTTTTATTGGGTGCGCATGATCGTGGCCTAATGACGTGCAGCTTGTACCGTGATCGGATTGATGAGTGTGAACACATCGCCAGATGCAGGATTGACATGGATCTTGCGCCATGGCGGTTCTATCCGCAGTGCACCTATATTGCCGCGCCAGCTGATGCCTTTCGGCGATGCGCTAGCACGCGTGTTGTAATCACTATGCACGATCAGAATCTTGCCATGGAATTTTTCGCCGAATGCCAGTATCTGGCGTCGGAGATCAGCGAAGCCTTCTCGTTTGCCGGATGAGAACATCGATGAGTGTTCGGCCTGCAGCAAGGGATTGCCGTCACAAAAAATGACAACGCCATCGACTTTGCTGATTTTTGCCGTGATGAACAGTCGTTTCAGCCAGTCGCTATTGGCGGTCTGGCGGTCTTCGAATTCGGTATTGTGACCTGCGGCATTCTGGTAATTATTGTTATTCGCCGGGACATTGATGGTGGCGAACATCACGTCGCCGATACGCCAGCGCATATTCTCGGCATAGCTGCGGAATTGCGGCATGGTCGACTGCCGTACCAAGGGGATCTTGCTGTCGCCGAGTGAAAGATCTCCGCTGAATAGCAAGTCACGCAAGCGATTCATGCGGTCCGTTGCGATCAAACGATTTTTGGTGTTGACGCAGCGTGTCCAGTCATTGCCGCTGACTGCGACGACTACGCCGTTCTTGGCACTATCGAGTAAGGTCTTGCGGCTGCGGTAGAGATTGTCGCTACACGGTTCTTCTGCTGCCTTGATGCCGCTGGCAACCACGAAGGCGAGGTTGTCGGCATCGCTCTCGGTAATCGCTTCACGCAACACGATTTCGCTATCGCTGGCTTTGATCGGTTTCGCAATCACGCCAAAGCTGAATGGTGCCGTGTCGTTCGCCTGCGCCCATACCGGATGTACGAGTGCAATGCTAAGCAGCAATTGTGTAGCAGCGAGTTTCATGCAGTCATTTACTGATTGCTCAGTTCCTTCAGTCGATACAGTGCATCCAATGCTTCACGCGGCGACAAGGCATCCGGATTGAGGGCAGCGATCGCTTCATCCAGCACCGAAGGTGCTTGTGGTTCGGACGCGCTGTCTATTGTCCCTGCAGTACTGCCGCCACCGGAAAATAAATCAAATTGCGGTGTCGCCTGCATCGAATTCGCTTCCAGCGAAGCCAGATGTTTGCGTGCAGCCCGGATTACTTGCTGTGGCACACCTGCCAGCTGCGCTACTTGCAAACCGTAACTTTGCGACGCAGGTCCGGCTTGTACTGCATGTAAGAACACAATACTGTCTTTATGTTCCACTGCCGATAAGTGAACGTTAGCCGCAGTCGGGTGGACTTCAGGCAACTGTGTCAGTTCGAAATAGTGGGTGGCGAAGAGTGTGAAACTCCTGGTGTTATCGATCAGGTGTTTGGCGATCGCCCAGGCCAGCGCCAGCCCGTCAAAGGTCGAAGTGCCGCGTCCGACTTCATCCATCAACACCAGTGAATTCTCTGTCGCACCATTCAGGATCGCTGCCGACTCGGTCATTTCAACCATGAAGGTGGAGCGTCCGCCTGCCAGGTCATCGGCCGCACCGATACGGGTAAAGATACGGTCTATAGGGCCGATCACGGCACTTGTCGCGGGCACGAAGCTGCCGACGTAGGCGAGCAGGGTGATCAGTGCCACCTGGCGCATATAGGTCGATTTACCGCCCATGTTCGGGCCGGTAATCAGCAGCAACTTGCATTCGCTGGAGAGCAGGCAATCGTTGGCGATGAAGCGCTCTATATGATTTTCAACGACAGGGTGACGGCCTTGTTCTATCGTGATGGTCGGCTCGCTGACCAGTTGCGGTGCGCACCAGGTATGGCGCAATGCATGTTCGGTCAGGGCGACCAGGGTATCCAGTTGTGCCAGTGCATGCGCGATATTTTGCAGCGTGGCAATGTGCTGCGTCATTTGCAGTAAGACCTGTTCGTACAAATACTTTTCACGTGCCAATGCACGTTCCTGTGCCGACAGCGCCTTGTCTTCAAATGCCTTCAGTTCAGGCGTGATGTAACGCTCGGCATTTTTTAATGTCTGGCGACGGCGGTAGTCGTCCGGCACCTTATCTGTCTGGCCATGCGTGACTTCGATATAGAAGCCATGCACCTTGTTGTACTCAACGCGCAGGTTGTTGATGCCGGTACGTGCACGCTCGCGTGTTTCCAGGTCGATCAGGAATTGACCTGCGTTTTCCGACAGGCCGCGTAGTTCATCCAGTTCTGCATCAAAGCCGCGAGCGATGACGCCGCCATCGCGCACCATCGCTGCAGGCTCCATTGCGATTGCGCGCTCGACCAGATCCAGGCAGTCGCTGGGTGTTGCGAGTGCCTCGTGTATGGTCTTCAGCAATGGTGCATCGGCATTGCACAGCGATACATAAGCGCGCAACGACGGCAGTTGCTGCAAGCCGCCGCGCATACCCGCCAGGTCGCGTGGGCGTGCTGACATCAGCGCGATGCGTGTGGTGATGCGTTCGACATCCGGCACCGAGGCCAGCGTAGAGGCGAGGCCACTGCAGGCATCGGCATGCATTAGCGCATTGATGGCGGTATGACGTGCGATCGCCACACTTTGATCGCGCCGTGCGTGATGCAGCCAGTGACGCAACAGGCGTGAGCCCATCGCCGTGCGGCAGTGATCGAGCAAGGAAAACAGGGTCGCGGCATTCGCATCCTGTCCACGTATGGTTTCCGTCAGCTCCAGATTGCGACGTGTCGCGGCGTCGAGCCCGATGAATTCATTTTCGGTTTCTACCGTCAGCATGCGCACATGCTGCAAGCCTTTGCCCTGTGTGGATTGTGCATAGCGCAGCAAGGCACCGGCTGCGCCGATGGCCGCGCTCAGGTTTTCTGCACCGAAGCCGGTCAGTGTGCCTACATTCAGTTGTTCGTACAAAGCCTTGGTGCCGTGTGCGATATCGAAGTGCCAGTCGGGTACGGTCGTGTTCTTGGCAAATGGGTATTCGTTGAACAGGTCATTGACCGCGCCCGAGATCAGAATTTCTGCAGGCGCAATACGTTCCAGTTCATGCTTCAGACGCGTGTCTGCATTCTGCGCATCGGTCGCAAACTCCATTAGCTTCAATGCGCCACTGGCCATCGACAACCAGGCCAGTCCTATAGTGGTGGTCTTGCGTTGCGTGGTGCTGTACAGCGCGAGCAAAGGCTGCTCCGATTTCTCCGGCAGCAAGTCGGAGTCGGTCAGGGTACCCGGTGTAATCACGCGCAAGACTTTGCGCTCGACCGGGCCTTTGCTGGTTGCCGGATCGCCTATCTGTTCGCAGATGGCGATCGATTCACCCAGCTTCACCAGCTTGGATAAGTATTGATCGACTGCATGGAAGGGCACGCCTGCCATTTTGATCGGGTTGCCGTTTGACGCGCCACGTTGGGTCAGCGTGATGCCGAGCAGGCGCGAGGCTTTTTCCGCATCGTCGAAAAACAGTTCATAGAAATCGCCCATGCGGTAAAACACCAGCGTGGTCGGGTACTCGGCCTTGATGCGCAAGTATTGCTGCATCATCGGAGTATGTTTTTCGCTGACCTCTGGTGTCTGAGGCTTGATGGTTTTCATATGCTTGTTGTCATGTAAATGCGGTGTGCTGAGGGCGGGGCAAACAGCTGATCATTGTACGAGAATGCCTTGCTGCGCATGAGCTATATCGCGGCTCTCTTTGATACATTCAGAGATTTCGGCGGCTCACATATCTGCAAGCCGCTTGTCACCTGGTCAGGCGTAAGTGACGACCAGTTCTTCCAGTCCGTCCACATGTCCGACTAACTGATTGCCACGTTGTACCGGGCCGACACCAGCCGGTGTGCCCGACATGATCAGGTCGCCCGGGCGGAGCGTGATCATGTTCGACAGGTAGGCGATGGTTTCCGGCACGTTCCAGATCAGGTCGGCCAGATCACCTTTTTGTTTCAGTTCACCATTGATTTTGAGCCAGACTGCGCCTTTGTCCGGATGACCTATTTGTGTGACTGGTGTGATGCCGGTGCAGGGGGCCGAGTTGTCGAAGGCTTTACCCATTTCCCACGGACGCCCCATTTTTTTGGCGATGCCCTGGATGTCGCGGCGTGTCATGTCCAGTCCTACGCCGTAACCGAATACGTGATCCAGCGCCTGTTCGACCGGAATATTCGCACCGCCGCGTCCGATAGCCACGATCATTTCGATTTCGTGGTGCAAGTCCTGCGTCAGTGTCGGATAGGTAATGGTGGCATGGTTGGCTGCGATAGCATCAGCAGGCTTCATGAAGAAAAATGGCGGTTCGCGATCCGGATCGTGGCCCATTTCACGGGCGTGTTCTGCATAGTTGCGACCGACGCAGTAAATGCGGCCGACCGGAAACGGTTTATCGCTTCCAGTCACGGGTAAGGTCGTGACAGGCGGAAAATCAATTGCGTAATCCATCGTATGGTTCCTGACGGTAAAAATGAATATGGGATTGCTTGCAGGGCTTCCGTGTAACGAAGGCGGTATTCACCTAGGAGGGGAAAAGGGGCGATGCGCAAGAGCAATCATCATAAATTTTAAAGTCGCCAAAATCAACTGTGCGGTGGCAATCAGATGCAGCGGAGACAGGCGTGGAGCCAGATGTATGGAAGAAAAGCAGGGCATGAACTGATACCGACACCGCTAAGGGGCGGGCCGGTATCAGCTTAGCGGTTTAGCGTCCGCGCCCGCCTGAGCGGTGCGGTGCGGATGGACGTGCGTTCGAATTGCCGCCGAAGCCGCCACGTGACGGTCCGTTCGGTTTTGGTGCCGGTGCCTTGCCGGATTTAGCCGGTGCATTGCGGCCCTGGCCTTGCGGGCGACGACCAGGCGCATCGTTGCTGCGACGCTGGATAGGTTGCGGCTTGGCGTTCAGATCCGGTTCAAAGCCTGGAATAACTTCGGACGGCAGTTTGCGTTTGATCAGCTTCTCGATGTCTTTCAACATTTCCAGTTCATCGACGCAAACCAGCGATACGGCTTCACCGGTGGCACCAGCACGACCGGTACGACCAATACGGTGGACATAATCTTCCGGTACGTTCGGCAAGTCATAGTTGACCACATGCGGCAATTGATCGATGTCGATACCACGCGCAGCGATGTCGGTCGCAACCAGCACTTGCAGGCTGCCGTCCTTGAATTCGCTGAGGGCGCGGGTACGTGCAGACTGGCTCTTGTTGCCGTGGATGGCCATGCCGCTAATGCCGTCTTTTTCCAGTTGCTCAACCAGTTTGTTGGCGCCGTGCTTGGTACGGGTAAAGACCAGTACTTGCGACCAGTTATTGCTCTTGATCAGATGCGCCAGCATAGGGTGCTTCTTGTCGCGATCCACCGGATGGATTTTTTGTTCGATGATTTCCACAGTCGAATTGCGACGTGCCACTTCGATGGTCGCGGGCGAATTCAGCAAGCCGTCTGCCAGTGCCTTGATCTCGTTCGAGAAGGTCGCGGAGAACAACAGGTTTTGACGATTCTTCGGCAGGGCGGCGAGGACACGGCGTATGTCTTTGATGAAGCCCATGTCCAGCATGCGATCTGCCTCATCCAGCACCAGGATCTGGATGTGGTTCAGGTTAACCGTGCCTTGTTGCATATGGTCGAGCAGGCGGCCTGGTGTCGCAACCAGGATATCGACGCCATGCTTGAGCATTTTGATTTGCGGATTGATGCCGACGCCGCCGAAGATCACGGCGGAATTCAGATTCAGGTATTTGCCGTAAGTGCGTACGCTTTCTTCGACTTGCGCCGCCAGTTCGCGGGTGGGCGTTAACACCAGTGCGCGGATAGGGCGTTGTGCGGTAGTGGATGCATGCGGCGTGCCGCTGGTTGCCAGACGATGCAAAATCGGCAGCGTGAAGCCTGCAGTTTTGCCGGTACCGGTTTGTGCACCGGCCAGCAAGTCGCCGCCTGCCAGAACAGCGGGAATCGCCTGTGCCTGGATCGGGGTAGGGTTGGTATAACCGCTTTCAGTAACGGCGCGAACAATTCCTTCGGCTAAGCCGAGGTCAGAAAAAGACATGAATACTCAATAGAAAATTATCGGCCTGTCGCCGCAGTGGGCGCCAGTCGCAGGCAAACGGGGATTAGGGTGCGGAAGTCGCAGGACAGCGGCAAGGTGACTGGTGGTATGCCGTGTGCCGCGAGTATAGCAGTAGTGGCCTTGAAACCGGGGATTACTTGCCGCTGCGTTGTTTACATCTGAATGCAGCAAAGGAAACGCGGAAAGAAAAAAGGGAAGTATATGCTGCGCAATCCGCCAGCGATACTTCCCTTGTCAGTGCAGAGCTGCTTACTTGGCGTATGGGCTCAGCAACGAAACCATTTGCGCAAATACTTTAGGCGTACCGGCGATGACATCGCCTTTGTACAGGTAGTCGGATTCACCATCGAAGGTGCCCATGATGCCGCCGGATTCAGTGATCAGCAAGGAGCCTGCTGCCATGTCCCATGGTTGCAAACCTTTTTCAAAGAAGCCATCGAGACGACCGCAAGCGACATAGGCCAGGTCCAGCGCAGCTGAACCAGGGCGACGCAGGCCAGCGCAGCTTTGCGTCATGATCTTGAACATCTTCATGTATTCATCAATGTTATCGCCGGCGCGGTACGGGAAGCCGGTGCCGATCAGCGCGTCAGCAATCTTGTCACGTTTGGTGACGCGGATACGCTTTTCATTCAGATAAGCGCCTGCGCCTTTGGTCGCGGTGAACAAGTCATTGCGGGTCGGATCGTAGACGACAGCTTGGGTGATCTGGCCGCGTTGTTGCAGGGCGATCGATACGCAGTACTGCGGGAAGCCGTGGATGAAGTTGGTGGTGCCGTCGAGTGGATCGATGATCCAGACGTTGTCGTTTTCGTCGTGCAGATTAGCCGATGCGCCGGATTCCTCGGCAAGGATGGCGTGGTCGGGGTAAGCGGATTTCAGAACTTCTATGATCGCCTGCTCAGCGGCCTGATCTACTTCAGTGACAAAGTCGTTCGGCTTTTTTTCGGTGACCTTGATACGGTCCAGATCGAAGGACGCGCGATTGATGATGGCAGCGCCGCGGCGAGCAGCTTTGACCGCCGTATTAAGCATGGGATGCATAGAGTTTCCGTTAAAATGGCGATCCTTACGCCGCAGGGCGAGCAGAACCACCTAAATTGAAATTAATGAGCGATGCGGTATAGAGTTGCCATTTCTGACATGATTCCTACCGCGCAATGCCGCTATTTTAAATGATGCAGCCACAATCCGACACGCCTCTTTTCAATCGACTTCGTTTTATCCTGGTGGAAACCAGCCGTCCCGGCAACATCGGGGCCACCGCGCGTGCCATCAAAAACATGGGTTTTACCGAGCTGGTATTGGTCAATCCACGCTTTCCGGACGCTGCTTTACAGGAAGAGGCAGTGGCATTTGCCAGTGGTGCACAGGACATCCTGCAGTCAGCCCGCATCGTCGGTTCGATCGAGGAGGCGCTGATTGATTGCAACTTTGCAGCAGCGGTGACGGCACGCTTGCGCGAATTCTCGCCACCGGTGATTTCGCCGCGAGCATTGGCGACACGACTGGTTGAAGAGAGCAATTTGCATGCAGCAGTGGTGTTTGGCAATGAGCGTTTCGGCTTGCCGAATGAAATCGTGGAAAAGTGCAATGTGTTGATCAATATTCCGGCGAATCCGGACTATTCATCTCTGAATCTGGCCCAGGCGGTGCAGGTATTGGCTTATGAAGCGCGTATGGCGGCGGTAGGGGAGACGCGTGCCGTGACTGAAATCGGCTTCCAGGGAGAGGCTGCGAGCATGGCGCAGATCGACGGCATGTATGCCCATCTGGAGCAGGCGCTGGTAGCGATCGACTTCCTTGATGCAAATAATCCGAAGAAGCTGATGCCCCGTCTGAAGCGCCTGTTTTCCCGTACCCAGCTAGAGACAGAAGAGGTCAATATCCTGCGTGGCATCGCCAGGCAGATATTGGCGCAGAAGAATAAAGGTGGAGATAAAAACTGAGGCGCTTGCCTCAGTTCCAGGTACGCATCAGGCCAACCGCCAGGCCTTCCAGTGCAAACTCGTCGTGCGTCAGGTCGACGCGTATCGGTTCGAAGTCCGGGTTCTCCGGCAACAATTCAATCAATGAGCCGGATTTCTTGTAACGCTTGACGGTGACTTCTTCACCCAGGCGTGCAACCACGATCTGACCATTTTTCGCGGTATCGATTTTCTTGACCGCCAACAGGTCGCCGTCGAGGATGCCGGCGTCGCGCATGGACATACCGCGTACTTTCAGCAGGAAGTCGGGTTTGGCCGAGAACAGGGAACGATCCACATCGTAGGTGGCTTCTATATGTTCTTGTGCCAGGATAGGGGAGCCGGCAGCAACGCGGCCGACCAGCGGCAGGCTGAGTTGCATCAGTGCCGGGTGTGGCAAGGCCATCTGGCGAGCGGAGGAGCGATCATCGCCGTGGCCCATGTCGCGCAGGCGGATGCCGCGCGAGGTGCCAGGCGAGATTTCAATCGCGCCTTTGCGCGCCAGGGCTTGCAAATGTTCTTCTGCCGCATTGGCCGAGCGGAAGCCGAGTTCTGTTGCAATTTCGGCACGGGTCGGCGGGAAGCCGGTATTTTCGATCGCATCGCGTATCAAATTCAGGATTTGTTCCTGGCGTGCTGTCAGTTTGATCATTGCGTAGGCCCGTTTTGTTGAGGGCGCAGATGCGACGCCCGTAAACTGTTTGTATGAACAGTCTGTATTTTTATACAGTGCATGCCTGAATGCAAGCTGATTTGTGTGCTTTCGGTGCAAATTTGCGACGTATTCATGCGGGATTGCGGCGATAAACCCGTGTAAGCATTGAGTTTTCCTGTATCTGCGCGTATGATTGCGGGTTTTCCTCTTCCCACACTCGTCTTGACGCCGAGGTGGGCGATTTTCAATCCGACCAAAAGGAGCTTACATGCGTCATTATGAAATCGTATTTATCGTTCATCCGGATCAAAGCGAGCAAGTGCCTGCAATGATCGAGCGCTACAAAGGTATCGTCACCGCACGCGGCGGCGTTATTCACCGTGTCGAAGACTGGGGCCGTCGTCAAATGGCGTACATGATCCAGAAATTGGCAAAAGCGCACTACGTCTGCCTGAACATCGAATGTGACGGCGAAACGCTGGCTGAAATCGAAACCGGCTTCAAATTCAACGATGCCGTTCTGCGTCATCTGACAGTGAAAATGAAGAAGGCTGAAACCGCACCATCGCCAATGATGAAGGCTGTGCAGAAGGAAGATGCTGCCAAGAGCCATCGCGCCGAGGCACCTGCTGCCTAATAGCCCTTTGACGTTACCAGACGGAGAGTGAATCAGCTTCAATTTATTGCGACCATCGCCGAGCGTGAAATTTTGCGCTACACACCGGCAGGTGTCCCGATAGTGTCAGCAGTTTTGCTGCACAGTTCGCAACAGATAGAAGCAGGTATCCCACGATTGGTTGAGTTTGAAATGACTGCAATAGCTGCAGGTGAAATTTCAGGTCGATTCAATCAAGCCGAATTAGGCGGGACATATCAGTTCACTGGATTTCTGGCGCGCAAGAGCCGTAACAGCAAAAGCCTTGTTTTCCATCTCACAGATTTCGAGAACCACATTTAGATACAGGAGCCCAAAATGGCATTCGGTAAAAAATTCGACAAGAACAAACTCAAAGAAAAACGCAAACAACAAAACCCATTGTTCAAGCGTAAAAAATTCTGCCGCTTCACCGCTGCACACGTAGAACAAGTTGATTACAAAGACGTAGACACCTTGAAAGACTTCGTTCAGGAAAACGGCAAAATCATGCCAGCACGCCTGACCGGTACCAAGGCTATCTATCAACGTCAGGTTGATACAGCAATCAAACGCGCACGTTACCTCGCGCTGTTGCCGTACACCGATCTGCACAACGCGTAATTAACGACTTGAAATAGGAGAAAAACATGCAAGTCATTCTGTTGGAAAAAGTCGTTAATCTCGGCAACCTCGGTGAAGTTGTAAAAGTCAAAGACGGTTACGCACGTAACTTCCTGATCCCACAACGTAAAGCACGTCGTGCTACCGCTGCTGCAGTCGCTGAATTCGAAGTCAAGCGCGCAGAACTGGAAAAAATCGCTGCAGAAAAACTGGCAGCTTCGCAAGCTCAAGGCGAGAAACTGACCGGTCAAACCGTTCAAATCACGCAAAAATCGGGTGTTGACGGCCGTTTGTTCGGTTCCGTTACCAACTCCGACATCGCTGAAGCATTGACGAAACAAGGCTTTGCAGTAGAAAAAGCGCAAGTTCGTCTGCCTACCGGCCCATTGAAAGTTGCTGGCGATCACGTTGTTGCAGTTGCTCTGCACACCGACGTAGTCGTTGATGTAACGATCACTGTAGTCGGCGATCACGCTTAAGTCGTCGCTAAGTACCTCGGGCACTCGTTGCCCATAAAAAAGCCGGGTTTTCCCGGCTTTTTTATTGCCCAATTTCTGAAAGGGTGGGCTCCTAACAGGTATAATTCGCGCCATGAACACCCGTGCCGATCCGCAATTAGAATCCCTACGCGTACCCCCGCATTCGATAGAAGCCGAGCAATCTGTCCTCGGCGGCCTGTTGCTGGACAATGCGGCATGGGATCGTATTGCCGATTTCGTCAATCAGGACGACTTCTATCGCTACGATCACCGGATCATCTTCCAGCACATCGTCAAGCTGATTAACAGCTCCAGACCGGCTGACGTCATCACCGTATTCGAAGCATTAACCAATAGCGGCAAAGCGGAGGAGGTCGGCGGCGTCGCCTACCTCAATGCCCTGGCGCAGAACACGCCATCCGCTGCCAATATCCGTCGCTATGCTGAAATCGTGCGTGACCGCGGTGTGTTGCGCAAACTGATTACTGTTGCTGACGATATCTCCGGCAATGCCTTCAATCCGCAAGGCAAGGAAGTCAAGCAGATGCTGGACGAAGCTGAATCCAAGATCTTTGCGATTGCGGAAGAGGGCGCCCGTGGCGCACAAGGCTTTCAGGAAATCCAGCCCTTGCTGACGCAGGTGGTGGAGCGTATTGACGAGTTGTATAACCGCGACGTTCAGAACGACATTACCGGCGTGCCGACAGGCTTCGCTGACCTTGACCGCATGACCTCCGGGCTGCAGCCGGGCGACCTGATTATCGTCGCCGGTCGTCCTTCGATGGGTAAGACGGCGTTCTCGATCAATATTGGTGAAACGGTGGCGATCGAAAGCGGGTTGCCGGTTGCTGTGTTCTCGATGGAGATGGGCGGCGCACAGCTGGCGATGCGTATGCTGGGTTCGGTCGGTCGTCTCGATCAACATCGTTTGCGTACCGGTCGCCTGGCCGATGAAGACTGGCCACGCCTGACGCACGCGATCCAGAAAATGAACGATGCGCAGTTGTACATCGATGAAACCCCGGCCTTGAACTCGATCGAGTTGCGCGCCCGTTCGCGTCGTCTGTCGCGTCAATGCGGCAAGCTGGGCCTGATCATCATCGATTACTTGCAACTGATGTCAGCCAACTCCGCCGGTGAAAACCGCGCTACCGAGATTTCCGAGATCTCGCGTAGCTTGAAAGGTCTGGCCAAAGAATTGAATTGCCCGGTGATTGCGCTCTCGCAGTTGAACCGTTCGCTGGAGCAACGTCCGAACAAACGTCCCGTCATGTCCGACTTGCGTGAATCCGGCGCTATTGAGCAGGATGCTGACGTGATCCTGTTTATTTATCGCGACGAGGTTTATAACCCCGATTCGCCGGATAAAGGTACTGCCGAAATCATTATTGGTAAGCAGCGTAACGGCCCGATTGGTGCGGTACGGCTGACCTTCCTCGGACAGTTCACCAAGTTTGAGAATTACACCGGTACCGCCGCCCTGTATCAAGGTGATTAATAGCTTAGTTGAGCAGGGTGTCAGTTTGCGGGATATCAGTTTGTTTTAGGAATTCTGGCCGGGATCTGTGTCCTGGTCATCGCAGTATTTCAACATTTTAATATTCAAAGAGAGTAATCATGTTTGGACGACTTCTGCCGAAAGAAGGTAAATTTTTCGACCTCTTCAATGAGCATGCCGAATTTTGCGTTAAGGGCGCGCGTGAAATGGTCGCATTGATGACCAATTTCGATGACCTGGAAATTCGTGTACATGCGATCGAAGGCATCGAGAAACAGGCAGACAAGGTGACACATGCGACGCTGGACGCCTTGCATAAAACCTTCATCACGCCGCTGGATCGTGATGACATCCATCAACTGATTACCCGCATGGATGACATCCTCGACTTGCTCGAAGATGCGGCACAAACGATCTCGCTCTACGACATCAAGGCCATCACACCGGAAGCCAAGCGTCTGGCCGAGCTGTGCCTGGCATGTACCGAAAAGGTCAAGGCTGCAGTCGGCCTGCTGCACAACATGGATAACTCGCGTGAAATCCTGACCATCTGCCAGGAAGTGGATCGCCTGGAATCGGATGCGGATCACGTCATGCGCGCAGCGATGTCCAAATTGTTCCGTGAAGAGCCGGACGTACGCAACCTGATCAAACTCAAAGCCATTTATGAATTGCTGGAAACCGTGACCGACCGTTGCGAAGACGTAGCAAATATCATCGAAGGCATTATTGTCGAGAACGCTTAAGTCCGGCGCAACCCGGCCCGCCTTGCGCAGGTGTCTGAACGTGCAAGGCTGTGCCATAAAGTTTCGCGGTTGCTGACGTATTTGTCCGCGACGTACGCAGAATCAACAAGAAATAAATATCCATGCAAACTCTTCACATGAGCTTTTATGTCCTGGCCTTTTTGATCATATTGGCTTTGGTCTTCGATTTCATGAATGGCTTTCATGACGCGGCAAATGCGATCGCGACGGTCGTTTCTACCGGCGTCCTGAAACCGCAGACCGCGGTCATGATGGCAGCCTTTTTCAACTTCATCGCGATTGGTGTATTCCACCTGAAAGTCGCATCGATGATAGGCAAGGGCACGATAGACCCTATCGTGATTGATCACTACGTCGTCTTTGGTGCGCTGGTCGGCGCCATTGTCTGGAACGTCGTGACCTGGTACTTCGGTTTGCCGTCGTCCTCGTCGCACGCCCTGATCGGCGGCCTGGTTGGTGCTGCGGTAGCTAAAGCCGGTACCGACGCACTCATCGCGTCCGGCCTGATCAAAATCATCGCCTTCATCGTCTTGTCGCCGTTGCTTGGCTTCCTCTTTGGTTCGCTGATGATGGTGCTGGTGTCATGGCTCTTTGTCAGATCGACGCCGCGCAATGTGGATCGCTGGTTCCGGCGCCTGCAGCTGGTGTCGGCAGCGATGTACAGCCTGGGTCACGGTGGTAATGATGCGCAAAAAACCATGGGCATCATCTGGATGCTGTTGATCGCCGCTGGTGCGACCACGGCTGAAGATCCGTTGCCATGGTGGGTAGTCATCAGCTGCTACAGCGCGATTAGCCTGGGCACCTTGTTTGGCGGCTGGCGTATCGTGAAAACCATGGGTCAGAAAATCACCAAGCTCAAACCAGTCGGCGGCTTCTGCGCTGAAACCGGTGGCGCGATTACCCTGTTCCTGGCGACTGCGCTGGGTGTGCCGGTTTCGACTACGCACACGATTACGGGTGCGATTGTTGGCGTCGGTGCTTCGCGCAAGATGTCGGCTGTGCGCTGGGGTGTAGCGGGTAACATCATCTGGGCCTGGATCTTCACCATTCCGGCTGCGGCGTTTATGGCTGCGATTGCATGGTGGTTGGGAACGATGATTTTGTAATCATGCTCGTTTAATAAAAAAGCCCGCTGATGCGGGCTTTTTTGTCAGTACCGAAGCAAGGTAATGCTTACAACACCTCACTGGCGTGATCCGCCAGACGGGAACGTTCGCCGCGTGCCAGGGTGACATGGCCACTATGACCCCAACCCTTGAAGCGATCGACCACATAGGTCAAACCGCTCGAACCTTCGGTCAGGTATGGCGTATCGATCTGAGCGATGTTACCGAGACAGATGATTTTGGTGCCCGGACCTGCACGGGTGACCAGGGTTTTCATTTGTTTCGGCGTCAGGTTTTGCGCTTCATCGATGATGAGGAATTTGTTGACGAAGGTACGGCCGCGCATGAAGTTGAGCGACTTGATTTTGATGCGTGAGCGGATCAGATCTTGCGTTGCTGCGCGACCCCATTCGCCTGCATCATTGTCGGACTTGTTCAGCACTTCCAGGTTGTCGTCGAATGCGCCCATCCATGGCGACATTTTCTCTTCCTCCGTGCCAGGCAGGAAGCCGATGTCTTCACCGACCGGCACCGTGACGCGAGTCACGATGATTTCGCTGTAGAGCTTGGTTTCCAGTACCTGCGCCAGGCCGGCAGCAAGTGCCAGCAAGGTTTTACCGGTACCGGCCTGACCCAGCAGGGTGACGAAGTCGCACTCAGGATCCATCAACAGGTTCAGGGCGAAGTTCTGCTCGCGGTTGCGCGCCGTGACGCCCCAGACGCTGTTCTTGGTGTGTGCATAGTCACGCAAGGTCTGGATGACTGCGGTCTTGCCATTGATTTGTCGCACCTGGCCGTAGAACGACGCTTCGCCGTTTTGCGGTTCCATGAAGACAAACTGATTGACCAGCATCGAAGGCACGACCGGGCCGCTCAGGCGGTAGAAGGTGTAGCCGGTACCGTGTTTGTTTTCCTGCCAGGATTCCATGCCTTTCGCATGCTTGATCCAGAAGTCGTCCGGCAATTGCATGATGCCGGAGTAGAGCAGGTCGGTATCTTCCAGTACGTGGTCGTTCAGGTACTCTTCTGCCGGCAGGCCCATGGCGCGTGCCTTGATGCGCATGTTGATATCTTTCGATACCAGCACGATGGCACGGCCCGGATACTGGGCTTCCAGTGCACGTACCACGCCGAGGATCTGGTTGTCGGCTTTGCCCATAGGCAGGCCTTCCGGCAGCGAGACGTTTTGCAGCTTGGTCTGGAAGAACAAACGACCTTTGGCATCCTTGTTGCCCAGTTTGGACAGCGGGATACCTTCGTCTATCGCGTTTTCTTCCACACCGCTAACCAGGGCGTCCAGCGAACGGGATACCTGGCGGGCGCTGCGTGCGACTTCGGACATCCCCTTCTTGTGATCGTCGAGTTCTTCCAGCGTCATCATCGGCAGATAGACGTCGTGTTCCTCGAAGCGGAACAGCGAAGTCGGATCATGCATCAGGACGTTGGTGTCGAGGACAAAGAGCTTGGTGACGCCGGATTTATCAGTTGGACGACGGGTGCCGGATTTTGGTGCCAGCGCGACGGTTTGTGCAGAGGATGCGGCGCGCGGTTTGGTAGCCGGGGCTTTGTCTGCGATTTTCGCGCGGACAGGCGTCGGGGCTGGGGCTGCTTCGGTTTTGCGTGCTACCGGTTCAATCAGAGTCAGCGATTTGACAATCTTGTCCTTATCCGCCTTCGGATAGTCTTGCGGTGACAGCAATGCGGCAGGCTTGGTCGGTAGTTTAGGCAGGGGCATCAGGACCTCGATCTAGAAAGTTTGAGAACATTTACAACGGGTACTAACGGTGATGCAGGCACAGAAAATCGTTGTAGGACAGAAAAAACAGCAAAAGAAAATGCCGACAGGATGAGGGTGTACAAATCAAAAAGTAAAAAAGCCGTTTGGGAAGGCTCATGGCCTAATCCGCAAACGGCTTTCTTCGAGAAAAATTCTTTTGAATTCAATGGGTTTTGCAAACCTAAGCAAGAGCCTTCACAAACTCCAGTACGTCATCGATGTGTCCAGGCACTTTCACTCCACGCCATTCTTTCACCAATTTACCTGACTCGTCAATAATAAAAGTAGAGCGTTCAATACCGCGTACTTTTTTGCCATACATATTTTTCATCTTCATGACATCGAACATGGTGCACAGCGTTTCGTCCGGGTCGGAAATCAGTTCGAAGGGCAGTGCCAGCTTGGTCTTGAAACCTTCATGCGAACGCAGGCTGTCGCGGCTGACACCGAACACTTCTGCATTGGCGGCGCGGAATTGCTCATGGAGATCGCGGAAGTGTATGCCTTCAGTGGTGCAACCCGGCGTATTGTCCTTCGGGTAGAAGTACAGGACGATCTTTTTCCCTTTGTAATCAGCGAGTTGAAAGGTCTGCTCGCCAGTCATGGGCGCGGAAAAATCCGGTACGATTTTGTTCAGGGCAGAAGGGCGTTCTGCTACAGGAGTGGCTTGATCCATTTATCTCACTTTCTCTGCCGATAGTGCAGCGCTGCAGGCGCAGGGCTGATGGTCGATCGATTTGCTGCCAGTTCGGCGTACGCATGGGAAAAATACGTAATGAGCAATACGGCCGAGCACACAGATGGGGGCGAGTTTTTATCCTTCAAGCAATGAAATTAATTTAATTTCATGCGTGAAATATTCGTTAAGACAGGTCGGGCACTATTGAAAAGACAATTATTTCCCGACTTGGTTCTGCTCGCAATGTGATCGAGTTTAATCCCTGCAGCTTGCCTCAGCCTTACAGGATCAGTGCCAGTGCGACCTTGCGGCCTTCGGCCATGAGGATGTTGTAGGTGCGGCAGGCAGCCTGGTTATCCATGCATTCGACGCCGATACGGCGGGACGTGAGCGAGGCGGTCAGGCGTGGGTGGACGAAGCGCTGCGTGGCGCCTGTACCGAGGATGACGACATCCGGTGCGACGGCATTGATTTGCTCGAAATTCTCTGCCGTCAGCGCGTCGAACGAAGTCACCGGCCACGCAGTCGGCTTGATTTCAGGTAATACGACCAGACTGTAATTGAATGGGATTAAATTGATTTCAATGCCATTTTCATCATACGAGGTGACGGTCTGGTATTGCTGGGTAGCGGTGCTGTGTAACTTCATGGCTTGGCGGTCGAGAGTCGGAGCGGGTTTCCGCAGGTTTCCGAATAATTGGATGGTAAAGAAGGCTTATTGTAACGTTTTCAGCTTTAAAGCAGCCTTTATCGATTGATAAAATCGCTTCCTTTCGGCAAAATGGATCTCTTTCGCGGTGCACCATTGCCACCGTCATTTTTCGCTTGCCCCTAGGCCTATACTCTGCGGCTACAGATAGCAGGGAGCAGGCGTTTCAATTAGAGCTTAGTAAAGACAAGTTCTGAAATTCACAAGGAACAGTAGCTGTGCGACCGATTCAAAAATCGAAAAAACTGGATGATGTTTGCTACGACATTCGCGGCCCCGTGCTCGAAAAAGCGCGGCAAATGGAAGAAGACGGTCACAAGATTATCAAGCTGAATATCGGCAACCTCGCCGTATTCGGTTTCGATGCGCCAGACGAGATCGTGCAAGACATGATCCGCAATATGTCGAACGCCTCGGGCTACACGGATTCCAAAGGTTTGTTTGCGCCGCGTAAGGCGATCATGCACTACACGCAGGAAAAGAAAATTACCGGCGTGACTATCGATGATATTTACCTCGGTAACGGTGCGTCCGAGCTGATCGTCATGAGCATGAATGCCTTGCTCAATACCGGTGACGAAGTACTGGTGCCATCGCCTGACTATCCGCTGTGGACGGCGGCAGTCAGCTTGTCCGGCGGCAAGCCGGTGCACTATGTCTGCGATGAGCAGGCAGACTGGTTCCCGGACATCGAAGACATCAAGAGCAAGATCAATTCGAATACCAAGGCGATCGTCGTCATCAACCCGAACAATCCGACCGGTGCACTGTATCCGGTCGAGCTGCTGGAACAGATCGTTGAAGTTGCGCGTCAGCATCAACTGATTGTGTTTGCAGATGAAATCTATGACAAGGTGCTGTACGACGGCAACACGCACACATCGCTGGCATCGCTGGCGGATGATGTGTTGTTCATCACCTTCAACGGCTTGTCGAAAAACTACCGTTCTTGCGGCTATCGCGCCGGCTGGATGGTGGTTTCCGGTGAAAAACGCCATGCGCGTGATTACATCGAAGGCCTGAACATGCTGGCTTCGATGCGTCTGTGCGCCAACGTGCCGGGGCAATACGCAATTCAGACTGCGCTGGGTGGTTACCAGAGCATCAACGATCTGGTCGCACCGGGCGGCCGTTTGCTGCGCCAGCGCGACCTCGCGCACAAGCTGCTGACCGAGATCCCGGGTGTGACCTGCGTCAAGCCTAAATCGGCCTTGTACATGTTCCCGCGCCTTGATCCGAAGATGTATCCGATCAAGGACGATCAGGACTTCGCACATCAATTGCTGGCAGAAGAAAGCGTATTGATCGTGCAGGGTACGGGCTTCAATTGCCCGACGACCGACCATTTCAGGGTAGTATTCTTGCCGAATTCGGACGATCTGACGGTCGCGATCGGACGAATCGCGCATTTCCTTGAAGGCTATCGCAAGCGCCTGGGCTAAGCCCCGGACTCTATTTCAGTCACCACGCTCTCCGTTTTGGAGAGCGCTGTTTTTCATGTGACATTATTTATACAGAGATTATGAAATCCATCAAAGTTGGCTTGTTAGGAATCGGCACCGTCGGTGCAGGTACATTCAATGTTCTGAAGCGTAACCAGGAAGAAATTTCCCGTCGCGCTGGTCATGGTATTGAAATCGTGATGGTGGCCGATCTGGATGTCGCACGCGCCAAGGAATTGGTTGGTTCGCATTGTGAAGTGGTGAACGACGGCAATCTGCTTGTTTCTAACCCTGACATTGATATCGTGGTTGAGCTGATTGGTGGCTACGGCATTGCGAAAGACCTGGTGTTGAAAGCGATCGCCAACGGTAAGCACGTGGTCACTGCGAACAAGGCTTTGCTGGCGACCCACGGCGATGAAATTTTCAAAGCTGCGCAAGACAAAGGCGTGATGGTTGCGTATGAAGCGGCAGTAGCTGGCGGCATTCCTATCATCAAGGCTTTGCGTGAAGGTCTGACCGCTAACCGCATCGAATGGATCGCCGGCATCATCAACGGCACCACCAACTTCATCCTGTCCGAAATGCGTGACAAGGGCCTGGATTTCGACACCGTTCTGAAAGAAGCGCAACGCCTGGGTTATGCCGAGGCCGATCCTACCTTCGATATCGAAGGCGTGGACGCTGCGCACAAGGCGACCCTGATGTCGGCGATTGCATTCGGCATCCCGGTGCAGTTCGACAAGGCACACGTGGAAGGCATCACCAAGCTGGAAGCAGTTGACATCCGTTATGCGGAACAACTCGGTTATCGCATCAAATTGCTCGGCATCGCCAAGCGCACACCGCAAGGCATCGAATTGCGCGTGCATCCGACCCTGATCCCGGCCAAGCGCCTGATCGCGAACGTCGAAGGTGCGATGAATGCTGTGCTGGTGCAGGGCGACGCCGTTGGCGCGACTTTGTACTATGGCAAGGGCGCAGGCGCCGAGCCTACCGCATCGGCTGTGATTGCCGATCTGGTCGATATCGCCCGCCTGGCTGATGCAGAACCAGCGCATCGCGTACCGCATCTGGCATTCCAGCCTAATGCGATGGCTGATACGCCTATTCTGCCGATTTCGGAAGTCACTACCAGCTACTACCTGCGCATGCATGTGGCGGATAAACTGGGCGTGTTGGCAAATGTCACCAGCATCCTGGCGGACTCGACGATTTCGATCGACGCCATGTTGCAAAAGGAACCAGCGCTGGGTGAAACCCAGACCGACATCATCATGCTGACGCACCAGACGCAAGAGAAGAACGTCGAGGCAGCGATCAAGAAAATCGAAGCCTTGCCTACCGTTATCGGCAAAGTGACCAAGATCCGCCTGGAACACCTGAGCTGATCCTGCTGTCATCAGCGCTGAAGCCGGCTAAATCCGGCTTCAGCGTGTCTGTTTATCCCGAACTTTATCGCTGATTCGGCTGATTTCATCGAAATTGGCTCGCCTGCCCCGGGCAACTCTCCCTGTTCTGCTCCCTACGCCTGTTCCGGACGCTATAATAGTGCCCTGTATGTAATGTGCTGCCTTGCAGGTATCATCCTGTTTCCTGAGCAAGTCGGCCACCAACCAAGTCAATTACTCTATGCAATACATTTCCACTCGCGGCCTGGCGCCGGCACAGTCGTTTTCTGAAATTTTGCTGGGCGGTCTGGCGCCTGACGGTGGTTTGTATCTGCCTGAGACTTACCCGCAGGTCAGTGACGCTGAGCTGGATGCCTGGCGCACCCTGTCGTACGCCGACCTGGCTTATGAAGTGCTGCGCAAGTTCGCGACCGATATTCCGGATGCCGACCTTAAGGCACTGGTGCATAAAACCTATACCGCCGATGTGTATCGCAATGTGCGTCATGGCGAAGAAGCTGCGCGCATCACACCTTTGCGTACGGTAGAAGAAAAGAATGGCAGCAAACTGGTATTGCAAGCCTTGTCGAACGGCCCGACGCTGGCCTTCAAGGACATGGCTATGCAATTGCTGGGCAACCTGTTCGAATACACACTGGCCAAGCAACACGCCGAATTGAATATCTTTGGCGCCACTTCCGGCGATACCGGCAGCGCGGCCGAGTACGCGATGCGCGGTAAGAAGGGCATACGTGTCTTCATGCTGTCGCCGCACAAAAAAATGAGTGCGTTCCAGACTGCGCAAATGTTTAGCCTGCAAGACCCGAACATTTTCAACATCGCGGTCGAAGGCGTATTCGATGATTGCCAGGATATGGTCAAGGCAGTTTCGAACGATCACAGCTTCAAGCAACAACAAAAAATCGGTACCGTGAATTCGATCAACTGGGCGCGCGTCGTGGCGCAAGTGATCTACTACTTCCGCGGTTACCTGAGCGCGACCACCAGCAACGAACAAAAAGTATCATTCACCGTACCATCCGGTAATTTTGGCAATATCTGCGCAGGCCATATCGCACGCATGATGGGCTTGCCTATTGATAAGCTGGTCGCAGCGACCAATGAAAACGATGTGCTGGATGAGTTCTTCCGCACCGGTGTGTATCGCGTACGTAAATCGGCTGAGACTTATCACACCACCAGCCCGAGTATGGATATCAGCAAGGCGTCCAACTTCGAGCGCTTCGTCTATGACCTGCTCAATCGTGATGGCGATCGTGTGCGTGCCTTGTTCCAGAAAGTGGAAACGCATGGCGGCTTTGATCTGTCCGGCAAACCGGGCAGCGACGGAGATGAGTTCAAGAATATTGCGAAGTTTGGTTTTGCTTCCGGCAAATCGACGCACAGCGATCGTGTCGCTACCATCCGCGACCTGCAGAACAAGTACGACCTGATGATAGACACGCATACTGCAGATGGCGTCAAAGTTGCACGTGAGCACCTGACGCCGGGTGTCACCATGATCGTGCTGGAAACGGCATTGCCGGCCAAGTTCAACGAAACCATACGCGAAGCGCTGGGACGTGATGCTGACCGCCCGGCCGGTTTTGAAAATATTGAAGACTTGCCGCAGCGTTTTGAAGTCATGCCTGCGGATGTTAACCAGATGAAGAGCTTCATCGCTACGCATACAGGTCTGTAATACCGGGATTACAGACCGAGCGCGGCAATCGACAGGGCAAGCGGAATGCAATGTTTCCGCTTACTATCGTCCTATGAACCATTAGCGAGCCCAGCATGAGTGAACCTAAACCGATGTTGAGTGTGGCCGAAGCCCTCGACTTCCTGCTTTCCTCCGCCCAAAAAATTACCGAGACTGAAACCCTGGCTACGCTGGATGCGAATGGTCGCATCCTGGCCGTCGCACAGGAGTCGCAACTGAATGTGCCGCCAGTCGATAACACGTCGATGGATGGTTACGCTGTGCGTGCAGCCGATTGCGCCAGTGGTACAGCGGTCTTGCGCGTCAGTCAGCGTATTCCTGCCGGACATGTCGGCCAGCCTTTGGCAGCCGGATGTGCCGCGCGCATTTTTACCGGCGCCATGATTCCGCAAGGCGCTGATGCGGTTGTTATGCAGGAAGTGTGCGTAGCATCCAAGGATGCGGACGGCGATCTGGTAACGGTTAAACACAGTCCAGTCTCGGGCGAATGGATACGTCGTGCCGGTGAAGATATCCGTGCTGGCAGCACCATCCTGACTGCAGGTCAGCGCTTGCGGGCGCAGGAACTGGGTCTGGCAGCTTCGGTGGGTCTGGCGCAATTGCCGGTGGTGCGCAAGCTGCGCGTTGCTGTTTTCTTTACCGGTGATGAACTGGCGATGCCGGGCGAAGTGCTGAAACCAGGCGCTATCTATAATTCCAACCGCTTTACGCTGCGTGGCCTGCTGGAAAACCTCGGTTGCGACATCAGCGATTTCGGTATCGTGCCGGATACGCTGGCCGCAACGCGCGATACCTTGCGCCGTGCCGCAGCTGAAAATGACCTGATCATTACTTCCGGTGGGGTTTCTGTCGGTGAAGAAGATCACATCAAGCCTGCGGTCGAAGCCGAAGGCCATTTGAATATGTGGCAGATAGCCGTCAAACCGGGCAAGCCGCTGGCATTCGGAGAAGTGCATCGTGGCGCCAAGACTGGTACCGCCTACTTCCTCGGTTTGCCGGGCAATCCGGTGTCGAGTTTCGTCACCTTCATGCTGTTTGTGCGACCATTTATCTTGCGTCTGCAAGGTGTGGACAACGTGCGGCCCAAGGTCTATCCGATGCGCGCCGATTTCAACCTGAACAAAGCCGACAAGCGCAATGAGTTCCTGCGTGCGAAGATTAATGCCGAAGGTGGCCTCGATTTATTCCCTAACCAGAGTTCCGGTGTATTGACTTCTACCGTGTGGGGCGACGGCCTGATCGATCATCCGCCGGGCAAGACGATAGCGGCTGGCGATACCGTGCGCTTTATTTCATTCAGCGATTTGATGTACTGATAGTGATATGAATATTCAACTTCGTTTTTTTGCCAGCGTACGTGAAGCGCTGAAGGTGGCGCAAGAATCAGTCACCGTGCCTGCCACCGTTAAAACCGTCGGCGATGTGCGCGCCTTCCTGCGTGAACGCGGCGGCGTCTGGGCTGAAGCACTGGCGGACAGCCGCCCCCTGCGCATGGCTTACAATCAGGAAATGACAGGTGCTGACACCGCAATTGAAGACGGCAGTGAAGTCGCTTTCTTCCCTCCGGTAACCGGCGGCTGATCAGACGGAGCAGAGCAGATGCCAGTACGTGTACAAACCGAAGATTTTGATGTCAGCCAGGAAGTCGCTGCCTTGCGCGCAAATAGTCCGCAGGTCGGCGCAGTCGTAACCTTTATCGGTACTGTACGCGACATGAATGATGGCTCCAGCGTGGCCGAAATGGAGCTGGAACATTATCCCGGCATGACGGAAAAAGCCTTGCAAAACATCGTTGAGCAGGCGAAGGCACGCTGGCCGATCTTTGATGCGCTGGTGATCCATCGCATCGGACCTTTGCTGCCGCTCGAGCAAATCGTGCTGGTTGCGGTTACTTCTGCGCATCGCGGTGAGGCGTTTTCCGCTTGCGAATTCATCATCGATTACCTGAAAACCGACGCGCCGTTCTGGAAGAAAGAGCAAACTCCACAAGGCGCGCGCTGGGTTGATGCCCGTACCACCGACGACACCGCATTAGCCAAATGGAAGCTGCCTGACACTGCGACAGGAGCAGGCAAGTGAGCTGGCTCGCAGTCGGCCTCGGTGCAGCACTGGGGGCATGGCTGCGGTGGGGGCTGGGTCTCTGGTTCAATGCAGTCAATAATTTCGTACCCCTAGGTACGCTGGTGGCCAACCTGATCGGCGGTTATCTGATCGGTCTGGCGGTTGCCTTCTTCAGCGGCCATCCGGGCGTGCCGCCGGAATGGCGCCTGTTTGCCATCACCGGTTTCCTCGGCGGCCTGACAACTTTCTCTACCTTCTCGGCCGAAGCTGTGCTGCTACTGCAGCGCGGTGATTATATGTGGGCACTGGCGCATACCACGCTGCACCTAGTTGGCTCGATCGCCTGCTGTATTGCCGGTTTTGCCACCTACCGCGCATTCGCGGCATAGACTACTATGGACGCTGCCAGCCGCGTTTGGACTGGCCTGGAATCTGATTGCAGCTGTATCACCTGATATCGCGTCTTTTTCCACGATTTCTGCCCATTTGGGGCCATACTGCGGGCTTATTACAGCTATTCCACCATCTCCCGCTTGAAAAGTAGTTGCTTGACCCAATTTTCTTTCCATTAATGAATTCTTCTTTGGAGAGTATGCAATGCGTCTCGATAAACTAACTACCAAGCTGCAGGAAGCGCTCGCTGATGCGCAAAGCCATGCAGTCGGTAACGACAATCAATATATAGAACCGATACACGTACTGGTCGCCCTGTTAAGTCAGGATGACAGCAGCACGCGTTCGCTGTTGCAGCGTGCCGGTGCCAACATCAATGGCATGACCACCGCGCTGCGCAGCGCACTGGATCGCCTGCCCAAGGTTTCCGGCAACGGCGGTGAAGTACAGATAGGGCGGGATCTCAGCTCGCTGCTGAACCTGGCTGACAAAGAGTCGCAACTGCACGGCGACCAGTTCATCGCTACCGAAATGGTCTTGCTGGCGCTGACCGAAGACAAATCGGAAGCCGGCAAAATTGCACGTGAAAACGGCCTGACGCGCAAAGCGCTGGAAGCCGCAATTAAGGCCGTGCGTGGCAGTTCAAAAGTGGATTCGGCAGATGGCGAAGGCCAGCGCGAAGCCCTGAAAAAATACACGCTGGATCTGACCGAACGTGCCCGTATCGGCAAGCTGGATCCGGTTATCGGTCGTGACGACGAGATCCGTCGCGCGATCCAGGTATTGCAACGCCGCTCGAAAAACAATCCGGTCCTGATTGGCGAACCTGGTGTTGGTAAAACCGCCATCGTCGAAGGCCTGGCGCAACGTATCGTCAACGGTGAAGTACCGGATAGCCTGAAAGGCAAGCGCGTGCTGTCGCTGGATATGGCGTCGCTGCTGGCAGGTGCCAAGTATCGCGGCGAATTCGAAGAGCGTCTGAAAGCAGTTCTGACCGAGCTGGCCGAAGATGAAGGTCAGACCATCGTCTTCATCGATGAAATGCATACGCTGGTTGGCGCAGGCAAGGCCGAAGGTGCGATGGATGCCGGCAATATGCTCAAGCCTGCATTGGCACGTGGTGAGCTGCATTGCGTAGGCGCGACCACGCTGGATGAATACCGCAAATACATCGAGAAAGATGCTGCACTGGAACGTCGCTTCCAGAAAATCATCGTGGCTGAACCAAGCGTGGAAGCAACCATCGCTATCCTGCGTGGCTTGCAGGAAAAGTATGAGTTGCATCATGGCGTAGACATCACCGATCCGGCGATTGTCGCGGCGGCTGAATTGTCACATCGCTATATCACTGACCGCTTCCTGCCGGATAAGGCGATTGATTTGATCGATGAAGCAGCATCCAAGATCAAGATCGAACTCGATTCCAAACCTGAAGTAATGGATAAGCTGGATCGTCGCGTCATCCAGTTGAAGATCGAACGTGAAGCGATCAAGAAAGAAAAAGATGAAGCTTCACAAAAACGCCTGGCCCTGATCGAGGAAGAAATCGATCGTTTGGGGCGTGAGTACGCCGATCTGGAAGAAATCTGGAAAGCGGAAAAATCGTCTGCCCAGGGCAGCCAGCAGATCAAGGAAGAAATTGAAAAAGTCCGTCTGCAGATGGAAGAGGCAACGCGCAAGAGCGATTGGCAGCGTGTCTCGGAACTGCAGTACAGCACCTTGCCACAACTGGAAGCGCAACTGAAGAATGCCGTTAAAGGCGAAGTATCCGGCGGCAAGCCGCAACTAGTGCGCACTCAGGTCGGTGCGGAAGAAATCGCGGAAGTCGTGTCGCGTGCTACCGGTATTCCGGTCTCGCGCATGATGACGGGCGAGCGCGAGAAGTTATTGCAGATGGAAGATGCGCTGCATAAACGCGTGGTCGGCCAGCATGAAGCCATCGTTGCGGTTTCCGATGCGATCCGTCGTTCGCGTGCAGGTCTTGGTGATCCTGATCGGCCTTATGGTTCGTTCATGTTCCTCGGGCCTACCGGTGTCGGTAAAACCGAACTGTGTAAAGCCCTGGCTTCGTTCATGTTCGATACCGAGGAGTCGCTGATACGTATCGACATGAGTGAATTCATGGAGAAGCATTCGGTCGCACGTCTGATCGGTGCACCACCAGGTTATGTCGGTTACGAAGAAGGTGGTTATCTGACCGAAGCGGTACGTCGCAAGCCATACTCGGTGATCCTGCTCGATGAAATCGAGAAGGCGCATCCGGATGTCTTCAACGTCTTGCTGCAGGTGCTGGATGATGGTCGTATGACGGACGGACAGGGACGTACGGTGGACTTCAAGAATACCGTAATCGTCATGACTTCCAACCTTGGTTCGCACAAGATCCAGGCTATGGAAGGCAATGAGCCTGCGCTGATCAAGATGGCCGTCATGGCGGAAGTGCAAGGTCATTTCCGTCCTGAGTTCATCAACCGTATCGATGAAATCGTGGTCTTCCATGCACTGGATGAGAAGAACATCGGTTCGATTGCGAAGATCCAGTTGCAAGTGCTGGAGCAACGCCTGGCACGCATGGATATGTCCATGGACGTGAGCGAAGACGCTTTGCAGAAAATCGCAGAAGCCGGATTCGATCCTGTGTATGGCGCACGCCCCCTGAAACGTGCGATCCAGCAGCAGATCGAAAATCCTTTGTCCAAGGCTATCCTGGAAGGGAAGTTTGGTCCCAAGGATGTGATTTCGCTTGATGTGAGAGATGGCGAACTGGTGTTCACCAAAAAGATGTAAATGCATCCCTAACTGCATGAAGTAATAAAAAGCCCGTCATGTTCATCACATGGCGGGTTTTTTTATGTGGCGCTCAGGTGCCTATGGTCATCAGGCTGGCATTGCCGCCAGCCGCGGTTGTATTGACGCACAGCGCCCGTTCATGGACGAGACGCCACAGCGGGATAGGGAGAGGGAATTCTGTCGTCACGACCTGCACGATGGCGCCTTCGCGCTCTGCCAGCGCCGTGCGCAGATCAGCTTTGTGCTGTCCGCGTTCCAACAGGGCGAGGCGCAAATCCTTAGCAACGTGTTGATGCTCGATGACAGTCATGCTGGCGCGCAAGTGCGCAGGAAAATCTGGCGGAACCAGCAATGCAGTACTTTGTAATAAGACGACCTGGTTTCCGGTGGCGTAGACGGCAAGCAATTGATTCAGCAAGGCCGGAGTTGTCTCAGCTACGCACAGGACTGCACCGCGTGCAGCGAAACGCAGGGTGTTGGTTTCACCGGTGACACCCTGCAAGCGGATGATCTTCCCGGACGGGCTGGTACGTATGTATTCGACGATGAGCTGGCTGAGTGTTTGTTCTTTGTGCGGAATACTCCATGTCAGCAATTCCGCCAGTGCAGTTTCTATGTGCCGTGCTTCTTCTCTGTCCTCTTCATCCGCTTTTTCTATATTCACGGCACTGCTATGTTGCAGGCGTTTCAGATAGAAAGGGCCGCCTGCTTTGGGGCCGGTGCCAGACAAGCCTTCGCCACCGAATGGTTGCACGCCGACTACTGCGCCGACGATGTTGCGGTTCACATAGATATTGCCGACATGGGCGTGGCGCACGACGTAATCTATGGTTTCGTCTATGCGTGTATGTATGCCCAGAGTCAGACCGAAACCGGTGGCGTTGATGTCCCGAACTAACTGTGGCAAGTCGTCGCGCTGATAGCGCAGTACATGCAGCACCGGGCCAAACACTTCTCGTTTCAATTCGGCGATGTTGTCTATCTCCAGGATGCAAGGCGCGACAAAAGTGCCGTTTGCAGCTGTTTCCGGTAAAGCTAATTCATGGATTTTTTTATCTGCGTTTTGCGCTATGTAAGCGCGCAGATGTCCTTGTGCTTCTGCATCGATCACCGGCCCTATATCTGTCAGCAGGCGATCAGGGTGGTTGATTTGTAGTTCCTGCATCGCGCCTTTCAGCATATGCAGGGTTTGCCCGGCGATGTCGCTTTGCAGGCATAAGACACGCAAGGCAGAGCAACGTTGGCCGGCACTATCGAATGCCGACGTAATGACGTCACGTACCACCTGCTCGCACAAGGCAGAGGAATCCACGATCATCGCGTTTTGGCCGCCGGTTTCTGCGATCAGCGGGATATCTCTGGCTTCCGCGATGCTGCGTAGGTTCAGTTTGCGATGGATACTTTTCGCGACTTGCGTCGAACCAGTGAAGACGACGGCTGAGATGCGTGCATCCGCGACCAATTGCGCACCGATGGTTTCGCCATTGCCGGGCAGGAAGAGCAGAGCATTTTCCGGCACGCCAGCCTGGTGCAATAGCTGTACCGCGCGGAAAGCGATCAGTGGTGTCTGTTCAGCTGGTTTTGCAAGGACTACATTGCCTGCCGCTAGCGCTGCACTGAGTTGTCCGGTGAATATGGCTAATGGGAAATTCCATGGACTGATGCAGGCGACTACTCCTAGCGGCGGGGCTGCTTCCGATGCGATCGCTTGCGCGCTGTAGTAACGCAGGAAGTCGATAGCTTCACGCACTTCGCCGATTGCATTCGACAAGGTTTTGCCAGCTTCTCGTACGGCCAGCGCAATGAATTCGTCTGTATGTTGCTGGAACAGGTCTGCTGCACGTAGCAGGATGGTGGCTCGCTGGCCTGCAGTGTGCGCTTGCCATGTAGCCATGCCAGCTAACGCATACTCGATTGCCTGCCCGGCATCATGTTTGTTCGCGTGGGCGACAGTGCCGACTGCATCGCTGTGATCTGCCGGATTGCGTATCGTGATCGCCGCGCCATATATCGCTGCGCCCGTCAGCGGGAGTGCATGCCATTGCTGTTTGCCATATGCACTTAAGCTGGCGCTGAGTGCGCGCAACGCATGTTCATTGCTCAGGTCTATACCGCTTGAGTTACGCCTCTCCGTGCCATACAAATCGGCGGGCAAGGGTAGCGCGGGATGTGGCTGACCTGCGAACTGTGCAGCGAGTGCGACCGGGTCTTGCAACAGCTCAGCTATGCTGATGTTGTCATCGACGATTTGATTGACGAATGATGAATTGGCTCCATTCTCCAGCAGTCTTCGTACCAGGTAGGCCAGCAAGGTTTCATGTGTGCCGACCGGTGCGTAGATACGGCAGGGCACATTCAAATGTTCGGCGCCGACAATCTGGTCGTATAAGGTCTCGCCCATTCCGTGCAGGCACTGGAACTCATAGTCTGTCACTTGCATGGCCTGCGCCTGTTGATAAATGGTGGCGAAGGTCAGCGCATTGTGGGTGGCAAATTGTGGATAGATAACATCGCTGGCAGCCAGCAGTTTTTGCGCGCAGACCAGGTAAGAGAGGTCGGTATACGCTTTCCGCGTATAGACCGGATAGCCGGACAAGCCATCGACTTGTGCACGCTTGATTTCAGTATCCCAGTACGCGCCCTTGACCAGTCGCACCATGAACTTTGTGCCGCTGCGACGAGCCAGGTCTGTCAGGTAGTCTATAACGTAAGGGCAGCGCTTCTGATAAGCCTGTACGACGTAGCCCAGGCCATTATAGCCAGCCAGCTCCGCATCAGCCGCCAGTGCTTCCATCAGGTCCAGTGACAGTTCCAGGCGGTCTGCTTCTTCCGCATCGATGTTGAGACCGATGTCGTATTGTCTTGCCAGCAGTACCAGCTGTTTCAGACGTGGTAGCAGCTCCTGCATGACACGCGTGCGTTGCGCGCGCGCATAGCGCGGATGCAACGCCGACAGCTTGACTGAGATGCCGGGGCCTGTACGTATGCCGCGTTGCCCGCTGGCCTTGCCGATTGCATGTATTGCGGCTGTATAAGACTGATAGTAAGCATCGGCATCTGCCGCCGTTATCGCAGCTTCGCCCAGCATGTCGTAAGAGTAGCGATAGCCGTGCTCTTCATGTTCACGACCGTTTTCCAGTGCTTCATCTATCGACTGTCCGGCGACAAACTGGCTGCCCAGCATACGCATGGCGAGATCCACACCTTTGCGTATCAGCGGTTCGCCGCCTTTATTGATGAGGCGGGTCAGGGCGGCCCCGAAGCCATCTGCGCTGGCGCTGTGCAGTAATTTTCCGGTGATCAGCAAGCCCCAGCTGGCTGCATTGACGAAGAGCGAGGACGATGTTCCTAGATGGCGTTGCCAGTCGCCCTGGCTGATTTTGTTCGCTATGAGACGGTCTGCAGTCTGATGGTCAGGTATGCGTAACAACGCTTCAGCCAGGCACATCAGGGCGATGCCTTCTTCCGACGACAGCGAGAATTCATGCATCAGGGCGTCGACGCCGGACGCGCGGCTGCGTTTGGCGCGTACTGCAGTCACGAGTTGCTGTGCGAGTGCCTGGCTGGCACTTTGTAACGCCGGATTGCTTTGCATTTGCGCAAGCAGGTTTTGTACTGCGCTGACTTCATCCAGCCGATAAGCGCTGCTGATGGCATCGCGTAAGGGCGTCGCGGTAGTGGGTACTTCTGCCGCGAGAGCGGCAAAGGGCGGGATGACCGGAACTGTCCGGTCTTGATCGGTTGCTGATGCGCTGGTAACGAAATCGTTAGTGGTAGCCATAGCCTGATGCACCAAGTGAATGAGTCATCCTATAGCAGACAGCATACAGCGGCACGCGCGGCGTTTAAAGCAGTTTTATAACTTTTATAGGAAGCAAAATAAAAGCAGCCTGATGATCTCTCACCGAGATCATCAGGCTGCCGGCAGATCAGGTTTTATTTACTGATCAGAACAGGTGTGAAAGACGTACGTAGACTGAGCGATAGGTAGGTTCGCTGATGGATGCCGTGTCTGTTAACACGTTGGCTGTAGTGAATTTCTGGGTAATGCCTTTTTCCCTGGATGCAAAGAGATTCAAAGCTGAGATGTTGAGCGACGTCTGTGGCGTCAATTGCGTACGCGCACTCATATCAAAACGTGTAAGCGATCCCACTTTGTCGCGTCGATAGCTGTTATCAGCGATTCGATAATGCTGATCGTAGCCGCTGGAGTAGTTCGCACTGGCACCCAGTGTGGTTTTAATCGCAGGCAGAAACCAGTCCATGCCCAGATTGGCGATGCGATCCGGTTGATTCAGGAAACGACGTTTCTCGCCGGTCTGTTTCGATACCAGACTGGTTTTGACGGCGGTCAAATTGGACCACAAAGTGAGATTGCGTGAGCCGCCGATCAGACTGAAGGGGATGCGTGCTTCCAGTTCCACGCCGTACATGGTGCCATCACCGCCATTCTGCGGGCGCGTCACATAACGCGTACCTTCTTGCGCAATGATGTTTTCCAGCTTGTCGGAGAAGTCACGCTTGAAGCCTTTGGCACTCAGCAGGCCCTGACGTCCTGCGATGAAATGATCGATTGCGATATCGTAGCCGAGTATGCTTTCAGGCGAGGCATTGGGATTGCCGCCGGAGTCGGGTTTTGTGTAGGAATTAGAGCTGGATGTGGTGACAGTTGGGGATAGATTGCGCAAGACAGGTCGGCGTACTGTTTTGGCTATGCCGGCACGTAAATCAGTGCTCTCGTTTAATGCCTGACGCAAACTGATAGAGGGCAACAATACATTGTCATTCTTGGTTGTCGCAGCACCAAAGAAATCACGGGTACGGACGGAAGCACGTTCCTGGCGCAGGCCGATAGTCAGCAGATTCCCTGGTAGCAAACGCATGCTGTCCTGAATGTAGAGACTGGTAATCTCTTCCTTTATGTTGTAACGACGATTCACGGTAGGTGCTGTCGCCACGCCATTGGTGCTGTTGCGGTTATCTTCACCGCGTTCTTCCGACGACCGGCCGATACCGTATTCCAGTTTATGTTTTCCAAGTGAGGTGGTTGCCGATATGTTGGTTTTGAACAGATCGAGGTCTATGGATTCAGAACGTTGTCGTGCTTCTTTAAATGCACCATTATCGTAACGCCTGGAATCGCGGGTCGTGTTTTCACTGGCACTTTGACGATCAAAGGATGCATTGATTTCTGTACTCGTTGAGAATTGATGTTTCCAGGCACCGTACAGCCCCTTGTTTTCCCTGGTACGTTTGCGATCTTCGTTATCGAGACGGGTAACGGTTTGCCGATCGGCCGCCAGGGTGCGAGTAGTGTCGTCTCGGTACTCGGTTGTACGCAGGTAGGACGGTTCCAGAACCAGGCTGTTATTGCGATTGATATTGATGTCTATGCGCGGCGTGAAGTTGGCTTGCTCAAAGCGGCGTTTGTTGACATTTAACTTGCTATCTTTAATGGAGGTGCCGCCGGCGTTGCTCATAAACGTGTCACGGCTTTCAGAGCGGCGCTGCTGTTGTACACCACCGGTAAGCGTCATGCGGATTTTGTCATTACCTAACGTGTAGAAAATCGTGGCATCCCCTACCGGTCCGTTGTGCTGCAAGGCACCGGCGCCGACACTGACTTCATTTGGCAAGGCCTTGCCGCCCTGTTTCAGGATGATATTGACGGTACCTGCAGCACCCTGTGCATCCTGGCTGGCGAGGGGTGTATGGATGATTTCGATACGCTCCACCATGGAGCTGGGAATGCGATCAACCTGTACTGTCCGTTCTGAACTGCCATCCAGTATGCGGCGGCCATTGATCGTGACCTGAGTATATTCACGGCCAATATTGCGCAGCTGGATTTCGCGGGCGCGGTTGGCGCCATCGAACGATACGCCGGGCAAACGACGCATTGCATCGCCCAGAGGCTGATCGCCAAACTGGTTCAATTGTTCTGCATCAATCACGGTTTTTTGATTGATGGCTTCATGCCGTGCGGCATGTGCGCTTTGTGCCGCGTTATCAATTTTGTCGGCGGTGACGGAGATGGCCGGCAGGGACGGGTCACTGGCAGTCTGTGCGAAAACTGCATGGGAGATGAAAGCGGCGAGCAACGCCGCGGTGTTATGTCGGAATGGGATCATGATCAGCCTGTCTGGAAGGTATCTGGCTGGCTGGCAATACGCTTGGCTGGCTGTTACGAGTCGTTGCGTTGTGTCGTCCTAACCTGCCGGGTATGCTTGCAGGCTGGTAACGCAGAGAATTGAGCGATCAATGATAGTGAGAGTGATTTTTCTGTGTGCCAGAATCATCTCGTTATTTCGCTTGCCATAAAAAGGCCATTCTTATGGGAGCGGCTTTGGATAAAAGGGAGTGCTTAGCGTGCAGACATGTGCGGGGGCACCGTCAAAGTAACTCAACACTATCCAGATTCAGGTAGCAGCTCTCGCGCGTGGTACTCACAAAGTCTGCCAGATAGGGCTTGTCCGATATCTCGGGCAGGCACGCGGCATATAGTCGTCCGGTCAGGCCGTCATGCGTGATGCGCTTGGCTTTGACGTAGTCACGGTTCAGATAGTTTTGTGCCGCCCACACCGGCAAGGTCGCGATACCGCGTTTGCTGGCGACCAATTGCAGCATGGCGACGGTCAATTCGGTGGTGCGACGCGCGACTTGAACGCCCGCTGGTTTAAGTACCTGACGCACGACATCCAGCATGTCGTCCGGTACCGGGTAGGTAATCAGCGTGTCGCCGATGAAGTCTTCTGCTGTCAGGAATTCCTTGTCGGCCAGCGGATGGTCATGTGCGACCAGCGCGACGATTTCAAAACGGAACAGTGCGTGGTAATCGACTTTTTCATCAGTATCGATCTCTGCCACGATGGCAACGTCGGCACGGTGTTCATACAGCAAGCCTACCGGATCGGCCTGGAAGCCGGAGACGATGTCCAGCTCCACTTCCGGCCAGCGTCCGCGAAATACGTCCATGGCCGGCATCAGCCAGTCAAAGCAGGTGTGACATTCGACCGCGATGCGCAATTGCCCGGCTGCACCCTGTGCCAGCCGCACCAGATCGCGTTCGGTTTCCGCTACCTGCGGCAAGACAGTGTCCGCCAGCTTCAGCAGGCGTTCGCCCGCGGGTGTGAAGCGCACGGGCGTCGTCTTGCGTTCAAACAGCGTGGTGCCATGATGATCTTCCAACTGCTTGATTTGATGCGATAAAGCAGATTGGGTGACATTTAACAGGGCGGCCGCACGCAGCAGATTGCCTGCTTCGCGCAGGGCCAGCAGGGTTTTCAGGTGGCGTAATTCAAGGATGGATTGCACTATGAATTTTTCTCATGATGAATCTTAAAAATTATCGTTTGAATCATAGTTCATCTGCGCGCACCATGGCAAGCTTCAAAAATCTATATCGGAGTTGGGCATGGCAAAGGCGCATATTTTGGGTTTCCCCCGTATCGGAGCCCAGCGCGAATTGAAATTCGCCGTCGAATCGTACTGGCGCGGCGATATCGGGCTCGGAGCATTGCAGGAAACCGGCAAAATCCTGCGCCAGCGTCATTGGGCAGTACAGGCGGACGCCGGGCTGGATGTGGTGTCGGTTGGTGATTTCGCCTGGTATGACCAGGTTTTGAATACGCTGGCCTTGCTCGGGGCTGTACCTACCCGTTTCAAATTCGATCCGAAGAAGCTGACGCTGGCTGACTACTTCACGCTGGCGCGCGGCAATCCTGAGCACTTCGCGATGGAGATGACCAAGTGGTTCGACACCAATTATCACTACCTGGTACCTGAATTCACGGCTGATATCAGTTTCGATGGCGGTGTGGATTGGCTGTTTGAAGAAAATGCAGAAGCAATCGCTCTCGGTCATGCGACCAAGGTCACGCTGGTCGGCCCACTGAGCTTGCTGTATCTCGGCAAAATCAAATCCGGTGTCGCGCACAAACTCGATTTCTTACCTAAGGTGATCGCTGGCTATCAACGCGTACTGCAACGCTTGCAGGAGGCTGGTGTCGAATGGGTGCAAATTGATGAACCTATCCTGGCACTGGAACTGGACGCTGCATGGTGTGCTGCGTTTGCGCCGACGTATCAGGCTTTGTCGCCGGTCGCGCCCAAGCTATTGCTGGCTACCTACTTCGACCAGGTGCGTGAGCACAGCGCCTTGTTGCGTGACTTGCCGGTAGCTGGCGTGCATCTGGATCTGGTACGGGGTGTCGGCCAGTTGCCAGCATTCCTGCAAGACTGGCCGCAAGATCGCGTGCTGTCAGCTGGCGTGGTGGATGGTCGCAATATCTGGCGTGCCGATCTGGATAGTGTGCTGGCCCTGTTAGCGCCGTTGCATGCTGTTCTGGGCGAACGTCTGTGGGTCAGTGCAAGCTGCTCCCTGTTGCACGTACCTGTCGATCTGGCGCACGAGAATAAGCTGGATGCAGAACTCAAAGGATGGCTGGCGTTCGCAACGCAAAAGGTATCGGAAGTTACTGCACTCAAACGTGCTTTGAATGGTGAAACGCAAGCAGTGAGTGCGCAATTCACTGCCGCTGCCCTGGCATTCGCCGCACGCAAGGTATCGCCGCGCATACATAATCCTTTGGTGCAGAAACGCCTGAGTCAGATTGATGGCATTTCGGTTAATCGCAATCAAGTATTTGCCGACCGCATCGTCAGGCAGCAAGCGCGTTTTAATCTGCCTGCGTTTCCGACCACGAATATCGGTTCCTTCCCGCAAACGACAGATATCCGTCAGGCACGTGCGCAGTACAAGCGCGGTGAGATGGGGCATCTGGATTACCTCAACTGCATGCGTGAAGAAGTGCGTCTGGTGGTGCAGAAGCAGGAAGAAATCGGCCTGGACGTGCTGGTGCACGGCGAGCCGGAGCGCAACGATATGGTTGAGTACTTTGGTGAACAGCTATGGGGCTATGCCTTCACTGCGAACGGCTGGGTACAAAGCTATGGTTCACGCTGCGTCAAGCCGCCATTTATCTATGGCGATGTGTATAGGCCGGAAGCCATGACCGTGGGCTGGAGTGAATTCGCGCAGAGCCTGACGGCCAAGCCGATGAAAGGGATGCTGACTGGACCGGTCACCATGTTGCAATGGTCTTTTGTGCGTGACGATCAGGCACGTGACCAGACTGCTTTGCAAATTGCATTGGCCTTGCGTGATGAAGTGATTGATCTGGAAAAGGCCGGTATCGGCATGATCCAGATTGATGAACCTGCATTCCGTGAAGGCTTGCCGCTGAAAGCAGCCGACTGGCCGCACTATCTGGATTGGGCTGTGAAGGCTTTCCGCATCACTGCGTCCGGCGTACAGGACGACACGCAGATCCATACCCATATGTGTTATTCGGAATTCAACGACATCCTGCCGTGGATCGCGGCGATGGATGCCGATGTCATCACCATCGAAACTTCGCGTTCGGACATGGAGTTGCTGGACGGTTTCGGCGAGTTTGCCTATCCGAATGACATAGGCCCCGGCGTCTACGATATCCATTCGCCACGTGTACCTAAAGTGGAAGAAATGCAGCGCCTGTTACGCAAGGCGCGTGGCGTGATTCCTGATCAGCGGCTGTGGGTGAATCCGGATTGCGGGCTGAAAACGCGGGGCTGGCCGGAAACCACTGCAGCTCTGGAAAACATGGTGCTGGCAGCTCGTACCTTGCGTGCAGAAGTTGCGCAGCAGGAGCAGGCAGCCTGAGCTGCTGAGTCAACCTAAGCAAAACGGGTACAGGGCTGGGGCGCTGTACCCGTTTTTTCATGCTGAAGCCGGGAACTGCAGGGCGTGCGAGGGCTGCAGGTGCGGTAATCGTATGTATTCAAGCCGGTAATTGTTAGAATGGCGTATTACGGGGCTGCGCAGTCTGCATTGCGCGGCTTTCCTCCCATATTCTTGCCAAGATAGACATTCCCTATGTTGAGTTACCGTCATGCCTTTCATGCAGGCAATCACGCCGATGTACTCAAGCATCTGGTTCAGATTCAGTTGCTGAAATATCTGAATCAAAAAGACACGCCGTATATGTACATCGATACCCATTCGGGTGCAGGTGTATATGCACTTGATGGCAATTACGCCGCTAAAAATGCTGAGTTCGAAACCGGTATTTCCAAGCTCTGGGATCGCAAGGATTTGCCTGAGCCGCTGGCCGATTATGTGCAAGTCATCAAAGCGCTGAATCCTAGCGGCAAGCTGCGCTACTACCCGGGTTCGCCTTACTGTGCGGATGCCGTCATGCGTGAACAGGACAGATTGCGTCTGTTTGAACTGCATCCGGCAGACAGCAAGCTGTTGGCAGACAATTTCCGCAAGCTGGAAGCGCATGCTGCGGAGCAGGGCAAGCGTCCGACCGTGCGTGGCAAACGCATCATGATAGAGCGGGCAAACGGTTTCCAGGGCCTGAAAGCGCTGCTGCCGCCGCCATCGCGCCGTGGCCTGGTGCTGATCGATCCACCGTATGAAGACAAGACTGATTACCGCACCGTGGTGCAAACTGTTTCCGATGCGTTGACGCGTTTCGCGACGGGCACTTATGCAGTCTGGTATCCGGTACTGAACCGTCTTGAATCACGTCAGATGCCGGATAAGTTGAAACGCCTGAGCGCAAATGGCTGGCTGAATGTCACATTGTCTGTGACGACACCATCGCCGGACGGCTTCGGTTTGCATAGCAGTGGTATGTTTGTGCACAACCCGCCATGGACGCTGGAACCGATGCTGCGCGAGCTGATGCCGTATCTGGTCAAAGTCCTGGGCGGTGACGAGGGCGCTGGTTTTACGCTGGAATCAGGGCAAACCGTGGCGACAAATACGGGCACGCGGCGGGTATAAAGGCAGGGAGAAGTTGTTGCACCGAAAAACCACAGACATTTCTGTTTTTGTAATATAGAAAACACAAGAGAAACGGAAGGCTTGCGTGATGGAAATATTAACGGAATAATGGCCTGAATAGATTTGCAGCAGCAGCTACAAATTGCCGGTTCGTTTGATGACTCGCAGTCTGTGGTGAGACACCATCTATCCATGCGGTATCGTCTAAAGAATAAGAATGCAGATATCGTCTGGATGTACTGAATGTTTGATCATATGTAAATGCTGCGATGCTGGTGCATGGCGGATATTTCTCAAGATTTGACAGGGACGTGCCTTGGTTGATCTACGCGTTCTGCTTAATAGACAGAGACAACAATCTTGATGATCACCAACCTCAATCAGCATTTGCCTGATAACCATCCCCGCGTAAAGGAGTTTTTCCTGGCGCGACAACCTATATTGAACAATGAGCAGGATCTGGTTGCGTATGAACTTTTGTTCCGTCGCGCCTCATCCGGCCCTGCCAATGTAGTGGATGATCTGGCCGCGACCGCTTCGGTGATCGCACATGCATCCGAGCTGGGGATAAGCAACGTCATCGGCAACTCGCTGGGTTTCTTCAACGTCGATGCCGCTGTGTTGATGTGTGATTTTGTAAACTTCCTGCCGAGCGACAAGGTCGTGCTGGAAATTCTGGAAACGGTAGAGATCACGCATGAGCTGGTAGAGCGTGTGGCTATATTGGTCGAACAGGGTTTTACATTTGCGCTGGACGACGTCATCTCGCATTCGGAAGAATTGAGAAATTTGCTACCGCTGATCAAGATCATCAAGATCGATATCACTGCCATGAGCTACAGCGAGTTAGCCAAACTGGCGGATCATTTCCGTCATGAGGGCAAGCTCTTGCTGGCGGAAAAAGTGGAAACAGTCGAGCAATTCCAGTCCTGCCTGGAGCTCGGTTTCCATTATTTTCAGGGTTACTACTTTGCGCGTCCGGTCATTCTTTCCGGTAAAAAACTCGCACCGTCACAAATCGCGATCATGCAATTGATGGCGCTCATCATGGCGGATGCAGAGACCGCGGAAATCGAACGCAATATCAAGAAAGATGCTTCGCTGGTGCTGACTTTGCTGCGCCTGGCCAATACGCCCGGTGTTGGCGTCACACAGCGCATAGATTCGCTGGGACAAGCGCTGACCGTACTCGGTCGTCGTCAACTGCAGCGCTGGCTGCAGATCATCCTGTACGCCGAACATAACAAAGGTAGTCACTTCACGTCGCCCTTGCTGCAATTGGCGACCACACGCGGCAAATTACTCGAACTGATTACCGAGAAGCTGCGCCCGGATAATCGTTCGATGGCGGATACGGCTTTCACCGTCGGCATCATGTCGCTGATGGATACCTTGTTTGGCCAGTCGATGGAAGAAATCCTGGATCAGGTTTCGGTCGTGGACGAGGTGACCGACGCCTTGCTATATCGCAAGGGTTTTTACGGTGATTTGCTGAAGCTGGCCGAATACATAGAGCAAATAGAAAAGACTGGCGCCTTGCTGATTCCTACCTTGCAGAAGCTAGAGTTGTCGATAGAGGATCTGTACGCCTTGCAATTGACTGCATTTGAGTGGAGCAATAACGTATCTGGTTGCGTCTGATTTTTTGCTGATCGCTTCTGTCTGATTCTTCCTCCGCACGTTCCTCTCGTTTTCCTTCCGTTCACGATATCGCCATGCAGTCGTACGACTTGTCGTCGCGCATGACGTTAGAATAGCGGCATGACGAATCCAGCAAATACCAACGACAACGATGATGATGGCGACAACAGTGCGCCGCCGATTCCTGCCGGCTCGAAAAATTACATGACGCCACAGGGGCATCTGCGCATGAAAACTGAACTGCTGAAGCTGATCGATGTAGACCGCCCAGAGGTCGTGCAAATCGTTTCCTGGGCGGCGTCGAATGGTGATCGTTCAGAAAATGGCGACTACATTTATGGCAAGCGCCGCCTGCGCCAGATAGATGGCCGTATACGCTTTCTCACCAAACGCCTGGATCTGGCCGAAGTCGTGGACCCAAGCATCCATCACGGCAGCGATCAGATATTCTTCGGCGCGACCGTACGCTACGAAACGCAGGCAGGTGAAGAACAGACCGTCACCATACTCGGCATCGATGAACTGGACCCCTTGAATGGCAAGATCAGCTGGATATCGCCGGTTGCGCGCGCACTGACCAAGGCGCGCGAAGGCGATACCGTGATCCTGAAAACACCAGGCGGCCTGGAAGAATTATTGATATTGGAAGTAAGCTATCCGGCCCCGCAGTGAGGCCAGATCAGAAATGAAGCAGAAGTAAGCAGGGAGTAAAACGCGGAAGGCTAAGACTACTTAGCCTTTGTCGCGCAACAAACGGGTAACGCCCGGGATGCTGCGCAGATTGCGCATCAGGCGCGCCAGATGCACGCGATCTTCGACCTGTACCGTGAAGTGCAGGTAGGTGATCATGTGATCCTTGTCTTCATCCATGCCGACATGCGTGATGTTCGAGTCGGACTCGCCGATCTCGGCAGCGACGCGTGCGAGTATGCCTTTTTCATTGCGTGCCAGCAGTGTGATGCTGCAGTCGAAACGGCGATCGATATCCGAACCCCAGACTACGTCGATCCAGCGATCCGGTTCTTTGGAATGCTGCCTTCTGGCGACGTCGCAATCATGCGTGTGTATGGTCAGTCCCTGATCACGTTTCATCTGCCCGATGATGGTGTCACCCGGGATAGGCTGGCAACATGAAGCCAGTTGTACCGATATACCTTCGCTGCCGTAGATGACGACAGGATCGATTTTCTTCGGCAGTACTTCGCCGTTGGCGTCGATCTGTGGGCGCGGTACCAATTGATCGTTCTCGACCATGCCGAGGATATGACGCGCCACCAGTGCGGCCATGCGTTTGCCGACGCCGATGTCGGCATACAAATCGTCCAGCGATTTCGCGCTCGATTCATTCAGCAGACGTTCTGCTACCGGTGCCGGCAGTTCGGGATCCAGGTTCAGGGTCACCAGTGCTTGTGACAGCAGGCGACGTCCCAGTTCTATCGATTCCGTAAGGTTGATGGTGCGCAGGTGATGACGTATCGCCGAGCGTGCCTTGCCGGTACGTACGAAGCCCAGCCAGTTCGGATTCGGGCGCGAGGTCGGCGAAGTAATAATTTCGACGATGTCGCCGTTGCGCAATTCGGTGCGCAGCGGTACCTGTTCCAGATTGATTTTGACGGCGATGGTCTGGTCACCGATGTCGGTGTGAATCGTATATGCAAAATCGAGCGCCGTCGCACCGCGTGGCAACGCGATGATTTTTGATTTCGGCGTGAACACATACACCGAGTCAGGGAACAGATCGACCTTGACGTGTTCCAGGAACTCGGCGGAGTCGCCAGTCTGTTTCTGGATGTCGAGCAAGGATTGCAGCCATGCATGCGTACGTTGCTGCAGGTCGGACAGACTGCCTTCATCGTCTTTGTACAACCAGTGCGCAGCCACGCCGGATTCCGCGACGCGATGCATGTCCTGGGTGCGGATCTGGAATTCAATCGGCGTACCGTAAGGACCGATCAGTGTAGTGTGCAGCGACTGGTAGCCATTCAGTTTAGGAATGGCGATGTAGTCTTTGAACTTGCCCGGCATCGGTTTGAACAGCGCATGCAGGGTGCCCAGCGCGACATAGCAATTCGCAAAGCTGTCGACCACCACACGGAAGCCGTAGATATCCAGCACTTGCGAAAAGGACAGACGCTTGTTCAGCATCTTGGTATAGATACCGTACAAGGTTTTTTCGCGGCCATAGACTTGCGCCGGGATGCCGGTGGCATCCAGCGTGTTATTGACCGACTCGAGGATTTTGCTGACCACTTCGCGACGATTGCCGCGCGCCGCCTTGACTGCCTTGGCCAGCGTTTTATAACGCATCGGATACAAGTGCGAGAAGGCGAGATCCTGCAATTCGCGATAAATATTATTGAGGCCGAGTCTATGTGCAATCGGCACATAGACTTCCATCGTTTCGCGTGCGATACGACGTTTCTTGACCGGTGCCATCGAGCCGAGCGTGCGCATATTGTGCAGGCGGTCGGCCAGTTTGACGAGGATGACGCGCACATCGCGCGCCATCGCCAGCAGCATTTTGCGGAAGTTTTCCGCCTGTGCTTCTACCTGGCTTTGGAATTCGATTTTTTCCAGCTTGGACAGACCATCGACCAGATTCGCGACCGGTGCGCCGAAGCGTTCGATCAGCTCATCCTTGCGGACATCCTGGTCTTCCATCACATCGTGCAGCAGCGCTGCCATGATGGCTTGTGCATCCAGCTTCCAGTCGGCGCAGATTTCCGCGACAGCGATCGGGTGCGAGATGTAAGGCTCGCCCGACATGCGCATCTGACCCAGGTGTGCCTCGTCCGAGAAGCGATAAGCTTCCTTGACCTTCTTCAGTTCGGAAGGCGTCAGGTACTCGGCAAGTCTGGTCGTGAGTTGCGTGACTGATGCGACACCAGCGACAGGTGCTGGTGTGGAGGCGGATGCGGTTTTCTTTTGAGGCATTTTGGCCGAGCGATCAGGAACCGCTCGGTTAGTTGAAGCGATGGATGCTGTTGAATCTGTAGGTGTCAGGTTCATACTGATAGTCTATCAGCCGCATCGCGGTTAGCCAGAGATTATTAGCTAGGGACTTTTTTCAACATTTCAAGGCCGACATGGCCAGCAGCGATTTCGCGCAGGGCGATGACGGTTGGCTTGTCTTTGGCATCGACTTTAGGTGTGTGGCCTTGCAACAACTGACGTGCACGATAGGTCGCAGCGAGGGTCAGTTGAAAACGGTTAGGAACTTGTTTGAGACAATCTTCAATAGTAATGCGGGCCATACGTACTCCTAAAAATTCGATATCAGCTTAAATTGGCATGAATGCCCAATTGGGCGAACAGGGATGCGTTGCGAGTTGACTGTTGTGCAAAGCGACAACGAGCGGCTTTTACGATTGCGCTCAACTCTGCTAAAGCAACGGTAAAGTCTTGATTGATAATAACATATTCGAACTCGGAAGCGTGCGCGATTTCACCGCCCGCAGCCAGGATACGACGGGTAATGACGTGATCTTCGTCCTGCCCGCGCTTTTTCAGGCGTTCTTCCAGTGCGGCTATCGATGGTGGCAGGATAAAAATGCCGACGGCGTGCGGGAATTGCTTTTTGACCTGTTGCGCGCCTTGCCAGTCAATTTCCAGCAATACATCGGTACCAGCGGCGATCTGATCGGCAATTTGTATGCGGGAGGTGCCGTAATAGTTGCCAAAAACTTCAGCCGATTCCAGGAATTCATTGGCCTGGCGGCGTACCAGGAAGTCATCTGGTGTCGTAAAGAAATATTCGCGGCCATGCTGTTCGCCGGGACGAGGCGGGCGGGTGGTGTAGGAAATCGACAGTTTGATGGCCGGTTCCTGTTGCAGCAGGGCATTGACCAGGCTGGATTTGCCCGCGCCAGACGGAGCAACGACTAAAAACAGGCTGCCGGAAGAATGGACTTGCTCAGACATCGGTGTCCTTGATGAATGGTTGAATATGAAAATGACTATCGCTGATGTGCGATTGTAGCGCCGCTGCCTGCGGAATTACTCCAGATTTTGTACCTGTTCACGCATTTGTTCGATCAGCAGTTTCATCGCCATCGACGCATCAGACAGCTCTTTGACTGCGGCCTTGGAGCCGACCGTATTGGCTTCGCGGTTCAGTTCCTGCATCATGAAATCCAGGCGCTTGCCGACCTGCCCACCTTTTTTCAGGATGGCGCGGGTTTCGCTCAGGTGCGCGGCCAGACGGGTCAACTCTTCGGCTACGTCGACGCGAATGCCATAAAGCGTGACTTCCTGACGGATACGATCCAGCGCTTCTTCGCGTGTGACGCTGGCTTGTGCGCTGCCGCTGCCATTACCGGCAGCCAGACCCAGCGCTTCCATCATGCGTTCGGTGGCTTTTTGCTGGAACTGGGCAACGACTTGCGGCATGAGCGGCGTAATCTTTTGCACGATGGCTTCCATATCGTCCACACGTGACAACAGCATGGTTTGCAATGCATGGCCTTCACGTTCGCGGCTTTCCACGAAAGCGTTCATGGTGGTTTGCATCGCTGCGGCAGCGTCCGCCTGCAGGGTTTCCTGGCTCATCTCGGCTTCTTCGATGACGCCGGGCCAGCGCAGTAATTCATGGACCGAGAGTGGTGCGGCATCGGTGAAGCGACGGCGTATTTCGGCTTGCAGGGTAGTCACAGCGTCCAGTGCACCCTGGTTCAGCGCCTGTGTGGCGCCGTTTGCGACTTTGCGGCCGAAGCTCAGGCGGCATTCGACTTTGCCGCGGGTGAGGCGTGCCATGATGGCTTCGCGCAACACAGGTTCCAGTGCACGTAAATCGTCGTTAATACGGAACTGCAAATCAAGGAAGCGCGAGTTGACGCTTTTGACTTCTATGGTCAGGGTGCCACTGCTGGTCTCATGGGTGGTGACGGCATAGCCGGTCATGCTGCAAATGGTCAAAATGAGTTCCTCGTTTTTCTTTACAAAGCGGCGATTTGTCCACACAATCCACAACGAACAAGGTTGCCGGATACCGGTAGCCGTAAAAGGGGCGAGCCGTGGTGCTGCCTCGCTTTTGCCGTGCTGTATTTCCCAGGCTCGCTTGACATTATTTATAGGACGACATGGCTGCGCAAAACAATGCCCCGTTGCCGGATGGTTTGGAAATCGCTGGATATCGCATTGTAAAGAAGATTGCGTCTGGCGGGTTCAGTATTGTCTATCTGGCCTACGATGAGGATGGCAATGCAGTCGCCATCAAGGAATACCTGCCGAGCTCACTGGCGCTGCGCCAGCCGGGTGAACTGGTTCCTGCGATTTCGCCGGAAAATCTGCCGGTCTTCCGTATCGGCCTGAAATGCTTCTTTGAAGAAGGCCGTGCGCTGGCACGTATCGCACACCCGAACGTGGTGAGCGTGACCAACTTCTTCCGCGCCAATGAAACTGTGTATATGGTGATGGGTTACGAGTCTGGCCGCTCCTTGCAGGATCACATCCTGCGCCGCCGCGACAAGGGCGAGAAACCGCTGGTATCGGAACGCTTCATTCGCAAGATGTTCAGCCACGTGATGAACGGTTTGCGCGAAGTTCATACGAATAAATTGCTGCATCTGGATTTGAAGCCGGCCAACATTTATCTGCGTGTAGACGGCACGCCCATCCTGCTGGATTTCGGTGCAGCACGCCAGACGCTGCAATCCGATATGCCCAAGTTGTATCCGATGTACACACCGGGTTTTGCAGCGCCGGAACTATACGTAAAGAACGGCAACCTCGGACCATGGACCGACATCTACAGCATAGGTGCGTCGATGTTTGCCTGCATGGTGGGCGCGCCGCCGCAACCGGCAGACCAGCGCAAGCTGAATGACAAGATGGATGGCCACTTCAATAAGCTGGAAGGCGTGTATTCATCCGACCTGATCAAGGTCATCCGCTGGAGCCTGATGGTGGATCCGCTGGAACGTCCGCAAAGCGTATTTGCCTTGCAGAAGGCCTTGCGTGAGCCGGTGCCGGAGCAGCAAAATGACGCCAGACTGCAGCAAGTGGCACGCAAGATTAAAAACATATTCAACAATATGGGTAAACGCTCGGCCAACGTATCGACTACGATACAAGAACATACGCGTTAAACTTACCCTAACTCATTCCAACCCGACCCAACCATGCGATTCTCTGTCTACCAAGAAAGCCATATAGGCGGTCGCAAGAACAACCAGGACCGCATGGGCTACAGCTTCACGCGCGATGCCTTGCTCTTGCTGGTAGCCGATGGCATGGGTGGTCACATCATGGGTGAAATGGCGGCGCAGATTGCGATGCAAACCATCGCCTCGCTGTTCCAGGAAAATGCCACGCCTTACGTCAAGAAGCCGGAGCGCTTCCTCGAAGACAGTTTCTTTGCCGCGCATCGCGAAATCCATCGCTACCGCGCCATCAATAATCTGCCGGAAACACCGCGTACCACCATCGTCGCCTGCCTGATCCAGCACAATAGTGCGATGTGGGCGCATTGCGGTGATTCGCGTCTGTACTGGATGCGTAACGGCCAGATCCTGGCGCGCACGCGCGACCACTCGCGGATAGAAACCCTGATTGCACAAGGCAAGGTTGATCCATCGGAGCGCGATACGCATCCGGAGCGCAATAAGTTGTTCAACTGCCTCGGTGCGCCGAACATGCCCATCGTCGAAATCTCGCGCCGTGCCAGCCTGCAGGCGGGCGACATCATGCTGCTGTGCTCGGACGGCTTGTGGTCGGTGCTGCCGGATCACGAACTGGCGCAGCGTCTGCATAACAACACCATCGTGCGTGCAGTTCCTGAATTACTCACGACTGCTACTGGCATCGCCGGTAAAACAGGGGATAATGTCACCGCTCTGGCGATGATGTGGGAAAGCAGCGAAAACCTGCATGGCAACAGCACCATCACCACGCACACCTTGCCGATAGGCAGTGTCACCACCACGATCCAGGCGCCGCGGCACCTCGATCTGGAAAATGCAGACACCTATAACGATTCAGAAATCGAAAAAGCGATTGAGGAAATCCGCAACGCTATCGATAAATCATCACGTATCACTTCCAGGAATTAAAGCCACATGTCGTATGAAAATCGTCCCAGCGGACGCGCCGCTGATGCCTTGCGCGCCATCAAACTGACCCGTAACTACACCAAGCACGCCGAGGGTTCGGTCCTGATCGAATGCGGCGATACCAAAGTCATCTGCACCGCCAGCATCGAAGACCGCGTGCCCGGCTTCCTCAAGGGCAAAGGCCAGGGCTGGTTGACAGCTGAATATGGCATGCTGCCACGTTCGACACACACACGCATGGATCGCGAAGCGGCACGCGGCAAACAATCCGGTCGTACCCAGGAAATCCAGCGCCTGATCGGTCGCTCATTGCGCGCCGCTTTTGATCTGCAGGGATTTGGTGAGCGTACCCTGCATCTGGATTGCGACGTCATTCAGGCTGACGGTGGTACACGTACCGCAGCGATTACCGGCACCATGGTTGCCGCTTACGACGCCTTCAGCAAACTGGTCGCGCAAAACGTCATCCCGGCAATCCCGCTCAAGCATTTTGTGGCTGCGATCTCGGTCGGCGTTTATAAAGGCCAGCCAGTGCTGGACCTCGATTACACGGAAGACTCGGATTGCGATACCGATATGAACATCGTCATGACCGATGCCGGCCACTTCATCGAAGTACAGGGCACGGCAGAAGGCGCTGCTTTCGACCGCGCGACCATGAACAAATTGCTGGATCTGGCGCAAGACGGCATCAGCGACCTGATCGTGCTGCAAAAACAGGCGTTAGCAATAGCTGCGTAAAATAGAGCCTGCGCTGCACGGACTTGCTTTTATGCAAATGCTGCAGCGCTCGGCCCCAGCGGACAGTGTCAAATCACCCGGCTGTATTTGAGGCCGGGTTTTTTATCGTTTTTAATTTCGGATCATCATGTCGCGTACCCTTATCCTCGCCTCTAATAATGCAGGTAAATTGAAAGAATTCGGCGCCTTGCTGTCGTCCATCAATTTTGATGTGCATGCGCAGGGCGAATTCAACGTACCGGAAGCGGAAGAGCCGCATGTCACCTTCGTGGAAAACGCGATCGCCAAAGCCCGCCACGCCGCACGCCTGACCGGCAAACCGGCACTCGCCGACGACTCTGGTGTCTGCGTCAATGCACTGGGCGGTGCTCCCGGGGTGTACTCGGCACGCTATGCCGGCGAGCCAAAATCAGATCAACGCAACAATGAAAAACTTATCGCGGACCTCGCCGCGCACGCGGATAAATCCGCCTACTACTATTGCGTGCTGGTCTTCGTGCGTCATGCTGACGACCCGCAACCTGTAATCGCAGAAGGCCGCTGGAATGGCGAAATGCTGGCAGAACCACGCGGGCAGGGCGGCTTTGGTTACGACGCTTATTTCTGGTTGCCGGAACAGCAAAAAACCGTGGCAGAACTGACCGCCGAAGAAAAAAATCGCCTGTCGCATCGCGGCCAGGCCTTGCGTGCCTTGATAGAAAAATTGCGATGATCCCGATTAAACCGATCAGCGCCGATGTCGCTGCTGCGCTCGATCACTCGGGACCGGCACGCGTTGCCACGACCTATCTGAAGCCGGGTGCATTAAGCCTGACCGCATTGCCACCGCTGTCGCTGTATGTGCATTTCCCGTGGTGCGTGAAGAAATGTCCGTACTGTGATTTCAACTCGCATGAAGCGACCGGCGCATTCCCGGAAGATGAATACCTGTCTGCCTTGCGCGCCGACCTCGAGATGGCCTTGCCACTGATCTGGGGCCGCAAGATTTATACGATCTTCATTGGTGGCGGTACGCCGAGTCTGTTGTCTGCTGCAGGACTGGATCGCTTGCTCTCCGACATCCGCACCTTGCTGCCGCTGGACGGGGCGGTAGAGATCACGATGGAAGCTAACCCGGGTACCTTTGAAGCGGAGAAATTCAAGTCCTACCGTACCAGCGGTATCAATCGCCTGTCGATAGGGATACAAAGCTTCAATCCACGGCATCTGCAGGCATTGGGCCGCATCCATGACGGCGACGAAGCACGTCGTGCAGTGGACATCGCTGCCAGCAACTTCGATAACTTCAATCTCGACCTGATGTATGCGTTGCCATCGCAAACGCTGGACGAGGCGCGACAGGACGTGCAAACGGCGATCAGCTATGCACCGCCGCATTTATCGCTGTATCACCTGACGATGGAGCCGAACACAGTCTTCGCCAAGTATCCGCCCAACGTGCCGGATGACGACACCAGTGCCGACATGCAGGACATGATAGAGCAGGAAACCAGTGCAGCCGGTTACCAGCACTACGAAGTCTCGGCTTATGCGCAGCCCAAGCGCCAGGCACGGCATAACCTCAACTACTGGCAGTTCGGCGACTACCTTGGCATAGGTGCCGGAGCGCACACCAAACTGTCATTCCCGCACCGCGTGATCCGGCAGGCGCGTTACAAGCAGCCCAAGAGCTATATGGAGCAAATGCGCCTGGGCAATCCTATCCAGGAAGAAAAGGAAATCACGCGCGACGAACTCGGCTTTGAATTTATGCTCAACGCGATGCGTCTGGTGGAAGGCGTGGAGGTCAACATGTTCGCCGAACGCACCGGTATGCCACTCAATGCGGTGGAGCGGGCGCTGAACGAGGCCGAAGCCAAGGGTTTGCTCTACCGCGACCATAAAACCATCAAGCCGACGGTGCTGGGCCAGCGTTTCCTGAATGATTTGCAGGAAATGTTTTTGGCGGATTGAAACAAATAATCGCCGGACAGTCGGCAATTCCAGGGGAGTTAGGTATAATGCGACCTCTTGGAAGTTGATGGACTGCTTCGCCGGTTAATTGCACGCTCGTGCAATGCGTAGTAAATCGGACGGATGTGGTTTGTTCGTCAACATCTCAAAACGGAAGTGTGGCCGAGTGGTTGAAGGCACCAGTCTTGAAAACTGGCGACGGTTTATCCCGTTCGTGAGTTCGAATCTCACCGCTTCCGCCATTATTCCGTTCCTGCCATTCCAATCCAACAGACAAAAAAATCCCGCCGAGATTGCTCAGGGCGGGAAATGCTTTGCTGCTATTTTTTACGGCCCGGTCAGATTAATGACTGTAGCCGCTCTTGTTGATCCGAAACCGAATTGAATTGTGTTCAATCGATACCGGTTGCCGTCGCGACAACGGCAAGTCGATGGCGTGGTGGCGATACCGCGCGTTTGATGCTGGATAGTTTGGAGGTAAGGGCAGGCCGGACTGGTGTCGCGTGCGTCGCTTCCTGCTGTTGCTGCTCCACATGGACTGCGTTGGCGTCGATTTTGAAGACGCTGACGGTTTGCTCAAGCTTGACCGCCTGATCCTTGAGCGAGTCCGCTGCAGCCGCTGCTTCTTCTACCAGTGCCGCATTTTGCTGTGTGACGTTGTCCATTTGCGAGATGGCCTGATTGACCTGTACTATGCCTGCGCTTTGTTCTTCGCTGGCGGCCATGATTTCAGCCATGATGTCGGTCACACGTTTTACGCTGTCAACAACTTCTGTCATGGTCGAACCGGCTTGTGCCACCAGTTTGCTGCCGGTATCGACACGACCGACCGAGTCGTCTATCAGTGCCTTGATTTCTTTGGCTGCGGCAGCGGAGCGTTGTGCCAGATTGCGCACTTCGCTGGCGACGACGGCAAAGCCGCGGCCCTGTTCACCGGCACGTGCCGCTTCGACTGCCGCATTCAGGGCCAGGATGTTGGTCTGGAAGGCGATGCCGTCGATGACGCCGATGATGTCGGTGATTTTCTTGGCGGAGTCATTGATGCCGTTCATGGTGACGACGACTTCGCTGACGACGTTGCCGCCTTTGATTGCTATTTCGGAAGCCGACAAGGACAGGCTATTCGCCTGACGTGCGTTATCTGCATTTTGTCTGACGGTAGAGGTGAGTTCTTCCATCGACGAGGCAGTTTCTTCCAGTGAGCTGGCTTGTTCTTCTGTACGCGAAGAGAGATCCATATTGCCGCTGGCGATCTGGTTAGATGCCGTGGCCATGGTGGAGGTGCCGCTGCGGACCTCATCGACGATGCCGATCAGGCTTTGGTTCATGTTCTTCAGCGCCTGCAGCAACTGGCCGGTTTCATCTTTGGATTTGACTTCGATTTTGCTGGTCAGATCGCCGCTGGCTACGGTTTGTGCAACCAGCACTGCTTCGTTCAGCGGACGCGTAATCGAGCGGCTGATGAAGATGCCCAGGCCTATGCTCAGGAGCAGCGCAACGGCTGAGATCGCGATGATGACGGTGATGGATTGTTTGGCAGCGAGGTTGGCTTCATTACTTTTTGCTTCGACTATTTTCTGCATCGAGGTGACGACAACACCGATGTCTGCAACGATTTGTCGACGCAAGGGACTGCATTCATTGACGAGAAATTTGCCGAAGGCTTCCATTTGATCCGCATCGCGGAACTGACGCGGGCGTTTGAGTTCTTCTGCCATGGTCAGCAAACCTGTGCTGACTTTTTCAAAGTTGGCGTCGCCTTTGAAATGGGGTGTCATCTGTGCCAGGGCATCCAGGTAGATGGCTTTTTGCGCATCCAGGATGTCTAGCTCTTTTACAGCGTCTGCCTTGTTCGTAAAGATATACGCGTTACGCGCCGCGAGGCCAGTCTGGCCCAGTGCCTCGCGCGCAGTGTAGAGGCGTTCAAGTTGCTGGGTGCGAATTTCGTTCTGTGCGGCTATGACACCGTCGATCTGGTTTATTCGCATTAAGGCGAATATCGCGATCAGCAATGTGAGCAGTACAGTGATGCCGAATCCGAGGCTGAGCTTGGTTCCTACCTTCATATTTGCAAACATCGTTATCTCCCAATGTACGTCATTGAAATTCTTCGCTGAGTGATGATGAGTACGAAACGCGTTTGTGAAAAAAAGTGGTCCATAGACTAGAAAAATGCGTGATGCCGCGAGGAAATTTTTATGAAGCTACCATGCTGTATGGAAATAAACGCTCCCATAAATATGAGATTTGATGCGGATTTGCGACGGTTTTTGATAAAAAACCTCAAATGAAATAAAGCCCGACTATTTTTAATAGGGGCTTTATAAGAAGTGCACCAAATTGATACGTTGTGACGTGTCAGTTAGGCAGTTTTGATGGTGTTATTCGAGGTACCTGATCTTGTGCAGATAGGCATAAAGTTGCTGACGTTGCGCAGTATCGAGTTGCAGACATTCGCCGCCTATCGAGACGGTCAGCTCACCGTCAGAAAACAAACCTGCAATGACGGGTGGGGACGTCGGGTTGATGCCAGGTGGTGGTGACTCTGCGTGCTCAGTCGTATATTTTTCGCCATTTTCATGGCCGTTGATTGCATGCACATTGGATGATATGAGGGCAGGTACTTTTCCGGATGAAGCGATCTGCAATTGCAGGATGTTTTGTTTCGATGGTGTATCGACGCTGCCGGTCACTGCGTCATGCATATTGACCGCGATAAATTGTCCTTCCAGGACCGTATCGGGAGCTGCGAAGTAGAGGCGGCCACGAGTGTCCTTCACCTTGATGATGGCTTCGTGCGTAAGTGCCCGCAACAGCAGGGTATTGATCGCAGAACTTTCGCGTTGCAATACCTTGGCCAATTCCTTGGGCGTCATTGGCCCCTTGCTGAGTGCATCGATTGCTTCTGCGACCTTGCTGCCAGGGCGAGGAGAATATCGGTGTACGGGTTTCTTCATGAGTCTCGCTTTTCAGTTGTAAGCATGTCGGCTGATCTGCAATTCTTCAGAGCAGCATATTGATTTGGTGAGTATCCGTGCTAGCTGATGTTCTATTCGTGAATGAATAGAATAATGGATCTTTTAATGAAGAAATTACGCGGGACTAGTCTGGAAGAATGTCGCTCAACTGTGCGAAGGCGACAAATGGCATCGTGAGAGTGGTGGTGTGGCGACCGGGAGACGTTGTCGCGGGGCAGGGGATTAGCTATTGGAGCCTGGTTTGTCCGAGCCGTTGCCGTGCATGGGTTCGGCAATGGTATCGATGATTTTGATCATTTGATTGAGCTGATATTCCGACATTTGCTGCATCAGCTTGACTGCATGCGCTATGCGTTTATCCATAGCAGGATAACTGTCTGTAGCGACTTCTGGTGAGTCCGGATCATTCACGCCTTCGTTCAGCCATGAGAACGAAACCCGGCAAGCCTTTGCCAGCTTTTTGATGGTTTCGGTTTCCGGACCTTTACTACCGACGGCTTTCAGGATGCGGCTAATCGTCGCTTGCGGTACGCCGGAAAGTCGGGCGAGTTCGCTTTGCGATTTGATGCGCGCTGCCTTCATGGCCTGATCCAGGCGGTCTCCTATAGTCATGCAAAGACTATACATATGCGCATAATCACGATCAAAGAGGCAATCATTTGCGCATAGAAATCAATCCATTCATGCATATGCACGGGAATATACATGCTTTCCTAGATTTGGCATGGCATGGGGTAAACTTGAAATTCCATATTCGGAGTATATTATATCCATATATGGAGGAAATCATGAGTGCAGCATACGCCTATCCGAAGAGTCGATTTGAGCCAGCAGCGCTGGTGGATCTGAACGCGAAGTCAGAAAGAGAGCGTTTGTCCCGTTCCGCGCTCAAAGGTTTCTTCTTGCTGGCCGCTGCATGGAAGTTGCGCGACGAAGATGCCCGCGAGTTGTTGGGTGGTTTATCCAGCAGTGCCTTCTACGAGTGGAAAAAGAATCCTGATCGTCTGCTTGAGGTCGATCGCATCACGCGCATTTCCTACTTGATAGGTATCTATAAGGCATTGCACATTTTGTACGGCGATAAGTTGGCAGATGAATGGGTCAGCCTGCCGAATAAAAACGTGATTTTCTCTGGCCTCTCGCCGCTGGTTTATATGCAGGCCGGTGGCTTACTCGCGATGCAGACCGTACGTAAATTACTGGATGCGCGACGCGGAGGTTTGTGATGGCGTCACTGCCGCTAGTGCAATTGCGTCAGTTTGATACCTGCCGTTTAATCCCTTCGCGTTTTGTCGATAAAGAAGATTCAGTACTGCTTGCGCTTTCTGAAGATGCCGGGCATCTGGCCGATATCTTTGAGCTTGATAATGCAACCAATGCGCGCCTGATCGCCGAGCATGGCGGTGCTACCGGCATAGGCGTGGATGAGCTGGTATTTGGCGTGCCTAACTTTCGCATGATCAATGCGGCCTACACCTATGCGCGACCGGAAGGGAGTCGTTTCAACACGGATGAGCGGGGTGCGTGGTATTGCGCTTTCGAGTTGCAGACGGCTCTGGATGAAATCGTCTTTCATAAAACTGTCGAGTATTACGAGATAGACCGCTTTGACGATAGCGTGCGTTATCAGGTGTTGCTGGCAGATTTCAATAGCGAATTCCATGACCTACGCGGTGCTGCGCGTTATGCCAAATGCCTGGTGCCTGATAGCTACCTGGCGTCGCAAAAACTGGCAGTGCAATTATTGGAAGCAGGTTCGCTGGGGATTATTTATCCCAGTGTACGGCATGCGGGCGGTACCAATCTGGCTTGCTTCCGTCCTGCGCTGGTAGGGAATGTGCGACGCGGTCAGGCGTATGAACTGACCTGGTCGGGGACGCCGCAACCCAAGGTGAAGGCTGTGCGTAAATAGTCGATACGCAAGATGTCAGGCATCGTGTTGCATTGCTTTCGCCACGCTATCCTTGTTCAGGACCTCGCCCCACGACTCGATGCGGTAGATATCGCCAAATTTGTGGATGATCATGCCGTACTGTTCGCGCAGTTTATCGACTTGTTCATCAATCGAACTTTTGTCGATGCCGGTCAGATCGTCGATGGCAGTCGGAGTAGGGCGTTCCAGTAAATCGATTGCGGAAGCCAGTACAAATAATCTGCGCGCATCATCCAGCGGATACTGTGGAACCCCGAATTTGTTTCTGGTAACAGTCATGCGATCATCCTTTTTTCTATGGGACGGCGGCAGATGTACGCTGCAGCTTCCGGCCATGTACATTTGGGCTTAAGCATGCGTGCTGACGTTATCTTGAGTACGCTATCCTTAATATAGTACCGACTCTGCCGACTGGCAAAAATTCCATTTGCCCGTGGCCAACATTGCGGTTTTGCCCGCCCGCCACAAGATAGGCATTTTTAAGTTAGTCTTATGCAACCTGGCCTGGATAAGCCCAACTCAGCAGACTGGCTCTGCTGATGTCTTTCCCATCAGAATTCTTTAGCACTGCGGGTTTGCCGTTTTGTCATACCCGTTGCGGCTGTCGTTGCTGTTTTTTAGAAAGTGCCTGAACTCATGTTTGTGCAATCCCTACGTATGACGCAACGCGACTGGCGTGCCGGTGAACTGCGTTTCCTGCTGGTGTCGCTGATTGTTGCGGTGGCTGCTTTATCTTCCGTCGGCTTCTTTGTTGATCGCATGCGTGCCGGTCTGAATCGCGACGCACATCAATTGCTGGGTGCCGACCTAGTGATACGAGCCGATGAACCGATAGCCACGGCCATGCGCAAAGAGGCGCAGCAACGCGGTTTGCAACTTGCAGATACGACCGTGTTCCCGAGTATGGCAATTGCCGGTGAAGGTGAGCAGGCAGTATCCAAGCTGGCTTCGATCAAGGCCGTGACGACCGGTTATCCGCTGCGCGGCAAATTGAAAGTGGCGGATGTGCCGGTTGGTGAGGGTGAGGTGACAGATGTCATCCCTGCGGCGGGTACGGTATGGGTAGATCCGGGCATTCTGGAAAGCCTGAGCGTCGCCGTCGGTAGTCCGCTCAAGCTGGGAGATAAAACGTTCACGATTGCCAAGGTGCTCCACTTTGAGCCGGACCGTGGTGCAGGCTTCATGAACTTCGCGCCACGTGTGATGCTGGCACAAACTGATCTGGCTGCAACCAATTTGGTGCAGAACGGTTCACGTGTCAGCTATCGCTTGTTGGTCGCCGGCAAGCAGGCTGATGTCAGCGCTTTCGATAAGCAGGTGCAGGAGCAGATAGAGAAGCAAAACCTCAAGGGAGTGCGCACCGAATCACTGGAATCCGGACGTCCGGAAATGCGCGCGACGCTGGAACGCGCCGAGCAATTTCTGTCATTGGTTGGCTTGCTGTCGGCGATGCTGGCCGCGGTTGCAGTCGCAATGGCGGCACGTCGCTTCATGCTGCGCCATGTGGATGCCTGCGCAATGCTGCGTTGCCTTGGCATGACGCAGAATCAGGTGACCAGCTTGTACCTGATTGAATTCCTGATCGTTGGTTTGGTGGGCAGCGCGCTGGGTGCTGCGATCGGTTTTGCTGCGCATTTTGTGTTGATTGAATGGTTGGGCAAGCTGGTGACAAATGTGTTGCCTGCGGCGTCCTTTCTGCCTGCGGTGCAGGGCATCGTAACCGGTTTGCTGCTGCTGATCGGCTTTGCGGTGCCGCCTATCCTGCAGTTACGCAACGTGCCGCACAATCGTGTGATTCGTCGTGAACAGGACATGCCGCAGCCAATCACGATAGCAACCTACGCACTGGGTCTACTGACCTTTGTCGGCTTGCTGTTGTGGCAAGCGGGGAATGTGAAGCTGGGTTTGCTGACGGCAGCAGGTTTTCTCGGTGGCCTGGCAGGCTTTGCGGTGATTAGCTGGTTTGCACTGAAGTCTTTGCAATCCTTGCGTGGCTTGATCAATCATCCGGGCTGGCGTTTTGCCGTGACGGCCTTGCAGCGACGTCCTGGCGCGACGGTGGTACAAGTCGTGGCACTGGCTTTGGGTTTGATGGCTTTGTTGTTGCTGACGGTAATACGCGGCGATCTGGTTTCTGCCTGGCGCAATGCGACGCCGCCGGACGCGCCGAATCGTTTTGTAATTAATATCCAACCTGAGCAGAAAGCGCAGATAGAAGCACGTCTGGCACAGAACAATATTGCCGGGAATGATCTTTATCCGATGATAAGGGGGCGCTTGCTGGCCATTAACGGCAAGGAGATTACCGGCGATACCTTCATCGAAGATCGCGCCAAGCGTCTGGTTGACCGGGAGTTCAATCTGTCGACCATGCTCAAGATTCCTGAGCAAAATGAAATCACCGCCGGACGCTGGTATGACAACAGCAAACCGGAAGCCTCAGTCGAAGTCGGCCTGGCCAAGACGCTGAACCTGAAGCTGGGTGATCATTTGAAATTCGATGTCGCAGGCGAAACCATAGACGTACCGATTACCAGCTTGCGTAAGCTGGAGTGGGGTTCGATGCGGGTGAATTTCTTTGTCATCATCAATCCGGCTGCGATGAAGGATATGCCGCAAACATGGATCACGGCCTTCCATCTGCCGCAGACGAATAGCGGACTGGAAAACCAATTGACGCGTGATTTCCCTAACCTGACTGTGGTCGATATCGGCAGCATGCTGAAGCAGGTGCAGGACGTGATAGACCAGGTGGTGACAGCTGTTGAATTCCTGTTCCTGTTCACACTGGCATCCGGCATGCTGGTCTTGTATGCGGCGCTGGCCAGTTCGCAGGATCAGCGTACCCGCGAGGCGGGCTTGTTACGGGCATTGGGCGCGACACGCAAGCAGTTGTCGCAATCGCAATGGATCGAGTTTGCGCTGGTGGGTGGCCTGGCAGGTTTGCTGGCGGCAACGGGAGCGACCGCAGTCGGCTGGAGTCTGGCGCATTTTGTGTTCGACTTCGAATGGATGTTCAGCCCGGTGGTGTGGCTGGCAGGCCTGGGAATCGGCGCTGCGTGCGCCTTTATCGGTGGCTGGGTAGGTTTGCGCCATGTCCTCAAGCAACCGCCGTTACAGACCCTGCGCGAAGCCTGATTTTCATGGGCGTGATGCCGTATCGAATAGCGATGCGGTATCATGCTGGCTATGACTACTGAACAAGAAACTCAGCCTGCAACTATCTATGAAATGATAGGCGGCGACGCCAAGGTACGCGAACTGGTAGACCGGTTTTATGACTTGATGGATCTCGAGCCGGCTTATGCCGGCATACGCAAGATGCACCCGACCACGCTCGAAGGTTCGCGCGACAAACTTTACTGGTTCCTGTCCGGCTGGACCGGCGGTCCGAATATGTTTGTCGAACGCTTTGGCCACCCGCGCTTGCGTGCACGCCATCTGCCTTATGCCATTGCGACCGATGAACGTGACCAGTGGTTGCGTTGCATGGAAACCGCGATGCAGGATGTCGGCATCGAAGAACGTATCCAAAAACGTTTGCAACAAGCGTTTTATGACACCGCCGACTGGATGCGTAATACGCACGGTTAAGCATCCTGCCGTTTTCTCTGCCGTTACACCCGAATAAAGTCCAATCATGACCCAACTGCATTTCATTATCCTGGCAGTGCTTGCTGCAGTCATCATCGTGCTGCAGATAGTGGTCATGCTGCGCGCGCGCAGCACCGATATCACACCGCAATTAACGCAACTGCAGAATGAAATTAAAGTGCATCAGCAACAAGGCGCTGAACGCATGGAGCGTGAGCTGCGTGAGCAAGTGCAATCAACTGCGCAATCGACACGGCAGGAATTAGGTAATAACTTTACGCAATTCCAGCAAGCGTTGGCGACCCAGCTCACCAGCGTCGCGACACTGCAAAACAATCAGATCGATTCCTTTGCACAGCAACTGGCCAAGCTGAATGAAGCGAATGCCCAGCAGCTGGAAGCGATGCGCCTGGCGATAGGTGCGCAAGCGCAAGCCGGACGCGAAGAGCAGGCGACTGCATTAAAGAATTTCGGCGATACGCTGAATCAAACCTTGAGCACGCTGACCGAATCGAATGCGCAACGCATGGCTGAAGTGCGTGCGACGCTGGAAGCCAAGATCAAGGACTTGCAAACCGATAACGGTACACGCCTGGAAGAGATGCGTAAGACCGTCGATGAGAAGCTGCATGCGACGCTGGAGCAACGCCTGGGTGAGTCCTTCAAGCTGGTTTCGGATCGCCTCGAGAAAGTTCATCAGGGCCTGGGCGAGATGCAGCAACTGGCGATCGGTGTGGGCGATCTCAAGCGCGTGCTGACGAATGTCAAAACACGCGGTACCTGGGGTGAAGTGCAACTGGAAATGTTGCTGGAACAGGTGTTAACACCGGATCAGTACGCGAAGAATGTGGAAACCGTTCCGCGTTCCGGTGAGCGTGTCGAATTCGCGATCAAGCTGCCAGGTACTGACGATGGTCAGACACCGATCTGGATGCCTATTGATGCGAAATTCCCGAAAGAACAATATGAACGTCTGGCCGAAGCTGCTGATCGCGCCGATGCAGATGGCGTGTTGCTGGCAGGACGTGAGCTGGAGCGGGTAGTGCGCTTTGAGGCGAAGAAAATCGCCGAGAAGTATTTGTCGCCGCCATTAACCACCGACTTTGCGATCCTGTTCCTGCCAACTGAAGGTTTGTACGCAGAAGTCATGCGTCGCCCTGGCCTGGCAGATGATCTGCAGCGCACGCATCGCATCAGCATCGCTGGTCCATCGACTTTGTCTGCTTTGCTGAATAGCTTGCAGATGGGCTTCCGTACGCTGGCGCTGGAAAAACGTTCGTCCGAAGTGTGGCAAGTACTGGGCGCGGTTAAAACTGAATTCGGCAAATTTGGCGATGTACTGGCAGCGACCAAGACTACGCTGGAGCGTGCTGCCAAGAATATCGAACAGGCTGAAACACGCAGCCGTCAGATGACGCGCAAACTTAAATCAGTCGAAGCCTTGCCGAGTGAAGCCGCGCAGCAATTGCTCGGTGTGGACCTGCCTTTGGGCGATCTGCTGGACGAGAAAGAGTAGCCGCGGAATAGCAGGCATCTTGCAAATTCGTTGCTCGCCTGCAGCCTTTTTTAAATCATGATAAATTGTCGACATCTGATGCGATGTGTGTGCTGACGTATCCGCGCATACCTCGCATCAGTTTAACGTTCTCGGGGCGGGGTGCGATTCCCCACCGGCGGTAATTACGTTTAGGCGTATAGCCCGCGAGCGCTTGCTGGAGTCCTCTGTCTGCTTTCTGCAGACAACTTCAACAAGGTCAGCAGACTCGGTGTGATCCCGAGGCCGACGGTCATAGTCCGGATGATAGAGAACGGAATGACTTTACACGCACGGTAACGTGCGCTTTGCCATTCCTGTACGCCCTGCATTTCATTTGCAAACAGGAGTTTCACATGCCACACACGCAACAAGCTATAGATATCAAATCTAAATCAGCAGTACGTCGTATCGCCTTCATACAAGCCAGCTGGCACAAGGAAATTGTTGATCAATGCCGTATCGCATTCATCGCTGAAATGGCCGAACGCGGCTATACCGAAGACAGCATCGATTTCTTTGAAGTCGCCGGCGCATTTGAAATCCCGCTGCACGCCAAAGTATTGGCCAAGACTGGTCGTTACGCGGCTGTGGTCGGTACGGGCCTGGTAGTGGATGGCGGCGTCTATCGCCATGAGTTTGTATCGCAGGCAGTCATCAGTGGCCTGATGCAGGTGCAACTTGAAACAGAAGTGCCGGTCATTTCTGCAGTGCTGACACCGCATCATTTCCATTCGCACGATGAGCATCAAAACTTCTTCTTCCAGCACTTCCTGGTGAAGGGTAAGGAAGCGGCGCATGCTTGTGCGGATACGATTGCGCGCTTGCAGAAAATTGAAGCGCTGACGCAGGAGCGGATTGCTGCCTGATGTAGGTTTTTCTCGTTTAGTTTCGAGGAAATGGACGTGCCGCTCGGATGTATTGGGCGGCTTTTTTTATTGGTTGTTTGGTTTGTGGTTTGGTGTTGCTGATTCGGTTTTCTCTCCACGAAGAGAGAAAAGACTCAGCATCATCAACACGCAAACCAGACCAACAATAAAAAAGGGAGCCGAAGCTCCCTTTTTACTTATTACCGTTTCGTTTCCATCTGAACCAGTGGTTCAGTGGATTGCGGCGGCAATGGTTTGCGTTCGCGCGGTACGCGTGGCGGTGCTACATACTTGGCAGCTTCTTCCTGAGCAGCACGCAGCTTTTCAGGGTTGGTAGAAGCCAGTACCAGGCCTGCAGCTTCCAGAACCGCTGTCAGGTTGTCTGTTGCCGGTGCTGCTGCGACAGGTGCAACTGCGGCAACTGGTGCAGGAGCAGGTGCGACTGGCGCTGGTGCAACGACTGGTGCGGCAGCAACCGGTGCCGGAGCGGGTTCAGCTATTACTGGAGCAGCTTCAACTGGTGCTGCGACCGGTGCAGCTTCTGCTACAACTTCTGCGACCACTGCTATTGGTGCCGCTACCACTGCCGGAGCCGCTTCCACGACTGGCGCTGCTGCAGGAGCAGGGACAAATACGACTGCAGGTACAGCGACTTCACCTTCAACTTTGGCTACTTCCTGCGGTGCCACCGGCGCCGCGATTGCTGCGGTGAGGGCGCTGACTGGTGCTTCAGTTGCGACAGCTTCGCTGACGACGACCGGAGCAGCTTCCTGGGCCTGAGCTTGTGGTGCCGCAGCGCTTTGTTCTGCGTCTTCTTGTGATGCGCTTACGCCATCTTCGCTACCTTCGTTTTCAGCACCTGCTTCGGTATTGTCACGATCGCGACGATTACGGTTGCGACCACCGCGACGGCGACGACGACGTGGCTGTTCTTCGCCTTCAGCGGCTGGAACAGGGATGCCGTTTGCATCCAGTACCACGACTGCTTCAGTTGCTTCGCTGGCTGGAGCCGGGTTGCGGTTAGGTGCAACGCTGGCAGCAATTACTGCGCCTTGCAACAATGCCGAATCCTCAACAACTTCCTTGCGTTCTTCGCGTGGCGGACGCGGTGTGCGTTCACGACGACCTTGTTGACCTTCAGCATTGCCTTCACGTGGTTCACGCGGCTCGCGTGGCTCACGCGGTGGGCGTGGCGGGCGGGCTTGTTGTGTTTCCGCTGCGGCTGGTGCTTGAGCTGGTTTAGCTGTTTCTTCGCGCTCTTCACGATCACGACCACGACCACCGCGGCTGCGGTTACGTTGATTGCGACCACCGTTCGCATTATTGCGCTCACCGCGTTCACGGTTACGTTGCTGTTTGTCTTCTGCTACTGGCTGGGCTGCTGCCGCTTTCGGCTGTTCAGCACCGCCGCCGAGGAAGGCAAACAGTTTCTGGAAGAAACCTTTGGATTCAACAGGCGCTGCTTTGGCGGCTTCTGCCGGTTTGCGTTCCACGATAGGCGCTGGCTGATCCGGCGTAATGCCTTTGACCATGGCTTCCTGGCGTGGCTTGCTTTCTTCTTTTTGACGTTTGCCGTAGCTGATGTCGGTGTCTGCTTCTTCCGTCATCGCGTAGCTGGCTTGTGTTTCTTCCAGGCGTGGATCGTCGTGTTTGATGCGTTCCAGCTTGTAGTGTGGTGTTTCCAGATGCTTGTTCGGGATCAGGATGACGGAAACGCGGTGACGTGTTTCGATCTTCAGGATTTCGCCACGTTTTTCGTTGAGCAGGAAAGCTGCCACGTCGACTGGTGCCTGAACATGGATGGACGCCGAGTTTTCCTTCATTGCTTCTTCCTGGATGATGCGCAGGACTTGCAATGCGGACGATTCGGTATCGCGGATGTGGCCGGTGCCGTTGCAACGCGGGCAGGTTACATGGCTGCCTTCGGACAAGGATGGGCGCAGACGTTGGCGCGACAATTCCATCAGGCCGAAACGCGAGATCTTGCCCATTTGTACACGTGCACGATCGTAGTGCAGTGCGTCTTTCAGACGGGTTTCGACTTCACGCTGGTTCTTGGCGTTTTCCATGTCGATGAAGTCGATGACGATGAGGCCACCCAGATCGCGCAAGCGCAATTGACGGGCAACTTCTTCAGCTGCTTCACAGTTGGTATGGAAGGCTGTGGTTTCGATGTCGCTGCCGCGGGTAGCACGCGCCGAGTTGACGTCGACGGAGACCAGGGCTTCGGTGTGATCGATGACGATCGCGCCGCCGGATGGCAGCGGAACGGTACGCGAGTACGCGGTTTCGATCTGATGTTCGATCTGGAAGCGGGAGAACAGTGGCACGTCGTCGCGGTAGCGCTTCACACGGTGCACCATGTCCGGCATGACGTGGCTCATGAACTGCTGAGCTTGTTCGTAGATTTCGTCAGTATCGATGAGGATTTCACCGATATCAGGCTGGAAGTAATCGCGGATTGCGCGGATGACCAGCGAGGATTCCTGGTAAATCAGGAATGCGCCGCCGCCGGATTGACCAGCACCTTCAATCGCACGCCACAATTGCATCAGGTAGTTCAAATCCCATTGCAATTCATCGACATTGCGGCCGATACCAGCGGTACGGGCAATGACAGACATGCCTTGCGGCAAGTCCAGCTTGTCCATGGTTTCGCGCAGTTCCTGGCGATCTTCACCTTCGACGCGACGCGATACACCGCCACCACGTGGGTTGTTCGGCATCAGGACTAGGTAGCGGCCAGCCAGCGAGATGAAGGAGGTGAGTGCCGCGCCTTTGTTGCCGCGCTCTTCCTTTTCGACCTGGACCATGATTTCCTGGCCTTCGCGCAACGCATCTTTAATCGAGGCGTTACGGACATCGACGCCTTCCTTGAAGTAGGTGCGGGCGACTTCCTTGAATGGCAGAAAGCCGTGACGATCTTCACCGTAGCTGACAAAGCAGGCTTCGAGCGAAGGCTCGATGCGGGTGATGACGCCTTTATATATGTTGGACTTGCGTTGTTCGCGTCCGGTTGTTTCGATATCGATGTCGATGAGTTTTTGCCCATTGACAATGGCAACACGCAATTCTTCTTGCTGTGTTGCATTAAATAACATGCGTTTCATGTAAGTGCTCCGTGGCTCTAAGGCCGTTTTTTTATGTGCAGTAGCACTACATATAACCATCGAGGCACAAGCGAATCGCAAGCGTGTGTTCTGCGTGAAGCGAATAGTGGCGACAGCTATGGCTATCGGGAAAATTCGCAGCAAGCTGCAGTTCTACAGTGCGTTTCTATGTGGCATCAACGGCGATATGCGCCATCTACAGCAACAGTACAGGGATGTACGCGGGGCAGGAAGGTTTGGGGAGGGAATTGCCTTGGTGTGTGATACTTAGCGCAAATGCGCTGTAGTCACAACGGGGCGCGGATAAAGTGAAGCGGATGCCGAATGCGCACTTGATCTGCATCGTGCGCGTCGATTGAATCGAGCGCTACAAACACAATCGCGAGTGGTGAGCAAATTGGTTGAGCCATACAGAGCATGGGCAGAATCGGCAAACAGTTTCAACTTTATCAACCAGCAAGCTTGCCATTAAACGGCGAGCTTGCCGGACTTATCCTAACAATCCAAACATTCTTGACCAACACCCTTGCGCGTTATCCGATTACAACAACGGTGCAACCTTGACTCGCACAGGGGCGCTGCATACACATCTTTTCCATCGAATTTGCAAATTGGCGAGGCCGATGGAGACGCCCCTGTGTAGAATGTGCTTTTTATTCTTACACCTGCAATGGTGAGTAACCATTGCGAATTGATTATATATTCAAAATGAAGGACTTAGCGATATTTTCTGGGAAAGAGGCTCAAACCCGCTCGCCCTCCCGGTCATCACAGGTCCAATCACCCGTTCCGGCTCAAGTTCAGCTTGTTACGATCAATGATGAAGACGCCGGACAACGCATAGACAACTTTTTGTTGCGTATTTGTAAAGGCGTGCCGAAAAGCCACATCTATCGCGTTTTGCGCTCCGGAGAGGTGCGCGTTAATAAAGGTCGCATAGATCAAACCTATCGTCTGGTTGAAGGCGATATCGTCCGCATCCCGCCGATCCGGATTGCAGAAAAAGCACCATCCACTGCGCCCGGTGCCGAATTCAAAATATTGCTAGAAGACAATCATTTGCTGGTGATTGATAAACCGGCGGGTGTTGCCGTGCATGGCGGTTCAGGCGTCAGCTATGGTGTGATCGAGCAATTGCGGGCAGCACGTCCGGATGCAAAGTTCCTGGAATTGGTGCACCGCCTGGACCGGGATACTTCCGGCGTGCTGGTGCTGGCGAAGAAACGTTCGGCGTTGACAAATTTGCACGAACAAATTCGTGGCGGTGAACCTGACAAGCGGTATCTGGTGCTGGTGCATGGCGACTGGAAGAATGCGCGCCAGCATGTGCGCCTGCCGCTGCATAAATATACGACGCCGGAAGGCGAGCGTCGGGTGCGCGTGCAAGCGGATGGTATGGAGTCGCATACGGTATTTAACCTGATCCAGCGTTACGGCCCGTTTGCCTTGCTGGAAGCTGAATTGAAAACCGGCCGTACCCATCAGATCCGCGTGCACCTGGCATCCAGCGGTTTTGCGATTGCCGGCGATGATAAATATGGTGATTTCGCGCTGAATCGTGATTTGCAGAAAGCCGATGGCGAACGAGTGCCCTTGAAACGCATGTTTTTGCACGCACATCAAATTACATTCATTCATCCGGAAACGGGCAAATCAGTGACGCTGAACGCGCCTTTGCCGCCGGAATGCGAGCGCTTCCTGAAAAGTTTGAAGAAGTCCGCTAATTAATTGATGCGTGCCAGTCGCGAGTCGGCCAACACGTCATACCTGTATATATAGTAAATATAGTTAAAGGAGCTGGCAGCGCGCTGTCAGGTTACATGGCAAGAAAGCAATTTGATCTCATCGTTTTCGATTGGGATGGCACTTTGATGGATAGCACGGCAGTTATCGTTAACTGTATACAAGCAGCAGCCAAGGATCTGGGATTGCCGATTCCGGCAGATCAGGCTGCCGCGCATGTGATCGGACTGAGCCTGCAAAAAGCGATGGAAGCGGCGTTGCCGGGCATCGATCCTAAATACTACCCACGCATGGTCGAGCGCTACCGTTATCACTATCTGAATCAGGATGGTGGCCTGACGCTGTTCAAAGGCGTGCGCGAGATGCTGGAAGATCTGTCGCAGCAAGGCTATTTCCTGGCGGTGGCGACCGGCAAGAGCCGGGTTGGCCTGAACCGGGCGCTGGATGTTTCCAAGCTGCTGTCCTTGTTTGACGCGACACGCTGCGCTGATGAAACCTTCTCCAAACCGCATCCGGCAATGCTGCAGGAGCTGACGCGTGAACTAGGACAGGATATGAAGCGTACGGTGATGGTAGGTGATACCACGCATGACTTATTGCTGGCACAAAATGCAGGCGCGGCTGGCGTTGCCGTACATTACGGCGCGCATACGCCGTCTGAACTGACGGCGCTCAATCCGATGTATTCGGCAACGTCTGTGGCAGAGCTGCATACCTGGCTCAATGAAAACGGGTAAGCAAGATTGACTACTGAAATCCTGATTCCGGTTTGTGACTCGACTGTCCTCGAAGACGGCGGCAAGGGAGTGCGTTTCCCGGTGACGGCTGGTGGTGAGGATGCGGGCGCTTTCGTGATTCGCTATAACGGTGTGGCTTATGGTTACCTCAACCGTTGTGCGCATATCCCGATTGAGCTGGACTGGAATAACGGCGAGTTTTTCGAGTCGGAACGACGTTATCTGATCTGTTCCACGCATGGTGCGGTTTATCTGCCTGAAACCGGACGTTGTGCTGGTGGCCCATGTCGCGGCGGGCGCTTGCGCGCAATTGTCGTCATCGAAAAGGATAATCAGGTATTCTGGCAAGCAGACGAATACGTAAGACCCGCGCTCGCATAAGCGGCGCGGAACAAAACACACGACATCATGAGCAACGATAACGACAACCTGAATCAGCCGTCTGCATGGCAGTCATCCGCGGCACCTGCGCCGAAGAAGGAAGGCTGGGAGCGCGAAGTGCTGGAAAAACTGGCCTTTGCCACGCTCAAGGAGCAGAGGGCGCGTCGACGTTGGGGCATCTTCTTTAAATTTGTCACGGTTGCGTTGGTTGCTTTCGCGCTGTGGATGAGCTTCGGTCCATCCGTCGGCGATATGGAAAACGTCGGCCCGCATACTGCGCTGATCAAGATCGAAGGCACGATAGAAGCGAAGGGCGCGGGCGATGCAGATACCGTGATTTCCGCTTTGACCAAAGCCTACGCAGATCCGGGTTCGGTCGGTTTGATTTTGCAAATCAATAGCCCGGGTGGCAGCCCGGTACAGGCTGGCATCATCAATGATGAAATCACGCGCCTGCGTAAAAAATATCCGCAAAAACCTTTGTATGTCGTCGTCAATGAGATGTGCGCATCCGGTGGTTACTACATCGCGGCGGCGGCTGATCGGATCTATGTTAACAAGGCGAGTATCGTCGGTTCTATCGGCGTGTTGATGGATGGCTTCGGCTTCACCGGCACGATGGAGAAACTGGGTGTAGAGCGCCGCATGCTGACCGCCGGTAATAACAAAGGCTTCATGGATCCGTTCAGCCCACAAACCGAAACGCAAAAACATTATGCGCAAGAGATGCTGAATGAAATTCACGCGCAATTCATAGACGTAGTGCGCAAAGGACGTGGTAGTCGCCTGAAGGAAACACCAGAGACTTTTTCCGGCCTGGTCTGGACCGGCGCCAAATCAGTGGAGCTGGGTTTGGCGGATGGTTTCGGTACCGTTGAAAGCGTGGCGCGCGATGAATTCAAGTCAACGAATATCGTTGATTACACGCAGCGCGAAGGTTTGTCTGATCGCGTATTGCGGAAGTTTGGTGCGGCTGCCGGTGCTTCGGCGATCAAAGCCATTACCGAACAAGCTGCTCCTGTCCTGAAATAAGGCAGTTGCAAATGCAGCATTGCGTCGCTGCATTAATGCGACGACGCAAGAGTGTAACCGAGCTTGTATTCTCTTTGCGCTTGCCTATATTGGTAGTGCGCTATCAGCATCTGGAGATGTGAATGCAACAACGTCTGCAACTGCTAAGGGGCATCCGCTCGCATTTTGGTAGCGTGTCTATGCTGGAAAAATGAAGGTCTTCGACCTCTCCTAATGTCTCCTACGGAGACAGGCAAAACGGCGATGAAACATCGCCGTTTTGCATTTCTGCTCAGCTATCTGCGAGCAATAAAAACACGGTAGGTTTTTTGTGGAAGTCGGGCGTTTTGCCGGATGCCAAATCTGCTTTCCAGCGCGCAGCGGTTTGCGTCTTGATGGCTTCGGATGGCAGCGTGAGATCGGTGGCGACGCTGATCAGGGTATTCGGATTGCAGGTGTTGACGAGGGTTTCGAGCAAACCGGCGTTGCGATACGGCGTTTCAATAAAGAACTGCGTTTGCTTTTCCTGACGCGAGCGATCTTCCAGTTGTTTGATGCGCTTACTGCGTGCTGCCGCATCGATAGGCAAGTAACCATTGAAAGCGAAATTCTGCCCGCTCAAGCCGCTGGCCATTACTGCAAGCAATAAAGATGAAGGGCCGACCAGTGGGCGCACTTGTATGCCGCGTGCATGTGCGAGGCGTACCAGGTTTGCACCAGGATCAGCAACGGCGGGTACACCGGCTTCTGAAATCAGGCCAGCATCCTGTCCGGCCAGCAAGGGTTCAAGTAATGCCGGTAATGCCTTGGCTTCGGTGTTGACGTTGAGTTCGGCGATGCGGATTTCCTGTATCGGTTTGGCCAGGGTATTGCGAGTGTCTATCAGTTTGAGGAAGGCGCGCGTGGTCTTGGCATTTTCGGCGACGAAGTAATCCAGTTTTGCAGTGATGCTTTGTACTTCTTGCGGAATGATGTGTGCCAGCGGATCGGTGTCGGCGACCTCGGTCTGGCCCAGCGTATTTGGTATGAGGTAGAGAATGCCTGGCATGTCGTTTGTAATGCGCTGCTTATATTAAGTGTTGAAGAATGTGATGTTGGCGCGGCGCAGCATCCCGGTCAAGGCGATCAGAGGCAGGCCGGTGAGGGCGGTCGGATCGCTGCTGGTGATTTTTTCCAGGATGGCGATGCCCAGGCCTTCGTTTTTTGCGCTGCCCGCGCAGTCATACGGTTGTTCTATCCGCAGGTAGGCATCGAGTTCGGCATCCGGCAAATCGCGGAATGTCACGAAGGTCTGGATGTTTTCCAGCTGGATGTGCGGTGACGAGATGCCGGCGCGACCATCGAACAGGCACAGCGCTGTGTGGAATACGACTTCGCGGCCACGCATTTTCTGCAATTGCAGCAAGGCGTTGGCATGATTGCCCGGTTTGCCTATTTGCTCACCATCCAGTGTGGCGACCTGATCCGAACCTATGATTAGTGAGTTTGGTGCTCTGGCGGCGATAGCAGCAGCTTTTTGTTGTGCTAATCGCAATGCAGTGGTTGATGGCGTTTCCCCGGCAAGTGCGGTTTCGTCTATGTCCGGCGTCATGACTTCAAATGGCAGGCCGAGCCGGGAGAGCAATTCCTTGCGGTAAACCGAGCTGGAACCGAGTATCAGGCGTGCTGGCGGGGCGGAAGAGGGCATTTATTTGATGTTTATTTGAATGAGCGCTCAAAAAAACTGCGCTAACGCTTTGACGAATAAAGGAAAAGCCTGTTATTATCGCAGGTTTTCCGGGTTCGGCTAAGCCTATGAATGCTTTTGTAATTGACGCCTTCGAGTTCAGTCGGCATAGAGAGCAGCGTGAAGGCGACGTTGCAATCGCTGATTTGCCGCGGCTTGCTGCAGAATCCGTAAATATGCCTGCATCGCTGCATTGGTCTTTGCATGGTGGCACAGATGGACTTGGCCACCCGCAACTGATTATGTCGGTATCCGGCTCAGTTCATTTGATGTGCCAGCGTTGCATGACGCCACTGAAATTCGATATTGCATCGGAATCCGTGCTGGTTCTTGCAAAAAACGATGAGCACGCTGATGAAATAGACGCGTTGCTGGCAGACGACACCATAGATGTGATAGTCGGTTCGAAGACATTGAATGTCAGCGATCTGATTGAGGATGAGGCTTTGTTGTCGCTTCCTCAGGCGCCTAAGCATGATGTGTGTCCAGACAATGCAGCAGTTGAGAGTGCGATGAATGCAAGAAAACCATCGCCCTTCGACGTGCTGAAAGGTATGAAGCAATAGATTCGCTGCAGCTGTGAGGCCTTAAGCGGGCATATTGAGATTTTGTAGTAAGGATTATCGGTTTTGCCGTGAGTTTGCAAAACGGATGTGTTAGAATTTTAGAACTTAAGGTTTAGGAGTTATCATGGCTGTTCAACAAAACAAAAAGACACCGTCGAAACGCGGTATGCACCGTTCGCACGACTTCCTGGTTGCTCCGCAACTGAGCGTTGAGCCAACCACCGGTGAAACACACATGCGTCACCATATCAGCCCTAACGGCTTTTATCGTGGCCGTAAAGTCCTGAAAACCAAAAACGACGAATAATCATTCGTCTTTCAGGCAAAGAAAGCGGCGCGGTAAGTTCATAACTTTGCGCCGTTTTTTAATATGCTAAAACAGCACATTCCGTCATTTTGAATCAAGCTGAATCTGGCCCATAATGCGGTTAGAGTGACGCCCTGAGTCAATCCAATGACAATTAAAATATCTATCGACTGCATGGGTGGCGATCATGGCCCCTCAGTCACTATTCCTGCCGCTATTTCGTTTGTTCAAAGCGAGCCAGATGCCGAGCTTATTCTAGTCGGGCTGGAAGAATCGCTATTGGCCGAACTGAAAAAACACAAGGCTAGCGAACATCCGCGTCTATCGATCGTGAATGCGACCGAGGTCGTGACGATGGACGACCCCCTCGAAATTGCTTTGCGCCGCAAGAAGGATTCTTCGATGCGCGTCGCGATCAATCTGGTCAAGCAGGGCGACGCTGATGCCTGTGTCTCTGCCGGTAATACGGGCGCCTTGATGGCGATCTCGCGTTACGTGCTCAAGACCTTGCCGGGTGTGAATCGTCCCGCTATTTGCAGCATCCTCCCGAATCAAAAAGACGGCCCTACCTATATGCTCGACCTCGGCGCAAACGTCGATTGCGAGTCGCAGCATTTGCATCAGTTTGCATTGATGGGTTCTGCGCTGGTATCGGCGATGGAAGGCAATCCGCGTCCTACCGTTGGTTTGCTTAATGTCGGCGAAGAGGATATCAAGGGCAACGAGGTCGTTAAGCAAACCGCAGTGTTGCTGCGTGCTGATCACGAACAGGGCAGGCTGAACTTCTACGGTAACGTGGAAGGCAACGACATCTTCAAAGGCACGACCGACATCGTCGTATGCGACGGTTTCGTCGGTAATGTTACCCTCAAGGCTTCCGAGGGACTGGGACGTTTCGTCAAGAGCGTACTCACCACTGAATTCAAAAGCAGCCCGCTGAATTTGCTGGGCGCATTGATTGCGCGTGGTGCCCTGAAAGCAATTTCACAACGAATGAATCCTTCTCGCTACAATGGCGGCAGTTTGCTGGGTCTGCGTGGCCTGGTATTCAAGAGTCATGGTGGTGCGGATGCTTATGGTTATCAATGGGCGATCAAGCGTGCGTTTGATGCCGCCAAGTACGATGTGCTGACGCGTATTTCGACCAAGATTGCCGATTTGATGCCGCAATCCGATGCATCGCCAGAAGATTCCGCTGTGGCAATATCTAACGCAACATCAATAGAAAAATAGAAAAGCGCATGACTATTTACAGCAAGATTATCGGTACAGGCAGCTTTCTGCCACCTAACCGCGTTACCAATCAGGAACTGGCTGCGCAATTGGCCAGCAATGGCATAGAAACTTCCGACGAATGGATCGTTTCGCGCAGCGGCATTTCGGCACGTCATTATGCAGATGCAGGCGTGCAATCCAGCGACCTCGCAGTGGAAGCTGCAAAGCGTGCGCTGGATATGGCCAAGCTCGGCGTTAATGATGTAGACCTGATTATCCTGGCAACCTCGACCCCGGATTTCTTCGGTGGCTTCCCAAGCACTGCCTGCGTCGTGCAGCGCAAACTGGGTATCACGAATGATTGTGCAGCTGTCGATGTGCAAGCGGTATGCAGTGGCTTCGTCTACGCGGTATCGATTGCTGATAACTTCATCAAGGCCGGTACGCACAAAAACGTGCTGGTCATCGGTGCTGAAGTGTTCTCGCGCATCATCGATTTTGAAGATCGCACCACCTGCGTCTTGTTTGGTGATGGTGCCGGTGCTGTCCTGATGACGGCTTCGCAAGAGCCTGGCGTGCTGGCAACCAAGCTGCATGCAAATGGTAACTACGGCGATATCCTGTGCTTGCCTGGTAAGGTTAATAAGGGCGTAGTTGAAGGTAGTGCCTTCCTGTATATGGATGGTCCTGCAGTGTTCAAGATGGCCGTGTCGGTGCTGGATAAAGTAGCACACGAAGCGCTGGAAATCGCAGGCATGGATTCTTCCGAAGTTGACTGGATCATCCCGCATCAGGCCAATATCCGTATCATGCAAAGCACAGCCAAAAAGCTGGGCCTGGGCATGGACAAAATGATCGTGACTGTTGATCAGCACGGCAATACTTCAGCTGCTTCGATTCCTATGGCGCTTGACGTTGGTGTGCGTGATGGTCGTATTCAGCCAGGCCAGAATGTCATGATGGAAGGCGTAGGCGGCGGCTTCACCTGGGGCGCGGTGCTGGCACGGATGTGATCCCGGAGACAGGGACGCAAATCGTTTTTTTTATTAAAACTAGAAAACAAGCATGAGCAAATTCGCATTCGTTTTTCCAGGGCAAGGGTCGCAAGCGATCGGCATGCTCAACGGTTTCGCTGACAACGCAGTCGTACAGCAAACACTGGCAGAAGCATCGGACGCATTGCAGTTCGATCTGGCCAAACTGATTTCCGAAGGTCCGAAGGAAGAGCTGGACCTGACTACCAATACCCAACCTGTCATGCTGACGGCAGCAGTCGCGATGTATCGCGCGTGGATCGCTGCTGGCGGCGAGACCCCGGCGCTGGTCGCTGGTCATAGCCTGGGTGAATATTCCGCATTGGTTGCTGCTGGCGTGATCGCGTTCAAGGATGCGGTTCCACTGGTGCGTTTCCGTGCCAAAGCCATGCAGGAAGCAGTTCCTGTCGGCCAGGGCGGTATGGCTGCTATCCTCGGTTTGTCCGACGCGGATGTGCTGGCTGTCTGTGCTGAAGCGGCGCAGGGTGATGTGGTCGAGGCGGTTAACTTTAATGCGCCGGCGCAAGTCGTGATCGCCGGCCACAAGGCTGCGATTGAACGTGCATGCGAAGCGGCCAAGGCGAAGGGCGCTAAACGCGCATTGTCGCTGCCGGTTTCTGCGCCGTTCCATTCGTCTTTGTTGAAGCCTGCATCGGATCGCTTGCGTGAATACATGGCGACGCTGACTTTCAACGCGCCGCAGATTCCATTGATCAATAACGTTGATGTCGCTATCGTCAGCGATGTTGAAGGCATCAAGGATGCATTGGTGCGTCAGGCTGCTAATCCGGTGCGCTGGGTTGAATCGGTGCAAAAAATGGCTGCAGATGGTGTCAAGGACGTGGTTGAATGCGGTCCGGGCAAGGTATTGGCAGGCCTGACCAAGCGTATCAACGGTGAGTTGACCGGACACGCGATTGTCGATCAAGCGTCGCTGGACGCTGTTTTGGAGCTTTTGAAATAATGACTACAGTTGATTTGAGCGGCCAGGTCGCCCTGGTAACCGGCGCTTCGCGCGGTATCGGTCGTGCAATTGCACAGGAATTGGCTAAGCTGGGCGCCAAGGTCATAGGTACCGCTACGTCGGAATCCGGCGCCAGCGCGATTTCCGAGTATCTGGGTGCAGGTGGCAAGGGTGTCGTGCTGGACGTTAATGACGCGGCACGTTCGGTCGAACTGATCGATGAGATCCAGAAAGAATTCGGCGCAGTCAGCATTCTCGTCAATAATGCAGGCATCACCCAGGATCAACTGGCGATGCGCATGAAGGACGAAGAGTGGGATAGCGTTATTGCGACCAACCTGACTGCGGTCGGACGCTTGTCGCGTGCGGTATTGCGCGGCATGATGAAGGCGAAAACTGGTCGTATTATCAATATAACATCAGTTGTCGGCTCGTCCGGCAACGCTGGGCAAATGAATTACGCTGCGGCCAAGGCTGGTGTGGCTGGCATGAGTCGTGCTCTGGCACGTGAGATCGGTAGCCGCAACATTACCGTCAATTGCATCGCACCTGGTTTTATTGATACGGATATGACGAAAACCCTGAGCGAGCAGCAAATTGCTGCCTTGCTGCAACAGGTTCCGTTAGGACGTTTGGGCGTGCCGGAAGACATCGCTGCTGCAGTGAGTTTCCTTGCATCGCCTCAGGCGAGTTACATTACTGGTACCACGTTGCATGTCAACGGCGGTATGTACATGAACTAAATTTGTAATTAGTCACTTTTAGCCGAAGTTTCAGGTTTCTTGATGACAAAAGCTAAAAATGAATTTTCGGTGCGCAAACCTGCTAAAATGCGCGCACTTTCTGTAACCACCCATTGGAGTTAAAACATGTCGGATATCGAACAACGCGTTAAGAAAATCGTCGCTGAACAACTGGGCGTCGCCGAAGCAGACATCAAAATCGAATCGTCTTTCGTTGACGATCTGGGCGCTGACTCGCTCGACACCGTTGAACTCGTGATGGCGCTCGAAGACGAATTCGAAATGGAAATCCCTGACGAACAAGCCGAAAAAATCACTACAGTGCAGCAGGCGATTGATTACGCCAAGGCACACGTAAAAGCGTAAGTTGTTTTGAACGACTCTAGGAGAATTGCTTGAGCCGCTCTAGTAAACGTCGTGTCGTCGTCACTGGTCTTGGTTGTATTTCTCCCGTCGGCAACACTGTCGCAGACGCATGGAATTCGCTTCTTGCAGGGCAATCTGGCATTGCAACCATCACCAAGTTTGATGCGACACCCTTCAGCACACATTTTGCTGGAGAAGTAAAAAACTTCAATATCGAGGACTACATTCCCGGTAAAGAAGCGCGCCACATGGATACATTCATCCACTACGGCGTGGCAGCTGGCATGCAGGCAATGCGAGACAGCGGTTTGGTTGTGACGGAAGAGAATGCCGAGCGTATTGGCGTCATCGTCGGTTCCGGTATCGGTGGTTTGCCGCTGATCGAAGAAACCCACGCTGAACTGACCAATCGCGGCCCGCGTCGCATCAGCCCGTTCTTTGTGCCTGCGTCCATCATCAACATGATTTCCGGCCACCTGTCGATCATTTATGGTCTGAAGGGCCCGAATCTGGCGATTGTGACTGCATGTACCACTGGTTTGCATTCGATTGGCGCTGCCGGTCGCATGATCGAATACGGTGATGCAGACGTCATGATTGCAGGTGGTGCCGAATCGACGATTTCACCGCTGGGTCTGGGTGGTTTCGCTTCTGCACGCGCTTTGTCGTCGCGCAACGATGATCCTGCTACGGCTTCCCGTCCATGGGATAAAGACCGTGACGGTTTCGTCCTGGGCGAGGGTGCGGGCGTGATGGTGCTGGAAGAGTACGAGCATGCGAAAGCACGCGGTGCAAAAATCTATGCGGAACTGTGCGGTTTCGGTATGAGTGGCGATGCTTATCACATCACTGCTCCTAACATGGATGGCCCACGTCGCAGCATGACGAATGCACTGAAGAGCGCGGAAATCGCTGCCGATCAAGTGCAGTACCTGAATGCGCATGGCACGTCGACCCCATTGGGCGATAAAAACGAAACGGATGCAGTGAAAGCCACATTTGGCGCACATGCGAAGAAGCTGACAGTCAACTCGACAAAATCGATGACAGGTCACTTGCTCGGTGGTGCCGGTGGTTTGGAGTCGGTATTTACCGTACTTGCCTTGCATCATCAGATTTCGCCGCCTACGATCAATATCTTCAATCAGGATCCGGAATGTGATCTCGACTACTGCGCAAACACCGCGCGCGAGATTCCTATTCAGTACGCCATGAAAAATAACTTCGGTTTTGGCGGTACGAACGGTACCTTGATTTTTGGTAAAGTCTGATCAAAATCCGATTATCCCGTAAGGGTAATCGGATTTTTTACTTATCCCTCTCATGTCTATTGCGGTCTCAGCCGTAGTGCAGCAGTCCAGATTGTTAGCCGGGCTGCTGATGCTTATGTGCGCAAGCTCGTTTTTGACTGCCGGCGTGCTGTGGTTCGGGCAGGCGGAGGATGTCAGTGTTGTGGTGAGGGGGACCCTTGCCGCGATATGCATGGCATGTGGGTCTTATGTATTTTTCCGGACTCTAAAGAATAGAAAAATATATAAGATACACATATCGGGTAGCGGCCAGATACGTCTGGCTAGCGTGCTTGAAGGCAGTGGCGGGGAGTTGGGCGAGGGCGAGTTGGTGGAATTGCTGCCGGACTCGACTTTATGGCCAGGTTTGTTACTCTTACGACTACAAAATGCCGCCCGGCAAACGCATAATGTGGTGATATTGCCGGATTCGCTTGCGGCAGAGAGTTTCAGGGCGTTAATGGTCGCTTGTCGCTGGATAGTGATGCGGCATGCAGACGCTGATAAGCAGCCTGCCAGCGGGATTTAGTTGCGAATTTTTTGAACCAAACAGGTTTCGTCCAGTCAATTAGGCGAGCCGCGTGCGTGTTGCAAAATAACAAGGGAATGGATTGACGACAGAACGCGATATTGATCAGCAACTTGTCGAGCGTGTACAACGTGGCGACAAAAAGGCTTTCGAGCTATTAGTGATCAAGTACCAACGGAAATTGATGCGACTGGTGTCGCGGCTTGTCCGCGACCAGGCTGAGGCTGAAGATGTAGTGCAGGAAGCATTCATCAAGGCGTATCGCGCATTACCGCAATTTCGCGGTGATTCGGCGTTTTATACCTGGTTATATCGTATTGGAATTAACACCGCGAAGAACTATTTGGTCACCCAGGGTCGTCGTGCACCGACATCAACTGAAGCAGATGTCGAAGAAGCAGAAACTTTTGACGACGGAGACCACCTAAGAGATATCAATACACCGGAATCGTTGTTGGCAACTAAACAAATCGCACAGACTTTGAATGTGGCGATGGAGGAGTTGCCAGAAGAGTTAAGAATGGCGATTACTTTGCGAGAGATCGAAGGACTGAGTTACGACGAGATAGCTGAATCGATGGGTTGTCCTATCGGTACGGTACGCAGCCGGATCTTCCGGGCGCGTGAAGCCATCTCGGAAAAATTAAGGCCGTTGCTGGATACGGCACTCGATAAACGTTGGTGAAAAATAAATAAAGAAACGCTTTTTGCTGCAAATATAGGGGTAGCCTTAATTTTTTCGAGGTAGTGATGAATACGATGAATATGACGCGGGAACAGATATCAGCTTTTGCCGATAACGAATTGTCTGATGGGCATGTCGATATCGCTTTGGCTGCATTGCGCCAGGAAGAAGGGCGCGATACGTGGAATATGTATCATCAAATCGGCGACGCCCTGCGTTCTGACGATTTGAATACGCAGTTGAGTGCAGATTTCAATACCCGCATGTTTGCCATGCTGGATGCGGAGCCGACCATCATGGTGCCTGCTGAGAAGCGCGTAGCAGTGGCCAGGAAGGATGCCGCATTCCGCCGTTTTGCGATGCCGGCCGGTATGGCTGCAGCCGTCGCGGTTGCTGCTTTCCTGACCGTACCGCAAATGATGACAAGCAACACTCCTGTGGTAACGGCTGCGGTAGCGCCAGAAACGATTACAGTGGCCAGCAAGGATGGCGAAGTCTTGCGCGATCCGCGCATAGACGACTATCTGTTGGCACACCAACGCTTCTCACCTTCTGTGTACAGCAGTGCGCAGTATGCCCGCGCAGCTACGTTCGCTGTTGACTCAGACAAGTAATAAATATGCGGCAAACATTAGGTTTTTTTAAATTCGTTGTGCTTTTTTCCAGCGTCATGGCGTTCACCGCTTATGCGGAGGACACGGGCGCTGGTCACGAACAGCAAGATACGCAGATATGGCTGAAGAAAATCCAGTCATCTGCACAGAAGCTGAATTACTCGGGCACCTTCGTCTACCAGCAAGGCAATCATGTACGCACCTCGCGTATCACGCACATCTTCAATGGCAAGAACGAGCTTGAGAAACTCGAGATACTCGATGGCAAGCCGCGTGAATACATTCGCAACAATGAAGAGGTTGCCTGCTACATCCCGGAAAACAAATCGATACGCGTAGAAAAGCGTGTCACCAAAGATGTCTTCCCGGCCATCCTTGGTGCCAATCCGGCTGACCTGGCTGAGCACTACCATTTCAAAAAAGGCGAGACTGGTCGCATAGCCGGTTTCGACTGCCAAGCCATCATACTGGAGCCCAAGGACAAGCTGCGTTACGGCTACAAGCTGTGGGCGGATAAATCGACCGGTCTTTTGCTCAAGGCACAGACCCTGAACGAGAAAAACGATGTGGTCGAGCAGATCGCGTTTACCCAGCTCTCCATCGGACATATCGATCCTAGCCGTGTGAAGTCGAGCTTCCCAAATACCCAGGGCTGGCGTGTAGAAAATGCAGTCATGAGTGAAACCAATCTGTCCGGCTGGACAGTGAAGGATATTCCGCCCGGCTTCAAGAAAATACGTGAGATGAAGCGCCTGGTGACGGATACCGCGCCTGCCAGTGCAGCGGAGAACACTCCGCCTACGCAGCGTGAAGTGTCGCAGATTGTTTTTTCGGACGGACTGGCCGCGATCTCGGTCTTTATCGAGTCGGGTACACAAAGCCGGACTGAAGGATCGATGCAGCAAGGCGCGATGAATATCGTTGGCAAGCGGCAGGGCGATTATTGGTTGACGGTAGTGGGCGAGGTGCCTGCGGCAGCGATCAAGCAGGTTTCCAATTCGATTGAGTTCAAGTCTAAATAAGAATTTTTGAATTTATGAAAACAATTCCTCTCGTACACAAAAAGCTTTCCGTGGTTTTATTCGGTGTTGCGAGTGCATTCTTTATTCCTGCTCTTGCAGGTGTCGCGCCCGCTGTAGCTGCACCATCGGTTGCCGGTTTGCCAGACTTTACCGACCTGGTTGAAAAGACCGGCCCGGCGGTGGTGAATATCCGCACCACGGAAAAAGCCAAGGTCAGCCAGCAAGGGAATGCTGCGACTGAAGATGAGGAAATGCAGGAATTTTTCCGCCGCTTCTTTGGTGCACCGATTCCACCACGCCAGCAACAGCCTGCGCCACGTGGCCGTGGCAAGGCCGTGCCTGATGCGGAAGAAGAAGTACCGCGCGGCGTCGGTTCAGGTTTCATCATTTCCGCTGACGGTTACGTCATGACCAATGCGCACGTCGTCAATGGTGCGGACGAGGTCTACGTCACACTGACTGACAAGCGTGAGTACAAAGCAAAAATTATTGGTGCGGATATCCGTACCGATGTTGCAGTCGTCAAAATTGAAGGCAGCAATCTGCCGCGTTTGGCTATGGGTGATTCCAACAAGATCCGTGTCGGTGAATGGGTCATCGCGATCGGTTCGCCATTCGGCCTGGATAACTCCGTGACTGCGGGTATCGTGTCGGCGAAAGCACGCGATACCGGTGATTACCTGCCGCTGATCCAGACTGACGTGGCCGTCAATCCTGGTAATTCGGGTGGCCCGTTGATCAATATGCGTGGTGAAGTGATCGGTATCAACTCGCAAATTTACAGCCGCTCCGGTGGTTACATGGGTATCTCGTTTGCGGTGCCTATCGACGAAGCGATGCGCGTGGCAGATCAATTGCGCGCTACCGGTAAAGTGACACGTGGTCGTATTGGTGTGCAGATCGGTGAAGTCACGAAAGACGTGGCCGAATCCCTCGGTTTGCCACGTCCGCAAGGTGCGCAGGTGCAACGTGTGGAACCGGGTGGCCCGGCTGAAAAAGGTGGCCTGGAAGCGGGCGACGTGATTTTGAAATTCAATGGCGTCAGCATCGAGCGCTCCAGCGATTTGCCGCGCCTGGTTGGTGGTACCAAGCCAGGAACCCGTTCCGTGATCTCGGTATGGCGCAAGGGCGCAATGCGCGACCTGAACCTGACTGTGGCCGAGCTGGAAGCAGATAAAGTCGTGAAGAAAGAAGAGAAGAAGCCAAAGGCTGAGCAGGTAGCGAATGCGCTCGGCATGATCGTCAGTGACCTGAGTGCAGCGCAACTCAAGGAGCTGAAGATAGACGGCGGTATCTTGCTTGAAGCGACGGAAGGTGCTGCAGCGCGTGCCGGCTTGCGTGCCGGCGACATCATCCTGCGCCTGAACAACACCGACATCAAGGATGCCCGTCAATTCAATGGCCTGGTAGCGAAGCTGGATACCAAGAAAACCACTTTGCTGCTGGTGCGTCGCGGTGACTCTTCACAATTCGTGACGATCAAACCTCTGGCCCAGTAAGCCAGCTAACGACGATGAGGCTGCCTGCTGAAAAGCTTGCAGCCTTTTCTTTTGCCTGCGAAGGTCAGCCTTGATTCACTTCACACTTTATTCGCGTTCCTACTGCCACCTGTGCGAAGACATGCTGCAGGCACTGCAGACTTTGCTCGGGCCGGATACCTATCCGATTCAGGTGCTGGATGTCGATGCGGATGACGCCTTGGTCGCGCAATACGATGAATTGGTGCCGGTGCTGCTGGGTCATAAGGAAGGGCAGGCGACGCAACAGCTTTGCCACTATTTTCTGGACGAGGCTGCCGTTCGTGCCTTTGTTGCACATTCATAAACGGTATGAGTAGCCTGGGTGGTGATGGAGGATGAAACGTTGGCGGGGGAATCTTATTTCGCACGAAATTGTCACACCAAACGCCGAAGCGGGGAATTTCCGGGATTTCCCCTCTGAAATCCGGTAAAATGCCGTGGCCGTCATCCCTCTGTAACAAGGCGCTCGCTTGGGGAAAACATCCCAGCATGGAGCGCTTTTTTTGTAATTGTCACTTGGTTAATGAACAACATTCGCAATTTTTCCATCATCGCCCATATCGACCACGGTAAATCGACTCTTGCCGACCGCATTATTCAATTGTGCGGCGGCTTGTCTGATCGCGAAATGGAGGCGCAAGTCCTTGATTCCATGGACATTGAACGTGAGCGTGGCATTACCATCAAGGCGCAGACTGCGGCCCTGATGTACAAGGCGCGCGACGGCCAGGTGTACAACCTGAACCTGATTGATACGCCGGGTCACGTCGATTTCAGCTACGAAGTCAGCCGCTCGCTGTCCGCTTGCGAGGGTGCTTTGCTGGTAGTGGATGCGTCGCAAGGCGTGGAAGCGCAAACCGTGGCGAACTGCTATACCGCGCTGGACCTTGGCGTGGAAGTGGTGCCGGTTCTGAATAAGATCGATTTGCCATCCGCCGATCCGGCCAACGCGACTGCAGAAATCGAAGAAGTGATCGGGATTGACGCCAGCGAGGCCGTGCATTGCTCGGCCAAAACCGGCCTCGGCGTGCAAGACGTGCTGGAGTCATTGATCACCAAGGTGCCGCCGCCTAAGGGCGATGCGGATGCGCCGTTGCAGGCTTTGATCGTTGACTCATGGTTCGACAACTATGTCGGTGTGGTCATGCTGGTACGCGTGATGAACGGTACCTTGCGTCCGAAAGACAAAATTTTGCTGATGGCCAGCGAATCGCAGCATCTGGTTGAAAGTGTCGGCGTCTTCACGCCTAAATCGATTTCGCGTGACACACTGACCGCTGGCCAGGTAGGTTTCATTATCGCTGGTATCAAAGAGCTCAAAGCAGCCAAGGTCGGCGATACCGTGACCCTGGTCAGCCGTCCGGCGGCCGCGCCATTGCCAGGTTTCAAGGAAGTGCAGCCGCAAGTGTTTGCGGGTCTGTTCCCGGTCGAAGCCAACCAGTACGACGCTTTGCGCGACTCGCTGGAAAAACTGAAGCTGAACGATGCAGCGTTAATGTACGAACCGGAAGTATCGCAGGCGCTGGGCTTCGGCTTCCGCTGCGGTTTCCTTGGTTTGCTGCATATGGAAATCGTGCAGGAACGTCTCGAACGCGAGTTCGATATGGATCTCATTACAACGGCACCTACCGTTATTTACGAAGTGGTCTTGCGCGACGGTTCCATCCTGATGGTGGATAACCCGTCCAAGATGCCTGATCCTTCGAAAATCGAAGAAATCCGTGAACCCATCGTCACCGTCAATCTCTACATGCCGCAGGAATATGTCGGCTCGGTGATTACGCTGTGTACGCAAAAGCGCGGTATCCAGATGGACATGAGCTACCACGGCAAGCAGGTCAAGCTGATCTATGAAATGCCGATGGCGGAGATTGTGCTCGACTTCTTCGACAAGCTGAAGTCCACCTCGCGCGGTTACGCATCCATGGATTACGAGTTCAAGGAATATCGCTCGTCCGATGTGGTCAAGGTCGATATGTTGATCAATAGCGAGAAGGTCGATGCGCTGGCGATCATCGTGCATCGTGCCAACAGTCAGTATCGCGGACGTGCAGTAGCTGCCAAGATGCGCGAGCTGATTCCGCGTCAAATGTTTGACGTCGCGATTCAGGCTGCTATTGGCGCCAACATTATTTCGCGTGAAAACGTGAAAGCGCTGCGTAAAAACGTTTTGGCGAAATGTTATGGCGGTGATATCAGCCGTAAACGCAAGCTGCTGGAAAAACAAAAAGCTGGTAAGAAACGCATGAAGCAAGTGGGCTCGGTAGAGATTCCGCAGGAAGCGTTCCTGGCAATTCTACAAGTGGATGAGAAATGACGTTTCAAGACATCTTAGGTAATTTTTCGCTGATTCTTTTCATCCTGATGGTTGGAACCGGCGTCGTCTGGTTCCTCGATGTGCTGTACCTGAAGAAGCAACGTCGTGCCAAGGCAGACGCAGTGCTGGCCGAGTACGATGCACGCAATGCCAAGCTGGCAGGTGACGGTATTAAGCCGGATACCACCGGCCGTGCTGCACTGGAAGCGAGCCTGCTGCGGCAACCGGCATGGATAGAATATTCGGGCAGCTTCTTCCCGGTGATTGCGCTGGTGTTCTTCCTGCGTTCCTTCCTGTACGAACCATTCAAGATTCCATCGACATCGATGGTGCCGACGCTGCAAGTTGGCGACCTGATTCTGGTCAACAAATATCAGTACGGCATACGCTTGCCTATCATCAACAAAAAAATCATTGATATCGGCAATCCGCAACGCGGCGATGTCATGGTCTTCAAATACCCGGAAAACATGGCACTGGACTACATCAAGCGCGTGGTTGGTGTACCGGGTGATACCGTGACGTACCGTAACAAGCGCCTGATCGTGAACGGCAAGCCAGTGTCCTACAAGCCTTTGCCGGACTACCTGGATGAAGAAACACTGAGCTACTCCAAGCATCTGAGCGAAGATTTGAACGGTGTCGCCCATCAAATCCTGAATAATCCGCGTGCGCCGTCCTATGTGGCAAATCCGCACGACTTCCCGAACCGGGAATTGTGTAATTACGACGTAGAAGGCTTTACCTGCAAGGTCCCCGCTGGACAATATTTCATGATGGGTGATAATCGGGATAACAGCCTGGATAGCCGTTACTGGGGTTTCGTTCCGGATAAAAATATTGTCGGAAAGGCATTTTTTATCTGGTTGAACCTGAACAACTTCCCGAGCAACCTCGGTCGTATCGGTAATTTCCAGTAATTCCATCAGGAGCGCGTACATGGCATACCCGTTGCAGAACAGTCGTTATCAACAAGGCATTACCCTGGTAGGGTTGATCGTGGTGTTGGCTGTGATAGGTGCAATTGCAGTATTGGCGATGAAAGTAACGCCTACCGTGACTGAGTATTTCTCTATTAAGAAGGCGATAGCCAGCGTCAAGGCGGCAGGTGGTTCGGTGCCGGAAATGCGTGCAGCGTTTAACCGCCAGGCTGAAGTAGGTTATATCGATGCGATCGATGGTAAGGATCTGGACATCGTCAAGAATGGCGATGACACTGAAATCAGCTTTGCTTATCAAAAAATCATACCGCTCGGCGGACCGGTCAGTTTGCTGATCGATTACGCGGGTTCGACTGGCAATGGCGTGGCAAAGAAAGCTCTACCTTAAGGCGATGAAGCGATAGAAAAAAGCGATAGAAAAATGGATTTAACGTTATTGCAAAACCGGCTCGGCCACACTTTCAAGGATGCTGTCTTGTTACAGCAGGCTTTGACGCATCGCAGCCACGGTAGTGTACATAACGAACGTCTCGAGTTTCTCGGCGACTCCATTTTGAATTGCGTGGTTGCCTCGCTCTTGTTTGATCGCTACAGCAAAATAGACGAAGGCGACTTATCGCGTTTGCGCGCGAATCTGGTCAAGCAACAATCGCTGTACGAAATTGCCCAGCGCCTCGAGTTGTCGCAGTTCCTGCGCCTCGGTGAGGGTGAGTTGAAATCGGGCGGTTTCCGCCGTCCATCCATCCTGGCCGATACGCTGGAAGCGCTGTTTGGCGCGATCTTCCTCGATGCCGGTTTCGATACCGCACGCGATGTCATCCGTGCGCTCTACATCCCGATACTCGATAGTGTCGATCCCAAGACCCTGGGCAAGGACGCCAAGACTTTATTGCAGGAATACCTGCAGGGTAAAAAAATCGCTTTGCCGCAATACAATGTGGTCGCCACGCATGGTGCGGCTCACAATCAGGAATTCGAAATCGAATGCCTGGTACCCAAGCTCGACATCCAGGTGTTTGGCACTGGCGGCAGCCGTCGCGCCGGTGAACAGGCTGCGGCCAAGCTGGCACTGGAAGCAGTACAGGCCGCTTTCGTCAAAGCGCCTGCTGCCAGCCGCAAAGCCAAGCCACGTACCGCACAACTGAAGCTGGCCGGTATCGCGACGGTGCAACTGGACGAAGCGGATAAAACCGCTGCCAAGGCACCTGCAAAAACTGACGCCAAACATGGCAAGGCAGAAATCAAGCCTGTCACTGAATCAACTGAAGCGCCGACTAACGATGGGCAAAAAAGTCTGATCGCCGAGCATGATGCCGCGAAAACGACGGATGTCGCATCCGATGATGGCGCAACAAAATCTTCTACCACTTCCCATTCCAAAATTGCATGACTGAATCTGCCGCACTGTCTCACTTCCGATGCGGTTATATCGCGATCGTCGGTCGCCCTAACGTCGGTAAATCGACTTTGATGAATGAGTTGATCGGCGCCAAGGTCAGCATCACATCGCGCAAGGCGCAAACCACTCGCCATCGCATCACCGGTATCCAGACTGTGGAAGATGCACAGTTTGTGTACGTCGACACGCCTGGTTTCCAGACGCGCCATGCGAATGCCTTGAACAAGACACTGAATCGTACGGTGACGAATACGCTGACTGCCGCGGACGTCATCCTGTACGTGATAGAAGCCGGTACCTTCGGCCAGGCTGATCAGCAAGTGCTGGATCTGATCCCGAAAAACGTTCCTTGCATACTTGTGATTAACAAATCCGATCGCACCAAGGACAAAGCAGTGTTGCTGCCGTTCGCCCAGCAAATCGCCGCCAAGCATGACTTCGCAGCAGTAGTGCCGGTATCGGCCAAGCTGCGTTTCCAGCTGGATGGTTTGCAGAGCGAAATCAAAAAATATCTGCCGGAAAATCCACCTGTCTTCGGTGAAGACGACATCACTGACCGCAGCGAAAAATTCCTCGCTGCTGAAATCGTGCGCGAAAAAGTATTCCGTTTCGTGGGCGATGAATTGCCGTACACCAGCACCGTGCTGATCGAGAAGTTTGAAGTCGAAGGCAATCTGCGTCGCGTATTCGCTGCGATCCTGGTTGAGCGCGACACGCATAAATCCATGGTCATCGGTAACAAGGGCGCTCGTCTGAAAGATATCTCTACCCAGGCGCGTCTCGATATGGAGCGCCTGTTCGGTGGCCCGGTGTATCTGGAAATCTGGGTCAAGGTCAAATCAGGCTGGGCTGATAATGAAGCCGGTCTGCGCGCATACGGATACGAATAAGGTGAGTATTCATTTCGTGGCTAGTTGTGTTCGCTTGTTGACGAAATGAATTTCTAATTAAAGATGCCTGCACTCAGCGCCGACGTCAGTTCTCAAAACGAATCTTCACCCGGGGAGCAGACGGCGCTGCGTGCAGAAGAAAGTGCAGCAGATCCGTCTGCTGCACCAGTCGAAAAAGTCGCCAAGCCTGCCAAAGCGGCACCTCGCCGTGCCCGCAATCCCGAAAAAGAATTTCGCATCGCCGGACAACCCGGTTTTGTGCTGCACAGCTATCCCTACAAAGAAACCAGCCTGATCGTCGACGTGTTTACACGCGATCATGGCCGCATTGCGCTGGTCGCCAAGGGTGCCAAGCGTCCGCATTCGCAATTGCGCGGCGTCCTGCAAACCTTCCAGCCTTTATCGGTGGGGTGGAGCGGTAAGGCGGAAGTGCGTACGCTGACTGCGGCCGAGTGGGTCGGCGGTTTGCTGCCGCTGGAGAAGTCGGCTTTGCTGTGCGGCTTTTACCTGAACGAATTACTGGTGAAACTGCTGGCGCGTGATGATCCGCATCCAGCTTTGTTTGATCATTACATCAGTGCCCTGAACCAGTTGGCGCACGATGAACCCGCCGCCATCGTCTTGCGCAAATTCGAGCGTGCCTTGCTGCAGGAAACCGGCGTCGCCAGTGACTGGCGTGTTTGTGCTGCCAGCGGCAAGGCAATCGCCCTTGAGCAAATTTATGTGCTGGACCCGGAGCGTGGCCCGCGTCCTGCACGTCCATCCGATGTCTGGCCGCGCGTCTCAGGCAAGACCTTGCTGGACATGGAAAACGAAGATTACAGTGATGCGCAAACGCAAACGCAGAGTAAATTCCTGATGCGTTTCCTGCTGGCGCATCATCTCAATGGTGCACCTCTTAACACCCGTCAAATATTGATCGACTTGCTGCAGCTATAACGGAACCACAACCATGAGCTATCTTCAACCAGCTTCTACCATCATCGATCTCGGCATCAACATCGACCACGTTGCCACTTTGCGCAATGCGCGCGGTACCGTCTATCCGGATCCGCTGCAAGCCGCCTTGCTGGCGGAAGAGGCCGGTGCTGATGCGATCACGCTACACTTGCGCGAAGACCGCCGCCATATCAAGGATGCGGATGTCGAGTTGATTCGTCCTAGGTTGTTGACACGCATGAACCTGGAATCGGCAGTAACGACGGAGATGGTCGATTTCGCCTGCCGTATCAAGCCGCAAGATGTTTGCCTGGTGCCGGAACGACGCGAAGAAGTGACCACCGAAGGCGGACTGGATATCGTTAAGTATTTCGATGTGGTTGCTGCCGCAATCCGTCAATTGCAAGCGGAAGGCATACGAGTGAGTCTCTTTATCGACGCCGATGCCGAGCAGATTCAGGCGGCGGCTGAAGCAGGTGCGCCAGTCATAGAGTTGCACACCGGCCGTTATGCTGATGCGCATGATGCCAAGCAACAGCAGGCGGAGCTGGAGCGCGTGCAGCGTGGCGTGACGGAAGGTATCGCACGTGGTTTGAAAGTCAATGCAGGCCATGGCTTGCACTACACCAATGTGCAGGCCATCGCAGCGATCCGGGATATCGCCGAACTTAATATCGGCCACGCCATCGTTGCACACGCGGTCTTTGTCGGTTGGCAAAACGCAGTGCGCGAAATGAAAGCGATCATGATCGCCGCACGCCTGGCCGGAATGAAAAAATGATATACGGCGTAGGCACTGACATTATTAAAATCGATCGCATAGAAGCGGCGCTGGGCCGTCATGGTGATCGTTTTGCCGAGCGCATTCTGGGCAAGGAAGAGCTGGAGAAATATCATAGACGCAAAGCCAAGGTAGAGGCACGCGGCTTGCGCTTCCTGGCGACGCGCTTCGCTGCAAAGGAAGCATTCTCGAAGGCGATAGGGCTGGGCATACACATGCCTATGACCTGGCGCGCGGCACAGATACTGAATGCGCCTAGCGGTAAGCCTATCGTGGTAACCAGCGGCAAGCTGGAAGAATTCATGCAGGAAAATGGACTGACCGCACAGGTTTCGATTACGGATGAAGTCGAGTATGCGGTCGCTTTTGTGATTGTGGAGAAAAAATGAACGCAGCGGTGTTAGGTACAGCAGCTATAAATGCTACAGAAAAATTTGGCCCGGTAATGCTGGACGTGGTTGGCACGACACTGAATACAGACGATATTCGTCGTATCCAGCATCCGCTGACCGGTGGTGTGATTCTGTTTGCGCGCAACTATACGGATCGCGCGCAATTGACCGCGTTGACGGCTGCTATTCATGCAGCACGTCCGGGTATCGTGATTGCAGTCGATCATGAAGGCGGACGCGTCCAACGTTTCAAAACCGATGGCTTTACCCATTTGCCGGCGATGCGCAAGCTGGGTACGCTGTGGGACAAGGATGTACTGGCCGCGACCAAGGCCGCGACCGATGTCGGCTATGTATTGGCAGCAGAGTTGCGTGCTTGTGGCGTCGATTTGTCGTTCACACCTGTGCTGGATCTGGACTACGGTGAGTCGGGTGTGATCGGTGACCGCGCCTTCCATCGCGATGCACGTGTGGTGACCATGCTGGCAAAAAGCCTGAATCATGGTTTGATGCTGGCTGGCATGCTCAACTGCGGTAAACATTTCCCAGGCCACGGCTTCGTCAAAGCGGATTCGCATCTGGAAATCCCGGTTGACGAACGTGAACTGAAACAAATCCTGGCGGAAGATGCCGCACCATATGACTGGCTCGGCCTGAGCCTGGCCGGTGTGATGCCGGCACATGTGATCTATCCGAAAGTCGATAAACATCCGGCCGGTTTCTCGCGCAAATGGCTGACCATGTTACGCAAGGATTTTGGTTTCCAAGGTTTGATCTTCAGCGACGACCTCAGCATGGAAGGTGCGAGTGTCGCCGGTACCGTGATCGATGGTGCGCATGCGGCATTGAATGCGGGTTGCGATATGGTACTGATCTGTAATTCTCCGGACAAGGCAGATCAACTGCTGGCGGGCTTGCAGGTCAAGGACAACCAAGCGACCCAAGAGTCGGCCCAGCGCATTGCTGCGCTGACACCGCAGTCACCGGCATTGAGCTGGGATGCCTTGCAGCAGGATGCGCGTTACCTTGCAGCGAAGAAGACAGCAAAAGCACTTGCTGCCTCTTGAGTGCATACTTGTTCCAGTCTTGAGGCCATACGTAATTAGTCATGTCTGAAACCGACGCACCAGATCCGCGGGCAATCGTGCTGGAAACGGTTGCGAAACTGCCGAATTTACCCGGCGTGTATCGCTATTTCGATGCCGAAGATAATTTGCTGTACGTCGGTAAAGCACGCGATCTGAAGAAGCGTGTTTCCAGTTATTTTCTGAAGAACCTGGCGAGCCCGCGCACTGCGCTGATGGTGGAGCGCATTGCGCGGCTGGAGACGACGGTGACGCGCAGCGAGGCCGAGGCTTTGCTGCTGGAAAATAATCTCATCAAGACTTTGCAGCCGCGTTACAACATTTTGTTTCGCGATGATAAGTCTTACCCTTACCTGAAAATCACCGGGCAGGAATATCCGCGCATGGCTTATTACCGTGGCGCGGTGGACAAGAAGAATCAATACTTCGGTCCGTTCCCCAGCGGCTGGGCAGTGAAGGAGTCGATGCAGATATTGCAGAAAGTTTTTTTGCTGCGTACCTGTGAAGATTCGGTCTTTGCCAATCGTACTCGTCCGTGCCTGCTACATCAGATCCATCGTTGCAGCGGTCCTTGCGTCAACTACATTAGCAAGGAAGACTACGCACTGGATGTGGAAAATGCCGCCAAATTCCTGCGCGGCCGCCAGAGCGAAGTGCTGGAAACCCTGCAAGGCAAGATGCTGGCGTATGCGGAAGAGCTGAAGTTCGAACAGGCTGCCGTCGTGCGTAACCAGATCAATGCCTTGTCGCGTGTGCTGCATCAGCAAAGCATGGAGACCGGCAGTGACGCCGACATCGACATCATTGCGGTGGTGGTGCAAGGCGGTCGCGCCTGTGTCAACCTGGCGATGGTGCGTGGCGGTCGTCATTTAGGTGACCGGGCTTACTTTCCGACACATGTTGACAACGCACTGACCAGTCCGGAAGAGTCGATCGCCAGCGAAGTAATCAAGGCGTTCCTCGCGCAGCATTACATCGATAAGTTCATACCCGGTACGCTGATCCTGAATACCGAGATGGATGAGCCGGAACTGATGCTGGCGCTGATGGAGCAATGCGGCCATCGCATCAACCTGGTGTTCCAGCCGCAAGGCCAGCGTCGCCAGTGGCTGGAGATGGCGCACAAAGGCGCCGAGATATCATTGGCGCGTCTGTTGTCGGAGCAGGGCTCGCAACAGGCACGCACGCGCATGCTGGTCGACGCCCTGGGCATAGACGTACCGGATCTGGAAAGCTTTCGTGTCGAGTGTTTCGATATCAGTCATACTCAGGGCGAGGCCACGCAGGCGTCCTGCGTGGTGTTCCATCATCATGCGATGCAGAATGGTGAGTATCGGCGCTACAACATCAACGACATTACGCCAGGTGACGACTATGCCGCGATGCGTCAGGTACTCATGCGCCGCTATGAAAAGGTGGCGAATGGCGATGGCGTGATGCCAGATGTGGTGTTGATCGATGGCGGCAAAGGCCAGGTCGAAATGGCGCGCCAGGTATTTGTCGAGCTGGGGCTGGATATCAGCCTGATCGTTGGTGTCGCCAAAGGCGAGGGCCGCAAGGTGGGGCTCGAGACGCTGGTTTTCGTTGATGGTCGTGCCGAGCAGGAGTTGGGCAAGGAGTCGGGGGCACTGATGCTGATTGCCCAGATACGTGATGAGGCGCATCGCTTTGCGATCACAGGCATGCGTGCCAAGCGCGCCAAGGCACGCCAGACCTCGCGGCTGGAAGAGATTGAGGGAATTGGTGCCAAGCGTCGACAAAAGCTGCTGGCACGCTTTGGCGGCTTGCGGGGCGTGGTGGACGCCAGTATTGAGGATTTAGCTTCGGTCGAAGGTATTTCAAGGCAATTGGCTGAAGACATTTACAAGCAATTGCATTAGATTACGGGGGCGCATGCAAATGCCTGCGCACATTCATGAAAATGTAAAGTTTGATATGCCTTTCAATATTCCTATTCTTCTTACCTGGTTGCGAGTCGCGCTGATCCCGCTGATGGTCGGCGTGCTGTACATTCCGGATTCCTGGTTGGGGTCGTTTAATAAGACCCAGGGTCTGGCTGCCACTTTGATTTTTATTGTTGCAGCGCTGACAGACTGGATAGATGGTTTTCTCGCGCGACGCTGGAATCAGACTTCAGCTTTTGGCGCCTTCCTCGACCCTGTCGCGGATAAACTCATGGTCGCCGGCGCATTGCTGGTATTGATCGAACTCAATCGCGTGAATGCCGTCATCGCATTCATCATCATCGGACGCGAGATTACGATTTCTGCGTTACGTGAGTGGATGGCGCAAATCGGCGCCTCCAAATCGGTAGCCGTCAGTTCCCTGGGCAAGATAAAAACGATGGCCCAGATGGTGGCGATACCTATGCTGCTTTACTACGAAACCATTCTGGGTATCAATCTTCAATTTTGGGGCGACATCCTGTTATGGGTGGCTGCCGTGTTGACGGTATGGTCCATGTTTTATTATCTGCGTAAGGCCTGGCCACTGATTAAAGAAAGCGCAGGGCATTTATTGTAATTTTGCTGCGCGGAACGCTTGACATGCAAAGGCATTCCTCTATAATGTGCACCTGTTGTTGATGCGGGAGTAGCTCAGTTGGTAGAGCGCAACCTTGCCAAGGTTGAGGTCGAGAGTTCGAGACTCTTCTCCCGCTCCAGAGGTTTTTAAAAGGAGCCGCACAGGCTTCTTTTTTTATTGAGTGACAACGTCATTCAAATGGTTTTAGTAGTGGTAGCAGAAATATGCGGGAGTAGCTCAGTTGGTAGAGCGCAACCTTGCCAAGGTTGAGGTCGAGAGTTCGAGACTCTTCTCCCGCTCCAGTTTTTAAGCCAGAGATGGCAAGCTGTAGCAAATATAAAAAGGGCTTATGCCCTTTTTTTACGTCTGTACTTTTTGTAGTCGCTACTGAGTATTTGCATTCCCCAGGCATGCTGAAGCTGATACGAAGTCACGCTTTAGTTCGCGTCCCCCTGTGCATTAGTTAATGCGCATCTGTTTCAAAATCCGTTCTTGTTCCTATACCTTTTTGTCACTCGTTAACGCGCGCAAATTCGTAGAGAAAATCGCCGCTGCCATATGCGGCGTGATGCGATATGCCCGTAAGCTTTGTTCAGCAGTTTGCGGCCTGATCGCGGGGTATTGATGCTGCAAGGCTGGCGTCAGCTTGCCCATTTCCGTCACGATTCTGTGAGTGCGTCGACCGGTCTGTTTTTTTGTTTGTAGTGAGGCCTCTTGTCTGCTGCTGCCGGGCGCAATGCCTGGTGCGCACCTAATAAAGATGTGTTTTTTCACATAGAAGAACCTTCTTACACATCTAGTTTGAGATTTGTCCCTAATTCAGCGCAGCGAATTCGATTTAGGATCGGACTCATGGTCTGTGAATGGCGTATTTGAATTTTCTTGTGCTCAAGTCCTTTTGAAATGCTCCCAATCAGTCTTGTTTGGGCTCGCTTCCGATTCCCATCCTTTGTTGATCTTGATGTGTGCCTGAATTTCATCCCGCAAGATGTCTTTGGGCGATGGGTGAGGTATTTCGTCAGAATGCAAAAAGGGCAATATTTCGCCACTAATCTTCTTTCTGGTCTGTAGGCATTTTCCTAATTTTGCCTCAACGATCTAGCGTGTAAATTTTACAGCTTTGTACTATCGTTCCTAAAAGCGCTTATATGTGCGTGATTTTGCGCAATTTAATGCCTATCTTCGTCTAATTTTCTGGAACTAATTTTTTAAACGATCTCTAATATTTCTGCATGGACACATTTGTTGTGTCTTGGAAATTTTTGTTGAAATTCTTGAGTTAAGGAGTTGCGATGTAAAAAAGATTGCTTTGTTTATCTGCTGTATGTGCATGTTTTTAAAAATGGGACGCATGCTCCCGAAATTTATTTCAAGGAAAAGTGAGTTTAATAATGAAAAAAGTATTGCTTATGGCTTCTGTTGCGGGCCTGGCTTGCATGTCCATTAATGCGGCGCAGGCCGCTACCGGGACAGTCAATTTCACCGGTTCGATCAGCGCTTCCACTTGCGTCGTAAGCGCAGGTGGAGCGGGGGCCAATCCGACCGTAACCTTGCCGTCAGTGGCCAAGGATGAGTTGAAGGCGGTAGGTGCAGTGGCTGGACGTATGCCGTTTGGCTTTCAGTTGACCGGTTGCCTTATGGATGATCCGGGAGGTGCGCCGGCTCCAGTGAAGAAGGTCGGTACGCACTTTGAAGGCGGCGGTAATGTTACTTCGAACGGCCGTTTGAAGACCACGCTGACAGGCGTGGAGCTGCAGATTCTTAACTATGGCGACACTACGCCAGTCATGCTTGGTGCGGATGTCGCGTCGCAAAACATTCATTACTTCGACATCAACACGACAGCAGGTACCGCCAATTTGCAGTACTGGGTTGAGTACTACGCTGCTGCAGCGAATCCTGCGCCGGGTGCGCTGACGTCTTCGGTCGTCTATTCGCTTATTTACCCATAAGGTTCTGCGCTTCACCGTTGGTTCGCCGGGCCGACAGGTCCGGCGAGTGAAGTGTCTTTTTAAATTTTTGTTGCGAGAGGAAGTATTGATGCTGACGAAATCTCGTTTTTATGGATGCATGTTGATCCTGCTTTCCACGCTGTTCCACGTTCAGGCACGAGCGAGCGTGGCGATGGAAACGCGGGTGATTTTTTCTGCAAAGGAAAAAGAGGCGACGGTTCGCTTAAGTAATGTTGGAGCCCAGCCTGCGCTGGTGCAGGTGTGGCTGGATCGGGGTAATACGCAAGAAGATATCAGCGCAATTGACTTGCCCTTTGTACTCACGCCGGCGATTTTCCGGATGGAGGCGAATGGTACGCAGGTCTTGCGAATTATTCATACCGGTGAGCAACTGCCATTGAATAAGGAATCTTTGTATTGGCTGAATGTGCTTGATGTACCTCCGAAGCCGGTAGCGGGAGCGGGGCAGGGTAGTTTGCAATTAGCGATACGCACTCGTATCAAGATGATGTACCGGCCTGAAGGTTTGCCAGGCAAGGCTGAAGAGGCGCCGGGCAAATTGATTTGGACGGTTGGCTTGAATGAACACAAGCAGACAGTGCTGCAAGCGCGAAACCCAAGCGCCTATGTGGTCAATCTGGCCGGTATAGAGATCAGAGCCGGCAACAAAAAGCTGCAAGCTGGCCCAGGTCATGTACTGCCGGGCGACATGGCTGCTTTTGTTATCGATGGTGCTGTCGATGTGAAGTTGAAAGGCGCCAGACTGGCTTACAGCAGTGTGAATGACTGGGGCGGGAACGCTTTTCACGAGGCGACTATCGCTGAGTAAGCGAGGTGTTTGCCTGATTTTTTTATGAATATATAGCGCGTTTGTTTAGGAGAGGTGCCCGTACTCAGATGATGCATGAGGTTTTTTAGGGTGTACCCGTGCTCTGATGGGGAGGTGATGGACGATGATGAGATTGCTGGCAGGAGTTCAAGTTGATAGGTTGGCGTTTGGATTGCGTGTTTCGTATGTTTTGCTCATTCCTGTTTTGGCGATGATGCAGATGACGCAGGCGCAAGCTGCTCCAGTCGCGAAGTCTGTTCAGTCCGCCGCTGCGGGAGTGGACTTTGACCTGAGCTTTATGCGTAATTCGGCATCCGTTGACTTGTCACGTTATGCCACCAGAAACTTGATTGCTGCAGGCAATTATGTCCCGGATATCTTTGTCAATGGGATGTCGGTAGGAAGCGCTGACGTTCGCTTTACAGCGGAAGCCGATACGCCGGATGCACAGGCTTGTTTTGATCGTGCCTTGCTGGTTCAGGTCGGTGTGGACGTGGCCTTGCTGGGGCTGGAGAAGGATGGGGCGAGTACGATGTGCCTGCGTCTGGATCAGTTGATTCCCGATGCGAAAGCGACGTTTGATTTTGCAGCGTTGCGACTGGACCTTAGTATTCCGCAGGCATCCTTGTTGCGCCATGCGCGTGACTATGTGAACCCGGAACTCTGGAGTCAGGGTGTGCCGATGGCCATGCTGGATTATTACTTCGATGCTTACAGTAACTCGCGCACTGGCGGTACGCAGCTGTATGGCGGACTGGAAGGTGGTTTTAATCTGCAGGGCTGGCGCTTCCGGCATCAGGGCTCGCTTGCGCTTAGCCAAAACGGGCAAAGCCAGTATCAGAATATTGCGACCTATGTACAGCGCGATATTCCGACATGGTCGGCACAGTTGGTACTGGGTGAAACATACACCAGCGGGGATCTTTTTGATTCGACTTCGTTCCGTGGCGTACGACTATACAGCGATGATCGCATGCTGCCTAACTCATTGCGTGGCTATGCGCCGGTGATACGTGGTGTGGCGAATTCCAATGCGCGTGTGTCGATTACGCAGAATGGCGTCAAGTTGCGTGAACTCAGTGTAGCGCCCGGTGCGTTTGAGATTAACGATTTGTATCCGACTGGTTATGGCGGCGACCTGCAAGTAACGATTACCGAGGCAGATGGTGCGGTGCGTACATTTTCCGTTCCTTACTCGGCGGTGCCTATGGCTTTGCGCGAGGGGCAGAGTCGTTACAGCGTGACTGCCGGTACCGTGCGTAATTTGCTGAATACAAAGCCGTTCTTTAGTCAGGCGACGTGGCAGTACGGCGTAAATAGTATGGTGACGGGATATGCAGGTCTGACGGTCGCGGAAGGGTATCGCTCGGGCATCCTGGGCGCCGTGCTGAATACATCGTGGGGAGCGTTTGGTCTGGATGCGACCCAGGCGGTGACGCAGATTCCGAATGACCAGACTTATACCGGGCAGAGTTATCGCGCCAGTTACGCCAAGCTGTTCGATCAGACCGGTACCAATCTGTCGATTGCGACGTATCGTTATTCGACCAATGGCTATTTCGGACTGAACGATGCGATGGCTGCGCGCGATCGCACGCAACAGCCAGGCAACTGGGCGATGGATCCGCTGTACCGTCAGCGGAGTCGGGCGTCGATAACGCTGGGACAGCGGACCGGAGACAACGGCGGAAATCTCTATCTTACCGGCTCGACAGTTAATTATTGGGACAGGCCCAGCTCCGATCTGAACTTCACGGTTGGTTACAGCAATACTTACCGCAACTTGTCTTACAGCCTGTCGGCAAGTCGGCAGCGCGATGCTTTTGGTCATTCGGATACTTTGTTTTACGCCAGTATTTCGATTCCGCTGGGTGAAAAGAGCTCTTCGATGTTGTCGGCAAATATGAGTCGCGATTCGAGTGGGCGCGCACGTATGCAAAGCAATTTGTCTGGCTCGCTCGGTGAAGACAGGAATATCTTCTATGGCTTGAATGTTGACTATAACCGGGATAGCAGCGGAGGTGCAGCGCAGACTAACGGTGGTGTGAATGCCAGCTATCGTGCAGCTTATGCTGATTTGAGTGCCAGCGTCAGCGCGGGTGATGACTACCAGCAGTTCTCGGTCGGTGCACGCGGTGCAGTGGTTGCACATCCGGGTGGAGTGACATTGTCACGGCCCTTGTCTGAGACGTTTGCAATTGTGCATGCGAAGGATGCTGAGGGTGCGAAGATTAACAATGCACCCGGCGTACGCATCGATAGTCGTGGCTATGCGGTTGTGCCTTACCTGACGCCGTATTCGATGAATGAAGTGTCGATTGATCCGAAAGGATTGACGACCGATGTCGAGTTAAAGCAAACCAGTCAGCGTATTGCGCCGCGTGCCGGAGCCGTGCCCTTGCTGGTGTTTGAAACGGAGTCTGGTCGCTCGATGGTGATGCGTGCGCTGCAGGAGGACCAGAAACCGGTTCCGTTTGGTGCCGTCGTTATCGACAGCACAGGCAAGGAAGTGGGGCAGGTAGGACAGGCGGGCAAAGTGTTGGCACGTGGCCTGGACGACGAAGGGAAGTTGTGGGCACGCTGGGAAAAGGGTGGCGTCGAGACTGTATGCAGTCTGTCGTATAAGTTGCCGGAAAAAGCGCCGGCAGGAGATCCACTGTTCCTGCAAGTCACAGAACTACCTTGTATAGCGAGCGATGACCCGGTGGCGGAACCCATCGCTACAGACCGGGCCAGCGATTTACCAAGGTCGTGAATCTGTTGGATACGTGAGGTTAATGAAGTTTAATGTGTGGAATAAATATGAAAAAACATATGGCATTTTTTGTGGCTGGTCTGTGCCTGATGTGGCTAGTGTCTGGTCTGGCCTTTGCGCAGACGTATGGGCGTTTTACGCCTGCGCAGTCGACTATTACGCTCTCAGGAGAGAAGTTGATCGTTCCGGGCAATGCAAGCGCGGGTCAGGTACTTTGGCGATCGCCCACTGTGTACTCAAACATGACCAAAGGGAACTTCGGAACCGCGGGATCACAAATTGAGGTGAGCACTTTGAACAATGTCCCTCAGGGTAGCTATTATCCAAGCAATATACCTGGAATTGGCCTGATATGGAGAGTGAAATTGGTTGCAGTGAATTTTGCAGCCGGCTTGAACGTGAATCTGGGCACTGGCGTCTATAACTCCCCGGCAACCGGAATAACGAACGCTACCACCGTTTATCGGCAAGAGGTATATGTAGAAGTTGTCAGGAGCATCGGCAGAGTGGGTAACGGCACACTCATTTTACCAACGGAGAATCTTTTGCGATTTAGATACAACTGTGGTGCTTCATGCGGACATTGGAATATCGGCATTAACGGTAGCTTGCAGATTGAGGCGATTCCGACTTGTGCGGTGCAGGTCGCCAATCAATCGGTATTTTTGAAGCAAGTTCTTGTCAAAACGTTTACGGGGCAGGGTTCCACCTCACCGGCACATCCTTTTTCTATCGATTTAGCGTGTTCCGGAGGCGGGGTGGGTAGCATTGTCAATGCGTACGTTACTTTTACAGACAGTACTAATCCCAATAACCAGAGCAAGGTATTAAGCCTGAGCGGAACGCAGAAAGCGAGTGGCGTCGGAGTGCAGATCAAGCATGGGGACACGATCCTGGGCTATGGCCCGGATTCCAGCCAGATACCCAATACCAATCAATGGTTTGCCGGCACGATCTCCTATGCGGAAGGCGGGCGGTTGCTCAGGATTCCACTGACAGCCAGCTATGTGCAAACTGCCGCTACTGCGGCTGGGATACGCGCAGGACCGGCAGATGCGAAAGCGACGTTTAATGTTACTTATAACTGATCAGGTCAGGTTGGCAGACTGACGCGGCCGTCTCCACATATTCCACACAATTCCTCGACAGTTGCGAAAGATTGTCATTCCAGAATGCTGGCAGTTGTCGTTGCGCCTTCTATTTGCAGCGACTTTTCAACGCACAATCTGGAGTATGCATGAGCACAAACCTGCTGGCGGACGAAGCAAAATACTGTTCCTTTGGTGATACCGTCCATTACGTTAATCCACCGAAGATCTTCGCGGGCTGCGAGGGAAGCTACATGATCGATGCGCAGGATACGCGCTATCTGGACTTGCAGATGTGGTATTCAGCCGTTAATTTCGGCTACAAGAACAAGCGTCTGGAAGACGCGATGAAGAGGCAGCTCGATACGCTGCCGCAGATCGCCAGCCAGTATTTGCACCCGACCAAGATCGAGCTGGCCAAGTGGATTGCGCAGGATGCAGAGCAGAAGTGGGGCCGTGAGGGCCGCGTACATTTCAACGTCGGCGGTGCACAGGCGATTGAAGATTCGCTGAAAGTCGTGCGTAATGCCAGCAATGGCAAGAGCCTGATGTTCGCTTTCGAAGGTGGCTATCACGGTCGTACCCTGGGGGCTTCCAGCATTACATCCAGTTACCGTTATCGCCGTCGTTTCGGCCATTTCAGCGACCGCGCGCAGTTCCTGCCTTTCCCTTATCCGTTCCGCCGTCCTAAAGGCATGACCGCAGAAGAATACGGTGAATCGCTGGTCAAGGATTTCGAACGCAAGTTTGAAAACGAATATCACGCGATCTGGGATCCGAAGACCAGCCAATGCGAGTATGCCGCTTTCTACATAGAGCCGATTCAAGGTACAGGTGGTTATGTGATTCCTCCACCGAACTACTTCAAAGGTATGAAGAAGGTGCTGGACGATCACGGGGTGTTGCTGGTCGTTGATGAAATCCAGATGGGTTTCTGGCGTACCGGAAAATTGTGGTCGATAGAGAATTTTGGTGTGCAACCTGACGTATTGGTATTTGCCAAAGCGCTGACCAATGGCCTGAACGCACTGAGCGGGCTGTGGGCACGTGAAGAACTGATCAATCCGACTATCTTCCCGCCAGGCTCGACACATTCGACCTTTGCATCGAATCCACTCGGTACTGCGATCGGCCTGGAAGTGTTGAAGATGACGCACGAAGTGGACTTCGGCAAACAAGTCTGCGACAGCGGCGCCTACTTCCTCGAAGGTTTGAAAGACCTGCAAAAACGGCACAAGGAAATCGGTGATGTGGATGGTCTGGGTCTGGCCTTGCGCGCAGAAATCTGTACCGATGACGGCTTCACTCCGAATCGCGCCTTGCTCGACAAGATGGTGGACATGGGGCTGGAAGGTACGCTCGAATACAAAGGCCAGAAACGTGGCCTGGTACTCGACGTCGGTGGTTACTACAAAAACGTGATCACCTTTGCGCCATCGCTGATGATCAGCCGTGACGAGATAGATGAAGCGATGGTCTTGCTTGATCAACTCCTGACTCGCGCCAAACGTGCCTGATATGCGTGACGGTGTGTCCCGCACACGGCTGAACCAGCTGGAGCCGGATGCGCTGCTCAACCTGTTTGAAGCACATCCGCCGCAGGGTTTTACCGCTTTTGCCGCCGCCCCGGGTATCCCGGCTTTCGTCGCTAACTTTGATTTATTGACGACTGCCGACGATGCACTCAGGCGGCGTGTGCATGCCTTACCGTGGTCACGTCGCTGGTTGCCGTGGCTGCGTATCCGTACCGCATTCATTGGTAGCACGATTACCGAGTACGCCTTGCTGCCCGATTGCGATGCCAGCTTCTTTATACATGATCTGTGTACCAAGGCTGGAACCGAGCACAAGCTGGTTGTCGTGAAAGACATTCCGCAGTGTTCGCCTTTGCTCGATGCGTATACCAATACGCGTGCAGAGCAGTTTGTTGCGGTGTGTCGCGAGCAGGATTTCCTGTTGCTCGAAGGGCAGGCTCTGGCATATGTAGCGATTGATTTTGCCAGCATAGACGTTTATCTGGATCGGCTTTCGACTAGTCGTCGCAAAAATTTGCGTCGCAAGCTACGCAAACGTGAAGGTTTGCAGATAGATCGGGTACATACCGGCGATGCACTCTTTGCTGACGACAGCATCGTGAATACCTATTACGCCTTGTATCTGGATGTGTATCAGCAGAGTGAAATCCATTTCGATCTTTTGACGCGCGAGTTCTTTGCCGCGATGCTGCGCGACGCCAGTAACCGCGGCATCAGTTTTGAATATCGCCGCGATGGTGAACTGATAGGCTACAACCTTTGTTTCGAACACGGCGGACGCCTGATCGATAAATACATCGGCTTGCGTTATCCGCAAGCACGCGAAAACAATCTCTATTTCATCAGCTGGTTCGTTAATCTGGAATACGCACTGGAGCGTGGTTTGACGCATTATGTGGCAGGCTGGACCGATCCGCAGGTAAAAGCTGAACTGGGTGCCTCGTTCACCTACACGCGGCACGCAGTGTATATCCGCAATCCTTTTCTGCGTGCACTGGCACGGCGCTTCAGCGCACACTTCGAAAGTGACAGACAGTGGAGTGAGCACCACCATGGCTAGGCCGGCTATAGTGCTGGATCTCGACGGTTCCACCGGCGTACCGGAGGGCGCGCTGCATCTGGCTTTGCAGGATTGGCAGCCGCGTTTGCGCTTTGGTTGCGGGCGCCAGGTGCTGGATGCCTTTGAACGTCATCTCGATGCTGTACTGCCGCCTGAGTACGGCACCGTATTAATGGGCAGTGGCGATTTTCATCATCTCAGCCTGCCGCTCGTGAAGCGATTGACAGCAAGGCGGCAACGACCGTTACGCCTGGTGGTGATCGACAACCATCCTGACAATATGCGTTATCTGTTTGGCGTGCATTGCGGCTCCTGGGTGCGTCGGGTTGCGATGTTGCCGCAGGTGAGCCATGTGCATGTAGTTGGCATCACTTCATCCGATATCGGGCGCGGTCATGCGTGGGAAAATTATCTGCGACCGCTGCTGGCGGGCAAGCTGAGTTACTGGAGCATAGGGGTGGATACCAGCTGGTCACGCTTGCTCGGTTTGCAGCATGCGTTCCGTCAATACGACAATGCGGCTTTGTTGACTGAGGCTTTCTGCAAGATGCTGGCTGCACATCCGGAAGATACATATCTGTCCATCGACAAGGATGCATTCAGTCCGGAAGTAGTGCGCACTAACTGGGATCAGGGACAGTTAAGGGAAGCGCAAGTCATGCAGATGATAGATGCGCTGAATGGTCAGTTGATCGCCAGCGACATCACCGGTGATGTCTCGGAATACCATCATCCGAGTGCCTGGAAGCGCTGGTTGAGTGCGGGTGATGAGCAGACGCTGGCGATAGATCCGGCGACGCTGCAGGAATGGCAAGCGCAGCAGCAAGCGATGAACCGGCGCCTGGTGGCGCGCCTGCATGGCGCGATGGAAAATTCCAGGGTTTAGTTTGAGCTGACTGTTCAGTAACTGCGTTTGCAGATGTTGGCGAGTGTGGCGCAGATGTAGGAAAAGCTTGCATCATCCAGCCACGGACTATTGCTGATGGAGAGTATGCGGGCAGCGAGGCGACGTGCATTCGGCAACGCTCGTTTTTCCAGTGCTGCGGCCGGTATCAGTTCCTGCAGATAAGGATAATCAGGCAAGGCATGGACGAAGGGCAGGCTGACGCCACAGCCGCTGCCCCACAATGCCTGCAATGCTGCATCACGGTCAGCACGATCCGGTAGCAGCAGGATAAATACCGGCCAGGTTCCTTTTCCCTCTTCATCTTCCAATACTGTAATGCTGTTGATGGCGCGCAGCTGTGGCAGGCGACGCACCGCCTGTTGATGCAAATCCGCCTGGAAAGCTGGCAGACGTTTCAATGCGCGTACGCCTACTGCCTGACGCCATTTGCCGGGCTTGTGCAATACCGTACGAGCCGGGAAGCAATCACCTGCGGCAGCCAGCCAGTCGTCCAGGTACAAGGCGTGACGCAAGGGACGACCGTAGGAGAGTGGCAGCAAAGCAGGGCGGTATAGCAGTGCGTACGCGGCCAGTTCGATTGCACGTTGTGCTTCGATCAAGGGGCGCGCCGGAGCGAGGCGCTGACTCACAGCAGCGCAGGCGGCGCGGATGGCCGGATCGCGTGCGATCAGAACGCCACCTTCGTAAATGCTCAAACCTTTACCGACGGCCAGACTAAAAATGGCGATGTCACTCTGACTGCCGACACTGTCGTTACCGACTTTGGCGCCTAACGCTTGCGCCGCATCTTCTATGACCCAGGCACCGCATGCTTGTGCCACTGCCTGGATGTCGTGAATTGCACTGACCCTGCCACACAGGTGGGTAGGGAGGATAGCGAGGGTACGGCTATCGCACATGTCGCTTAGCATCTGCGTATCCAGCGCCAGGCTATCAGGCTGCAAATCGCAGATGCGCAGAGTGAGTCCGGCTTGTACAACAGCGAGGGCCACCAGCGGGCAAGTGTAGGCAGGAATGACGACGATATGCCGGTGCGGCGCGAGGCCATGTAGTGCGTGCAGGGCAACGATCAGAGCGGCGGTGCCTGAACTTTCCAGTTGCGCGTGTTCTACTTGCAGAAAGTCTGCAATAGCGGGTGCCAGGTCGGCACGTCCCGGCAGCAAATCACTCAGGTGTAGCGGCAGGCCCGCAGTGGGTGGGACCTCATGCCATGCTTGCGGATTATCAGCGAACTGCATGGCCCTCGCTATCCTCAGTGGCTGGATGGATTTCGCTTTCACTGAAAGCAAGGCATATGACGCCGGCTACGATGAGGATGGCAGCGACGATTTGTAGCCAGCCTATTTTTTCGTTGAAGAGCCAGGCAGACAGCAGCATAACGGACAGAATTTCCAGATGCGAAGCGGCGAAAGCCGGACCTATAGGCGCATGCTTCAACAGGGTCATCCAGCTGAAGAAGGCGCCGATATAACCGATGAATGCACCATAAATCCATGGCATGCTGAAGACGCGCATCAGCCAGGCCAGGTCAGCCTGCAAGGGCAGCGCATGGATGGCGGCGTACTTGAAGCTCAGCTGTGCCAGCGTATCGAAAGAGAGCAGAGCGAGGAAACCGATGATGTAGAAGCGCTTCTTCATGACGGCAAGCCCACGATGGCGACGCCCAGCGAAACCAGCAGGATGCCGATGACGCGCATGCGGGTCAGGCGCTCGTTGAAGATCCAGCGTCCGGCCAGCATGATGGCGACGATGTTGATGGAGCCCATTAGTACGCCCTGCGACAGCGGTACCAGCGACAGGAAAGCGAGCCACAGGACGAATTCAAACACATAGCAACTGATACCCAGCCATAGCCACGGGTGTTGCGCCATGCGCGTCCAGCGTGCAAGACCGGAAGCATCTGCATCATTGATGGCAGCGGCCTTGAATGCCAGTTGTCCGGCACTGTCGACGATGACGTTGGCGGCCCATAAGAGTATGGCCAGCCATGGCAAGCTGGTACTGCTCATGTAGTAGCCAGGCCTGCAGTCTGGTCATCGTGCGTCGTGTGTATGCCCACGGTCTGTGCAATAAATTCGCAGGCGCGTTGTATGACGAGGCGACGTTCACGGTCTATCGTGACCATGTGGTAGCTGTCCTGCAGCCACAAGGTTTGCACCGGACCGCTGACGCTGTTTTGTACCAGCAAGGCATTTTTTTCCAGGCTTGCAACATCATCTTCAGTTGCGTGTACCAGCAGGCATGGTGAAGTGACGGCCGGCAAGCGGCGCCGCACATCGGCTGCCAGCGAATAGAGTTCAGCGACCGACCACCAAGGATTGCCGGGCAGTCCTGCTACTGAACTATCACCTGCCTGCATTTGTTCGACGATGTGACGGCGCAGCGCGGCGTCCTTGATGCCGTACGGCGCTTGTTCGGTGAAGTAGCCCTTGCGTCCGATACGCAGCGTTTTAAAAATACGCAACAGGAAGCAAAAGCGGGTGTAGAGCGGCATGCTCCAGCCGTCGTGCCGGAACATGGTGGCGAGTGCCGCGACCCCGCTTACTTTTTCCGGCTGTTCTGCAGCCAGCCTGAGCGAGAGCAGGGCGCCCATCGACAGTCCCATGACGAACATGTGATCAACGCGGGTACTGAGGAAGTCGGCAGCCTTTTGCACACTGTCATACCAATCCTGCCAGGTGGTGGCGATTAAATCATCTGCACTGCCGCAGTGACCTGCCAGTTGCATGCCATAAACGGTATAGCCGGCACGATGCAAGCCCTTACCGAGCAAACGCATTTCATTTGGGGTGCCGGTCAGGCCGTGGATCAGCAAGACGCCGGTGTTGCCACCCTCGAACAGGAATTCATGTTCTGTCATGCCTGTAGTTCCTCTTGCATTTCCTCGTTACTGATGACTTGCTGCAATAAGGCCTGTGCTTGTTTGAAATTCGCGAAAGCAGCATGCGGGTAATCATGCTTGCAGCAATGGTCGAGCAGGCGGCTGGTAGCCAGCACGAAATCAGCCTTGCCGGAGACGCAGAAGTCGGAGGTGCCGTCGCCGATAAAGAGTACGTACGGATGCTTGCGTTGTTGTGTTGCCAGCAATGCGCATTTGCAGGTGCCGCTGTTACGGCTGCAAGCAGCAATGGCATGTGGCGATTCAAGACGCCAGCTGCGCGGGCCGGTTTGCACCAGGTGATTGGCGAGTACCGGCAGATGCCCGAGGCCGTGGCGTTGCAAGACATAGTTGATGACGTAGTCCATACCATCGCTGACGATTTGTAGTGGCAAACCTTGTGCCTGCGCCTTTTTGACGAAAGCGGGGAAGGCGGGATCGATCTGTATGGTATCGAGATGGGCATGCAGTTCATCCATGCTCATATCAAGCAAGGTAATTTGTTTTTGCATGCAGACACGCGAGCCGATTTCACCACGGACCCAGGCGTCTTCCAGTTTTTCGTAACCGTCGCGCGCAAAACGGGTGAGCAGTGAATCGGTGACGTCTACCGTGCTGATGGTGCCGTCGAAATCGCACTGGATGGCCCAGTCGGAAACATAGTCATTGCTGATCTGTCGTGCTGATGCAGCAACGCGGGAACTGATGATTTCATTCATGGAAGCTCACCCTCACATTTTGTCCTATACGTACATTTTGTACTTCGTCGAATGTCAGTACACAATCAACCACGCGCAGATTGCTGCGTGGATTGCCATCGTCACCTAAACGGCTGTTGACGAATACCTGGCCGACGCGCAGTACGCGCGCCTTGAGCGGCTTGCGTTGCGGATCAGCTTCAAAGCTGACTTCTGCCCGCATGCCGGGCTTGACCTGAGCGACAAAGCTTTCATTGAGCTCGGCACGAATTTGTGCCGGCTTGGCCGGTAATAAGGTCATTAATGGTTTGCCGCCCTGGGCCAATACCTGTGTGCCTATGGTCGCGTCGAGCTGAATCACGGTACCTGCCTGCGGCGCACGCAGCGTGCGCGCAGCCAGGCGTTGTCTGGCGCCTTCCAGTCGTTCGCGTGCAATGGCGACATCGCTCTTGGCGACGGTTGCGATTGCCTGCAATTGCTGTGCGCGCTGATGTGCTTCGTCTGCCCGCTGTACGTCGCTGGCACCTGCTTCTGCGGCCTGCCGCAGGCGTTGTGCCAGGTCGCGTGCAGAGGTCAGCGGCATAGTGGCGGCTTGCGCTTGTGCCTGCGCCTGTTGCAGGCGTGCTTCTGCTTCGTTCAATTCGATCTGGGCATTGCGGCTGTCGAGTTCGGCCAGCACTGCCCCTGCTGCGACTTGTTGCCCTTCGCTGACAGGCAGGCGCACGACGTGGCCATCCTGCGCCGGCTGAATGGTGACCAGACCGCCTTGTGCTTCGATTTTGCCACGTGCGATGGCAACATAGCCGCGTTCACCCACCGCCGCATTTGTTGCCGCAGCCGGTTTGGCGTTTGCATGGTCATCGTTGCAGGCACTCAGCAGGACGCAGCTGCAGATGGCCAGCAAGCCGTATATATGCCGGGAGGCATTCATCATTTTTGTCCTTCTTGGTAAAGTGACGCAGGCCGCATCCGGTCGTGATTACGGTCGTGACGCCAGTCATTGCGGATCAGGCCGTCTTCCATTTCCAGCACCCGGTCTGCGTGTCGTATCAGGCGCGGATCATGGCTGACGCACAGTACAGTCGCCTGATGGCTGTGGGCGATTTTGTGCAGGATGTCGATCACGTTCTGACCGTTGTCCGCATCCAGTGCACTGGTTGGTTCATCTGCAAATAGGAGTTGCGGCTGTTTGGCAATCGCACGTGCAATCGCAACCCGTTGCCGTTCGCCGCCGGACAGCTTGGCCGGACGTTCATCGGCACGATGCGACATGTCGACTTCTTCCAGCGCCGTCATGGCGTTCTTGTAGGCCTCGGCATCGCTCATGCCCATGTAGCCGAGCGGCAGTTGTACTTGTTCGCAGGCAGTCAGCGCCGGGAACAGATTGAAGCCCTGGAACACAAAGCCGGTATGTTTCAGGCGGAAGCGCTCCAGCTGATGACGGCTGATATTGCCGAGTTCTTCGCCCAATGCGGTGACGCGTCCTTCATCCGGGTTCTGCAGACCGCTGAGCAAGGACAACAGTGTGCTTTTGCCGCAGCCGGAGGGACCCGCAATCAGGGTCAGCTCGGCCGGATAAATCGATATCGATAGCCGTTGCAGAACATTCAGACGCACCATGCCGGACAGGAATGATTTACTGACGCGTTGCGCCGACAGGCTGGGTTGCGAGTTGAGAAATTCTGGCGTCATGATTTACCTCAGCAGCAATGTGGGATCGGCGCGCATCAGGCCGCGCAAGGCAAACAAACCGGACACCAGCGCCAGTATGATGACGAGGGCCATGCAGATTGTTGCCACTGGCATATTCATGTGGGTGGGTACGCCGTACGCGGCTGCGCATGCCAGCAGCAGGGCAGATGCCAGTGTCGCCACGATCAGTCCGGCGCCACCGATCCAGCCGGATTGTTCGATGACGATACGGCTAAGCGAACGATGGCTGACGCCGAGTGCGTTCAGCATTGCGTATTCACGTGCTGAGGAAGCAATGACGCCGAGCAGGGATTGGCTGGTAATGACCGCACCGACCAGCAGCACGATCACAGCCATGAACAGGACGGCAACACCAGCGCCTGTATCGAACAGCCAGTAGAGTTGTGAACGCTTGGCAAAGGCATCCGCAGTCCATACTGCATAAGGGCCGAAGCGTGCATCAGGCAACAGCTTCGCGGCGACGGCAGGCGCTTGTGCCGGACGCTGCAGCTTGGCGACGTAGTAGGTGGCGCCTGCACCGCCTTCCGTTTGCAGCGTGCGTGCAGTATCCAGTGAGGTAACGACATTAACGCCGCCCAGGCCACGCAGGCCGGCCAGGGTAGCGACGATGTGCACTGGTTGTCCGTTGATCCAGCCTTTGCCATCACGGCCGACATTCAACTGTTCGCGTTCACTCTTGTCGACGATGACGGCTCCCGGTTCTTGCAACAACCTGCGCAAGGCAGGTGACAGCAAATGCGAGAACATCATGGAGCCTTGTGTATCTATGCCGGAGATATAGACAGCGATGCCGCTGCTATCGGTGGTGCCGCGCCAGTCACCGTCGACCCAGATATAGGGTTCCACTGCAGTGACTTCTGGTTCCATGCGCAAACGCATTTCGACGTCGGCACCTATGCTGCGGCCGAAATTGACGCTTTGCGTACCTGGATAGCCAGCCCACAGATCAGCCGAAGATGCGGTGACATAGACGGCTGCGCTGCCAAAGATGCCGAGTACCAGTGCTGCCTGTACCGCCAGCAGCACGCCGCAAAAGCCGACGGCCATCACGGCGGGGATGAAGCGTCGCCATTCGTGCAACATGGTCTTGCGTGCCAACGGAATCATGACTTCGGCTCGTTTGCAGTTGGTAGCGGTGCTCCGCCCAGGGCGCGGAACAGCGTGGCGTAGGCGATGCCATAGTCAGCTTCAGCGGCGGTCAGGGATTGCCTTGCCTGCAGTACGTCGTGTTTGTATTCCAGGCTGTTCCATTCGCTGGACAGACCGAGGCGCAGCAGAGAGCGATCTTTTTCGACGCTGGCCTCGCTGGCGGCGAGTGCGGTACGCAAATGTTGTACACGTTGCTGCGCGAGGGTCAGCAAGCTCATGCCGGTTTCAACCTGTGCCACGCTATCGAGCAAAACCTGGCGATAAGCTGCCAGCGAGGCATCTACTTCATGCTGGCGCGCATTGGCGATCGCTTTGCGTTGGCCCCAGTCAAACAGCGGCAGGTCGATCAGCGGGCCTATCGAAGGTACGCCGTTGTGCGTCCATCTGCGGTTCTGTGTCAGATTGTAGGAGTACAAGTAGGTGGCCCCGATAGCGAGGCGCGGGTACAGTGCCGACTTGGCGATACCGAGTTCACCGACTGCCTGCAATACTTCAGCTTCAGCGATGCGCATATCGGGACGACTGCGTAGCAAGTCGCTCGGTACCTGGGTAATTGCGCCAGTTTGCAGCGCTGGCATGGCGCGCGCTTGCAGCCATGCCGGATCCGGCTGGGTCTGGCCGGTCAGTGCGGCGAGGGCGTGCAAGGCACGTGCTTCAGCCTGTCTGGGCAGGATCATGGCGGCTTGTGTGCGCGCCAGACGTGCCTGCAATTGCAGGCGTTGCTCGGGACCTGCCAGACGGGTTTGTATGCGGACTTCGGTCAATTCCTGGGTGCGCTGATCCAGCGTGCGTAACTCTTCGGCGTTCGCAATTTGTTGTTGCGCGGCGCGCAGTTCCAGATAGTTGCGGACGATTTCTGCGATCAGCGTCACGCGGGCTTCCTGTTCGGAGGCAACAGCGCGTTCCACGCTGGCGGCAGCTTGCCGTTGCGCCCCTTCCAGGTCGCCAAACAAACCGAGTTTCCACGTCGCGTTCAGGCTGAGCTGGTAGTAGGCGTCGATAGCGGCAGCATCTTCGGTACCGGCTGCGTTGAAGCCCAGTTGCGGCAAGTAACTTTTGCCGACATTGCCGGCCAGTGCACGTGCAGCCAGCAGTCTCGAGTGCGCTTGCTGCAAGCTCATATTCGAAGTCAGGGCGCGTTCGACCAGGGCATCCAGTTCGCTATCGCCGAATCCTTTCCACCAAATGGTCAAGTCAACGGCAGGAAGGTCTTGCTGCGTTGCAGGCGCAACTGGCTTATGCGCCCATTGCGCTGGCAGGAGTTGCGGCAAGGCAGGCATATCTACTTGCGCGCAGCCCGCTACCAATACCAGCGCGACGGATGAGACAGCAAATCTGGGAAGAGGGAAGCGCAACAAATGGATATCCGCTTGAAAAGGGAGGCAAGAGGCGAAATCGCCCATTTATTGCCAAAACCCGATTCTGGCGGCGCAAGATTGCGCTGCCATGCAGGAATTGTGGAGAAATGATGGAGAAGCCGCTACTAAGCGGGCGGATGCACTAGTGCAGCGGCAATTTGATGGTGAAACGTACGCCGCCGCGTTCTGCTCTATCGACGGCTATCTGCCCGCCGTGCAGTTCAACGACGGTACTGACTATCGACAGGCCCAGGCCGCTGCCGCCGGTGGCGCGATTGCGTGAAGGGTCGAGGCGCTGGAAGCGTTCAAAGATTTGCGTGTAGCTTTCTTCCGGTAGTCCTTCACCCGCATCGCTGACTGCCAGTACGACATACTCGCCCTCATGACGCAGTTCTATGCCCAGCCAGCCGCCGCTTTGCGCATACTGCAAGCCGTTCTCGATCAAATTGTTCAGCATCTGATGCAAGCGATCCGGATCTGCCTGTATCAGCGGAATATCGCCCTGCAAGCCTACTTCTGCCTGCATGTTATGCGTGGCCAGTCGGGTGGCATATTTTTCCAGTACGTCATGTACCAGGGCGGTAAGGTCCAGTTCTCTGCGGTGCAACGACAGGCGACCTGCGTCGGCGACAGATAGCGTGTGCAAGTCTTCGACCAGCCGTGTCAGGTGGTGTACTTGTTCCAGCAAACGAGAAAATTCTTTCGGGTCGGATGGGATGACGCCGTCGCAAATCGCGTGCAAGCGCGCTTGTAGCACGGCCAGTGGCGTACGTAACTCATGTGAAATGGCTGCCATGGTGGATTTACGTTCGCGCTCCAGCGTCTCCAGTGCATCCGTCATGTGGTTGAAATCGTTGACGAGGTCGGTCATTTCACCGCCCTTGCTGCGTGCATGAGCGCGCACGCTGAAGTCGCCGAGCGCTACCCGATGCGCGGCTTCAGCTATGGATTGCACCGGCTGTGTGACCATGCGCGAGGTCCATAAGCCTGCCACCAGTCCGAACGCCAGGCACACCAGCAAATCGATGATGATGGCGTAAATATCGGTGTCCCAGTCATTGCCTTGCCAGTACTGTCGATAGATTTCCAATGCGCGCGGACTATCGTCGAGGTCGCGTGCGTTCAGCAAGTCAAATTCGGCGCGCACCGATTCCGGCAGGCTTTCGTGGAAGCGCTCGTATTCAATTTGTCCGTATACGACGCTGGTCAGCGCCATGACGCCCATGGTAACCAGCACCGTGGCGGCAATGCCGAGACCAAAACGGATCCAGATGCGGTCTAGGAATCGCGCCATAGTCGATAGCCTATCCCGCGTACGGTTTCAATCAGGTCATCGCAACCTGCGTCCTGCAGTTTGCGGCGCAATTTGCTGAGGTGGGAGTCGATCACGCGATCCAGCGCATCGCTTTCCGGCAGACATGCTTCGATCAGCTCGGCACGGGAGAAGCAGCGGCGCGGCCGTTTGGCGAGACAGGCGAGGATGCGGAATTCGGTCAGGGTCAACGGCAATGCAACCGGATTTTCCTGCGCATCAAAAGCGCGTGCGGTGTAGCCCTGCGCATCAATTTCTATCTGACCGATGCGCAATGGTGCTTCTTGCGGTGCTTGTTGCGTACGCAGGGTGCGACGCAAAACCGCGCGTACCCGTTCGACGACTTCGGCCGGATTGTATGGTTTGACTACATAGTCGTCGGCACCCAGTCGCAAGCTGAGCATTTTGTCGAGGTCGTCAGCCAGTGCCGTTGTCATGATGACAGGGGTATCACTTTCCTGACGGACTTCCTTCAGGACATCGACGCCGTCTTTGCCGGGCAGGCGGATATCAAGCAGGATGATGGCGGGGTTGTGCTCGCGGAACAGGCGCAAGGCATCCGGGCCGCTGGCGGCCAGCATGGTGCGGAGGTTATCGCGTTGCAGGTAGGCGATCAGGATGTCGGACAGTTCGGGCTCATCTTCCACTACCAGTACCAGCGGAGATGCTGTCGCAAGTGTTCTATTCATGAATAAACTGTTCCGATTCCGTCGCGATAGGGTAAGAAAGCTGCATTTTATGCAAAGTGTTTGTACATGACCAGCGGCCGGTATTTTGCTGCTGATCTTTGCCGTGGCAGCCCCGACGGGCCTGGCTGGGCAGGTGATTATGCTTGATGCAGGTGTTGCGTAGCGGTACGTCTTGCAAAGACGCGCCATACTAGGGCATAATACGCGCTGTCGGAAAATCTTTCCGACACCGGATTTCCAAAAGGAAGCTCGCAATCCAGCTTCCTTTTTTATTCGCTGATAGTTTCATATTTTGTATTCGTTTTGTTCCTGGTAGGCGGAAATGCTGCTTGCAAGGTACAATACGGCCCCATGGCGGGGTAGCAAAGTGGTTATGCAGCGGCCTGCAAAGCCGTTTACGCCGGTTCGATCCCGACCCCCGCCTCCAGTTTTTCCTAAAGCGCCGCAGGCGCTTTTATTTTTTGATCTTGTTTTAGAATCGTGACATGCCCGGGTGGTGAAATAGGTAGACACAAGAGACTTAAAATCTCTCGCCGGTAACGGTGTACCGGTTCGATTCCGGTCCCGGGCACCATACTCATGAAAGTCTATGACCTCTGCTGTGAGCTGGAACATCGCTTCGAAGGATGGTTTGCTTCCGAAGATGACTTTCTCACGCAATCCTCGCAAGATTTGATCGCGTGCCCCTTGTGCGGCAATCACCAGATCAAACGCCTGCCATCTTCCCCTCGTTTAAATTTATCCGGTGCGACCGCGCGCGTGAGCGACAATGGTGCTGCTGCGCGCTTGCAGGAACAGTTGCTGGAATACGCACGCAAAGTGGTGGCTAATACTGTCGATGTAGGCAACCAGTTTGCCGAAGAAGCGCGTCGTATCCATTACAAGGAAGTACCCGAGCAGGCGATACGCGGCGTGGCAACGGCAGAGGAATGTACTGCGCTGGCGGAAGAGGGCATAGATGTGATGGCTTTGCCACTTCCGGTTCCTGTCAAACAAACACTTCAATAATCGATCGGAAATGATATGCGTCAAATTGCATCACTGGCCGAGTTGCTAGCTCTGCCTGGGCAAGAAGTAGCCGTATCAGACTGGCTGCAGATTACGCAGGAACGCATCAATCAATTCGCACAAGCCAGTGGCGATCATCAATGGATACATGTAGACGCGGCACGCTGTCGGCAAGAGTCGCCGTATGGTATGCCGGTTGCACATGGCTTCCTGACTTTATCGTTGTTGCCGATGTTGCTGGCGACCTCCATTGCCTTCCCGCCTTGTAAACTGGCCGTGAACTATGGCCTGAACCGGGTACGCTTTCCTGCGCCGGTACTGGTAGGCCAGAAGATACGCGGGCGCATGTTATTACAGGCGCTGGAAGAGATAGAGGGTGGTGTGCAGATGGTGTGGGAAGTGACGGTAGAAGCTGAGGATGGCACTAAGCCGGTGTGTGTGGCGGAGCTGATACTGCGACATTACGGTTAATTCAATACGCCAGCTCGTATTGAAGGCGATTATCTCTGCTTGAACCAGGCAGTGATAATCGCCTTTTTTATTTAGCGTTTCGCGTATTGTGTTGCGCCAAACAAAATTTCCTTGGATTTGTCGTCAGCGATAGGTTTGCGTACGTCGACAAACAGGGTCGTGCCTTTTTTGACGGCAGGGCGTTCGCTGATTTCATCGAACCATTTTTTCAGGTGCGGGAAATCGCTCAATTCTATGCCCTGGTTTTTCCACGAGCGCAGCCAAGGGAAGGTTGCGATATCAGCGATGGTGTAGCTGTCGCCAGCCAGGTATTTGCTTTCCGCCAGGCGGCGTTCAATCACGCCATACAAACGCTTCGCTTCATTCGTATACCGATTGACTGCGTATTCAACTTTTTCCGGCGCATAGATACGGAAGTGATGCGCCTGTCCCAACATAGGGCCGACACCACCCATTTGAAACATCAGCCATTGCAGGGTGGTGAATTTTTCGCGGTCAGTATCGCCGAGAAATTTGCCGACTTTGCTGGCGAGATAAACCAGGATCGCGCCGGACTCAAACAACGATATTTCCTTGCCGTCCGGACCGTCGCTATCGATGATGGCCGGGATTTTGTTGTTCGGTGAAATTTTCAGAAAATCGGGGGTGAACTGGTCGCCGTTGCCGATATCGATGTGGTGGGTACGGTAAGCCAGACCGCATTCTTCCAGCATGATGTGGACTTTGTGGCCATTCGGCGTGGCGGTGGAATAAACGTCTATCAATTTTCTCTCCTGGGAATAAGCGCAGCGGATCAGAACAGGATCGTGCGCACAAATGCATATGCCGGACAAGATTATGCAGAAATTCGGTATTCCTTGCTTTGCGCCGCGCGCGTACAGGGATTTAACGTACGCGCGACTTGCGGTATTGATGCAGCATTTCTTCCATCGTGCTGAGGCGTGATTCGGTTTGCAGCGGCAGCAGCGGCGAGTAATTGATGCTTTGTATTACCCAGTCATTGTCGCGTACTCCGACGTCCAGCACATTGATGCAACCCGGTGCCTGCTCGATATTGCCGAGAAATATACGCTGGCTGGTAATCGCGTAAGACAGGACGGCACGATTGACGCCGCCGTGTAGTACCAGCAGTACCGTATCCCAGCTCGGGTCGGCGCGCAGCTTGTCTATCGCCGGATGGATGCGATCGAGTAATTCGCCTACACTTTCGCCATCGAGAAATTTCTTGTGCTCAGCCGCCATGCTCGCGAATGCATGCGTGAAGGCGGCTTCCAGGTCGTCGTCATGGATGACCTCGAGTACGCCTCCGCGCACTTCCTGAAACTCCGGCCATTGTTCCGGCTCGATTAGCTGTCTGGTTTCTGCCAGTACACGTCGTGCCGACTCTATCGTGCGCGGCAGATTGGAGGTGATGACGCGGTCGAACTGTATGCCGAGTTCGGCGAAGACTTTGCCTGCAGCGGTAGTCTGTGCACGACCTTTTTCATTCAACGGAACTTCGTCCGGTGGATAGGCTGTACCGTCGGCGTCGAAGTAGGTGACGTTGCCGTGACGCATCAGATATATGCGTCGTCTTTTTTCAATCGTCATTTGTAATGCGGTTTTCTTTTTTCGAGGAATGCGTTGATACCTTCCAGCGCATCGCGATGATTGAGGCTTTCAACGAAATGAAATTTTTCTGATTCGAAATGCTGTGCCAGCGTATTGCTGCCGCCTTCGCGCACCAGTGATTTAATGCGTTCCACCGCATGGCCTGACAACTGTGCGAGTTCATCGGCCCATTGCTGCGCTACTGCGAGGGTCGTGCCGTCGGGCACCAGGCGATTGATCAGACCTAACTGATGCAGGCGTATCGCTTCGACGGGTTTGCCTTCGAGCAGGATTTCAGTCGCCAGTTGGCGCGGCAAGGTCTGGGTCAGGAACCAGGACGCACCGCCATCCGGCGTCAGGCCGACCTTGGAATAAGACATCGCGAATTTGCTGTTGCTGCCCGCGACGATCAGGTCGCACGCCAGCGCCAGCGAAAAGCCGGCACCGGCTGCTGCGCCTTCGATGGCGGCGATGACGGGTTTCGGACAGTCACGTATGGCTTCTATCCAGCTGCGCAGGCTGTCTACTGCATTACCTTGCTCGTTCTTGTCGATGGCGCGATGTTCCAGCAGCTTATTTAGATTGCCGCCCGCACAAAAGAAATTGTCGGCACCGGTCAGGATCACGGCGCGTATCGTGTCATCACGCTCTGCGGTGGACAGTACTTCGACGGCCGCTGCAAACATATCCGGATGCAAGGCGTTCTTGGCACCGGGATTGGAGATCGTGAGGATCAGCGTAGCTTCGTGGCGGGATGCTTGGATTTCTGCAGACATGATGGCCGTATGAAGTGAATAGATGGATTAAGAATATACAGGAAGCACAAGCGCGGCGAGTATTTCAGCTGCAAACCTGCCATGCATACGGCTGCCTGTAACAGGTCTTAAATCTTGTTGAGCCGTTCCAGCGCGGTTTGCAGGGTCTGGTCTTGTTTGGCAAAGCAAAAACGGATTACGCCTGCATCTTTGCCGTCCTCATAAAATGCCGAGACCGGAATCGCCGCTACGCCTATTTCTGCGGTCAGCCATTGTGCGAATTCGTTTTCCGGTAAATCGGAAATGGCGCGATAGTCGACACACTGAAAATAAGTGCCGTCTGCCGGCAGCAGTTTGAAACGCGTGTTTTGCAAACCGGCGCGGAACAGGTCACGCTTGCGCTGGTAAAACCGTGGCAAGTCCAGATAAGGCTGCGGATCGTTCATGTAGTGGGCGATGGCATGTTGCATCGGCGTGTTAACCGAGAACACATTGTATTGATGTACTTTGCGAAACTCTGCACTGAGGGCGGCGGGGGCGGCGACGTAGCCTATCTTCCAGCCTGTCACGTGATAGGTTTTGCCGAAGCTCGAGACCACGAAGGCACGGGCTGCCAGTTCCGGGTGACGACAGACGGATTCATGCTGGATACCGTCATACACCATGTGCTCATATACTTCATCCGATAGCAGCAGGATGTCGGTGTCGCGCACAATGTCTGCCAGTGCCTGCAGGTCGCGCGGATGCAGCACTGAACCTGTCGGGTTATGCGGTGAGTTGAGCATGATGAGGCGCGTTCTGCTGCTGACTGCTGCCGAAACTTTTGCCCATGGCACCAGGTAGCCGTCATCGCCGAGTTCCATCTGTACGCAGACAGCCTTGCCGCCAGCCAGCGCAATCGCCGGCAGATAGCTATCGAAAGCAGGTTCGATTACGATCACTTCGTCACCAGGCTGTACGCAGCAGTGGATGGCTGTCAGCAGTGCCTGCGTTGCACCTGCAGTCACCGTAATTTCATTTTGCACATCGTATTGATGGCCATACAACATGCCTATTTTTCGTGCGATCGCTACACGCAGAGCAGGTGCGCCTGTCATCAGCGGATATTGATTTAACCCGCTGTGCATTGCTTCGCTAACGGCAGTGATCAAGGCCGGGTCGCAGGAAAAATCAGGGAAGCCCTGACCCAGGTTGACGGCTTTTTTTTCGGCGGCGAGCGCCGACATCAGCGTAAAGATGGTGGTGCCGACCTGCGGCAGCTTGCTTGCTATGGTCGGCGTCAAATACTCAGGAGCTGATGTGTTGGACATGGTTGGTCGCCTATAGGGCTGAAGGACTGAAGCCGCCTATTCTAGCGCTTGCGCTGCCTGGCTGGCTTCCAGGGTCCAGGCCTCGGGCGTCATGATGGAAAACAGGCCGTCCCGGCGCGTCTTGCGCGCCAGCTTTAGCAGCGCTTTATCTTTGGTGATCAGTACATCAGCCTTGATGTCGCGCGACAGTTCGAGGAATTTTTGATCATCCTTGTCCTTGCAGACGGGCAGCTTGAGTGGTGCTTCTTCCGGCTCGGGAATGGGCAGGCAACGTATCAATGCATCGAACTCTGTCGTTACGTGCACGCGTGCGGCTTCGTCCAGTTTCAAATGCGGGTAGCCGAGCACGATGCTCCACTCCTTGCGGCAGTCGTCGCGCGTTAATGCTTCCACCTCGCCGTTTTTCATGGCGTTGAGCAGCAGCGCCCAGCGCGGATCGCGAAAGACAAACAGGTCGAGACAGACATTTGTATCGAGTACGATGCGCTGAGGAATCAGCTTCGGTATCATAGGCAAAATTATTCTTGTCCGGATGTAGAAATGCTTATTGTTTTATCGCCAGCCAAAACCCTGGATTACGACACGCCCGCCCATATTGAGTTCAGCAGCAAACCTGACTTCATCAAACAATCCGCTGAGTTGATCGATATCCTGCGTTTGTCATCCCCGGCGCAGATCGCGAGTCTGATGCGTATCTCCGATCCGCTGGCGAGCCTGAATGCTAATCGTTTTGCGGCCTGGTCGCCCAAATTTACGCAGAAAAATTCCAAGCAGGCGATGCTGGCATTCAATGGCGATGTCTATGAAGGACTGGATGCCGCCAGCCTGAACGAACAGCAACTGGCGTATGCGCAGTCGCACATCCGTATTTTATCCGGCTTGTACGGCGTCTTGCGTCCGCTCGACCTGATGCAACCGTATCGACTGGAAATGGGTACCCGGCTCGCGAACCCGGCCGGCAAGGATCTGTATGCATTCTGGGGGAGCAGGGTGACAGAGACGCTGAATCAGCGCATCGCAGAGCAGCAATCGGAGGCCCTGGTCAATCTGGCATCGGAAGAGTATTTCAAGGTGGTCAAGCCGACCTTGCTCAAGGCTCCTGTGATTACGCCGGTATTCCAGGACTGGAAAAACGGGCAGTACAAGATTATTTCCTTCTATGCAAAAAGGGCGCGCGGGTTGATGGCGAGGTATGCCGCAACCGAGGGTATAACGCGTCCAAATGACCTCAAATTTTTCGATGTTGACGGTTATGCATTTGATGCAGGTGCGTCAAATGAAAAGACCTGGATGTTCCGGCGCAAGGCGGGAATATAGTTTCCCTGCGGAAATAATACTTCCATATAGAAATCATATACTTGCCGTATGGAAATTTTCTCAGACTTGCTCAGATAATTTTTCTGCAGCAATTATTTGTTAAATATTTGACTATATTTTCCCTCATTCCTCTCGTCAATATTGCTGCAATGCAATGAATTCCATGCTGACAACTGCATTCCTTCGAGAAAGTTTCTTAAAAGAAACATTTTCTCTAATGAAAACAATTGTTAAATCAAAGGCTTATCGTACAAATTTGCAGTTGTTCAGCTACAACTTATTGCAAGCTGGCTGCTCGGAGCGCGTGCAAGTTCCCATATAATGCTTTCTGCATACAAACAATAAGAAAAATAGTGATTTTTGGTGTTTGGGGGCAAGGTGCAGTGATGCATTGCATGCGTGTTTGCGGCACACACAGTTGCCGGTTTGGGATATTGATCGGCCAGTTGTTAGATGACTAGTACATTGAAATATAGCTTAATCTCCAGTCTTCCCTTTCTGATTGCATCGCAATTAGCATTTGCGGCTCCGTCGACTCCAGACACAATTGCCCAATCGAATCTGTTTCGTTCCCGTCCCGGTTCAGGTGAGCAACCTTTCACTCAGGATATACAGCGTCAAAAGCCCACTTCAGGTGAGGATGCTGCAGCGCCGGTTGCGCCTGTAGTGGCTCCGGCCGTGACACCTGTTACGCCACCGGTTCTGCGTTTGCCTTCTGATGTGCCGAAACGGAGCAAGAGCGAGAGCAGTAATGCCGCCAAGGCTTCAGAAACCATGCAGGCGGACGGTTCGCGTGACGATGAGATCCTGCAATTGCTGCGCCAGTCAGATAAGGCATTCACCAACCCTGCGGTGCCTTTACCGGATGGGATCTCCGCATTGAGCGATGGCCCTATACAAAACATGTTGTCGCTGGAAGAGGCGCTCGCACGTACTTTGCAAAACAGTTATAGCTACGCAGCAGCGAGTGCGCAGGCAGAAGGCGCACTGTATGGCAAGAAAGCGGCGTTGGGGCAATTGGGGCCGACTCTTGATGTGCGCGCACAGCGCGGTCGCGAGTACTCGGCACCTGCTTCCATCATTAATCCGAATACGGGACGGGCTTTTTCCAGCGATACCCATATTCGCTGGGATAACAGCGTGATTCGGCGTCAGCCTTTGTTTGCACCTGCCTCCTATTTTGAATATCGCAAACAGGCTTCGCTGGCAAATGCAGCTGATCTGCGCAAGGAAGATGCGCGCGAAGCGCTGTACTACACCACCATCAAGGCGTATTACGATCTGTTGCGCAGCTATGTTGCACTGACGTTTGCACGCAGCTATACCGAGCGTATGGATACGTTGCAGGATTACATGAACAAGCGCTTGCAGGGCGGTGGCGCGAGCAAGGTTGATTTTGAACGCGTGCGCGGTCGTGCATTGAATGCGCGCTCGACCATGATTGAAGCTGAAGGCGTGCTCGAAAGTGCAATGGTCACGCTGGCGCAATTGACAGGTGTACGCACGCAACAACTCGGCATACCGACCAAAATGATGCCGCTGGTGCCGAACACTTCGCGCCTCGCGCTGGAGCAGATCTACGAAAACAATCCGGCAGTGCGTGCAGCGCGCCAGGACACCGCGGCCGCCAGCGAAGAATTGAAATCGGCACGGTCGCGTTTCTCGCCTAACTTTTCGATAGAAGTATCACAAGCAAGGACTGATAACGCTGGCGGTGACGGCCGGCTGACAACGGATCGCCGCTACATGCTGGTGATGAATATGAATTTGCTCAATGGCGGTTCAGATTATTACTACCAAAAGCAAATCGGCAGCAAGTACGTAGAAAAAGCGAATACTGCATCTGATATCGAACGCAAACTCAAAGAACAAATCGAGATCAACTACCGCACGCTGGATGCCGTCAAAAAACGCATCACCATCGCGCGCCAGGCTTATCAGACCAATGCCGATGTAGCAGACGTCTTTCTTGAACAACTGGCAACCGGCAACAAGCAATTGCTGGACGTACTTGATGCTTACCAACAGGCTTATCTGTCGCGCGTTGAGTTGTCGCAGTTACTGTTCCTGCAGGCCGATATCAGCTATCAAATTTTGCGTAACACCGGGCGCGCTTCTTCCTTCGTGGAAGGCATGCAGCAGCCTTAATGCAGTAATCCAGGGGGAAAGATGGAAGGTGGTAAGCAACAGAATTTCTGGCCGGGCTTCGTAGACGCGCTATCCAACGTGGTGTTGGTGATGATCTTCGTCGTCGTCGTTTTTGTCGTGACGCTGTTCTACTATTCGCAAAAACTGGCGGCATTCAAGGCGGTGAAGTTCATCGAGAAAAAAGAATTGCAGGAACAGGTGGTAACGCCGTCCAGGGATCAGCCGAAAATCAGCCGCCTGGATGATGGACAAAATCCGGATGCGGCGCGCCTGAAAGCCGAGAGCCAGGAACAGATCCGGGAAATCGCCGCATTGAAAGGACAGGTCGCGCTGCTGCAAGCCAAGCTGAACAACAGCAGCACTTCCTTGCCGGGCAGCTTGCGCAGCGATGAAGGCGCGCCGACCAAAGCAATCCAGATAGAGAAATCGCGTACTTCGACCGCCAGCGATACGCTGGCCGGTATCAAGCTCGATGGCCGCAGCGATGCGGTCACTTTGCATTTTGATACCGATGGCGTGGAGCTCGACAAGAAAGCGGTTGCAGCGCTGGAAGCCAATCTCAAAGGCTGGACCCAGAAAATCAAAAGCAACCAGGGCAAGCTGGTCGTAACCGGTGTGGTCGGCACGCTGGCTTACACCGAAGGTCGTCGTCGCGCTTACTACCGCACGATCGCCGTGCGTAACTACCTGATCGATCAGGGCGTAGCGCCTAGCAGTGTCATCAGCCGCGTGGTGCCGGGCAATGAAAACGTCGAAACCGATTCCAGCGTCGTGATCCAATATTCAGCTTCGGCCAAATGAAATTCCCCCGTCTATCCAGCTTTATAGCGCAGCGCCTGAAACGTGTCGAAAGTGCGACGCGCAAGGCCGTGCCTGCGCTGGATCGCGGGATAGAGTCGTATCGCGAGATGCCGGGGCCTAAGGTATTTGTTCTGGCCTTGTCGTTTGGTTTGTTGCTACTGGTGATCTGGGCTTACTTCGCACCTATCGATATGGTGGTGCGCGGACAGGGGCGTATTGTGCCATCCGACCATAACCAGATCATCCAGCATCTGGAAGGCGGCATCGTCTCGACTCTGGCTGTGCGTGAAGGTGTTGCTGTGCGCAAGGATCAGGTGTTGATCACGATACGCGATGTGCGCGCTGCTTCGGATCAGGGGGAAGGGCAGGTCAAACTGGCTGGTTTGCGCGCGCGCGTGGCACGCCTGACTGCGGAAGCAAATGGCGCACAGCTGACCTTGCCCGCCGATGTGGCGGCGGATCCTTCGGCACAGAATGAACAGGCGGCGTTTATCGCGCGCCAGGCCAAGCTGAACGGTGAATTGAGCATCCTGCGTGAACAGACCACGCAGCGCCAGGCCGAGCTGAATGAAACCATCAGCCGGCAAAAGAGCCTGACCGATGAATTCAATCTGGCACAGCAGCAATACCAGTTGGTGCATGCGATGTTTTTGAAAAGCGCCGCTTCGCAGCTGGAAGATATCCAGTCGCAGGCACGTGCGCAGGACGTACGCAGTCGGCTGAATGCGGCGAGTGCAATGATTCCGCGTTTGCGCGCAGCGATCTCTGAAGCGCAGGCCAAGGTGACGGATGGCGTGTCGCGCTTCCGCGCTGAAGCGCGTGCCGATCTGACGACGGCTGAAACCGAACTGGCACGCTTGTCGGAAGAAATGAAATCGCGCAACGACCGTGTGCTGCGTTCCGAAGTCAAGGCGCCGATGGATGGCGTGGTTAACCGTATCTTCGTCAATACCGTCGGCGGCGTGGTCAAGCCGGGTGATCCTATCCTGGAGATGACGCCTATCGATGACAAGGTGGTGGTCGAAGCCAACATCAATCCGACTGACCGCGCCGAACTCGCTATCGGTAAACCGGCGCGCGTCAAGGTGACTGCGTATGACTATGGCGTGTTTGGTTCGATGCAAGGCAAGGTGACGGAGATCAGTGCCGATACCGTGCCGGAAGAGCGCGGTGAACGGCACTATCGCGTGAAGATAGAAGTCAGTCGTGATCCTGAACAAATCAAGAGCGCCAGCGATGGCTTGCCTTTGATGCCGGGCATGACCGCCACTGCAGATATCGTGGTTGGTCGCCGCACCGTATGGCAGTACCTGATGTCCCCGATTAATCGTTTTACGCAAAGTGCTTTGCGTGAACCGCGTTGATCCTGATAACAAAAAATTTAATTTAAATTACCCGATCGGAATATCCAGCACCATGAAAACGCTCCGCAAATACTACCTTCTTGCGCTGATTCCCTCCCTGGTCTTGTTGACGGGCGGAATAATGTTCAGGGAGTTCGTACTCCACGCGATACATATCAATCCGGTGCTGAACTTGTTCATCATCGGTGTTGCCGTATTTGGTGTCGCCCTGATCATGTACGACATTTACAAGGTCAGCTGGGAATACAACAAGCTGAAAGTATTTTACGCACGTTCGCAGGCAGGTGAGGCGCTGGAGGATCTGGTCAAGGACCCGACTTTCGAGGGCACCGAGATTGCCAAGGTGCTGGTCAGCGTGGCGAGTACCAAAGGTCGCCTGACCACTCGTATCGAGCAGGAAACCATCGAGCGTTCGCTGGCCGAATTGCATGCACATCTGGAAGCACGCATGGAGTTCCCGCAGTACCTGACCGGTTTCATGATTGCGCTGGGTTTGCTCGGTACCTTCATCGGTTTGCTGGAAACGCTGGTCAGTACCGCTGACCTGATTAACGGTTTCGGCCAGGCGACCCAGGGCAGTGATATGGATGCATCGTTTGCGACGCTGGTCACTGACCTGAACAAGCCGCTGGCGAGTATGGGTACCGCATTCAGCGCGTCGATGTTCGGCCTGATTGGTTCGCTCACACTGGGTCTGACACTGGTCTGCCTGCGTGGTGCCGGCAAACGTCTGGTCGTTGCAGCGCGCGAATGCATCAGCGTGATGGTAGAGCACGTGGTGCATGAAATGTCGGGGCCTGGTGCTTCGCAGCGTCAGGGTATTTCCGAATCCTTCCTGACTGAATTCCTGCATGACCTGATGGTCTTGCAACGTGAATCGGTGCTGACTTCGCGCAATAGTTCGGACGCGTCGTTGCAGGCCGGTATGAAGCTGGAAGCGATGAACGAGCGACTCGCAACTGTCGCGCGCCTGTTCCAGGAAAGCATAGATGAATCGAAAAACGTGCGTCAGCTGGTCAGCTTCGGACCACGTATGCATGAAGTAGGGCAGCAGACGCTGGAAGAAATTCGCGGTCTGGGCCAGATGATCAATCAAAAGCTGGAATCGACGCAGGACATTACACAAAGCTTGTCGCTGTTGAATGAGCGCCTCAGTGTGAACGGCGATATCGCCTTGCGCAGCTTCGATGTGCTGCCGCAAATCGTCGGTGCGATGCAAAGCGGCCAGAGTTCAGTGTCGTCGGCCTTGAGTTCCTTGCATGCGCAGCAGGCTGATCTGGCTGGCGTACATGAAAAAACTGCGCAACATATTGCGCAATTGCCGGGCTTGTTGTCGCAGGTGTCGATACGTCTGGGCGACGAATTGAATGCGATTCAGCATCAGGCCGAAATCCATTCGAACGTGGCAACCCGTCTGGGCCAGCTGGGTACGGTGATCGGCGAGAACTCCGGCAACATCACACGCGATGCATTGGCAGCACGTCAGTTGCAGATCGACCTCGCCAAGCATATGGCTATGCAAAATGAACGCATCAAGGGACTGGATGCGATTCCGCAGGCGCTGGCTAACATTAATGAAGCATTGGTACGTCAAAACGTCATGTCGCAAACCATCATCGAAGAAATGCGCAATGGTCGTCAGACCATGATCAAGGATTTGCGCCTGGAATTGCGTGAAGCGATGCGTGAGTTGTCGAATCGCGATAGCAAGTAACAAGGACCAGCAGGTTTATGAGCAAGTTGCCCGATCTTCCTGACGCAGCGGTAGCGGCCGCCAATAACATCACCCCGCAGGGTGATGTAGGCGTGTTGCGCGAGGCGTTAAGTGAGATCACGCGTGACCCTATGTACATCACGATGCTGCGTGCATACGGCAAGCGTCTGGTGGAAATAGTGGTCGCCGGTTTCCTGATCAATATGTTCGGCCTGTTGCTGCCGATATATTCGCGCCTGGTATACGACAAGGTTATCGGCAATCACATACCGGATACCCTGTGGGCGCTGACGCTGGGCATGTTGCTGTTCCTCGCGCTGGAATTTGTCTTGCGCGTGATACGTACTTTCTATATCGAGCAACTGGCAGGCAAGTTCGATATCGACTTTGATCAGGCGGTGGTCAAGAAACTGCTGGCTAACCGGGTCAGCTGGCCGGTCGGTGTGGTGCTGGCCAAGTATCGCGATATCACCAGCGCGCGTGATTTGCTGTCTTCCAACTACATGCTGGTCATTATCGACTTCCCGTTCCTGCTGCTATATCTGCTGGCGATCGGACTGATAGGCGGCCCTATCGTCTGGGTCGTCCTGGTTGGTGGTGTGTTGCTGGTCGGCGCGCAATTGCTGTGCAAGATACCGGCGAATGATTATGCAAGTACCGCCATGATGGTCGGCGCGACGAAGACGGACAAACTGGCAGGATTGGTATATGGCATAGAAACGCTGAAGACCTCGGCCTTGCAAAAGCGCGTATTGGACCTCTTCGCAAAGGATGCTGAAGATTCGGGTGTGACGCAGGCAAAAAGCCGTTTCTGGGCGTCCGTCGGTTTTACGATTTCATCCACGGGTTATACGTTGATGACGGTGGCTACCCTGGTGGTAGGTGTGTATATGGTAGAAGCCAATGCGCTCACCGTGGGCGCATTGATTGCCTGTTCCATGCTGGTTGGTCGTGCTGCTTCCATGTTGTCTTCGGTCGCAATGGTGTTGGGACGTATCGATGCTTTTAAACAGGCTCGTACGTCGTTTGAAGAATTATTTGTAGACGCGCCGAATGCAAATCCGACGAACGAAGTGGATCGGCAGCAGATAGAAGGAAAGATCCAGGTTGCCAACCTCGGTTTCAGTATCAAACCGGGTGAGCCGGCAATGTTGAAACAAATTTCCTTTGTAATTAATCCGGGTGAAAAAGTAGGGTTGGTTGGACGTTCCGGTTCAGGCAAATCGACTTTGCTGCGTTGCCTCGCCGGTGTGCATGCGCCGGATGTCGGGCAAGTCTTGATGGATGGCATCTCGGTTGCGGCTTATCCGCAAGACGTACGCATGCGTTCGATTGCCTACAAACCGCAAGATCCTTTCCTGTTCGATGGCACGCTGGCATCTAATATTTTTGTGGATAACACCATCAGTACATCGATTTACCAGACTGCATTGCATGTGTCGTGCATGGATGAGCTATTGGCCGGCGGCCAGTTGCGCCTGGATCAGTTGCTGGTGGCGCCGGGAAATCTGTCAGGTGGGCAGCGTCAGATGGTGGCATTGGCGCGGGCAATTGCCAGCACGCCGAATGTGCTGTTGCTGGATGAGCCGACGACTGGCATCGACCAGGGAACCGAAAACAAGATTATCGAAAGACTGGTCGCGTTTGCCGCCACGCGTACGCTGGTGGTGGCAACGCATAGTCCGGTGCTGTTGAAGCAGATGGATCGCATCATCGTCATTCATGACGGCAAGATAGTTGCAGACGGCCCGCGGGCGCAAATATTGCAGTAAGTATGTTTGACGGGCCGGGAAAAAATCCGGTTCTCACTATGAAGGGATACTCAGATGGCTACCGCTCCTGTTTCCAAAACCGCTAATAACCAGCCTGCGCTGGAAAAAAATGGTGCGCCTATCCGCGTTGTGACGCCGGATCAGCAGGGCAACTTCCAACTGAAAATAAGCAAAGGCGATATCGCCAAGGTGCACATCGTCGACGTCGACATGGTGCTCTACCTGAACGACGGTACCAAACTGGTGCTGGCCGGTGGTGCGATAGGTGCGATGGATGACAGCGTGATGGTCGACTTCAGCAATGGGCGTGACAGTGCCGCCCATATGATGGATCAGGTCGGCATCATTCCGCTGCAAAAACTCGATCAGCCGCGTGTCCTGAGTACGGAGCCGCAAGGCGCCGAGGGACGCGGCTTTATGCAGGAAGAAGCATCCTACCGCCAGACCGAAGGTGCGCAAGATCTGGCGGCACAGGCACAGGCTGCAAATGCGGCGATCGCTGCCTTGAGCAAGGCGATGGTGCAACTGGCAAACGTGGTACAAAGCAATGCAACGCCGGTCAATAACTTCAAATCGAATTATGAAGGCCAGGCTTCTGTGCAGCAGCCGCTGGTCAAACAGATACCACAGGTTTTGCCGGAACGTCCGGGCGTGACGCCGCAGGAATTCGTCATCGGGCCGAACGCGCCAGCACTGTCGGTGCATCTGGTGAATACGATAGGTACGACGCAAGATGGCACGACCCTGAAGGGTAGCGGTGGTAGCAGCGCGTTCCAGTCGGATACCAACACTTCGAATATCGCGCAGATTGCACCGCAGATTATCAATGCGGCTAATGATGTCACTGAGATATGGGCAAATGGTCTGGCACCAAGCGGAAATACGCCGAATGGGACTTTTAGCAAAGTACTCGATGTGCAGATTACCGGCGACGGCAAGGTACAGAGTCTGACGGTATCGGGTGTCCCTTCGAACATGACGATAGTCGGGGCCACTTTCCTGGGTAATGGTGTTTACCAGATCGCGGTCTTACCGGATACCAAGCAGTACGGACTTGAGCTGCGCTACAACACGGTGGAGGCGAATGCAAATGCGCCTATACATCAGGATTTCAAACTGAATTTTGAATTGTCGGTTATCACGACTGACGGCGTACAGGTACTTAACAGCGTGCGTCAGGTCGTGCTCAAGGACGCGACGACTGCAGATGACCTGAACTATGCCAATCCGGTAACAGGTGAAAGTGCGCTTGTGTTGCCAGCACAAGGTATTTCGCACACCGTGCATGCCGGCGATAACGCCGGTACGACGATATACGGTAGCAATGCAAACGACTTTTTGTACGGCGGTACCGGTGCTGATATCCTCTACGGCGGCAAGGGTAATACTTATTTCGAAGGTGGTGCCGGTAACGATACTATCGTCGGTGGAGTGAACAGCGGCGGCACGAATATTAATACGGTCGGTTACAAGGCATCGACCTCAGGTGTGACGGTAGATCTGAGCACCGGTAATGCACTAGACGGCTTTGGTGGTCACGATACGTTGCAAAATATTCAGAAGGTAATCGGTAGTGCGCATGACGATACCTTTATCGTCGGTGCCAATACCAAAGGCGTGGATGGCGGTACTGGCGGCAGCGATACGATCGATTTTTCTGCCTCGAATGCTGCTGTGACTGTGAACATGACGACTGGCACTGGCACTGGCGGTTATGCGGGGAATCTGACCTTCACAAATATTGAGAATGTCGTCGGCAGCAGCTATAGCGATACCTTCATTGCCAGCAGCGTCGCGAACAAATTTGATGGTGGTGCGGGTGGCTCGAACACGGTCTCTTATGCGAACTCGCCATCGAGCTCGACTGCCGGTGTGACGGTTGATTTGTTGAACGGTGTGGGTAGTGGCAATGATGCCACCGGTGACCAATACGTCAATATCCAGAATGTTATCGGCAGCGCATATAACGATACCTTTGTTGCCAGTCTGGACGCTAACCATTTCGATGGTATGGGTGGTGTTAATACGGTTAGCTATGCCGGTTCTGCTTCTGGTGTTGAAGTCGATTTCTACAAAGCCCAGGGTACGGGTGGTAATGCCCAGGGTGACAGTTATAAAAATATCCAGAACGTGATCGGTAGTTCGTTTGACGACAAGTTTGTTGCGGATACGGATAGCCTGAATTTCAATGGCGGTGCGGGCGGTATTGATACAGTGAGCTATGAACGCTATCTGTCCGGCGTCGTCGTTGATGCATCGCGTAACGTAGGTGGTATTGAACTGACCCCTGCTGCAGGCGGGACGCCTGCCACGTATTCGAACAGCTACACGAATATCGATAAATTCGTCGGTACTGCTTATGCGGATACTTTCATTGCCAGCAACCACGCTGACAATTTCGACGGTCTCGGTGGTGTAGATACCGTCAGCTATGCAGCTGATACCGCGGGCGTCACCGTCAACCTGGTCACCGGTCTGGGTACTGGTGGCCTGGCCGAAGGTGATCGCCTGGCGAATATCGAAAACGTGACCGGTGGCAGCGGTAACGATACCTTTGTCGCCAATGACTCTGCGAATGTATTCGATGGCGGTGCAGGTTCCAATACGGTGGATTATAGTGGGTCCACTACCGGTGCTGTGACGGTCGATCTGTTCCACGCCAACGGCGTCGGTACCAGTGGCGGTTTCGCGCAGGGCGATAAATTTATCAATATACAGAACGTCATCGGTAGTGCCTTTGACGATACCTTTGTCGCCAGTGCTGCTGCCAACACCTTTGATGGCGGCGGCGGCAACCATAACCGCGTCAGCTATGCCAACGATACGGTAGGCGTAACGGTTGATCTGTTCAACGGTACAGGTTCGGGCGCTGGTAGCCTGGCCGCCGGCGACACGCTGATCAATATCCAGGATGCAACCGGCGGCAGCGGCAACGATACTTTCATCGCGAGTAATGTCGCCAACGCATTCAATGGTGGCGCCGGTTCGAATACGGTGAGCTATGAACATTCCACCACAGGGGTAACCATAGATCTGGTAGCGGGTACCGGTAGCGGCGGTTTTGCGGATGGTGACAGCTACATCAGCATCCAGAACGTCAAAGGCAGCACCAGCGATGATTTGTTTATCGCGAATAGTGCTGCCAACTCTTTCGTCGGTAATGGCGGTAACGATACGGTCAGCTATATCAAGGCAACTGATGGCAACGGCGTCACGGTAGACTTGAACGCTGGCGTTGGTACCGGTGGTTACGCCGACGGTGATCGCTACGATGGCATACGCAATGCAATCGGTACCAGCTACGACGATACCTTTGTCGCCAGCAACCTGGTCAATAGCTTTGATGGCGGGCTGGGTTCGAACACGGTCAGTTATGCTGCGTCCAATGCCGGCGTAACGGTTAACCTTATAACCGGTATCGGGACGGGGGGGTACGCGCAAGATGATCGCTACACCTCGATACAGAATGTCATCGGTAGTGCCAGCGATGATCTGTTCATTGCGAATGGTTCGGTTAATCGGTTTGACGGTGGTGTAAGCACCGCTGCTTCACATAACCGTGTCAGCTATGCCAGCGATACTGCGGATCTGACTATCGATTTGCTGACGCCAGGTGCAGCAGGGATAGGCGGCAATGCCGAGGGCGATACCTACGTCAATATCCAGGACCTTACCGGTGGTAGCGGCAACGATACTTTCATCGCCAGCGCGGCAGCGAATAACTTCGACGGTGGCGGCGGCACGCATAACCGCGTCAGCTATGCGAGTGATACCGCTAACCTGACGATCGATTTGATCGCCGGTACAGGTCTGGGCGGCAATGCGCAGGGCGACACTTATACCAATATTCAAGACATTACCGGCGGCTCGGGCGACGATCTCTTCATCGCCAATGGCCAGGCCAATCGTTTTGATGGCGGCGCCAGCACGGCGACTTCACATAACCGCGTCAGCTATGCGAGCGATACAGCAGACCTGACGATTGATTTGATCGCAGGTACCGGGCTGGGCGGCAATGCGGAAGGCGATACCTACGTCAACATCCAGGATGTGACCGGCGGTAGCGGTAACGACACCTTCGTTGCCAGTGCTGCAGCGAATGCGTTTGACGGTGGTGGTGGTTTGCATAACCGTGTCAGTTACGCCAGTGATACCGCCAACCTGACTATCGATTTGCTGACAGTTGGTGCAATCGGTCTGGGTGGTAATGCGCAGGGCGACACTTATACCAATATTCAAGACATTACCGGCGGCTCGGGCGACGATCTCTTCATCGCCAACGGCCAGGCCAATCGTTTTGATGGCGGCACCAGTACGGCAACTTCGCATAATCGTGTCAGCTATGCGAGCGATACAGCAGACCTGACGATTGATTTGATCGCCGGTACCGGGCTGGGCGGCAATGCGCAAGGCGATACCTACGTTAACATCCAGGATGTGACCGGCGGTAGCGGTAACGACACCTTTGTCGCCAGTGCGGCAGCGAATAATTTCGATGGCGGCGGTGGTTTGCATAACCGTGTCAGCTATGCGAGCGATACAGCCAACCTGACGATCGATTTGATCGCCGGTACGGGGCTGGGCGGCAATGCGCAAGGCGATACCTACACCAACATCCAGGACATTACAGGTGGTTCCGGCGACGATCTGTTCATCGCCAACGGTCAGGCCAATCGTTTCGATGGTGGCACCAGTACGGCAACTTCGCATAATCGCGTCAGCTATGCGAGCGATACTGCGGACCTGACGATTGATTTGCTGACAGTTGGTGCGATCGGCCTGGGTGGTAACGCTCAGGGAGATACCTATACCAATATTCAGGATATTAGCGGCGGTGCAGGTAATGACACTTTCATCGCCAGTGCTGCTGCGAATAATTTCGATGGCGGCGGTGGTTTGCATAACCGTGTCAGCTATGCGAGCGATACGGCCAACCTGATCGTCAATCTGTCTGACAAGGCAGCTTCCGGTGTCGCGGCGGGGACTGGTGCCGGCGGTAATGCGCAAGGTGATACCTATACCAATATCCAGGATGCGACCGGCGGTAATGGCAACGATATTTTCATCGCCAGCCTGGGAGTCAATAATTTCAATGGTGGCGGTGGTACGAATACCGTCAGCTATGCGTCCTCGAACAGCGGCGTGATCGTCAATTTGTCAGCACTGAGTGTCAATGGTCTGGCCAGTAATACCGGTGGTGGTGTCGGCAGCTATGCTGAAGGCGATACCTATACCTCCATCCAGAATGTCATCGGCAGCATATACAACGATACTTTCATCGGTGGCGCTGCCGCGAATGCCTTTGTCGGCGGTGGTGGCAGCGATACGGTGAGCTACACGTCGTCCACCGCAGCCGTCACCGTTAACCTTTCGGGTACCGCAGTGACGCCGACTGCGGGTGGCGGTTCGCTGGCCGCAGGCACAGGTCGTGGTGGTGACGCACTGAATGATACATATAGCGGCATCAGCAATGTGATCGGTAGCGCATTAGGCGGTGATGAATTCTTTGCAAACGGAACCCTGGTAGGGACTTTCGATGGTAATGGTGGTTTGCATGATCGCGTCAATTACACCGGCTTCACATCGAATCTGACTATTAATCTGTCCGACAAGACGGTGGCAGGCGTAACTGCCGGTAAAGGTGACGTCGGCAAGACTGGTCAGGATACGTACATCGGCATCCATGATGCGACTGGTGGCGCGGGCAACGATACCTTTATCGCAGGTAGTGCTGCGAATGCCTTTGACGGCGGCACTGGCAGCAATACTGTGAATTACGCAGCATCGGATGCAGGCGTGATCGTCAATTTCGCAGCAGATACGCGTGGCGGCCTTAACAGCATGACAGGTGGTGGTGCGGCTGGCAGTTATGCCATTGGCGATACCTATACCAATATACAAAACGTGGTCGGCAGCAGCTTCGATGATTTGTTCTATGCGAGTGCTGCAACCGGGGCAGCCGCCAATAAATTTGACGGTGGCGTCAGCGATGCCAATTCGCATAACCGGGTCAGCTATGAAGCGACGAGTACCGGGATTGTCGTCAACCTCGCAGGTGCTGCAGTAACAGTCAACGGCACTTCCATCGCTGCCAACAGCGGCGCTGGCGGCGCGCTGGGTGATACCTATGTGAATATCCAGGACATCACTGGTGGCAGCGGCGCGGATATCATCGTTGCCAATGCGGCGGCAAATAATATCAATGGTGGTGGCGGTACGAATAACACGGTGCATTACGGCGGCTCCGCTGCAGGTGTGATCGTCAACTTGTCGGGTGCCAGCGTCACGATAGGCGGCACTACGGTGGCCAGCATGACGGGCGCAAATGCGACTGTAAGCGCCAGCCACGCCGCTGGTGATACTTACAACGCGATCCAGAATGTCACGGGTAGTGCATCCAACGATATTTTCATCGGCGGTATTGCAGCTAACGTATTCACCGGTAATGGTGGTAGCGATACGGTCAGCTATACCTCGTCAGCGACGGCGGTCACAGTCAATCTTTCAACCGGATCGGTTAATCCGACGGCGGGTGGTGCTGCGTTGGTCGCAGGTGCCGGACGCGGTGGCGATGCTGAAGGTGATACCTATTCCGGCATCAGCAATGTGACCGGCAGTACTTTGGGTGGTGATGAATTCTTTGCGCACAACACGCTGGCTGGCACCTTCGACGGTAATGGCGGTTTGCATGACCGTGTCAATTACAGCGGGTTCTCAGCTGCACTGACCATCAACTTGTCCGATAAGGCAGTGGCTGGCGTGGCTGCGGGCAAAGGCAATGTCGGTAAGGTTGCCGGTCAGGATACTTACATCGGTATCCATGATGCGACTGGTGGCAGTGGCAACGACGTCTTCATTGCGGGTAGCGCTGCGAATGCCTTCAATGGCGGCACAGGTAGTAATACTGTGAATTACGCCGCATCGGATGTCGGTGTGATCGTCAATCTGGCGACAGATACACGCGGCGGGCTGACGACGATGACAGGCGGCGGTGCGGCCGGCAGCTACGCGATTGGTGATACCTACATCAATATACAGAACGTCGTCGGCAGCAGCTTCGATGATATTTTCTACGCCAGCGCGGCAACAGGTGCTGCGGCCAATAAATTTGACGGCGGCGTCAGCGATGCGAACTCGCATAACCGGGTCAGCTACGAAGCGGCGACTGCAGACGTATTGATCAATCTGGCCGGTGTTGCAGCAACGCTGAACGGCACGAGTGTCGCGACCCTCAGCGGTGCGGGTGGTGCCGCAGGTGATACCTACGTCAATATTCAGGACGTGGCAGGCGGTTCCGGTAACGATACCTTCAACGCCGCTGCGGTGAGCAACAGATTTGACGGCGGTAGCGGCGTGAATACGGTCAGCTATCAATCACTGGCCGGCCCGGTCAATATTGATATCAAAAACATGACTGGTACCAGCGCGTTCCAGACTGGTTACCTTTTCTGGAATATCCAGAATCTGATCGGTACTGCTAGCAACGATACGCTGGGTGGTGCCGCAGGTGGTAATTCGACGCTGACGGGTGGCGCAGGCGCGGACGTCTTGATCGGTTATGGCACCAACAATACGACCAACTACGCAGGCAATACTGCGGCACTGACCATCAATCTGTCGAATGCGGTTGTCGGAGGTGTCGCGGCGCGTAGTGGTAAAGGCGGCGATGCGGAAGGCGATACTTACACCAACATTCAGAACGCGATCGGCGGTACGGGTAATGATTTGTTTATCGCGAGCGCGGATGTCAATGCTTTCAATGGCGGCACGGGCAATAACACGGTCAGCTATGCGGGTTCAACGGCTGCAGTGGTCGCCAATCTGAATACGACGACTGGTTCGACTGGCGATGCTACCGGCGATACCTTTACTCTTATTCAAAATCTGACCGGTACAGCTTTTGCCGACAAACTGACTGGTTTGGCTGCTGGTGGCTCCATCCTGACCGGTGGTGCAGGTGCTGATCAACTGATCGGCCTGGGCTACAACGGTACAGCCGCGACGGCGAACACGATTAACTATGCTGGTTCCAGTCTCGGCGTGACTATCGATTTATTCAACGGTAATGCGATTGGTTCGGCGGTCGGTAGCGAAGCCTATGGCGATACATTCTCTGGTGTCCAGAATGTCATCGGCAGCACTTCCAACGATATATTTTACGCAAGTAGTGAAGCGAATAAATTTACCGGCAATGGTGGTGTTGATACCGTTAATTATCAATATTCAGATCTGGGCGTGACGGTCAATCTGAATACGGGCGCAGGCACATTGGGTTTCGCTGCTGGTGATACTTATATCGGTATCCAGAATGTGGTGGGCAGTGCGTTTAACGACACCTTCGTCGCCAACAATATTGCCAGTGTTTTTGACGGCGGCAGTGCTGGCAGTGATACCGTCGATTATTCTGCCTCCGGAACGGCGGTGACGGTCAATTTGTTTAATGGCACTGGTACCGGTGGCTATGCTCAGGGTGATAGCTATGTGAGTATAGAAAACGTCATCGGCAGCGCTGGCAACGATCTGTTTTATGCAAGTGCGGCTGCCAATAATTTTAATGGCGGTACTGGCGGTAACGATACGGTCAGTTATCAGTATTCGACCGGTCAACCTATCGTGGCGAGCCTGGCAACCGGCCAGGGTACCGGCGGCGATGCGAATGGCGATCGATATACATCCATCGAGAATTTAACTGGTAGTGCAAATGTTGACAGCACTTTGACCGGTGATGGCCTGGCCAATATTTTGACGGCGCTTGGTATCAACACTACTAATATTCTGAATGGTGGTGCCGGCAACGACATCCTGGATGGACGTTTGGGTGGGCACAATACGCTGATCGGTGGTGCCGGTGATGATATTTTCTGGGTCAAGGTTGGTGCAGACGGTTCCTCGATTGCCAATGTGGATCATATTACCGGCGGCGATGGCGCGGATACGTTGAGGATAGATGGCTTGCAGGCAAGTCTGAATATGACGACTTTCCTGGCAGGCCCCACACAAAATACCTACAAGGCAAGTGGCATTACCACGCTGGACGTGAGGGATAGTGTATCTACGACCCTGACGTTTACTGCGCAGGATGTCATTAATATGGGAGTGAATAACCAGCTTACCGTTCGCATGGATGGAGGCGATACGCTGAGAGTGTCCGGTAATGCCGTAGCAGGGAATGGTTATTTTGCTTTTTACGACGCGAGCAATACCTCGGAAGTGGCGCGTATTAATTTCCTGTACGCGTAAGATTATTTCTTTGTGCAACAAAAAAGCCTCGCAATGCGAGGCTTTTTTACAGGTGCTTAACTTAAGACAATTACCAGACTTTCCACCAAGGAGTTTCTTTTTTCGGGCCGCCCTTGAAGTAAACACTATCAGGGAAGTTGGTCTTCATCACGCGCTCGGCATCATCGCGCAATTGCGGCAGGTTGAGTGCGTCGTAAGACTGGATCATCACGTACAGCGCGCCTTCCACGGCTGGTGCGCCCGGATAGTTCTTCACCGCGGCTTGTGCACGATTAGCCGCCGCCAGGTAGGCGCCACGGCGATAGTAGTAGTTCGCCACGTGGACATCGTATTGCGCCATGGTATTGATCAGGTAGGCCAGGCGTGCCGTTGCATCCGGTGTGTACTTGCTGTCAGGGAAGCGTTCAGTCAGCAATTTGAAAGAGTCAAACGCTTCGCGGGCCGCTTTCGGATCACGTTCGGTCGGATCCTGGCGTGATACGAAGTCGAAAATACTGACTTTATCGTTGAAATTGATCAGACCACGCAGGTAGTACATATAGTCGACGTTAGGATGATCCGGGTGCAGCTTGATGAAGCGCTCGACCGCAGCCAGAGCCTGTGGCTGGTCACCCTGGCGATAGTAGGCGTAGGCGATTTCCATCTGCGCTTGCTGGGCGTAGGTGCCAAACGGATAACGGGATTCCAGCTTTTCGAAGTGAGAGATGGCCTTGGTGTAATCACCTACATTCATCTCTTCACGAGCCTCCGAGTATAATTTGGACGGAGACCAGTTTTTGGTCTCGTCGAATTTGTCAGGTGTGAGGCTACATGCGGACAGTAGGAAGGCGAGAGCGACGATGGTAATTTTTAGCATTGGTTTTTGCATGAGATTTCGCGAGAATGCCGCTAGACAATGAATGATTATAGCCGATGGGACTTGTAGTGATACCAACCGAAACACCGATTTTGAATAAAACCATGCCCGAAAGTGATCTGGACGGCGTGGATGATGGCGACGATCTGGCGCTGGAACTGCCGCCGATCGCTCTTGAGTTAGGCCCGGAAGTCTGCGGCGTCCGTTTGGACAAAGTACTTTCCACCCTGGTTCCGCAATATTCGCGCAGCCGCATGCAGCAATGGATAGATGGTGGTCACGTCAGCGTGGATGGCGAAGTTGCCCGCGCGAAAATGACGGTATATGGCGATGAAAAGGTCGTCATTCACCCGCAGCCTGCGCCTGAAGAGCAGGCTTTCAAGCCGGAAGCCATGGATCTGGTCATCGTGCACGAAGACAGCGAAGTGCTGGTGATTAACAAACCTTCCGGTCTGGTGGTGCATCCGGCCGCAGGGAACTGGTCGGGCACCTTGCTGAATGGTTTGTTGCATTATTGGCCATCAATTTCCGGTGTGCCACGTGCCGGCATCGTGCATCGTCTGGATAAAGACACCAGTGGTCTGATGGTGGTGGCCAAGACCCTGATCGCACATACCGACCTGGTACGCCAGTTGCAGGCACGTACTGTCAAGCGTGAATACCTGGCGCTGGTATGGGGCACGCCCAACATTACCGGCAAGATCGATGCTTCCATCGGTCGCCATGCACGTGACCGCATCAAGATGGCGGTATCGGAAAATCTGACTGCCAAGCCAGCGATCACGCATTACCAGCGCCTGGCAACCGGCATGCTGGATGGCCGTCCGGTCAGCCTGATGCAATGCCGGCTGGAAACCGGCCGGACGCATCAGATCCGCGTACACATGCAATCGATAGGTTTTGCGCTGGTGGGCGACGGTTTGTATGGCAAGCAGCATCTGACTACGGCATTCCCGCGTCAGGCCTTGCATGCACGGCGCCTCGGCCTGATGCATCCAGTCAGCGGTGAGCCGCTGGAATGGTCAACCGAGTTGCCGGAAGACTTCGCTGAGCTGGTGGCTAGGGCTGGTATTAAAACCTATTGATGGACTGATTTTTTGTGGTTGCAGATGGGTTCACTATTTACGATGGTGAGCCCGTTTTCATTTACAGGATCAAATTCCGCAGTGCATTGCGTTCCTTGCCGGCCTTGGGTAAGGTCAGTGAGAGTACATTAGCGCCATAGTGTGCAATATTTCTGGCGACGATGTCGCCTGCGGAGAATTACAAAATCTGGTTACGGTAAAGCGGGGCATGCTCGCGACGGGTGGCAAGTGCTAAGGTCGCTGCGTGCAGTATTGTTCCGGATCCTCGGGCCATATCACGGCACCAGCGCTGTCGATGGCCTGCTGCGCACCACATACCAGCGTACGGATGCTTAGCAAGAGCTTGCCCTGCATGTTGTGCAAGGCGTAAAGCGCTTGCAAGTTGTTCTCCGCAGTGTCATCTATACGGGCATAAGCCTGGATGACGCCGTGGCGATGATCGATATTTAGCATTTCCCAATTGGGTGGGATGATCAGATTTCCGTTGAGGTCATACAGTCCAATTTTCCTTTTTTTGTCTATGCCGGTCCATGCCCGGAAAAAATGCCCCGAGGGATCAAGGCTAATATAGACGAAGCCCGAAGGGGCAACCAGCGCTTTGCCCATGCGGTCCATGATGCCTTGTGCTGGTGCCAGGGCTTCGCTCCTTAAGAAGTGCACTTTTACTTGCGGTGAATCGTCGTCGCTGTAAGCAAACCAGTCGGGGCTGATAGCAGCTACCCATTGATATTGCATGGGTATGATTTCCTTACCCTCGTTTGTATCGTAGAGTCCAAACTTTGTTGCGAATTCATCTACCTTGGCAATAGACAGCAGACCCGGTACCGGTGTTGGGATGCCGAAGATGGACTGGCCAGATAGATCCGCCTTGTCATAGGAGGGCGGTCGTACCCATGCGCCTTGACGATTGATAGGGCCGAATTTTCCGGCGAGTGGATTTGCGTGTCGCTCACGCACCAGCGCTTCTTTTTGACCGAAGGGCAGGCACTCGCTGAATTGTGCGGCGATCACTACCTTGCCCTGATAATCAAGATAGCCACAAGGTTCGTTGTACTCCCTCTGAAATGAAACAAGACCGCCGCTCGGTAGGCCCAGCTTGACGTACTCGATATCTATAACCACCTGGCCTTGTTGATTGACCAGTCCCGTGCGCAGTCCATTCCGCGATTTGGCTACTAGATGTCCATCCTCCATATCTTCCAGAGAGGTGGCTGTGGTCGGTATTACCTGCCTGGTCTTGAGATTAATCAGCCATAGTCGCCCGTCGTCGTTTCTGGCGATGGCCAGTGAAGCGTGTTCTGTAGCTGAATTGCGTGACAGGATACTGTCGAAGCGCGCCTCGGTAATTTTTTCTCCATGCGCATTCAGCAGGCCCTGTTTTCCCTTGAGTCCGTAAACCATGTATGGATTGTTGTGTTCGACATGTATGTAGTCATACCTGGGCGCTGCGATGCGTTTTCCATCACTGCGTATGATGCCCGCTTTGCCGTCTTCGTCGATGCGGAAGTAGTTTGGGGTGAGAGGTGTAAGCTGCTTGCTTATATTGGCTTTGAGTACTGTTTTTCCATCGGCACTGACCAGATGCCACATCCCCTGCTTGCCGGCAAAAATCGTGTTTTTATAATTTGCCGCAATCACATTGCTGTAGCGATTGTCGAAAGGCATGAGCAAATTGCCATTCTGATCGACTGCCGTACAGCGGCCATTGACGCATACGGGTAGCGCCAGCGCATTTTCTTCCGGGCTCTCGGCAAGCACGTTGCTGCTTAACGTAAACAGACTTGCCAGTAATAGCAGCACATAGTGCTTGCTTGGAGGTTTAAACATAAAATAGTTGTCCGGTAGCGACGGTGATAGTGGTGAGCAAGCTTATTTGAACGAGATTGTCACGAGCAGATAAGTGATTGAGGATTGTCTGGTTCGAGTGGCGCTAAACCTAGAGGAATGCTCTTGAATGTGCTTGTGCAAGGGGGCGCTGTATAGGGGGCTGTTCTTGGCTGGTGCCAGAGGGTATGAGTAATGAAATATGAGCCTCACGCCATCACACGCATTACTAACGCCTTGCATGCGCGGCGTCTGGGCCTGATGCATCCGGTCAGCGGCGTGGCCAACTGAATTGCCGGAAGACTTCGCTGAGCTGGTGGCTAGGGCTGGTATTAAAACCTATTGATGGACTGATTTTTTGTGGTTGCAGATGGGCTCACTATTTACGATGGCGAGCCCATTTTCATTATTTGATCGAAACGGCGCAACGCGTTGCGTTCGCGGCCTTCCCTGGGCAGGGTCAGCGAGAGTACATTAGCTCCAAAAATTGCGATATCCCTCGCGTGCAGATTTTTCGTTTCCCACATCTTTTTGAATGTCCGGATAGCGGTATCGCATGAGTATTTCCTGGCGATGATATCGCCTACGGAAAACTGCAGGATCCGGCTGCGATACAGCGGTGCATGCTGTATGAAAATATCCAGCAAGCTCTGTTGCTGGGCGGCAGACAGTTTGTCAAAGTCACTGAACAGCGCGGGGATGAAGCTGGCTGTATGCGGTTTTTCGCACAGCACGGCATCACTCAGTATGTCGGTATAGATAAGAAATACTTCGTTTGGAATGACGGGGATAGATAAAGTCAGGTTGTCCAGGGAGAAGGCGATGTCAGAGAGCTCGGTACGTTTCCTTCTGGAGTCGCGGCGGCAAGCTTGTATGCGTAGACGCAGTTCTTCAAGTGTTTCCATTATCTGTAATCGTATAGGCTTAAAAGCGGTTTAACGGGAGGATGCGAGGCATCCTCATGGCGGGCCAGCGTTATGGTTTTTGCCTGCAGTATGGTTCCGGATCTTCTGGCCATATCACTGCACCAGCGCTGTTGAGTGCCTGCTGCGCACCGCAGGCCAGCGTGTTGACGGTTAGCAAGGGTTTGCCATGGAGGCTGTATAAGGCGTGCAGTACCAGCAGCCCGCTTTCAGAGCCGTCATCTATGCGGTTATAAGCCTTGATCACGCCGTGGCCTTGATCGATATCCAGCATTTCCCAATTGGGCGGCACGATCAGATTTCCGTTGAGGTCGTACAGACCGGTTTTGCTGTATTTGTCTATGCCAGTCAGTGCCTGGAAAAAGCGACCAGAGGTATCCAGGCTGATGTGTATGAAGCCGGATGGTGCGACCAGCTGTTTGCCCTTGCGATCCATGATGCCTAATGCAGGCATCATGGTTTCACTTCCCATGAAGCGCACTTTTACTTGCGGAGAGTCCTTGCTGCTGAAGGAAAACCAGTCCGGGCTGATGGCGGCTATCGATTGATACTGCATCGGCATGATTTCCTTGCCTGTGTCTGTATCGTAGAGTCCAAACTTTGCTGTAAATCTTTCCATTTCGACGATGGATAGCAGGCCTTTTACCTGGGTCGGCAAGCCGAGCGCGCTCAGGCCGGCGAGATCCGCCCTGTCATAGGAAGGCGGGTGTACCCAGGCGCCTTCATGATTGATAGGGCCGAATTTGCCAGCGTTTCCGTTTGCAAGTCTCTCACGTACCAGTGCTTCTTTTTGACCAAAGGGCAGGCATGTGCTGAATTGCGCAGTGATGACGACCTTGCCCTGATAATTGAGGTAACCGCAAGGACCGTTGTTCTGCTCCTGAAACGAAACCAGGCCGCCGCCTGGGGTGCCCAGGCTGTAGTACTTGAGATCTATCACTAACTGACCTTTTTCATTGACCAGTCCTGTCTGTGTTCTGTTTTGTGAGCGGGCGACCAGGTGTCCATCCTGCACCTGGTCCAGTGAGGCGGCTTTGGTCGGCAATACCTTATTGGTTTTGAGATCGATTAACCACAGCTGTCCATCGTCGTTGCTGGCGGTGACCAGTGAGGCGCGTGTGGCGGCCGGATTGTGCGACGTAATATTGTCGAAACGCGCGTCAGTAATTTTTACTCCCTGCGCATTCAGCAGGCCCTGTTTTCCCTTATGCCCATACACCATGTAGGGGTTGTTGCTATTGACATACACGTACTCGAACCCGGGTCCTGCAATGCGTTTCCCATCACCGCGTATGATGCCCACTTTGCCATCGGCCCCGAAGCGAAAATAGTTGGGTGTCAGGGGAGCAAGCTGGTCGCTGATATTGGCTTTGATGACCTTTTTCCCGTCTGCGCTGACCAAATGCCACATGTCCTGGTCGCCGACAAACACCGTGCCCCTATAATCGGCAGCGATGATGTTGCCGTAATGGTTGTCGAAAGGCATGAGCAACACGCCCTCCTGGTTGACGACCGCGCAACGGTCATTGGCGCATACAGGCAGCGCCAGCGCATCTTTTTGAGCGTCCAAAGCATGTACGTTGCCGGCTAGCGTGAACAGGCTGCTCAGCAATATGTGGCGGTAGTGTTTGTTTGGATGTTTAAACATAAAATAGGTATCCGTCATTCATGGTGCGAGTGTTAAGCGTGTTCATCTGAACGATGTCGCCGCTTGCAGAAAACTGATTGAGGATTGTCTGATTCGGGCGGCGCTAAACCTAGCGGAAAGCTCTTGAATCTTGTTTGTATACGCTTGTTGTCATGCAAGACACCGCTCGTGATGGGCGCAAGATGGAATGAGTAATAAAATACAGGCCTCGCGACTACACACCCACAGGAAAGCAAGCAGACTATGGAATTGATACTCCCGCAATGGGGCACCTCGCTGCCGCACACAGGCGCGCTGGCGACCACGCGGCCTTGCGGTATCAGCACTGCACCTTATGACGACGGACAGGGCGGCGGCGGCCTGAACCTCGGCGTGCATGTCGGTGATGCACTGACCAATGTAGAACATAACCGTGCACAGATCCGGCGCCAGTTACCGGCTGAGCCGGCGTGGCTGACGCAGGTTCATGGCACCACGGTGGTGGATGCGGCGCAGGTAAGCGGTGCACCGGAGGCCGACGCCAGTTACACCACGCAAGCCGGTGTAGTGTGCGCGATCATGACGGCGGACTGCCTGCCGGTGCTGTTTGCCGATGCCGGTGGTCGCGCAGTCGGGGCTGCGCATGCAGGCTGGCGCGGTCTGGCAGCAGGCGTGCTGGATAACACGGTGGCGCAGATGCGTGCCGCCGGCGCGGAGACTTTATATGCCTGGCTGGGGCCGGCAATCGGGCCGCAGCAGTTTGAAGTCGGTGCCGATGTATTGCAGGCCTTTGTGGCGCAAGATGCCGCAGCGGAGCAGGCGTTCAAGGCTATTGCGGATAAGCCCGGTAAATACCTGGCCGATATCTATCAATTGGCGCGCATGCGGCTGGCGCGGCTGGGTGTAAACAAGGTGAGTGGCGGCAATGCCTGCACCGTGAGCGATGCGCAGCGTTTTTATTCTTATCGGCGCGATGGTGTGACGGGGCGGATGGCGGCCCTGATCTGGCTACGCTAGGCCTGTCTTCCTTAACCTTCCGGCGGGCGTTCCGCGCTCGCCGCTTCTTCCTGTCGTCTCAGGAGTTCCTCGCGTCGCTGCATTTCCTGCGCATAACGTTTGCGCTTGCGCCTTCCGCTGCCCATCACGTATAAAATAATTGCAACGGGCAAGACACCGTACAGTAAAAAAGTCATAATTCCAGCAATGACTGAGGTTTCTGTAATCGCCATCATAAAGACGACATAGATCCAGGCGATGGCGACGATGTACATAGATATCTGCGGCCTTTGTATGCAAACCGCAAAGATACTTGAAAACATGGCGAAAAAGTGAGGAGCGAGCATGAATCAGCAGCAATCTTCCCCGCATCCAATGTTTGGCTCTGGCATGGGGATAGATCCGGCGGTTGCGTCGCAACTGCAGAGTGACTATGCACAGCAGTTCATGACCTTGTGGCAGCAGATGCTGAACTCACAGCTGCCGCCGCTGACGGATAAGCGCTTTGCCGCTCCGGCCTGGCAGGCAAGCAGCATGCATGCCTTTAATGCCGCAGCCTACCTGCTGAATGCGAAATTCCTGGCTGCAATGGCTGATGCCGTGCAACTGCCACCTAAAGCCAAACAAAAGATACGCTTCGCCGTGGAGCAAATGGTGAACGCGATGTCGCCTGCCAATTTCCTCTTTTCCAATCCGGAAGCACAGCAAAAGCTGATCGAAACCAAAGGCGCAAGTCTGACCAATGGCCTCAAGCACTTGTTTGAGGATATGCAAAAAGGCCGCATTTCGCAGAGTGATGAAACGGCCTTCGAAGTCGGGCGCAATGTGGCGATCACTGAAGGTGCGGTGGTCTTTGAAAATGACTTGTTCCAGTTGCTGCAGTACAAGCCGCTGACCGATACCGTGTACGAGCGACCTTTGCTGCTGGTGCCGCCGTGCATTAACAAGTTCTACATCCTTGATCTGCAGGCGCATAACTCCTTCGTCCGTTATGCGGTCGGGCAAGGCCATACCGTATTTCTGATTTCCTGGCGCAATGCCGACGCGTCGATTGCGCATGCGACCTGGAACGACTACATAGAGGAAGGCGTATTGCAGGCCATGCATGTTGCGCAAGCCATCACGCGCCAGAAAAAAGTCAATGTGCTCGGTTTTTGCGTCGGCGGCACCATGCTGACCAATGCTTTGGCGCTGGCTTGCGCACGCGGTGAAGAACCGGCAGCCAGCCTGACTTTGCTGACCACCTTCCTGGATTTTTCGGATACCGGCATCCTCGATGTGTACATCGATGAGGGCAAGATCAAGGAAATCGAGCAAGAGATAGGCAGTGGTGGCCTGATGAAAGGGCTGGACTTCAATGCGGCTTTTGCCAGCCTGCGTTCAAACGAACTGATCTGGAACTACGTCGCATCGAATTACCTGAAAGGCGAGAATCCTGCGCCATTCGACATGCTGTACTGGAATGCCGACAGCACCAATTTGCCGGGCCCCATGTATTGCTGGTACGTACGCAACACCTATCTGGAAAACAACCTCAAGCAATTCGGCAAATTCATGTTGGGTGGCAAGCCCATCGATTTGCGGCAAATCGATGCGCCGAGTTTTATTTATGGTTCGCGTGAAGACCACATCGTGCCGTGGACCAGTGCATATGAATCAGTCAACATCCTGAATCGCAAAAAGCCGCAACAGAATCGTTTCGTACTCGGTGCGGCCGGTCATATCGCGGGCGTCATCAATCCGCCGGACAAAAGCCGCCGCCAATACTGGGTCAATGATGGGCAGGACGGGCTGGATGCGCTGTCGTGGCTGGCCGGGGCGCAAGAAGTGGCGGGCAGTTGGTGGCCGGCGTGGACCGAATTTCTGGTCAGCCATTCCGGTGAACGGGTCAAAGCCAGGAGCAAACTGGGAAATGCCAAATACAAACCGATAGAGGCCGCACCAGGCCGTTATGTAAAGGCAAAAGCGGCATAAATAGCCGGGGCGGGAAGGTGGCCCTGAAAATCGTACTTCTTGAGGTAGGTCAAGGTGTCGCGTAATGTTGCGTAAACCTTTGTTTTTTCGCACTATAATGAATTGTCGAGGTAGACTCCGTTGGCTTTTTGGGCCGATTGATATAAACGCGTCGTGACGCAATAAGTTGGGATGACTGATGACGAGTACAAAAAAAATCTCCGATCGCTTGATTAAGAAATATCCAAACCGTCGTCTGTATGACACGCAAACGAGTTCTTACATCACGCTCGCCGATGTCAAACAGTTGGTGCTGGATAGCGAGCAGTTCTCCGTGCTCGATGCTAAGACTGATGAAGATTTGACGCGTAGCATCCTGTTGCAGATCATCCTGGAAGAGGAAGCCAATGGCTCGCCTATGTTCTCCAGCGCAGCCTTGTCGCAAATCATTCGTTACTACGGTCACGCAATGCAGGGCATGATGGGCTCCTACCTGGAAAAAAACATCCAGGCTTTCATCGATATCCAGAACAAGCTCACTGAAAACTCCAAGGACCTGTACGAAGGCAAGCCTTTCAGTCCGGAGATGTGGACCCAGTTCATGAACGTGCAGGGTCCTATCATGCAAGGCATGATGAGCAACTACATTGAGCAAAGCAAAAGCCTGTTCGTACAAATGCAGGAACAAATGCAGACTCAGTCGAAAAACATGTTCGGCGCTTTCCCGTTTGCACCGCCAGCGCCACCGCCTGGCGATAAAAACAACAAGTAAGACCTTACTGCCGCTCGCACCATGCCGAGTGGCGGGCGTGGCAGGCAAAAGGGTACAATAGCGGCTTCGCTTCTAACGCCAGCTTTTTGCCCGCCTCAGCCATGACCAATGCTACACAAGTAACCCCAAAAATCGGCTTCGTTTCCCTCGGATGTCCGAAAGCCCTGGTCGACTCAGAACAAATCCTTACCCAGCTGCGCGCTGAAGGTTATGACACTGCCAAGTCTTACGACGGTGCAGATCTGGTCATCGTCAATACTTGCGGTTTTATCGATGCCGCCGTGCAGGAATCGCTGGACGCCATCGGCGAAGCGCTGAATGAAAACGGTAAAGTTATCGTCACAGGTTGCCTTGGTGCAAAAAAAGACGCCGACGGCGACGACATCATCCAGAAAGTCCATCCTAAAGTATTGGCCGTTACCGGCCCGCATGCACTGGGTGAAGTCATGGATGCGGTGCATAAACACATGCCCAAGCCGCACGCGCCGTTCATCGATCTGGTGCCGGCACAGGGTATCAAGCTGACACCCAAGCATTTTGCTTATCTGAAAATTTCCGAAGGCTGTAACCATCGTTGCAGTTTTTGCATCATCCCGTCTATGCGTGGCGATCTGGTATCGCGTCCTATCGCCGATGTCATGCTGGAATCGGAAAACCTGTTCAAGGCTGGCGTCAAGGAATTGCTGGTGATTTCACAAGACACCAGCGCCTATGGCGTGGATGTGAAATTTCGCATGGGTTTCTGGAACGGCAAGCCGGTCAAAACCCATATGACGCAATTGGTCGAAGCGCTGGGCGAACTGGCCAAGCAATACGGCGCGTGGGTTCGTCTGCACTATGTTTATCCATATCCGCACGTGGACGCCATCATCCCTATGATGGCCGAAGGCAAAATCCTGCCTTACCTCGATGTGCCGCTGCAGCACGCGCATCCGGATGTACTGAAACGCATGAAGCGTCCGGCCAGTGGCGAAAAGAACATCGAACGCATCCAGGCATGGCGCGCAATGTGCCCGGACCTGACGATACGTTCCACCTTTATCGCCGGTTTCCCGGGCGAGACCGATGCCGAATTCGAATACCTGCTCGACTTCCTTAAAGAAGCCGAAATTGACCGCCTTGGCTGCTTTGCCTATTCGCCGGTAGAAGGCGCGACCGCCAACGACTTGCCGAATGCAGTGCCGGAAGAGGTGCGCGAAGAGCGTCGTGGCCGTGTCATGTTGCTGCAGGAAGAAATTTCGAAGAAGCGCCTGCAAGCCAAAGTCGGCAAGACCATGCGTGTACTGGTGGATGAAGTCAATCGCAATGGTGGTGTTGCACGTTCAGCTGCTGATGCACCGGAAATCGATGGCGTGGTCTACGTCAAGCCGCCATATGAGCCGCATCTGAAATTGAAAGTCGGTGAATTCATCGACGTCAAAATCACCGGCGCTGATGCACATGACCTGTGGGCTGAAGCATGATGAAAAAAGTATTACTGAGTACCCTGATCGCGCTGGCTGCTGTCAGCACTGGCGCATCTGCACAAGTAGCAGCACCTGCTGCACAAACTGCAGCAGCAGGCAGCAACGTACCGGCGCTGTTCCACAAACCGGTATTTTTCCGTGGCGTGGTCGGCGACATCAATGTGCAAGTTAATATCCGCCCTAAAGCAGATATTGATGAAGGCATAGAAGGTGAGTACTTCATCTTCGGTAACTCGCACAAAATCCTGCTGGCAGGTGAAATCGAAGGCGACCAGCTCTTCATGGAAGAGTCGGAAAACGGTACTAACATCTCCGGACAATGGGATGGCAAGCTGGAAGGCGACAGCCTGGTGGGTAGCTGGATGTCTGCCGATGGCACGATCACCAAACCATTTACCTTGAAAGCCGTGGTGCAAAAGCCTGCCGCCGCACCAGCGCACGCTGCCAAGAAAGCTGCAAGCAATACCGCCAAACCATAATTCACCTCCGGGAGCGCGCGTGACTGACCGACCTACGTTACAGACGGCATTGATTCACAATGACTATCGCGCTCCGGACGGATTCTCGGCACTGCCGCAAGCTATTCATCACGCATCCACGGTTCTGTTCAAGGATGTCGCCAGTATGCGCTCGCGCAACTGGCAGGATAAGAACGCCTACACCTACGGCCTGCACGGCACGCCGACGACCTTCACGCTGGAAGCACGACTCGCCGCGATAGAGGACGGCAAGCACTGCGTACTCGCGCCGAGCGGGCTGGCCGCAATTGCCCTCGTCGATTTCGCTTTTCTCAAAAGCGGTGACGATGTACTCATCCCCGATAACGTCTATAACCCGAACCGCGAGCTGGCCAACTGGTTGCAGCAGGATTTCGGTATCACCGCACGCTATTACGATCCGCTGATAGGCAGCGGCATCGCTGAACTGATTCAGCCGAATACACGTCTGATCTGGACCGAAGCGCCGGGTTCGGTGTCGATGGAAGTGCCGGACTTGCCTGCGATCTGCCGTGTGGCGCATGCCAGGGGTGTGCTGGTTGCGCTGGACAATACCTGGTCCGCCGGTCTGGCCTTGCGCGGTTTCGAGCTGGGCGTGGACATCATCATGCAAGCCCTGACCAAATATCAGTCCGGCGGCTCGGATATCTTGATGGGCGCGGTGATTACGCAGGACAAGGCCTTGAACCAGAAACTGGAAACCGCGCATATGCGTCTCGGTTTCGGTGTGGCGGCGGATGATGTGTATCTGGTCTTGCGCAGCTTGCCGACCATGAAGCTGCGCTTTGAAGCACATGATGCAGCTGCGCGTACCGTGGCTACATGGTTGCAGGCACGACCGGAGATCGCTGCGGTTCTGCATCCGGCTTTGCCTGAGTGCCCTGGGCATGCGCTCTGGCAGCGTGACTTCAGCGGCGCCGGTGGTTTGTTCTCCGTCATCTTCGATCCGCGTTACAGTGAAGCGCAGACGGATCGCTTTGTCGACAGCCTGCAACTTTTCAAAATCGGTTTCAGCTGGGGCGGGGTACACAGCCTGGCGGTACCGTATCGCATGCAGCATATGCGGCAGAACTGGCCGCATCAGGGGCAGTTGGTCCGCCTGAATATCGGACTGGAAGATCCGCAGGACCTGATCGCCGATATCGAGCAGGCGTTCAAGGCGATGCAGGCATAGTCCGGTCTACGCACTACCGCAGTACAACAAGCACCCAAACGGGTGCTTTTTTATTGTGCGCACCTATTAAATCCCCTGTGCATCCTTGCACCAAAGCATGCCCCCAAGATAGCGCAATTTTGTTTTCTCCTGCACAAACCAGCGCATCTGGATTGCGTGCAGGCGGCCAGATGCTCTATCCATACCGCGTACGAAAATTGCTCAGTGTAATGAAGGGCTTAGCGCACTTATCAGAGTGCAATCTTCCGCGCAGACAAGGGTTGGCATGCCACGTGCTTATCTCTGTCATGTCACATTGTTTTGGTGGCTATTTACTGGGAGATTTTTATGGCGTTGGATAAATGGGTTGCACGATGGTTGATGGTGGTTCCGGTCGCGCTGGCACTGCATTCGGGAGTACATGCCGAAACAGTGGCCCGTTACGGGATCTCGATGGCGGATATTCCGCTGACTACAGGCCAGCCGGATCGCGGTGCTGGTGCTTATCAATTTACAGGTCACACAATTTACGATCCGCTGATCGCATGGGAAGCGAACATCGGTACACGTCCGGGCAAGTTGATTCCTGGTCTTGCAACAGAGTGGAAGGTTGATCCCAAGGATCAAAAGAAATGGTTGTTCACGCTGCGCAAGGGCGTGAAGTTCCATGACGGTTCTGACTTCAAGGCAGACGCTGTGGTGTGGAATCTGGATAAGGTTCTGAATGACAAATCACCGCAGTTCGATGCCAAGCAAAGTGCGCAAGTACGTCCGCGCATTCCATCCATCGTCTCGTATCGCAAGGTCAATGACAACACGGTAGAAATCACGACCAAGGAAGTCGATGCGCTGTTTCCTTACCAATTGCCATGGTTCCTGATTTCCAGCCCGGCACAATGGGAAAAAGTCGGCCGCGACTGGAATAAATTTGCGTCGCAAGCATCGGGTACCGGTCCATTCAAACTGGACAAACTGGTGCCGCGCGAACGTGCTGAACTGGTTAAAAATGCCGGTTACTGGGATAAATCACGTCTGGCACAAACCGATCGCGTGATCCTGTTGCCGATTCCTGATGCGCTGACCCGTGCCAATGCCTTGTTGAATGGTCAGGTCGATATCATCGAAACGCCACCACCAGATGTGTTGCCGCAACTGAAAAGCTCGGGCTTCAAACTGGTGACCAATGTGACGCCGCATGTCTGGCCTTACCACTTCAGCACCCAGCCTGGTTCGCCATGGACCGACATCCGTGTGCGTAAAGCGGCCAATCTGGCAGTGGATCGCAGCGGTATCGTGGCCTTGATGAATGGCCTGGCAGTGCCTGCTTATGGTCAGCTCGATCCGACCAGCCCCTGGTTCGGCAAGCCGACGTTCAAAATCAAGTATGACCTCGCTGCTGCACGTGCCCTGATGGCGCAAGCCGGTTACAGCCCAAGCAAGCCACTGAAAGCGAAGATTGTGATCGCACAAGGTGGTACCGGCCAGATGTTGTCCTTGCCTATGAATGAGTACATCCAGCAAAGCCTCGCGGAAATCGGCATCCAGGTGCAGTTTGAAGTAGTGGAACTGGAAACCCTGTACCTGCACTGGCGTAGTGGCGCCAAGGGCGATATCAACGCGGGTAAAGGCATCACCGCGATCAACCTTGGTTATGTGACGGCTGATCCGTTCTATGCACTCACCCGTTTTGCTGACAGCCGTTATGTCGCACCGAACGGCGTGAACTGGGGCGGCTGGTCGAATCCGAAAGTAGATGCAGAGCTGGATCAGATCCGCACCACCTTCGACGTCAAGACGCAGGACAAACTGCTGGCGCAAGTGCATCAGGCGATGGTCGACGATGCGTTGATGCTGTGGGTTGTACATGACGTCAATCCGCACGTGATTTCGCCAAAAGTGAAGGGCTTTATCCAGGCTCAACACTGGTTCCAGGATCTGACCACGATCCGTATGTAACAAAGCGTGAAGGGCGGGGCGCTGGCGCCTCGTCCAACCTTTCTGTATCACTGAAAGTTGTCCATGTTTTCCTATATTTTGAAGCGTTTGCTGTATGCCATTCCGATTGCGCTGAGCGTGACGGTATTGTCTTTCATGCTGGTATATCTGGCGCCTGGCGATCCTTTGAATGCGATTGCTCCGGCGGATGCACCGGCCGATGTGATTGCCGCACTGAAGAGCGCTTACGGTCTCGATAAACCGGTGCCGGTGCAATACGGCATGTGGTTGCTGCGTGCAGTGCAGGGTGATCTGGGTACCTCCATTGCATCCGGTCGCCAGGTGGTGACCGAAGTCATGAGTGCTGTCAGCAATACGCTGCTGCTGGCTGGTGTGGCTGGTTTCATCGGTGTGCTGTTCGGCTGTGTACTGGGTGCGCTGGCCGGTTACTGGCACGGCGGCTGGATAGACCGCATTGCCACCTTCCTGTCCGTCATAGGCGTGAGCGTGCCGCACTATTGGCTGGGTCTGGTATTAACGATTATTTTTTCCATCTGGCTGGGTTGGTTCCCGGCGATGGGGGCAGGGCCAGGCGGCTCATCCGAGTGGCTGTGGGACTACGAACATATACGCCATTTGATACTACCTGCGATCACGCTGGCAGTGATCCCGATGGGCATCATTACGCGCACCGTGCGGGCGCTGGTGGCCGACATGCTGGAACAGGAATTCGTGATCGCCTTGCGCGCCCGCGGCCTGAGCAATCGTGCCATCTTCCGTCACATCGCCAAGAACACGGCACCGACCGTGCTGGCAGTGGCGGGTTTGCAGATCGGTTATCTGATGGGCGGCTCCATCCTGGTGGAAACCGTGTTCGCGTGGCCGGGTACCGGCTTCCTGCTGAATACCGCCATCTTCCAGCGCGACATGCCGCTACTACAAGGCACGATCCTGGTGCTGTGCATGTTCTTTGTCGGCTTGAATCTGATCGTCGATATCCTGCAACCGCTGCTTGATCCACGTATGGGACGTTGACTATGGCTTTCTCTTTGAATTTTGCACCGCAAGTCGCGGTCCCCGTTATGCCGACGCCGGCGCGTGGTTACTGGAGCAAGGTCCTGCGCCAGCTGATGCGCGATCCGGTCGCGATGACGGCGGCGCTGGTGGTGTTCCTGATTGTATGCGCGGCCGTGTTCGCACCATGGCTGGCACCGATGGACCCGTACAAGGGCAGCATGATCAAGCGCCTGCTGCCGATAGGCAGTGAAGGTTATTTGCTCGGCACCGATGAATTGGGGCGCGATATGTTGAGTCGCCTGATGCACGGCGGCCGCCTGTCCCTGCTGATGGGGGTAACGCCAGTGCTGGCAGCCTTTGGCATCGGTACTTCTATCGGCTTGCTGGCGGGCTATGTAGGCGGACGCGTGAATATGGTCATCATGCGCGTGCTGGACGTGTTCTATGCCTTCCCGTCGGTGCTGCTGGCAGTGGCCATCTCCGGCGCGCTGGGGCCCGGCATGACGAATAGCATACTCGCGCTGACACTGGTCTTCGTGCCGCAGGTGGTGCGTGTGGCAGAAAGCGTAACGACCCAGGTGCGCAAGCTGGATTACATCGAAGCGGCACGCATGAGTGGCGCCAGCGCGTTTTCGATTATTCGTGTGCACGTGCTGGGCAATGTGCTGGGACCGGTATTTGTGTATGCGACCGGTTTGCTCAGCGTCAGCATGATTTTGGCAGCAGGTTTGTCCTTCCTCGGCCTCGGTGTCAAACCACCAGAGCCTGAATGGGGCCTGATGCTGAATACATTGCGTTCGGCCATCTTCCGTAATCCGTGGGTCGCGGCTTTGCCGGGCTTGTTGATTTTTATCACGTCCATCGGCTTCAACCTGCTGGCTGATGGTGTGCGTTCTGCTATGGATATACGCCGATGAAACAAGAAACTGTAAACCTGAGTTCAACAGATAGAGGCGGCCCTGCGCAACCACTGTTGATGATCAGGGATTTAAAAAAATACTTCCCGGTGCGCGGTGACATGTTCCAGCGTGAACGCAAATTCGTGCACGCTGTCGATGGCGTCAGCTTCTCGGTCGCCAAGGGCAAGACGCTGGGCATCGTCGGTGAATCCGGTTGCGGCAAATCGACCACGGCACGGCTGATCGCACGCCTGGTTAATCCGGATAGCGGCAGCATGATTTTTGACGGCGAAGGCGTGGCTGAATTTGGTGGCCTCGAATTCAAGGAATTCCGGCGCAACCTGCAAATGGTGTTTCAGGATTCCTTTGCCTCGCTCAACCCGCGCCTGACCATTAGCGAGACCGTCGCTTATGGTCCGCAGGCGCATGGTGTCTCCAAGGCGCAAGCAACCGAGCGCGCGCACGCCTTGCTGGCACGCGTCGGGCTCAGGCCAGAGCTGTTTGCGTCACGTTATCCGCATGAGTTGTCAGGTGGTCAGCGTCAGCGCGTCAATATCGCCCGCGCACTGGCTTTCGAACCGCGTCTGGTGATCCTGGATGAGGCCGTTGCGGCACTGGATAAATCGGTGCAGGCACAGGTATTGAATCTGTTGCAGGAGCTGAAGGCGGAACATGACCTGACTTATCTTTTCATTTCACATGATTTGCATGTGGTGCATTACATCAGCGATGAAGTGATGGTGATGTATATGGGGCAGGTAGTGGAGATGGGGCCGGTAGAAGATATCTACGGCAACTCGCGCCATCCTTATACGCGTGCCTTGCTGTCTGCGGTCCCTTCTATGGACCCGGCCAACCGTACGCAACATACGCCGCTCAGCGGTGATCCGCCGAATCCTATCAATCCGCCCAGCGGATGTCGTTTCCGAGAACGTTGTCCGCATGCGGAAGCGGTGTGTGCAGCGCAGGTGCCGGCATTGATGGCGGCTGATGGTAATACGGCACATACCGTCGCCTGTCACATGAATGATCCGCAGTCCGGTCACACGCAAACCTTGATGGAGGTGGCAGCATGAGTAAACCTTTGGTATCGGTACGTGACCTGACAGTGGAGTTTGTCGGTAATCGACGTGCACACGCGCTGGATAAAATCAGTTTTGATTTGCAGGCGGGGGAGGTGTTGGGTTTGCTGGGTGAATCCGGTTCCGGCAAGAGTGTGACCCTGCGTACTTTGCTGCGCCTGCATCCGTTGCGTACCTCGCGCATCAGCGGCAGCATGGAAGTGGATGGCATGGATGTGCTGGCACTGCAAGGCCGTGAGCTGGACGCGTATCGAGGTGGTACGACTTCGATGGTGTTTCAGGAACCGGGTTTGGCTTTCGATCCGGTGTACACGATAGGACAGCAGATCACCGAAGCGATACGTGCGCATGAAGCCGTTGATCACCGTACGGCGATGCAGCGTGCCTTGCAGATGCTGGAACGGGTGCAGATACCGCAGGCACGTCGTCGCTACGATGCATATCCGCATGAGTTATCCGGCGGTATGCGCCAGCGCGCAATGATTGCGCTGGCACTGGCGTGCAAGCCCAAGCTCTTGCTGGCCGATGAACCGACGACGGCACTGGATGCGACAGTGCAAATCCAGATCCTGTTGCTGCTGCGTGAACTGCAAAAGGAAACCGGTATGTCGGTGATTTTTGTCACCCACGATATCGGCGCAGCGGTCGAGGTCGCGGATAAGATAGCCGTGATGTACGGTGGCCGCATCGTCGAAGAAAACTCGGTGGCTGGCATCGTGCATAGCCCGCGTCATCCGTACACAGCGGGTTTGCTGGCGTCGACAGTGGGTACCGAGAATCGCGGTAAGCCTTTGCTGGCGGTGCCGGGTTCACCTCCCGACTTGTCGGCTTTGCCGCCGGGCTGCAGCTTTGCGCCACGTTGCAGCAATGCGCAACAGCAATGCACGCGCGAGAAGCCGCAAGTGATTTCAGTCAATGGGGAACGCCTGGCTTGCTGGAATCCGGTATTACCTTTGTTGAAGGAGGAGACTGAGCTTGCTACTGCCTAGGCAGGGGCAGGAAATAAAAAAGCGTCCGTATGGACGCTTTTTTTATGACCAGTGCCGTCTTAAGGCATGGGCTTGTTATCGTTCAGGTCGACGATGCCTTTGATCAGGCGATATAGCTTCCAGATCCACGCCACAGTCCACAAGAGGAAGGCAGCCGGGATGCCGATGATGGTCATGAACAAGAGGCCGCCTACGGCCATCCAGACCAGATACCACCAGAAAGAGCGGATTTGCCAGCTGTGATGGCTGTAGACAAAGGTGTTGGCCGCGTCTTCCCGTTTGACGTAATTGATGATCAGCGGGATAAAGGAAAATGCACCCAGCGAAAATACCAGGCTGGCAGCATGGCCCAGGTATAACCACCAGGCCAGGTTCTTTGCGGATTGCAATGAACTGTCTAAAACGAGGTCTTGGTTCATGGCGTGTCCTTAGCTATATGCACAGCATTAAGATGGCTGAATGACTACAAAGTTCCCTGGATCAACTTTTGCGATGTGATACGCATTTACTTGCGTACTTACTTGTGAAACAGGTTGAGGATGCCGTCCAGGCCAACGAAATTCAACGCAATGTCGGCTTGCGCGCGGACGATTGGTTTGGCGCGGAAAGCAACCGACAAGCCAGCAATGCTCATCATTTTCAGGTCGTTCGCACCATCACCCATGACGATGCTTTGCTCGGGCGAGATGTCCAGTTCCTGGCAGACGCGCGCTACCGTCCGTTTCTTTTCCTCGCCATCGACGATGCCGCCTATGACTTTACCGGTCAGTTTGCCGTCGATGATTTCCAGCTGATTCGAATGCGTGTAATCGAGTTGCAGGCGTTGCTTCATGCGATTTGTGAAGTAGGTAAAGCCACCGGACACCAGCAGGCTCTTCATGCCGAGTGCCTGCAAGCCCTGCAGCATCTTTTCTGCACCTGGCGACAGCTGCAAACGTTCGTCGTAGACGCGTTGCAGGGCGCTGGCATCCAGGCCTTTGAGCAAGGCGACGCGGCGGGTCAGGCTTTCCTTGAATTCCAGCTCGCCGCGCATCGCGGCTTCGGTGATTTCTGCAACTTGCGGTTTCAGACCCTGCATATCGGCGATTTCATCGATGCACTCGATGGTGATCAGCGTGGAATCCATATCCATCGCGACCAGCTTGAAATCGGATAGCGAACGGCTGCGTTCGATGAAGGCGTAATCCAGTTTGGCAGCCCAGGCAGCGATATCGATTTGTGACTTCACTTCATCGTTGTAGCTGCAGTCCAGGCAGCGGTAAGCGTGCTCGCCGATCGCAACGATAGAGCGCGGACGTGCCAGTTCGGCGATTTGTTCGACGATGTGGCGTTGGGTGCTGAGGCCTTGCAGGATCAGATTCATAAGTCAGTCAGTTTAGTTAAGCAGGGCACGGATGGTGTTTTTGATCTGCCCTACGCGTGCAGCCAGATCCGGCATATTTGCAGTGATACGCAATTTATCCTGGCCGTTCAATTTTATATGACGATTCTTTTGGATCAACTCTATGATACGCATCGCATCGATAGGCGGGTTAGGTTCGAACTGCAATGTCGCCGATTCCGCATGCGCATCTATCTTGATGATGCCAACCGGAATGGCGGCAACCCGCAAACGATGCGTTTCCACCAATGCCTGTGCTGCGTCCGGCAGTTTACCAAAACGATCGATCAGTTCTTCCTGCAAATCGTTGATGGCATCTGCGGTTTTGCAGTTAGCCAGGCGCTTATAGATGGACAGGCGTTCATGGACGTCACCGCAATAGGTGTTCGGCAAGAGAGCAGGTACGTGCAGATTAATTTCGGTGGTGCTGGCCAGAGGGGCGGCCAGATCCGGTTCCTTGCCGTTTTTCAGCGAACGTACGGCTTCATTCAGCATGTCTGAATAGAGCTGGAAGCCGATCTCGCTCATTTCGCCGGATTGATTGTCGCCCAGTACTTCACCGGCGCCGCGAATTTCCAGATCGTGCATGGCCAGATAGAAGCCACTGCCCAGCTCTTCCATTTGCTGGATCGCGTCGAGACGACGTTGCGCCAGCTTGCTCAGGCCTTGCACATCGTGCACCAGCAAATAAGCATAAGCCTGATGATGCGAACGACCGACGCGACCACGCAGTTGATGCAGCTGGGCCAGACCGAATTTATCGGCGCGGTGCATGATGATGGTGTTGGCAGTCGGGACGTCGATACCGGTTTCAATAATCGTCGTACACAGCAGGATGTTGAAACGCTGTGCCACGAAGTCACGCATGATGCGTTCCAGATCACGCTCGTGCAGCTGGCCGTGCGCAACGCCTATGCGCGCTTCCGGCATCAGCTCTTCCAGCATGGCCTTGCGGTTCTGGATGGTCTCTACTTCATTGTGCAGGAAGTACACCTGGCCGCCACGCTTCAGTTCGCGCAGACAGGCTTCACGTATGACGGAATCGTTTTCACTGCGGACGAAGGTTTTGATCGCCAGGCGCTTTTGCGGTGCGGTGGCGATGATGGAAAAATCACGCAAACCTTCCAGTGCCATACCCAGCGTACGCGGGATAGGGGTGGCGGTCAGTGTCAGTACATCGACTTCGGCGCGCAAGGCTTTCAACGCTTCTTTCTGACGCACGCCGAACCTGTGCTCTTCGTCGATGATGACGAGGCCGAGGCGCGAGAATTTAATATCGCCGGACAGCAGCTTGTGCGTGCCGATCACGATATCTATCGTGCCGTCAGCCATACCCTTGATGGCTTGTGTGACTTCTTTCGCGGTACGGAAGCGCGACAGTTCGGCGATACGCACCGGCCAGTCGGCAAAGCGATCCGCGAAAGTTTGCGCATGTTGTTCCGCCAGCAGCGTGGTCGGTGCCAGGATCGCGACCTGTTTGCCGCCGAGTACGGCGACGAAGGCGGCGCGCAATGCGACTTCTGTCTTGCCGAAGCCGACATCACCGCAAATCAGGCGATCCATCGGTTTGCCGCTGGTCATGTCTTTGATGACCGAGTTGATGGCGGCAGCCTGGTCGGCGGTTTCTTCAAAGCCGAAGCTTTCGGCAAAGGCCTGGTAGTCATGCGCCGAATACTCAAAGCTATGGCCTTCGCGCAGTGCGCGGCGGGCGTACAGGTTCAGGAGTTCGGCTGCGGTATCGCGGATTTTTTCAGCAGCGCGACGTTTGGCTTTTTCCCACTGGCCCGAGCCAAGCGCGTGCAGCGGTGCATCTTCCGGCGAGGCACCGGAGTAGCGCGAGATCACATGCAGCTGCGATACCGGTACATACAGCTTGGTGTCTTTCGCGTATTCCAGGTGCAGGAATTCAGTTTCACCTTCGCCCAGATCCATACTGGTCAGGCCCATATAGCGGCCTATACCGTGATTGACGTGCACCACAGGATCGCCGATTTTGAGTTCGGACAGGTCGCGCACCATCGATTCGACCTGGGTTGCGCCTTCCTGCTTCTTGCTGCCGACACGACGACCGGAGCCTGCGTACAACTCGGTTTCGGTAATGAAAGCGAGGCCGCCAAGCGCATTACCCAGCTCGAAACCGGCATGCATGGGCGCGACGCCCAGCATGAGTTTGGCGGATGCGGTGCTGAAGTCGGCAAAACCTTCGGTCGGCGCCAGTGCTAAATCATATTCATTGAAATACTGCTGCAAGGTTTCGCGACGACCATTGCTTTCCGCGCAGATCATCACGCGCTTGTCGGTTTGCAGCAGGTAAGCACGCAGATTGACCAGCGGATCGTCGGCACGACGATTTACGGCGATATTCGGTAACGGAGCAGACAACTCGGACGCGACATCTTCGTTCTGTATCACCCAGCGGCCAAACGGTTTGGCCAGCGTGAAGAAGTTTTCATCGCTGAGGAAGATTTGTTCCGGCGCGAGGATAGGGCGTTCACGGTCTGACTTGAGGAAGCGGTAGCGCGATTGGGTATCGTCCCAAAAGCGTTTGATCGCCGCTTCTATATCGCCTACCAGCGCGAAGGTGGCATCGCCCGGCAGGTAGTCGAACAGCGTATTCGTTTGTTCAAAGAAGAGCGGCAGATAGTATTCAATACCGGCAGACGCAATGCCGCTGCCTATGTCTTTGTATATCACCGAGCGGCTAGGATCGCCTTCGAACACTTCGCGCCAGCGACCGCGGAAAGCGGTGCGCGCTTCTTCGTCCATCGGGAATTCGCGTGCCGGTAACAGGCGCACTTCCTTGACCGGATACAGCGAGCGCTGCGTATCGGCATCAAAGGTGCGGATGCTGTCTATGGTGTCGCCGAACAGGTCGATACGATACGGCAGTACCGAACCCATAGGATAGATATCGATCAGGCCGCCGCGCACCGAATATTCACCGGGCGACATCACTTGCTTGACCGGGCTGTAACCAGCCAGTTGCAGCTGCGCCTTCAGCTTGGCTTCGTCCAGCGTCTCACCTTGCTTGAAGAAGAAGGTGTAGGACGCGAGGAAGGCGGGCGGCGCCATGCGCACCAGCGCTGTAGTCGCCGGTACGATCAGGACGTCGCAGTGGCCGTTCAGGACTTCATACAGCGTCGCCAGACGCTCGGAAACCAGATCCTGATGCGGTGAAAATGCGTCGTAGGGCAGGGTTTCCCAGTCCGGCAACAAATGGCAGCGCAGATCGTTCGGTTCTTTGCCGAACCAGGGGATTTCTGCCAACAGGCGTTGCGCGTCGCTGGCATTCGCCACGACGACCGTTAACATGCGTTTCTGCGATTTAAGTTCAGCTGCGGCTTGCGCCAATACATAGGCATCCGCCGAACCGTGTACCGGGGGCAGAACAAAACGCGTAGCGGGCTTGGGAAGTGATTTTTTTAGGTCGAATGACATCAAATAGCGACATTAAAAATGTCAGGGTGGTCAAAAAGTAGCCGCTGACTTGCCTGCGGGCACTTCATTTGACAGTGAAAAATTATGATGAGATTATAAACCAAGCCCTTCCTCCCGTCGGGCGCGTGCGCAATCCATAAGGGATAGCCCCATAATAATGAGCGCACCCACGCATCTTCCCAAGACCAGAACATGAGCTCATCCCGTTATTTTGCCCTGATTCCTGCCGCCGGCGTCGGCGCGCGCATGGGTGAAAAGATACCCAAACAATATGTGCAGATAGCCGGGAAGCCGATGCTGCGCCATGTGCTGGACACTTTTTCCCGGGCCGATGCGATAGCGCATACCTTTGTCGTCGTCAGCGCCGAGGATGGTTATATCGACGCGACCATGGCCAGCCTGCATGACGACTCCTACACCACGGTACTGGGTGTTGGCGGTGCGACGCGGCATCAGTCGGTGCTGAATGGTTTGCGCGCCATGCGTGGGGAGATCAATGACGATGACTGGGTGCTGGTGCACGATGCCGCGCGTCCGGGCCTGAGCATAGGCTTGATCGATAAACTGATTAATATCCTGCAGGATGATGAGGTCGGCGGCTTGCTGGCGGTACCGGTGGTGGATACCCTGAAGCGTGCCGGTGCGGAAGGGCGGGTGGAACAAACCGTCACGCGTGATCGCCTGTGGGCGGCGCAGACGCCGCAAATGTTCCGTTACGGCTTGCTGTTGCATGCGCTTGAGCAGGCAACGGCAGTAACGGATGAAGCGAGCGCCATCGAAGCGCTGGGCTTGCAGCCCAGGCTGGTCGAAGGCGACGCCAGGAATTTCAAGGTGACTTTGCCGCATGACGTGGCATTGGCAGAACTTTATTTAAAAGGATTTGTATGAGTGTTTCCCAGAGCGCAGGTCTGCCTTTCCGTATCGGCCAGGGCTACGATTGTCACGCACTGGTAGCGGGTCGCAAGCTGATCATAGGTGGCGTGACGATACCGCACAGTACCGGCTTGCTCGGTCATTCCGATGCAGATGTGCTGTTGCACGCGATTACGGATGCCTTGTTCGGGGCGGCGGCATTGGGAGATATCGGCCGTCATTTCCCGGATACCGCAGTGGAGTTTGCAGGCGCTGACTCGCGCGTGCTGCTGCGTGAAGCCGTCAAGCGTGTGGCGGCAGCCGGTTACAGCATAGGGAATGTGGACGCGACCATCATTGCGCAGAAACCGAAGATGGCGCCACATATTCCGTCTATGGTCGCGCATATCGCCGCCGACCTGGGTGTTGCCATCGATCAGGTGAATATCAAGGCAAAAACCAATGAAAAGCTGGGTTACCTGGGGCGTGAAGAGGGCATAGCGGCGGAAGCGGTGGCGCTGATTTACCGTAGCGCCTGAGCAGGATTAAAGCGCAAACCGGTGTGAAAAGGATAATTTGGGGGCTGGATGACCATGTTTTTTGCGGTTTTCGCAGTGATTTCTAAGAATTTATCCGCGCCGATATTGAATTTTTACGCAAAAGCGCTATCTATCATCCCATACGCATAGCGCCGTGGGTGGGCCAAACTCGCAACGCCCAGGTTCAAAAGATATCGTTAGCGCTGAATTGGCGTATACTACAGAGACAGGAGTGATTACAACTATGGCATCTTTCTTCTTCAGCCAGCAGGCTCAAAATTGGCAACAAGTCTTCCGCCGTCATCAATCCGGTGGATTTTTCTCGCGTCTGATCGCGTGGCTGGTGTTGGGGCTGGTGCTTGCCGTAGGATTGCTCGTCGTCGTGACCGTGCTGTTGTTGAGCTGGTTGCTGATTCCTGTGCTGTTGTTCAAGAAACGCAAGGCAGCGAAAGCGCGCTTTGCCGCAGAACGTTACGCCTATCAGCAATCGCAAGGCCGCAGCGATATCATCATCGAAGGTGGTATCACTGAAGTAAAAGACGAACGCACTTAAATTTTCTGCATAGTCTTGCTGACTATGCGGTGCCAAATAAAAAACGCACATGCTCATCGGCATGTGCGTTTTGTTTTGTGCACTCACTTTTGGTCTTAGCCAGCGTAAGTGCCGTGACGTTTTTTCGCCTGGTTTAAAGCGATGTGTATGGTCAGGCCGCCACCTTCGCGATTCAATAATTGCAGTTTGCCGCTATGGCGTTTGACGATGCGGTCCACGATGGCAAGTCCGAGGCCGGCACCATTCGCTTGTCCACGTGCGCTGTCCATCCGTGTGAACGGTCGTAACAGACGATCTATCTCTGCTTCCGGCACACCTGCGCCGTGGTCGCTGACTTCGACGATCACTTTGTCGCCTTCAGCCTGGCAACGCAGATCGATTTCTACATAATCGTTGCCCGGCAGTTTGCCGTAACGGCGTGCATTCTCGATGAGGTTGTTGACGACGCGTTTGATATCAATCGCATTTCCCAGTACGACCAGCTTGTCATCGACTTTACTGTTGATGCGGACATCCTGCATGCGCAAGGCTTCCTGCGCTGCGCTATGCATCAAGGCCGTCATGTCTATCGGCTGGAAGTGACTGCTGTCGCTCGGTTTGGCGTAGTCAAGGAATTGCCCGATGATGGCATCCATTTGTTCGAGGTCGGACTGCATGCCGACGCGTGCATCCGGTGGCAGCCCCGCCAGTTCGACTTCCAGTTGCATGCGCGCGAGCGGTGTACGCAAGTCATGCGAAATACCAGCCAGCACTACTGCGCGATCTGATTCCACGCGATTCAGGTCGTCCACCATTTGATTGAAGCTATGATTGGCTTCGCGGATTTCAGTCGGGCCGCGTTCCGGCAGCGGAGCAGGGCGCTGGCCGTTGGCGATGGCGCGGGTTGCGGCAGTCAGGCGCGCCAGCGGCTGATTGATGAGGCCCGAGATCATTAACGCACCCAGTAACGACAGCAGCAGCGTCATCGCGCCCCAGCCCAGCCATTGCACACCGGAGCTGCCTTCAATGCGGTCACGGTCCAGCATCAGCCAGTATTCATCGTCGGAGATGGTGAAGCTGACCCAGAAGCCTGCGACATCATTCACGGCGCGTGCAAAGCGGGTTTCCTGTCCCAGGCCGGAACGCACGTGCTCCTGTATGGTTTGCATCATGCTGTTCTGGATGGGCGGCTCGATGTGGTCGTTTTCCTCCAGCGGATAGACGCGTATGCCTTCGTTGCTGGCAAGGTCGAACAGCAGTTCACGTCGCAGGTCGGGGGCAGAGTGTGTCAGCGCAGCGCGCGTGATGGTGACAACTGAAATCACCTGTGCCGCGATCTGGTTGGCACGCGGGGTTTGCTCAATGATGCGATAGCTGGCCACCCACGCGGCCATACTGGCCGCGATCAGGAAGGCGAGCAGGAAAAAAGTGCGCCAGAACAGGCCGCTTTTGATCCAGTTCAGGCGATTTGTAGTGGTGGGCATCCTTGTGGTCTGGCGGACTGTGCTTAGCGCGGCTTGCCTTCAGGGATGAAGACATAACCCAGGCCCCAGACCGTCTGGATATACAGTGGGGTCGAAGGATCCGGCTCTATCAGTTTGCGCAGACGTGAAATCTGGACGTCGAGGCTGCGATCAAATACTTCATACTCGCGACCGCGTGCCAGTTCCATTAATTTTTCGCGGGACAGTGGTTGCCGTGCGTGACGTGCGAACACTTTCAGGACTGAAAATTCGCCGGTGGTCAGCGGCACGGTTTCATCATTCTTCTTCAGTGTGCGCGTACCCAGATCGAGTACGAATTCGCCGAAGGTGAACGATTGTGGTGTTTCAGACGGCGCGCCCGGAATTTCTTCGGGGCCGACGCGACGCAGGACGGCGCTGATGCGCGCTACCAATTCGCGCGGATTGAAAGGTTTTGCGAGATAATCGTCGGCGCCCATTTCGAGGCCGACGATGCGATCGACGTCTTCGCCTTTGGCGGTGAGCATGATAATCGGGGTTTTGTCTCCGGCACCACGCAGGCGGCGGCAGATGGACAAGCCGTCTTCACCCGGCAACATCAGATCGAGTACCAGCAGATCGTAGCGTTCGCGCAGCCACAGCTTGTTCATCGCCTGTGCATTTTCCGCGGTGACTACATTGAAACCTTGTTCGGACAGGTAACGGCGCAGCAGATCGCGCAAGCGCAGATCGTCATCTACCACCAGCACTTTGGTCTGATGGGAATTGGTCGAGTGGGCCGTGTCCTTCATGGATGCATTTGTCGTATTCATATGGCTATGGTAACTTCAGAAGGTCTTCTCGACATAGCGAGGAGGTGTGGCATTACAAAGTGTTACAACCTTTACGGAATTGGACTTAGGACTGAGAGCAAAGCAGCATAAACTTTGAACATGGTAAATAAGAAGTGCGAAGGACGTACGAACTGTTCAAAGCGCTGCGGAAGATGATGATGAATATAACATTGAAAAGAATGGGATTGGTGTTACTGCTAATCAGTACCTTTGCAAGTACGACGATGGCGTTCGCGCAGTCGCGATTTCAGAATAATTCATTCGGTTCTTATGTGCAAAGCGATAATCGCTATCGCGGTAACCAGGATCAGGGTAACTATGATTCCAGGCGTCAGTCGAATGATCGTGCTTACGACAATAATCGCAATATGGAAAGGCAGCAGCAGGAGCAATCGCGCCGTGATGCACGCCTGTCGCCGGATGAGCGTCGCGCATTACGCCGTCAGATCGACGAGGCGGGACGTGATATCTACGCACCACGCCGCTAAGCCTGCCTTGCTAGCGTGCAATAAAAAAAGCCACCAGTATCTGGTGGCTTTTTCTTTGGGGATTGCTTATCCGAGATAGATAGCGGCCTTAGCCTGCAACGAAGTGACGCCCTACGCTTTTGCTTGCGGTCTGGCCATTCGGGCCGTAGACATTGCTGTCTTGTACGTTGCCGTGTTGCAGTATGTTGAGCACGTTTTGATTCCGCACCATCTGCTTGTTGATCAGGGTGCCGTTGACGCGATTGAGTTCATTGGCGACTTGCGCCAGTTCGATCAGTTCTTGCCAGCTTTTCTTTGCTGATTGCGCCTGTGGTGAGCTTTCCAGCCAGGCTTGCATGCTTGCTTCAGCTGGCTCAAAACCGGCAGCCGCCAATGCATTGTGACGCCAGTTAGCCAGCTCTGCCATCTGGGCAGCAGCTTTTGCTTTTTCTTCGGTGAGGGCAGCGATGCCTTCAACGTTCGCAGAAATCAGATGTTCCTGTTCCAGCTTCAATAATTCGGTCAGAGCACGAATGGCTTTGTGTTCTTCGATCAAACTATCTGCAGGGCTGGTACCGAACGATTTCATGGATTATTAACCTTTACGTGTGGAGATCAGGTCTTTTACCGTATCCATCAATCCGTCGGCCACGCGTTCTGCGTTAACCTGGAATTGACCACCGGCAATAGCTGCCTTGATCTCATCTACTTTTTTAGCATCAAATACGCTGGCACTGGCAACCTGGCTGCTCAGCGCCTGCACTTGCGACGACAACGTCACGTTCGAAGACACCGAGCCGGTATCGGCTTTTTCCGGTGCCTTGCCTGCGCGAGTCTGCGTGGCTGCTACGCCGACTCCCGCGATTTTCTTGCTTGCGTCATTAATTTTCACGACTTCACCCCGTTTGGTTTGCGGCAAAACGCCTATCTCTGCTTGGTCTATCGGCGTTATCACGGCAAACTTTAATCCTAAATGGGTCGAACGTAAAATATTGTGTATTAATTTATATTGTCAGTATGACAACTCAACGATGCCACCCAGCTTGGCTATCCCGCTGATTACCTGGCCTGCAGCGGTTCTGACCTGGGTCAGTTGACCCTCGTTAGCATTATTCAAGGCGCGTGCTTCGCTGGAAACGCTGAAACCGTCGCCATTCAAAATCACCCGTACTGCCTGCCCCTGCTGTATCGCCTGCTGGTTACGCAAGGCATCCTGTCTGAGCGGTGCGCCAAGCGCAATCGTGCTGGCAGCAGTGCGGCCGATAGCTTGAGAAGCGTCTGTAATTACACCGGACGGCAGATTCGTCAGGTCGCCCTTGACCGTGGCGATATCACCCGGGCCGATATTTTGTCCTTGCACCAGTGGCGCGGCAGCGGCGATGTATTCGCCATGTACGCGCACTTGTGCAGATATATAGATAGTCCAGGTGGTCGGCACCGTGCAGCGCACACCGACCGTCGTTTTGCCCCAGGCCTTGCTGGATGGCGGCAGGAAGGCTTCCGGCACCGGGCATGCCGGTAATTTCAGGCGCGGATCTATTGCGCCGACCGTCACCTTGACTTCACCTGGCAAGCCGTTTGCCTGTGCTACCAGGAATTGTTCAGCAGTTTTTTTCAGTTGCGCCAGATCCTGACGCGGCTCGGCAGCGGCTTGCGCCCACGCCAGCTGTGTTGTCAGCGAGAGTGCGGCAGAGAAAGCGGCGATAGCGATGTGGACAGAGTGTTTCATGGCAGACCAGGAAGTAGTGGTGGGCTAATTGCACGATCATAGTACCGACTCGGCGTTTGGCTAAAGCGGGGAATAGCATGGATTTTTGTCTTCTTATCGTTTGATCGAAGCGTGTGGTCGCTCCGTATGATCGACGCTATAGAAATCCATGATTAGTGCAGGGTAGCCATTCCTTGAACGCACACTTCGGAGAACGGAATATGGGAAAACTTGATGACATGCTGCGCTTTCAGGAGACCGCGCTGAGTTTGCGCGGTCAGCGACAGCAAATACTGGCGTCCAATATAGCGAATGCGGATACGCCCAACTTCAAGGCGCGTGACGTTGATTTTAACAAGGCCTTGCAAGGTGCGCTGGCGCGCAGCAAGACCAGCGCTGCAGCACCGAGCGAAATGGCCAAGACTTCCAATGGACATTTGTCGTCCAAGGTCTTGCCGACACTGGGTGGTGCACCTTTGTTGTACGCCAATACCGCGCAAGGAAATATCGACGGCAATACCGTGGATATGGATGTGCAGCGTAATCAGTTTACAGATAACGCCTTGCGTTACGAAGTTGGCCTGACCCTGGTCTCGTCGAAGATTAAGGGAATGTTCACCGCTATTCAGGGGCAATAATTATGTCGCTATTTAATATATTCAATGTTTCCGGTTCGGCGATGAGCGCACAGGCTCAGCGCCTCAACGTCGTATCCAGCAATATCGCGAATGCGGAAAGTACCACCAGCGCAGATGGCAAGACTTATCGCGCCAAGCAGGTGGAGTTTCAGGCGCAGCAAATGAAGGGTGGTGCGACTTCGACTGGCGTGCGTGTCAATCGTGTGGTGGAAGATACGTCGCCGCTGAAGATGGTGTTCGATCCGAAGCATCCGAACGCGGACGAAACCGGCCATGTTGCCATGCCTAACGTGAATGTGGTGGAAGAGATGGTGAATATGATTTCCGCTTCACGCTCCTACCAGACCAACGTCGAAACCATGAACACGGCCAAGACCATGCTTCTTAAAACACTGACGATAGGTCAGTAAAACAATCAGGATTAACCATGACCACAGTCAATAGCAATGCCACCGTCCTGCCACAAGCTTTGCTGGACCAGATGAACGGTTCCAGCGCGGCTAAAAAAAGCACGGCAGAAGAAGCACAGGATCGTTTCCTGACCCTGCTCGTGACACAGATGAAGAATCAGGATCCGTTGAATCCGCTGGATAACGCCCAAGTTACCAGCCAGTTGGCACAATTGTCGACGGTCACCGGTATCGACAAGCTGAATGGCACGCTGGAATCGATGATGGGCAGCTATCAATCAAACCAGGCATTGCAGGCAGCGAACATGATAGGTCATGGTGTATTGGCACCGGGTTCCGAGCTCAGCTTGTCCGAGAGTAAAGGCTTGATGGGTGTTGAGTTCCCGCAGGACGTCGATACAGCGCAAGTCGTGGTCAAGGATTCTTCCGGCAACGTCGTGCAGACCATCGAGCTTGGTCCGCAAAAATCCGGCACCGTACCTTTGTTGTGGGATGGTACCAAGGCTGACGGCACCAAGGCGGCGGATGGCACATACAAGTTTGAAGTGACATCCAGCCTGGCTGGCAAGTCCGTCACAGCGAATCCTTTGCAATTCGGCATAGTGACCACGGTTTCCACTTCGTCCAGCGGCATACAGATCAATGTACCAGGCCTGGGTGGATTGACCCTCGCAGACATCCGTCAAATTCTTTAATACAGCGGCACATCAACCAGGAGAAAGAGCATGAGTTTCCAACAAGGTTTGAGCGGATTGAATGCCGCAAGCAAAAGTCTCGAAACCATCGGTAACAACGTTGCCAATGCGAATACAGTCGGTTTTAAACAATCGCAAATGCAGTTTTCGGATATCTACGCCAGCACCTTGTCTGGTTCCGGTGCAGCACAAATCGGTATCGGTACCCAGATCGCACGCGTCGCGCAACTGTTCAGCCAGGGCAATATCACCGCTTCCAACAATCCGCTGGATATGGCGATCAACGGTGACGGTTTCTTCCGCATGAGCAGCGGCGGCACGATTACCTATGCGCGTAACGGCCAGTTTGAATTGACCAAGGAAGGCTATATCGAGAATGCTTCCGGCGGACGTCTGACCGGTTACATGGCGGATGCGAACGGCGTGGTTGCGATCGGCGCACCGACCGAAATCGTCATCAACAAGGCTGACCTCGCACCGAAGGCAACCACCAAATACGAGCTCAAGCTGACACTGGATTCGCGTAAAGATCCGTTGGTCGCAAATAACTTTAATCCGGATGATCCGACAACCTTCAGCGATTCGACCTCGGTGCCTGTGTATGACAGCCTGGGTAACTCGCACGTGTTGCGTACCTTCTATGTGAAAACAGCGGGTGGCCAATGGAGCGTATTCGCTACCAATGACGGCGTGCCTATCGGTTACTCCCTGCCTACCAGTGCAACCAACCCGCCAGTACCTCTGGGTACGATGCAATTCGGTACCGGTGGTGTATTGACTGGCACCACACCTTCGCCGCTGGTCGCAGATATGGCGGTCACGACAGGTGCGGTAACACCTTTCGCTATCTCTATCGATCACTCAGGCACGCAGCAGTTTGCGCAAGCCTTCGGCGTCGCACGCCAACTGCCGGATGGTTACAAGGCCGGTACGCTGACTGGTTTTGACGTTGCCAACGACGGTTCTATCGTCGGTCGCTACAGCAATGGCCAGGTGAATGTACTGGGTCAGGTCATCCTGTCGCGTTTTGCCAATCCCAACGGTTTGCAAAACATCGGCGACAACCAATGGGTGGAAACCGCTGAATCCGGCGTGCCGCTGACCAGTACGCCGGGCAGCAGTGGTCTCGGTGCAGTGCAATCGGCGCGTGTCGAGGATTCGAACGTCGATCTGACAGCCGAGCTGGTCAACATGATCACTGCGCAACGTTATTACCAGGCGAATGCGCAAACCATCAAAACGCAAGATCAGATCATGCAGACACTGGTGAACCTGCGTTAATGCATGAAGCAAGTCATGACCGCCTGGCTGTTGCACGACAGCCGGGCGTAGTCACAGGAGGAATGAAATGGATAGGCTGATATACACCGCAATGTCGGGTGCCAAGCAGATTATGGAGCAGCAATCCACGACTGCGCATAATCTGGCGAACGTCTCGACCACGGGTTTTCGCGCCCAGCTCGACACGTTCAGGGCGATACCTGTCGTCAGCAACGGTTTGCCGACACGCACCTTCGTGGTTGATTCGACCATCGGTACCGATTTCCGTGCCGGTCCGATACAGCAAACCGGACGCACACTGGATCTGGCAGTGCAGGGGCCCGGCTGGCTCGCGGTTGAGCGCGCCGATGGCACTGAAGGCTATACCCGCAGCGGCAGCCTGAAGATCAATGAGAATGGAGTATTGCAAACCGAAGGCGGTTTGAATGTGCTGTCTGACGGCGGTCCGATCACGATCCCGCCTAACGTCAGAATTTCGTTTGCCAAGGATGGCACGATTTCGTCGGTAGATTCCGGCAACGTACCAGGCGCAACCATCGAAATCGCACGTCTGAAACTGGTGAATCCTGAAATTGCTAATCTGGAGCGCAGCAGTGACGGCATGTTCGTTACCAAAGACCGCTTGCCGGCGGATGCCGACGCCAACGTCGGCGTGATCAGCGGCGCGGTTGAAGGCAGTAACGTCAACGTGGTGGATGCGATGGTGAATATGATCAGTCTCGCACGTCAGTTCGAATTAAACATGAAGTTGCTGAAGGATGCGGATAGTAACGCTGCTAAAGCTGATCAATTCCTCGCTTTGAGTTAATGCAGGTACAGGCAAAATAAGGATGGCTACGGATGCCATGCGTTTGCCGAAATATTGGAGAAAAGAATGATACGTTCACTATTTATTGCTAAAACAGGTCTGGATGCGCAACAAACGCAGATGGACGTCATTTCCAATAACTTGGCCAACGTCAGCACCAGCGGCTTCAAGCGTTCACGTGCAGTGTTTGAAGACTTGTTGTATCAAAACATACGCCAGCCGGGTGCTGCTTCGTCGCAGCAAACGCAATTGCCGTCAGGTTTGCAAATCGGTACAGGTGTACGCCCGGTCGCGACTGAGCGTATCCATAGCCAGGGCAATCTGCAACTGACCAGCAACAGCAAGGATATGGCTATCCTCGGCGATGGCTTCTTCCAGGTCATGATGCCGGACGGCACCACTGCTTACACCCGCGACGGTTCGTTTCAGACGGACAACCAGGGGCAGATGGTCACCTCCAGTGGTTTTCCGATTCAACCTGCCATCGTTATCCCGGCGAATGCGACTGCGATCTCGATCAGCCGTGATGGTATCGTCAGCGTGACGGTGCCTGGTGCTACCGCGCAAACCGAAGTCGGTTCGCTGCAACTGGCAACCTTCATCAATCCGGCCGGTCTGGAAAGCAAGGGTGAAAACCTGTATGTGGAAACCACTGCATCGGGCAATCCGACTACCAACAATCCGGGCACCAACGGTGCCGGTTACGTCAAACAAAACTATGTTGAAACCTCGAACGTGAACGTGGTCGAAGAGATGGTCAATATGATCCAGACCCAACGCGCTTACGAAATCAACAGCAAGGCGATTACAACTTCGGATCAAATGCTGCAACGTCTGACGCAGTTATAAGCAGCATTGATACGCCGTAGTTGTAAGAATAAAGGAATGATGATGAAGCTCACGATGAAACAGCTCAAGCTATCCGCACTGGTGATGTTTGCCACACTGTTGGCGGGTTGCGGCGGCATGCCGGAAACCGTCGTGCAAACGCCGTTGACCGCCAGGCCGCAGGCAGCGAGCGCGGTGACACCGCCGATGAATGGCGCAATCTTTCAAACTGCGTCGTATCGCCCGATGTTCGAAGACCGTCGTGCACGCCTGATCGGCGACACCATCACCATTACTATCAATGAGCGCAGCTCGGCCGGCAAACAGGCTGGCAGTTCCGGCAGCAAGACCGGCAGCGTGGCGGCAGCCGCACCGAATATTTTCGGTGTGTTTGGCGGCCTGACACAGAATCTGTCGGCCAGTGCATCTACCGCATCCAAATTTGAAGACAAGGGCGTAGTTACTTCCGGTAATAACTTCGTCAGCACACTAACGGTCACTGTGATCGATGTCCTGTCCAACGGTAACCTGGTCGTCGCAGGCGAGAAACAAGTCGCGCTCGACAAAGGCGGGGAGTTCATTCGTTTCTCTGGCGTAGTTGATCCTGCTACCGTCGAGAAGGGTAATATCGTTTCGTCGACCCGCGTCGCAGATGCGCGGATTGAATACCGTACCAACGCTCGTATAGATGCTGCCGAAGTGATGTCCATGCTGGCGCGTTTCTTCCTGAGCGTCGTGCCTCTTTAATGCTGAGGCAGATAGGAATTTCTATGCATACTGTATCCGTACCATCGTTAAAAAAATCACTGCGTGTCATCGCATGTTCAGTCTGCCTGCTGCTGCCGTTTGCAGCACACGCAGAACGTCTGAAAGACCTGGCCAGCGTGCAAGGCGTCCGGCAAAACCAATTGATCGGCTATGGTCTGGTTGTGGGTCTGGACGGTAGCGGCGATCAAACGACACAAACACCATTCACCATCCAAAGTATCGTCAGCATGATGCAGCAGATGGGCGTCAACCTGCCGCAAGGCGTCAACATGCAATTGAAGAACGTTGCTGCCGTGATGGTGACGACTTCGTTGCCTGCGTTTGCACAACCTGGCCAGACGCTGGATATCACGGTCTCGTCGATGGGTAATGCGAAGAGCCTGCGCGGCGGCACCTTGCTGATGACGCCGCTGAAAGGTGCGGATGGACAGATTTACGGTATGGCCCAGGGTAACGTTGTGGTCGGTGGTGTGGGCGCCGCCGCGAACGGCAGCAAGGCGCAGATCAATCACCTGAGCGTAGGCCGTATTTCGGCTGGTGCTACGGTGGAGCGTGCAGTAGCCAGCAGCCTGGGGCAGGGCGACCTGATTTTCCTGGAATTGAAGGACAGCGATTTCTCTACCGCCAGTCGTGTCGTGGAGGCGGTGAACAAACGTTTTGGGCCGGAAACCGCGGCTGCGCAGGATGGCCGCGTGATCCGTGTGCGCGCACCTATGAGCAATGATGAACGCGTGAGTTTCCTCGGCGCGCTTGAAAGCATCAATGTGACACCGGCGCAAGTCAGCGCCAAAGTGATCCTGAATGCACGTACCGGTTCTGTTGTGATGAATCAGACGGTGACGCTGGATACCTGTGCTGTATCGCACGGCAACTTGTCGGTGGTGATCAATACCCAGCCTGTGATCAGCCAGCCGGCACCATTCTCCGGTGGCCAGACCGTGGTCGCGCAACAGTCGCAAATCGAGATCAACAAAGATCCGGGCAAGGTCATCTTGCTGAAGAACTCCGCTTCATTGGCTGATGTCGTCAAAGCCCTGAACTCGATAGGCGCGACGCCGCAAGACTTGCTGGCGATCCTGCAAGCGATGAAGGCGTCGGGCTCTTTGCGCGCAGAACTGGAAATTATCTAAGCTGATTATGATTACGCCTGCAGACAATTCGAATACCGCCCTGGCGATAGATTCCAAAGGCCTGGAATCGCTCAAGCAATCTGCGCGGCAGAATTCGCCTGACTCGCTGAAGGCGGCGGCCACGCAGTTTGAAGCACTCTTCGTGAATATGATCATGAAGAGTATGCGAGAAGCAACGCCGCAGGATGGGCTGTTCGACAACCAGCAAACCAAGATGTACACCTCGATGCTGGATCAGCAACTGAGCCAGAACATGGCCAGCCGCGGCATCGGCCTGGCTGACGTGTTGATACGCCAGCTCTCCAGTAACCAGATGGCGACGGCGGTCACGCCGGATGGTGCTACCGATACGACCAAAGCAGTCTCTGATACTTCAGACCTGCGCGCTGAAATCCTGCGCAGTATGGCGGAACGCAATGCGCTGGCGCACCAGCGTTCTACCGAGGCCCATGCCTTGCAGGCGCGTGGCGGCGTGAGCAGTACCAGCGCCACCACTGCAGCAGCAAGCAGCAAGCCGGCCCATGTGCAGGCGTTCCAGGATAAGGTCGCCGCCCATGCGGAAGAGGCGAGCCGGACCACCGGCATCCCGGCCAAATTCATGCTGGGGCAGGCCGCACTGGAAAGTGGCTGGGGCAAGCGCGTCATCCGCACCGCGGATGGTGGCAGCAGTCACAACCTGTTTGGCATCAAGGCCGGTTCTAACTGGAAAGGTAAAACCGTAGACGCGGTGACAACTGAATACGTGGACGGTGTTGCGCAAAAACGGGTCGAAAAATTCCGCGCCTACGATAGCTATGCCGATTCTTTCCGCGATTATGCGCAACTGATGCGTAACAATCCGCGTTACGAAAAAGTGCTGGCCAACGCCAGTGACGTCAAAGGCTTTGCCCAGGGCTTGCAGCGTGCCGGTTATGCAACTGACCCCAATTACGCGACCAAGCTGACCAATATCATCAATCGCAACTTGTCGGCTTGATTACATTTGTTTGCAAAAACGCAATATTTTGTGACTGTAGCCTGATCTTCCGGCTCAAGTTTTTGATCAACGTGCCGTACACACCAACATAGAGTTAGAAAACACTAATTATGTCCAGCCTATTCAGCATTGCTCAATCCGGATTAGCCGCAGCGCAAGCTGGTATTGCTACTACCGGACACAATATCGCTAACCAGGCAACCCCCGGTTATAGCCGTCAGGTGGTGGTTCAGTCGTCGCTGGGTGGGCAAAACCTGGATGGCGGCGGTTACATCGGCAGTGGTACCAATGTCGAAACCGTCAAGCGTATCTTTAATGACTTCCTTGCGGCGCAGGTAGTCAGCGCGCAATCGAGCAAAAGCCAGCTGGACACCTATTACAACCAGATCAGCAAGGTTAACAATATGCTGGCCGATTCGTCGGTTGGCCTGTCACCTGCGATCCAGGACTTCTTCAAGGGCGTGCAGGATCTGGTCGCCAATCCAGGCTCCGCGTCATCGCGTCAAGCCATGCTATCGGGTGCAGAATCACTGGCTTCGCGCTTCCAGAGCATGGATGCGCAGCTAACCACCATGCGCAATGGCGTGAATAACGAAATTTCCGGCGCGGTAACCAATATCAATGCCTATGCCAAGCAGATCGCACAACTGAATGATGCGATCACGAAAGCGCAAAACGGCACCGGCCAACCACCGAATGATTTGCTCGATCAGCGCGATTTGCTGGTGGCAGAACTCGCCAAGCAAACCAAAGTATCGGTCGTGCAGCAGGGCGATGGCTATAACGTCTTTATCGGTAACGGCCAGCCATTGGTGGTCAGCAATCTCAGTTATGAACTGATGACATTATCCTCGGCGACTGATCCGGGGCGTATGGGAGTCGGTTACAAGACCGCGACCGGCGCTATTATCAACCTGCCGGAAAACTCGCTGGTAGGTGGCAATCTGGGTGGCTTGTTTGAGTACCGCAACAAGACGCTGGATCCGATTCAGAATTCCCTCGGACGCATTGCGCTTGGCCTGGCGGCAACCTTCAATGCACAACACCGTCTTGGGCAAGACCAGAACGGTAACCTCGGTGGCGACCTCTTCAACATGGCATCGCCTGTCGTCAATCCGAGCGACAACAATACCGGTAACGCGAGTGTCGCAGCCAGCATCAGCAACGTAGATGCGCTCACGACCAGCGATTATCGCCTGACCTATGACGGCACCAATTACACCGTGACCCGCATGTCCGACAATGTGTCGATGTACTCGAACACAGCGTTCCCGGCGGGGGCCATCGATGGCGTGAATTTCTCTATGCCTAGCGGCACCATGGCGGCTGGTGATGAATTTGTCATCAAGCCGACCATTAATGGTGCATCCGGCCTGAGCGTGCTGATCAAGGATGTGAAAAACATCGCTGCCGCGACGCCGATCCGTACCGATGCGCCAGGCACCAATACTGGTACCGGTGCCATCAGCGCGGGCAATATCAATTCCAGCTTTACCGGCGCCACAGTGGCATCGCCAGTCACACTGACGTTTGATTCCGCCACCGGAACCCTGAGCGGTTTCCCGGCAGGTATGCCGGTGACAGTGACCACCAACGGTGTCGCGACCACATTCCCGGCCGGCACGCCGGTGACTTATACCTCCGGTTCCGTCATTGCGTTCGGTGGCGCTGAAGTCAAGATCAGCGGCGCGCCGGCAAATGGCGACAAATTTACCATCAGCGCGAACACCAATGGCGATGGTGACAACCGTAATATGCTGGCCCTGGGCGAATTGCAAACCAAGAATGTCCTGATGGGCGGCACTGCCAGCTACAACGGCGCATACAATCAACTGGTGAGTCTGGTTGGCAACAAAACCCGTGAGCTGCAAACCAATAGCGCGGCCGAAGGTACCTTGCTCAAGCAAATGCAAACCGCGCAGCAATCCGATTCAGGCGTCAACCTCGACGAGGAAGCGACCAATCTGTTGCGCTATCAACAGGCTTACCAGGCATCCGGCAAAGTGATGCAGACCATCAGCGATATGTTCAAGGTGTTGATTTCTCTTGGTGTATAAGGATTAAAGATCATGCGCATTAGCACCAATACGATATTTGAAATGGGTTCGGGCAAGATTAGCGATCTGCAAACCGCTATGTTCAAGACCCAGCAGCAAATCTCGACCAATATGCGTATCCTGTCGCCCGCCGATGATCCGGTCGCGGCTGCTTCGGCTTTGGGTGTAAGTCAGGCGATATCGATCAATGCGCAGTTCGCGACCAATCGTGCGAATGCCAAGAGTGCATTGTCGGAAGAAGAAAGCGTGCTGCAAAGCGTGACGACCATGCTGCAATCGATCAAAACCTCGATCGTGGCAGCGGGTAATTCGTCGCTGGATGACTCGCAGCGTCAGGCTTTTGTCACACAATTGCGCAATAATTTTGAAGAGTTGATAGGCCTGGCCAATACACGTGGCGCTACCGGCGACTATATCTTCGGCGGTTATCAGGTGTCATCCAAGCCATTTACGGAAACGGCGACCGGCGCGGCGTATAGCGGTGACCAGGGCCAGCGCATGCTGCAGGTAGGTGCTGCGCGCCAATTGTCGTCCAGCGATTCCGGTGCGGCAGTATTTGAAGGTGGTATGACCGGCAACGGACGTTTTGCCACTTCTGCCAGCACTGCCAATACCGGTAACGGCATTATCAGCACCGGTTCGGTCAAGGACCTGACGCAGCTGACTGGTGCCAAGTACGACATTACGTTCTCGATCGATGCGGCCGGCGCAACGACTTATCTGGTGACCCAGACCCCGCCGCCAGCGACACCTGCGACACCGCAACCTTATGTCAGTGGGCAGGCGATCACCTTCGACGGCATGACCTTTGATATCAAAGGTGTACCTGCTAATGGCGATACTTTCAGTATTGAGCCGAGCAAGAGCCAGAGCATCTTCACGACCATCACTGATTTGATGAATGTGCTGTCGACTTCGACCAGCGGTGATGGCGGCAAGACTCGCCTGACCAACGGTTTGAATACGGCGAATACGAATATCGATAATGCCTTGAACAATATTTCCCTGGTGCGTACCACCATCGGTACGCGTTTGCAGGAAATTGAAAACCTCGACAACGTAGGCTCCAGCCTCAGCCTGCAATACACCACGACGCTGAAGCAATTGCAGGAGATTGATCCGGTTGAAGCGTATTCGCGCTTTACCCAGCAACAGTTCACGCTGGATGCTGCGCAAAAGACCTTTATCAAGATAGCTGGCCTGTCTCTGTTCAATATGCTGAGCTGATTTAAGCCAGACTAAATAAAAAAGGCTTGCCTCTGATGGCAAGCCTTTTTTGTTTTGTGGCCGCGACGTCTGACGCCTGATTCAGCGGCGCTTGGCTTGGGTTTAATTTAACGGCGTCATCGCCATCGTAATCCGCCCCATCGCATCGATACCTTCCTGTATCAGGTTGATGATGGGATTCATCAGGTAGGGCAGGACGATGCCTATCATGATGAAGCCGACGCCGATGGTAATCGGGAAGCCGATACCGAAGATGTTCAGCTGCGGTGCAGCGCGTGTCAGGATACCGAGCGCGATATTGGTAATCAGCAGTGCCGCGACGATAGGCAGCGAGAGCTGAACACCGGCACTGAAGATACGCCCGCCCCATTTCACGACTTCCAGCATGCCGCCAGCCGAGACGAAGCTGCTGCTGATAGGCAGCATTTCAAACGTTTGCGCCAGCGTCGATAACACCACCAGATGCAGATTGGTAGCCAGATAAATCATGAGCGTCAGCAAGGCCAGGAACTGGCTGATGGCAGATGAGCGGGCACGGGTCTGCGGATCGAAGAAGCTGGCAAAGCCCAGGCCCATGGTCATGCCGATGATTTCACCTGCCATTTCGACCCCGGCGAAGGTAATGCGCATGGCGAAGCCGATGGAGAGGCCGATGATGAGCTGCTGCACCAGGATCAGGAAGCCGGGCAGCGACATCGGGTCCAGCGCCGGCAGTGCCGGTACGGTGGGGGAAATGATCAGCGCCAGCATGATGCCGAGCGCGATTTTGACGCGTGCTGGTACGCTGACATTGCCGAACAGCGGCGCCACCGAAATCATGCCTATGATGCGCGTGAGCGGCCACAGGAAAGCTGCGATCCAGGTGTTGAGTTCAGCGCTGGTGATGGAAATCATGCGGGGACAGCAGTGCCAGGGTCGGGCACTAGCTGACGTAGAGCGGGATGTTGGTAAACATCTCGCGCATGTAATCGAGCAATACTGTCAGCATCCACGGTCCGGCGATGACGAGCGCCACAAAAATCCCGATCAGCTTCGGAATGAAGGAGAGGGTGGTTTCATTGATCTGCGTCGCCGCCTGGAAAATACTGACGATCAGGCCGATGCCGAGAGCAACCAGCAACATCGGTGCAGCCACCATCAGCGTAACTTCAATCGCGTGACGACCCATGGTCATGACGGTTTCAGGTGTCATAGCGTCCTCAGTAGAAACTTTGCGCGAGCGAGCCGATCAGCAATTGCCAGCCATCGACCAGAACGAAGAGCATGAGTTTGAACGGCAGTGCCACAATTGCCGGTGACACCATCATCATACCCATCGACATCAGCACGCTGGCGACCACCATGTCGATGATCAGGAAGGGGATAAAGATCGCAAAGCTGATCTGGAATGCCGTCTTCAGTTCACTGGTGATAAATGCCGGTACCAGTACACGCAATGGAATATCTTCCGGTCCTTGCAACTCAGGTCCCTTCGACAGCTTGACGTAAAGCGCCAGGTCGGATTCACGGGTCTGTTTGATCATGAACGTTTTCAACGGCGCGACGGCTTTTTCCATCGCTTCCTGCATCTGTATCTTGTTTTGCGAGAACGGCTGGTAAGCATCGACGTAAATTTTGTCGAGCACCGGGCTCATGACAAACAAGGTCAGGAACAAGGACAAACCGATGATGACCTGGTTCGGCGGCGAACTTTGCGTACCCAAGGCCTGGCGCAGCAGCGACAGCACGATGATGATGCGGGTAAAGCTGGTCATCATCAGCAAGACCGCTGGCAGGAAGGAGAGGCCGGTCAGCAGCAGCAGCGTTTGCAGGCTGAGCGAGTAGGTTTGGCCACCGCCAGGTGCCGGTGAGCTGGTGAAGGCCGGCAAGCCGGCCTGTTGCGCCATCGCCGCCATTGGCAGAGCGAGCAGTAGCAGCGGCAAAGCGCGGCGCAGCAGTGGAGAAATATTATTGGCCATTGCGTTTTTCAATTGTTTGCGCGAGCCAGGTCGAGAAATTGCCGGAAGACGGTGCTTCGGGCGTCAGTGTGGTTTCCTGCTTCTGCATGGTGGCGAGCGCGTTGACGCGGCCTGGTGCAACGCCGACGACTATCCATTGATCGGCGATTTCGACCACGACCACACGTTCACGTGTGCCGACACTGGCGGCGCCGATAATTTTGATACTGGTGTTGGTATTGCCTTTGGCCGTATTGAAGCGACGCAGCAGCCAGGCTGCGCCAGCCATCAGCGCCAGCACCACCACCAGACCGAGCAATACCTGGAACAGATTACCTGCAGTGGACGGAACGGCAGTGCCAGCTGCCGTTTCGGCATAGGCACTGGTCGCGTACAAAGATGATGCAAGCAGGGACGACGCTGATAAGCCCGTCGTCAGGAAGGCAGGACGGGAACAAATCATCGGTTCAGTTTTCGGATGCGTTCCGCAGGTGTGATGATATCGGTCAGGCGGATACCAAATTTATCGTTGACGACGACAACCTCACCTTGTGCGATCAGGCAGCCGTTGACCAGTACGTCCATCGGCTCACCAGCCAGGCCGTCAAGTTCAACCACGGAACCTTGTGCTAGTTGCAGCAGGTTCTTGATCGCGATTTTGGTGCGGCCGAGTTCTACCGTCAGTTGTACCGGGATGTCGAGAATGAAGTCGATGTCGTTATGCGTACCTGTTTTCAGGTCGCCACCGGCAAAATCCTTGAATACGGTCGCCGATGCAGGCTTGGGGTCGAGGGCAGCGCTTTCGCTCTGCTCCTGTTCGGCCATTGCTGCACCCCAATCGTCTTCTACTGTGGTTTGCGGTTCGTTTTCATCAGCCATGATCTTCTCCTTGCGTTGTATCACTTGCGCTGTAGATCAGTTTTTCCACGCGCAATGCGTATTGTCCATTCAGTTTGCCGTACGAGCATTCCATCACTGGCACGCTGTCGACTTCGGCGGTAATCGTTTCCGGCACGGCGATCGGAATGATGTCGCCTTTTTGCATGTTGAGGATGTCGCCCAGTGTGACTTTGGCCGAACCCATATTCGCCAGGATTTCCACTTCGGCGGTCTGGATCTGTTGTGTCATCAGACGAATCCAGCGTTTGTCCATTTCCAGCGTCTCACCCTGCATGCTGCTGGTCAGCAGGTCGCGAATCGGTTCTATCATCGCGTACGGTGTGCAGAAGTGCATATCGCCGCTGACCGGGCCAAGCTCAATCGTGAAGGTGGTGGCAACCACCACTTCATTCGGCGTCGCGATATTGGCGAACTGGGTGTTCATCTCGGAACGGATGTATTCAAACTCGACCGGATAGACCGGTTCCCACGACTTGGCGTAGGTTTCGAAAATGATGCCGAGTATGCGCTGGATGATGCGTTGTTCGGTTTGCGTAAAGTCGCGCCCTTCAACCCGGGTATGGAAGCGGCCATCGCCGCCGAACAGGTTGTCGACCAGCAGGAATACCAGGTTCGGATCCAGCACGATCAGGCCGGTACCGCGCAGCGGCTTCATGTGGATCAGGTTGAGGTTGGTCGGTACCACCAGGTTGCGGATGAATTCGCTGTACTTGGAAACGCGGACCGGACCGATAGACACTTCGGCGCTGCGGTGCAGGAAGTTGAACAAGCCTATGCGCAGCAGGCGCGAGAAACGTTCATTGATAATTTCCAGCGTAGGCATCCGGCCACGGACGATACGCTCCTGGGTAGCCAGATTGTACGGGCGTACGCCCGCTGAGTCTTCCGGCTTGCCGGTCTCATCCTGATCGCCGTTGACGCCCTTCAGCAGCGCATCAACTTCTTCTTGTGAGAGGAAATTATCAGCCATGGTTTATTGCACGACGAATGAAGTAAATAAAACGTTAGTAACGTTCACGGTAGGGCCTTGTGGCGTGAATGGCTGTTTGAAGACAGCAATGATTTCGTCGGACAGTTTGTTCTTGCCGTCCACGGTCAGGATTTCCGATGCCTTTTTACCGGACAACAAAAGCAGCAGGCGGCTACGCACATGCGGCATGTATAACTTGATCAAATCCAGTTGCGCCTGATTCGATACTTGCAGCGTGAAGCTGGTTTGCAGGAATTGTTCACCATTCTCAGGTTGCAGGTTGACCGTGAAAGCTTCCATCGGCAAGAACACCGGAGGTTTGCTCAGATCGACGGCATCAACTGCTTTGGGGGCGTGCGCTTCCGTTTTCTGTCCGAGAAAATACCAGGCAGCCGCGCCGCCACCACCGCCGAGCACGATCAGTGCGGCCAGGATGATGATCAATAAGCGGGACTTCTTCGGTTTATCCGCTGCGTCTGCGCCTGCTTTAGCGCCTTTTGCTGCTGTTGCCATCTGTCTTTCCTCAAGTACGACATGAGTTTTTTAAGTCACATGCCATTATTAAAAAAAAACGACACACAGGATGCATTGAAAAGAGAGGGGAACACGACGCATATCGACGTATTCGCCTTCTCCGGGCCTGGGTCGATTCTTCTGGCCGGCTCCGGTTCGACGCTGTAGCGCAACCGAAGCCAAGCTTCAGTCGCTATTAAACCATTATTAATTGCGGCAAACATCGCTGTCAGACGAAAACTGTATGAATTTTTCAGATGATCGCGCCGACGTTGCAGTTCGGCGACTGCCCTGATTGCTGAGGAAGATGTTTCAGGGAAGCGGGCAGGGGATGTGTGTGGTGCATCCCCTGGCTGGCCCGGGATCAGGCAAAGGTATCGACCAGGCCGTTGCTGCTGGCCGGCGTCGGAACATGGCTGACGTGGACTGCAGCATCCGCGATATCAATCTGATTCGACTGGCGCGTGCCGCTGCTTTGACGTTGTTCGCCAAAGCCACCCTGTTGATTCGGCGTGCCGGCGCTGACATTTGATTGGCCCAGCTGGATACCTGCATCATTGAGCATCTCGCGCAGGCGCGGCATCGCTGCTTCCAGCGCATGCCGTACCTCAGGCTGATGTGCGGTGAAGTTGGCGGTTGCCTGATTATTATTGACGTGTACCGTTACCTGCATAGGGCCGAGGTCGGGCGGATTCAGGGTCAGGGTGGCGCTTTGCTGTGCGCCTTGCACCATCCACAAGACTTTCTGGCCGATAGCCTGATCCCAGCCGGGGTTGCCGACTTGCGGTGCGATCTTGTTGGATTGCGGACCTTGCGCATCGTTTAACTGCTGCAAGGCGGCAGCGGTGACGGCTGCCACGTTTTGCGGATTGCTGACAGTAGCCGGTTCCAGTGCCTTCGCACCCTGGGTGATGGCAGTAGCGAGGTCGATTTCGGTTTTGGCCGGGGTGGCTGCGGCAGCAGGTGTGTTTTTGGCATCTGCACCGCCTTTGCTGGCTTTATCCAGTGCCGCCACAAAGTCGGATTTCTTGCCGATGGCTTCTTTTTCGCTATCGGCCGCGGCGGTCAGCAGGTTGCCATTCAGTTTGGTATCGACTGCGCTATCGACTTCAGTGTCGCTTTTGACCGAGACGCCGAGTTCGGCATCCGCGCTGGCCGCAGGTGCGGTGCTTGCGACCGTTGCAGTATTGGCTTGCGTCAGCGCCGCGACGAAGGCCAGCAATTCTGCCGATACGGTGACGGGTTCGTTATCGAGATCTTCAGTTTTGGTTTCCGGTGCGGCGACTTTGCCGTCTTCCGCAGGCTTGGCAGCTTCAGTGGTCGGGCCGGTATCGGTTTTGGTCTTGTCGCCCTGATTGGCCGATGTATCCTTGCCCGGATTCTTGCTCGCTTCGCTGGCGTTATTGGTGGTATTGCCCCGATTGGACATTTCGCGCGACAACACTTGATTGAATGATCCTGCGTCAGCGCTGGGCGCGCTGTCCGGTTTGCTGCCGGGTACCGGTGCCTGCAATACGGTGAGTGGGCTGTTGACTGCTGTAGTGTTCATCGTTATGCGTCCGTCTAGATCGTTTATCGTTTGTAGAGCAGGGCTCTTGCCGCGTGTTCGTCAGTTTGCTTCTGGTCGCGTTTGTTTTCTTGCAATTGCCGGGCTTTCTCTGCGCGATTGGCCAACGTGCCGTAGGACATGCGTTTGCGTTCGCTGGCTTGCCAGGCTGAACGTTCGCGTCCTACACGCAGATGGGCGTCGCGTACTACCAATTGCTGACTGCTGATTGCCTGTTCCAGCTTGCCGAGGAAGAGCTGGTAATTCTGGTAGCCGAGCGCACTTAAACCAGTGCTCAGGTTTTGCTGGAAACGCGCCGCGTAGTCATCGCGGTATTGCACCAGCAAGGCCAGTTTTTGTTCGCTTTCTTCGGCCGTCTTCATGCATTTTCCAAGGCGTTTGGCGGCCTCGTCAGTTTCCTTGGTCGCCAGTTCGATCAATGTGTCTAATGCAGTAGATGTCGCCATTTGTGACTAATTATATTTTTTGCAGGGTTGCGGCAATCAGTCGAATAGCGAGGCAAGTTGCCCCAAGCTCTCGTTTATGCCGCACCGTTCGGTAATATCCTGTTGCAAAAATGACTCTATTTTCGAGTTCAGGGCAATTGCCTCATCCAGCACAGGGTCGGAACCTGCACTATAAGCGCCCACGCTGATCAAGTCACGATTGCGTTGATAACGCGAAGTCAGCTGTTTTAGCTTGCGTGTCTGTTTCTGATGTTCGGGCGTGGTGATGTTATGCATCGCACGGCTGATCGATTGTTCGATGTCGATCGCCGGATAGTGGCCGGCTTCGGCCAGTGAACGGTTCAGCACGATATGGCCGTCCAGGATGGCGCGGGCAGAATCGGCAATCGGATCCTGTTGATCGTCGCCCTCGGTCAGTACGGTGTAGAACGCCGTGATTGAGCCGCCGCCTTCCTTGCCGTTACCGGCGCGTTCGACCAGCGCCGGCAGTTTGGCAAAGACCGAAGGTGGGTAACCCTTGGTGGCCGGAGGCTCACCGATGGCCAGCGCAATTTCACGTTGCGCCATTGCGTAACGGGTCAGCGAGTCCATAATCAGCAAGACATCCTTGCCTTCATCACGGAAGTGTTCGGCGATGGCGGTGGCGTAAGCCGCACCTTGCAGGCGCATCAGCGGTGGCGTATCAGCCGGGGCCGCGACTACGACCGAACGCGCCAGGCCTTCCGCCCCCAGGATTTGTTCAATGAATTCTTTGACCTCACGACCCCGTTCGCCGATCAGGCCGACCACGATCACGTCGGCGGTGGTGTAGCGCGCCATCATGCCGAGCAAGACACTCTTACCGACGCCGGAGCCTGCGAACAGGCCCATACGCTGGCCACGGCCTACCGTCAGCATGCTGTTGATGGCGCGCACGCCGACGTCCAGCACATCGGTAATCGGCGCACGTGACAGAGGATTGGCGGCACGTACATTCAGTGGTGCGGCATGGAGCGCGTTCAGCGGCCCGAGGCTGTCCAGCGGGCGACCGGCGCCATCCAGCACACGGCCCAGGAGTTCGATGCCGACCGGCAGATGGCGGCCACGGTCACTCGGGCGGCGGCGTGGATGCGTAACGGCGCCAGGACGCGGCAGCGATTGCACCACTTCGACCGGATACACACGGGTACCGGGAACGATGCCTTCAACATCGCTTTGCGGCATCAGGAACAAACGGTCATTTTCAAAACCGACGACTTCGGCTTCTATGCGCGCGCCGTTTGCGAGCGGCACTGTACAGGCGCTGCCGACTGCAAGTTTGAGGCCGACGGCTTCCATGACCAGACCGGCGACGCGGGTGATGCGGCCGGATACCTGCATCGGTTCGGCGATGTCCAGCAGCATGCGGCAATCGCGCAGATAGGCTTGCCAGCGACCACTGTTGGGATGATCGGTCAGCATCAGATCAGCCAGTCAGATTCTTTGCCGAGGGCCGCGGCGATGCGTTGCCAGCGGGTGGTGGTGGTGGCGTCGATCTGGTTGGTGACGGTTTCGACGCGGCAGCTGCCTCTATCCATATGCGGATCTTCGACTACGCGCCAGGCGGCGCTGCTCAGTTCATCACCGAGGTGGCTGGCGATGATAGCGGCGTCGTCCGGATGCAAATGCAGCATCGCAGGTTGTTGCAAGGTCGGCAGGTAATGGATGGCTTCACGTACCAGCGGAATGATGAGTTCCGGGCGCACATTGAGCGCAGTTTTCAGCATCGCTTTAGCCAGATCGAGTGCCAGATCCAGCATATCGCTGGCGATCAATTCATTGGCCTGTGCTACTTCGGTACCAAAGGTGTCGGCAATATCCAGCAAGGTTTGCTTTTCCTGCGCCGCCTGCGCCCGACCTTCGGCCAGGCCGGCATTGCGGCCTTCTTCCATCCCGGCGGCATAGCCTTCCGCATGAGCTTGTGCACGTGCATTTTCAATTTGCTCGGCCATCGCCGCGATATTCGCAGTGTGGGCGGCGGCAGCTGCATTGGCGGCTGCCAGCTCGGCGGCATGATCCCTGAACGGTTCTGCCTTGGTGCTGGGCTTTACTTCGTTGAACGAAGTCATTTCCCAGCGTTGGTAAGCCGACTGGCGCTCTTTCGGGATGACGTTAGACATAAGCATCTTCCGCTTTGCCGCCCAGCGTCAGCTGACCTTCATCAGCCAGGCGACGGATGATTTGCAGGATTTCTTTTTGATTGGTTTCGACTTCGGACAGACGCACCGGACCTTTGGATTCCAGATCTTCGCGCATCATTTCACCCGCACGTTGCGACATATTCTTGAAGAATTTCTCGCGCAGTTCCGGTGTCGCGCCTTTGAGGGCAACGATCAGCGATTCGGACTGGACTTCGCGCAACAGCAACTGGATGCCACGATCTTCGATGTCCATGATGTTGTCGAAGACGAACATCTCATCCATGATTTTTTGCGCCATGTCGTTGTCATAGCTTTTCAGATTGGCCATGACGGATATTTCGTTTTCGCCGCTGAAGAAGTTGAGGATTTCCGCTGCAGCGCGTACGCCGCCCATCGGTTTTTTCTTCAGGTTTTCATTACCGGTCAGCAGCTTGGTCAGCACTTCATTGAGTTCGCGCAAAGCGGCTGGCTGCACGCCGTCCAGTGTCGCAATACGCAAGACGACGTCGTTGCGCAGACGCTCGGTAAAGCGTTCCAGCACTTCACATGCCTGGTCACGCTCAAGGTGAACCAGGATGGTTGCAATGATTTGCGGATGTTCGTTGCGCACCAGGTCGGCGACCGATTGGCCATCCATCCACTTCAGGCTTTCGATGCCGCTGGCATCGCGTGCACCGAGGATGCGGTTGAGCAGGGAAGCGGCTTTGTCATCGCCCAATGCCTTGGTCAGTACGTCGCGAATGTAGTCGTCGGAATCCAGGCCGAGCGAGGTGTTTTTCTCGGTTTCAGCACGGAATTCACTGAGCACCGAAACCAGTTCTTCGCTCTGGATCGCTTTCATCGTGGACATGGCTGCGCCCAGTTTTTGCACTTCGCGCGGACCCAGGTACTTCATCACTTCGGCGGCTTCATCAGCACCGAGTGCGAGCATCAGGATGGCACCTTTATGTACGCCGTTATCAATCATTTCCCACCCACGATTTCACAATGTTTGCGACGACTTTAGGATCTTTTCTGGCCAGCTCTTTGGCCGCTTCCAGATTCTGTTGATACGTATTTTGTATGCCCATCGGTTTGCCATCTTCTTCCAGATGCATTTTTTCCACCGCTGCTGCAGTTTCATCTTCCAGCGACAGCGGTTCCGGTGGCGGCGGATTCAGCTTGTTGAGCATAGGCTTCAACATTTTGCGATAGAGCATGAAGAGAATGATGCCGATCGCCAGATACTTGGCTGCCTGGATTGCCATCTCGATGACTTCCGGACGTTCCCACAGTGGTGGCTGGACGATTTCGTCTTTTTCCACGCCGGCGAACGGGCTGTTGACGACGTTCAGCGTATCGCCACGGTCTTTGTTGTAACCCATCGCCTCTTTGACGAGGTCGGTGATCTGGTTCTTCTCTGTTTCGCTCAGCGGGGCAATAGTGACTTTGCCGTCTTTTGCCACCACGCGTTTGTAGTTGACGACGACTGCGACCGACAGACGTTTCAGGCCACCCATAGGTTGCTGTACGTAGCGGACGGTTTTATCCACTTCGAAGTTGGTGGTCGTGTCTTTCTGTGTCGGCTGCGAATTCGCTGCTGCAGTGGCGGCCGCTGCAGCCGCCGCTGCGGCAGGTGTGCCGGGAGCTGGTGGATTGGTTGCAGTCGATGGCGTGCCGTCTGCAGCCAGCGGTGGTGCCGTCAATGGTGCGGTAGCGTTGGGTGCAGGCTGATTCGTCAATGCACCCGGCACACCGGAAGCGCCATTACCGTTGCCGCGGGATTCGCTGGTTTGCAAGCTGCGTACGGTGGCGCTGTTCGCTATCTGATTCGGTTTGTAGATTTCTGCAGCTTGTTCGCTGGTAGAGAAATCGACATCTGCAGTGGCTTCCGCACGGATATTATTCGCACCGACGATAGGTGTAATGATCGATTCGATGCGTTTGGTGATGCTTTGCTGCAGTTCCTGCACATATTTCAGTTGCGAAGGATCCAGCGTGTTGGAACCAGCAGGTTTGTTGGTTTCTGACAGCAGGTTGCCGGATTGGTCGACGATGGTGACGTTTTTCGGCGACAACTCAGGCACGCTGCTGGCGACCAGGTGGACGATGGCGCTGACTTGTTGCTGATCGAGGGCGCGACCCTGACGCAGGTTAAGCAAGACGGAAGCGGTTGGTTTTTGCTGGTCACGGACGAAGACCGATGCTTTCGGCATCGCCAGATGAACACGTGCGGCCTGTACTGCACCTACGGACTGGATAGAGCGGGCCAGTTCGCCTTCCAGTGCACGCTGGAAGTTGACCTGTTCGAGGAATTGGGAAACACCCAGCTTTTGGTTTTCCATCAACTCGAAGCCGACGCCGCCGCCTTTAGGCAAGCCTTCAGCAGCCAGTTTCAAACGGATTTCGTGAACTTTATCGGCCGGGACCAGGATGGCGCCGCCGCCTTCGGCGAATTTATAAGGAACGTTGGATGCTTGCAGTGACGACATGATGGCGCCGCCGTCGCGATCCGAGAAATTGGAGAAAAGCACCTTGTATTCCGGCTTTTGGCTCCACAGCACCAGTGCGATCATGACGGCGATCACGGCTGCGCTACCCAACATCAGCATGACTTTGCGTCCGTTCGGTGATTTCGCCAGATCCATGAAGGAGTTCTGCATATTAGGGCTGGCGTTTGCCTCGGCGGGAACGCCAGGTGGCAGACCGCCTTCGCCTGCTACGACTACTGCCATGATTGTGCTCCTGCGTGGCTATCGTCAAATCGGATTGGTGTATTCATCGCTGTTCTCGCTATTCAAGCTTTTTTCCGTAGCTTGAATTGTCGGGCTTGCGGGGAATTTCAATCTTTGGAATAGAGCAATATTTCTATGGCTTATCAGCCCGATCCAAATCAGGGTGCGTGATAACTTGTCGAGGTAGTTTGAACACCCTTGTGGGCAACAGATCAAGATCAGCTTAGGCAATTATAGTGCTTGCAAGCAACAAGATGGAGAGAATGATGAAAGTCGGTGGAATTGATTCAAGCGCGATAGATGCAATGGTCGCACAGCTCAGAGCAGCTGCGGCGCGCTCCCAGCCTAGCGTTAATCCGCTGGGCGGTATGGCACAACCGGAAAAGACGGCAACCCGTGCCGACTTTTCGCAGGCGCTGAAGGCGTCGCTCGATAACGTCGCCAGTGCGCAGAGCACTGCCAATCAAATGGGCGAGAAGTTTTCGATGGGAGATGACACCGTCAATCTGTCAGATGTGATGGTTTCTATGCAAAAGGCGAGTATTTCATTCCAGGCTACGGTGCAGGTACGCAACAAGCTGGTGTCCGCCTACCAGGAAATGATGAATATGCAGGTTTAGGGCGGGGCTGAAAAGCCTTTCGCAATCTTCCTTCAGCACACCTTGTCTACAGATGCCGCATTGCGCGGCATCCTTCCTGCAGTATCCCGTTCCGTATTTACTTCAGTACCAGGGCCGATCCGGGTTTAACCGAGCCCGGTCGCCTTAGCATTTTGCTCACGTTCGATCTTGGTGATGTACTTTTGTACGACGGCGAGGGTGCCGTTGGATGGGCGGATAAATTCGCAACCCAGACGATTGATGCTTTTACCATTGGTCAGCGTCAGTTCCAGCACATTGCGAACTTGCAGCGAAACGCTGATCACACCGCTACCCGGCAAATCAATCTTGCAATTATCATAAGTAAGACCGATGGCCGTACCCAGCAATTTCTTTTCATCGACGATGGAAATCCCGCCGCCGCTGATGTTGTGCAGCGTGGTGGCGATTTCGGTAGTCACGCCTTCCCTGGTATAAGGCACGATGCAGGAGACAGGTGCCGTCAACGGCGTTGGCACACGATAAAACTCGCGCCGTTGCAAACGGATCACACTGGTCGGCAATTCAATCACGAAAGCCGGCAGGTTTTCGTAAATGCAGGCTTCAGCGGATGGTGCGGTAAACAGTATCCGTATATTCTCGAGCACGGTTTCAAACGACAGTCGCTTACTGTCCAGCACACGCTGGTTCATGATGGCGGTCGGTGCGCAATCCAGCAGTACGGTGTCGTTTGTTTCGTCGATGTGGAGGATGGATGTAACAATCGTGTCGGCACCGTGATTGATGACCATCCTGACCAACTGATTGCGCTCGCCTATGCTGCGCAGCAGGGCAATAACTTCCCGGCGCGAGCGAACCCGGAACGGGTTCAAGTCGTCATTTTCGTGGTCGCTTACAAGTGTCATTATTATTTCTTTAAAACCGTAGGTAATTCACCGGCACTAAAAATTGCAACTAATCATGATACATTGCCGCCGCCTTGTTGGGCAGCCTCAACGCGATATAACCATGCCAGAAGCTCCGCCACCGCCCGGTACAGGGCAGGCGGAATGTGCTCATCCAGCTCGACTTGCAATAAAAGTGCCACCAATTCTTTCGACTCATGGATGGCGACGCCATGTTCTTTGGCGCGCTCTATGATTTGTTCGGCAATTGCACCGCGCCCCTTCGCTACTACGCGTGGCGCCGAGTCATTACTCTGGTAGGCAAGCGCGACGGCTTGCTGGGGTGGGGTGGGCTTGTCCATCCTGCTTATCCCCCTTGTTTTACCAGGAATGATTCCAGCGGTGATCCTGCTGCACCCAGTGCGTCCGCCAGTGATTCGCCATGCGTGCGCAGGGCGCTGGCGGTTTCCGCGCTGGGCGTATTCACCTGTATCTGTACTTTATCTCCCACCAGCCTGACGGATGCGGATACCGCACCCAGCGTCGGCAAGGAAAACCGTACTGTGCTGTTCCATACCTGCTCCGGCTCGGCTTGCTCCTTGCCTTTTTGTGGCGTTTCGTCCGAAATTTCCCATTCCAGCGGCTGCCCGGGGAATAGTTCGCCTTGCCACATGATGCGTCGCTGTTCCAGCGTATCGAGTTGCAGGCTGATCAGTTTGACGGCTTCGGTGCCCGCCAATTCGGGTTGTTTGCTGCTTATAGGTGCAATCGCTTCCTGCAGGTCTGCGCTGCGTGCCGACACCGCCGCCTTTTGTGCATCTGCCGGCTGGGTGCGCTCACCAGTCACCAGCCCGCGCAAATTGTTGACCAGGCGATTCAAATCGCCGCCGGTCCCCGGTTCCGGTTCCGGGGCCGGTTGCGGCGTACCGAGGAGTGAGGTAGCGACGCGTTTGGCTGGCGGTTCACGCAATAAGTCTGTCGCCGGGCGTGCACCGAGTGCCCACTGCGCGACGTGTGATTCATAAAAAAGTCCGCTGAAGGCAATCGCGTTTTGCAAGGCGCCGGCTATTTGCGGTGCCGGCGCACCCGGCGTGTTCAGTAGGGGGGTCTTGCCAACCAGCGTAGTCGGCATGCTGCCTTCCTGTGCCAGTTGCAGCATATTGCCGATCAGGCGGCCGGCATTACTTAGCGAGGTGGTCGCGCCGGGATCGGGTTTGCCAAGCAGGAAAGTAGGGCGCGGCTGCACTGCCAGCAGCGTCAGGTCGACCGTGTCACCGGCTTTGGTGCCGGGTGGCAGCGCCATGCTGGCGGGTGCATTGTTGATCTTGACGAGGAAGTTACCGTCCGCCAGGCGTGACAACACTTGCGCCTGGTATTCCTTGCCAAGCGTAAGCTGGATGAGCCGGTCTAGTGATTCCTGTTTGGCTTGTCCCAACGCCGTTGCCGGCGTGGTTGCCTCGATCAAGATTACGGGCCGGGTACCTGTGATATCGGCCCGTGGCAGCATAAGTTAATCCGGATTAATTCGAGCGACCGCCGGCACCATAGGCGTGATTGAGTTTGCGCTCAGTCCCGGTGCTATTGATGAGCATGGACAGCTTGGCCATCCACGGTTCGGTGATGTTGCGGATTTCACGGTCATCAGCCAGGATCTTTTTAATGATCTCGACCTTGCGTTCACGTTCTGCCCCGCTCAATGCCACTGGCGTCTCTCCGCTTTTCAGCATGCTTACCTGCGCCGCACAGCGTTGTTCCAGCGCCGTCAGTTCTTCCCAGTCACCGCTGCGTGCTGCCGCCAGCATCTGATCGGTTATGGTCGCAACGTTTTCGTACAGACAAATGATTTCTTGTTCGTTCATCATCGATCAGGCTTTCATTAAACGGGACATGTTAGGCGCGAGTGCATCGTAGGAAGATGCTTGTATTTGTCCTGGCAATCCGTTCACCGGTGCCGGTGCGGCGGATTGCGGAGCGATTTCTTCCCATGCACTTTTAATATCGTTGAGCAGGGTTTGTACTTCCTGAATGATGGCCGGGTCGTTATTCAGGTTAGCGAGTAACAGACGTCCGCCCATGTATTCATACAGTGCATCAAGATTGATGGCGATTTCGCCGCCCACCGATTTGTCGAGACTGGCGCGCAGGCCGTTTTCGATAATCATGATGGCCTTGGAAATGGCTTTGCCTTTTTCCGGGATATTCCCGGCCTGCATCTGCTGCAGGCCGTTGTTGAGTGCGATTTGCGCACCTTCAAACAGCATGATGATGAGCTTGTGCGGATTGGCGGCTATGACGCCAGTTTCCATGCCAACCTTGGCATAGGCGTTTGCTCCGCTTTGCGATGATCCAAACATTGATGTCTCCCGTAGCCTTAGTTGCTCGAGCTGCTATTTGCAGCAATCGCGGCGAGCTGTTGTGTCAGATAGTTTTGTGTCGACTGCATGCTGGAAACCAGGGTATCCAAAGCGGTGAATTGCTTGCGATAACGTGCCTCAATCGCAGCCAGGCGGATTTTGAACGCATCTGCATCGTCCGTCAGGCGTTTGATGTTGCTGTTGAGGCTGGTGGTGTTGCCGGCGATGAGGCCGTCAGTACCGATGAAGCTGTCGGTCAATTTACTCAGACGATCGGCATAGCCTTGCGAGAAGTCGATTTTGCCGCGGCTACCCAAGGTACCGCCGATAACTTCTATCTTCAGTCCCGCTGCGTCCGAGCCTTTGGCTGCGCTCAGGATCTGGCCGGAACCGGTAGCCAGCATGCCGCCTATGGTGCCTTCTACATCGACGCCGTTGGTGCCGCTGGATACAGAGCCGAGCAAAGCAGAGACTGGTGTGCCGGTTTCTGAGTTAATACTGATTTTGGAAGCGGAACCGTAACGGTCCGATTGCAAATTCAGGAAACCGTTGCTGTCTATGGTTGCGGTTACCTTTGAACCTGCCTTTGAAATTTCGGACGCACCATTGATGGCGGACTGCACCATCGCTGCGAGTTCTTTCGCGGTATAGGTACCTTCAGTCAGGTTGATCTTGGACGATACGCCATCGAGCGTAATGTTCATCTTCGTGTTTGGCAAAATCGTGGTGCTGCCGGCATTCAGATTGACAGTGCCTGTCATCTCGGCGCGGGTGGCCAGTTTGGTGACTGTGATGTCGTAGCTGCCAGCCTTGGTTGCCGAACTCGAAGCATTGAAATTGATAAGGCTGTCGGTTGCTTTACCGACCGTCGCAAACAGACCCGCGATATCGTTGTAGTTGGTCTCCATCATCTTGCTAAGCTTGGCGGAGTCCAGCGCGAGTGTGCCATCGCGTTGCACGGTCACGCCGAGCTGCGGCAAGGACATATTCGTATTGCTCAATCCTTCCAGTGAAGCCGACAGTGTCTTGCTGAGTTGTTCCTGGATGGTGCGAGCCGTCGAGTCGCCAACCAGCAGGCCACCAGTCTTGGTAGTTGCATCGTAGGCGGTCAGTTTTTTGATGGTACCGGTGAGATCGTTATACGCCTTGATAAACGCTTTGACACTGGTCTCTACCGCCGCCGTATCCTTGGCGATGCTCATGGTGGTGTTGCCGATTTTAGAAACATTCAGGGTAACGCCCTGTATCGCTTCCTTGACTTCATTGGTCGGGCTATCGACGAAGAAGCCGTTCACCGTCAACTGGGTGTTTTGTCCTGCGCTGTTTTGTTTCAGCGATTGGGTGCCGGCCGGATCGTATCCGAGCAGGCTTTGCAAAGCCGGATCACCATCCACATCGATTTTCATGCTGGAAACCGCACCGGTTTTATTCGATGTGAAGACCAGGTGATCAGGTGCCGCGCTACCGTTGGAAACCAGAGTCGCGGTCACGCCGATATTGGCTGCATTGACCGCATCGCGTATGCCTTGCAGCGAGTTGTCGCCATTCTTGATGGTGACGGTACCGGTCGCCTGCTTGGCGTCTTGCGTGAAGGTCGCGCCGCTATATACGCCGTCGGTCAGGGTGCCGCCGCTGATGGTACCGAACTGGAAGGTCAGCGTGGTGGTCGCGCCAGTGCCGATCAGGGCGGTTTTGCTGGTTTGTCCTGCGGTGGAAAGACTGTGCGCCTGCGCCAGTTGTGTGACATTGATCTGATAGTTACCGGTTGCCGCCTTGGTGCTGGCAGTACCGCTCAGGATGGTTTTGTCCGCTACTGTGGTTTGCAGGTTTTCAAAAGTCGAGCTTTTACCCAGCGATGACATCGCTGTCTGAAATGCGCTGAGTGCGCCACTGAGAGTGCCGTAAGCGGTTAACTTGGCTTGATAGCTCGCTTCCTTTTGCGCCATCAACGTCAGAGGCTGACTTTCAGCCGTCATGAGGTTGGTCAATAAGGTGTCGAGGGGTAAACCGGAGCCAACGCCGATTGATGAAACGGCCATTTGCTTCTCCTGCTAGAGAAAAACCACAATATATAGGAAGGCAGACGAGGGTAAGCCCAAGGTAAGAGGGTGAATTACCCGTCTGTTTGATGCAATTTATGCTTTTTGCTTCACCAACAGCCCTTGCAACTTATCCAGGGCCTTGGAAATTTCGAGCGCTTCGAGAGACGGCATCTGGCGTATGACTTCCTTCGTCTGTTGATCAACAACCTTGACGATGGTGCGATTGCTGTCTGAGTCGACTGTAAATTCCAGGTTGGAAGATAAACCTTGCAATGCTTTGTTGATGCTTTGCAATGCCTGGCCGACCTGGCTTTGCGCGTTGGCGGCATCCGGTTGCTGGACAGCTCCGGTAGTGAGCACGGGGGAAGAGACTGCTTTGGCTGCAGGATTTACCGCGCTGCTGACTGGCGACGGTTGCGGATCGATTCGTGTACCTGCCTTGGCGCTACTAGCAATTTGTCCGATATCCATAATTGACTCCTGTTGTAACGAATCCCCGGCTACCAAAATGCAGCCGGGGATTCATTTCTTACTACGCTGCTGACGGGCTAGGATTAGCCACGGAGCAGGGCGAGCACGCCGTTAGGCAGCGAGTTCGCTTGTGCCAACATTGCGGTACCAGCTTGTTGCAAGATTTGACCGCGTGTCAGGTTAGCTGTTTCCGAAGCGAAGTCAGCATCCAGAATACGGCTGCGAGCTGCGCTCAAGTTTTCGCTGGTGGTGCTGAGCGAAGAAACAACTGATGTGAAGCGGTTTTGCAACGCACCCAGCGAAGCGCGGGAGGAGCTGATGTTTGCCAGAGCAGAGTCAATGACTTGCAATGCATCGTTAGCGCCGCTTGGGATACCGTTGGTCAGTGTGGTGATGTCGATGCTGGCAACCGACGACAGTGCGCTCGAGTTAGCAGCTGCGGTGAAGATGGTGCCTGCAGCCGAAGTACCAACTGTGAACGAACCCGACGAGTTGAACGACAGTGTGCCGCCGACAGTCATCGAATCGCCAATTGCTGCAGCATCTGCTGCGCCACGAACCAGTGCTTTAGCCGTACCGGTGCTGCCTTGTACTGTGGTCGAGTTATTAGCGGTCAGGTTGTTGGTGATACCGATGTCGTAACCTTGCGATTGTGTCAGCGAGATTTTGCCTGTCGATGTATCAGCAATTGCGTTGATGCCGGTTACGCCGGATTGTGCATTGATCGCAGCAGCCAGGCCGCCAACGTCAGTTGCAGTCGCCATTGTTGCAGTAACAGTAACTGGGTTAGCCGAACCGTCAGCTTTAGGTGCGCCCTGGATCGTGAACGATTGGGTGCCTGCGGTGAAGCTTGCCAGGGTAGCTGTGGTGGTTGCAGTTGCGGTTACACCGGTCGAACCCGAAGCAGCGTTGATGCCTTTAGCAATTGCATATGCAGTTGCGCCACCAGCAGCAGCGTAGGTCGATGTTGTACCGTTACCTTGTACTGTCAGGGTTTGTGCAGCATTTTGGTTGACGCCGATGGTGCCGGCAACAGTACCTGCGAACGACGAAGCACCGGAAGTATTGCCAGTAGCTGTAGTTTTGATCGCGTTGTTACCGATAGCGGATGCCTGGGTGTTGCCGATCGAGAAGTTGATCGTTTGGTTAGCGTTTGCACCAACCTGGAATTGCGCGTTGCTCAGCGAGCCGTCCAGAACGTTTTGGCCGTTGAACTGAGTGGTGTTAGCAACACGGTTCAACTCTTGTTGCAGTTGGCCGACTTCTTCTTGCAGCGAAGCACGGTCAGATGCGGAGTTGGTGCCGTTAGCAGATTGAACTGCCAGGGTACGCATACGTTGCAGCAGGTCGGTTGCTGTTGCCAGACCACCCTCAGCTGTTTGCGTCATCGAGATGCCGTCGTTGGCATTACGTGCTGCTTGATTCAAGCCGTTGATCTGGCTGGTCATACGATCAGAAATTGCCAAGCCTGCAGCATCATCTTTTGCGCTGTTAATACGCAGACCTGAGGACAGGCGTTGCAGCGAAGTAGCGAGGGAAGATTGCGATGCGGTCAGGTTGCGTTGGGAATTCAGCGACGAGATGTTGGTGTTAATGACTGCGGCCATGTTAATTCTCCTGTTGTAGTCCGATGGAAGTCCGACTGAAGCACTTCAACGCCTGCTTTGCGATTTACTGCATATGCAGCGTCGTTGTAAGTTTTATCGGACGGTTCCGGGAAAAGTTTAGTGATGGACTGAAACTAATTTTTTCCCGGTCTCGCCCGAACTGCAGCCAGATATGTCCTTTGTCGGTTGCTAGCTGGAAAATCTTTAAGGAAAAAATGTGAGATTTAAAACAAATAAAAAGCGAAATTACCCTTAATTTTTTCGAAATCCTGTCGTGTGGGGAATTGCAAAAAAACACATTATCCAGCTCAACAGAGCCATCATCTGCGTTGAAAAAAATTGCAAAATATTGTGAAAAAACGACGGAGTGACGATGGTTCAGAGAAAAGCCCCGCATTTCTGCAGGGCTTTTTTTGTTTAATTTCTCTTGAAGGGCGGTGCTTTTGGCCCCGGACCGGACTTATTGTGCGGGGATGACGCGATTTTTCCCGGCTTTTTTCGCTTCGTAGAGAGCCATGTCTGCGCGTTTGATCATTGCCGCCTGGTCTTCCAATTCTTTGCGCAGTGCGACGCCGGCACTGAAAGTCATGAGCAGGCGAGTGTGGTTATGCATGAAAATCTGCTTGGTCAGTTCGCGTTGCAGGCGTGTGACGGTCAGGATTGCCTCTTCCAGTGGGGTATCCGGCAAGACGATCAGGAATTCCTCGCCACCGAAACGGGCGATGACATCCATCGAACGCAGTGTTTCCTTGATAACGCGTACCAGATGTATCAGTGCCTCATCGCCGGCGATGTGGCCATACTTGTCGTTGATTTTTTTGAAATCGTCCAGATCCAGCATGGCGATGCAAAGCGGCAACGCACGCCTGTCTGCGCGCGCAATTTCGCGTTCCAGCACATCGTCCAGGCCGCGTCGGTTCAGGCTGCCGGTCAGTTGATCTTCTCGCACCAGTTCGCTCATTTGTTCCAGTTGCTGTTCCAGGTTGTGGATGCGTGCTTCTGCATCTTCGACATCTTTGCGGGCTGCCAGCACGATGTCGCGTGAACGTAGCGCCTCGGTTTGAGCGATCCGGGTTTCGCGTTTGACTTCGTCGAGGATTTTGCTGAGCTTGTTGATATCTGCAGTTTCCGTGAGTTCTTTTGAGTACCTGTCAATTTGCTGGTGGTAGTTGCCGGTGGTATTGGCGATGTCTGCCAGACGATCGATAAATGTGTTGACCATGTTTTTGACGGAAACCTTGGCGTCGTTGATGCTGTTCTTCAACGTGCCTTGTTTGTAGATAACTTCTTTCAGGCTGCGCATGACTTCATTCAGCGCAACATCATTAATAGGTGCCGAGATCAAATCGCGTACTGCTTCAATTTGTCCGTGCATCCATGAGTCCTGTTCCAGCAGGCCATCGATGTTTTCCAGCAGCAGGCGGAACAGGCGCAGCAGCATTTCATGTTGCTGCGCCATATCGCCGCTTTTGAGTTCGATCTTGAAGCAGAGCTGCTTGAGCTTGCCGGATACCTCATTCAGGCTGGCTTCAGTGTTTGCATCCTTGATGGAGCGTCCGAGTGCTTCGGCTTCAGCTGCCAGCTCAGGCGCGCCCTGCAAGAGGGAAGCAACGGCCAGGGTCAGGGTGCGCGTCAGCAAGTCGCGCAAGAGTGCAGGTTGCGGATCATCCACCAATGACAAGCTGGTGCTGCTGCTAGTGACGGGTGCTGCTGCGGCATTGCTATTGGCCTGGATTGCCAGCTGCGTCTGGTAATGCTTGACCAGTTGCGTCAGCCCTTTGCTGAAGTCCAGCCAGTACGAGGTGGTAGCCGCTTCTTCCAGGGTTTTGCCTATGATGGCGACACCGTCCGGTGCCGTCGACAGGGAGGCGGCAAATTCGGCCAGGATTTCCTCTGGTGTGGGCTGCGGCGCATAACCTGCAATTTCGTCGTAAATGGCGCGATAAGCGTCCGGCGTCGGAGCTATTCTGCGGACAGCCAGTTGGCGAAAAGCTTCTCGTGCGATTTCAGCAGGGTTTTGTGGCGGGGTGTCTCGCTTGTCTTGCATGAATGCACGCGCGTTTCTTTATTATGGATGGACCGGATATTGGCCTGTTTCGCAATAATATAACTATGCTGATAAGTCTGATAAGTGGATTAAGCAGGCAAATGCTGGCCACTTTGACGCTTTATCCAAAATGCAACAAAAACCGGCTCTGGACGCGGTTTTCCTTATCTTTAAGGTAATTATTTTGACATTCAACGGAATGCATGGAACCAGCTGAAATAAGCCGATGCCGGTCAATTAAGAGGGAAATTAATCAACCAAATGGTTTTTGATCGCGTAATGCGTCAGTTCGGCATTGTGGCGGAGTTTCATTTTTTGCAATAGTCGCGAGCGATACATGCTGATGGTTTTGACGGAAAGGACCAATTCGTTGGCTATGTCGCTGACGGTTTTGCCGGATGCGATCATGGTCAGGGTCTGGTACTCGCGATCAGACAGGGTTTCATGCAGTGGTGTTTCGTGGTCGTCACTGATCTGGTTGGCCAGTTCTTGCGCGAGTGCAGCGCTAATGTATTTGCGGCCGCTGGCAACCTGGCGTATCGCATTTACCAGTTCGGCGGGCGCGCTTTGTTTGTTCAGGTAGCCGGATGCACCTGCTTTCAGTGAACGTATCGCGTATTGATCTTCGCGGTGCATGGAGAGCATGAGGACGGCCGTCTTCGGTGACTATTTTTTGACCTGTTTTAATACTTCTATTCCGCTGCGATCAGGCATCGAAATATCCAGCAATAACACCTGACATGTACCTTCACGGGTGAGTTTGATAGCCTCTATGCCGTTTTCAGCATGACCTGCCACCACGATATCTTTCGTATCTGCAAGGATCTGCTTTAAACCCTCGCGCACGATCGCGTGATCGTCGGCAATCAAGACTTTAATTACGTTCTTCGTTGTCATTGTTATATTTTATGGCCTGGATAACAGCGCCAGATTTGAGTTGACTATTTGTCTAGATGTGACAAATTTTGGCGCAACAAGGTTCCTGACCGCCAAATTCTGTCGCTTAATGCCCAATATTATTCGTCTGGATGCTGCCAGATACCGGAGTAGTGGGCAACGGTAGGTTTAGAGCAACGACTGTGCCACCTTTGGGCGCAGTACTGACGGACAAGCTGCCGCCCAAAGCCAGCGAACGCTCGACCATGCCGCGTATGCCAAACGATTTCGGTTTTGCGCGATCGGCCAGTTCGATGCCGCGACCGTTATCAATAATCTCCAGGCGCACGTATTGTGGCGTGTGCATCAGTTGTACCGTCACCAGGGTGGCTTGCGCATGTTTGGCAATATTGGTGAGGGCTTCCTGGAAGATGCGGAACAGGGCTGTTGCCTGATCCATGTCCAGATCGATTTCGGCCTTGTTCGAAACAAACTCACAGGGCATGCCTAGTTGCTTTTCAAATTCCTTGCTTTGCCAGTCGATTGCCGCTACCAGTCCAAAGTCGAGTATGCCGGGACGCAGGTCACCGGCGATACGGTGTACGGTTTCTATTGTGCGATCTACCAGTGATTCGACGTAGGCGGCTTTTTCATACAGTTCAGGGGATTTGGCTGGCAAGCGTCGCGTTAATAAGGCGAGTGCCATTTTGATCGCAGTCAGATTGCCGCCGAGGTCATCGTGGATCTCGCGCGCGATGCGGGTGCGTTCTTTTTCTTTGACGGTGTTGACGTGTGCGGATAGTTCGGCGAGCTGTGCACGAGAACGGATAATTTCTTCCTGCTCGTGTTTGCTGGCCGTGATATTTGTCATGATGCCTTCCCATTGCACACTGTCATCATCCAGTGCACGTGGCGTGGCGCGCAGATTAATCCACTTAATGTCTTTCCACTCCTCGACCCAGATCCGGCCTTCCCAGTTCCAATTGTTCATCTGCTCGGCAGAGACCCGCATGGTGTCGCGAAATGAGGACATGTCCTGATGCAAAATCAAGCCGGTAAATAGCGCCGAGTTGTCGCATAGTTCTTCCGAGCTGATACCCAGCAGTGCCTCGCAGCCGTCGCTGACATAAGGGAAAGAGAATCGTCCATCCTTGCGCAGACGGAATTGATAAACCAGGCCCGGTGTATTGGATACCATCGCACTCAGGCGCGACTCGCTGGCGCGCAGTGCTTTATCTGACTTGTCGCGCGAACTGACGTCGTTACCGATGGCGATGATGGCCGGTGTCGTATCGGATGCGATGTAGAACAACTGACATTCGATCGGGTAGCTGCTGCCATCCTTGCGCGTGTGCTGCGTACTAATGGAGACGGAGGTATTACTGCCGTTTTGCAGGTCCTGGATGAACTGAGCGTATGCTTCCTGCGTGACATCTCTGGCGATGCAGGTCGGCGACATTGCGCTTAATTCATCGTGGTTGTATTGCAGATTTTTGCAGGCGCCTGGATTAACGTATTCAAAGCGTAGTGTGTTGCAGTTTAAAACGTAGATTTCGCTGGACGATCCTTGCAAGATCGTTGGCAGCCATTCGGCATGCATCGTGTTAATGGCGTTTCCCTTTTGTTCAATATGTTTTTTGCCTGTAGCGCGGTGGCCAGCCATCTCGTCTCCTGCGAGCTAAGTGTTGGTTGCGATTGCAGATGAAAATAGTTGCGACGACTGTAGCATACGTTATGCGTTCGAACGCTTGTAAGTCGCCTGCATCCGGAGGGTATGGACTTTGATAGGGGCTGCATTCTGTCGCTTGTTTAATATGGCACATATCATGGGCAAGAGGGCAGGATGATGGTACATGTGGTGTGTGTGGAATAAGAAAAAATGCCTTTGTAGAATTATTTAGATAAAAATCTGCAAACGGGGCTTCCAATCTGAAATATAGTCATGCTATAATTTTTTCTTTCGCGGCTGTAGCTCAGCTGGATAGAGTACTTGGCTACGAACCAAGGGGTCGTGGGTTCGATTCCTGCCAGCCGCACCAGATATAAAGGGTCCATCGCAAGATGGACCCTTTTTTCTTTTCCGGATTTGATTTGCATCACTATCAGTACATCTGACCGATCTTTTTCTTGCCCAGTTTCGCGCAACTAAAGAACGGGCAGGACCATGCAAGTTCCTGTCATCCGCGCATCTTCCTATTTCATGTGATTGACCTTGAGGTATCAGCTAATCAGCCCGCCTGATTTTCATTGTGCGAGCAGGGCTGCGCTCATTCAGTGGTTGCCAATTATCACTATTGCAATCATCTCGGCGATTGCCTATCTACTCCAGGTATGCAAGCGTCGTCACCTTCAGGCCTGGCATCCAACTGCCTATGCTGCCCCAGCTCATTCATTGCCTAACACGATGGATTAATATTTTTATTGCTATTTACCGATAGCAGACCCGATGGCAATCTCAGTTTGCGCTCGATTCAATCAAGCGTACGCCGGAGATGCCAAGCCAGGAAATCGGGCGATATAAAAACCAGGAGACGAGGCATGAAGGAAATTGCCCACGTGGATGCAGCCGATGAGTTGCTTCCGCCGCCTAAGCTTTTCGTACTAGGTTTACAGCATGTGTTGGTGATGTATGCAGGAGCCATCGCAGTCCCTCTCATTATTGGTGGCGCATTAAAGATGTCGAAGGAGGACATCGCTTTTCTGATCAGTGCCGATTTGTTCTGTTGCGGACTGGTGACCATGATTCAATGTATGGGTATGGGAAAGAAGGTTGGTATCCGTCTACCCGTCATGATGGGTATTGCCTTTACCGGCATCGGGCCGATTATTGCAATCGGTAGCAATCCGGATCTCGGCATGCAGGCAGTCTTCGGCGCTGTCATCGGTTCCGGGATATTTACTTACTTTGCCGCGCCTTACATGAGTTGCCTGGTACGCTGGTTCCCGCCTGTCGTCACTGGTTCGGTCGTGTTAATGATCGGTATTTCACTCATGCGGGTCGGTATCAACTGGGCAGCTGGTGGCCAGCCCACGATAGCAAGTCCGACCGGCCCCATCCCGAATCCGATGTATGGCATTCCCTTGCATCTGGCCCTGGCAGGAACGGTGCTGTTATCGGTATTGTTGCTGACGGCCTTTGTGAAGGGTTTTCTCACCAATATCTCCGTGCTGCTGTCGATTGCATTTGGTTTCATCATCGCCATCGCGCTCGGCAAGGTTGATTTTGCAGGTGTGCTGACTGCACCCTGGTTCAGCCTGATCAGTCCCTTCCATTTTGGTTTACCTACCTTTGATCCACTTTCTATCATGATGCTCAGTGTCGTCATGATTGTGATGATGATTGAATCGACCGGACTTTTCCTTGCTCTGGGAGAGATCGTCGGACGTCCGATCACGCGCGATACCCTGGCGCGTGGCCTGCGGGCGGACGGCGTAGGCAATATGGTTGGCGGCGTGTTCGGTACATTTTGCTATACCTCGTATTCGCAAAATATCGGCCTGGTGCAGATGACAGGTGTACGCAGTCGCTGGGTGTGTGTGGCGGCCGGTGCGATTCTGGTTGTGCTCGGATGTTTGCCCAAGATGGCTTTCCTCGCCGCTTCGATTCCTCAATATGTACTGGGCGGTGCTGCGGTCGTGATGTTTGGTATGGTGGCTGCCGCAGGTATCAAGATATTGGTGCGCGCAGACTTTGCCAATAACAGCAAAAACCTCTACATCGTGGCCGTGAGCCTGGTACTCGGCATGATTCCATTGGTCGGTGAGCGCTTCTTTTCGCAATTGCCTGAGTTTATCGCCAAGTTCATGCAAAACGGAATCTTGCTTACCAGTTTTACTGCGGTGGCCCTGAATATCCTGTTTAACTATCGCAGCACGACTGAAGCAGTAGAGGGATTCGCATTGGAAGACAAGGCATAAAGCTGCGTTGATGAGCAACTGCAATAAATGGAATTTCCCATAGCAGACAGTTTTCATGGCGAGGCAATATGGATAGCATCAATCTCGAGGTCTTAAAAGCCTGTGCAGCATGGATCGCTGCCGGGCGTCGGTGTGAATTGGTGACTGTGATCAAAACCTGGGGCTCCAGTCCGCGCCCGGAAGGGGCGATGCTGTCGATCTGTGAGGATGGCACGGTAATCGGTTCGGTATCAGGTGGTTGCATAGAGGATGATTTGATAGCGCGTGTACGTGAACACGGAATTACACGCACACGTCCGGAAATCATTACCTATGGCATCAGTGCCGACGAAGCACATCGTTTTGGTTTGCCATGCGGCGGCACGATACAACTGGCGATAGAACCATTGTCGAAAGAGAGTGGTATCGCCGAGTTGCTGCAGAGTTTGCAACGGAATGAACTGGTCGCACGCAGACTGGATTTGATGGCCGGCACAGCTACCTTGGGACCTGCTGCCAGCGGCATGAGCATGCAAGTCTCTGAGGCTGCGATGACGACGATACACGGTCCGCGCTGGCGTCTGTTGATCATCGGGGCCGGACAGTTGTCGAGCTTCCTGGCGCAGATTGCGACCGGTATGGATTACCACGTGACGGTGTGTGACCCGCGTGAAGAATATCGCGAAGCCTGGTCACTGGATGGTGTTGAAGTCGTACATGAAATGCCGGATGACTTTGTAAACGCAAGGAAGCTGGATCGTCACACTGCATTGATAGCGCTCACGCACGATCCGAAACTGGATGACCTGGCTTTGATGGAAGCTTTGCAGTCGGATGCCTTCTATGTCGGCGCGATAGGTTCGCGCCTGAACAATGCAAAACGTCGGGAGCGACTCAAGCTGTTTGACGTCAATGATGCGCAGTTGAGCAAATTGCATGGACCGATAGGGATGTACATCGGTAGCAAGACGCCAGCGGAAATCGCCATTTCCATTCTGGCTGAGATGACAGCTGTCAAAAACGGTGTGCCCTTGCTGGAAGAAGCACGGATCGAGCACGCGAAGTGTGCATTGCATCAGCAGCAATCGTTGAATTTTTGTGAGAGTACATCATGACGAAGCGTCTGGTGATCGCGATTACGGGCGCGAGCGGTGCCATCTATGGCGTCAGGATGCTGCAGGTACTGGCGCAAGCTACCGATTGGGAAAGTCACCTGGTGATTTCTGCGTCCGGCGTGATGACTGCGGTGCATGAGATGGCAATGGATAAGGCGGAGATAGAAGGGCTGGCCGACGTCGTACACAATGTACGCGATATCGGTGCCTCGATAGCCAGTGGCTCATTCCAGTGCGATGGCATGGTGATCGCTCCCTGTTCGATGCGTACGCTGGCTGCCGTGGCGCATGGTTTGTCCGATAACCTGATCACGCGCGCGGCGGACGTTATGTTGAAGGAGCGCCGCCGACTGGTATTGATGGCACGCGAGACGCCGCTTAATCTCGCCCATCTGCGGAATATGGTTGCGGCCACCGAGCTGGGCGCCATCATCGCACCGCCGGTACCGGCTTTTTACAATCAGCCGGCAGACATCGACGATATCGTGAACCATACGGTCGGTCGTATTCTGGATTTGTTTGGTATCGAGCACGCCGGCTTATTGCAGCGCTGGCAAGGCTTGAAAAAAAATATTGAGATGTAGCTTATCTCTACGGGAGTTTTCTGGAGTGTGCGGGATTTTATGGTTGACACGCACATGAATAGAAAATATAACTAGCCGCATGAGTGGGTATAAGCGATCAGCTGTGCATCCATAGACGCAATGTTATGGGTGTGAAGCGGGAGATTGCTCACTGTGTACATGTCGCCCCGGTTTAACCGGGCGACGACAGTGATGTGAGTTCTCTTTGCGGAGGCTGTGATGCACCACTCGTTCTTTAGTCGTTTCTTCATTTTTGCCCGGCTCGTTTCTATCGCGTCGACGATTGCACGATACGTCGGGCGACATGCCATGCATCACGCTGTCGCCGCCGCCGAAATTTCTGCGCCCGGGTCAACTGCATATTTCTATTTCCAACATGACTTTCCGCTGGCAGCGCCAGAGCAACGGATGTTGGAAGGGCGATGTTCAGCTTCTACACCCACATCCTGATTTAGTCCTCAACCTTAGTGCCAGACATGCAAACGGTATTCGGACAGAAGCCATCTGTGTGTCTCGTCTCGATTGCAGTATCCCAACCTCATCGGAGCAGATATGAACCAGGCAGCGATCATCAAGAACAATGAGCAGGCAGTTGTGCCGCAGGTACCCGTCACTATATTGACCGGCTTTCTCGGCGCGGGGAAGACGACATTACTGAATTACATCCTGACCGAGAAGCATGGACATCGGATTGCCGTGATCGAAAATGAGTTCGGTGAGGTCGATGTCGATTCGGATCTGGTCATGACCTCTGACGAAGAAATCTTTCAAATGACGAATGGCTGTATTTGCTGTGTGATCGATGTGCGTACCGATCTGGTGCGGATACTGCAGCAGTTGTTGGCACGCAGCGAGCAGTTCGATCACATACTGGTCGAGACCAGTGGACTGGCCGATCCGACACCAGTTGCCGCGACCTTCTTCATGGATAACGAAGTGGCACGCCAGGTTAATCTGGACGGCATCGTGACTCTGGTGGATGCCGTGCATATAGAGGGGCACCTCGACGATCCGCAGTTACGCAACTTCGATAACCAGGCATTGGATCAAATCGTCGCGGCCGATCGCATCATCATCAATAAAGCGGATCTGGTTGATGCTGCAGCTATCAGCAATCTGCGCAAACGTATGCGCAGTCTGAATTCCGGCGCGCAGATACTGGACTCCAGTCACGCGCAGGTGGACCTCACGAAAATCCTCGGCATCGGCGGCTTCGCAACTTCATCTGTCATGGCGACTGATCCGCATTTCCTGGATGACGATATGCATGAACATGTCTGTGACGATACATGTACTGAACATACGCATCACCATGCGCATGCAGATGATGGCCATATGCATGACCCTTCGGTCTCTTCGATTTCTTTTGTCATTGATGCGCCATTTGATGTGCAGGCCTTGCATGTCTATCTGACGGAACTGCTGGCTGTGCATGGTGACGACATCTTCCGTTTGAAAGGCATTCTGTCCATCGCTGGTGATGACAGGCGTTACGTCTTGCAGGCAGTGCATCGCATTATGGAGTTGCGTCCTGCGGATGCCTGGGACGACGCTGCGCGTTCCAGCAAATTTGTATTTATAGGTCGCAAGCTGGACGAGCTTGAGTCTGGATTGGAGGCAGGGTTGCTGGCCTGTATCGATATGGAGGAGGTCGGCGAGGGATAAGCGCAAGGAGCGAATTCAGAACTTACGGAGATAGGTGACGAAACGGTGCTGTGAAGGAGACGAGGATGAATGAGCAGACTATGATGCCGCGACTTAGGTTGCAGGGCATTTCCAAGGTATATCCATCGGTTGTTGCTAACGATGGCATAGATTTGAGCGTCATGCCGGGCGAGATACACGCGATCCTGGGTGAGAACGGAGCTGGCAAATCGACGCTGATGAAAATCATTTATGGCGTGACCCATCAGACATCCGGCGAGATGTACTGGGAAGGCAATCAGGTACAGGTCGAAAGCCCTGCACATGCGCGGCAGCTGGGCATAGGCATGGTATTCCAGCATTTTTCCTTGTTCGATACCCTGACCGTGGTCGAGAACGTCGCCTTGTCACTGCCCGGCAAACCGGATCTGCAATATCTGGCGCGACGTATCGAAAAAATATCCGAGCGCTATGGCCTGGTGGTTGATCCCATGAGGCAGACCCATGGTTTGTCGGTGGGAGAACGGCAACGGGTAGAAATCATACGTTGCCTGCTGCAGAACCCCAGCCTGCTGATCATGGATGAACCGACTTCGGTCCTGACGCCGCAGGCAGTGCATAAACTCTTCGATACCTTGCGCCAGCTGTCCAGCGATGGCTGCAGCATTTTGTATATCAGTCACAAGCTGGATGAAATCCAGGAGCTGTGCCATACGGCTACCGTGCTGCGTGGTGGCAAGGTCAGCGGCACTTGCCTGCCGCAGCAGGAAACGCCGGAATCCATGGCGCGCCTGATGATAGGCAAGGATCTGCCGGTCTGCAAACGTGGTGCACCCAGTGGTGGTGGCAAGTTGCGTCTGCGTGTAGAAAGTTTATCGCAAACGTCGGATGATCCTTTTGGTATTGACCTGAAAGACATACATCTGGAAGTCAGATCGGGTGAAATTCTTGGTATTGCCGGTGTATCGGGCAATGGCCAACAGGAGTTGCTCTATGCACTTTCCGGTGAGCAGCCTCTGGCGCAACAATCACAGATCGAGATTTGCGGTGTGGCGGCAGGGCGTATGAATCCTGACCAGCGCCGGACGCTCGGCATGTGCTTTGTGCCGGAAGAGCGGCTGGGCCGCGGCGCGGTCCCGCGCATGTCGCTGGCGCAGAACGCTTTGCTGACTGCATATGGCACGGGCATGGTACAGAAGGGCCTGATTCACTTTGCATCGGTGCAGGATTTTGCAGAGCGTTGCATCGCCCGTTTCAAAGTCAAATGCGGCGGTGCAAATGCTCAGGCGCGTTCCTTGTCCGGCGGTAATTTGCAGAAGTTCATCGTCGGTCGCGAGATCATGCAGCAACCCAAGCTTTTGGTAATCGCGCAGCCGACCTGGGGCGTGGATGTAGGGGCTGCGGTTTTTATACGCCAGGCTTTGCTCGACCTGCGGGATGCCGGCGGCGCAGTATTGGTGATCTCGGAAGAACTTAGTGAGTTGTTTGAAATCAGTGACCGCATCGCAGTGATCGCGGGCGGGCGGCTTTCAGCTGCGACACCGACTTGCGACACCAACGTCGAGGAAATCGGCATGCTCATGGGCGGACGCTGGAACAACTCCGTCACTACGGATAGTCCGGCGCCAGAACTGAGCGCGATGGAGGTTCGTTATGCTTAGACTGGAAGCGCGGCCGGAAGCGTCCCGGCGCATGCGCTATCTGTCGCCTTTGCTGGCGCTGGCTCTGACGTTGACAGGCAGCCTGATTTTATTTCTTGCACTCGGCAAAGATCCGCTCACCAGTTTCAGGATTTTCTTTTTGAATCCGGTGCGCGATTTGAATGCGGTGTCCGAGCTCTTCCTGAAAGCCACGCCCTTGATGCTGATTGCGGTGGGGCTGGCTGTCGGGTATCGCGCAAATGTCTGGAACATAGGTGCGGAAGGCCAGTTTCTGCTGGGGGCAATTGCGGCGACTGGCGTCGCTTTGTATTTCCAGCACAGTAGCAGCCTGTGGATATTGCCATTGATGGTATTGGCCGGTGCAATCGGTGGTGGCCTGTGGGCGGCGATTCCAGCGTTCCTGCGGACCCGTTTCCATGCGAATGAAATCCTGGTCACACTCATGCTGGTCTATGTCGCGCAGTTTCTGTCTTCGTGGCTAATCCATGGGCCGTGGAAAGATCCGCAAGGTTTCAACTTCCCACAAACCATTACCTTTTCCGATTCGGCCTTGTTGCCCCTGCTGATAGAAGGGAGTCGGCTGAACCTGGCTTTCCTGCTGGCGCTGGCGACGCTGGCTGTGGCCTATGTATTCCTCGAGCGCAGCTTTCTTGGTTATCAGATGCAGGTATCCGGACAAGCCGATGCCGCTGCCCGTTATGCCGGTTACTCGGCATCGCGTGCAATCTGGATAGGCTTGCTGGCTGGCGGTGCGATGGCCGGGTTCGCGGGAATGACAGAAGTGGCCGGACCGATGGGGCAACTGACTGAATCCATTTCCAGTGGCTATGGTTTCGCGGCCATCATCGTCGCCTTTGTCGGACGTCTGCATCCGGTCGGAATTTGTCTTGCCAGCTTGCTGATGGCTCTCTTGTATCTGGGTGGCGAGCAGGCGCAGCAATTCATCGATTTGCCTTCTTCTATTTCCAAAGTGTTTCAGGGCATGTTGCTGTTCTTCCTGCTTGCTTCGGATTTATTCATTGCTTATCGCCTGCGTTTAGACGGCGCCGCTACCTGGAGGAAGTTGCTATGGAAAGCTACCTGATCACGTCGATTATTGCCGCCACGCTGGCTGCTGGTACGCCATTGATCATCGTCGCCCTGGGTGAACTGGTGACGGAGAAAGCAGGAGTACTCAACCTGGGGGCCGAAGGCATGATGTCGGTCGGTGCGGTGACGGCGTTCGCAGTCGGATTCTCCGGCGCCAGTCCGCTGGTTTCAGTGTTGGCGGGGATGGTGGCAGGTTGCGCGATGTCACTGATCTTCGGTTTTCTGACCCTGACCATGATGGCAAACCAGGTTGCATCCGGCCTGGCACTGGCGATCTTCGGTGTCGGCTTGTCCGCTTTCATGGGGCGACCTTTTGAAGCAGCGCCGTTGCCGGCGATAGCACCTATCCCTGTTCCGGTACTTGCTGATATTCCGTTTATCGGTCCGGCATTTTTTAATCAGCAATCACTGGTGTATTTCTCGTGGCTGCTAATGGCAGCAGTGATCTGGTTTCTCTACCGCAGCCGCTGGGGCCTGGTACTGCGTGCGGTCGGGGAGTCGCCGTCGGCTGCACATTCCGTCGGCTATCGCGTGATTTTGCTGCGTTATATGGCAGTGGCGTTTGGCGGCGCGATGGCCGGCATAGGCGGTGCTTTCCTGTCTGTGTATTACACCCCTTTGTGGAATGAAGGCATGGTGGCCGGCCGAGGCTGGATTGCATTGGCTCTGGTGGTCTTTGCCACCTGGCGTCCTTTGCGTGTAGTGGTCGGTGCTTATCTGTTCGGCGGCGTCATGATCCTGCAATTATTTGTGCAAGGTATAGGCGTGAATATCAATGTCCCGGCGCAACTACTGTCTTCCTTACCGTATATGGCGACCATCGTGGTGTTGGTGTTGATCTCGCGCAATGTACAAACCATACGCCTCAATGCGCCATTTTCTCTGGGCCAGCCGTTCCGGCCCGATGCCTGAGTACATATTTTTGCTACTCACTTTTTGCCTGATAAAAATTAGTTTAAAAAATTAATACAAAAGGAGACTCACCATGTCATACGATTTTCGTCACTTGCAGCGCGTACTTGTCGGCCTGTTTGCCGGTTTGGGTTTTGTTGCATCAGCACAGGCGGCGCCACTTAAAACCTGCTTTCTTTACGCCACGCCGATCGGTGAAAGCGGTTGGGCGTACCAGCATGAACTGGGCCGCAAGGAACTGGTCGCTGCGATGGGTAATAAAATCACGACCAAGTATGTAGAGAATGTGCATGGTGGTCCGGATGCCGAGCGCGTGATACGCAACTTCGTACAGGAAGGTTGTGAGCTGATTTTCACGCCTTCATTCGGCTTCATGGAACCGACGCTCAAGGTGGCGCGTCAGGCACCGAAAGTCACTTTTATGCAAGGCACCGGTTACAAGACCGCTGCCAACGTCGGTACTTATAACGCGCGCTATTACGAAGGCCGATATCTGGAAGGCGTGCTGGCTGGCAAAATGAGCAAGAAGGGCGTGGCCGGATATGTCGGGGCTTTTCCTATCCCTGAAGTATTGCAGGGGTTAAATGCATTTACGCTGGGCATGCGCAGCGTCAATCCGCAGGCGCAGGTCAAACTGATCTGGGTCAACTCCTGGTATGACCCGGGCAAGGAACGGGATGCCGCCAACACATTGATCAAACTGGGTGTCGACATCCTGGCCTATGCGCCATCGGGCATCGCGATCGTCACGATGGCGGAAGGACAGGGCGTGTACACGCTCGGCTATTACTCGGATATGTCCAAGTTCGGTCCGAAAACAAATCTGACTTCTGTCGTTCACACCTGGGGTAACTATTACATTAAGGAAGTAGAGGAGGTGCTGGCGGGGCGCTGGAAGTCCAAGCAAGTACTTGGCGGGCTGCGTGAAGGCATGATCAAAATGGCGCCTCTCAATGCCGCCGTACCTGCTGATGTGCGTGAAAAAATGGCCGCTGATGAGAAAGCCATCATCGATGGTCAGCTGCATCCGTTTGCCGGTCCCATTTACGATCAAAGCGGCAAAGAACGCGTCGCTGCCGGGAAATTCCTGAGCGATGATGAAATGAATAATATGAACTATCTGGTCAGAGGTATAGACGGCAGCATGCCACAGAAATAATCTGACGCAGACGCCGGGTAATTCTGGTCTTTAAGGTTATCGGCATACGGTTAGTGAACATCGTGTTGTTGCATCGCCGATGTTCTCTGACTGGCCGCTTATGCAGCACGCTTATAAAGAAAGCATTCCGCACATGACGAACAAAGTATTCATCAGGAACGCGCATGCCATCCTCACTGGCAAGTCCGGTGTAGATGCGCGTAGCAAGGCCAGCGATATACGTATCGAGCAGGGTGTTATTACCGAAATGGGAAATGACCTGACGCCGCAAGGCGGCGAACGGGTGCTGGATGCACGGGATTGCGTGATTTATCCGGGTTGGGTCAATACCCATCATCATTTGTTTCAAACGTTGCTGAAAGGTGTGCCGAACGGCATCAATCAGACGCTCAGCCCGTGGCTGCAGTCCGTACCTTATCTGTATCGGCATTCGTTCAATGAAGAGCGTCTGCGTCTGGCGGCGCGCATAGGCATGATAGAGCTGATGTTGTCGGGTTGTACCACGATAGCCGACCATCACTACATTTACACGCCGGGGATGTCTTATGACCCGTCTGCTGTGCTGTTCGAAGAGGCAGAGGCCCTGGGCGTGCGCTTCATGTTGCTGCGCGGTGGTGCGACGGTCACACGCAAGCTGGAAACGAATGCAAGTAATCAGGCGCAGCCGGAGACACTGGACGGCATGCTGGCCGATGTCGAGAGAACGGCTGCGCGTTTCCATCAAAACGGACCGCGGCCGCGTACCCGCGTGGCGATGGCGCCGACCACCGCCACCGTCTCCGTACAGGCAGACGATTTGAAGTACATCGCGCGCATCGCACGTGGCATGGGGATACCGATGCATACGCACATGTCGGAATCGGTTTCCTACATGGAGTATTGCCGCGAAAAATTTGGCTGCCTGCCGATAGAATTCCTGGCCGAACATGAATGGCTAGGCCCCGACGTGTCGCTGGCGCACCTGACGCATTTAACCGATACCGAAATGCAGATACTGGGCAAATCCGGCACCGGCATGGCGCACTGTCCGCAGAGTAATGCGCGTCTGGCGGATGGTATTGCAAATGCCCCCATGCTGGAAAAACTGGGCGCGCAGGTGACGCTGGGCGTGGACGGCGCGGCCTCGAATGAAGCGGCCGATATGCTCAGTGAAGTGCATTTTTGCTGGCTGGTGCACCGGGCTAAAGCAGGTGCCGCAACCCGACCGCGTCCTGATGGCGCAGGCGAGGCCGGAGCGGATAGCGTCACCGCCGAGCAGGTCGTGCGATGGGCGACGGCGAACGGTGCAAAGATGCTGGGCTTCGAAGGCGTGGGTACATTGGAAGTAGGGCAGGCCGCTGATCTGGCGGTGTATGACCTTGATGCGCCGCGCTATTTCGGTTTGCATGATATGGCGATAGGTCCGGTCGCCAGCGGTGGCCGGCCACGTTTGAAATGGTTGCTGGCTGACGGTGCGATAGTGGTTGAGGATGACGCGATTCCAGGACTGGATATGGCTGCCTTGCGTGCCGAGGCGCGTGCCGATGTTTTACGTTTGATCAGGGACGTCTGAACCGCCTGTGATTTATGTGCAGATAGAAATGATCTAGCTGCATTCCCGATATATCAAACGGTTTTTCCATTTCGTCTTGACAGGCCAAGTTGGCGAAATGTATAACTTGAAGCAGTAAGTGGGTATAAGCGTTCAATTGAACATCGCGCGGTGCAATGCCGCAATGGTTCGATAGGAGATTGCTCACTGGCGGAGTACTCGTCAGTGGGTTTTTTCTTATGCAGGTCGCCCCCTGACAGTCCTCCAGAAAGCAGAGCGTAAATCTCGATATGAGACTTGCGTAATCCTAACCTGATGTACTGTGAGGAGATCCACATGATAGTCGACACCAGTTGTTACCCCACTAATCTAGTCGATCTTGCCTGGCGCCATGACGGTGAACCTTTCACTGGCGAACGGCTGATCAAAATGATGGATGGCCCTTTTACGATCAACGGCAAGCCACGCCGTATCGATAAGGCCTTCATACAACCACCGCAAGGCAACACGATTTATACCTGGACCGACGGCGACCTCAATGGCCGTGAATCCATCGACGCCTACATGGCTTATACCGTCGAGATGGTGAAAAAATACCCTGATCGCCTGATCGGCTGCTTCGTCTACAACCCGCGTTGCGGTGTTGAAAATGGCGTCGAAGCCATCGAGTATTACGCGAAAGAACTGGGCTTCAAGATGGTCCAGTTCCAGGCCAATATGCACGCCTATCGACCCGATCGCGCACTCGACTGGCTGCGACCTGCGTTGAAGAAATGTGCAGAGCTCGGCTTGCTGGTGAAGCTGCATACCGGCGACGGTCCATACAGCATCCCGACTGAATGGGTGCCGATGATCAAGGAATTCCCGACCGTGAATTTCATCATGGCGCACTTTGGTGTGCAGACCGGTGGCGTCTATTGCTTTGAACCATTCCAGATGGCGATGGACCTGCCTAACGTGTATTGCGAATCCGGCTGGTGCCTGCAGTCACGCATAGTGGAATTCACCAAGGTGCTGCCTAAACACAAAGTTCTGTTCGGTTCGGATACCCCGCCGAATGAGCCAGGCATGTGGTTGCGTTTGCTGGAAGTGCTGTGCTTCGAGCCGCCGCAAGGCCTGAACCTGGATGAGGATACGTTGGAAGACTACCTGGGCAACAACGTGGCCCGCATGATCGGTCTCGAAACCACTCCGCCACCACGCAATCTCGAAGAGGCGCAATTGCGCCTGGCAGGCAGCAAGCACAAGTAAGCAGGCATTAATTGCCTCTCTTACTTGCGTGCTCCCCACACTTAATTCTGGAGTCTACAAATGATTATTGATACTCATCTGCACCCAACCAATCTGGTGGATGAAGCATGGCGTCACACCGGCGAACCATTCAATGGCGAGCGTATGCTTAAAATGATGGACGGACCTTACATGATCAACGGCAAACCACGCCGCATCGACATGGGTTTCATCCAGCCGCCACCAGGCAATACCGGCTATCGTGACGGCAACCGTCGTGGCCGTGACGGGATACGTGACTACATGGCTTACATCGCGGAGCTGTGCCAAAAATATCCTGACCGCTTCATCGGCAACTTCACCTTCAATCCGCGCTGGGGCCCTGAAGAAGGCGCGCTGGAGCTGGAGTTCCACGTCAAGGAATATGGCTTCAAGATGCTCAAGCTGCACGCCAATATGCACGGCTATCGCCCGGATCGTGCGCTGGACTGGCTGCGTCCTGCGATGAAAATGTGCGCGAAGTACAACATCGTTGTACTGATCCACACAGGGGACGGTCCTTACACCATCCCGACCCAGTTCTATCCGATCATCCGCGAGTTCCCTATGGTGAATTTCATCATCGGTCACTTCGGTATTCAGACCGGTGGTAACTATTCGTTCGAAGCATTCTGGATGGCGATGGATACGCCTAATGTGGTCTGCGAATCGGGCTGGTGCTTCCAGTCACGCATCGTGGAATTCGCCAAGCAATTGCCGCGCAACAAGATCGTATTCGGTACCGATACACCACCGAACGAACCTGGCATGTGGCTGCGTGAGCTGGAAGTGCTGTGCTCACCTGCACCGCAAGGCATGGGCCTGGATGAAGATGGCCTGGAAGACTATATGGGCAATAACATCGCACGCCTGATCGGCCTCAAGACGACGCCGCCGCCGCGCACGATGGAAGAAGCGCAAGCCCGCCTGACCGATACCTATGCCGGCGTGAAGTAAGCCTCATAGCGTATATGCGAAGCAAAAAGCTGGTGGGCGTGCAGCATCGTCCGCCAGCTTTATGTGCTGATGAGCCAACTGTAAAAGAGGACACGGCATGACACAAAAACACATTCCTGATTTCTCCAGAAGTCAGGATTTCCGCATCTTCCTGCGCGACTATCTGCAAGCTTATCCGGATGATGCCTTGACGATCAAGGAAGAGGTTAGTGCAGATCAGGACCCGACCTCCATCGTGTGGGAATTGGCGCGGCAGGGTAAGCATCCGCTGCTGGTATTTGATCAGGTACGCGACCTGGGGGCGAGGCTGGTGACGAATATGTTCGCTTCACGCGAGCGCGTAGCACGTATGCTGGGCGTGGAAGTGCAACATCTGCACGAAGAATACCAGGCTCGTGCACGACGTCTGGTAGCACCAAATGTGGTTGCGACCGGGCCGATCATGGATGCGGTGCAGCACAGTAATTTCGATCTCCATACACTGCCCATCATCAAGCACTTCGCTACCGATAGAGGACCATACATTACGAATGCGGTGATCGTGGCCGAACATCCGGACACCGGTGTTGGCAATATGAGCTATCACCGTTCCACTTTGCATTCAGCTACCGAAATTGCGACCAGCTTGCATTCACGCGGACACTTGTGGCGTTTGCTGCAAATTGCGATTGAACGTAAGCAACCGTTGCGGATTGCTATGGTGATAGGGGCGCATCCCTTGTTCATGCTGGCAGGTGCCGCACGTTTGCCGTTTGGTGTAGACGAACGTCATGTCGCGGGTGGCTTGTTCGGCGCACCGCTGGATGTGGTGCGTACGCCCAAGTACGGGATAGCAGTACCGGCATCGGCTGAGATCGTGCTGGAAGGTGTGATCGATCCGGAAGCGCGCGTGGATGAAGGGCCGTTTGGAGAATTTACTGGATACTCGTCGGACAGATCGACCAACAATCTGTTCAAGGTCGAAACGGTATTACGCCGACACGATACCATCCTGGTTGATGTGGTCGGTGGTAACTCGGCCGAGCATTTGAATCTGGGTCGCATACCGCGTGAATCGGAGATGGTGGAAAAACTGCGTGAACGTTTCCCCAGTGTCACTGCGGTTCATTATCCGAGTTCCGGTACACACTTCCATGCTTACGTCGCACTTAAGCAAATGCGACAGGGCGAGGCACGTCAGGTGATGCTGGGTCTGCTGGGCTGGGATCCTTATCTGAAAACTGTAGTGGCGGTCGATGAAGACGTCGACATCACACGCGATGAGGAAGTGCTGTGGGCGATCGCGACACATTTGCAACCGCATCAGGATGTGGTGATCGTCGATGGCTTGCCGGGGAGTGCGCTTGATCCTTCAGCTTCCGGCGTCGGCACTACTTCGCGCATGGGACTGGATGCGACGCGTGGGCCGAAGTTTGATGGCATACGTGCGGAGATATCGCCTGATTCGATTGCGCGGGCGCAGCAGATATTGGCGCCACTCTGAGCGCAGCAATATGAACGTAGTAAAAAGGCCGGACTAGTATTGCTAGTCCGGCCTTTTAGTTTCTGCTGTACCAGTTTTACGCTTGTTGCTCCAGCGCTTCCTGTTCGGTTTGCTCCGACGCGTCCTGTTCTGCTTTCTGCTTCAAAGCCAGCAACACTTGTTCCGGTTTGATCGGATAGTGATGGAAACGCACACCGATGGCGTCATACACCGCGTTCGCGATCGCCGGGCCTATCGCCACGATAGGATCCTCACCTACACCTTTCGCACCGAAGGGCCCACCTGGATCAGGTGCGCTCTCGAGGATGAGTGTGTGGATAGGAGGCATATCCATCGATAGCGGCATTTTGTAATCGACGAAGTTCGCATTCAGTGAACGTCCGGTCTGCATGTCTATCTGATAGTCCTCGTACAGCGTATGTCCTATGCCTTGCTGTATGCCACCTTCGATCTGGCCGGCTGCGCCAACCGGGTGTATGACTTTGCCGATTTCATGCACGGGTATGACCTGAGCCACGGTGATGTAGCCGGTTTCAATATCTACGTTCACTTCGACAAAGTGGGCGGCAAACGAATACGACTTGGTCGGATGATAGGTGGCGCTGCCTACCAGTTGCGCTGCCGGTATGCCTTTCTTGGCGCTGACGGCTTCGCTTACGCTGATGCCTGCTGCATTGCCGTCGCGGATAGTGATGCGGCCCTGGTCAACCAGCAGATTGTCAGCAGCTGTTTCGAGCTGTTTGGCGGCGCGTTCCAATAGTTGAGTTTTGACATTGGCGGCCGCCATTTGCGCAGCGCGGCCACCCATGAAGGTAGTGTGGCTGGCGAAAGCACCGATGTCCCATGGCACCACATCGGTATCGCCGTGCACCACCGACACCGCATCGAACTGCACACCGAGTTCTGCAGCCACGATTTGTGCCAGTGCGGTATGCGCACCGGTACCGAGGCCTGCGGTGCCGGTCAGCAAGACCACGGAACCATCTTCGTTCATTTTGACGATGGCATTGCCTTGCTCCTTGATGCCAGGATAAGCGCTGCTGCCATGCATCTCGCAACCTATGCCCCAGCCGTTGCGCATAGGTCCGCTGAGGTCACGTTTGCGCTTGCGCAGCTGGTCCCAGCCGGTCACTTCACGACCTTTGCTAATGCAATCCTCGAGGCCATGACCGATGAGCGGGTGGTTGGACGGCGCGATGTCGCCTTCACGTACTGCGTTCTTCAGCTTGAGTTGCAGCGGGTCCATGCCCAGACGTTCTGCCGCTTCATCCATTTGGATGTCGAGCGCGTAATAGGTCTGCACCACGCCATAGCCACGGAACGCACCAGCGATCGGGCTGTTGGTGTAGACGCAGCGGCCTTCCAGATGGATGTTTTCGCAGCGATACAGTGACAGCAGTGCCGAGGTGCCGACGATGGTGACGCCAGGTCCGTGTGAACCATAGGCACCGGAATTGAAAACCACGCGTGCTTGTCGTGCTGTGATGGTGCCGTCTTTTTTAAAGCCTTGTTTGAGCCACACTTTAGCTGGATGCCGCGAGCGTCCGCCGAGGAAGGTTTCTTCACGACTGTATTCCATGCGCACTGGTCGCCGCGTTTCCTTGGCCAGTAATGCGCACAGGAATTCATGCTGGAATAAATCCTGTTTCGCACCAAAGCCGCCCCCCATGTGATCGACCAGTACACGTACTTTGTGCAAAGGCAGGCCCATCACTTCAGCCATGATGCCGCGCACCATGAAGGCTGTCTGGGTCGAGATCCAGACCGTCAGGTTGCCATTGCCATCCCACTGGCAGGTACAGACATTCGGTTCCATGTAGGCAGGAGTGGGGCGGCCACCTTCGTATTCGCCTTCGATGATGATGTCTGCTTCGGCAAAGCCTGCTTCTATATCGCCGCGCGTGAACTGCACCGGATCGAGTACCAGATTGCCGCCGGGTTGACGGTCATGGATCAGCGGTGCATTCGGACGTTGCGCATCTTCGACGGTGAATACTGCAGGTAGTTCTTCGTATTCAACTTCGATCAGTGCTATCGCCTTCTCTGCAATTTCTTCGCTGATCGCTGCCACTACCGCGACACCTTCACCCCAATAGCGCACCTTGTTATCGAGTATGTACTGATCGCAAGTGACGGAGGCGGAACGCGGATGCGGTGAACCTGCGTGCAAGATGCGTGGCACGTTTTCATGTGTGAGGATGGCTTTGACGCCAGCCAGCTCAAGTGCCTTGCTGGTATCTATGCGCTTGATCTTCGCGTGCGCAATGTTGCAGCGTTTCATTTTGCCGTACAGCAGTCCAGGCATGCCCATGTCGGCGACGTATTTGGCATTACCCGTTACTTTAGCCAGCAAGTCTGTGCGTTTGACGCTCTGGCCTATGATGAGATCGCTCATGGAGCCTCCGTTTTTTGATGTTGCTGCGCTGCTGTCAGCTTGATTGCTTCAATAATTTTGGTATAGCCGGTGCAACGGCAGATATTCCCGGCGATCGCGAATTTGATTTCATCTTCAGTCGGTGTCGGATTTTCATCGAGCAGGGCTTTTGCCATGACGATAATGCCGGGAGTACAGAAGCCGCATTGGGCAGCGCCGCAGCGCATGAAGTTGTCCTGCAGCGGATGCACTTCATCGTATGAAGTCTGTATGCCTTCTATGGTCTGGATGTGACGATTGCGTACTTCGACCGCCAGCACCAGGCAAGAATTGACCGGCTTGCCATCCAGGATCACTGTGCATGAACCGCATTCACCGACGTCGCAACCTTTCTTGGTGCCGGTCAGTGCGCCTTCAGTACGCAATGCATCGAGCAGGGTGCGATTAGGTTCGACCGCCAGCTCGCATGCTTCGTCGTTGATGGTGACGGGAATGATTTGCTTCATGCTGCCTCCTTGATGGCTTGTTCTATTGCCCTGCGTGTGAGCACCTTCACCATTTGTTTGCGGTAGTCAGCGCTGCCGCGGATATTGCTGATAGGACGTGACTGATGCATGGCTGCTTCTGCCGCAGCGTTGATGGTCTGGGTATCCAGGTGCTGGTCGCGCAACAGGAGTTCTGCACTGGTCGCGCGTAGCGGCGTCGCTGCAACGGCTGCCAGTACGATGCGTATGTCGCGACAGATGCGACCGTCCATCGTCAGGCTCACCGCGACGCCGACGGTGGCGAGTTCCATCGCGATGCGGCGACCATGCTTGATATAGACCTTGCCGGTGTGCGGCAGCGGTGGCGGGATGACGAGATGGGTAACGATTTCATCGCTGGCCAACGCGGTCTGCCCGGGACCGGTTACGAATCCATCCAGTGCTACCTGGCGATAGCCAGCGGGGCCATAAATCTGCACGCTGGCACCGTCGGCAATCAGCGGCGCCAGCGTGTCTGCCGACGGCGACGCACGGCAGATATTGCCGACTACCGTCGCGCGGTTGCGCACCTGTATCGACGCGAAGTCGGTCACGGAACGACATAAGCTCGCATAGTGCTGCTGCACGACGGCGGATGTTTCGACGGCGCGGGTGGTAGTGAGTGCGCCTATGCGCAAACCGGTTTGCTCGTCGTAATCAAGCCCGCTCATGCCAGGGATTTTTTTGATGTTGATGACATGGTCGGGCTGACGCACATGTTCCTTTATCTGCACCAGCAGGTCTGTGCCACCTGCCAGCAAAGTACCCTTGCAGCTCTGCAGCAGCGTGACCGCGTCATCCAGTGAGGTTGGTTCGAAGTACGCAAAATCTCTCATCGGTTTTCCTTAAAGAGTCATGAATTGCTCACCATGCAGGCCCGGAGCCGTCGCAATGATGTCGCGGGGCAGGCTGTGAGTACGTTCGTTTATCCAGGAAGGAGAGAGCTGGTAGAGATGCTCTGTGTAGGCTTAAACAACCAAACTCGGTGCTTTCCCGGACGAATGAATAATCATTGTTTGCAACGTATCAGTAAATACATATAATCAAATTTATTAATCGTGTAAGGCTATGAATACTATGAGCAATAACAGCGTTTCCTTGCGCCAGTTACGCGCATTTATCGCGGTCGCTACCGAGCAGAGTTTTACCCGCGCGGCGGATAAGCTGGATCTGTCGCAGTCCTCCGTCAGCACGCTGGTGCATGAACTGGAAGCCAATCTTGGCTTGCGCCTGTTTGATCGCCATACCCGGCAGTTGCACATTACTCAGGCGGGTGCCGAGCTTTTACCCATGATGAAAAAAGCGGTATCGGATATCGATAGCGTGATCCTGAGTTCGAGCGAACTGAAGACCCTGGGGCGAGGACGTGTCTCGATCGCCGCCTCTTCGGTGCAGGCTGCGCTGGTCTTGCCGTACTACATCAAGCAATTCGCACTTGATTACCCGGATGTCAAAGTTGAGTTGCACGACGTGGCCGAACATCAGGTGACCAAGATGGTCTCTTCGGGTGAAGTGGATTTCGGTATCGGTACCGAATCCGTGAACCGTCCCGATCTGACTGCTTACCTGCTTTCGACTGATGCGTTTGTCGTCGTGATGCGCGCGGATCATGCGCTTGCGCATAAGCGTGTTTTACGCTGGCGCGATTTGACGGATGTGCCGGTAATCGGTCCACATGCAGGTAATCCAATTCGTGACCGGCTGGATCAGGCATTGGCGATAGAGGGGGTAACACTGTCGCGCTTGTACGAGGTTTACTTGCCGCTGACCATGGTGGGTATGGTCGAGGCCGGACTGGGGGTCGCGGTGATGAGTACTGCATTGACTAAACTGGCAACCGGATTGGGCCTGGTGATGCGCAATCTGGCGGACTTTGATGTCAGGCGTGAAGTGTCGCTGATCACGCACGCGGATCGTTCGTTATCGCCTACAGCACAACGTTTTCGCGACATCCTGATACGTAGCAGGTTTGAAGCTTTCCAGGATTGATTAATGCTGAGTATGGGTATCCTTGTTGCCATTAGTGCTTAAAGTAAAGTTGCCATCTAGCCGGATCTCAACGTTGTCAGGTTATCTTTAGACTTGCTTGAATGGCCGCTTTCGACGGCGGTTTCAACCGTCGAATGCAATTAAACGAACACTTTAATCTTGAGAGAAGATGGTCTTGCCTTCCTTGATCGTCTCTAGCACTTTAATGTCGCGGATAGTTGCAGGATCTACTTTCAATGGATTTTTATCCAAAATGACCAAGTCAGCCAACTTACCGACACTAATCGTTCCTTTGTTCTTTTCTTCAAAATACTGTCGTGATGCCCAGTCGGTGATGCTTTTCAATGCGATGTAAGGGCTGACCCGTTGATCCTCTCCAAGAACTGCACCGCTGCGGGTTGTTCTATTCACAGTGGTGTGAAGGATCATAATGCTGCTTGGTAACGCCACAGGCGCGTCGTGGTGCTCGGTGAACCACATCCCACGTTTCAGTGCAGACTGTGTTGGTGAGATACGAAATGCCCGATCCTTGCCGAGTGTTTCATCTCTATGCCAATCGCCCCAATAAAAGGTATGCATGGAAAAGAATGAAGGAATAATGCCGAGTTGTTTCATGCGATCAAGCTGATCTTCACGCACCGTTTGCGCATGAATCATGACCGTGCGACGGTCGCCTTTGCCATACGTCTTCTCGGCTTTGGCGACAGCGTTGATCAAGGCATCTGCGGCAGCATCGCCATTCGTATGAGCCAGGATTTGCCAATTGTGCTTGAACGCCTGGTTCACCAATAATTGCAAATCATCATTTTTGGGAATCGCTGGGTAACCTCGATAGTCGGCAGGCTGTCCAGCAGGAGCATGAACATATGGTTTGCTTAGCCACGCGGTTTTGCCTTGCGGAGAGCCATCAAGACTTAATTTGACACCGGCGACACGGAAGTGATTGCTATAGCTCTTTTTGGTGCCGGTTGCACTCATGAACGCCTGTTCCGCCTGAAGGTCAGGGTAAGCAGCGACATCGATCTTTAGCTTTCCTTCTTTGGCCAGTTTATTCCAGGTTTGAGTAATCTGTTTACTCGCGCGGCCTTCTTGAGCGGTAGTAAAGCCGAACTGCATGTAGTAGTCCACACCTGCAAGAGCAATTTTCTCACTTACATCCTGGTCGAATGAGCCCAATACCTTGAACATCGGGCCAAAAAATGCCATTTCCTCTAAAACACCGTCCGGTGTGCGTCCATCAGCTAAGCGTCGGATAACGCCGCCAGCTGGATTTGGGGATTCGGAAGTAATGCCGGCCATCTCCAGCGCCTTATGATTCATTGAGGCTAAATGACTGGATTGATGAATAACTACGACTGGGATGTCAGTCGATACCTGATCGAGGTCAGTCGCCGTTGGGTGTCTTTTCTCCGCAAGTTGGGAGTCATCGTAACCGAACCCGATAATCCAGCCGACCTTGTCGATGGCAACCTGATTTTTGCTTTGCCAGTCCTTGAGCAAAGAAACCAAAGTGGGAATATCGCTGCCCTTTCCGTCAGGTGGAGGAAGAAGGTTAGCGGATAATTTCTGGAATCCAGTCATCCAGGCATGGCCATGAGCATCGATAAATCCCGGCAATAAGGTTTTACCGGCAAGATCAACCACGCGCGTGCGCTCATCACGTAACTTTAAAGCAGCAGCCTTTGAGCCAACATTAATGATTTTTCCATTTTGAATGGCAACTGCTTCTGCATAGTGAGGGGTGTCGCCCGCCATAGTGAGAATGCTGCCGCCCAAGTAAATGGTTTCAGCGCGGGGAGAGGCGGTATTTTGGGAGTAAGCAAATGACGTGAATGCAGTCAATGCGGAGACAACGACACTTTCTAAAACTAACTTACACAGTTTTTTATCTCGCAGCATTATTGCCTCTCCGGTTATTTAGATTCGATATTTTAAATAAAGCCATCAGTCACGCATGTATTCCGCTCAAATGCAGATCATCGCTGACTGGCGCATTGATGAGTATCCCGTGAATATGGGGGGAAAGGGGTGAATGCCCGCTTTTGGTCGATAGCATACATTCAGCAAGGCTAGATATCCCTGGCAAACTTGAAATGCGAACGGGCTGCAACATTGAGATGCGGCTAAATGGCGACTTTGCTTTGCAAACTAGGGGCAATGCTCATGCGAATACTCAACTGCTCTGGCTGTTTGTTTTAATCACAGATTTTGCACTGTTTACGTGCGTTTACTCATGGTGCTGTAGGCCCTTTATTTACCTTCTGGCAGTTCTGATTTCGATAAGCATTTGATGTGTTTCAACATATTTGTGACATGGCAGATAGCTTTTAGCTGCGTATCTTGTCAAATTGCACTAAAATAGTGCGCTCTGTGAAAGATGCAGATTCAGCCTATTCCTTCACGTAGTAAAGCGACGCTATACATCAATTGCGATCGCAGACTGTGATCCGGTACTAAGCCGGATACGTACTTCCCCCATTTATATTAGGAGCAATTTTGACTCACGCCACCGTGGACGGCTTTCTTGCCATGGTCGCCAAGCGCGACCCTCATCAACCAGAATTTTTGCAAGCTGTTAAAGAGGTCATGCTCAGCTTGTGGCCTTTTATCGAAAAAAATCCGAAGTATGCAAAGGATGGTTTGCTGGAGAGACTGGTAGAGGCAGAGCGCGTCATTCAATTCCGCGTGTCATGGGTGGATGATCGTGGTCAGGTGCAAGTCAATCGTGCTTTCCGTATTCAGCACAGCTCGGCGATTGGTCCGTTCAAGGGCGGTATGCGTTTCCACCCGTCGGTCAATCTGTCTATCCTGAAGTTCCTCGCGTTCGAGCAAAGCTTCAAGAATGCATTGACCACATTGCCTATGGGCGGCGGCAAGGGCGGTTCCGATTTTGATCCCAAGGGCAAGAGTGACGGCGAAGTCATGCGCTTCTGCCAGGCATTGATGTTTGAACTGTATCGTCACCTCGGTTCGGATACCGATATTCCTGCTGGCGATATAGGCGTCGGTGCGCGTGAGGTCGGTTACATGGCCGGCATGATGAAAAAGCTGTCGAATGATACTTCAGCCGTTTTCACTGGTAAAAGCCTGGCTTACGGTGGCAGCCTGATGCGCCCGGAAGCGACCGGTTACGGCACCGTTTACTTTGCTGAAGAGATGCTGCGTCACAGCGGCAAATCCTTCGACGGCATGACCGTTTCGGTTTCCGGCTCTGGTAACGTTGCGCAGTTTGCAGTTGAAAAAGCGATGGAGCTGAATGCGAAGGTCGTTGCGATGTCCGATTCCGGCGGCACGGTTTACGACAAGGATGGCTTCAACGAAGAAAAGCTGGAAGCGATGAAGGAATTGAAGAACGTCAAGCGCGGTCGCGTCGAAGAGTTCGCCAAGCAATTCAAATTGCAATACGAAGCAGGCAAGCGCCCATGGCATATCCCGGTTCAGATCGCATTGCCTTGCGCAACGCAAAATGAACTGGATGGCAGCGATGCAGCAACCCTGATCAAGAACGGTGTCGTATGTGTAGCGGAGGGTGCCAATATGCCTTCGACGCTGGAAGCCGTCGATGCCTTTATCAATGCACGCATACTGTATGCACCTGGCAAGGCGAGCAATGCAGGCGGTGTTGCTACCTCGGGTCTGGAAATGTCGCAGAATGCCTTGCGCTTGTCCTGGCACCATGCGGAAGTTGACGAGCGTTTGCATAGCATCATGAAAGAAATCCATGCCAACTGCGCACACCACGGCAAACGTGCTGATGGTTCCATCAACTATGTTGATGGCGCGAATATCGCTGGCTTCGTCAAGCTGGCAGACGCGATCCTGGCGCAAGGCGTTTATTAATTCGCATTCCTGGCTTTTCACCTTGCTTCAAGGCATCAATCTGAACGCTTCCTTAACGGAAGCGTTTTGATTTCTACGTGTTATCCCTCATCAACAAGCGTTGATCGTGCATTGGGAACTGTGCCATTATGACGAGATCGAATATCTGTCAGTCGGCGATTGAATATCTATCGGACACCAAACGCCGAAAATATATATAATTGCTTCATTGATGAAATAAATGAGCTGAAAGGATCTTGCTTGTAACTGGTTGCAAATGTCACCAGCGAGATCATCTCAAACATGAAATCCCGTTCATCCTTTGTCTATATCTGGTTTGCCTTCTTGCTGCTATTTTCGCAGCACGTTGCGTTTGCCGGTGCGCTGACATATGTACAACAAACGGCTTTCGACCATCAATGTACGCTCGAAGAGGGTGACTCCGCTGATGGCAATCTCTCCAAGCACCTTGCATTAGACGAATTCGATGACGGCGCATCGTCGCTGTCGATCAAACCATTTGTGCCACAGATGATCGTGGCCAGACTCGAAGCCACTTTCGAGCAATTCATCTCGGTAGCTTCGCTACCATATCGCTCCCGCGCACCTCCTCTGGTATAGCAGGCATTTGACGTAATGGCGTGTGCCGGCTTTGCCGATACGCACACATCTGGCCGTGTTGGTCAACGTCATCAACTACACGAATAAGTCACAGATCGTCGATGGTCTTGACCCACATCGGAAACCTTACGTTTCCTTATTCGGATGCCTGCCGTCAAACAATTCATTCGAAACAAGCTGTCGGCCTGTCATGGCCTGACCAACGCTGTTTCAACGTTTATGACTTCTTGAGAGGTGGTTAGAAATGAGCAACAATCAAACAAGCGCGGCAGTAGCACAAGCTGGCACAGGTTACAAAAATCGCTGGATGCAACTCGTCATCGGTATCGTATGTATGGGTTTTGTGGCGAACTTGCAGTACGGCTGGACCCTGTTCGTGACGCCGATGGACAATGCCCATCACTGGGGCAAGGCTGCGATTCAACTCGCATTCTCGATCTTTATCGTGACTGAAACATGGCTGGTTCCTATCGAAGGTTACCTGGTTGATAAATTCGGTCCTCGTCCTGTTGTTGCCGGCGGCGCTATTTGTGCAGGCCTGGGCTGGATCATCTACAGCTTCGCTTCGTCGCTGCCTATGCTGTACGCAGGTGCGGTGGTGTCGGGTATCGGCGCTGGTTGCGTCTACGGTACCTGCGTTGGTAACGCGTTGAAATGGTTCCCGGACCGTCGTGGTCTGGCTGCTGGTTTGACCGCTGCCGGTTTCGGCGCTGGTGCTGCGATCACAGTGATTCCTATCGCTAACATGATCCAATCGGCTGGCTACGAAAAAACCTTCTTCACCTTCGGTATCATCCAGGGCGTAAGTATCTTCATCTTGTCGATGTTGCTGGTTAAGCCTGTTGCTCCTAAAGCTGCATTGGCTAAAGCCGGTTCCGCTACCAAGGTTGATTACACCACCAAGCAAATGCTGAAATCGCCAGTATTCTGGGTTCTGTACCTGATGTTCGTACTGGTTGCTTCCGGTGGCCTGATGGCAACTGCACAATTGGGTCCTATCGCTAACGACTACGGCCTTGCTTCGCTGCCCGTTACCCTGTTCGGCGTTACCTTGCCTTTGTTGACCATGACCTTGTCGATCGATAACGTTGCCAACGGTATCACCCGTCCACTGTGCGGTTTCATCTCCGACAAAATCGGTCGTGAAAACACCATGTTCATCGTCTTCATCGGCGAAGGTCTGGCGCTGTTGGGCTTGATGACCTGGGGCCACAATATGTACGCGTTCATGTTCTTCGCAGCCTTGATCTTCCTGTTCTGGGGTGAAATCTTCTCGATCTTCCCAGCAATCTGCGCTGACATCTTCGGTAGCAAATTCGCCGCTGGTAACTCGGGTACCCTGTACACCGCTAAAGGTACGGCTGCTTTGCTGGTGCCACTGGCATCGGTACTGGCTGCCGGTGGTGGCTGGAGCCGCGTATTTGTGGTGGCAGCGATCATCACTATCTTCGCTGGCTTGTCGGCAAAACTGATCCTGAGCCCTATGCGTAAAAACATGCAGGCGAAAGAAGCTGCTTTGCAAGCTTCGTCGGAAGACAAGCGCGTTACAGCTTAATCGGCTGGGCCGTCTGGAATTGAATGTTCAGGGCCTGCGCGCCGCCATGATCGTGGCGCCGGGCTGCTGAAGCAGCGCTCCTTGCGAGGAGGGCGATAAAAAAGGCTGATGCCATAAGCATCAGCCTTTTTTCGTTTACGGACGTTTATTGCGCGCTGGTTTCGGTGTTGGTTTCAGTGTTTACGGCTGTTTTACATGCGACCGAAGCCAAACATGCCATCCCTCTCAAAACGCATATCCTGCGCGTTTTGCATCATCTTGACGACGCCGTTATTGTCGAAATGCACATGCATGACCGAATTCCAGACGCCAGCTTCCTTGTATGGATAACTCCAGACTTCCAGTTGCAGCCGGGACAGGTAGGAAGTCTCGGAAGGGTGGCCGATGGTGCGCAGCACATCATCCTTGGTCGCGATGCCGGGCTTGATGGTGGCGAATTTCTCGACTGTTAACACTTGTTCATAGGAAATCAGCCTGCCGCTGCGGTCGAAGCGCGCCATATTGGTGGCCTGGCCCCAGGGGTTACGCGTATACTCCAGTAAATACCCGTTTTTATCCTCGATCCGGGAAGTCGGTTGTCCCAGCTTGGAGACGACGGAAGACTCGGGTTCGCCTATGCTGATAGGCGGCGGCATGAAGCTGGCGCAAGCGCCCAGCATCAGGAGTAATCCTCCCAGGATTGCTTTTTGACCATATTTCATGCTGTTTTCCTCAAATAAATGCGCTAAGTGTTTGAATCGGCTGGGTCTTTCCGCTATACTGCGGGGCTGGTTAATTCGACCAGTTTTTTTAATCGTTGTTCACGGTGTATGGGGTTCAGACTCTATGCATCGCATGTGAAAGGTAGTTTTTATGTCTCTCGAAAAAGCAAGCAAGGCAGCTATTGTTGCCGATAACGCCCGCGGTCAAAACGACACCGGATCGCCGGAAGTTCAAGTCGCATTGTTGACAGCTCGTATCAACGAACTCAACAGCCACTTCAAAGCACACACTAAAGATCATCATTCCCGTCGTGGTTTGATCATGATGGTTAATCGCCGTAAGAGCCTGTTGTCCTACCTCAAAGGTAAAGACGCTACTCGTTACCGCGATCTGATTGTAAAGCTCGGTCTGCGCAAGTAATTTCGTTGCGCTATTTTATCCGGCTTTCATAGATAAAAATGCCTGCGTCAGTTCTCTGATGCGGGCATTTTGTCTTTTGGTGGTTTGTACTTGTTTGTAATGTAGTTAGTAATAAAAACAATCGCTCATATCGTCCGGTTGTTTGTGGTGAGGTGAACGACAGCGCCTGAAAATCTGTCGGTAAAATTAGAAAGGAACACCGTGTTTAATAAAGTCACTAAAACTTTCCAGTATGGTCAACATACGGTCACGCTTGAAACCGGCGAAATCGCTCGTCAAGCTTCCGGTGCCGTACTCGTCTCGATCGAAGATACGGTCGTACTCGCAACGGTTGTCGCTCGCAAAGATGCAAAACCAGGTCAGGATTTCTTCCCATTGACCGTTGATTATGTAGAAAAAACCTACGCTGCCGGTCGTATTCCAGGTGGCTTTTTCAAACGTGAAGGCCGCCCTTCCGAAAAAGAAACACTGACATCGCGTCTGATCGATCGTCCGATTCGTCCGCTGTTCCCGGAAGGTTATTTGAACGAAGTTCAAATCATCATTCACGTCATGTCGGTCAATCCTGAGATTGATCCGGACATCGCTTCGATGATCGGCGCATCGGCTGCGTTGTGCGTGGCTGGTATCCCGTTTGCCGGTCCTCTGGGTGCTGCTCGCGTTGGTTACATCGATGGTCAATACATCCTGAATCCGACCGCAACACAACTGAAAACATCGCAGATGGATCTGGTTGTTGCTGGTACTGAAACAGCCGTATTGATGGTTGAATCCGAAGCGCAGCAATTGTCGGAAGAAGTCATGTTGGGCGCGGTTGTTTATGGCCACGATCAAATGAAAGCAGTGATCGATGCGATTCACGATTTGGTGCGTGATGGCGGCAAGCCAGAAGTGCAATGGACACCTCCGGCAAAGAACGAAGCGCTGATCGCGCGCGTCGCACATTTCGCTGAAGCGAAATTGCGCGCTGCTTACCAAACCAAAGACAAGCAGGCACGTACCGCCAAGCTGAAAGATGCATTTGCTGAAGTGAACAACGAGTTGGCGGCAGAAGCTGCTTCCATCGGCGCAGCAGCACCTGACGCAGCTGAAGTCGGCAACATCCTGTTTGATCTGGAAGCAAAAATCGTTCGTTCGCAGATCCTCGAAGGCGAGCCACGTATCGATGGTCGTGATACCCGTACAGTGCGTCCTATCAGCATCCGTACCGGCGTATTGCCACGTACCCACGGTTCTGCATTGTTCACCCGCGGCGAAACACAGGCATTGGTTATCGCAACCCTGGGTACCGCACGTGACGAGCAAAAGATCGATGCATTGATGGGTGAGTACTCGGATCGCTTCATGCTGCACTACAACATGCCTCCGTTCGCAACCGGCGAAACCGGTCGCGTTGGTACGCCTAAACGTCGTGAAATCGGTCACGGCCGTCTGGCCAAGCGTGCACTGGTTGCTGCGTTGCCAGCACCGGAAGATTTCAGCTACTCGGTACGTCTGGTGTCCGAAATCACCGAATCCAACGGCTCCTCGTCGATGGCATCGGTATGCGGCGGCTGCCTGGCATTGATCGATGCTGGCGTGCCTATGCAGGCACACGTAGCTGGTATCGCAATGGGCCTGATCAAAGACGGCGGCAAATTCGCAGTCTTGAGCGACATTCTCGGCGACGAAGATCACCTCGGCGATATGGACTTTAAAGTGGCTGGTACCGCTAACGGCATCACCGCTTTACAAATGGATATCAAAATCCAGGGCATCACCAAGGAAATCATGCAAGTCGCTTTGGCGCAAGCTAAAGAAGGCCGCGTGCACATCCTCGGCGAAATGGAAAAAGCAGTGCCTAGCGGCACTACTGGCGAATTGTCCGATTTCGCGCCACGCCTGATCACGATCAAGATCAATCCAGAAAAAATCCGTGACGTCATTGGCAAGGGCGGTGCAGTTATTCGTGCATTGACCGAAGAAACCGGTACCCAGATCGATATCAGCGATGAAGGCGTGGTCACCATTGCATCGGTAGATGCAGCTGCTGGTCAGGAAGCCAAACGTCGTATCGAAGAGCTGACCGCTTCGGTTGAGGTCGGCAAGATCTACGAAGGTACTGTGCTGAAATTGCTGGATTTCGGTGCCATCGTGCAAGTAATGCCAGGTAAAGATGGCTTGTTGCATATCAGCCAGATCGCTAATGAGCGCGTCAATGCAGTTGCTGATTACTTGCAAGAAGGTCAGCAAGTACGCGTTAAAGTTCTGGAAACAGATGACCGCGGTCGCCTGAAGTTGTCGATGAAGGCAGCGGTTGCGGAAGAGAATCCGGAGCCAGCGGCAGCGCAAGAGTAATCGACTCCTGACATGCCAGATGTTTAAAAACCGCCCACTGTGCAAGCAGTGGGCGGTTTTTTCATTCTGTGAGAGTGGTATGCCGTTTGACCATGCTCGCTGCAAGGGGATAGAATAGCGGGTTATTGAAATTATGGGTCTTATATGCGCCGCAAACTCGTCGCTGGCAATTGGAAAATGAATGGCAGCCTTGCTGCCAATACGCTATTGCTGACAGAGATTAAAAGCGGATTAAAAGGCAATGTAAGCAGCGCAACGTGTGATGTTGCTGTCTGTGTCCCAGCTCCTTATTTTGCGCAGTGCCAGGGCTTGTTAAATGGCGCTGCGATCGCCCTCGGTGCGCAGGATGTCTCCAGTCACGAAGCAGGTGCCTATACCGGTGAAGTATCGACCGGCATGCTGCAGGAATTCGATTGTCGCTATGTGATCGTCGGTCACTCTGAGCGTCGTGCCTATTTCGCCGAATCGAATGAATTGATTGCGCAAAAGACAGTGCGTGCACTGAATGCAGGTTTGACTCCTATCGTTTGTGTCGGTGAAACACTGGCGCAACGCGAAGCAGGAGAGACTGATAGCGTGGTTGCAGAACAACTGAATGTCGTGTTGGCAGCGATTGCTGTAAGCGATTTGGCAAAGATTGTTGTAGCATACGAGCCGGTTTGGGCAATAGGCACCGGTAAGACAGCGACGCCGGCAATGGCGCAGGAAGTGCATGCGATGTTGCGCAAGCAGCTGCAGGTCAAAAATGCCGAAGCCGCAGCGCAAGTCAGAATCCTGTACGGCGGCAGCATGAAGCCGGACAATGCGCAAGAGTTGCTTGCCATGTCAGATATTGATGGCGGTTTGATAGGCGGGGCAGCATTGAAGTCGGCAGACTTCCTCGCAATCATTCAAGCGGCTTGAGTTGCAATAGCTTTATTACGAATTACATAAATACTGGAACTTAAATGAATAGCTTTCACACCATCATCGTCGTTGTTCAGGTCTTGTCCGCATTGACGATTATCGGCCTCGTATTATTGCAGCATGGTAAAGGCGCCGACATGGGCGCATCCTTCGGTTCTGGTGCTTCGGGCAGCTTGTTTGGTGCGACCGGTTCGTCCAACTTCCTTTCCAAATTTACTGGTGTTGCTGCGGTCATCTTTTTCTCCGCAACATTGGGTCTGGCATTCATCGGTAACAAGCCATCCACACCAAGTGCCGGCGTGATGGAAAATCTGCCTGCTTCGGCTGTTCCTGGCGCTGCTGCACCTGCACAAAATGCACCTGCTGCTGCTCCTGAAACACCAGTTGTGCCGAGTGGAACTGGTCAATCAAATCAGATTCCAAAATAAGCGTGTTTTATTCGCTGTTTGTTCTTGTTTTAATGCAATTGCGCATTGAGCAAATGTGTCAAGGCGGGTTAGAATAGAAGTCTTGCCGACGTGGTGAAATTGGTAGACACGCTATCTTGAGGGGGTAGTGGCGAAAGCTGTGCGAGTTCGAGTCTCGCCGTCGGCACCAACAAAAATTCTAAGCCAGCAAGGGGGCATACCTAAGCTGGCTTTTTATCGACAAATTGTCGTTTGATTTAACGGATTATTTTGCAAGCCAATTAATCGTTCAACATACTGCGCTAATCGTGAACCTCGAAAACTATTTCCCCGTTTTGCTTTTTATTCTGGTCGGTATCGGCGTTGGTGTCGTGCCACAAGTGTTGGGTCGTGTTCTGGCTCCGCACAAACCGGATGCACAAAAACTTTCCCCTTACGAATGCGGTTTTGAAGCGTTTGAAGATGCACGTATGAAGTTCGACGTGCGCTACTACCTCGTCGCGATTCTGTTCATTCTGTTCGATCTCGAAGTTGCGTTCCTGGTGCCTTGGGCAGTAGCAATGCGCGAAGTAGGGATGCTGGGATTTTGGTCAATGATGATTTTCCTTGGAGTGCTGACCATCGGTCTGGTGTTCGAATGGAAAAAAGGCGCGCTGGATTGGGAGTAAGTCATGGCAATTGAAGGCGTATTGAACGAGGGTTTCGTAACCACCACAGCTGACAAGCTGATCAACTGGACGCGCACAGGCTCGATGTGGCCAATGACGTTTGGTCTGGCATGCTGCGCAGTTGAAATGATGCACGCAGGTGCTTCGCGTTACGATCTGGATCGTTTCGGTGTTGTGTTCCGTCCATCGCCACGTCAGTCCGACGTGATGATCGTGGCAGGCACACTGTGCAATAAGATGGCACCTGCATTGCGCAAGGTGTATGACCAGATGGCTGAGCCACGTTGGGTTATCTCGATGGGTTCCTGTGCCAATGGTGGCGGTTACTACCATTATTCGTATTCTGTTGTGCGCGGCTGCGATCGTATCGTTCCAGTCGATGTCTATGTTCCTGGTTGTCCTCCAACCGCTGAAGCGTTGTTGTACGGGATCATGCAGTTGCAAAACAAGATCCGTCGTACCAACACGATTGCTCGCTAAGGCTGGTTTTTAAATGACGATCAAACTTGAACTCCTTGAGGCCGCTCTGCGCAATGCGCTCGGCGACCAACTTCAAAGCCTGACGCAGGCATTGGGCGAAGTCACCATTGTTGTTAAGTCGCATGACTATGCGTCTGCAATGCGTGTGCTGCGTGACCACGCTGACCTGCGCTTTGAAGAAATGATTGATTTGTGCGGTGTCGATTATTCGACATATGGCGACGGTCTGTGGGAAGGTCCACGCTTCGCTGTGGTTTCGCACCTGCTGTCGATCAAGCATAACTGGCGTGTCCGTGTGCGTGTATTCGCCGCTGACGATGAAATGCCGGTAGTCGCATCGATGATCGACGTCTGGCCTACCGCCAACTGGTATGAACGTGAAGCTTTTGACTTCTACGGCATCCTGTTCGAAGGTCACAACGATTTGCGTCGCATCCTGACCGACTACGGTTTCATCGGTCACCCATTCCGCAAAGATTTCCCAGTCTCTGGCTATGTTGAAATGCGTTACGATCCGGAACAAAAACGCGTCATTTATCAACCTGTAACGATAGACCCGCGCGAAAATGTGCCGCGCGTGATTCGTGAAGAACAATACGGGGCGAAATAATGGCCGAAATTAAGAACTACACCCTCAACTTTGGTCCTCAGCATCCTGCCGCGCACGGTGTTTTGCGTCTGGTTCTGGAGCTCGACGGCGAAGTTATCCAGCGTGCTGATCCGCATATCGGCCTGTTGCATCGTGCGACAGAAAAGCTGGCTGAGCAAAAAACCTATCTGCAATCCGTGCCTTACATGGATCGCCTCGATTACGTCTCGATGATGTGTAACGAGCACGCGTATGTGATGGCCATCGAAAAGATGCTGAACATCGAAGTGCCGCTGCGTGCGCAGTACATCCGCGTGATGTTCGATGAAATCACCCGTATCCTGAATCACCTGATGTGGCTCGGCGCGCATGCGCTGGACGTTGGTGCTATGGGCGTGTTCCTGTACGCATTCCGTGAACGTGAAGACCTGATGGACTGCTACGAAGCAGTGTCGGGCGCACGTATGCATGCTGCTTACTATCGTCCAGGCGGCGTATATCGCGATCTGCCGGATACCATGCCGCAACACAAGGCATCGATCATCCGCAATGCAAAAGCGATCAGCCAGCTGAACGAAAACCGTCAAGGTTCCTTGCTCGACTTCATCGAAGACTTCACCAATCGTTTCCCGACCTATGTCGATGAATACGAAACACTGTTGACCGATAACCGTATCTGGAAGCAGCGTCTGGTCGGTATCGGTGTGGTGTCGCCAGAGCGCGCGATGGCCATGGGCTTTACCGGTGCGATGTTGCGCGGTTCGGGCGTTGAGTGGGATCTGCGTAAGAAACAACCATACGAAGTGTATGACCTGATGGACTTTGACGTTCCGGTCGGCACCAACGGTGATTGCTACGATCGTTACCTGGTACGTGTTGAAGAAATGCGTCAGTCGAATCGCATCATCAAACAATGCGTCGAGTGGCTGCGTAACAATGCCGGTCCAGTCATGACGGACAACCACAAGGTTGCGCCGCCATCACGCGTGGGCATGAAGTCGAACATGGAAGATTTGATTCACCACTTCAAACTGTTCACTGAAGGCTTCCACGTGCCGACAGGTGAGGCATATGCAGCGGTGGAACATCCGAAGGGTGAGTTTGGCGTGTATCTGGTTTCGGATGGCGCGAACAAGCCATATCGCATGAAGATCCGCGCACCGGGCTTCCCGCATTTGCAAGGCCTGGATGAAATGGCCAAGGGCCACATGATTGCCGATGCAGTAACCATCATCGGCACACAAGATATTGTGTTTGGTGAGATTGACCGCTAATCGCGGCTCAATATTTGAGGCATAGACATGCTGTTATCAGAGCAAACGTATAAAAGAATCGACCGCGAGGTCGCCAAGTTCCCTCCGGATCAGAAGCAGTCCGCCGTGATGGCCGCGCTGCAGATTGCCCAGGACGAAACCCGTTGGCTGCCGCCTGAAGTCATGCAAGATGTTGCTGACTATCTGGGCATGCCTGCGATCGCGGTGCAAGAAGTTGCGACCTTCTACAACATGTACAACACCAAGCCGGTCGGCAAGTACAAGATCTCGGTGTGTACCAATCTGCCATGCCAATTATCTGGCGGCGAGAAGGCTGCGCATTACCTGAAACATAAACTCGGTATCGATTATCGCGAAACCACGGATGACGATCTGTTCACCCTGGTTGAAGGCGAATGCATGGGCGCTTGCGGTGATGCGCCTGTCATGCTGGTCAATAACAAGCGTATGTGCAGCTTTATGTCGGATGACAAAATCGACGCCCTGGTAGAGGAATTGAAGAAATGACCAGTCTGCATAATCGTCATATCAAGCCATTGATTTTCGCTGGCCTCACCGGTGATAACTGGGGCCTGGAAGAGTATGTCAAGCGCGGTGGTTACGCTTCGTTGAAGCGCATCCTGAGCGAAGGCATGACCCCTGACCAGGTCATCGCTGAAGTCAAGGCATCGACCCTGCGCGGTCGCGGTGGTGCGGGCTTCCCTAGCGGTCTGAAGTGGAGCTTCATGCCGAAGAATTTTGCTGGCCAAAAATATCTGGTCTGTAATTCAGATGAGGGCGAACCAGGTACTTTCAAGGATCGTGACATCCTCCGTTACAATCCGCACTCCGTGATCGAAGGCATGACCATTGCTGCTTATGCGATGGGCGTCAGCGTCGGCTACAACTACATCCACGGCGAAATTTTCGCTGAATACGATCGCTTTGAAGAAGCGCTGGAGCAAGCGCGCGCAGCTGGCTTCCTCGGCGATAACATTCTGGGTTCGGCACACAGCTTCCAACTCCATGCATTCCATGGTTTTGGTGCGTACATCTGCGGTGAGGAAACTGCGTTGCTGGAATCGCTGGAAGGCAAAAAAGGCCAGCCGCGCTTCAAACCGCCTTTCCCTGCCAGCTACGGTTTGTACGGCAAGCCAACCACAATCAACAACACGGAAACATTTGCTGCAGTACCGTTCATCTTCCAGGTGGGCGCTGAAGCATATGCGGCACTGGGCAAGCCTAACAACGGCGGCACCAAGATTTTCTCGGTATCCGGCGACGTCGAGCGTCCAGGCAACTACGAAATCCCATTGGGTACACCATTTGCTGAATTGCTGAAGCTCGCTGGTGGCGTGCGCGGCGGTAAAAAGCTCAAGGCTGTGATCCCTGGTGGTTCGTCGGTGCCGGTAGTGAAGGGCGACCTGATGATGGCTACCGACATGGATTATGATTCGGTCGCGAAAGCAGGTTCGATGCTGGGCTCAGGCGCGGTCATCGTGATGGATGAAACACGTTGCATGGTCAAAGCACTGTTGCGACTGTCTTACTTCTATTTTGAAGAATCCTGCGGTCAGTGCACACCTTGCCGCGAAGGTACTGGTTGGTTGTATCGCATGGTGCATCGTATCGAGAACGGTCAAGGCCGTCCGGAAGATATCGATATGCTGAATTCGGTCGCCGACAATATTCAGGGTCGTACCATCTGCGCACTTGGTGATGCAGCTGCGATGCCTGTACGCGCAATGATTCAGCAGTTCCGTGAAGAATTTGTATATCACATTGAGCATAAACATTGCTTGGTGCCCGCTTACATTTAGCCGATCACTTCGTTTAGCAATACGAACCTAGTGAGAACACTGAAGTCAACAAAAGCAAAGCCATGGTTGAAATCGAAATAGACGGTAAAAAAGTCGAAGTGAAAGAAGGCAGCATGGTGATGGACGCTGCCAATAAGCTTGGCACTTACATCCCACACTTTTGTTACCACAAAAAATTATCCATCGCGGCGAACTGCCGTATGTGCCTGGTAGAGGTTGAAAAAGCACCTAAACCATTGCCAGCCTGTGCGACACCTGTCGCGCAAGGCATGATTGTCCGCTCCAACAGTGAGAAGGCCGTCAAAGCGCAAAAAGGCGTGATGGAATTCCTCCTGATTAATCACCCGCTCGATTGCCCTATCTGCGATCAGGGTGGCGAATGCCAATTGCAGGATCTGGCAGTCGGCTACGGCGACTCTTCTTCGCGTTACGAAGAAGAAAAACGCGTAGTAGCGCCGAAAGATGTCGGCCCGCTGATCTCGATGAAAGAGATGAGCCGTTGCATCCACTGCACACGCTGCGTCCGTTTCGGCCAGGAAGTTGCAGGCGTGATGGAATTCGGTATGCTCAATCGCGGTGAGCACGCAGAAATCACTTCCTTCGTTGGCAAAACTGTTGATTCCGAATTGTCGGGCAACATGATCGATCTGTGCCCGGTTGGCGCGTTGACATCGAAGCCATTCCGCTACAGCGCCCGTACCTGGGAATTGTCGCGTCGCAAATCGGTGAGCCCACACGATAGCCTCGGTGCAAACCTGATCGTGCAAGTCAAAGCTGGCAAAGTCATGCGCGTACTGCCGTTGGAAAACGACGACGTCAATGAATGCTGGATTTCGGACAAGGATCGCTTCGCCTATGAAGGCTTGAACAGCGAAGACCGTCTGACCAGCCCTATGATCAAGCAAGACGGCAAATGGCAGGAAACTGACTGGCAAACCGCCCTGGAATACGTTGCGCACGGTTTGCGTAACATCAAGCACGAACACGGTGCTGATTCCATCGCTGCGTTGGCTACACCGTACTCGACACTGGAAGAACTGTCGCTGTTGCAGAAACTGGTACGTGGCATCGGTTCGGAAAACATCGACTTCCGCCTGCGTCAATCCGACTTCTCGCTGGACGCTGGTGTTACTCCTTGGCTCGGCATGTCGATCGCAGAGTTCGGCGCATTGAAACGTGCATTCGTCATCGGTTCCTTCCTGCGTAAAGATCACCCATTGCTGGCAGCACGTCTGCGCCAGGCAGTGAAGCAGGGCGCCAGCGTCAGCATCTTGCACGCCAGCGACGACGATCTGTTGATGCCGGTTGCAAACAAAATGATCAAGGCGCCATCGGACTGGTTGTCGGCTCTGAGCGAAGTGGTTGCTGCCGTGGCACAAGCCAAAGGCATCTCGGCACCAGCCGGTTTCGACGCTATCCAGCCTTCGGCTGAAGCGAAACAAATCGCGGCCAGCCTGTTGTCCGGTGAGCCTAAGGCAGTGTTGTTGGGTAATGCAGTATTGCAGCACCCACAAGCAGCGAAATTGCACGCAGCAGCACAATGGATTGCACAAAACACGGAAGCCAAGTTCGGCTTCCTGACCGAAGCAGCCAACAGCGTTGGTGGCTATCTGGTCAATGCAGTTCCAGGCGCCAACGGTGCAAACGCAGCGCAAGCATTTGCGCAGCCACGTAAAGCATACGTTTTGCTGAACGCAGAACCAGAACTCGACAGTTTCAACCCGCAAGTAGCACGCGCTGCGTTGAACCAGGCCGAGATGGTTGTTGTGATGTCCGCATACAAGCACGGCAATGATTTTGCTGACGTCTTGTTGCCTATCGCACCGTTCTCCGAAACCTCCGGCACTTTCGTCAACTGCGAAGGCCGTGCACAAAGCTTCAACGGTACCGTCAAGCCTCTGGGCGATACACGTCCGGCATGGAAAGTATTGCGCGTGCTCGGCAATCTGCTCGAACTGAGCGGTTTCGACTACGAAACATCGGAAGCTATCCGTAACGAAATCATCGGTGCGAACGCTCCTGCAGATGCCAACCTGGTGCCACGTCTGAACAACCTCGGCAAAGCAGCGCCGCAGGCAGAAGTAGCAGCGACTGGCTTGCAACTGGAACGCGTTGCTGATGTATCGATTTACGCAACTGACGCGATCGTACGTCGCTCGCAACCTCTGCAACAAACCAACGACGGTGCTGCGCCTAAGGCATGGCTGTCGGCTGATCTGGCTGCCAAGCTCGGTGTAGCTGCCGGCGATCAGGTCAAGGTTACGCAAGGTGCGGGTAGTGCAGTCCTGGCTGCCGCCATCGATGCGAAGTTGCCGGTTAATGTGGTGCGCGTAGCGGCAGGACATCAGTCCACCGCCGGTCTGGGCGCGATGTTTGGTTCTATCAGCGTGGAGAAAGCGTAATGGATCAATTGTTTGCATCCATCCACGCGACGGGTCAATCTTTCCTTGGATACTATTGGCCGTTAGTTTGGAATCTGGTCAAAATTATTGCAGTGGTCGCCCCATTGATGGGTGCTGTAGCTTATTTGACTTTGTGGGAACGTAAGGTCATCGGCTGGATGCACGTGCGTCATGGCCCCAACCGTACCGGTCCTGCAGGTTTGCTGCAACCGATCGCCGACGGCGTCAAACTCTTGCTGAAAGAGATCGTTGTTCCGGCCAAGTCGAGCAAGGCCTTGTTCGTCATCGCTCCTATCATGACCATCATGCCGGCCTTGGCTGCATGGGCTGTGATTCCATTCGGACCAGAAACAGTATTGGCTGACGTCAATGCAGGTTTGCTGTTCGTGATGGCGATTACTTCGCTGGAAGTATATGGCGTGATCGTCGCCGGCTGGGCATCGAACTCCAAATACGCTTTCCTCGGTGCGATGCGTGCATCGGCACAAATGATTTCGTATGAGATCGCGATGGGCTTCGTGTTGGTGATCATCCTGATGGTTACCGGCAGCATGAACCTGACCACTATCGTGAACTCGCAAAACACTGGTCGCTTTGCAGAAATGGGCCTGACATTCCTGTCGTGGAACTGGTTGCCATTGCTGCCTATGTTCTTCATCTACATCATCTCGGGTACGGCTGAATTGAACCGCCATCCGTTTGACGTGGTTGAGGGCGAATCAGAAATCGTTGCCGGTCACATGGTTGAATACTCGGGTATGTCGTTCGCGATGTTCTTCCTGGCTGAATACGCCAACATGTGGTTGATCTCGATCATGGCTACCCTGATGTTCCTGGGCGGCTGGACATCACCGATCGATATGGCGCCGTTCACCTGGGTACCAGGCTGGATCTGGCTGGGTCTGAAGACCTTGATGGTCGTAACCATGTTTATCTGGTTCCGTGCATCGTTCCCACGCTATCGCTACGATCAAATCATGCGTTTGGGTTGGAAAGTGTTTATCCCACTGACACTCGTTTATCTGTTGATCGTCGCGATCTGGATGAAGACTCCGTGGAATATCTGGAATTAATGCAGCAGGGCTGAGCAAAGAGGGAAGCCAAGATGGAAGCAATTAAGGATTTTTTCGGTAGCTTGATGCTGCGTGAGCTCTTCAAAGGGCTGGCGCTGACAGGTCGCTACATGTTTGCACGCAAAATTACCGTGCAGTTCCCGGAAGAGAAGACTCCGCAGTCGCCACGTTTCCGTGGTTTGCATGCGCTGCGTCGTTATCCGAACGGGGAAGAGCGTTGCATCGCATGTAAGTTGTGCGAAGCAGTGTGCCCGGCGATGGCAATCACGATCGAATCGGATCAGCGTGAGGACGGCACCCGCCGTACCACCCGTTACGACATCGATCTGACCAAATGTATTTTCTGCGGTTTCTGTGAAGAGTCGTGCCCGGTCGATTCGATCGTGGAAACACATATTCTGGAATACCACGGCGAAAAACGCGGCGACTTGTACTACACCAAGGAAATGTTGCTGGCAGTAGGTGATCGCTACGAACCAGAAATCGCAGCAGCACGCACCGCCGACGCGGCCTATCGTTGATTTAATAGTATGGGTCGCTGTTACTGGCTGACCTCTTGCTGACTTTTTGCTGATTTTTAGACTGCTTATGGAATTTACAACTGTCTTGTTTTACGTGTTTTCAGCGATTCTCGTACTCGCTGCCATACGCGTTATCACCGAATCGAATCCGGTTCACGCGGCGCTGTTCCTCGTGCTCTCGTTCTGTTCGGCTGCTGCACTGTGGATGTTGCTCAAAGCTGAGTTCCTGTCCATCGTACTGATTCTGGTCTATGTCGGTGCGGTCATGGTGCTGTTCCTGTTTGTGGTCATGATGGTTGACATCAAACTCACCAAACTGCGTGAAGGTTTCTGGGGTTACTTGCCATTGGCAGCAACCATCGGTGTCGTGATCGTGCTGGAAATGGCAGCGGTATTGTTCCGCGGCTTCTGGCGCTCGCATACCCAAGTCCCTGAAGTGTCGGCCAACATCGGCAACGCCAAGGAACTGGGCAAACTGATCTACACCGACTATCTGTATGCGTTTGAAATTGCAGCGGTGCTGTTGTTGGTCGGCATGATCGCGGCAGTGGCATTGACCATGCGCAAACGTAAAGACAGCAAGTACTTCGCTCCTGGCGACGCAGTCAGAGTTAAAGCCAGCGATCGTTTGCGTGTCGTAAAAATGAAGGCGGATTCCGCTCGCGCCAATGGCGATTCACCAGCTGCTCCTGCAGCAGAACAAAAATAAGGGGAGTGTTGTGGAGTTATCGCTCGTACATTACCTGATCCTTGGCGCGATTTTGTTCGCGATCTCGATCGTTGGTATTTTTCTGAATCGTAAGAACATCATCATCTTGTTGATGGCTATCGAATTGATGCTGTTGGCGGTGAATATGAATTTCGTCGCTTTCTCCTATTTCCTGGGTGATGCAGCCGGTCAGATTTTTGTTTTCTTCATCTTGACGGTGGCTGCTGCTGAAGCTGCGATTGGTCTTGCCATTTTGGTTTCCATGTTCCGTACTCTGGATACCATCAATGTCGAAGATCTTGACGGCCTCAAAGGCTAATCCCAAAAAATAACGATAAGGTTCACTCATGGCGGGGCAACTTAACCCACACCTCCTTCTGGTCGTACCGCTGGCACCACTTGCCGGCTCTATGATTGCTGGATTGTTCGGTACAAAATTTTTCGGTAACTTGATCGGTCGCAAGGCGTCGCATACTGTGACGATCCTGGGCGTTCTGATTTCTTTCATCTTGTCATTGCACACGATGTCGCTGGTGTTGGATGGTGCGACTTTCAACGGCAACCTGTACACATGGATGACCGTCGTCGGGCTCAAGCTTGAAGTCGGTTTCCTGGTCGATAGCCTGACCGCGATGATGATGTGCGTCGTGACCTTCGTGTCGCTGATGGTGCACATCTACACGATCGGCTATATGGAAGAAGACGAAGGCTACAACCGCTTCTTCTCGTACATCTCGCTGTTTACGTTTGCGATGTTGATGCTGGTCATGAGCAACAACTTCCTGCAACTGTTCTTCGGTTGGGAAGCAGTGGGTCTGGTTTCTTACCTGCTGATCGGTTTCTGGTACACCAAGCCTACCGCGACCGTAGCGAACATGAAGGCGTTCCTGGTCAACCGTGTCGGTGACTTTGGCTTCATCCTCGGTATCGGCCTGTTGCTGGCGTACGCTGGCTCGATGGACTACGCAGAAGTCTTCGCGAAGAAAGAGCAACTCGCGACCCTGACTCTGCCTGGTACTGACTGGATGTTGTTGACCGTTGCCTGTATCTGCCTGTTCATCGGCGCGATGGGTAAATCGGCGCAGTTCCCGCTGCACGTCTGGCTGCCTGACTCGATGGAAGGCCCAACCCCGATTTCCGCGCTGATCCACGCGGCGACCATGGTTACCGCAGGTATCTTCATGGTGGCGCGTATGTCACCACTGTTTGAATTGTCGGATACCGCCTTGTCCTTCGTACTGATCATCGGTTCGATCACTGCGCTGTTCATGGGCTTCCTGGGCATCATCCAGAACGATATCAAGCGCGTGGTTGCTTACTCGACCCTGTCGCAACTTGGTTACATGACTGTGGCACTGGGCGCATCCGCTTACTCGGTTGCTGTATTCCACCTGATGACTCACGCGTTCTTCAAGGCTTTGCTGTTCCTTGCTGCGGGTTCCGTCATTATTGGTATGCACCACGATCAGGACATCCGCAATATGGGTGGCTTGCGTAAATACATGCCGATTACCTGGATCACATCTTTGCTTGGTTCGCTGGCATTGATCGGTACACCGTTCTTCTCGGGTTTCTACTCGAAGGACAGCATCATCGAAGCAGTGCACGCAACCACTCTGTTTGGTTCCGGTTTCGCTAACTTTGCTGTATTGGCTGGTGTATTCGTTACCGCGTTCTACTCCTTCCGTATGTACTTCCTGGTATTCCACGGTGAAGAGCGTTTCGGTAAAGAGCACGCACACCATGACGACCATGCACATGCTAAAGCTGCTCACGCTGACCACGGTCACGATGATCATGCACATGACGCGCATGACGACCATGGCCATGATGAACACCACGGTCTGGCCCCAGGTCAGAAGCCGCACGAGTCGCCATTGGTTGTTACCTTGCCGCTGATCTTGTTGGCAATACCGTCGGTATTGATCGGTTTCTTCGCGATCCAGCCTATGTTGCACGGCGACTTCTTCAACGGTGTGATCACCGTCAGCGAATCGCACGGTGCAATGGCTGAGTTGAAAGAACACTTCCATGGCGCAGTAGCGATGGCGATCCACGGTGTATCTACCGCGCCGTTCTGGCTGGCACTGGCAGGTGTGGTGGCTGCTTACTACTGCTACATGATCAATCCGCGTGTACCAGCATGGTTCTATAAGCACTTCCATGCTCTGCACACGCTGCTTGAGAACAAGTACTACATGGATAAATTCAATGAAGTTGTCATCGCTGGCGGTGCACGTCTGCTGGGTGGTGGTTTGTCCAGAGTCGGTGATAAGACATTGATTGATGGTCTGATTGTTAACGGTAGTGCCAAAGTAGTAGCTTGGTCCTCCCGCGTGATCCGTGTATTCCAAAGTGGCTACATTTATCACTACGCATTTGTCATGATTCTCGGCATGCTGGGTTTACTGAGTTATTTCGTGATATTCCCGTTGTTCGCCAAATAAGTTAGCGAAATAAAGTAAATAAAAACATGATGCAGTCAACTTTTCCCCTCTTGAGTCTCGCGATCTGGCTACCAATCGCGTTCGGTGTGTTCATCCTGGCCGTAGGCCGTGATACCAATCCAAACGCGGTGCGCGTCCTGTCGCTGTTTGGTTCTATCGTCAGCTTCCTGGTGACTTTGCCTATCGTGGCAAAGTTCGACAATGCCGCTCACGGCATGCAGTTCGTCGAGAAGCTGAAATGGATCGACATTTTCAACATTAACTACTCGCTGGGCGTAGACGGCCTGTCGATGTGGTTCGTCATCCTGACCGCGTTCATTACGATTTTCGTCGTGATCGCAGCCTGGGAAGTGATTGAAAAGCGCGTGGCTCAGTACATGGGTGCGTTCCTGATCCTGTCCGGTCTGATGATCGGCGTGTTCAGCGCATTGGATGGCGTACTGTTCTATGTATTCTTTGAATCGACACTGATCCCGATGTTCATCATCATCGGTGTATGGGGTGGTGCGAACCGTGTTTACGCTTCGATCAAGTTCTTCCTCTACACCTTCTTCGGTTCGTTGTTGATGCTGGTGGCATTGCTGTACCTGTACTTCAAGTCCGGCCACAGCTTTGACATCCTGGCATGGCACACATTGCCGCTGCCTATGGATGCACAGATCCTGATCTTCCTGGCATTCCTGATGGCGTTTGCGGTCAAGGTTCCGATGTGGCCAGTGCATACATGGTTGCCGGATGCCCACGTGGAAGCGCCTACCGGTGGTTCCGTCGTACTGGCAGCAATCATGTTGAAACTCGGTGCGTACGGCTTCCTGCGTTTCTCGCTGCCGATCACACCAGACGCCAGCCACTACCTGTCAGGCTTCATGATTACCCTGTCGCTGATCGCTGTTATCTACATCGGTCTGGTCGCACTGGTACAAACCGACATGAAAAAGCTGGTTGCTTATTCGTCGATTGCACACATGGGCTTCGTTACCCTCGGTTTCTTCATGTTTAACGACATGGCAGTGCAGGGCGGTATCGTACAAATGATTTCGCACGGTTTCGTATCCGGCGCAATGTTCCTGTGTATCGGTGTACTGTACGACCGCATGCATACCCGTAACATCGCTGACTACGGTGGCGTTGTGAATGTCATGCCTAAGTTCGCTGCATTCTTCGTACTGTTCTCGATGGGTAATGCCGGCTTGCCAGCAACCTCCGGTTTCGTCGGCGAATTCATGGTGATCCTGGGCGCAGTCCAATTCAACTTCTGGATCGGCCTGTTGGCAGCAACCGCTCTGATTCTGGGTGCAGCGTACTCGCTGTGGCTGGCTAAACGCGTGATCTTTGGTGCTATCACCAATCACCACGTGTCTGAGATGAAAGATCTGAACAAACGTGAATTCCTGATGTTGGGCCTGCTGGCTATCGCTGTCCTGGCGATGGGCTTGTACCCGGCACCATTCACCGATGCGATGCAAACTTCGGTTACCGACTTGCTGAAGCACGTCGCCATCTCGAAACTGAATTAATAAACGCCGCGACCGCGAAAGTAAACGCACAAGAACTGCGACAAAATGAATAATTTGAATCTGATACCCGTCCTTCCTGAAATATTCCTGGCAATTGCGATTTGCGCAATTTTGCTGATTGACTTGTTTCTGAAGGACGAGAAACGCAACATCACTTACGTGCTGTCGATTATTGCATTGCTGGTTTGCGGTGTGCTTAGCCTGTGTGACTTCAACACAGGTGCGACTGTCTACACCTTCAATAATATGTTCGTCTCGGATCCGATGTCGAGCCTGTTGAAGATCTGTTCGTATGTTGCCGTTGGCCTGACACTGATTTACTCGCGCCAATACGGTCTGGACCGTGAAATGGTAAATGGCCGCCTCGGCGGTGAGTTCTACCTGCTCGCGCTGTTCTCGCTGCTGGGTCAGATGGTCATGATCTCGGCCAACAACTTCCTGATCATCTACCTGGGTCTGGAACTGATGTCGTTGTCGCTGTACGCACTGGTTGCTATGCGTCGTGACCACGCTGTCTCGACCGAAGCTGCGATGAAGTACTTCATCCTGGGTGCGCTGGCTTCCGGTTTCCTGTTGTATGGTATCTCGATGTTGTACGGTGCAACCGGTTCGCTCGACCTGACCGAAGTGGCACGTGCTACCGCAGCTGGTACCGTGAACAAACCTATCCTGATCTTCGGTCTGGTATTCCTGGTATCTGGTCTGGCGTTCAAACTGGGCGTGGTACCGTTCCACATGTGGGTACCTGACGTTTATCAAGGTGCGCCTACATCGGTCACCCTGTTGCTGGGTGGTGCGCCTAAACTGGCTGCATTCGCGATCACCATCCGTCTGCTGGTAGAAGGTTTGCCGGCACTGGCGATCGACTGGCAGCAAATGCTGACCATCCTGGCTGTGCTGTCGATGGCAATCGGTAACGTTACCGCGATCGTACAAACGAATATCAAGCGCATGCTGGCGTATTCGACGATTTCGCAAATGGGCTTCATCCTGCTCGGTTTGTTGTCCGGCGTGGTTGTCGGTGCTGATGGCACGACTACCAACGGTTACAGCGCAGCGATGTTCTACTCGATCACCTATGTGCTGACTACCCTGGGCATCTTCGGCGTCATCATGTTGTTGTCGCGTGCTGGTTTCGAAGCTGAAAACATCGACGATTTCAAAGGCCTGAACCAACGCAGCCCATGGTTCGCGCTGGTTACACTGATGCTGATGTTCTCGCTGGCAGGTGTGCCACCAGTCGTCGGCTTCTACGCCAAGCTGTCGGTATTGCAAGCTGTATTGAGCACAGGCCAGATCTGGCTGGCGATCGTAGCAGTGTTGTTCTCGCTGATTGGTGCTTACTACTACCTGCGTGTGGTCAAAGTCATGTACTTCGATGAGCCACTGGATAACTCCAAGATCGTGGTCAGCAAAGACGTGAGTGTTGCACTGAGCATCAACGGCGCTTCCTTGCTGGTTCTGGGCCTGGTACCAGGTCCTTTGATGACAGCTTGCGCAGCTGCTATCGTCAAGACGCTCGCGTCCTGATCTGAAACTGAGTGGATGTCTCACTTGCCAGCTGGTTTGTGATTTTGTTGGCGCTGTTCAGCGCCAACCTTCCATTCTTCAATGAACGGCTTTTCGCCGTTCTTCCTTTATCTTCCTCCAGCAAGCCGGTCTGGCTGCGTCTGATCGAACTGTTCGTACTGTATCTGGTCGTCGGTTTGGTCGCACGCGGGCTGGAGTCCCGTATCGGCAGTGTTTTCCCGCAAGGCTGGGAATTTTTCGCCGTGACCGGCTGTCTATTTATCGTGCTGGCCTATCCAGGCTTTGTCATGCGCTATATGCGCAAGCGTCATCACTGACAGACTTTACTGACATCAGTGACGCACATCGGCCTTATCATGCAGGCTGAGTGCCTACCGGAGCTGCAGATGGATAATCACCTCAAAGAAATTCGCATCGACAGCACGCTCGCCTACGACGGTCATTTCCTGAAAGTACAACGCGATACCGTGCGTCTGCCGAATGGCCAGCCGACTACGCGTGAGTACATCAAGCATCCTGGTGCGGTGGTCGTCCTGCCTTTATTTGATGACGGCAAGGTGTTGATGGAGCGGCAGTTCCGCTACCCGATAGATCGCGTCTTTATCGAATTCCCTGCCGGGAAGATAGATCCGGGCGAAGAGCCATTGGCCTGCGCGAAGCGTGAGTTGCTGGAAGAAACCGGTTACACCGCGACCGACTGGCAATTCGTGTGCACCATACACAATGCGATTGCTTATGCAGACGAGCACCTGGACCTGTATCTGGCGCGCGGCCTGACTGCCGGCGAGCGCAAGCTGGATGATGAGGAGTTCCTCGATATCTTTACGCTGGGCGCGGATGAACTACCCGGCCTGATACGCGAAGGAAAAATCACCGACGTCAAAACCGTCATCGGCGCATTCTGGCTGGAGAAAATAATCAGCGGGGAATGGAAGCTCTAAGCCTTCACGCTGTCGTGCAATGAATATTAAAAAAGCCGCTGAAAAGCGGCTTTTTGTTTTTACATATTCGGATAGTTAGGGCCACCGCCACCCTCAGGCGTAACCCATACGATGTTTTGTGTCGGATCCTTGATGTCACAGGTTTTGCAATGCACGCAGTTTTGCGCATTGATTTGTAAACGGTCGTCACCCGCATCTGTCTTGACGAATTCATAGACACCGGCAGGGCAGTAGCGTGCTTCAGGGCCCGCATACTCAGCCAGGTTGACCTGCACCGGTACGTTGGGATCTTTCAGCGTCAGATGGATAGGCTGGTCTTCGCTGTGATTGGTATTCGAAATGAATACCGATGACAGGCGGTCGAACGTCAGCTTGTTGTCCGGTTTCGGATACGCGATAGGCTGGAACTCGGAGGCAGGGCGCAGACAAGTGTGGTCAGCGTGCGTGTTACGCAGGGTCCACGGTGCCTTGCCGCGGAAGATGAGTTGGTCTATGCCGACCATCAGCGAGCCGGTGTACAGGCCTTTGCTCATGAACGGTTTGAAGTTGCGCGCGACGTGCAGTTCTTCATGCAGCCATGATTGTTTGAACGCGATAGGGTAGTCGCTCAACTCATCGGCCTGACGACCTTCACCCAGGGCGACGAAGGCAGCGTCGGCTGCCATCATGCCGCTCTTCATCGCCGCGTGGCTGCCCTTGATACGGCTGGCGTTGAGGAAGCCCGCATCGCAGCCTATCAGTGCGCCACCGGCAAACACCAGCTTCGGCAGCGATTGCAAACCGCCAGCGGTGATCGCACGCGCACCGTAGGAAATACGTTTGCCGCCGACAAAGAAGCGGCTGATTTCCGGATGCGTTTTGTAGCGCTGGAATTCTTCAAACGGCGACAGATAAGGATTGTCATAGCCGAGGCCGACCACATAGCCAACTGCGACCTGATTGTCTTCCAGATGATAGAGGAAAGAGCCGCCATAGGTATCGCTGGCAAGTGGCCAGCCTGCGGTGTGGATCACCAGACCAGGCTGATGCAGGGCCGGATCGATTTCCCACAATTCCTTGATGCCGATGGCATAGGTTTGCGGTGCCTTGCCTTCGTTCAGATTGAATTTCTCCATCAGCTGCTTGCCAAGGTGGCCACGCGAGCCTTCGGCAAACAGTGTGTACTTGGCGTGCAGTTCCATACCCAGCTGGAAGGCAGCAGTAGGCTCGCCAGCGCGATTCACGCCCATATTGCCGGTCGCTACACCTTTGACCGAGCCGTCGTCGTTGTACAGGATTTCAGCAGCGGGGAAGCCGGGGAATACTTCGACGCCCAGTGCTTCGGCTTGCTGGCCCAGCCAGCGTACGACATTAGCCAGTGAAACTACATAATTGCCGTGGTTCTGGAAGCAGGCAGGCAACAGGAAGTTCGGTGTCTTGTAGGCTTTTTTCTCACTCAGGAACAGGAAGCGGTCTTCGCTGACAGCTGTATTCAACGGAGCGCCGAGTTCCTTCCAGTCAGGAAACAGTTCGGTGATCGCTTGCGGATCCATCACTGCGCCGGACAGGATATGCGCGCCTAGTTCGCCGCCTTTTTCCAGGATGCAGACGGATACTTCGCTATTCTTTTCAGCCGCCAGTTGTTTGAGGCGTATCGCCGCAGCCAGGCCTGCAGGGCCGCCGCCGACGATCACGACATCGTATTCCATCGCTTCACGCGGGCCGTATTGTTCGAGCAGGCTGGAATCGGCAGTTTGGGTATTGGTCATTATGTATTGTCTAGAACTCATTTCATAAATATCCGCGAGTGCGAACGCGGCTATTGGGGATGTAGTGCAAGGCGCGTCGTGCCGCCAAGGGTGGTCCCCTTGGCAAGCGGCGCAACGCAGCAATACGCCCAAATAGCCCGTTCCCTTCGGGTTCTTACCAAAAGCGGCGCTGGCCGCGTTGTGCTCCTTGCGCATAGGCCACTATGCGACGCGTCGCACGCCTTGCCAGCACCGCTTTTGGTAAGAACGCATCTCACGGATATTTATGAAATGAGTTCTGATATTTTCACGCTTGAAGCCGATATTGTCCCTTGTTTTAGCAGCAATACGAAGCGCAAAAACGCGCATTCCTGCGCTTTCGTGTAATGATAACGCGTAAGTCGTACGTTTTTATTTGCACTGCATCAATAATCAGGGGAATTCAGTGGGCATAGAAGTCAATTTTGAGGGCAAGGTAGCCCTCGTTACCGGTGCTTCCAGTGGTCTGGGTGCGCGTTTTGCAAAAGTATTGGCGATGGCAGGGGCACAGGTCATCCTGGCCGCACGCCGGGTTGACCGCTTGAAGGAGTTGCGTGCCGAGATCGAAGCCGAAGGTGGCGCTGCCCAGGTCGTCAGCCTGGATGTGACTGATTACGCCAGCATCAAATCTGCGATTGCGCATGCAGAGACCGAAACCGGCGCGATCGATATCCTGGTCAATAACTCGGGTGTTTCTGCCAGCCAGCGCCTGGTCGATGTGACGCCGGAAGATTACGCACACATGATGGATACCAATCAGCGCGGCGCATTTTTCGTGGCGCAGGAAGTCGCCAAACGCATGATCACCCGCTACAAAGGCGATCCGAAAAAACAGCACCGTATTATTAATATCGGTTCGGTCGCAGGTTTGCGCGTCGTGCCGGAGCTGGGCCTGTATTGCATCAGCAAGGCGGCGGTGGTGCACATGACCAAGGCGATGGCGCTGGAGTGGGGCAAGTTTGGTATTAACGTCAATGCCATCTGCCCAGGCTATATCGGTACCGAGATTAATTCTGAATACTTCCAGAGTGAGCAAGGACGGCAAGTGCTGGAACTGTTGCCGCGCAAACGCATAGGCAAGCCGGAAGATCTGGATGGCTTGCTGCTGCTACTGGCGGCGGAGGAATCGCACTTTATCAACGGCTCTATCATGACTGCCGACGACGGCATGAGCGTGCAGTAACTTCCATTCGGAAACGCCGGTTGGCTAATGGTGCCTGGCCTGCTAACCGGCAGTGTTCTGCCTGGCTACGCCCAGCAAACGGTTCACCAGTTCGCTGGACGTGGTTGCGGTAAATTTTCGCATCAGTTTCGCCCTGTGCATCTCTACCGTACGGGGACTGAGGCCGATTTGTTTCGCGATTAATTTGCTGGTTTTGCCATCTACCAGTAGTGCGGCGATTTCCCGTTCACGCGGCGTCAGCTCAGCCGTGACCGGGCGCTTTTCACTCAAGTCTTCAAACGTCCAGATTCCTGCCGCATGCGGATCCTTGCTCTGCAAGGCGCGTCCGCTGACATGGCACCAGAATAATTGCCCGTCCGCACGCTTCATGATGCGCTCATCCGAGTAGCAGCCTTTGGCATTCATGATGGGGACGATGCGTGCACCGGTGCGCTCGAATTCCGCGTAGCTTGGATAGAGCAGGGCGAAGGACAGGCCGCTCAATGCGCCGGGCGCATAGCCAAACATGGTGGTCAACGCATGATTACAGTCATGCATCACACGATGCTGCGAAATACACATGCCTATGGGCGCGTGCCGGAATATGCCTTCGTAATCGATAGCTGCGATGTCTGCTGGTTCACTCATGCCGGATTTAGCCCTCATGCCTCGTAGTTCTACGGTATTGTGACGATGACAGCACCGCCGTATGCTGGCGGATGCACCTGCTGTGCTTCTGACTACTCTACACAAAGAAGGGTGACTATGAACAAAGTTTATCCTGATGCGGCATCCGCGCTGGCAGATATAGTCCGCGACGGGCAAACCATCGCCGTCGGCGGTTTTGGCCTGTGCGGCATCCCTGAGGCCCTGATCGCGGCCTTACGCGACTCCGGCGTACGGAATCTGACTGCCATTTCCAATAATGCCGGGATCGATGACGCTGGCCTTGGCCAATTGCTGGTCACCCGTCAAATCAGGAAAATGATTGCCTCCTACGTCGGTGAAAACAAGGAATTCGAGCGTCAGTACCTGGCCGGGGAACTGGAACTGGAATTTACGCCGCAAGGCACGCTGGCCGAAAAATTGCGCGCCGGTGGTGCAGGCATACCTGCTTTTTTCACTAAAACCGGTGTTGGTACGGTGGTTTCTGAAGGCAAGGATGTGCGGGAATTCGATGGCGAAAAATACGTCATGGAACGGGCGCTGGTCGCTGACATTTCCATCGTTAAAGCCTACAAGGCGGACAAGGCGGGCAACCTGGTCTATCGCCGCACCGCGCGCAACTTCAATCCGAATGTGGCGATGGCCGGAAAAATCACCGTGGTGGAAGTGGAGGAGCTGGTTGAAATCGGCGAAATCGATCCGGATCACGTCCACACACCAGGTATTTTCATCCATCGCATTGTGCTGAATGCGCACCCGCAAAAGCGGATAGAGCAACGCACTTTGCGCGCTAACTAATCAACGCGGAGACATAATATGGCCTGGACCCGGGAAGAAATGGCAGCGCGCGCAGCGCAGGAATTACAGGATGGTGCTTACGTTAACCTCGGCATCGGTTTACCGACGCTGGTGGCGAATTACGTGCCGGACGATATCCACGTCTGGCTGCAATCGGAGAACGGTTTGCTGGGCATAGGCCCGTTTCCGACCGAAGATGAGCTAGACCCTGACCTGATCAATGCCGGCAAGCAGACGGTAACCTCCTTGCCTGGCTCCTCCTATTTCAGCTCGGCGGATTCCTTCGGCATGATACGCGGCGGCAAAATCGATATCGCCTTGCTGGGTGCGATGCAGGTATCGGCGCAGGGCGACCTTGCAAACTGGATGATCCCGGGCAAGATGGTAAAGGGCATGGGCGGCGCGATGGATCTGGTTGCAGGTGTCAAACGCATCGTGGTGTTGATGGAGCATGTGGCGCGTGCCAAGGATGGCACGGTATCGCACAAGATATTGCCGCAATGCAGCCTGCCGTTGACGGGTGTTGCAGTGGTTGATCGCATCATCACCGATCTGGGTGTGATGGATGTGACGCCGCAAGGTTTGCAGTTAGTGGAACTGGCGACAGGTGTCACATTGGAAGAAATCCAGGCCGGTACTGGTGTACCGCTGGACAGCAGCAAGTTGCAATAAAGCAGAGGAGCGGGGCGCTGGACTTACTGTGCAGTCCAGCCGCCATCCATATTCCATGCTGCACCGCGTACCTGCACTGCAGCCTCGCTACATAGGAACACCGCGAGCGCACCCAATTGCTGCGGCGTGACAAATTCGCCGGACGGCTGCTTCTCTGAAACCAAATCCTTCTTCGCTGCTTCATCCGATAAACCTTCGCGTGCGGCACGCGCATCCACCTGTTTTTGCACCAGCGGCGTCAGGACCCAGCCCGGACATATTGCATTGCAGGTAATGCCGGTATGCGCCATCTCCAGTGCCGTCACCTTGGTCAGGCCGACGATGCCGTGCTTGGCTGCGACATAAGCTGATTTCTGCACCGAGCCGACCAGCCCATGTACCGATGCGATGTTGATGATGCGACCCCAGTTCTTCGCCTGCATCATAGGCAGCGCGAGGCGCGTGGTATGGAAGGCAGAGGACAGGTTGATGGCGATGATCGCGTCCCATTTCTCAACCGGGAAGTCTTCTATGGTCTCGGTATGCTGGATACCGGCATTGTTGACGAGGATGTCTACAGTCCCGAACTGCTCGGCGGCAAACGCCATCATGGCGGCAATTTCGGCGGGCTTGGACATGTCGGCAGGGTGATGCACACATTTGACGCCGTGCTTGCGCATCAATGCTGCCTGCAGTGTCTTGATCTCATTCGCATCACCGAAACCATTGAGCACGATATCAGCGCCTTGCTGCGCCAGCGCCTGTGCAATTCCCAATCCTATGCCTGAAGTCGAGCCGGTTACCAGCGCGGTCTTGCCGTGTAGTGGAGCTTTTTGCATGGTGTACCTTTCAATCTGAAAGTTTCTGCCTGGCGATCTTTGGTAAGATTCTACGCGTAAGAGAGAAAAAAGAAGCAATAAAGAGACAAGAAATCAACAAGAGATAAGCAAGAGAAAACCGCAAATGTCGCGCTTTATGCGCCGACCATCCCATGGCGAAACTTATGACCCAGGTACAAATCAAGTCTGTGCAATGTCTTTCCCCGACCGGCCTGCATCAAATGGCATACAAGGAATGGGGCGCGAGCAACAATCCGAAAACGCTGATTTGCGTGCATGGCCTGAGCCGGGTTTCTGACGATTTTGATGTGTTGGCGCAAGAACTGGCCAGGGATTACCGGGTGATATGCCCGGATGTGGTCGGGCGCGGTCGTTCCGGTCACCTGCTGGATCCGCAGTATTACCAGATCCCGCAATACGTCAGCGATATGGTCACGCTGATCGCGCGCCTCGGTGTGAACGAGCTGCACTGGTTAGGGACATCCCTCGGTGGCGTGATAGGCATGGCACTTGCATCCCTGCCTGCGAATCCGATACGCAGGCTGATCCTGAACGATATCGGCCCGGAGATGGATGCGGCGGCTCTGGCGCGCATCGGCGAGTATGTCGGCAAGGATGTGCGCTTCGCAACTTTCGATGAGGCATGGAATTATGTGCGCGCCATTTCGCTCTCCTTCGGTCAGCATAGTGATCCGCAGTGGCGCAAACTGGCCGCTGATGTGATGCATCAGGATGCTGACGGGCAATGGGTCTTTAGCTACGATCCGGGCATTGCCGTGCCGTTCAAGGCGACCACGGTGCACAGCGTGCAAGCGGATACGCAGCGTCTGTGGGCTGCGTACGATGCGATCCGGTGCCCGACGCTGGTGATACGCGGTGCGGAGTCGGATTTGCTGTCGAACCAAACAGTGCAGGCGATGTCACAACGCGGGCCGAAAGCGCAAATTGTGGAGTTGCCGGGAGTCGGTCACGCGCCGACTTTCCTGCATGCGGATCAGATCGCAGTAGCGAAAATTTTTTTGCTGGCTTGATATTTTCAGGTCGGTTTTTATATTGGATACATGATGAACATTACACGTTTGCACATAGGCGATACGCTGTCTGAAGTAGCGATACACAACGGCACGGTATACTTGGCGGGACAAATCGCCGAAGACACGACGCAAAACATCCAGGGACAGACCCGCGAGGTGCTGGGTCATATTGACCGCCTGCTGGCAGAAGCGGGTAGCGACAAGACGCGTATTTTGTCGTGTCAGATTTTTATTGCTGACGTGAAGGACTTCGACGGTATGAATGAAGCGTGGAATGAGTGGGTGCCGGAAGGCCATACACCCCCACGTGCCACAGTGGGTGCGCAGTTTCCTGATACTAAGCGCCTGGTAGAGATAATTGTAGTTGCAGCATCTTCTTAGGTTTTAAATGGTTTCCTTAGCATCATCACAGAGCGATACGCAGGAGCTGCTTCGCTCTGGTTTGACCGAACACGACAGTGCGCGCGTGATGGATGCGCTCGCCTTCGTCAAACCGATTTATAGCGGCAAGAATGTTTCGGCCGGACAGGATGCATTTGAAAGTGAACAGGACACCTTCGAGTTTGCGCAAGGCGTCGCCACGGTTCTCTCTCAATTGGAAACTGATGCGGATACGCGGATTGCCGCCTTGCTGTTTGAATTGGCAACCGTAGACCCGGCCGCTGCTGAAAAGATAGAAGAGCGCTTCGGTACCGAAGTGAACAACCTGGTGCAGGGTGTACGGCAATTGATGCGCCTGCACGAAGTCACCTTCGTCCAGCATGAGGCGGCGCGCAGCAAGAATGCGGCGCAGGAAGCGGCGGCGCAACTCGAAGTCGTGCGCAAGATGTTGCTGGCGATGGCGTCCGATATGCGTGTCGTGCTGGTGCGTCTCGGTACACGCGTCACTACGCTGCGCTATTTCGCCGATAACAAGGTACAGAACGAACGTTCGAAACAATACGCGCGCGAGACTTTTGATCTCTATGCGCCATTGGCCAACCGTCTCGGCGTGTGGCAGCTCAAATGGGAGCTGGAAGATTTATCCTTTCGTTTCCTGCAGCCGGAAGCGTACAAACGCATTGCGTCGCAACTTGAAGAAAAACGCGTCGAGCGCGAAGCCTTCATCGCCAACGCGATCAAACGTTTGCAATCGGAAATGGCGGCCGCCGGTATCAAGGCGGAAGTCTTTGGTCGTCCGAAGCACATCTTCAGTATCTGGAGCAAGCTGCGTGGCAAGGCCATCGAGTTTTCTGATTTGTATGACGTACGCGCATTCCGCGTGATCGTCGACGATGTGAAAACCTGCTACACGGTGCTGGGCATCATCCACAACATCTGGGCGCCGATACCGGAAGAGTTCGACGATTACATTTCGCGACCGAAACCGAATGGCTATCAATCGCTGCACACCATCGTCATTGCGGAGGATGGTCGTCCACTGGAAGTGCAGGTACGCACCAACGATATGCACGACTTCGCCGAGTATGGCGTAGCGGCGCACTGGCGTTACAAGGAGTCCGGCGGCTCTAACTTCTCCGGACAAAAATACGATGAGAAGATCGCCTGGCTGCGTCAGTTGCTGGCGTGGAAAAGCGAGGTGGTCGATACCGTCGTCGGACAGGAAGAAGTGCACCGCGACTGGGTCGAGAAACTCAAGTCGGCGACGCTGGATGATCGCATCTATGTATTGACGCCACAGGCACGCGTCATCGAATTGCCGAACGGCGCAACACCTATCGACTTTGCGTATCACTTGCACAGCGATGTAGGACATCGCTGCCGTGGTGCGCGTGTGGACGGCGTGCTGGTGCCGCTGAATACCGTGTTGAAGAATGGCCAGACGGTAGGCATCATCACCGCTAAAGGCGTCAGCACAGTGACCGGAACTGTCGGTCCGTCGCGCGACTGGCTGTCACCTGGTTATGCAGTCAGTTCGCGTACCCGCGCCAAGGTGCGCGCATGGTTCAATGCGATCGATATGCAAGAGACCCTGTCGCAGGGTCGTGGCCTGGTGGAAAAAACCTTGCAGCGCGAAGGTAAAACAGCTGTCAATCTTGAAGAGCTGGCGCACAAGCTCGGCTTCTCCAAAGTCGATGATCTCTTCCTCGCAGTGGGCAAGGATGAATTCAGCCTGCGCACGGTAGAACAGGCACTGCATGGTGAAGATCCGAATGCTGCGGAACCGGAAGATGCCGTCATCCCGCGCAAGAGTCGCGCTTCCAGCGTGGTGCACGGCGCCAAGTCCGGCGTGCTGGTGGTCGGTACCGACGGCCTGATGACGCAATTGGCGAAGTGCTGCAAACCGGCGCCGCCGGATGAGATCGTCGGTTTCATTACGCGCGGTAAAGGCGTTTCCATCCATCGTGCGGATTGCAAGAATTTCGTCGAGATGCGTAACAAGGCACCGGAGCGCATTATTCAGACTGCCTGGGGCCGGCCGGAGTCGGCGACCGTGTATCCGGTCGATATCTTTGTGCTGGCCGGCGACCGGCAAGGCTTGCTGCGCGATATCTCGGATATTTTCCTGCGTGAAAAAATCAATGTGATCGGCGTCAGTACACAAAGCGTCAAAGGGCAGGCACGCATGGCCTTTACCGCAGAAATTGCCTCGACTGCGCAATTGCAGAAAGCGCTGAACGTGATACGTGAGGTCAACGGCGTACTCGAAGCCAAGCGGCATTAATGGCATTTTTTCAGTGGCGGAATTCGCTTGCGATGAATTTTTTGCACTTAGTTCGCAGAAGCACTAGCTAAGTAAATAATTTGCCGCTATAATTTCGCTTCTTTAGGCGCGTAGCTCAGCTGGTTAGAGCACTACCTTGACATGGTAGGGGTCGTTGGTTCGAGTCCAATCGTGCCTACCAACGAAAAATTGGTAAAACCTGTAAGAGCGAGAAAGGCAACCCGGTTATGACACCGCGAACGGCAACCACATTGGTTTCCAGGCGACGCTAAGTCGGGTTCTTTTTCGTCATTACCATTGAAAAAGCGCGGCTAGCCCGCGTTTTTTTTCGCCCGCATTTTTTGTTGTTCAATTTATCCAGTCTAGCGTCAGCATGCAGGGTCCCGCTGAAACGGAGAGCAAAATGATTACAGTCCGACTTCCCGATGGTTCGCAACGCGAATTTGATACGCCTGTCACCGTAGCGCAAGTTGCTGCCAATATCGGCACCGGCCTTGCCAAAGCTGCATTGGCAGGCAAAGTCAACGGCGATGTGGTTGATACCTCGTATCTGATCGACAAAGACAGCGATCTGGCCATCATCACGGACAAGGATGCTGAAGGCATAGATGTGATCCGTCACTCGACCGCTCACTTGCTGGCCTATGCAGTCAAGGAATTGTTCCCGGACGCGCAGGTCACCATCGGCCCCGTAATCGATAACGGCTTTTACTACGATTTCTCGTACAAGCGCCCGTTTACGCCGGACGATCTGGTTGCGATCGAAAAGAAAATGACCGAGCTGGCGAAGAAAGACGAGCCGGTCACACGCAAGGTCATGCCACGTGATGAAGCTGTGGCCTATTTCAAATCGATAGGCGAAGCGTACAAGGCTGAAATCATTGCATCCATTCCGGCGGATCAGGAAGTCTCGCTGTACACCGAAGGCAAGTTCACCGACTTGTGCCGCGGACCGCACGTGCCGTCGACCGGCAAGCTGAAAGTATTCAAGCTGATGAAGCTGGCGGGTGCTTACTGGCGTGGTGATTCCAAGAATGAAATGCTGCAGCGTATCTACGGCACCGCCTGGGCGAAGAAGGAAGAGCAGGAAGCTTATCTGCACATGCTGGAAGAAGCCGAGAAGCGTGATCACCGCAAACTGGGCAAACAGCTGGATTTCTTCCATTTCCAGGAAGAAGCGCCAGGCTTGATCTTCTGGCATCCAAAAGGCTGGTCGATCTGGCAACAGGTCGAGCAATATATGCGCAAGGTCTACCAGGATAACGATTACCAGGAGGTCAAGGCGCCGCAAATCCTGGATCGTGGTTTGTGGGAAAAAACCGGTCACTGGGATAACTACCGCGAAAACATGTTCGTGACCGAGTCGGAAAACCGTTCTTACGCGCTCAAGCCTATGAACTGCCCGGGTCACGTACAAATTTACAATAGCGATATGCGCAGCTATCGCGACCTGCCTTTGCGCTACGGCGAATTCGGGCAGTGCCACCGCAATGAGCCGTCCGGCGCCTTGCACGGCATGATGCGGGTGCGTGGCTTTACGCAGGATGACGGCCACATTTTCTGTACAGAAGAGCAAATTGCCGAAGAAGTAACAGCGTTCCACGCGCAGGCGATGGCGGTGTATGCAGCTTTCGGCTTTGAAAATATCGACGTCAAACTGGCTTTGCGTCCGGATAGCCGTATCGGTACCGAAGAAAGCTGGGATATCGCCGAGGAGTCGCTGCGTTCGGCGTTGCGTGCCTGTGGCGTCAGCTGGACTGAATTGCCGGGCGAGGGCGCCTTCTACGGTCCGAAAATCGAATATCACCTGAAAGACAGCCTGGGTCGCGCATGGCAAGTCGGTACCGTGCAGATCGATCCGTCGATGCCGGGTCGCCTGGGTGCCGAGTATGTGGCAGTTGATAACAGCCGTAAAACGCCGATTATGTTGCACCGGGCTATCGTCGGTTCGCTCGAGCGTTTCATCGGTATTTTGATCGAACATTACGCTGGCGCGTTGCCATTATGGCTAGCTCCGGTGCAAATTGCCGTGCTGAACATCTCTGACGCACAGGCTGAATATGCACAGGCTGTTGCACAAAACCTGAAAAAACAAGGGTTTAGGGTGCACCTTGATTTGCGTAATGAGAAAATTACCTATAAAATACGCGAGCATTCCGTTCAGAAGCTGCCGTACATCATTGTTATTGGCGATAAAGAGCGGGACGCAGGTACAGTGGCCGTGCGAGCGCGAGGCAATGTCGATCTGGGTGTAATGCCTGTCGATTTATTGGTGGAACGTCTCAAAAACGAGATGGATACCAAAGCCTAAAAGGGGTAACCCATAGCGCAAGAGCACGGCTTAATTATTTGATTTTAAAAGGAAATTGCAATAGCTACTGACAAGTCGCATCGGATCAACGGTGAAATTACAGCGCCTGAGCTACGTTTAACTGGTGTAGAAAACGAGCCGCTCGGTATCGTCACTCTGGCTGAAGCCTTCCGCCTGGCGGAAGAGGCTAACGTCGATCTGGTAGAGATTGCGCCAACCGCGCAACCGCCAGTCGCACGCCTGATGGACTACGGCAAGTTCAAGTACCAGGAACAAAAGAAGGCGCACGAAGCCAAGCTGAAACAGAAGGTTATTCTGGTGAAGGAAGTCAAATTCCGGCCTGGTACCGATGATGGTGATTACAACATCAAGCTGCGCAACCTGATCAAATTCCTGGAAGACGGCGATAAAACCAAAATCACACTGCGTTTCCGCGGTCGTGAAATGGCGCATCAGGATATCGGCGTAAGAATGCTGGAACGTCTGAAACAAGATCTCGAACCATACGGCCAGGTTGAACAATGGCCGAAGATGGAAGGTCGTCAGATGATCATGGTTCTGTCGCCGAAGAAGAAGAAATAAGAATTTCGTGCGAGTCGTCCGGTAACGGACGATTTACACAAAATAGCAGTGGACTCGATTCCACTGCATAACAAGTGAAAGCAGGCATCCAAGCGTAACGAAATTGTTGCCACCTGCAATCATATAAAATGGAACTGTCCCTTAAAAGGACAGAGTGTGTCATGCCTAAAATGAAAACGAAAAGCAGCGCCAAAAAGCGCTTTCGTGTACGTCCGGGTGGTACCGTTAAACGCGGTCAAGCGTTCAAACGTCACATCCTGACCAAAAAAACCACTAAAAACAAACGTCAATTGCGCGGTGCTGTCGGTGTCCATGACACCAACATGAATTCCGTACGCGCAATGATGCCTACCGCTTAACCTCACACTCAATTATTAAGGAGTAATCATGCCTAGAGTAAAACGTGGGGTCACAGCACGGGCCCGTCATAAGAAAGTCCTCGACCAAGCCAAAGGCTACCGTGGTCGTCGCAGCAAGGTTTACCGTATTGCCAAGCAAGCAGTTATGCGCGCTGGCCAATATGCATACCGCGATCGTCGTAACAAAAAACGCGTTTTCCGCGCTCTGTGGATCACCCGTATCAATGCAGCATCGCGTGAACATGGTCTGACATACAGCGTGTTCATGAACGGTCTGAAACGCGCATCCATCGAGCTGGACCGTAAAGTCCTGGCCGATATGGCTGTGATGGACAAACCGGCATTCGCTGCAATTGTGAATCAGGTGAAAGCAAACATCGCTGCTTAAGTGTTGTGATCGTATGCACCGTCTGCGGACGGTGCAGCAATATCCGAGCGGGGCAGGGTTCCATACCTATGCCCCGTTTTATTTTTGCTTTCCTTTTCGGCTTCCTTGCAAAGGACGAGAACAAACCGCATGAATCACCTCGAACAATTAGTCACCCAGGCCCAGACCGATTTCGCCGCCGCAGAAGATGCCGCCGCGCTGGAAAACGCGAAAGCGAAGTACCTCGGTAAAACGGGACAGATCACCGAACAAATGAAGAGCCTTGGCAAGCTTGCGCCGGAAGAGCGCAAAGCACAGGGCGCTGTCATTAACTCTGCCAAAGAAAAGATTGAAGCTGCACTGACTGCGCGCCGCGATGCATTATCGAATGCACAGATGGAAGCGCGTCTGAACGCAGAAGCAATCGACATTACACTGCCAGGTCGCGGTCGCGGCACCGGCGGTATCCACCCGGTCATGCGCTCATGGCAGCGCGTTGAAGAAATCTTCGGTTCCATCGGCTTTGACGTTGCCGACGGTCCGGAAATTGAAAACGACTGGACCAATTTCACCGCATTGAACAGCCCGGAAAATCATCCTGCGCGTTCGATGCAGGATACTTTCTACATCGAAGGCAACGATACGCAAGGCAAGCCTTTGCTGCTGCGTACGCATACCAGCCCGATGCAAGTGCGCTATGCGCGCATGAACAAACCACCGATCAAAGTCATCGCGCCGGGTCGTACTTACCGCGTCGATAGCGACGCCACCCATTCACCTATGTTCCATCAGGTCGAAGGTCTGTGGATCGATGAAAACATCAGCTTCGCCGACCTCAAAGGCGTCTACCTCAATTTCGTCAAAGCGTTTTTTGAAACCGAC
>NZ_QAJP01000008.1:0-5965 GCF_003852535.1 Herminiimonas sp. KBW02 | reverse complement strand
ATCCGCCGAGATCGATATCGCTTTCGGTAGCGGTCCGCTGAAAGGTCGCTGGCTGGAAGTATCCGGTGCGGGTCAGGTCCATCCGACCGTGCTGCGCAATATGGGTTTTGATCCGGAACAATTCATCGGCTTCGCGTTTGGCTCCGGCCTCGAACGCCTGACGATGCTGCGTTATGGCATCAACGATCTGCGCCTGTTCTACGAAGGCGATTTGCGGTTTCTCAAACAATTCAACTAAAAGCAGTGACAAGCCGGAGCGGCGCTTGCAGCGCCTGCTCTGATTCTTTCTGTATTTTTGTGACGTCTGTGGCAAAAGGTTTTAATCATGCAATTTTCCGAAAGCTGGCTCCGTACGATGGTCGATCCGAACATGACTTCGGACGAATTGGCACACTTGTTGACGATGTCCGGCCTCGAGGTCGAAGAAGTCGAACCGGTGGCGCCGCCATTTTCGAATGTGGTAGTGGCAGAAGTACTGGAAGTCGCCAAGCATCCGAACGCTGATCGTTTGAATGTGTGCCAGGTCAATGTCGGTACCGGCACCATGCTCAACATCGTCTGCGGTGCACCTAACGTGCGTGCCGGCATGAAGGTGGTCTGTGCGATGGCTGGTGCGATCCTGCCACCTGGTGAAGACGGCAAACCATTCGAAATCAAAGTCGGCGCATTGCGCGGCGTTGAATCGCAAGGCATGTTGTGCTCGGCACGCGAACTGAAATTGTCGGACGAGCAGGGCGGCCTGATGGACTTGCCTGCGGATGCACCAGTCGGACAAAATTTCCGTGATTACTACCAACTCAACGACCTCAAGTTCACCATCAAGCTGACACCGAACAAGGCCGACTGCCTGTCGGTGCTGGGTGTGGCACGTGAAGTATCGGCCTTGACCGGTACGCCATTGAAAGTGCCGGCCTTCCAGCCGGTGACAACAACGATTACCGATGTCTTGCCGGTGAAAGTATCGGCTCCTGATCTGTGTGGTCGTTTTTCCGGTCGCATCATACGCGGCCTGAATGCCAGGGCGCAGACCCCGGACTGGATGAAGCAGCGCCTTGAGCGCAGCGGCCAGCGTCCGATTTCGGCACTGGTTGATATCTCTAACTACGTCATGCTGGAACTCGGTCGTCCTACGCACGTATTCGACCTGAGCAAAATCCACGGCGGACTGGATGTCCGCTGGGGTAAGAAGGGTGAATCGCTGAAACTGTTGAATGGCAATACAGTTGCCGTCGATGAGTGGATAGGCGTGATCGCGGACGAAAAAGAAATCGAATCGCTGGCCGGCATCATGGGTGGCGATGCCACTGCCGTATCGCTGGATACGCAAGACATCTACCTCGAGGCTGCATTCTGGTACCCGAATGCGATCCAGGGCCGTGGTCGTCGTTTTAACTTCTCTACCGATGCAGCCCATCGTTTTGAGCGTGGTGTTGACTTCGCTACGACAGTCGAACACATGGAACGCATCACCGCATTGATCGTTGAAATCTGCGGCCAGAAAGATCTGACCAAAGTCGGTCCTATCGATGATCATGTGGTGAACCTGCCTAAGCGTCCTGCGGTCAGTGTGCGTACTGCACGCGCTGTCAAAGTCATTGGCGTGCCATTGACTGATGAGCAGATCGCTGACATCTTCACCCGTCTCGGCCTGAGCTTCACGCACAAGGATGGCGTATTCTCGGTAACGCCGCCATCGTATCGCTTCGATATCGAAATCGAAGAAGATCTGATCGAAGAGATCGCGCGCGTCTACGGTTTCGAAAACATCCCTGCATTGCCGCCAGTCGCGGCCAGTGCCATGCGTATCCCGCCGGAAAACACCCGCTCGCTGTTCACGATACGTCGTCAGCTGGCTGATGCGGATTACCAGGAAGTGGTCAACTTCAGTTTCGTTGAACAGGAATGGGAAGCGGATTTCGCCGGTAACACCAATCCGATCAAACTGCTCAATCCTATCGCCAGCCAGATGAGTGTCATGCGCTCGTCGATGATAGGCAGCCTGATCGCCAACGTGCGTTACAACCTGAATCGCAAAGTCAGCCGTATCCGCCTGTTTGAAATCGGTGCGATCTACCTGCGCAACAATGTTGAGCAAGACGGCCCATTGTCGGTTGCCGGTTTCGACCAGCCTAAACGTGTCGCTGCGATTGCATATGGTTCGGTTGCTGAAGAGCAATGGGGCCAGGCTACGCGCAACGTCGACTACTTCGATGTGAAAGCGGATCTGGAAGCCTTGTTTGCGCCGCAAACCTTAACATTTGTCAAAGTTGAGCATCCGGCCTTGCATCCGGGACGCTCCGCCAGTATTTTGCTCAATGGCGAAGTAATTGGTTTTATCGGCGAATTACATCCGCGCTGGCAGCAAAAATATGACTTGCCGCTGGCTCCGGTATTGTTTGAAGTCAACGCCAGTGCATTGCAAAGCGTGGGCGTACCGAGCTACAAGGAAATCTCGAAATTCCCTGCGGTAACACGCGACCTCGCGCTGGTAGTCAAACAAGCAGTCCCGATGCAAGATCTGATGGATGCTTTTATTTCTGAAAAGAAATACAATCCTGTTTGCAATATTCTGCAAGTGGTTGTTTTATTTGATGAATATCGCGGGAAAGGACTGGAGTCGGATGAAAAAAGCCTTGCTTTCCGCTTCACCTTACAAGATACTCAATTAACCCTGCAAGACGATCTGGTTGATGCCGCAATGGCCGCATTTGTTGCTGCCGCCACTACGAAGCATGGGGCCAGATTGCGTGCATAAGCAGGCAGGGACTAACGATATGAATGACGTGAATTCAGCCGAACTCCAATCCGTATTAGCTGCTGATCTCAACCGTGCGATGCTGGAGGCACAAGTACGCTCACAAGCCGAAAAAAACCTCCCTACGCTGACCAAGGCTGAGCTGGCAGAATTGCTGTTTGAGCAAGTTGGTTTGAACAAACGCGAAGCCAAGGATATGGTCGAAACTTTCTTCGACGAAATCCGTAACGCACTGGAACGTGGCGAATCGGTCAAGTTGTCCGGTTTCGGCAACTTTCAGTTGCGTGACAAGCCACAGCGCCCGGGTCGCAATCCCAAGACCGGGGAAGAAATCCCGATTACCGCACGCCGGGTCGTGACTTTCCACGCCAGCCAGAAGCTCAAGGGCATGGTGGAAGATTCCAGCCAGCAGCCGCTCGTGCAAACAGCCTGATTAGATGAACGAACGGATCCAGAAACCAGAATTGGTTGCGTTGCCGCCAATTCCCGCCAAGCGTTACTTCACCATCGGTGAAGTGAGCGAATTGTGCGGGGTGAAGCCGCACGTCCTGCGCTATTGGGAGCAGGAGTTTACGCAACTGAAACCAGTCAAGCGGCGCGGCAATCGTCGTTATTATCAGCATCACGAAGTGCTGTTGATACGTCGCATACGTGAGCTCTTGTACGAACAAGGTTTCACCATCAGCGGCGCACGCAACAAACTCGATAGCCGTATCCTGGAAGCAGGTGGCGATGATGATGTAGTGCCGGATAACGGACCTACGGTGGATGCGGATGAACTCAGCGCGATTCGTAATGAGTTGGTTGAGATCCTGGCGCTGTTGAAGTAAGTCGGCCGGAAGAATAAATCGGCGCGTGGTTTGATGAGCCGGAAATGAAAAAGGGTTGCTAGCGAAATGCTGCAACCTTTTTTTATGTGGTTGGCTATTAAAGTTCGCTATATACGGAAAATAATAGCCTTATAAATCATCATTCTGACTCAGAAAAATATATTTCCTTCGCACGTTCACTTATGCGATTCATGGTGATGTTATTTTTTGTTTCTTTCTCAACCAAAAAAGAATCTTTTAGTTTGGCCGTCCTTGCACCAACAAGTTGATGTGATGTATCAATAAGTGCAGAAACTTCTCCTGCACGCATTTCTCTACCTTCAGAATTCAGAACTTCGAGAATGTCCAATTCGACTTCCTCTAATTTCATATCCTCATTTAGTGCTGCTAATTCCTTCATATAGTCAGCTGATAAGTTTACTTCCTTGCATTTTCCTGCTTTGCATTCTTTACATTGCCAATTGAAGTATTCAATTTTTTCTTTATCCTCAATCGGATATGTCGCGCCGCAATCATCGCAGCGGATTGTGCGTGTGGCGGCGAGGAACTGGTGAATTACAGCATTGTAGGAAAAACACCGTTGGACGAAATAGCTACGGTCATCCCTACGACCTTTGGGGTAACCCCACGCTAAACGATCATCTTCACATAATCCATAATTCAGACAATAAACTGAAACATCATCTCCAGATTTGTCACGCATCTCATGATATTTTGTAACTAAGAAGTTAAGTTCAAGAGAGGCCATCATGGGCTCTAAAGATGGGTAAATTGTGAAGTGACTTACCGGCGGATTTGTTAAGCCTTCAAAATAGGTGCCACCTATTTTTCCGGTGGAAATATTGGACTTTACTTCACGCGCTTCATGCGTAATTTTTTGCAATAAGATTTTTTGATTATTACGATCCAATTTTCTCGCAAAAGGTTCTGTTGCAAAACGATTTTTGCGATCAAAATATGCCTTAAGAACTTGTTCGTAATATTTTTTAGAGGCGAGTCTTATGCTCTGAAGAGTAATGGGTTCACCCCGGGAGATTTGATCCAAATAGCAGATATGTAAGATATGCCCCATCAATCTAGGAACATTGAAGGAAACCTGAAATAGCAGTGTGTAATATTCCTCGATAGGGTTAGTTTTAGCAAAATAGTCAAATGATTTGATGTTGAAAACCTCAAACCGATTTTCGATTAATCGTTTTGTGTAGTCGATGGCGCGAGATTCCATTGTTTGCACATCGCTACTTTTATATAACTGGTAAAAATCTAAGTTGAGGATGTCAATTTTGCCAGGATCGATATTTCCATAGTAAACACGTCCTGGATAGGCCGCGATTTTCAGTTTAATTTTTTCGCCACTAGTGTTGTTCAATGGCGCCAAAATGACGTCAACAAATAATCTTTGTTCTATCCAACTGAGTTCGGAAAAATCATCGAAAAATAAAATCAGGCTAGTAAATGACAATTCTTCCAATAGAACTACTAGCTTGGTGATAAATTCTTGATATGGGAACGTTCTAAGAACGGCCGCGGAGTAACGTTCGTAAATCTCCTTGTCGTCTAAAATTTCTTCGAGATCAGAGCTTTTATAGTCGCCTTTGAAAGACGCGTCTGTTGTGCTTACTCCTGCGGCGACACTTTTCGTGTTTTCGTCTGTGGTTTGTCGAGAATTTCGCTGTTTGGCTTCTCGTTCAATTAACTGAAGTATCGGCAGTTCGGCATCATTTAGTACTCCTTTGCGAGCGCGCTCTTTCAGCTCAAATAGCTCTCGCTTTAACTCGTCATATCTCTTGGTTTTTCCAAGAAAACGATCCACAATTCCCGTTTTCCGACAGATGCTATCGATTTCATCTATTAGGCGAGAAAAAATCTCGATTAAGAATGCTTTGCGAATTAGATGTGGCTGAATTACTTCGTTCGCCAGTTCACTACCTTTTGTTTCCTTGGTAATTACGTCAGATGTTTGTGAGCTTTCATTGATGGACTTAACATCTAAATATACTGAAAGGGAATCGGCTTTTTCACGAATATCTGATTGCGCTCTCGCAAATATTGTACTTTTCCCAGTTCCTTTGCGGCCAAAAATGAAGGTCGTATTACTGGATAAAACAGTATTGAGTACAGCCATATTGGGAAGAGGGTCAACGTAAACTGCGTCTACGGGCTTATCCCCAAGTTCTTTCTCAAACTCTTTTAATTCGGCACGTTGAAATTTTCTCAAAGACTCGGCAACTTTGGAAAACTTTGTAATATCCATTTTTATTATTCTCCTCATAGTCCCCAAATTGGGGTGTACCAGATACGCAAATTCAAGATAACAAAAAGGGCTACAGTACAAAAAAACTGTAACCCTTTGATTTTTATGGTCGGGACGGTGTGATTC
>NZ_QAJP01000007.1 GCF_003852535.1 Herminiimonas sp. KBW02 | reverse complement strand
AAGCAAAGAAAGTGAGTGGCCGCCGGGCCACTCCCGGCAACGCACCTCTCCACGAAGAAAGAACAGCATCAACACCCGCAAACTGTAAACCAAACAAACAATAAAAAAGCCCGCATCAGCGGGCTTTTTCAATCAACAAATTCAAACAAACTTAAGCGTAGCTACGCAAACGCAAAGAGAAGTCACGCAAGGCAGTAATACCCGACGCTTCAGCACGTGCACACCAATCCTGCAACTGCTGCAGCAACTGATCACGACTCGCGTGTGAACGCTCCCAGATCGCGCCCAGTTCAACGCGCATTTCATGCATTGTCTTGAGCGGCTTGCTATGTGCGAACAAGGTCGTCAATTGTTCTTTATGCGGTGCTTCCAGTTTGTTAGGTTCACGATGCAAGAGCTTCTTCGCCGAACGCAGGAAGCCGGATTCCAGCTGTGCTTTTTCTTTCAGGTGCTCAACTTCATCGTGCCAGGTTTGCTTCAGCGACTTCGCATATTTTGCAGTCACGTCATAACGGTTAGCGATGACGGATTGCAGCGTATCGAAATCGAGGTGCAGTTTGCTGGTGTCGAATTTAGGCTGCGGTGCGACCTTCTTGACCTTGGCCAGGCCGACCGTTTCCATCATACGGATGTACATCCAGCCGATGTCGAATTCATACCACTTGGCCGACAGCTTGGCCGACGTACCAAAGGTGTGGTGATTGTTGTGCAGCTCTTCACCACCGATCAGGATACCGATAGGGAAGATGTTGGTTGCTGCATCATTGCATTCGTAGTTGCGGTAACCCCAGTAGTGGCCGATACCGTTGATGATGCCGGCAGCGGTGATAGGAATCCATGCCATTTGCAAGGCCCATACCGAAACACCGACCACGCCGAACAAGGCAACGTTGATGAACAACATCAGGACGATACCCATCGCGCTATGACGCGTGTAAACATTGCGTTCGATCCAGTCGTCCGGCGTACCGTAACCGTACTTTTCCATGGTTTCCATGTTTTTCGACTCTGCGCGATACAACTCAGCACCTTCGAAAAACACTTTCTTGATGCCGCGTGTAACCGGGCTGTGCGGATCTTCTTCAGTTTCGCATTTGGCATGGTGCTTGCGATGGATCGCTACCCATTCTTTAGTGACCATACCAGTGGTCAGCCACAGCCAGAAGCGGAAGAAATGACTAGGAATCGGATGCAGGTCCAGGCCACGATGGGTGGCGCTGCGATGCAAATAGATGGTGACCGCCGCAATCGTGATGTGTGTCACGGCGAGCGCGTAGAAAAACACTTCCCAACCGCTGGCGCGGGTCAGGCCGTTCGATAGGAAATCAAGTACTGCGTCGATCATTGTGGCTCCAATATGAATGCCATGGATAATGGTATCCCCTAGATGGTATCGCTAAATCGAATTGCTAGGGTTGCTGGCAAATTTTCGAGACGAATTGTACCCTTTTTAAGGGCCTATATCCGATTTTGCAGGGTTTTTCGCGGTATTTAAACGTTCTTTTACCGGCTGATATTGCTCGTCAATCAATCTTATTTCACGTTGCGGGAACGGAACATTGATCTGATTCGCCTGAAATGAGCGCCATATTGCACGATTGACATCAGACAACACCGTACCGCGTCCATCCAGTTCATTGACCCAAAAACCCAGTTGCAGGTCGATACCATCCGCGCCAAAAGCCACCATGGTAGCCGCTGGTACGCGATCCGGCCCCTTGCGTACTTTATCTACACCAAGTGCGGCCTCTTCCAGCAATCGCAATGCCAAATCGATATCAGTCCGGTAATCGACCGAAACACGTGTTGTCATTTGCATCACAGTATCGCTGAGGGATAAATTCTGTACGGAATTCGCGACGAAGACTTCATTCGGCACGATAGTGTCGCTGCCGTCGCCATTGCGCAACACGGTGTAGCGGGTATTGATCTGCGCCACGCGCCCGGTGAATTTATCTATCGTGACCGTATCGCCTATGGTCATGCTGCGCTCGAGCAGGATGATGAAGCCGGAAACATAGCTGCTGGCAATCTTTTGCAAGCCCAGGCCCAGGCCTACACCCAGCGCACCACCAAATACCGACAGCACGGTCAGGTCGATACCGACCATGGACAGGCTAACCAGCAAGGCAATCAGGATCAGGACGGCACGACTCATGCGTGACAGCACGGCGCGCATCGATGAATGCATGCCGTCGAGTCGCATCAGGCGCTCTTCGATCAGGGCCGATCCCCACAGCGCAAATATAAGCGTCACCCCCACCGAGACGACCGCTTGCAGCATCGTCATGATGGAGACTTTATGTTTGCCTAGGGGGACAAAGGTGTCGTCGAGGAATTCGATGAGTTCCGGCAAGACGCCTGTGATGTGCAGCGCCACCACGATCCAGACCAGTGACGCAAAGCTGCGCTCAAACAGCAGGACGAAAGCACTGACCTTGCCGCCACGTGCGAACACGCGTCGCATTACGTAGAAGGCCAGGCGTATCAGCGCAAACGAGGCGACCAGCGGCATCACGACGCGCAGGACATCCACACCGTCCACACGCTCCCAGCGCTCGAGGATGGTTTTGGCGATCGCCAGCAACAACCAGGTCAGCAATGGCCACAAAACCCGCGTAAAACTCTCCACTCCCAGACGTCGTAAAGCATTTTGCTGTGGCTCTTTCGTCGCCAGCAGGCCGCGCACCACACGTGCGATACCCCAACCCAATGCAAAACACAGTACTACAGCAAAAATTTGCCAGCGCAGACCGGGTATGCCCAGGTCCGTCCACAAATCAGCCCAGAGAGTCGATAGCAGGTTTTGTTTCATTTATTTTTTACGTTCGAGTACCGCCGCGAAAAATCCATCGGTGTGATGCAAGGCTGGCGACAGCTTCAGATAGTCACCCATCTTCAGATCTATCTTTTGTTCGGCCAGCACTTCACTCATCGGAATCAAAACAAAGTCATCGCGTGATGCCAGGAAGCTGGCGACGATGGCTTCGTTTTCTTCATCCAGAATACTGCAGGTTGCATAGACCAGACGACCGCCCGCTTTGACCAGACGCGCCGCGCCCGCCAGGATGGAAGCCTGCTTTTCGTTCAACTCTACCAGCGATTGCGGTGTCTGACGCCACTTCACGTCCGGATTGCGACGCAAGGTGCCGAGGCCGCTGCATGGCGCATCGACCAGCACGCGATCTATCTTGCCTGCCAGGCGTTTTACCTTCGCATCGTTTTCATGTGCGATGAGAACCGGATGCACATTCGACAGTCCGCTACGCGCCAGGCGTGGCTTCAGTTTGGCCAGGCGTTTGTCGGATATATCGAAAGCATACAGACGTCCGGTGTTGCGCATCGCCGCGCCCAGCGACAAAGTCTTGCCGCCTGCACCGGCGCAGAAATCGACCACCATTTCGCCGCGCTTGGCGCCGACGACTTGCGACAGCAATTGGCTACCTTCATCCTGCACTTCGATAGAACCATTCTTGAACAAAGGCAGGTTTTGCAATGCGGGTTTCTTGATGATGCGTATACCTAAAGGTGCATACGGCGTCGGCTCACACAAGATAGGCGCTTCTGCCAGCGACGTGGTCACCTCTTCGCGCGTTGCCTTCAGTGCGTTGACGCGCAAGTCCAGCGGCGCCGGCTGATTCATCGCATGCGCCAGTTCTAGTGCAGTTGCTTCGCCATCACGTGCTACCAATTTCTCAAACAGCCATTCCGGCAGATTCGAACGCAAGAGCGATGGCAACAAGGTGCGATCGATTTGCATCACGTGCTGCAGCCATTCGGTTTCTTCTTCGGTCAGACCACCCAGCGACTCGACGCCGACTGCATCAGCCAGACCGAGCAAAGTCATGCGACGCATGGTCGGGCCATTACCGGATTCGGCAAAGCTGGTGTAGACCGCTTTGTTGCGCAGCAAGCCATACACTGCTTCGGCCACGACACCGCGCTCACGCGAACCGAGCTTCGGATGTTCGCGGAAGTAACGCGATAAGGTACCGTCAGCCGGACCCGTGAAACGCAGGATCTCGCGCAATACTTCTTCGGTGTTATTAATGATCGCGGGAGGCAATCTCATGCATATTCCTTCATAAAATATTCTTGTCTGTCAGTCGCCGGGCAGGCAGGTTCGAGTAGCGAACCGCTGCTTCAGTTTCATCAGGACTCTGGACTTTAAGCTTCTTGACTAATACGTACCATGCCGTCCTGCACGGACAAACGTCCGTCTACGAACCAGCGTATAGCGCGTGGATAAATAATGTGTTCCTGTTCCAGCACACGGGCGGCCAGGGTTGCTTCCGTGTCGTCGGCCTCTACCGGCACAGCTGCCTGCGCCACGATAGGACCATGATCCAGCTCGGCAGTGACAAAATGCACGGTTGCCCCATGTAATTTGACGCCCGCTGCCAAAGCCTGTCTGTGCGTTGCCAAACCAACAAAACTTGGCAATAGCGATGGATGGATATTGAGCATGCGTCCGGCGTAATGTGCGACGAAAGGTGTCGTCAACACACGCATAAAACCCGCCAAAACCACCAAATCCGGCACAAAAGAGTCGATCTTGCTCTGCAAGGCGGCATCGAAGGCTTCCCGGCTCGGATAATCCTTGTTAGCCACAACCAGTGCCGGAATACCGTGCTCTGCTGCGTAAGCCAGACCGGATGCGTCGGCCTTATTACTAATGACAGCCGCAATCTGTGCCGGCCATTCTTCATTTTGCGCAGCGCGGATGATGGCCCGCATATTACTACCGCGCCCGGAAATCAAAATGACGATTCTTCTCATGGCGCGCATTGTACCGTACCGCGGGCCGATCAGCCCGACGGCGACAGGCCGGACAGCAACTATCTATGCAGCACAGAGCACGCAAACAGCAGGCAGCAGCGATGGAAAAACGAGGAAATTGGCCCGAATTCAGGCGAGATAGCGAGCCGCGATACGGCAGCGGCTGCGTCGAAACAACTTACTGGAAGGAGTAAAACACCCGGAATGCGATTTTCTTGTCAGCCCAGAAATCTGCGGCATCGCGGAATACGTCGAGCAGGGTTTCCCGTGCTTCCTTATCGAATTTCGGCGTATTCGGCAATTGCTCCAGCACCACGAGGAAACCGGGTTGTGGACCAGCCTTATGCGCCAGGCTGGTCAGGCAGTCGGACAAGGCATCGAAATTCTTGCCAAAATGCTTAGGGAACTGAAATGCCTCCGCAATTACGGCCAATACCTGCTGCTTGGTAGTCGCATGGGCGCAATGTGCGTACAGGAAGTGTTGCCCAAGATGCGCGGCTTCCGCCTGCAAATCGGCAACACGGAACGCGCGGATCGACTGCACTACATTGAGCGGCACGGTTTTAAACAAACTCATTTCTCCCTCATCTCCAGCTATTTATTATCAACATGACACCCCGTTCACTCTATGACTCTTTTGAAGCTTCTGTAGTGATCGGCGGTGTAATAATATTCGCGCGGCCTGGTTTTCTCGCCGCCGGTAATGATCCGCTTCGCACCGCGATTGCGGGCGCGCGGTGTCTTTACAGTGTATTCGCGGTAATACCCGCGCTTTTGCTGGGGCAAAACCTTTTCATAATTACCAAATACCGAACCATCCTTGTCATAAGGGAAAGGTCCGCCCTGGCGTATTAAGGCGATGGTCTCCTGCGCTTCACGCGGCAATTCATTAACTGAAACAACTCCAAGCGCGCCGGAATCGAAAGCAAAAGCGTTGAACGAAAGTAAAAATGTAGCGAAAAGCAGGAAAAAGCGCGTGATAAATTTAACCTTCACCGAAATCCCTTTTCTTAATAATGGGTGCCACCTATCAACGCACCCTATCAACGCAGCCTATTGAATTAACGAGTCCAATACCCGAGAGTAACGTGTTGTGTTGTCCGAATCAACACTAATTGCTTGACAAGCGAGGGATAGGCTGCTGCTTAGATGTCCGCGTTTTCGGCCACACCGGTGTCCTGTGTGGAGAAAAATGACAGGATTTCATTCTTGTGCGCCAGCGCATCCTTGCGCCCCAGATTGATGAGTTCGCAGGTGTAGCTTTTTTCAAACAACAGGTAGGACGCCAGCGCTGCACCACGCACTTCAGCGGCACCTATGCCCGACAACAACATGCGAACCGGAAGTGGCAGGCTGCTGATATGACGACTTGCAATAGTGTCAAGTCGCTCCGAAGGTGCGATGGTCAGCATTTCTATCGGCCGCAGCGGGGTCTTGCTTCTTTGCTCATCGGTCAGTACCGACAAGGTTTGATTGATGCGATTCAGGCGTTCGATATCGCTGGCGATGCTATCAAGGAAGATACTCGACAAGGCATGACCGGCAATTTGTGCCAGGCTCGGATACTGCGCGTTGACGGACTGGTCGATCGCAGGTTCCATCAACCGCCCCGCTCCTATCACCAGTACCTTGTCCGCCCCCAGATGGATGGCTGGCGAAATCGGCGCCACCTGCCGCATCGAACCATCACCAAAATACTCGCGTCGTCCTTCGCAAAAAATCGGCGTAGCCGGGAAAATCAGCGGAATCGCCGCCGACGCCAGCAAATGCTCAACGCCGATCTGACTGCGTACGGCGATACGCTGGGTCCTGACCCAGGGATCGATGTCGGCTTCGCTTTGATAAAAAGTAATGTGCTTGCCGGCCGTATAGGACGAAGCAGTCACTGCCAGCGCGTGCAACTTGCCGTCTGCCAGCGCAGCATCCAGACGCGGCAGATTCAGCATACGGTTCAGCAGACTGACCAAAGGTGTATTGTCGAGCAGGGAGTTCGGCGGGTTGGTTTTCCAGGTGCGCAGCAGCCAGCCAAACGACAGCAAAGACAGCCACTTCGCACCGGAACGCAACACGCCCAGCGAATCAGCGCGGTAGACCTGTTCAGCGGTGAAGTTTTCCCACACATGCACGATACGTTGCAGACCGGGACAGAAATCATCGACATGACAAGCCAGCGCAGTGGCATTGATCGCACCGGCTGAGGTGCCGCAGATGATGTCGTAAGGATTCTTCTCGGGCGCCCAGCCCGCCTCGCACAGGATGGTCGATACCGCTTCGAGCACGCCGACCTGATACGCCGCGCGCGCTCCGCCTCCTGTCAGCACCAGGCCGATTTTCTTTTTATCTTGCATGGACACCAATTATTCAGGCCTTTCGGATTTCAGACAAGCAGGAATCAATCCCCTTTGGCGATACCTTCACGGCGTGGATCGGCACCGCCAAACCAGACTTCCTCGCCATGGACATTCAAACGCATAATGCCTTGCAAGCCTGATGTCTGCTCGACCACTTGCACGTCGTGTTTGCGTTCCGTCAGCGCCTTGACCAACGCTTGCGGTGTGCGACCGCGCTCCAGCTCAGTCGGGCCGTTACGGCTGCCGACATTCGGCAAGTCTATCGCCTGCTGCACCGTCAATCCCCAGTCCATCATGCCAACCAACACCTTGCCGACGTAATTGATGATGTAAGGACCACCGGGTGAACCGACTGACAGCACCAGCTTTTTTGTGCCCTTCTCAAATACAAAGGTCGGCGCCATCGAACTACGCGGGCGCTTGCCCGGCTGCACGCGGTTCGCGATGAAGCCATTTACGTCACTCGGATCAAATGAAAAATCGGTCAGCTCATTGTTCAGCAAAAAACCATCGACCATTTGCCGCGAACCGAAACCGTTCTCAATGGTAGTGGTCATGGACACCGCATTGCCGCTCGCATCCACAACCGAGATGTGCGAAGTCGAAGGCAACTCAGGTGAGGTGCTGCTGGCCCAGGCCAGGCGTGTATTGAAAGGATCGCCGGGCTGCGCCTTGCCCATGGACTCGTAATCGATCAGCGCTGCACGTCGTGCCAGGTATTTCTTGTCCAGCAAGGGTTGCACACTCCCGCCCGGCAGCGGCGCGAAATCCGGGTCGGCGATATAACGATCACGATCCGCATACGCGAGACGCCCGGCTTCCGCGAACAGATGCACAGCCTGCGCATCCCATGCGCCGTTCACGGGTGGATAGGCCGCGATGTTTTTCTTTTCCAGTATGCCCAGGATTTGCGCTATCGCGACACCACCCGAAGAAGGTGGTGGCATGCCGCACACGGTCCATACCTTGTAATCGCTGCAGACCGGTTCACGCACCTTCGCCTTGTAACTGGCTATATCGTGCAATCCCATTTCGCCGGGATTGGTAGGATGTTGCGCAACCTTGGCTGCAATATCGTGCGCGATCTGGCCGCGGTAAAACGCATTCGCACCATCGCGCGCTATCGCTTTCATGGTTTCAGCCAGCGCGGGGTTTTTCAGGATGTAGCCGACAGGTCTGGGCTTGCCTTGCGCATCGTAAAAGTAGGCGGCGGCGACCGGGTCCTGCTTCAGATAAGTTTCATGCTGCAACAATATGGCGAGGCGCGGACTGACGGCGAAACCTTCAGTCGCCAGTTTGATCGCCGGATTGAATAAGGTCGCCCACGGCAATTTGCCGTTTTGCTTGTGCGCCAGCTCCAGCATGCGCAAGACACCCGGCACACCGACTGCACGACCACCAACTACCGCTTCGTGGAAAGGCATGGCCTTGCCTTCAGCGTTCTGGAACAATTTCCCGGTGACATTGCGCGGTGCTGTTTCGCGGCCATCGTAAGCCAGCACACGCGCCCCATCGAAATGCAACATGAACGCACCGCCACCAAGCCCGGAAGATTGCGGCTCCACCAGACCCAGCACCATTTGCGTCGCGATCGCTGCATCAACTGCAGAACCACCCGCCTTCAACATTTGGTATCCGGCATCGACCGCCAGCGGATTGGCGGCTGCCACCATGAATTTCTTTGCGACCCAACCACTCTTTTCGGTATAACCGCTGCTGCCTTCCGGCTCTATCGGGATGTATGGTTTGACTACCGGCGGGCTGCTGCACCCGGTAAGCAAGGCTGATAATACGGCGACAAAAACAGTCGTTTTAATCATGCAAAATCCCGGAGGTGCGTGAAAAGAGGCAAGGAGAGGACAAAAACTGCGCCCCCAGTGTAAACCGCTTGCGTGCGGCTGTCAGTTTCTTAGGACGCAGTTTTTTCATTTGAGTTCGCGGCATGAACGCGCATGCCGGCAAGCGATAAAAGAAAAGGCAGCCTGCGCTGCCTTTTCTTTTATACATCCATCATCACCTTCAAGGCCGTGTCGGATTGACCGGAGCCGAATCCACCGGCACCACAATGGTCTGTACCGGCGTCACGATAGTGACATTGGTGACGGTATCCACCACTTGCAAACCTGCGGCTGGTAACAAAGGTACGATCAGCAAGGCCACGATGTTGATGATTTTGATCAAGGGATTGACCGCAGGACCAGCGGTGTCCTTGTACGGATCGCCGACCGTATCACCGGTCACCGCCGCTTTATGCGCATCCGAGCCTTTACCGCCGTGATTTCCATCCTCGATGTATTTCTTCGCGTTATCCCAGGCACCACCACCAGTGGTCATCGAAATCGCAACAAAGATACCGGTCACGATCGCTCCCATCAGCAAACCGCCGAGCGCAGCCGGACCAAGAATCAGGCCGACCAGGATAGGAATCACCACCGGCAGCAACGACGGGACGATCATTTCCTTGATGGCGGCAGTGGTCAGCATATCGACCGCCTTGTCATATTCAGGTTTGCCGCTGCCATCCATGATGCCCTTGATCTCGCTGAACTGACGGCGCACTTCGACCACTACTGCACCAGCAGCGCGCCCCACTGCTTCCATCGCCATCGCGCCGAACAGATAAGGAATCAGGCCACCGATAAAGAGGCCGACGATCACCATCGGATTAGACAAGTCGAAGGTCGTGCTCTTGCCGACCGAATCCAGTGCATGCGTGTAATCGGCAAACAACACCAGCGCAGCAAGCCCCGCAGAACCAATTGCATAGCCCTTGGTAACAGCCTTGGTTGTATTGCCGACGGCATCGAGCGGATCGGTAATCGCGCGTACCGACTCCGGCATGCCGGACATTTCGGCAATACCGCCAGCATTGTCGGTAATCGGACCATACGCATCAAGTGCAACGATAATGCCCGCCATCGACAACATCGACGTCGCCGCAATCGCGATGCCGTACAAACCGCCTAACCAATACGAAGCCAGAATAGCGAAACACACGGATACCACTGGCCATGCGGTCGAGCGCATCGAGACACCAAGACCTGCGATGATGTTGGTACCGTGACCAGTAGTCGAGGCCTGCGCCACATGTTGTACCGGTTTGAAATCCGTGCCCGTGTAGTACTCGGTGATGTAGACCATGAGGCCGGTCAAAATGATGCCGACTACCGCAGAGCCCATCATCGCGACGTACAACTCAGGCGGAATGACGAGCCAGGTCACGACCGCAAAACCGATCAGCGACAAACCGGCAGCCCACCACAAACCGGTGTACAACGCCGACATGATTTTCTTGCCCTCTTTCGCTTTGACCATCGAGCAACCGACTATCGAAGCAAGGATAGATACGCCACCCAACAGTAGCGGATAGATTGCCGCCTGCACTTCCAGCCCGCGCATCACGAGAGTACCGAGCAGCATGGTCGCGATCAGGGTCACGACATACGTTTCAAACAAGTCGGCCGCCATACCGGCGCAGTCTCCTACGTTGTCACCGACGTTATCTGCAATCACCGCCGGATTGCGCGGATCATCTTCCGGAATACCCGCTTCCACCTTACCCACCAGGTCAGCGCCGACGTCCGCACCTTTGGTGAAGATGCCGCCGCCGAGTCGGGCAAAAATCGAAATGAGCGATGCACCAAAGGCCAGGCCGATCAGCGGCGTAATAATGTCGTGCAAGGTGACGTGATACACGCCGCCGTCGCGCGCCATGCTGGTCAGGATCAGGAAGAAAATGGCCACGCCGAGCAAACCGAGGCCGACCACCAGCATGCCGGTAATCGCACCGCCCTTGAAGGCCACATCGAGCGCTTCATTCATACCCTTGGTCGCCGCCTGCGCCGTACGCACATTGGCACGCACCGACACATTCATGCCGATGAAGCCGCAAGCGCCCGACAACACTGCACCGGCGAGAAAACCGATCGCAGTCATCAGCCCGAGTCCGGGCACCAATGCAATGATGATGAAGAGGACGACGCCGACGATGGCGATGGTGCGGTACTGGCGCGCCAGATAGGCGGCCGCACCTTGCTGAATCGCCGCAGCAATGTCCTGCATGCGTTCATTACCTGCGTCTTGTTTGAGTATCCAGCTACGTGAGATCAGGCCATAGATGACGGCAACAATGCCGCACGCAATGGCGAACCATAGACTTGATGCCATATCGACTCCTCCTGTTTTTTCACGACTAAGTTGACCACTACGACAATGCAACAGACATAAACATGTTCCGTGCTGACTGCGTACTGCAAAACTTTCTGTCGCCCTTTTTATTCAGGGGCTGGCTGAGTCTGTTACCTAAGTCTGTTGCGGGGTTGCTTCCCCCTGATTCTGTTATGACTGCATCAATACAATACCGATGCTATAGCGATAAGGCAATTTGAGCAAATAAGAAAAAAGCGGACATGGTGTCCGCTTTTTTTGTTTAACCTTCTAACGCGGCAAACGCGCTGTCACGTATCTGATCGACCGGGCCGACGCCCGCGATCTTGCGATACTTGGGTGCACCTGGCTGACCGGATGCTGCCCATTGGTTGTAGTAACCAACCAACACTTCGGTTTGTTCGTGGTACACGGACAAACGCTTCTTGACGGTTTCTTCCTTGTCGTCATCACGCTGGATCAACTCTTCACCAGTCAGGTCATCCTTGCCTGCCACTTTAGGTGGATTGAATTTAACGTGATAAGTGCGGCCCGATGCAGGATGCACACGACGACCGCTCATGCGCTCAACGATCGCTTCGTCAGGCACATCGATTTCCAGGACGTAGTCAATCGCAACGCCCGCTTCTTTCATCGCGTCAGCTTGCGGAATGGTACGTGGGAAACCGTCAAACAAATAACCTTTGGCGCAGTCCGCTTCTTTCAAACGATCCTTGACCAGACCGATGATGATGTCGTCCGACACCAGACCACCTTCGTCCATGATTTTTTTCGCGGCGATACCGAGCGGCGTGCCAGCCTTGACCGCTGCGCGCAACATGTCGCCGGTCGAAATTTGCGGAATATTGAATTTATCTTTGATGAAACCAGCTTGCGTGCCCTTACCGGCACCAGGCGCTCCTAAAAGGATGAGGCGCATGAAATTTTCCTAAAACGAGTTTTTGAATTCTATTACCGAAGGGCGCAAATGCGGCACCGGAGGATAGTCGTGATTTATAGATTTGACCTATGAACTTTGCACGAAACTTACCACAAAATTATAGCAAAGCGCTGTTTTGGCGCAGTTTTGCTCTTGCTGCAGCGCATCAATTAGCAAAGAATTGCCTTACGCGCGCCAGGTCTTCCGGCGTGTCCACGCCTGTTACCGGAGCATGCGGCGTCACGTGCACAGCGATAGGTACGCCATGCCATAACACACGTAACTGCTCCAGCGCTTCGAGCTGCTCCAGCGGCGAAATGCTGAGCTGCGGGTATTCCTGCAGGAAGGCATTACGGTATGCATACAGGCCGATATGGCGCAGCGGCGCATAGGCCGCCGGCATTGCTTCCCGGCTCAGAGCAAAACCATCACGATGCCAGGGTATGGTCGCACGCGAGAAGTACAGCGCACGTCCTGATTTATCCAGCACTACTTTGACTACATTCGGATTGAAGGTTTCTTCGATATCACTAATGGTGTGCGCTGCAGTTGCCATCGGCACATCGCGCGAAATCAGCGTCGCCGTCGCCGCAATCAGAGACGGATCTATCAGCGGCTCATCACCTTGTACGTTCACGACCACCGCATCATCCGGCAGACCGATCAGTGCCGCCACTTCGGCAATGCGATCCGTACCGGACGGATGGTCGGCACGTGTCATCTGCACCGCAACCTTGTGCTGCGCGCAGGCGGCAAAAATATCGGCATGGTCGGTTGCAACGATCACCTGGGCGGCACCGGATTGCATCGCACGTTCAGCGACGCGCACTATCATCGGTTTGCCACCGAGATCAGCCAGTGGTTTATTCGGCAGCCGGGTCGACGCCAGACGGGCAGGAATAATGACGGTAAAAGACATCAGCGATTATCAGTTTGCGCCAGCGTTGACTTGCAGGTCACGTGCCTGGTCAGCCCACATGATAGGAATGCCATCACGTATCGGATAGGCGAGTTTATCGGCCTTGCAAATCAGTTCTTGCGCTTTTTTGTCATGCTCAAGCGGACCTTTACAGATCGGGCAAACCAAAATATCAAGCAATCGAGCGTCCACGGAGTTTCTCCACAATTTTTTCAGCAAGCGCGCCGTCAAGCTGCGCTGTTACAGGCACGACCCACAAACGGGTGTCGTTTCTCAAACCTTCGTTTTGCCGACATTTTACTGCATCCTTCTCGGTAATCAGGATCACATCCGCCTGCACATGTACAAAGGGATTGTCAGCAAAATCATAATGGTCGGGCAAAGCCATCTCTTCGAATTGCAAACCAGCACTACGCAACAAGCCAAAAAACCGTCCCGGATTACCTATTCCGGCGGCCGCCAGGATCACCGGTGCATGCTTGCCATCAGTCGCGGCGAAAGAGCTCAGCGGGCTGTTTTGCGAACGATCATTCAGTTTTTCTGCAGTATTGCCGACCAGCTGCATACGGATCGCATCCGGCGGCAAACCCGGTGCGTGGGCCGCACCATTCAACACGGTGAAATCGCGCTGACGCGACGTCGGCTCACGCAAGGGACCGGCAGGCAAGAGCCAGCCATTACCGGCACCGCGTCCGTCGAACAGGACGATTTCTATATCCCGCTGCATGCGGTAATGCTGCAGACCGTCATCCGACACCAGCACATCGACTTCCGGATGTGCTGCCAGCAAGGCGCTTGCCACCGCGACCCGGTCGCGTCCGACCATCACCGGACACGCGGCACGATACGCAATCAGCAAAGGTTCATCGCCGACCTCTTGCGCCAGCGACTGTGCTGTGACCTCTTGCGGTACGTTGTTGTGCACACCATAACCGCGCGAAATCACGCCAGGTGTATAACCGGCCTGGCGCAAGGCCTGCACCAGCCAGATCGTCAGCGGCGTCTTGCCGGTGCCACCGACAAAGATATTCCCCACCACCACTACCGGTACCGGCAAGCGCTCGCTCTTCGCAAGACCTGCGCTGTAGGCGGCGCGGCGCACGGCCGACAAACCGCCAAACAAGGCCGACACCGGCAGCAGCACGCATGCCGCCAGGCCGCGCTGCGACCAGGTACGCGTCAGGAATTCTTCAAGATTGGAGCGCTGAAGAGCCAAGGGTGGATTCCGTATGAAAGTAGTGGTGCCGACATCGTCGGCACCGCCACATGATAGAACTGCTTATTTCTTGCCGCTGGTTTGCGCAGCAAACGTGACCTTGGAATAACCGGCGATACGGGCCGCTTCCAATACATTGATCACCGTCTGGTGCGTAGCGGTTGCATCAGCTGCAATGATGATAACCGGATCGGCATTCGGCTTGCTCGAAGCCGCCACCGCAGCAGTCAGCTCTGCGGCCAGTGCATCCGGATTCTGCACGGCGACGCGTGCATTATTGATCGAGTAACGACCTTGCGTATCCACGCCGACATTAATTTCAAATGGCCGGTCCATTGCCTTCTCCGCATCAGCGGTCGGCAAGGTAATCTGCAAGGCGGTAAATTTGCTATAGCTGGTCGAAACCATCAGGAAAATCAGGATCACCAGCAATACATCGATGAAGGCAATCAGATTGATTTCCGGATCTTCGCGGCCTTGTCCTTTGCGGAAATTCATCAGGCGTCTCTTTCCGGGCTCTTACTTGCGTGCGCCATGCACGATATCGACAAACTTCACAGCCTGCTGCTCCATATCGATGATGAAGCTATCGACCAGTGCGCGGAAGTGACGGTAAAACACCAGCGATGGCATCGCAATCGCCAGACCGAAACCTGTGTTGTAGAGAGCAATCGAAATACCATGCGCCAGTTGCGCCGGATTCGCGCCGGTACCGGTCGCATTTTGTGAACCAAAAATCTCGATCATGCCGACCACGGTACCAAACAAACCCATTAGCGGTGCCAGCGTGGCGATCGTGCCCAGCGTCGTCAGGAAGCGTTCCAGCGTATGCGCAGTACCGCGCCCGGCTTCTTCGATCGATTCCTTCATGACATCGCGCGGTGCATCCACGTTGCGCAAACCCGCAGCCAATACGCGACCCAAAGGCGAATTCTGTTCCAGCGTCGTCACCACGTTCTCATCGATACGGCCGCTGCGATAAACCCGCACCACCTCTTCCAGCAAGCTGGGCGGCAATATGCGATTGCGCCGCAAGTACATGCTACGTTCGATAATCAGGGTCAGGGCAATAACGGAGGCAATCAGCAACAGCCAGATAGGCCAGCCTGCTGCATGAATAATGGCGAGCAAAATAAGCTCCTTCTGTGGGATTCAATAAGTATGGATGGAGAATGTAACGGTTTGACGCTGCGAGAGCAAGTTTCATTCATAGCCTTGCCCACATTGCGTACAGCCAGATAAGCAGATGCCACCGCCTTTTAACGCGATCATGAGAATGCACACATGGCTTGTGCACATTTTCTGTGGATAACATTGTGCGTAACTGTGTGTAAGCAGTCGAAGCCCTTGATTTCAAAGAACAAATTTCTGGCGCTCAAAAATGAGGCGGTGCATATCTGCTTCTCGACCTCAGCTGTGCAAGGTGATTTGCAGCACCTTGATGCGGTAATTCAATTGCCGCAAGGTCAGCCCCAATATTTGTGCCGCGCGTGATTTATTGCCGCCGCATTCGGTCAGCGCCGACACAATCTGCTCCACCTCATCGCCGCGCACTGCCTGATTGGTCCGTACCGAGCGGGTCACGGTATTGGTCCCGCTAGCGACTGTCATGCTCGACAACACCGCATCCACTGCACGCTCCGACTCCAGCACCCGGCTGACATCCTCGGCTTCGATCTCCGGCTGTTCGGCCAGCAGGACCAGGCGTTCGATAATGTTTTGCAGTTGGCGGATGTTGCCAGGCCAGGGGAAGCGTATCAGTTGCTCCATCGCGCCCGGCATCAGCGTGGCATGACGCTGGAAAGTGTCATTCGCCAGGCCGATGAAATGACGGGCCAGCGCCGGAATATCTTCGGCCCGCGCACGCAGCGCCGGTAGTTTGACCGGTACCACATTTAAACGATAAAACAGGTCGAGGCGGAAACGTCCGCTCGCCACCAGCTGCTGCAAGTCACGGTTGGTCGCTGCGACGATGCGTACATTGACCGGTATCTCCTTGCGCCCGCCGACGCGCTGGATTTGCTGCTCCTGCAAGGCGCGCAGCAATTTGACCTGCAATAACAAAGGCAAGTCTCCGACTTCATCCAGGAAGAGCGTACCGCCATCCGCATCTTCAAAGCGCCCGGGCTTGGCAGCATGCGCGCCGGTGAACGAACCTTTTTCATGGCCGAACAATTCAGACTCAAACAAATTCTCCGGGATGGCACCGCAATTCACTTTGATGAAAGGCGCCTCGCGCCGGTCACTCGCCATATGCAAGGCACGCGCAAACAATTCCTTACCGGTACCTGATTCGCCCAACAGCAACACAGTCGCCACCGTATTCGCCACCTGCGTGATCTGGCGCAGGGCTGCGCGTGACGCCACCGACTCGCCTATGATGCCGCCGTGCTGCGCCTGCTTGCCCAGCGCCTTCTTCAGTTCGCGGTTCTCTACTGTCAACGCCGCAGTACGCCGCTCGACCTGCTCGTTCACCAAATGTTCTATGCGCAGCAATTGCGCAATCTGTGCGGCCACCAGACGCACGGTCACCAGGTCATCGCTCAGCGGACGATGCAAACCACGGAAGCGATTTACTGCCAGCACACCACGCACCGTACCGTTGACGATGATGGGCAGGGCAAACATGGAGATCGTTCCCTTCGGCAGCGTATCGCGATCTACCGTGCGCGCCAGGTAATTGGGTTCGGTATCAATATCCTGGATGATCGCCACTTCGCCCGACTGGAACACCTTGCCGGTAATCCCCTCACCGGGACGGAACACGCCGCGCTTGATCTCGTCTTCATCCAGTCCGTACGAATAGCGGATTACGAGTCGCTGCTTTTGCGCATCGAATAAAAACAAACGGCCGCGATTCAAGCCGAGGAATTCGGATAACAGGTGCAACATATTGCGTATCGCAAAAGCCGGATCCAGGCTCTTGCCTATCAGCTTCGATATCTCCCGCGTCACAAAGAGCTGCGTCTCCGACCAGTCGACTATGCCGTGTACATTCTTCGACAGCTCAGCCTGTGCCGTCGAATGCAAATACGGCCGGATTCCTGTGCTGAATTCCTTGCTCTTCATTTCCATACCCAACCTCTTATCGACATCACGGACATTGTGTAAGCAATGTCCCTGCCAAGTACCAAACTACGTTTTACCGCTCTACCTACTTGCTTTGGAGCAATGTACTTGCGCCATATGCACGTTCTTTGCGCATACGCTCCGGCACAGCGATTCCGTGCGCCAAAGCGAGGCGTAGCAAAAACACAATTCCAGCTACGCTGGTTCAAGTAAAAACGAACAAAGGAAGCGCCATCTTGTTAACAATTTGGTTAACAAGATGGTCGGAAAATTTGCCCTGTCATCTCCGCCCATGCTTCCGTTCTTATCCATTTCAGACTGCGCGAAACCGGGCTTTAAAAGTTCGCCGAAAATCAGTCATTTCTCCTATGAAGACGCACTGTTTAACGGCACCTAAATACCTGCATCCGAGTACCCGCTTTTAGCCGGCGCCACGTGCTGATTTTTCGTGCTGGCACATCAATTGCGTTAAGGAACATAACTCGATGTCATGTTGAGACAAATGTGTACGCAAATCTGCATGCCTGGACTAGCAGCGTTTTATAAGGAAACCAGAAACATGAATTCAGTCGTTGATTTCTCCATGCACAGCTACCGCGACGATGCCGCACAGGAAGCGACTGCACGGCCACACATCACGGTGCGCGGCCTCTGCAAATCATTTGGCGGCGCGCCGGTGTATTCCGATTTCAATCTCGACTTTCCGAAAGGCCGTGTGACCTGCGTCTTCGGCCCCAACGGTTGCGGCAAGTCGACGCTGATCAATATGATCGCCGGCCTGATTCCGTACGACGACGGCGACATCCTGTTTGACGGCAAAACCCTGCAGCAAACCACCATCGGCTATGTATTCCAGAACTACCGCGAAGCGTTGTTTCCGTGGATGCGCGCGATAGACAACATCAAATATCCGCTCGTCATCAAAGGCATGAGCAAAGCCGATTGCGACGCACGGGTCGAAGAACTGATCGCCTCCTTCGACGTGAAGTTTGACTTGAATCGTTATCCGTATGAATTCTCCGGCGGCCAACAGCAATTGATTTCCATCATGCGTGCACTGGCACCGCATCCCGAAGTGCTGTTCCTCGATGAACCATTCTCTGCGCTCGACTATGAAATGACTTTGTTCATACGCGAGAAACTGCAGGAAATTTTCCAGGCCACCGGCGTCACCATGATCGTGGTCTCGCATGATCTGGAAGAAGCGGTCTACCTCGCCGATCACGTCTTGCTGCTGACCAAACGCCCGACCCGTGTTGCCGACACAGTGCGCTTCGATGCGCCGCGTCCGCGTGATATCGCCACCCTTTCCAGCGCAGCCTTTGTACAAACCAAGGCGCGCTGCCTCGACATCTTCCAACGCGAGGTGCGTAAATGAAAAGCACACAATACCCACCCTTCGTGAACAACAGCATGCGCGTAGGACGCAGCCTGATCGGGCCGGTCGCATTAATAGCAGTCTGGTGGATCGCCAATGATTCGGCATGGGTCAGCAACAAGCTGCTGCCGAATCCATTCGCCACTTTCGGCTCCTTGTGGGACAGCCTGGTATCCGGTTCCATGACCAAAGACCTGGCAGCAACGCTCTATCGCACACTGTATGCATTTGGCCTGGCCGCCCTGTTCGGCATCCCGGCCGGGATCGCACTCGGTTCGAATGACCGCATCTATCGCTCCATCGAATCGCTGGTCGATTTCTTCCGCTCGACGCCAGCCACTGCGATGTTCCCGCTCTTCCTGCTGATCTTTGGCATAGGCGATTTCGCCAAGATTGCAGTCGCCGGCTTCTCCGCCTGGCTGGTGGTGCTGTTCAACGTGGCCTATGGCGTCATGAACTCGCGCAAGACACGCATCCTCGCGGCACGCGTGATGGGCGCTTCCAAATGGCGTGTGTTCCGTGACGTGCTGTTCTTTGAATCGCTGCCGCAAACCTTTGTCGGCCTGCGCATGGCGGTTTCGCTGGCACTGGTCGTCATCATCGTGGCCGAGATGTTCATCGGCTCGATGGATGGCATGGGCCATCGCATCATCGATGCACAGCAGGTATTCGATCTGCAGCAAATGTATGCATCCATCCTGATGACCGGCGGTGTCGGCTACGGCTTCAATCTTTTATTCATCGCACTCGAGAAATGGGTAGTGCATTGGGCAGGTCGCTAATTTAATTTTTAATTCTGGAGAATGGTATGAAAAAGTTCGTCTTGGCATCTATCGTCGGAACCCTGCTGCTGAATTCATCGCTCGCACTGGCACAGGAAAAAATGGAAAAGGTCACTGCGTCGTGGCTGCCCATCATGCAAACCATGGCTTACTACGTGGCGCTGGAAGAAAAGCTGTTTGAAAAAGCCGGGATAGAAATCAACTCGGTCAAGTTCCAGAACCCGAACCAGATCATCGATTCACTGGTATCCGGCCAGGCCGACTTCGGGCCACCGGGTGCTGCAGCCGGTATTACGGCGCTGGCTGAATCGCGCTATCCGGGCACGTTCAAAGTCTTTGGCCTGCAAGGTGGTGGCATCAAGGTCAGCATGATCAATGATGGCCTGATCGTCTCGAATGCATCGTCCATTTCCTCGTTCAAGGATCTCAAGGGCAAGAGTATAGGCACCCTGCCCGGCATCCAGTGGAAAACCATCACGCGCTACATCTTGCGTCAAAACGGCCTGGACCCGGACAAGGATGTACGCATCAATGAAATCGCCGTGCCTATGCACATCCCATCCGTGGTTGCCGGTACCGTCGATGCGACGCTGTCACTGGAACCGGTAGGTTCGATCGCCGTCGCCTCGAAAGAAGCGCGACGTGCGATGACCAATCCGGTTGCTACCTTCATCGCTGATCCGTTTTATTCCGGTGTCTCGGTACTCTCTACCAAGTTCATGAAGGAACGTCCGGAAGTCGCAAAGAAAGTGGTCGCCGTGCTGGACCAGGCAACCAGGATGGCGAATGAAAACTTCGACAAATACCGTCCCATCATCGCCAAGTACACCGCGATCCAGCCTGACCAGGTGCAATACGTCGCGCAACCTTATCTGCGCGCCAACAAGGATTTGACTGCGAACGATGTGAAATCGTATCAGGCGCTGGTCAATGTATTTGAAAAAGAAGGTGTGCTGAAAGAACACATGGACATACAAAAAATCATGTTGAAGCCCAGCGACTTTAAATAAACCAGGCTAAGGCAAGCGCCGATCCCGGCGCCGCCTCTTGCCCTTTTCCACCCCTTGCCGCCCCACTTCCGGGGCAAACACCACACGCAACAAGCAGCGATGGCCAGGCCCTCGCCGGGCCGCTGCATTAATTAAATTTTCTGAAGGAGCAACATCATGGCAACAGCACCATTCCGCGCAGCAGTCGTACAAACCCTGGCCGAACTCGGCGATCTCGATATCAACATCGGTCTCTTGCGCCGTTACACCGAAGAAGCAGTGCGCCAGGGCGCACGCCTGGTGGTCTTCCCTGAATGCATGAATACCGGCTACCTGTTCGACTCTGCCGAACACTGTGCCGAGCTGGCAGAAACCGTCGATGGCCGCTTTGTGCAAGCGATGGCTGACCTGTGTCGCGAACACAACATCTTCATCGCCAGCGGCTTTACCGAAATGAATGAAGAGAAAAACAAAATCTTCAATACCGGTTTGCTGCTGAACCCGAAAGGCGACATCATCGTCCACTACCACAAGCAATTCCTCGCCACACATGACCAGAACTGGTTCGAGCTCGGTGAGAACGGCTGCCCGGTGGTCGATACCGAACTGGGCCGCATAGGCCTGCTGATCTGCTTCGATGGTCGCATTCCGGAGATCACACGCAACCTGGCACTGCAAGGTGCAGAAGTCATCGTCGACATGGCCAACTTCTTTGCGATGGACCAGGCCGATATGTGGGTCCCGGCGCGTGCTTATGAAAACGGCGTCTGGTTTGTTGCCGCCACCAAGGCTGGTGTGGAACGCAGCATCTACTATCCGGGCGGCAGCATGATAGTCGCGCCCGGCGGAGAAGTCGTTGCCAAAATCCCGTACGACACACACGGCGTGGTGACAGCTGAAATCGATACCAGCAAGGCGCAGAACAAAGCATGGCACCATGAAGGTGATCGCGTGCTGGATCGTCGCCCTGACCTGTACGGCATCATAGGCAAGCCGGTCAGCGATACCCCACTGGCAGCGATACTCGCACAGCCGCTGGTACCGGAACAAAGTGTGGCGAAGGCGGCAGCGGTACAAATCCACGCCACCAGCGCGGCCGACAGCTTGCACGACGCCTACGAAATGATAGATCACACCGCCAAGCTCGGCGTCAAAGTCATCGTCTTGCCGCAATTCTTCGCTTCGTCCAGCTGGCTGCCCAGCCTGGCCGAAGCACACGTTGCCGCCAGCCAGAGTGAAGCCACTATCCAGCGCGTCGCCGCCATCGCCAAGCAATATGCTTGCGTCATCGTGCTGCCCTTACTGGAAAAACGTCAGGACAAGATTGCATCGACAGCTGTCGTCATCGGGCCGGATGGCGAACTGATAGGTCGCTACCAGCAATGCCATGTCGAACCTGAAATGAAATCATGGTGTGTCGCCGGTAGCGCCTTGCCGGTCTTCGATACCCCGTTTGGCCGACTCGGCGTCATCCTCGGTTATGACGGTATGTTCCCGGAAGCGACTCGGGTACTAACACTGCAAGGTGCAGACATGATCGCCTGGTGCAGCGCATGGCGTCGCCCGCAAGACCGCGCGCTGCTCACGGTTCCCAAGGCGGAAGACAATCGCATCTTCCTGATTGCCGCCAACCGCAGTGATGCGCCGTATCCGGGTGGCTCCTTCATCGTGCCGCCGAATGGATTCCCGCTATGGAATCTGGATGTCGTTGCGCCTGCTACCAATCGCCACGGTGCAGTAATGCCGGGCTTCATGAACCTGGCACTGAGCCGCCAGAAATTCATGATCCCGAAAGTGAATATGCTGCGCAATCGTATCGTCGCCAGCTATAAACCTATTACTGCCAACACCACCGCAGCCGCACAGGAACTGGCAGCCTGAAGCAAGATAAAAATAAAAACGCCCGGCATCTTTAAAGGATGCCGGGCGTTTTTTAATGTCCCTCTTTATTTCACTGAATACCGCGGAATACCGCACATTGTCTGAAGGCTTCTTCAGAGAATGGTATCTGCTTGCTCTTGCAGTACTTGGACGTCAGCTTCAGCAATTCCTTAATATCGCGGCCGCTGCACTTCGCGTAGATATTGCTCAGCGTATCGACCAACTCATCCGACAAGTCGGCATGGAACTGCGTAGACAGCGATTTCCACAAACGCATCGCATCTTCCTTGGGCGGCACTTCGTACTTGATGGTGGCTATGCAACGCGACAGGATTGCGTCATCCACATCACCAACCCGGTTGGTCGTCATGAACAACAAGCCCTTGAAGTATTCCAGCGTACGCAGGAACTCAGCAACGATGGCATTGTGTTGCAAATCATTGTCACGGCAACGGATGTAAACGTCGGCTTCATCCAGCAGCAGGATCGCATCCCAGCGCGCAGCGCGACGCAGGATTTCCGACAGGTTTTGCTCTACCGACGCGGCGGTAATGCCCAACTGGCCGGAATGCACACGGTACAACGGCTTACCCACCACTTCCGAATACACTTCGGCAGTCAGGGTTTTACCCAAACCAGGTGCACCCTTGCACAGGATGGTCGTGCCGCCCGACTTGCCCTCAACGATATCTTCCATCAGGACATTCATGTCGGCGGTCAGGATATCGATCAGCTCACGATGCTGGACCGGCAGGATCAGCTTTTCGCGCAGTTCCGGCTTGTATTCGTAGGAACTCAGGTTTTGTACGTGCACCCAGATATTCTGGTGCAGTTCCAGATGGAACAGATGCACATAGCAATGCAGCGGTATCTTTTCAAAGCCCTGCTCGAAACCATTCTGACGCCAGAATTCCGCGTCGGTCATCATCTCGAAGCGACGGTCCAGGATTTCTTCATCGTTCACGCATTTCGCAGTCGTGCCGGCCTTGAAAGGCAGCATGCCGATGCGGAATTTTTCATCCATCGTGAACGCAGCATTGCGTGCAATGAATTGCTTGCCGAACTGGCGCTGGTATTTCAGGAAGCGCTTGGCTTGCACTTCGTATTCTTGCTTGAATTCCGGGCATTCCTTGAAATAGCCAAGCTCGGTCAGCAGTTCAGGAATCGTGCGATTGGCGATATCGTGCGAGTTGATGACAATCGCATTGGTCATACCGGCACGACGCATGCGCAGGTCGGACGACTCTTCGCGTCCGGCCGCCTGCATGGTGTTGGCGATCAGATCGATCACCACGTATGGTGCGCCCTGGTCCGGCACCACATGGCGCAGGCGATGGATCAGCCATGGCAACAGGACGCCGTCCTTGTTGCGCTTATACAGCCAGCCATCTATCACATCGCGCGAGAAGTACACGGCGAGGCCGGGTACCAGTTTGTCGAGGTCGGGAATCTTGCGTGCCTGCGGCGCGCCCAGGATGTTGTCCAGTGCGAGCATCTGGAACATCAACGCACGGTCGTCCTGCGCCTTGCACAGGCTATACAGCGTGTTCATCGCTTTCGCGTCGAACAGTTTGCTGTTGACTATCATGCGGCCATGGCAGACGCCATGTTCGGAAAGACGCTTGGCCAGCGGAGACTCGGACTCGATCATCTCCAACAGCACATTTACCATCGATTCCGGTATTTCAAAATCCATCACAACTCCCTGCTAATTTCGTGCTCGGCACAGGTAAATGCCCCTAACTTGCGGGCGTAATCAAGGCAGAAAACCAAAAAACAGATATTCAGTGTGCAATGCAACATTACAAAATAAAACGGCTTCCATATCTGGAAGCCTGCTGTATGTGTGATGCTGGGTGCCGGAAACAATATTCAGCAGCCCACCTCTGTCATGTCTTCCCGTCTTCAGTGCGCGGCTGTATGTCTCTGGGAACATATCCTTCCCGCATTGCCTCGCTCATCATAAAGCATTAAGTTGGGCATGTGAAGCCGGGGGCTGGGCGGCACTGGACGACGGATAGGCGATATCCGGCCAAATACCGTGCATATCCGGCCACCAGCCAAAATTGATACTGAATCGCTGCAATTAGGGAAAGGGCTGATAACCCTAACAAAAGAAAGTCTTTATACTAGCCGCGCAATCAAGCAGTCCACTATAGCAAACCATAACAATTTATAAGAACCATCTATCCGGAGTCTCAGTGTCCAAAGGTATTACGTTTTCCGTCACCAGCTCCGTCCTGTTTGCGGTCCTTTATTTTTATTCGACCTTACTGACGCCGCTGAATGGTGAGGAAATTTTCGGCTGGCGTACGCTGCTGACCTTCCCGTTCCTGACGCTTTTCATCTGGTCGCGCCGACAACAAGGCCTGGTCCTGAATCTGTTGCACCGGATGCGACAAAACCCGACCCTGATCATCGGTGCACTGGCGACTTCCGCCTTCCTCGGCGTGCAACTGTGGTTATTCATGTGGGCACCGCTGCATGGCCGTGCGCTGAACGTATCGCTCGGCTACTTCCTGCTGCCGCTGACGATGCTGATGACGGGTCGCATCATTTACAAGGAGCGCTTGTCGCGCCTGCAAAATCTGGCTGCCATGTGTGCTGCCGTCGGTGTCGCCAACGAACTGCTCAATGTCGGCAGCCTGTCATGGGAAACCATGGTGGTCGCACTCGGCTATCCGGTGTACTTCGTGCTGCGTCGCCGGTTGGGTTCCAACAATATCGGCGGACTCTGGTTTGACATGATCTTTCTGCTGCCGGCAGGTTTGTGGTTTGTCTACGCCGGTGATGTCGGCATCGCATCGCTGAGCGATTATCCGCGGCTGTATGCGCTGATCCCGATACTCGGTGTCATCAGTGCGTTCGCCCTGCTGTTTTACATGATCGCCAGCCAGACCCTGAGCCTCAGCCTGTTTGGTCTGCTCGGTTACGTCGAGCCTGTATTGCTGGTTGTGGTTGCACTGCTGCTCGGCGAAACCATCGATGGCCCGCAGTGGCTGACCTATATTCCGATCTGGATTGCAGTCTTGTTATTGATCGTTGAAGGCGTGAAGAATGTTTACACGCGTCATAACCTGAAGATTTAAAAAGGCCGGAAACATCCCGGCCCCTCCCCCTTAAAACTGTTCCCATTCATCGCCGACCACTGCCAGCTCGGCGCGTTTTTCCTGCTTCTCCTGTCTGGCTGGCGCGGCCGCTTTGCTTGCGATTTGTGTCGGCGCCGCCTTCTGCGGCAATACCGATACGCTAGCCTTCGCTGTTACAGGCACCGCTGTGGCTGGCAAAGCGTGCTGAACGTCGCTGTGATGCAGTTTGAATACACCGACCACCTGCGCCAGGCTACCGGCCTGATGCTGCAGAGACGCAGCAGCGGCTGCCGCTTGTTCGACCAATGCGGCATTTTGCTGGGTCACGGAATCCATCTGCATCACAGCCTGATTAATCTGCTCGATACCGGTAGTTTGCTCCTGGCTGGCCGCCGTGATTTCACCCATGATGTCCGTCACACGGCGCACACTGGCGACGACTTCCTGCATCGTGCTACCGGCATCGTCCACCAGGCGTGAACCGGCATTGACCTTTTGCACCGAATCACCAATCAGGTTTTTGATTTCCTTGGCTGCCGCCGCCGAACGCTGCGCCAGATTGCGCACCTCGCCCGCCACCACCGCGAAGCCGCGTCCCTGCTCACCGGCACGTGCTGCTTCGACCGCTGCATTCAGTGCCAGGATATTGGTCTGGAATGCAATGCCGTCGATAACGCCGATGATGTCGGCGATCTTCTTCGCGGAGTCATTGATGGACCCCATGGTATCCACCACCTGCGACACCACGTCGCCGCCCTTGATCGCCACCGATGATGCAGTCAATGCCAGTTGATTAGCCTGCCTTGCATTGTCTGCATTCTGCCGCACGGTCCCGGTCAGTTCTTCCATCGATGAAGCAGTTTCCTCAAGTGAACTGGCTTGCTCTTCGGTACGCGACGACAGATCCATATTGCCGCTGGCAATTTGCGTGGAAGCAATCGCTATCGCTTCCGTGCTATGCCGTACTTCACCGACTATGCGTATCAGGCTGGTATTCATATTTTTCAGCGCCTGCAGCAACTGTCCGGTTTCATCCTTGTATTTGGTTTCGATGACACTGGTCAGATCACCGGCGGCCACGGTCTGCGCGATCTTCACGGCCTCATCCAGTGGCCTGGTAATTGAATGCGTGATCCAGTAAGCGAGTGCAATACCACCGACGGCAGCCAGCGCTCCCAGCACCATCATCATCTGGATTGCAGCGTCGATATGACCAGTGGCAACAGCACCGCGTTCTTCCACCATTTTCTTTTGCACCGCGCTCAGGCGCGCCACGATGCCTTGTACGACATCCAGCGCAGGCAAGGTTTCGGCCAGCATCATTTGCCGGGCTTCTTCCTTACGGTTATCCGCCACCAGTTTCCCGACCGTGCCGAAGGACGCCACATACTTGCCGCGCGCCTGCTTGAATTCCTGCATCAGCGCCTTGCCCTGCTCGGTATACACCAGCTTATCCAGCACCACTACCGCTTCATCAATGGTCTTCTTGTTCTTCGCTATCTCAGCATACAGCGCAGCCACCTTGGCCGCATCCGTCTCCACCAGCAACTCCATATTGCGACGAGCATTGGCGCGTGTAGTGCTATCGATAGTCGCCGCTGCCTCGGCCTTGACCCAGTCGCTATCAACCAGTTGATGATTAATTTCGCCTATGCTGTTAAATCGCAGCAAGGCCAATACGATCAGCGTTGCCATCAGGATGAATATCGTTCCAAAGCCCAGCGCCAGGCGAGCACCAATTTTTACATTCAAGATATTCATTTTTATTTTCCCTGTACTAGTCACTAGTCATGACGACATCTATTTCTGGATGCCGCCGTATTTCAATAGCCAAATTCCATTACCATCTGCATTTGTTACCCACGAATCGCTGGCAATTGCCCGCGGCGCTGCACGCTAAAGTTGCCCAAATGCACTATTTCTGTGCGTGAACTGGCAGCCCAGCGCCAGAATTGCCCATGCTTTGCCCCACGCACGCACATTTATGAATTCCGATCGCTACTCCGCCCCGCCACCTGCCGCGCCTGCCGTACTCAGCGTCTCCGCGCTGAACCAGGCTGTATCGCGCATGCTGGAGCGCAATTTCCCGCTGTCCTGGGTGTCCGGCGAAATTTCCAACTTCACTTGTGCCGCCTCCGGCCACTGGTACTTCACGCTCAAGGACAGTGCAGCCCAGGTGCGTGCCGTGATGTTCCGTGGCCGTGCTCAATATGCAGATTTCATGCCACGCGAAGGTGACAAAGTGGAAGTGCGCGCGCTGGTCACGCTGTACGCGCCGCGCGGTGATTACCAATTAAGTGTGGAAGCGATACGCCGTGCGGGCGTCGGTAATTTGTATGAAGCCTTCCTGCAATTGAAAGAAAAACTGAATGCGGAAGGCTTGTTCGATCCGGCGCGCAAACGCGCGATTCCGGCATTCGCACGCACTATAGGCATAGTCACCAGCCCGCAGGCAGCGGCCTTGCGCGACATCCTCACCACCTTGCAACGTCGCGCACCGCACGTGCGCGTCATCCTCTATCCGACCCCGGTACAGGGCGAAGGCTCGGCCAATAAGATTGCGCAAGCGATAGCGACCGCTTCTGCACGCGCCGAATGCGATGTACTGCTGGTGTGTCGTGGTGGCGGCAGCATCGAAGACCTGTGGTCGTTCAACCATGAACTGGTGGCGCGCACCATCGTCGGTTGCGACATTCCCGTCATCGTCGGTGTTGGCCATGAAACCGATTTCACGATTGCCGACTTCGCCGCCGACCTGCGCGCACCGACGCCGACTGCAGCTGCAGAGCTGGCTGCGACACCACGTGCCGACTGGCTGGCGCGACTGGAAGCACAAGCGGATGACATGCGTTACGTATTAAAGCGTCAGCTATCGGATACGGCGCAAACCCTGGACTGGCTGTCACGTCGCCTGATCAGTCCGGCCGCGTACATCGCGCATGAAAGAATGAAGTTGCAAAACCTGCAGGCACGCCTCGGTCATGCAACCCGCATCCCGCTCAGCAAAGCGCAATTCGCCCTGGCGCAATTACGTAATCGCTGGTTATCGCAATTGCCGGATACGCAAGCGCAGCGTTTAAACGTCATCAATCATGCACGTCGCATGAGCAATCAGATCAGCAACAACATCGCCACGCAAAGACAAAGCCTCGCGGCACTATCTGCGCAATTGGAAATGCTGAATCCGCAACGCACGCTGGAACGTGGTTACGCGATGATTACCGATGACAAGGGCAAAATAGTGCGCGCACCGAAAGAGTTAAACGCACGTCACAGCGTTACCGTGCGACTGGCGGATGGTACGGCTCAGGTAGGTATCGCCAGCGTGCAGGAAACCCTGGAATAGAAAATATCTGCTGCTGCGCTCGAACTGAGTTTTCAAAAAATTCGAACGCGATCATGCTCTGCGCTATCGTCGCGCACAAACGTAAAACGTAAAAATCACACACAACACGGCACAAATAATAACGAGAATCATTCTCAATTTAAGAGCAAAAAAATGTTGTGCTGTAAATCGTACAAAACCTTATGCCCATTGGCTTTGCGCGACATCACAGAAAATTTTTACAGCGAATTTTTCATCGATTTTCATGCGTGATTTTTCACGTTGTCGGAAATTGATCTGCGTCGTGTGCAAGCAAGGCCTAACCGCTTTACAATGAGTGCCTTTCAAAAAGAACATCCTCATTTTCAACCCCATATAGAAGGACGACCATGGAACATACCCTGCCGGCACTGCCCTATGCGTTGGATGCACTTGCTCCACACATCTCGAAAGAGACGCTCGAATTCCATTACGGTAAACATCACCAAACTTACGTAACGAATTTGAACAACCTGATCAAAGGTACCGAATTCGAAAACGCAACCCTCGAAGAAATCATCAAAAAATCTTCCGGCGGCGTTTTCAACAATGCAGCACAAGTATGGAACCACACCTTCTACTGGAACGGCCTGAAGCCAAACGGCGGCGGCGCTCCAACTGGTGCAGTTGCTGATGCTATCAACGCAAAATGGGGTTCCTTCGACAAGTTCAAAGAAGAATTCACCAAATCCTGCGTCACCAACTTCGGCTCCGGCTGGACATGGCTGGTGAAAAAAGCTGACGGCTCGCTCGACCTGGCTAACACCTCGAACGCTGGCTGCCCGCTGACCGGCGCTGACAAACCATTGTTGACCTGCGACGTTTGGGAACACGCTTACTACATCGACTACCGCAATGCGCGTCCTAAGTATGTTGAATCGTTCTGGGCATTGGTTAACTGGGATTTTGTTGCTAAAAACCTGGCTTAATTAATGTTTTAAGGTGTTGGCTTATTGAGCTGATACTTAGGACTGATACAGAAAACGCCTCGAGAGATCGGGGCGTTTTTTATTGTTTGTTTGGCTTGCTTGTTGATGCCGCTAATTCGCTTCTCTCTCCGTGGAGAAGTGCGTTGCCGGGGGTGGCCCGGCAAACCAAGGCTGATCGAAGAAAAAGCAACATTGAGACCGGCAATACAGCGTTCAGACCAAAACCACAGCAAGCCGCAAACCCCGAACTCATAACAAAACCTCTCCCTTATTCGTTTTTAGCATGAAGACATGCAAAAACTATAGTTTGAACGAATAAGCAAATTTGTTATATTCATTTCCGTTCGGTAAGTTACTCGATTGCACAGATGGAATCAGGCTATATCCGTTCCGTATGCCGACTCGTCGGCAATCCTGCTACCACCCCTTTTTATCAAAATATGGAGAATGTTCATGTTTAAGAAAGTTGTTTTACTGACAGCGGCTACCGCCACTTTGCTGTCCGGCGCCGTTCAGGCCCAGGAAAAACCTTTGCTGAACGCGTCGTATGACGTTGCACGTGAAGTGTTTGCTGCGATCAATCCTAAGTTCCTGGCTAAATGGAAAGCTGAAAACGGCCAGGACCTGAAGATCGACCAGTCGTTCGCAGGTACCTCGCGCCAGGCACAGGACATCATCCAGGGTAAAAAAGTAGATACCGTTACTTTTAACCAGGTCACCGACATCGACATCCTGGCGCAACGTGGCCTAGTTCGTAAAGACTGGCAAAAAGCCTTCCCTAACAATAGCTCGCCTTACTACAGCACCATCGCTTTCCTGGTACGCAAAGGCAACCCAAAGAACATCAAAACCTGGGATGACCTGGTACGTGATGACGTGAAAGTTGTTTTCCCTAACCCGAAAACATCCGGTAACGCACGCTACACCTACCTCGGCGCATGGCTGTACGCAAACGAGAAGTTTAAGGGCGACGAAGCCAAAACCAAACAATTCGTCGGCAAACTGCTGCATAACGTTGTGAACTTCCCTACCGGTGGCCGTGGCGCGACCGTAGCATTTGCGCAAAATAATCAAGGCGATGCATTGCTGACCTTTGAATCGGAAGTGATCAACATTGCGAAGAGCGATGAGTTTAAATCCGGCGCGTATGAAATCGTGGTACCACCAGTCTCCGTACTGGCTGAGTTCCCGGTTGCAGTCGTCGACAAGGTTGTTGATGAAAAAGGTACACGTAAAGTCGCAACGGCTTACCTGAACTACCAATACTCGCGTGAAATCCAGCTCTTGCTGACCACTTTCAACTACCGCGTTCATCACCCTGATATCGCTAAAGTTGTCGCAGACCGCTACTCGAAAGTCCGCCTGATCGACCCGACCAAAGTACTGGGTTCGTGGGATGACATCCAGGCCAAGCATTTCGCTGGTGGCGCTGTACTCGACCAGTTGCTGTCGCAACGTCGTTGATAAAGGGCCGGCGACGTGAATTTAACGCTGCGCCGGCATCATCTTTGTCATACAGGATGAGGGTGGTTTACAATGCCGCCATCCACACGACCATCCGTTACTGGATGGTCGTTTGTTTTTACAGTTACCGTTTTGCAGTGACGCCGCACTGCCCTGACCCGCACATATCGTGAATCTGTCTCTTCGCTTCTTCCGTAGTACGCCTATCCTGCCGGGCTTTTCGATGAGCTTCGGCTTTTCGACGCTGTATATCAGCCTGGTGATCCTGTTGCCGATTTCGGCGCTGTTGCTGTACGTCAGCGGCATGAGCTGGGATCAATACTGGTTTGCGATCACCGACGCACGCGTGCTGCAAAGCTACAAGATCACGATACAAGGCGCGTTTTACTCCACCATCATCGTTACCTTTATCGGTTTCCTGCTGGCGTGGATCGTTACCCGCTACAATTTCCCCGGCCGTCGCCTGATCGATTCACTGGTCGACCTGCCGTTTGCACTGCCGACTTCGGTCGCAGGCATTACATTGTCCGCGTTGTTCATTCCATCCGGCTGGCTCGGACAATGGTTTGAACTATTCGGCATCAAAATTTCCTATGCCTTCCCCGGCATCGTGGTTGCAATGATCTTCACCAGCCTGCCTTTCATCGTGCGCTCGGTGCAACCGGTGCTGGAAGATATGGAAAAGGAACTGGAAGAAGCCGCGCTGATGCTGGGTGCCAATAAATGGCAAATTTTCTGGCGCGTGATTTTGCCGACCCTGATCCCGGCGCTGATTACCGGTTCGTCGCAAGCCTTCATCCGCAGCCTCGGCGAATTCGGCGCCGTCATCATGATCGCCGGTAATATTCCGTTCGAAACCGAAGTCACATCGCTGATGCTGTTCGTGCGCCTGCAGGAGTACAACTACCCTGCCGCTGCCGCCATCGCTTCGGTCGTGTTGCTGGCCTCCCTCATCCTCTTGTTCCTGCTGCAAATTGTGCAGGGACGATTCTTCAAGAAAGCGTAAGGGGATAACCATGGCTAAAGCAATTAAACACCCGCGCGAAACACATCAATGGCTGCTGATCGGTCTCGGTATCATCATGACGATACTGTTGCTGGTACTGCCGCTGGTGCTGATTTTTACACAAGCCTTCAGTGGCGGCCTGGAACTCCTGTGGGCCAATCTGAATGAAGACTACATGAAGCATGCGCTCGGCCTGACCATACTGGCCGCCTTGCTGACGGTGCCTATCAATCTGGTATTCGGCATCCTGCTCGCATGGTGCGTCACGCATTACGATTTCTTTGGTCGTCGCCTGCTGGTGACGCTGGTCGAAATCCCGTATGCAACCTCACCTGTGGTAGCCGGCTTCTGCTATCTGGTGGTGTATGGACTGGAAGGCACCATCGGTAAATGGCTGTATGCGAAGGACGTGCAATTGATGTTTGCATGGCCCGGCATCATCATGGTCACGGTCTTTGTCACCGCACCGTATATCGCACGTATCCTGATGCCGCTGATGCAAAAGCAAGGCACCGAGGAAGAGATCGCTGCGCTGTCGCTGGGTGCGACCGGCTGGCAAATTTTCTGGCGCGTTACTTTGCCTAATATTAAATGGGCGTTGCTGTACGGCGCGGTCATTACCAATGCTCGTGCAGTCGGTGAGTTCGGTGCGGTCGCTGTCGTGTCCGGCACGATCATGAATCAGACGCTGACCCTGCCTTTGCTGGTTGAACAATTAAATAACGATTACAAAACTGCTGCCGCCTTCACCGCTGCTGCCTTGCTCGCATGTATGGCATTGCTGACACTGGTATTGAAAACGGCAATGGAATGGCGTCAGGAAAGACGCGAAGCAGAACCGGAAGAAGTCCATATGGGTTAACGCTGGAGAGTTAATCCGGCAAGCAAGATCCCGCAGCGTGGTGATGGGAAAACAGAAGCAACTTGGCAACTATTTTCACCATCCCCCGCCCCGCTGCAAAATCAACTATCATTACGCCGCTGCAGCCCATCTGCTCGCAGCAACTATTCCCGTCATAACGGGATGCCAAGCAAGCATCATTCGCCGGCACAGTATTTTGTGCCACTCGTTTTCACCCATAGTCGGCAACATGGCAAACATGCCATTTGCACAATCAAGTCAGCGCCTTCCTACAAAACTTTAGGATGATCTCTGATCGCCATCTCCGGACGGCTCCTTTATTCTCGCAACTCGGGTCGTGCCACAGATTTTAAACGGCACGGGCAGTGCGACATGCCATCACAACAATCAGCAGCTTTCGAAATTTGATCGCTGTGATCAATAAGGATATCGACCATGTACAAAAACTACGATAACGCCCACCATACGGCTAAACCTATCCACGCTGGCAAGCATATCTCCGACAAGGAACATAAGCAGATCAGTGAAGAACAGGACAACGATACTGGCTCGATCGAGCAAGATAAGTCCGAAGGCTCCACTACCATCGTCGTACCGTTCAACACCACGCAAACTGGTTCCTTCCAGTAAGCCCCTATCCTGCCCGATCAGATTCGCCTCAGCGCGGCTGATCGCTCTGCAAAACAGTAAGTTACTTCTTGCTTGTATAAGCTACACGCCTTGCCCGCGATAAATCGTCGGCAGGCGCGTAGTCATGTCTACGCATAAGTGAAGGTCATTGCGACCATGAATCTCTTTGCCTGTTGTCACAACTATCGCCATAATCAATTCGGGTAATTGCACTGGTGATGCGTTGACTGCAAGGAGTGTTTCCATGCCGGATGAGATCCATACACGTTGTTGCATCGCCGGAGGTGGTCCGGCCGGCATGATGCTGGGCTTGCTGCTGGCACGTGCCGGAGTCGACGTTCTCGTGCTGGAAAAACATGGTGATTTCCTGCGCGACTTTCGCGGCGATACCGTGCATCCGTCCACGCTGGAACTCATGCATGAACTCGGCTTGCTGACCGCCTTCCTGCAACGGCCGCATGACGAAGCGCGCGACCTGAGCATCAATGTAGGCGGCCGCGTATTGAAGGTCGCTGATTTCTCACGGCTGAGTACGCAATGCAAATTCATCGCACTGATGCCGCAATGGGACTTTCTCGATTTCCTGCGCGATGAAGCGGTGCGTTATCCCAACTTTCGCTTGATCCAGAATGCCCGGGTAGATAGTTTGCTGGAAGACAGCGAACGCGTCACCGGCGTACAGGTCACGACTAAGGACGGTCCCTTGCAAGTCCATGCCGACCTGGTAATAGGTGCCGATGGCCGCCACTCCACCGTGCGAGAAGCGGCCCGACTACAAGTACGCAATCTGGGCGCACCTATCGATGTCTTGTGGTTACGCCTGCCAACAGCGCCAGGTGACCCGACCAGTACCGGGGCCCGTCTCGATGCCGGGCAATTCTTTGTCATGCTACATAGAGGTACCTACTGGCAATGTGCATATGTCATTGCGAAAGGCGGTATCGAAGAAATTCATGCGCGTGGCTTGCCTGCTTTCCACGCCGAACTTAGTCGCATCGCACCGATGTTTGCTGAGCGTGTCGCCAGCCTGCAAAGCTGGGACGATATTAAATTACTGAGCGTGTCGGTCGACAGACTGGAGCAATGGTGGAAGCCTGGCTTGTTATGCATAGGCGATGCCGCGCACGCGATGTCTCCGGTCGGCGGCATCGGCATCAATCTGGCGATACAGGATGCTGTGGCAACAGCAAACATCCTCGCACTGTCGCTGGCCAATCCGGAGATTGCACCGCTGGCGCTGACGCCCTTCCTCGCCAAGGTTCAAACCCGTCGCCTCTTCCCTGCCCGCGTCACGCAGGCGGCGCAGGTCGCGATCCAGAATCGCATCCTGGCACCGGTCGTGAACCGTGCGCAGGATAAGCCGCTCAGCGTGCCGTGGGCGATGCGCCTGCTTAACCTGATCCCGGCACTACGCGTGATACCGGCTTATGCGGTCGGCATAGGCGTGCGACCGGAACACATCTACTCGCCGGCCACAGCACGGCAGCAAGACAGCCCCGAGATGGATTACTGAAGCGGATTAACGGATCAGGCTTTCACGCGCAGCCGAACTGATGGCCACCACCGCAGGGTGGGACAATTGCCGTTCCACCGAAATCGCGTAGAACTGTTCGGACACCGCATTGGTACGACCTATCTCGGTCACACCATATTGCTTCTTAATTTGCTCGGCGACGGCGGAAGGCGCGGCGAAGATGCCTTTACCTGCCTCACCGAAAGCCTGCAGCAAGGCGCCATCGTCAAACTCACCGACAATACGCGGCCGGACTTTTTCTTTTTCAAACCAGCGGATCAGGCGCGGACGCACGGCTGCATCCTCACCCGGCATCAGGAAAGGAGCGCCGTCCAGGCTCTTGGGGAAATCCTTTTGATATTTTTTGGCCAGCTCATCGGTTGCGAAGAAAGTCATACCGCACTCACCCAGCAAATGGTTGTAGCCGCGCACATCAATATTGGCCGGCATCGGACTGTCGGCAATCACGATATCCAGCCTATGCACGGCCAGGTCAGCCAGCAGGTTGGTCAGCTTGCCTTCGCGGCAGACGATGCGCAGCGATTCGGGTAACTCCATCGCTGGCTCCAGCAGCAGATAGGCAATCGCCTTCGGCACTGCGTCCGCGACACCGACCCGGAACTGCAGAGGCCAGCCGCCCGGGCGGAAGCGCAGCACCTCCTGCAACTCCTCGCCGAGCGTGAAGATTTCATCCGCATAGCCGAGCACCACGCGTCCGGCGTCATTCAATTCCAGTCGCCGCCCGACCCTGTTGAATAATTTATAACCAAGCACATCCTCAAACTGGCTGATCTGGCCGCTAATGGTTTGCGGCGTCAAATGCAGGCGCTCACTGGCGCGTCCGATGCCACCAGACTTGGCGACCACCCAGAAATAGTGCAAATGCTTGTAATTTATTCCACTCATGCAAGATCTCTCTTCTGTTTTTTCGAATGAAAAAGTGATTATATTCGAATTTTCAAACAGTTAAAGAGCGCCTAGAGTGCAGCTTATCGTCCGTAATGGGCGACTTAACGACGAGGATATCAAGATGAAATGTCCGGCCTGCAATGAAATGCATTTGATCACTTCTGATCGCCACGGAATTGAAATTGATTACTGCCCAAACTGCCGCGGCGTCTGGCTGGACAGGGGCGAACTCGACAAACTGATCGATCGTTCCGCCAACGCCCTGCCGCCTGAAGCACCACCGCTGCCGCGTTATCGCGGTGAGCGCAGCAGCCCTGTGCGCGCCATGCAACATGGCTACAACAAGGAAGGCTATGGGCAAAAACAGAAAAAAGACCTGATCGGCGAATTATTCGATTTTTAAATACCGGGTATGGATAGCTTGCAATCCGGCTATCCACCATGCTGCGCCGCACCAACATCTGCACACTTCACTACGCTTCTTCTCTTAAAACAATCCAAGATCTGTTATTTATCGTCGTTCTCACCTGAACGACATGATAGCCCGCACTCCTCTGATCTGAAAAATTTCCACAGCAAGCCGCCTGAGAATGCTTTAAAGTAGCGAACGCCTGCCTTTGCACACGATAGCGCCAGCGCGCGCCTTCATGCTTCCCCACGCAAATGCACCCCTCCCGCAGGCACCAGACAGCTATCGAAAGAAAGAACTTAATGGAAACAGCAAAAGCCGCACTAAAGCGTCTGCGCGACGGTAACCGCCGTTTTGTCGCAGATGTCCGTAACCCCGACAATGCCTCCTCCCATGCCCGTCGCAGCGAAATCGCCGCTGGCCAGGAACCGTTCGCCATTATTCTTGGCTGCTCCGACTCGCGCGTACCGGCAGAACTGGTATTCGATCAGGGTCTGGGTGATTTATTCGTGATCCGCGTCGCGGGCAACATCGTTGCACCATCGCAGGTCGGCAGCGTGGAATTTGCAGCGGCCCGCTATCGCACCAAGCTGGTTGTGGTACTGGGCCACTCGCAATGCGGCGCGATCCTGGCGACGCTGGACGAGCTCAAGCGCCCAAGCGAAAACCAGTCACGCAATCTGAAGTCCATCGTTGATCGCATTCGTCCTTCGATCGAAACCCTGATGGACACCGACCTGAAGCACGACCATGACGCACTGGTGCATCAATCGGTACGCGCCAACATCCGTGCTTCCGTCAATCACTTGCGCCACGGTTCGGAAATACTGGAAAGCCTGAGTCAAAACGAAGGTTTGCTGGTGGTCGGTGCCGAATACTCGCTGGAAACCGGTGAAGTCGAATTCTTCGACGGCCTGCCGGCTGACTTCAGCTTCGATTAATATCGCTATACGTCATGCACAGCATGCCTGTGCATGACGCCCCATTCTGATTATCAGTATTCAAGGCTGAGCGTAATCGAGCCATAGCTTTGCGCTTTGTCCTGACCGCGGAATTCCTTGCTGCGCAAATACTGCGCATACGTGATCTTGCCGCCCACCCATTGCCAGGCCACACCGGCTGCCACGTCGCCAACGAAATAGCGTTTCGAAATACTGTGGCTGTCGGAGAAGGTATTCCCGTCCAGGAAGATATTGCGTGCAACTGCACGGCCATCGACCGAGGCAAAGAAATGCACACCACCATCGCCCATGCGACGCGACGCATTGGCCGGTAGCGGCGCATTGCTGTCACTGGCCGGACGAATAGGCGCAGTACCAAAATCGTTAGGCAGGAAACTACCTATACGCACTTCCAGCCCGCCATTCAAATACGTATTCACATTGCCCAGCGCAAAACCGTAATGGCTGATCGCATCCATCTTGGGCCAGCCCGAACGTGACCAGTTGAATACCTTGGTCTTTCTTTCCTTCACAAACTGTATGCCCAGTTCATTATTGAGCTGGTTATCCCAGCCGTTGAAGCGGTCTATGCCGCGTATGCGATGGATAAAGTTTTGCGACTGGCGCGCCAGCGAGGCTGGCCCCACCATACCGATATCAATCTCAGTCACTTCCATATCGGTATCGTTACGTGCGTTGTAGGCCAGGCCGAGATAGAGCCAGCCTGCATACGGCCGGTCATTGGTAATCAGGTCGCGTCGCGTTTTATCGGTCGGCGTGTACATCTCCTGCCCAAGACTGATCACCATATTGCGTGAATCGAAAACGCCCGGCTGCACCCACTCTGAAATACGGTTCAGTTGCCGCACCCACTTCGGCAGACAAGGATCGTTGATGTAATCCTCAAGGTTGGCCGAGACCCAGGAAAATTTGGCGCCACTGGTGTAGTTGTTATCCGTACCGGCAAACAAATCGTTTTCGTAATAGAAGTTGTACACATCAGGATAATTTTTCAATGCCCTGACGCCGGGCTTCGAGCCACACACTTCATCGTCAGCCCACACCGCGCCGGAAAAAAAAGCGAATAGTGTAGCGACCAGCAAATGAGGGAGACGCGGACGGGAATGACGAGCTGTATGCATTAATTTAATAGCGGAAGAGATGTTTTACGCGCACTGGCGGGAACGCAGATTGAATAATGCTGTCCATCATCACCTGCCTGACAGGAAAGCAAAGACTACTTGTCGTCTTTGCATGCGTCAAGCTGTCAGGCGGGCGTAAGCAACACTGGACTTTGCGATGGCAAACGCTACACTTTCTCATCGCATGCCATTTTCAGGAAATCAACATGAAGAAATTACACACCTTGCGCACCATTCTTACCCTGGTAGCGCTGACCGTGGCCGCAAGCGGTTGCGCCAAATGGTACAAAACAGAAAGCAAACCCAATTTATCCGGACGCGTCAGCGGCTCTGTCATCTACCGCGAACGTATTGCCCTGCCGCCTGATGCAAAGATAGTCGTCAGCCTGGAAGATGTCAGCCGCGCCGATGCCAGCGCCATCTTCATTGCACAACAAACGCTGCGTGCTAGCGGACAGGTTCCTATCCAGTTTGATTTGCGCTACATTCCGTCCGCCATCGACTTGCGCCATCGCTACAACGTACGTGCGGTGATCCTCGACAATCGGGATGAACTGATGTGGACCTCGACCGAAGCTTATCCGGTCAATTTCAATGAGCCTGAGAAGCCGATCAACATTATGCTGCAACGTGTCGGCAACCCGGTCGCGGCAAATGCAGCTAAGAGCAATGTCGCGGCATTCAAATGTGACGATCTGGAATTCATCGCCAAATTCACCAACAACGACAAGGTAGAAATCATGCTGGCCGGTCGCACCATCACCCTGCCGCATGTGATTTCGGGTTCCGGCGCACGCTACTCTGACGGCTCCACCACCTTCTGGAATAAGGGTAATGAAGCACTGTTTGAAATAAACGGCGTCAGCTACAAAGGCTGCAAAACAGATCCGCTGCCACCACCACCTGCCTCTGCTCCTGCCCCGCAAGCCCAGGGTAAATAAGTTACCTCGTCAAACGCGCTGCCAGACCAGTAAATGATTATTGGCTGGCATCGCATGATCTGCATGCAGTTGTAAACCTTGCTCCTGCGCTAAAGCGTTCACCGCTTCACTATCGCGTATGCCCATGTGCGCCGCCTGTGCCCTGAGTGATGCATCGAATTGTGCATTCCCGGCACTGGTAAATTTTCCGTCGTAATTGAATGGCCCGTACACACAGAACTTACCCCCCGGGTTCAGGCGCTGTCCGACGCCCCTGAACATATTCTGTACCTGATGCCATGCCATGATGTGACATGTGTTAGCAGTGAACGCGGCATCATAAGTCTGCGTCGGCCAGCCCGGTTGTTCCATATCCAGCACCAGCGGTGACAACACATTCGGCAAATCCGCTTCCTGCATCCACGCGGTGATGCTGGGATGGTTCTGCGGCAAGTCACTTGTTTGCCAAATCAAATGCGGTATATGTGCGGCAAAGAAAACCGCATGCTGGCCAGTACCGCTGCCTATCTCCAGCACTGTCTTGCTGGTCGCGAGCTCTGTACTTAAAACCGCCAGTATCGGCTCACGATTGCGTTCACTGGCACTGGAAAATTGTTTGCTCATCGCGTTCTTCTTGTATAAATCAATCAGTGGATAGTCGGGCGATATGCTCTGCCAGCGAGACGCTCCATAGTGCGTCGCGCTGCAGGCACAAGCCCCGTTTCTGGGCTGCGCTCAGGCGCTTCATTGCATATTCAGCCTTGGACGCGGCCGAACGATCCGGATACTCCAGCACCGCCAGCAAACGTCGCGGCGGATTGGAGCGCGTATAGCGCGCACCCTTGCCGCTCACATGCGCGTTGTAACGGGCGTGTACATCGACCGCAATACCGGTATAAATACTGCCGTTCCTGCATTCAAGGAGATAAAGAAACCATGTCATGCGCGCTAGTATAAAGAGCTTTCACCCTTTTCACTCTGAGTAGCGATTCGTATCACGCCGTGACTTGGTTATACTGCCATCATCATGTCAGCCCCTGCCATCTTCCGCTCCGTCCTCATCAGCCTGGTGCTGCTCTGCACCCAACTGCTACCCGCTTATGCACAGGATGCGAAACTACAGCTACGCGTCGGCAGCCAGCAGCAAACCCTGGCTCTCACTGATTTACTAAAACACCCGGCGCTGCGCACCATCAGGATCCCCGCCGACGTCAGCTACAAACGTACAATGGAATATCGCGCGCTGCCCTTGCTGGCGATACTGCGCGACATCAGCAAGGTCGATACGCTGCAATTCAAAGCCACCGATGGCTTCGTCGCGAACATCCCGGCTTCACTATTCCTCGGTGAGTCCGAAGCCTGGCTGGCGATAGAAGTACCGCAAGTACCGTGGCCCGCCTTAAAGGCAGGTGGCCCCAGTGCCGGTCCTTTCTATCTGGTGTGGCTGACACCGGAGAAGAACCACATCACGCAAGAGCAATGGCCGTATCAGATCGCCAGCATCAGCGATGTCACACCACTGCACAGTCGTTACCCGCAAATCAAACCACATACTCCACCTGACAGCGCTGCCTATCACGGCATGCAAGTCTATGCAACGCAATGCGCCAGCTGTCACCAGGTCAATGGCGGCGGCGACGCAGCGGTCGGACCGGATCTGAACCGTCCGGCCAATCCGACTGAATACTTTAACGAAACCTACTTAAGAAAATACCTGCGTGATCCGGCAGCAGTACGCAGCTGGCCGGGCATGACGATGCCGGGCTTTGCCGACAGCGTCATGAGTGAATCACAGATGGATGATTTGCTGGCCTATTTGCGCCAGATGGCACTGCAGAAATGAAGTAATTAAGTGACAGGTGTTTCGTCGGTAAAGAAACGCGGCTGCATCTCTTCCAGTCCCAGCGTTTGCAATACTTCCTGCAAGCGCTCGGTCGGACGCCGACGTGGCAAATCCTTGTAGCTGGCGATGATCAATTCATTCTTCATCGAATGCTCCCAACCCACCAGCTCGGTCACATTGACCTGATAGCCGTGTGCTTCCAGCTGCAAACAACGCAGCACATTGGTGACCTGGCTGCCGAATTCACGTGTGTGTAAAGGATGACGCCAGATTTCGGTTAAGGCGCTTTTCGCCAGCGTCTTGCCCTTGTTCTTCTTCAGTACTGAAGCGACTTCCGCCTGGCAGCACGGCACCAGCACGATGAACTTGGCCTGCTTCTTCAATGCGAAATGGATTGCGTCATCGGTTGCCGTATTGCAGGCATGCAGCGCTGTAACGACATCTATCTTTTCCGGCAACAAATCCGAAGTAATGGATTCCGCTACTGACAGATTAAGGAAAGACATGCCGGGAAATTCCAGCTTCTTGGCCAGCGCTTCCGACTTCTGCACCAGCTCATCGCGTGTTTCTATGCCGTAGATGCGCGAGTTGTCCTTGCGTTCCTTGAAGAACAAATCGTAGAGAATGAAGCCCAGGTAGGATTTACCGGCACCGTGATCAGCCAGCGTAATATCCGGATGATCGTTCTGGATTTCTTGCAGTAGCGGCTCAATAAACTGATATAAATGGTAGACCTGCTTGAGCTTGCGACGGCTATCCTGGTTCAGCTTGCCGTCACGTGTCAGGATATGCAGCTCTTTCAATAGCTCTATCGACTGACCGGGGCGTATTTCGTGGGTGTTGCTCATCTGGCATATTTCCGTGATCTTGGGGTGCGCCCACTATAGGGATTTTGCCCCGGGGCGGCAAGCTAAGAGCAACAGCATGCACGTGATCCTGGCCGTTTACACTATCAAAACGACCATACGCCGGGCAAATACTGATAATACTGATAAGATTAGTCCACTCGTGGCTATCAGCGAATTTGCAAAATCGACATGCTTGCCTTGTCATGCCGCTTTTCCAATTACCTTCAATACCAACAACGTGCCAAGAGTTACCATTTACAAACATTCAGCATGGCGCTTCCTGCTTTGTTCCTTACTGATTGCGCTGTGTCTGCCTTTCACGAGCGAAGCCGCCACCTCCTACACCGTCTCCATCAGCGGTGCGGATAGTTATACCTCACTGCTTAATGAGCATCTGGACGTCGTCAAGCGCAGCAAGTCCGACGACATCAGCGCAGAAGAAGTACAAAGACTGGTTGCCGTTGCACCGACCCAGGTGCGCTCACTGCTGGCAACCGAAGGCTACTTCACCCCTGTCGTGAACGCCACGCTGGACCAGGAAAGCACACCGTGGATCGCGCGTCTCAATATAGAACTGGGTGCATCTACCAAAATCGAATCGGTCAACATAAGCTTCAGCGGTGACATCGAACAAAAAAATCCGCGCCGCATCGAGCAGCTGCGCGAAAACTGGAGCCTGAAAAGCGGCACCACCTTTCGCCAAAGTGCATGGGACAGTGCCAAGGGCGACTTGCTCAAGGCCATGCTCAATCGTGACTACCCTGCCGCCGCCATCGCCCACAGCGAAGCCCGCATAGACCCGGCGACGAATACTGCGGCACTCGTGGTGCAGGTCAACTCAGGCCCGGCCTTTACCTTTGGTGAACTCGAAATCGTCGGCCTGAACCGTTACTCACGCACGATGGTGGAGAAACTCAATCCGATCAAACCCGGCGACCGCTATTCACAGGAAAAACTCAACGAACTGCAGGCACGCATACAAGATACCGGCTATTTCCGCTCGGCCTTTGCCACCATCGCAGTCGATCCGGCCCATCCGCATAACGTGCCGATCAAGCTCGACCTGACAGAGAACGAACGTCGTCGCCTGTCGCTGGGTCTGGGCTTCTCCACAGACAACGGTGCACGTGCACAAATGAAATGGACGGATAGGCACTTCCTCGGCAAAGACTGGCGTCTCGAATCACAGCTGCGCGCTGATCGTGACAACCGTCTGCTGGGTGGTGATGTCTACCTGCCGACCCTGGACAATGACTGGCGTCCGAGCGTAGGTGCCAACTATGAATACACCAACAGCTCAGGCGAAGCGACCGATAAATTCCGTACCGGTGCGCGCCTGATCAGTCCGGACAAACGTAATGAAAGCATAGTCGGCGTCGCCTTCCTCGCGGATCGTCAGCGCATAGGCAACGTCTTCAGCAATAACCGTGAAGCGCTGATCGCTTCGTACACCTACACCGTGCGTCGCGTGAACAATCTGATTTCACCGACACGTGGTTACTACGCTTCGCTCGAAATCGGCGTCGGCCCGGGCGGAGTGGTCAACAAAAAAGGACTGGTACGCACCGTCGGCCGTGCCACCTGGCTCTCGCCTAGCTATGGTCGCTTCCAGGCAGTACTACGTGGCCAGGTCGGACAGGTATTCGGGGCCAATTCCGACACCGTGCCGAGTGACTTGCTGTTCCGCACCGGTGGTGACCAGACTGTCCGCGGCTATGGCTACAACAAGCTGGGCGTCGCGCAAGACGGCGCGATTGTCGGCGGTACTGTCAGTGCGGTGCTGAGTGCAGAAGTGATTTACAGCGTCACGCCGGAATGGGGTGCCGCCGTGTTTACCGATGCCGGCAATGCCGCCGACTCATGGAAAGGTTTCCGCCTCGCGCAAGGTAGTGGCGTTGGTGCGCGCTGGCGCAGCCCTATCGGCCCGGTCAATCTGGATCTCGCTTACGGTCACGACACGAAAGACCTGCGTCTACACTTCTCTATCGGTTATGGCTTCTGACGATCAAACAACTCCGCCTCCACCACGCAGGCGCAGATGGCGCATATGGCTATTCTGTCTGCTTGCGTTGCTCATCACCGTGCTGGCGGCGGGTGGCTGGCTGCTGAAAACCGAAAGCGGTGCTCAGTTTGCCTTTGGTCTGGTCGACAAATTAAGTGCTGGCATAGTGCAAAGCCGTGACGTCAGCGGACAACTGAGCGGCTCCCTGCAACTCAAACAGCTCAATATCAAACTGGAAAATCAAACCATCACACTCGATGATGTGCTGATCGAAACCCGACTCTCCGCCTTGCTGGCTGGCAAAGTGCACATTCCGCTGCTGCAGGTCGGCAAACTGGGCATCATCAGCAAGATAGACCAGAGCAAGGAACCATCCACACTGCCGGACAGCATAGGCTTGCCAGTCAAACTGAAAGTAGACCAGCTACAAGTCAATGGCGGCAGCGTGGCCTGGGGTCCGGTCGATGTGGTGACGCTGGGTGCGTTCGCCGTCAAGCTGGATTTCGATGGCAAGCGTTATCTGCTCGACCTTGATCAGCTGGCAGCGCGATCGTCTTCCGGCACCAACAGCTACAGCGGCAAGATCAATGGCCATGCTTCGCTCTCCACGACCAAGCCCTATCCGTTGCAGGCCAGCCTGGTCAGCAGCACCGAAGCCATGCTCGATGAGCAGCATTTCGGCGCCAACGCGCGCATAGACCTGGATGGCTCGCTGGCAGAAATCGCAACCTCCATCGACGCCCAAGTGAACAAAGCCCTCATCAAGGGCCAGGTCGTGCTCAAGCCATTTTCCGACAACATGCTGGGTGCGGCTGACCTGGCTGCAACAGCACTCAACCTGAGCGAACTGGGCAAGGATTTACCGCAAACCAATATCAACCTGCAACTGCACGCCACTGAAGAAGGTGCCGGGACGCTGGACATCAACAACACTGCCGCCGGTACTTATGATGCAGGCCGGATTCCATTGACAGACCTGTCGCTCAGCTTCAAGCCCAAGGATGATGCTTTCCTGCTGGAGTCCCTGCTCATCAGGCTCGGCAGCGCACAACGCCCGGCTGGCAGCATCAAAGGCAGCGGTCGCTACGCTGATGGCGCATTGAATATCACACTCAATACCGATGCCCTCGACCTGAAAAAGCTCGATCAGCGCATGCGTGCCACCAGACTGGCGATCAAGCTGGATGTTGCACATACCGAAGGTCGGCAAGTCATCACACTGGCAGCCACCGAAGCCCTCAAGAAAGGCAAGCTCAGCCTGAATGCACACGGTGTCGTTGCGGACGAAGCACTGATCGTGGATAAGCTGGAGCTGCGTGCCGATGCCAGCGCCATCGATGCGAGTGCGCATATCGCCTTCAGCGGCAAACAGGCATTCAGCGCGAAAGGCGTGATCCGCCAATTCAATCCACGTGTACTCGGCGACTTTGCACAACTCCCGACACTCAACCTGAATGGTAATTTCTCCGTCAGTGGCACACGTCAACCACGTCTGGAAAGCGACCTCTCCTTCCGCATCCATGACAGCCAGCTTGCGGGCAATCCTTTGAGCGGCGAAGGTGAAGTACGTTTACGTGCACAAACACTGGACATCCCCAAGCTGCTGCTGGTCGCCGGCAAAAACCGCCTGAGCGCAAACGGCAGGCTGGATGAAAACAACTCACGCCTCAGCTTCGACCTGCAGGCACCGGCACTGGCGCAGCTGGGATCAGAGTTTGGCGGCGAACTGCAAGTTAATGGCGAAGTACGCGGCAAGCTGCAGCAACCACGCATTAGCGCTGACTGGAAAGGCAATCAGGTACGCGTACCCGGCCAGACCCGGATCGGTACTGTCACCGGCAAGGCCGACCTGACACTGAACCTGAATGACAAAGCCTTCCTGCTCAGCAATGTCACGCTGAATACGAATGCCACAGCCGTGCAATCCAGCGGCCAGCAATTCGCCAAACTGGATGCACAGGCGCAATTTGCCGCACAGGACAGCGCACCCCTCTCCATCCTCGTGCATGCGGAAAATCTGAGCGGACAACTGCGCGCGGATAACTTTGATCTCAAAGTCAGTGGCAGCACAGGTCAACATACGCTGGTCAGCAACCTCAACGAGCGTGAACAAAAATGGAAGCTGAACGCAACAGGCGGCTTGAAAGACCTGGCACGTGCACCGCGTTGGGAAGGCAGCATCAACAACCTCGACACCAGCGGTCGCTTCAACGCAAAACTGGAAGCACCTGCACCGCTATTAATTTCGCAAAAACAGGTACAACTGGATCAGTTCAAGATCACTGCCAACAACGCCAGCATCCAGATCGAACAGTTCCTGCGCACCGAGCGCAGCATCAGCACACGCGGTAATTTCAAACGCGTGCGACCGGGTGAAATCCTGCATGCGCTGAATCAGGCGCCTATCGCAACCGGCGACCTCACGCTGGGCGGCGAATGGAACCTGGTCATGAAGGATAAGCTCGATGGCAATCTCAGCATACGGCGTGAAAGCGGCGATATCGCAATCCACGGCAGCGCATCAACTGCGCTGGGCCTGAATACCTTCGAAGTGAACGCAACTGCCAATAAGGGCCAGCTCACAGCACAACTACTGGCTGACGGCAAACGTACCGGTCGTATCGAAGGCAGGCTAGCCACCACCATAGGCGGTGACGGACGCTTCTCGATCGCACCGAATGCGCCGCTGTCCGGCAACCTCAAAATGAATACGCCCACTCTCGCATGGCTGGGCCCATTGATTTCTCCGTCATTAGTCATGGAAGGGAATGTGCAGGCCGATATCGTACTGGATGGCAGCTTTGCCAAACCGCGCCTGCAAGGACCGGTCAATGCGGATGGTTTGCGCCTGTTATTTACCGATACCGGCATAGAACTGAAACAAGGCGTATTGCGCAGCAGCTTCCAGACTGATCAGCTGATGATCAACCAGCTCAGTTTTAAAAACGATGGCGACCTGCTGATCTCCGGGCCCATCAGTTTGCTGCGTGAGCAACTGGCGCTGGAACTGAAAGTCAAAGTAACGCGTTATAAATTGATAGATCGCAGCGACCGCAAGCTGGTTATCAGTGGTGACAGCGTGGTCGGCTGGCAAGCAGGTGTAGCCAAGGCGAACGGACAATTCGAAGTCAATTCCGGCCTGGTTGATATCGGCGTGTCCGGCACCCCAGAACTATCGGATGACGTCATCATCGTCGGTCAGAGTGAAGATGGCGGCAAGAAGACCGCCATCGCACTGGACGTCAGCATCAGCCTCGGTGATGGCATCAAACTGCAAGGTCGCGGTCTGGATGCGACGCTGGTCGGCCAGGTACGCTTGCAGGCAAATGCCGGTGATACCTTGCGCGCGCAAGGCACACTGCGCGTCTCATCCGGCACCTTCAAAGCCTATCAGCGTGAATTGAAAATCGAACAAGGTTCCGTCCTGTTCAGCGGTCCGCTCAACAATCCGGCACTGGATATACGCGCGATGCGACGCGGCCAGGAAGTCGAAGCCGGGGTATCGATACGCGGCACAGCCCTCGCGCCACGCATCACGCTGGTGTCGGAACCGAATGTCACCGACGCGGAAAAACTGTCGTGGCTGGTACTGGGACGCGGCTTGTCCGGCACCGGTGATGCAGACCGCGATGCGCTGCAAAGTGCTGCCACCTCGCTGCTGTCCGGTACGGCGGCAGCCGGTTTGCAGTCGCAAATTGCCAGTGCTTTCGGCTTTGACGACGTCAGCATAGGCAAAGGCGGCACAGATCTGCAGGATCGCATCATCACCCTGGGCAAACGTATCTCGTCGCGCCTTTATCTCAGCTTCAAGCAAAGCCTGGATACCGTCGGCAGCGTCCTGCTGCTGCGCTATACACTGACGCCACGCATTACGCTGGAAGGCGAAGCCGGTACCAGTAGCGCGCTATCTGTGTTCTATAACTTTGCTTTCGACTGACTATGCACGACGGGCCCGAACCTGATATAACAACACTATTGCGCATGATTTCTTGTTGAAACCGTGCTGAATACCCGCCGTTTCCAGGAAAGGCATGCATCGCGGGGCTGATCGCCCTGCCGCTCACGATTTTCAACAATTGGAGAGTAGCTATGTCTAACGATCTTGATGGAGAAGTAAACCAGAGCAGCCAGACCAACACTGAATTACAAACCTTGACCGACAACGCTGCGGCAATACACCGCATCGTTATCGTCGGTGGTGGTGCCGGCGGCCTTGAACTGGCCACCGCGCTCGGTGACAAGCTCGTCAAGAGCGGACGCATCAGTGTCGTGCTGGTCGACCGTTCGTCTACCCACATCTGGAAGCCTTTGCTGCATGAAGTTGCAGCTGGCAGCATGGATGCCAACTCACACCAACTCGAATACGCGGCGCAGGCACGCTGGCACCGCTTTGTCTATCAGCCGGGCGAACTGCAAGGACTGGATCGTGCACGCAAGACGATTACGATAGGCAGCGTGAACGACGATGACGGTGTCGAGTTACTGCCACGTCGCGATATTCCTTACGATACCCTGGTCTTGTCGATAGGTAGTGTGACCAACTTCTTTAATGTGCAGGGCGCGGAAAAGAATGCGATCTCGATCGATACCATGCATCAGGCCGAGCACTTCCGTCGTCGCATGATAGGACTGTGTGTGCGTGCCGACCAGGCACAAAGCAAACTGAATATCGCGATCATCGGCGGTGGTGCAACCGGCGTTGAGTTATCAGCAGAGCTACGCAATACCGCAGAGATACTCGGTGCTTACGGCTTGCATCACCTTGATCCGCACCGCGATATCCGCATCAGCGTGATCGAAGCCGCACCACGCATTCTGTCGGCACTGCCGGAACGTGTATCCAGCAAAACTACCGAACTGCTGAATCATATGGAAATCGATGTGCTCATCGACGCCAAGGTTTCTGAAGTACAGGAGCACGCAGTCATGCTCGCGAATGGCGAAAGTGTGCCGGCCGACCTGACCGTATGGGCAGCAGGCATACGTGCACCACAAATCCTCAGCGAACTCGGCTTACCGGTAAATCGTCTCGGCCAGGTAGTCGTGACGCAAAGCCTGCAAACTGAAGTCGATCCGAATATTTTTGCGTTCGGTGATTGCGCTGCGTGTCCATGGCCGGAGAAAAACAGTACAGTGCCACCGCGTGCACAGGCGGCCCATCAACAGGCCAGCTTCCTGTTCAATGCCATCAAGAAACGCCTCGACAATGAAGAGCTGCCGCTGTTCCAGTATCGTGATCTCGGCTCACTAGTGTCACTCGGTCGCTTCGATGCAGTCGGCAATCTGATGGGGCCATTGCTTGGTCGTGCGATGTTTATTGAAGGCGTGCTGGCACGCCTGCTTTACATCTCCTTGTACCGCATGCATCTGGTTGCATTACACGGTGTGATACGTACTTGCGCTGATACGGTGGGGCACTGGTTAAGGCGCAAAACATCACCCCGCGTAAAATTGCACTAAACACACCTTAATCGTGTCTTGATGTAGAAAAAAAAGAATTGCACTATAATTCGCCGCTGTCTGTATATCAGACATGCGGCGTATTTCGTAATATGCATCGCAGAAAAATGTATACGGCCTTTTGCTATAACTGCTGCTACACTTTCGCAGTCAAATTAATAAAACGGTATCTCCGTTAAGAACCTAACAGTCTTATTCGCTCACGTGTCGTTAGTATCACGGCACAACAAACCGGGTGACACCTGCAATGAGTGCAGGCAGTAGCATCCGAAAACAATCTGTGAGTAAAGTTGCTCGACCTAAACACATGGTCGCCGCTGTACTGTCTGCAGAATAGACAAGGCGTCCTGCTACACAAGTCGTTTCATCTTGCGTGAAACACTTACTTTAAATTGCCGGGAACAACATGACATCACATAGTTTTTTTCCGTCCATGCCGCACGCTTTGAATGTGCTTACCGCCACCGGCCTGATCCTCATCGTCGGCATACTCGGTTCGCATTTTCTGCGTCGTTTTTTTCCGCAAATACCTGCTATCACCTGTTACGTGTTGACTGGCTTATTAATAGGACCATCGGTACTGAACCTGATCGATGCACCGATGCTGGAAGAAATCAGCATCATGGTCGATCTTGCACTGGGACTGGTACTGTTTGAACTTGGCCGCCGGGTTGATTACAAATGGTTGCTGCGCGAACGCGGCTTGCTGATTACCGGCGTACTGCTGAGTCTGGTGACCTTCTTCGCACTGTTCCTGCTGCTGACGCAATTCGGCGTCAGCAAGCTGGTCGCCAGCATGGTCGCTGCACTCGGCATGGCCACCTCGCCTGCCGTCATCCTGAACGTGGTGCGTGAAGTCAAAGCCGAAGGACAACTGACCGAGCGGATGCTCAACATCGTCGTTATCGGCAATGCGCTGGCCTTTATTATTTTTTCAATGGGACTGGCTGCGGTGCACGTTGAATACGCGGCCGGCTGGCAGAGCTACATCCTGCATCCGCTCTACCTGCTGCTCGGTTCCGCTGCCCTCGGCTGGATCATCAGCCGCCTCCTGGTATGGATAGGGCAATGGCTGGGACGCGATACCCAGTCGCAACTGATAATGGTGCTGGCACTGATTGCAGCGACGGTAGGCATCTCGGTCATGTTCAATCTGTCCGCGCTGATTGCGCTGCTGGTATTCGGTATCGCCAGCCGCAGCTACGATGCGCGCCACGCAATTGTTGAGCCTGACCTGAGCCAGTTCAGCGGCCTGTTTTACGTCGCTCTGTTCGTTTTTGCCGGCGCCAAGCTGGAACTGTCACACCTGTTGACCTTGTGGCCGGCAGTACTTGCTTTCATCGTTTTGCGCCTCGCCATCGCGATGACTACCACCACGGCCATGGCACGCATCAATGGCGTGACCCTGCGCAAAGGTGCATTGCTCGGTATCGGCCTGATGCCGCTGTCCGGCTTCAACATCATCATGGTGCAGCATGCGGTCGGTTACTATCCGCAGTTCGGCTCGCAACTCGCGGCACTGGTCGTATCGATACTCGTCATCCTGGAAATCATAGGCCCGGTCTGCACCCGCTATGCACTTGTTGCATCCGGTGAAGCCAAGCAATAAGCAAACAAGGAAACCCTATGCTGGAATTCAATAATTCGACTCCGCTGACGATGGGCGTAGAGCTCGAGCTGCAAATCGTTAACCGCCGCGACTACAACCTCACACGCGGCTCCAGCGATTTGCTCGTCATCATCGACAAGACTGATCACGGCTATGACATCAAGCCGGAAATCACCGAGAGCATGATCGAGATTGCGACTTCCGTGCACACCGATCACAAGGAAATGCTGGCCGAGCTGACCGCCATGCGTACGCTGCTGGTCAGCGCTGCCGACAAACTCAACCTCGGCCTCGCCGGTGGCGGTGCGCATCCGTTCCAGCACTGGGAAGACCAGCGCATTTATCCGACTGATCGTTATCGCCTGGTCTCCGAGTTATACGGTTATCTGGCCAAGCAATTCACCGTGTACGGCCAACACATACACATAGGCTGTGCGACCGGCGATGAAGCGATACGCCTTGCGCATATGCTGGCGCGCTACATCCCGCACTTCATCACGCTGTCGGCGTCGTCGCCGTTTTACCAGGGCGTGGATACCACCTTCCAGTCATCACGCCTAACCAGCATCAACGCCTTCCCGCTGAGTGGCTACATGCCCTTCGTGACCGACTGGGATGCGTTCAATGCTTACTTCGACAAAATGTCCAGCCTCGGCATCGTCGCCAGCATGAAAGACTTTTACTGGGACATCCGGCCCAAGCCGGAATACGGCACAGTTGAAATCCGTGTCTGCGACACACCGCTGTCGATAGAAGTCGCCGTCGCACTGGCCGGTTACGCGCAAACGCTCAGCAAGTTCTTCTTTGCGCAGCAGGAACTGAAACCGGCGCAAGATACTTACCTGACCTACTCCTACAATCGCTTCCAGGCATGCCGCTTCGGCATGAACGGCACCATCATCAATCCTATCAACGGGACCCAGACTTCGATCAAGGAAGACATTCTGCAGACCTTCGATATGCTGGCCGATATTGCCCAGGAACTAGGTACCACTGAGGCCATAGAGTTGTTGCGTCAGCGCATACAGGCCGGACAATCCGACGCCGACTGGCTGCGTGCCTGCTACGAGAAATCAGGCTCACTTAGCGATGTCGTACGTCAACAAAGTGCAGTCTGGATGGCGCGCTAGACAAGTTTCCCTGCTGCACTGCACCGTAAACTCTCCCTCTATTGCTTGCAGATGTAAGCGCTTTCCCACAGCAGAATCGGATAAGCACCGATTCTGCGATGTTATCAACTACTTCACAATTCACTCTGTAAAAGTCGTAGCCGTCCTAACAGAGGAGAAGTGAATGTCGAACGGATTGAATGGTAGTGCTGAAATCGCAGATTTATCGATTCCCGGCGCCCATGACATGGCCGTATTGCAAGCCCGAAATAACTCCCACACCCATACGCTCAAGCAGCTTGCGCGTTGCGGCGACCTGTATGGTGCGTCCGCTCCGATGCAGCAGTTGTTCGAGATGATAGGCAAAGTGGCGCCGACCACTGCCAACGTCCTGATCGCAGGCGAAAGCGGCACCGGTAAGGAATTGGTCGCACAAGCCATCCATCAACTGAGCCGCGAACAGGATCAGCCTTTCGTCGCCCTGAACTGTAGTGCCGTATCGCCACAATTGATCGAGGCCGAATTGTTTGGCCATGAACGCGGCAGCTTTACCGGTGCGATCCGCATGCAAAAAGGCTGCTTCGAACGTGCGAATGGCGGCACGCTCTTCCTCGATGAAGTGACGGAAATGTCGCTCGATATGCAGGTCAAGCTGCTGCGCGTGCTGGAGAGTAGCCGCTTCTGCCGTATCGGCGCGGAAGAAGAAACCGAAGTCAAAGTCCGCGTCATCGCCGCAACCAATCGCGATCCGCTGGAGGCAATGAAGAGTGGCATCCTGCGCAGCGATCTCTTTTATCGCCTGGCAGTATTCCCACTGGACTTGCCGCCGCTGCGCGAGCGCAGCGAAGATATCCGCCTGCTGGCCAGCCTGTTCCTTGATCAGCTCAATGAGGAAGACGGTCGTGACCGGGTCTTTTCCAAAGCGTCGTGGCGCCTGTTGAATGAATACACCTGGCCGGGCAATGTGCGTGAATTGAAAAACGTTGTGCACCGTGCCTACATCATGGCCGACCATGAGCTGGAGCTGTTACCACTCGTAAACCCGAACAAAGGTATGGTCAGCGAGCAAATCGGCGATTGCGTCACCGTGCAGCTGGGCAGCAAGCTGGCCGATGCCGAACAACGCCTGATTTATGCCACTTTAGGGCACTGTGGCGGTAATAAGACTCTGACCGCCGAGGTGTTAGGTGTGAGCCTGAAAACCCTTTACAATCGTTTGAATGAATACCAGGCCAAGCTATTCCTGGGCGATGTCATTCCGCATGTGCGGCCCTATGGCGCGCAAAGCCGGAATCAGTGATCGGCGAGTACTCATTTAAACGCCCATACTCATAATGATAAAAATTTTAGTAGTCGATGACCATGCAGTAGTACGCGCCGGCGTGCAGTATTTCATTGCGCAAGTACCGGACATGAAAATCGAAGGTGAAGCCGCTACTGCGCAGGAAGCTATCCGCCTGGTGCGCTCCCAGGATTGGGACATCGTTTTGCTCGACATTAATATGCCGGATAAAAGCGGGGTCGAAGTACTGAAGCAAATCAAGCGCGAGAAGCCGGATCTGCCGGTACTGATCCTGAGCATGCACCCGGAAAGCCGCTATGCGGTACAGATATTACGCAGCGGTGCCAGTGGTTATGTGCAGAAGGAAGCGCTGGCAGAAGAATTGGTCAATGCGATTCAGACCATCCTGCGCGGCCACAAGTACATCAGCCATACCGTTGCGGAACTACTGACGACAGAACTCGATACCAGTACCGAAAAGCCTTTGCACGAAACCCTGTCGAAACGTGAGTACGAAATTTTCTACAAGCTGTGCCAGGGTCATGGCGTTACCAAGATCGCAGAAGAACTATGCCTGAGCGTGAAAACAGTCAGTACCTATCGGGCACGTGTATTGCAAAAGATGAATATGGAAAATAACGCCGGCATCATTTACTACGCAATCAAGCAAAACCTGATTGACTAATGGCAGCCGGAAGCAGCAACAGGTATGCAAGTTCAGTAATCGATATTCTTAACCGTGGTTGAAATATGACTCAAGCGATGACTTTTGAAAACACAGTGAGCCAGCCCTTACGGGTCTTCCTCGTAGAAGATTCGCTGGACGTACGTGAACTGATGATAGAAAACCTGGCGATGATTCCCGGCGTCGTGGTTGCTGGTGTGTCCGAGTCCGAAGGCGATGCACTGAACCAGCTGAATGCGCTGCCGTGCGATGTACTGATAGTTGATATCCAGCTCAAAAAAGGTAACGGCATCAACCTGCTGCGTCAGATATCTGAAAAAGCCAGGGCAGCAAATGCATTGAAAATCATCTGCAGCAATAACGCCACCGAAGTGTTCCGCCGCGTTGGCCGTCAATATGGCGTCAACCACTTCTTCGACAAGACGTCCGAGTTTCCACAGTTATTTGAATTGGTGAAAAGCCTGAGTTCCGCCAATCTGCAATACCATGCACGCGGTTAAACCCCAGCTTCCTCGCACTACAGGCTAACGCGCTTTCTCGGCTTCATTCCCCTCTTCGCTTTCGTCGTCCACTTCTATCCGCATATTCTCTGCCGTCTTCGGTATGCTGATCGCAATCGTCGTCCCGCTTCCCGCGCTGCTGCTCACCCGCACCGAACCACCCAGATAACCGGCACGCTCACGCATCCCACGCAAACCATGTGTAATCACGCCTGATTGTGCAATCGGTATGCCGACACCGTTGTCACGTATGGTCAGCATGATCTCGTCATCCGCATCATCCAGCACCACATCGACATGCGTCGCTTGCGCATGCTTGGCAATATTGTTCAGTGACTCCTGCACCATGCGGAACAAGGCGATATCCACGCGCGGCGCGTAAATCAACCTATCGTCAGGCAAGCTCGCATTACAGGTGACACCTGTGTACTTTTCAAACTCGGCTGCCTGCTCCGCTATCGCGATCTTGATGCCGAACACATCCAGCTTATCAGGCCGCAAACCATTCTGGATGCGGCGCGTGGCGTCGGTAATCGAACTCAGCAAAGCCTTGATTTTGAGCGAACGCTCGGTAAATTTCGGCTCCACCGGTATTTGCTGGAACAGCAGCGACAAATGCATATTCAGCGCGGTCAGTGCAGAACCGAGATCGTCATGCAACTCACGGGCGATCGCATGCTTCTCTTCTTCGCGCGTCGTTTCCAGATGGCCGATCAATTCACTGACTTCGGCGGTCCGCGCGGCGACCAGCGCTTCCAGCTGCGTTTCATGTGCTTTCAGTGAGTCTTCCATACGCTTGCGTTCGGTAATGTCGGTACTGATGCCGACCAGTCCCATTACCTCGCCATTCGCGTTCAGCCACGGTGCCTTGGTAGAGTGCATGGTGTGCACACCGTTGACGAACTGTATCGTCGTTTCAAATACCTTGGGAACACCATCATCAAGCACACTCTGATCTTCCAGCTGAACCTGCTCCGCATCTTCCCGCAGCGGATAGAGATCTATGCTGCGGTAGCCTATAACCTCATCACGCTGCTTGCCGAGCAGCCGCAGCTTGGCCGGATTTGCAAACACCATGCGACCACTGCTGTCCTTGACGAAGATCGCATCCGGCGTGTTATCGCTGACTGCCCGCAACAGGGCATTACTCTCTGCCAGCGCCGCCTCACCTTGTTGCCGTCCCTCGTATTCACGATTAAGCAAGGCAGCAGTTCGGCAAAACATAATGAAGAGCAGCGAACTGCTCAGCAGGATCAGCAAGGGCGACGCCTTATCTGCATCATAGTAGCGATTCTGCACCCCCCACTTGATGGCGAAATCAAGAATCACCAGCAGTATCAGGCTATTCGGCAACAAACGTCGCAATAACGGGCCGCCAGGCGAAGTACTGTTCCACAGGCTCATCAGCCTGTGTTCCGGACGCGCCGACAAAATACCGAGCGCCAGGATGAAGAAGATGATCGAAATGAATGGCGTCACAGTATGTGCCGCATTCAATTCATCGACCGACATCACGTTGTATAAGTGACCGATCAGCGGTATACCCATCACACCCGCGAGAATGAACGCACCGTACTCAGAAGGATAGTGATCGCGTGTGGTACGGTAATCCAGCATGAGCAAACTCAGCCCGGCCAGCGTGAAACCCAACGCCGGCAACGGTGCCATGCGTTCCAGATAGGCTTTGTATTCAGTTGTCGCCAGTGTCGGGAATACACGCTCGATACCGACATGCACACCGAACATGAATTGCAGCAGTGTCGACAGGCCGAGCAAGGCAACACAAAGTGCAACGATAGAAGCCAGTACGGAAAATACAGTGCGCGCACGCGGTGTAGAGATTTTGAAGGAACGCAGTATCAGCGCCAGGCCAGCCAGCACAAAAGCCAGTGCGGTATTCGCCAGGATAGGCACCAGGTCGAACAGGCGGTAATCCAATACCCACAGGTCTTGCCGCACATTGACCATGGCCAGCACGCCCACGCCCACCATCAGCAACGCAGCCAATAGCGGCGCCCACAAAGGTGTGAACGTGGTACGTACTGGCGGGCTAGTCAGCATAAAAATTCCTGTGTAAGTAATGGGTGAAGCAAGTTAAGCAAAGCCACTATCCAGACTAAGGCAACAAGCAACGCGACATAGCGACTGCAGGTGTTACGACTGTATACAGATGTGATCGAAATCAGAATAGCAGTATGCGTGGGCACTGCAAATGTCTGACAACTTATGCGGCTCTTTCCTGCGATTTTAGCAGCGCCCTGGCAAGCAGCTGTTCAGATGCTGCTCCAGTGAAATGGTTCCAAAAAGCCAACAAATTTTAACGCTCGATTTAACATTTCCCCGGCTTAGCCTGCTTGCCGCCAGACAAGGAAACTCCTCTTTTCCCACATGTAGCGGGTTCAAGCTACCCGGTAATTTTTACAAAAATATCAAAAAATAAACATAAGTCCTTGATTCGTATAGGCGCACAAGCTGGCCTGCGGCTTGCGTAGTAAAAGGCAGGCACTTTGCCTTACCGCGATTTACTCGCGAGCAACCTGAACAAGGAGAATGCTATGAATTGGGACGTTATTGAAGGTAACTGGAAACAACTCAAAGGCAATATCAAAGAGCAATGGGGCAAGCTCACCGATGATCATCTCGACACGATCGCGGGCAAGCGCGACCAGCTCGCCGGCAAGATACAGGAAGCTTACGGCGTCAACAAGGATGAAGCCGAGAAACAGATCAAGGCTTTCGAAGACCGCAACCGCAACGATAAGCGCTATCTGTAAGTGCTTTGTAGTGCGGGCCCAGGGCTCGCCGGCAGCAAGACATTCTAAATAAGCATAAAGGATACAAAATGAAAAAATCCCTCTCTATGATAGTCATGGCTGCAGCCAGCTTCGGTTTTATGAGCGCTTCTTACGCAGCACCATCTGAAGCCAAGGCTAACTACGACGCGGCCAAAACCCGCGCCGAAGCCGATTACAAAGTCGCACGTGCAGCCTGCGACAATATGAAAGGCAATGCCAAGGATATCTGCCAGGAAGAAGCCAAGGCTGGCGAAGTAAAAGCCAAGGCCGAAGCGGAAGCCGCCTATAAAGGCACTCCTGCCGCACAGAAGAAAGCACGCACCGACATTGCCGATGCCAACTATAAAGTGGCCAAGGAAAAATGCGATGACTTTAGCGGCAACAAAAAAGATGTCTGCGTAAAAGAAGCGAAAGCGACGCACGACTCCGCTGTTGCTGACGCCAAAGCGTCAAAAGAAGTGAGCGATGCACGTAAAGATGCACGCGACGAAAAGAAAGATGCACACGTAGCAGTGCAAAAAGAGAAGTGTGAAGCATTGGCCGGCGATGAAAAATCGCGTTGTATCGCCGCTGCTAACGCTGGCAAATAAGCACTGATAGCAAATAAGGCGGTATAGCCTTTTCTATCCTGACTCCTGGCAAGACAACGGCCCCGGTATCACTACCGGGGCCGTTTTTATATTCCTGCCTGATGACTGTGGAGCGTTTTCAGCCCGGATGTATCATGTCCTGCGGCTGAACCCACAAGTCAAATTCCTCACTCGTCACATAGCCGAGCGCCACCGCCGTTTCCTTCAGATTGGCACCCTGCTGATGTGCCTGCTTGGCTATCTTCGCCGCCTTGTCGTAACCGATATGCGGCGCCAGCGCTGTCACCAGCATGAGTGAACGTTCCATCAAATCCGAGATGCGATCACGATTGGCCACGATGCCGTGCGCACAATGTTCATCGAAGCTATGGATGCCGTCGGCCAGCAAGCGCACGCTTTGCAGGAAGTTATGTGCCAGCAGCGGCTTGAACACATTCAATTCAAAGTTGCCGGACGCGCCACCGAAATTGAGTGCGACATCGTTGCCAAACACCTGGCAACACAACATCGTCACCGCTTCGCTCTGCGTCGGATTGACCTTACCCGGCATGATGGAACTGCCCGGTTCGTTTTCCGGAATGCTGATTTCACCGAGGCCGGAACGCGGACCGGAAGCCAGCCAGCGCACATCATTGGCGATCTTCATCATGCTGGCGGCCAGCGTCTTCAGACCACCATGTACGCTCACCATCGCATCATGTGCGGCCAGCGCGGCGAACTTATTATTTGCGCTTTTAAACGTCACACCAGTGCGACGCGTCAGCTCGGCTGCTACGCGGACGCCGAATTCCGGATGCGTATTCAGGCCGGTACCCACTGCAGTACCGCCCACTGCGAGGTCTTGCAGCGGCGGCAGCAAGCTCGTGATGGCAGCGGCAGACTGCGCCAGTTGTGCGACATAGCCCGAGAACTCCTGACCCAGCGTCAGCGGCGTCGCATCCTGCAAATGGGTACGGCCTATCTTGACGATGTCGGCAAACTCTTCGGCTTTGCCGTTCAATGTTGTTTGCAATGCCTGCGTCGCCGGCAGCAGCGTCTGCACCACGGCCACGGCGGCAGCCACATACATCGCGGTCGGGAAGATATCGTTGGAGGACTGGCCGAGGTTAACATCGTCATTCGGATGCACCAGACGCTTCTCGCCGCGTTCGCCGCCGAGCAATTCAGAAGCGCGATTTGCCAGCACCTCATTCATATTCATATTGCTTTGCGTGCCGGAGCCGGTCTGCCACACCGCCAGCGGAAATTCATGCGGATGCTGACCACCGATCACTTCCTCGGCAGCCTGGGCGATGGCTTGCGCCTTGTCTTTGGCCAACTTGCCGAGATCCTGGTTGACGATGGCAGCGGCACGTTTGACTTCAGCCAGTGCCACAATCAATTCCTGCGGCATCTTTTCGGTAGATATCTTGAAATGCTCAAGCGAGCGCTGCGTTTGCGCGCCCCACAAGCGTTCACTATTCACTTCTATCGGGCCGAATGTGTCGCGTTCTGTACGGGTCGTCATGGGCTGATCCTGATTGAGCTGTGAGAAGTAAAGACTACTGCAAAGCGCGCTTATTTGCAGGAGACTGCTCCGAAAGCAGCATGCCTAATTGTTTTCCGCCAGCGGACTGCGATCCAGGTGATACAGCGCCACGATCAGGCCCAGGGTCGATAAAAACAGGAACAGCGGGCCAAACAACCAGAAGGTCAACGGCACCGCTACGAAGAATGCGCGCATACCCAGCGTATAAAAAACCCCGGCGCTGTTCAGGCGCTGCCCGACCCGCTCGGGTGACAGCGAACCCTGTGCATCGGTTTGCGACAGATTGACCATAAACACCACATGGTTCAGCAGGCGCAGCGACATCGCGAAGGCAAAGAACGCCACCAGCAATACAGTTAGCAGGCAAATAATCTTGATTACCCACCATTCGGCCGCACGCGAACCGCCGGCAAAGTCGAGCACATGCCAGGTGCGCGCCAGACTCTCGGCCTGACCGGACAGGGTCAAGGTGCCGAGAATAAGCAGAATGGAAGAAGAAGCCTTGAAGGTTGCGGTCATGCCAAAGTTGCGCAGCGTCTGTACCGCCATCACATCTTTCTTGCCGCCGCTGGCCATCACATCCTTGACCCATAATGCGCGGGCGCGATGATTAACCGAGTGCACGGAAAAATCAGGATTACGCCGCACCCGCATCATCAGGTACACGTAATAAGCCATTAACAACACACCACTCGCGCATAGCGCCATGACATCGACGTCGATCACGCCCATATTCCCCTCTATATAAATAATCCAGGCAGACTTGTCCTGCCCCCGGTAGCTACGATAGCAGACCTCAGCAAACGTATATTGATATTCAGAAAAATTAGACTGAATTCATTTTTACTTATCTTAGAATCCTATTGCAGTAAATCAACTCTCAACTACCCGCTGCAGTCACTACCTGCCCCCCGCATGCAGCATCTCTTGCCTGCCTACCAGGCAAGGAAAATCGAATACGTATGGAACGCATTATCCGTAAAGAGCCTGGCACCAACCTGAACTTTCTGCAAGGCTGCGTGTACGCATTCGCCTCGCTGTTGAAGAAGAGCTGGCGTCGTTATACGGTACGCAAGCATGCAGGCTATCTGGTCGATCCGGCCACCGAAAGCCTGCTAGCGACCGACAAGATAGTCTGGGTCTTGCGCATCCCGGATGGCCAGGTGATCTATGCCAGCAAAACGGTAGAAGCGCTATACGGCAGCTCACCGGAGCGCTTTTATGCCAACTCACGCCTGTGGCTGGAGAATATCGCCCCGGCAGATCGCGAGCAGGCACGTGATCTCTTGCATAGCATCCAGCACGAACCACAGCAAACACTGCGCCTGCGCATCAATCGTCCTGACGGCAGTCCGCGCTGGATCGAATATCAGGCGCGCTTTATCCCGGATAGCGACGAGCATAGCGGCCATATCAAATTAATCGGTACCGACATCACGACCCGGCACCATCTGGAAATCGCCCTCGCGCGTAGCAATCGTGCGCTGCGCGCGATCCATGATTGCGAGGACGTCATCTCCGAAGCAACAGATGAAAACGCACTGCTGCAAGGCATATGTGATGTGGTGACTGCGACCGGCTATCGGATGGCCTGGGTCGGCCTGATGGCAGCCGACGGTGCGATCATCCCGGTCGGCCTGACGCAGGAACACCAGGGTTATCTGGATGCATTGAAAGTACCGCTGCAGGCTGGTGGCGTCGGCACCCGGGCCATCAATACGGCTTTGCAAACCAGACGTCCGGCGGTCGCCAATTACTTCGCGAATGATATGAGCCCGACACCGTGGCGCGAAGAAGCGATGCGACGCGGCTTTTACTCCAAGCTGGTCTTGCCTATGGGCGATGACCAGGAAATCATCGGCGTCTTCAATGTCTATGCTTCCGAACCGGATGCCTTCGACGCGCAGGAAGTCGCATTGCTGGTCAGCCTGGCGCAAAGGGTGACCGTAGAAATACGCGCACACCGTGACCGCAATGGCCGCCAGGCGGCAGAGGCAGCACTGCGCCTGCGCGAACGTGCGATTGAATGCAGCGCGAATGCGGTCATTATCTCCAGCGCGCAGGCACCGGATTTCGCCATCGAATATGTAAATCCTGCGTTTGAACGTATCACCGGTTACACCGCTGCCGAAGCCATCGGTCGCAGCAGCAGCTTCCTGCTCGGCAACGACCATGACCAGGCGGACTTGTATGAAATCCGCGCAGCCTTGTCTGAAAAACGTGAAGGCAAAGGCGTGCTGCGCAACTATCGCAAGGACGGCTCGCTGTTCTGGAACGATCTCTACATCGCACCGGTCAAGGACGACCAGGGTAAAACCACACACTTCGTAGCGGCGATGAGCGACATCACGCCGATGAAGCAATACGAAACCACACTGCACCGCATGGCCAGCCATGACGTGCTGACCGGTTTGCCAAATCGTGCACTACTGCAGGACAGGCTGGAAAACGCCATCGCCTACTCCTCCCGTAACGGACACGCTGTCTGGGTCGTGCTGGTCGATCTCGACCGCTTTAAATTCGTCAACGACACGATGGGACATCAGGCCGGCGACGTCTTGCTGAAAATTATTTCGGATCGCTTGCAGGCATCGGTACGTGAATCCGATACCGTGGCGCGCCTCGGTGGCGATGAATTCGTGCTGGTCTTGCCGGAGTGCGGTGACGGTCCTTCCGGTTACTCATCCGATGTCATCCAGCGCATCATGGAAGCAGTAGTGAAACCACTGACCATACAAGGCAGTGAATTCTTCCTCAGCTGCAGCATGGGCATCGCGGTTTATCCCAACGACGGCGCCGATCCGACCACGCTGCTGGCACATGCCGACGTGGCGATGTATCGCTCCAAGGAATTGGGCCGCAACAATTTCCAGTTCTATACAGCGGCAATGAATGATCAGGCACTTGCCCGCCTGCGCATAGAAGGCGAGCTGCGCCATGCGGTCGAACTGAATGAACTGGTGCTGCACTACCAGCCGCAGGTCGATTTGCATACCGGCGCCATCGTCGGCCTGGAAGCATTGGTGCGCTGGAATCATCCTATACTCGGCATGGTGCAACCGGGCAGCTTCATCAGCCTGGCAGAAGAAACCGGCCTCATCATTCCTATCGGTGCCTGGGTCCTGCAAACCGCCTGCCGCCAGGCCAGGGCCTGGCAAGACATGGGTTGCACGCAACTGCGAATCGCAGTCAATCTGTCGGCACGCCAATTCACGCAAGCCAGCCTGCTGGCATCCATCCAGCAAACCTTGCAAGAAACCGGACTTGAAGCGCACTTCCTTGAAATCGAACTGACCGAGAGTTCGGTCATGGCTGATATAGAACGCAACATCATGACCTTGCGTGATCTCAAGTCATTAGGCGTGCAACTCTCGGTGGATGATTTCGGTACCGGCCATTCCAGTCTCGCCTATCTGAAGCGCTTTCCTATCGATACACTGAAGATAGATCGCTCCTTCGTGCGCGACATTGCAATCAACCAGGATGACGCCTCCATCGTCTCATCCATCATCTCGCTCGCACATAATCTCAAGCTGAATGTGATTGCAGAAGGCGTGGAAACGGCCAGCCAGATGGAAATCCTGCGTCATCAGGGTTGCGATGAAATGCAGGGTTATTACTTCTGCAAACCATTGCCATCTGATCAGATAGAAACACTGCTATTGAATGAACGCAGCGCAGCACTGGTTGATTAAGTACACATCGTCTGCAATCCAGCTTGCACATTCATCCGCAGTTTTCGCATGTGCTTATGACTAAAACGGCTTATGCGAAAACCGATGATGCATCAACGAAGAGATTCGTTCCGTTAATTTGCACCTGTCGTTAATCTTATTCCCAACAACGATAACGATTGAGTGAAAACTGATTTGGCCTTCCTCCTGCATAGCAAACGCAGGTAACCATTCCAGCAGCCGTCTCCGGCGATCTCACATCCGACACGATACGATAAACCGGGCACTGGCTAGTGCCTGCCTCACTATTCAAGGTAGAACATGGATCGCAGATTTTTTATCAAAAATACCGCATTGCTGACCCTGGCTGGCCTGGGTTCAGGTCTTACACTTTCGGCACGCGCTGCTGCAACCCCCGATGAAATTCGTCTCGACTATGCTTACTACTCACCGACCAGTCTGGTACTGAAACACTTCGGCTGGCTCGAAGAACAAGTTAAATCCAGCGGCATCAAAGTCAAATGGACGCTGTCGCAAGGCAGTAACCGCGCGCTGGAGTATCTGAGCGCCAACAGCATCGACTTCGGCAGCACTGCTGGCCTCGCCGCTGTCCTGTCGCGCGCCAATGGCAATCCTATCAAGAGCGTGTACGTGTACTCGCGTCCGGAATGGACCGCGCTGCTGGTACCCAAAGATTCACCGATCAAAACCGTGGCCGACCTCAAAGGTAAAAAAATCGCCGCCACCAAAGGTACCGATCCTTACCTCTTCCTGTTGCGCACACTGAAAGTCAACGGGCTGAAAAAATCCGATGTCGAAATCGTCCACCTGCAACACGCGGATGGCCGTGCAGCACTGGAAAGTGGTCGCATCGATGCGTGGGCTGGCCTCGATCCGCACATGGCTTCCAGTGAATTGCAAGCCGGTTCGCGCCTGCTGTATCGCAATGTTGCCTTCAACACCTATGGCTTCCTGAACGTAACCGAAGATTTCGCGAAGAAGTATCCGGATCAGGTAAAACAAGTATTGCAAGCGTACGAACGCGCACGTCTGTGGATACTCGCCAATCCGCGTGAAGCATCGCAGATCCAGGCCGATGAAGCAAAGATCTCGCTGGCCGTGGCCAAAGTGCAATTGAACCGCACCGATTTCTCGAATCCGTACATCGGTCGTGAACATCGTGAAGCCTTGCAGGCTGCCGCACCTATCCTGCTGCAGGAAGACCTGGTCAAGAAAGGTACTGACCTGAATAAAGTCATTAATGATCTGATCGACCCGAGCTTCGTGCAAACACTGGCACCGAAGAAATCGGCGACCTGATCGCAACGGATACCGACCTCATGGACAACAGTCGCAGCGCCAGCTTTATACCTGTCAACACCAGCCCGATCCGGCCGTCGCATGCGCCTGTGAACAAGCACGCTGCGGTAAAGGATGTGCCGGTTGCCAGTAGCAAGCCAGCCAGCCGCAGTCTCGGCTGGCTGGGGTGGATACTGCCGCTGGCGGCGCTGGGCCTGATCGAAGTCTCGGCACACCTGGGCTGGATCCAGGCACGCCTGCTGCCGCCGCCATCCGAAGTCGTGCAAACCCTCTCTGCGTTGCTCGAACAAGGCTTGCTGACACACATCAGTGCCAGCGTTGCGCGCGTGTTCTCCGGTTATGCCATCGGTGCCGGACTGGCCGTCCTGTTCGGTTTATTCGTCGGCCTCAGCAAGCATGCGGAAGCTTTCTTTGAACCGACCTTCCAGGCTTTGCGTGCCATACCCAGCCTGGCCTGGGTACCGCTGCTCCTGCTGTGGTTCGGCATAGATGAAACACCGAAGATCACGCTGATTGCTATCGGCGCTTTCTTCCCTATCTATCTCGGCCTGGTATCCGGCATCCGCAACGTGGATCGCAAGCTGATCGAACTCGGCGAAATCTATGGCTTGTCAGCTCCGGCACTGGCCCGCCGCATCGTGCTGCCTGCCGCATTACCCAGCCTGTTCACCGGCTTGCGTAACGGCTTGTCGCTGGCATGGATGTTCCTGGTTGCAGCAGAGCTGATTGCCGCCACCAAGGGCATCGGCTATCTGCTGACCGACGGTCGCGAAACCAGCCGGCCGGATGTCGTGCTGGCAGCGATCTTCCTGCTGGCCCTACTCGGCAAGCTGACTGATGGCTTATTGAAATGGCTGGAAACGCGCAAGCTGGCATGGTCAGACTCGCTCGCTACACGTTCAGTCTGAGGTTGCACACATGAGCATTGCACTCGTCCCACCACCCAAGCCTTTACTCGAACTGCATGTACGCGCAAAGAATTTCGGCGACCATACCGTTCTGGACAACGTTACGCTGACGCTCGCCGCGGGCGAAGTCGTCAGTCTGGTCGGTAAATCAGGTTGCGGTAAAAGTACGCTGCTGCGTCTGATCGCAGGTCTCGACAAAAACTATAGCGGTGAAATTTCACTGGCTGGCGTGCCGCTCAAAGGCGTCACACCAGATATCGGCCTGATCTTCCAGGAACCGCGTTTGCTGCCCTGGCTCAGCGTGGCAGAGAACGTCGGCTTCAACCGTCCGGATCAGGATCGCACGCGCGCGCATGACAATCCGCAAGTACTAGCCTTGCTGCATGAAGTCGGCCTGAGTGCGGCTATCGATTATTTACCCAAGCAATTATCAGGCGGCATGGCACAACGCGCGGCCATCGCCCGCGGACTATTCAATCAGCCACGCCTGTTATTACTGGATGAACCATTCTCTGCAGTCGATGCCTTTACCCGCATGCGCTTGCAGGACTTGCTGCTGACGCTGGCCGCCGAACATGGCTTTGCCGTGCTGCTGGTGACACACGATATCGATGAAGCGGCGTATCTCAGTGATCGCGTCCTGACCATGGGACAAGGCGAAATCATAGAAGACACCCGCGTCGACCTGCCACGTCCACGCAATCGACATACACCTGAGCTGGCGACTGCGCGCGACAACATCCTCAGGGTACTGGAAGAAATCCATGCCATTTGAATTAACTAGAAATCCAACATCGGGAGTAAATAATGAAAACCAATTCCAAACTACGCCGCACGCTACTGACGCTGCTCGCATTCAGTCCATTGTTCGCCTTGCCGGCACATGCACAAAAAGCCGGCGATACGGTACGCATCGGCTATCAAAAGTCATCGACCCTGATCACCGTACTGAAAACCCGCGGCACGCTGGAACAGCGACTCGGCGCATTGGGTGTGAAAGTGACCTGGCATGAATTTGCCAGCGGCCTGCCGCTGCTGGAAGCACTGAATGTCGGCGCCATTGATGTCTCCGCCGACGTTGCAGATACCGTACCTGTGTTCGCACAGGCAGCAGGTGCGCAACTGACCTATATCGCACAGGAATCGCCATCGCCGAGCGCTCAGGCTATCGTCGTCAAGGCTGACTCCAATATCAAAACCCTGGCTGACCTGCGCGGCAAACGTGTGGGCTTCGCCAAGGCTGCGGGTGCACATTATCTGCTGATCGCTGCACTGGAAAAAGCCGGTCTCTCGCTGAAGGATATTCAGCTCGCCTACCTGGCTCCGGCCGATGGTCGCGCCGCCTTCGAACGTGAAGCAATCGACGCATGGGTGATCTGGGATCCGTTCCTGGCTGCCGTACAACGTCAATCGCAAGTACGCGTGCTGACTGATGGTCGTGGCCTGGCTGATTACCAGCGCTACTACCTGGCTTCGACACCATATGCCAAAGCACGTCCTGACGTGGTGAAAGTCATCGTTGACTCCCTGTCCGAAACCGGCAAATGGGTCAAACAATCACCGAAAGACGCTGCCGCCCTGCTGGCACCGGTATGGGGCCTGGACGTAGCAACGGTTGAACAGGCCAACGCACGCCGCAGCTATGAAGTACGTGCCGTGTTGCCGGAACGCCTGGGCGAACAGCAAAAAATCGCCGACGCATTCCTGGCTGAAGGCTTGCTGCCGAAAAAGGTTAACGCGACTGCCGTACCCGTTTTTTAAATCACGCATCACCAGCATTGGAATAATCAGATCATGGGTCAAATACTGAAGCTCGATGAACAAGCGGCAGCACGCTATACACCGGATCATCTGGTCACACGCGATTTCGGCACGTTGACAGATGCGGTCGAGCAAACCGCAGCTGCACTGGCGCTCACCGCAACCGAGCGCGATCGCAGCGGCGGTACCGCATGGACCGAACGCCAGGTATTACGTGACAGTGGTTTGCTGAAGCTGGCGGTACCTGCTGCCTTTGGCGGACCGGAAACCCCATGGCCGACTATTTACAAAATCATCCGTCGCTTTGCTGAAGTCGACAGCTCGCTGGCACATCTGTTTGGCTTCCAGCACTTGCAGGTTGCCAGCGTCACGCTGTTCGGCAATCCGGAGCAGAAAGCACTGTACCTTGGCAAAACCGTCAGTGAAAACTGGTTCTGGGGTAACGCGACGAATGGCCTCGATACACGTGCCACCCTGGTCTGGCGTGAAGGCAAGGATAGCGCCGATGGTTACTACGAACTCAATGGCATCAAGTCATTCTGCTCGGGCGCGACTGGTTCCGATATGCTCAACATCACCGCGCCACGTTCTGCTGATCCGGCAGATCGCGTCTTCCTGTCCATCCCGACAGCCAGAGACGGCGTCAAGGTGCTGGATGACTGGGACAATCTGGGTCAGCGCCAGACAGACAGCGGCTCAGTCACCTTCGATAAAGTGCGGGTGGAAGCACATGAGGTACTCGGGCCACCGGGCACTTCCGGCACGCCACGCGCGACTTTGCGTACGTTGGTATCGCAATTGATTCTGATAGAAATTTATATCGGCAATGCCCAAGGTGCGTTGCTGAACGCATGGAAGTACACACATGAACAAGGCCGCCCGTGGTTCACGTCCGGCGTCGCGCGGGCGATAGACGATCCGTTTACGCAGCAACACTACGGTGATTTGCGCATTGCCTTGCGCGGAGCAATTGCGCTGGCAGAAGATGCTGCCGCCAAATTACAAACGGCCTGGGAACGCGGTGATGCACTGACCGCCGAAGAACGCGGCGCATTGGCAGTAGCTATCTATGAAACCAAAATCGCGGCAGCACGCGCAGCGCTGGATATTACTGCAAAGATATTTGAAGTCATGGGTGCGCGTGCTACTGCCGCCAAGTATGGCTTCGATCGCTACTGGCGCAATGTACGGGTGCACACTTTGCACGACTCCCTGGACTACAAACTCAAGGATGTCGGCCAGTGGGTGCTGACCGGAGAAGTACCTGCACCTTCGATTTATTCGTGATCCGAGTCGCTCAAGGCTGCTTGCTATCTTGCGCAAAGCCAGCCTTGAGTTCATCCACCAGCGTGTCCGGCACGTAATGCGGACCGTCAAATAAATATACCTGACGCGCACCGTAGGTTTTGAGTTGCGGCATCAGTTCAGCCGCAGTCGCAGCGCGGAAGCCGCCACCGACTTGCGGCCGGAATGCTTCGACGATCACGCGCACACGATTCTTACCCAGACGCTTTTCCATCGCGGTCACATAATCAAGTGCGACGCTGGCCTCACGCGCATGCACGCCGACGCCATCCTGAAAAAACACACCGACATCTTTCGGCAACCAGACTTCCAGCCACTTCGCCACATCATCCGGCCCGACATTCGCACTGTCATAGACACTGATCCACAAAGGACGCGGCAACTTGTTCAGGACGGCTGCCAGCTTGGGCGCGTCACCCCAGGTCGGGTCTATCTCTACCGGGAAATACCAGCCGACCACATTCAACGGCGTCGGCAGCCTGGCCAGGCGCTCGGACAATGCGCCCAGCTCATCCAGCTTGGTACGTGCCCTGGTCTCGTCAAAATATCCGGCCAGGCCCAGTATGACTTCCTTGGCCCACGGTTCGGCGGCGATGCGCGGCCAGTCCGGCAACCTGGGCGCCGTCGGTATCCCGGCACCGCTGACGAATGCGATGTTGTCGACAGCTGTCCACTGGATCAATAACTGACGCGCGCCTATCTGATCCCATTTCCCTTTGGGATCGATGAGTGCATTTTCAGGCTGCCATACGACGCCGCTGATGGTCGATGCGCAAGCAGTGAGCATGCTGACGCCACCTAATAATGCGGAAAGCAGCAAACAGCGAACGAGGAAAGGTCGTACGGAGGGAAAGAAGCTGGTTTCAACTGCGGACGGCATGGCGATCCCTGACGATAAAGTAGTTCATTGTGCACTCTTTAAGCATCAGGGGGAAATCGACACGCGCTTCATATCCACGCAGCAAGATGTCAGTAAGCAAGCGTGGTACGGAAGACCACGCCTTCTGCCCTGTCATCACCGGACAATTTGAAGCGATACTGCAGCGAGAAATCGACATACGACTGCGGCGCCTTGTAGTGATCTTCGCGGAACCAGTAACGCATGCTGACACCTGGCCCCATACCGATGGCCGTTTTATCCGCCGGCAGTCTTAAGCTCGAATTGAAATCAGAACCCAGGGCTACGTGTGGTGTGACCGTCAGTTTCGGATTGATATTATCCAGTCGGTAGGTACGTCCCAGCTGCCCCTCAAACACCGAATACGTTTGCTTGTTGTCTATATAGCGGCCAACCTCACCAAAGATCTGACCAGTCCACCAGCCAGGCTGATCGACACGCAAGTCGGTACCGAAGGAATTTGAGTACGCCAGACGTGCCACCCAGTCACCATCACCAGATGCCGAACCGATCTTGATCTGGCGTTGCAGGGCCATGATGAAATTGGTTTCACTGAATGGCTTCCAGCGAATACCGATACCACCTTGTGCGGTAGGTGCACCGGTTACTGCATTACTTTTGTTATACACAGACTCAAACAGGCTCGCATAAATCTCGATCGGCCGTCCGCTGCGATAACCGAATGGCCGCCAATATACTTCGCCACCTATCTGTGCACTGTTATTCGTACCGCCAGGTGTGATACCGGAACCTGGCTGCAGGCTGGCACCACGATAATTCAGTGACGCAGTCGCACCCCAGGTACGTTCTATGTCGGCAATCGCGCGACGGGTTTCAAACAGTTGTTGCGGCGTGAGCGCAATATCGCCCTTATCCACCGCATCCACGGTACGACGGAAATACTTCGAAGCATCCGGATCACGTCGTGCACTCAAGGCCGCATACGCGGTATCCGGTATCGCCGCCGGTGGCAGGCTGCCTTCCCGGTCAGCCTGGTCAAACAGGGTAAAGGCACGCGCACTCTCGCCGGCTGATGTTGCTACGTAAGCTTGTTCAACTTTGGGCATGCCATCGAACACGCCTGCTTCTTCAGCGGCATGGTAACGACGACTTGCCTCCTTGCGCTCATGCAGGAGGGACAGCATATTGATCTGCAGCGGTACCGAGGCAGTACCCAGCTGCAAAACATCTTTATAGTCTTGCTCGGCCAGTTCCTTTTTACCCAGCGCTTCGCGTACGCGTCCGCGTTGCGCCAGCATTTCAGGATCGCGGTTACCATTGTTGATCGCCAGCGTCGCTTCACGTTCGGCGGCTTCCAGTTGCTTGTCGCGACTGAGGATATTCACCAGCAATAATTGATAGGCGGGATTGCCCGGCGACTTCTGCAAAGCTGCCCTTGTATTGCTCAATGCCTGCGGATAATCGTTGCTGGCCAATGCCTTGTACGCAGCATCAGCGCTGGCATATGCAGGGTCCAGCGGTGCGCTGCCCGGTACCAGGCCGCACACTTCTGCATTCGCAGCGCCGCGGCAACGCAAGGCTGGCGGAGGCATGGTCTGGGTACTCGCTATGTTTTGCTGGCTGGCCTGCCACAGACGCAATTCCGCAGCACTGCGTTTGCGGGCGGCAACGGCAGCGTTACCATCCAGCGACTCCAGCACTTGCAAGGCTGCATCCGGATCACCTGCCTGCAGACCTGCATCGGCAATGATGAGGCGCAAATTGACCATGTCTTCAGTCGACATACTGCCGCGCATGGACAAGGCTTGCGCAAAATCGGCAGTTGCCATCTGACGCTGGCCCAGACGCTGCCTGACATAAGCCCGCCAGGTCAGTGCGACCGGATCATTTCCTTGTTGCAGCAAGGGCTCCAGCGCCTGCGACGCTTCATCCAGTCGATTCGCACCCAGCAACGATTGCACCAGCAGCAAGCGATACACGCGGCGTTCCGGCGCGTACTTCACTGCACGTTGCGCCGCATCCACTGCCTTGGCGTAGTCCTGTTGCTCGAGCGCCTGATAAATCTGTGCACCGGCTGCGCCAGCCAGGTTCTGATTCACCACTACACGTTCATGCGCAAAAGCAGAACGCGGACCAAAACGTTGCAGTGCCTCTGTCACACTCTGATCCGCATCATTAAATCTCTGCGCCGCCAATTGGGAATTAATCAGCAAAGTCCAGTACGCTGCATTAGACGGTGCCAGCCGCACTGCATTCTGTGCATGGCTGATCGCTGTGGCGTAATCCTTTTTGTCATAGGCCTTATAGCCTTTGTCAGCGGCCAGGTAGGCCGGATTACTGGCAGGCGCTGCGGCCTTCGGTACTGCCTTCGCCGCAGCTGCAGCCTGTTGCTTGTTCTTTTGCGCCGCTTCCGCCTGTGCCTGTAATTGCTTCAGACGCGCCACATCCGGACGTAAGCGTGCGGCTTCCTTAGCCTGCTCTGCAGCCTTCGCATAATCACCCTTTGCGTAGGACTTGTAAGCAGCGTCCGCCATTTCATAAGCGGGCCCGCTCAATGGCACATCAGTTTCTTCCGCAGCGACATGCGTCAGCATGCCTGCATTCATCAACAGCAATAAAAGAAGATTTGTTTTTTTCATTAATGGCTCTCTTGTGCTGCACGCAGACGACGTTGTTCTTCCACTACCTGTTCTATGACATGACGTTCGATGACACCGCTGGCAACCAGATAATCACCAATGCGCCCATGTTCTTCCGGCCGGTAAGCATCCATCGCAGCATCGAATGCTTCCCTCCGTACCAGGCCGCGCTCTATCAGCAAATCGCCCAGCAGAGGTACACCGGTAGCGCCTTCCGGCAGCGGCCGGAAGGCATCGGTTTCACCACGCAGGAAACGCAAGCCGGCGGCGATTTCACTATCACGCGCAATGCGCAGCGCCGGGTCCTGGCCAAACACAATGGATACTTCCTGCATCTCTTCCTGTGTCAGCGGTGCCGCCACCACGACCAACGGGCGATTGTGCATATCATTCCCGATGTACAGCATGCGCAGGCGCACACACAGCTCCAGCGGTAAATAACCGGCATACTTCTCTATCAGTTCCGCATCCAGATTGGCACGCGGCAGATCGGACTGGAAGGCGATCGCTTCAGCCAGCGTTTCTTCATCCAGCCAGCCGTTCGAAATCAGGATACGGCCCAGTGGCCGATGCGTTTTTTCGCGTTCTTCCAGGGCATTGTTCATCTTGTCAGCATCAACCGCTTGCCATGCCGTCAGCACTTCACCCAGCAACTGGCGCTTCTGCACCAATTGCGAAGTAGTCGGGAAATCGTGCATGGTCTTGTCCCAGACCATCTTTTTCCCCATCAGCATATGGCCGGAAAACAGTTTCCATGCGCGGCATACCGCCATGAAGTTGATGACGTTGCCCACTACCATGCGCGGGATAGACATCAGGCCATGTTCCCAACCGTACAGGCGCGCCACGAAGTAAAACCGCTGGATTACACGCAAGGCCAGTGCAAACAGAATGAACTGAGCCACCCACTGCAACCAGCTACCCTCGACAAAGATACTGGGAAATTCCATCGTCCAGATACCAGCCAGATGCGCCAGATAAAACAGAATGAACTGGAAGAACAGCACATACGCCACCACACTGACGATGGAGGTCACTATCCCTTTGCGATCACGGAACAACAGATATTTATGCGCGAACGAACCACGCCAGCCCATCTGTTCCCAGTTCTGCATACTGATACCCAGCACCCAGCGGGCCTTTTGCCGGTACGAAGTGCGGAATGTATCGGGGAAGAATTCGCGTACACATAAAGGCATGCGTATGACGCGCTCCTGGTCCGGGCCGAGGCCAAACCAGCGCCGCCCGCGGGTGACGAAATCAACCGGGAACACGGCAAAGATGGCTTTCATGCCCATCGCTGCCAGACGATTACCGACGTCGTAATCTTCGGTCAGGCTTTCCGTATTGAACGGTTGGTTATCGGTAATCGCAGCCAGTGCCAGCAAGGCACGGCGCGAGAAACAGGTGCCTACACCGGCCGATGGCACAGTACCTGTTACGCTTTCACGCACCACCAGATCCTTGGCATGCCATTCGGCAAACTCATCCATGTAAACACCTGCCACCAATTCATACCACTCGCGCTCCAGCGAGGCGACCGGCAACTGGATCATGTCTTTACGCGGCAACAGATAATTGAAAAACTTCAGTTCCAGCGGATGCAACACGTCTTCACTATCGTGCAGGATGACGCCGGCAAATTCGATCCCGGCTTGCTGCTCGTGCAGGAAAATCGCCTGTATCACCCAGTTCAGGCAATCGGCCTTGCAGGTAGGACCGTCATGCGGCACTTCGACACGGCGCAATTGCTTATAGCGACGTCGCATGCGTTCCACTTCTTCTATCGTTCTGTGATCATTGACGTAAGTACCGACGAACACGGTGTAGTTACGATAATCAAGCGTCGCCACCATGCTTTCTATCATCTGCGCGATCACGTCATACTCAAGCCAGGCTGGCACCATGATCGCCAGATGTTGCTCTTCGCGCTCCTTGATTTGTTCCGGCGTCAACGGACGATAGCTGTCATTATTCCGGAACCTGAATTTCCGGATAATCTCACGCGTCCAGTACCAGCCATCGATAAACAAATCATCAAAACTGGAGATCATGATGAGCACCGCCACTACGACACCAATGCTCTCCAGTACGCTGTAATACTGCGCAAAGAATATCGGCCAGAATAGAGAATCGGCACTCAAATCACAGACCCTGTTGCGATCCCGCCGCTTTACGCTTGTTGCGGCGAACTTGTGCCACGCGTGCAGAGATCAGGATAAAGATAATCACTGCAATCGCAGCCAGCCACCATTCCATATGACGCTGCCATATGGATTGGGGATTATCTTCCTTCGCAAACCGGCTATCGGTCGGATCGTTCTTGTCAATTTGCAGTACTGGCCCGGCATCGGTAATCACCGCCAGATTGCCATGTGCCAGACGGAAGGAACTGCTGAGGACCGGCATGTTTTTACCCACACTATAGAAACGGATGCCGCTCTGACCGTTGACTTCGACCACTTCCGCCACACCGATGCGATCCAGTCCTTTCAATTGCAGGATAGGTTTTTTCTCCGCACCGTTCAGCACCAGCATACCGTTATGCTCTTCAGCCGCAGCCTTGCCTTCCGGCGGCGCATCCAGCGCCAGGAATGGCGTGCTCGGCTTCAGGGCTTCGCCCTGCTTCAGTACAGAGAATTGACTATGTATAGAAGACAAACCCGCGGCGTCCGCCATACGTACCGTCATCGGCAACATCACCGGCGCATCCTGCAGCCATGCGTCCTTGACGATGAGCGTACTTTCTTTCGCATAGCGTGCCGCAATACCGACGAAGTTATCGCCAGGTGCCATTTGCTTCAGTTTCAAATGACTGCCCGGAAAAATCGCGACCGGGAATGAAGTCGTCGTGTCATGGCAATGCTGCTTGGAAGACTGACGTATGAAAACAATACGTATGATGTTGCGTGCCGCCAGTGTGTAGTACGGGATATCCACCGCGACACGATGCGGCTTGCCGTCCGCCGTCATCACGTGCGCACCAAGCAAATAGTCATTCATGAAAATGGAAGCAACCGGCGCTTCGCCATTGGTACCGGGAGCCGCGGACAGATCAAACACGACCTGGCTAGGCAGGCGGCCACTGCCCACCAGCTCGCCAATTTCGAATGAGACTGCACGTTCGGCTTTTTCCGACACTTCCATCGTACCGTTGATACCGCCGAACTGACTGAGCAATACAGTGGACGCTTTGGCGCGCAACGCTTCAGCTGACTCGACCGTCAGATCTTTGGAAGCGGCTATCGGGCGCCACAAGGTATCGAACAAAGCGGCGCATTCTTGCCGCCTTTGGCCGCTACCATGATGACCGGGCTGCCGACGAAGGAAGCCAGGCGAACCTGGTCAGCTTGATTGGGTTGATCCAGGATGGCCACATCGGTTTTCAGCCAGTTCTGGAAGATTGCACCGGAATCCGGTGAACTCGCCTGAATTTCCGCCCCCAGCGCATTCATCGCATTGCGCAGATTGGTATTCATCGCCGCATCAGCCACCACCAGATCAGCGCGGAACTGTCCCTGGTTACCAAGAATGAACAAGGCTGCGATTTCCGCATTGTTCTTGATCTTGTATTGCGCATCACCATTCATTAAAGAAGCAAATGAAGGGACGACACGCAACTCGGGAGGTACGCTGATCGCGGAAAGATTGACGGTGTCACCCACTGCCGGCAACGCCATCCAGCGCGGCCGTTTGCCGGCACGCTTCAGGGTCAGGCCCATACGCCATGCAGTATCGTAAGCGTCCGGAGTAAGGTTGCGGCCGGATACCAGCAAGACCGGATTCGGTGGTAAGGCGCTCCACGCAGTGGCGATTGATTTGATCGCGCTCCGATCATAGCTATAAGTAAACCGTGAGCTGGGCTCTACCCTCAAGGCATTACCCGGAGCGCGCTGGTCGCTACACACAGTCTCCGATATCACCGAAGACCAGGTGATACCAAACTTTACAAAACCATCGTTGCGCGCTTGTCCGGGAATCGCAATCCCCTGGCTGAGGTCGCCCTGATCTTCCGCCAGCCTGCGCGCAACCGTCGGATAACCATCGATCGACAAAGCCATCGAAGTACGACCACCGTCAGCGCGCAGATAACTCGCATTGAATTGCAGGGAAGCATTCATCACCGGCACACCGGCAGGGACCGGCAGGAATAATTCGCGCTGACTTTCAGCACCGGTAAAGATTATAGGATTGGTGATGCCCAGCTCTTTCAATGTCACCTGACGCATCACCGACTGATCCGACGCCATTTGCAGGAAATGACGCCCTACGCCGTCTGCTGACCAGGCGCTGGCAGTAACAGCGGACAACAGGACTGTAGCCAGTAGCGGCCTGAACAAGGATGAACGGGATGGCATCCGGCTATGTGATGGCTCAGAGATGCGATTAAGTACGCGCATAATTTCCTCGGGAGATAAATTCGCTGAGGGCTGCATCAGCGTCGGTATTGAATTCTTCGAAATCCTTGCCCAGCAGGGCGCGCACGATGCGCGACGAAGCGTGGCCGTCGCCGTAAGGATTCACAACATTGGAAAACTGACGGTATTTTTTCTCATCATCGAACAGGAGATCGACTCCATCGACAATGCGTTTCTTGCTGGTTCCTATCAGTTGTACTGTTCCGGCGGCTACCGCTTCCGGACGCTCAGTGACATCGCGCATGACCAGTACCGGTTTACCCAATGACGGCGCTTCTTCCTGCACACCGCCGGAATCCGTCAGTACCACGTGCGACAACTGCATCAGGCGCACAAACTCGAGGTAATCCAGTGGTTCTATCAAATGCACGCGCGGCAGGTTCGACAGCAACTGCTGAACCGGGCCGCGCACATTGGGATTGAGGTGTACCGGATAGACGATATCGATGTCGGGACGCCTGGCCAGCTCTGCTAATGCTTCGCAGATATGCGCAAAACCGTCACCGAAGTTTTCACGCCTGTGACCGGTAACCAGCAAGATGCGGCGTTCCGGTGTAATGAAGGGAAACCTGGCATCCAGTTTCGCGCGCAGGTTCGTATCCTTATTCAGGCGCTGCGCTGTCAATTGCAAGGCGTCGATCACCGTATTACCGGTTACGACAACACGACCACCGAGATTCTCGCGCAGCAGGTTATCGCGTGAACTGACGGTCGGCGCAAACAGGAAATCGCTCATGACGTCAATCACGCGCCGGTTCATTTCCTCCGGCCATGGCTGGCTCAGGTCGCCGGTGCGTAAACCCGCTTCCACATGGCCCACCGGGATGCGCCGGTGAAATGCTGCAGTCGCTGCCACCATTGCTGTTGAGGTATCTCCATGCACCAGTACACGATCCGGCCGTTCGCTTTCCAGAATAGGATCAAGCTTGGCAAAAATGCGGGAACACAGGGAATTCAGGGATTGGTTCGGCACCATCACATCGAGATCGTGATGAGCCTTGATGTCGAACAGGTTCATTACCTGTTCCAGCATGGTTCTGTGCTGCCCCGTAATACAAACCACCGAGTCGATGCTGGCGGCCTGTTCCAGGGTGCGTACCAATGGGGCCATTTTGATGGCTTCGGGACGCGTGCCAAAAATTGAAAGTATTTTCATGCGCCTATTGTCCTTTCTATAAAAATTGTCGTTTGCCAACAAACTCGACAACTTATTGATTGGTTTCTTAGATTTGCAGCGCTTGATGCCGGGTATGCCTCTCCTGTCTCTTGCAAACAAAACAGCCCTTAGAGCAAAGTATTAAATTCTCGTTATCAACATTTATAACATGAGTCACAAATGGCGCATAAGTTCATTTACATTTGTCAACTTTAATACCAAGTACTTTACACAGCGTTCGTTGACAAATAGAAACTGATTCGTCATGGATACTTATACGGAAGAAATGAAAAAACGGATTCAGCAAAACTCGTACACGCTGAATAAAAAGATGGGATTAAAACAGACGTAACCTTGACGCGCCTGTTCCCGGCAAGAAGCGATAAAAACCTCGGGTGATGTCGAATGTTAAGCGAACTTAAACGCAAAACATCAGGAAGTCTGGATAACGTTTAATGTACCTAATTTGCTGATGGCAAGATCAAGGAAAGCTCTTGATTTGGCTGCCAGCAGGCGCGCGCTGGGTACGATCAGTTGTACCGGTAACATCGGTGATTCGATTTCAGGCAACACGCGCAACAAGGTGCCGGCGCGCAACTCATCTGCAACCTGATACGACAACACGCGCGCCAGGCCACGGCCAGCTTTGGCTGCCAGTAATACCGCATCAATTTCATTCACGATCAAACGTGGTGCGAGGGCCACAATGTGTTCACGTCCGTTATGGCGGAAGCGCCATTCAGGAGCTTTTTCACGTATCGCCGTAAAAATTACATCATGCGCGGCAATGTCAGCTATCGATTCCGGCTTGCCCTTGCGCGCAATATAGTCCGGACTGGCGACCAGCAAGCTTTGTACTTGCCCGACCCGACGCGCCACCATGCTGGTATCTGCCAGCGTACCGATGCGCACGCCGACATCTATCCCTTCCTCTATCAAATCCAGATTGCGATCATTGGTTACCAGCTCTACCCGCATCTCCGGATACTGATCAAGATAGCTATTAACGATGGGCGCAATATGCCGCCGCCCGAACACAACTGGCGCGGTTACCCGCAACACGCCGCGTAAAGGCGCGGACGCATCTTCCTGCACGGTCTCCTCGTAATCAGCCAGTACACGTCGCGCATGTTGCGCCAGGCGCGAGCCCGCTTCAGTCGCCACCAGACGACGCGTTGTGCGCTCAAACAGACGGGTGCCGACACGCTCTTCCAGCGAGCCCAGGGCCCGCGTAATAGCTGGCGGCGAACGCCGGAGTTTACGGCTGGCAGCGATCAGGCTGCCGCTATCCAGGATGGCGATAAAGACTTCCAGCTCGTCCAGTCTATCCATATGACTATTCCTATTTGTGAAACAGTAAATTTCAATTTCACCTAATTTACATCAATTTAAGGAATACATAAGATCTAGTCACCAAAACTGAAGGAGTAAATCATGAGTACCCCCGGTATCAAACTCTATGGCGTCACCCTGTCCGGCCACTGCCATCGCGTCGCCCTGTTCCTGAACCTGCTCAATATCCCATTTGAAGCAGTGAATGCGGATGCGGCGCTGCGCGCCTCTGCTGATTTCCGCCAACTCAATCCACTCGGCCAGATTCCGGTGCTGTGTGACGGCGACCTGGTCCTGAGCGACAGCAATGCCATTCTGGTGTATCTGGCCAAACGTTACGCTGCGGGTAGTCTGTGGTTGCCGGAAGATGCCATCGGTGCTGCACAGGTTCAGCGCTGGCTATCGATAGCAGCAGGCGAATTGCGTTACGGCCCGGCCAATGCGCGCATCTACCGTTTATGGAAAATGGGTAAGGATGATCCGGTCCGTGCAGCCGAAATCGGCCATGATTTGCTCGCCTTTATGGAGCAGCATCTCGCCACGCGCCACTACCTTGCGACCGATCATCCGAGCATCGCCGACCTGGCTTGCCATTCGTATGTGGCACATGCACCGGAAGGCGGCATTCCGCTGGATCAGTATCCGGCCGTACGTGCATGGCTGGCACGCATAGAGCAGTTGCCTGGCTTTGTGGCAATGCCACGTTCAGCGATACCGGAAGCAGCATGAACATCCAGCCGGAGCTCTTTCATACTGGAGAAGTGCAAGCGCATGCATTGGCAGGCAGCGGTACGCCTGCTGCTGCCATCCGTAACTTCATGCCGGAACAGCACCGGCTATTCTTCCCATTGCTGCCTTATCTGATGCTCGCCACGACTGACGACAGCGGCTGGCCGGTCGCCACCATCGTGACCGGCGCGGCAGGCTTCGTCTCGTCACCGGATCCCATGCACTTGCACATCGCGGCAGATGCGCATTGGCCCGGCATCAGCAAGGAGCAATTTGTCACTGGTCAGCAAGTAGGTATGCTCGGCATAGACTTCAACACGCGCAGACGCAACCGCGCGAACGGCGTGATTCAGGACGCGGGCGACAATGGCGTGCATATCAGCGTGACGCAATCGTTCGGCAACTGCCCGCGATATATACAACTGCGTGATGTACAAACCGCGCCGTCGGGCGAGATTGCACTGCCTGCGCAAAGTTTTACCGAACTGGACGCAGCTGCACGCGAGCTGATCCATCACGCAGATAGTCTTTTTGTGGCGACCACTTCAGGCGCGCATGAAACGAATATGGGCGGGCCGGATATCTCGCACCGAGGTGGCATGCCGGGCTTCATCCGTATTGATGGCAACACGCTGACGATACCGGACTTCAACGGCAACAAGTATTTCAATACGCTCGGCAATATGTTGCTGGAACCGCGCGCCGCCCTGCTCTTCATAGACTACGCCAGCGGTAGCTTATTGCATCTGCAAGGCAGAACCGAAGTCCTGTGGCAATCGAAAGAAGCGGCGGCATTGACTGGTGCGGAACGCCTGTGGCGCTTCCACATCACTGGTGGCTGGTGGCAGGCACATGCAATCCCGTTGCGCTGGAGCTTGCGCGAGATAGCACCGACTACCGCACGTACCGGTATCTGGGCAGCAACGTATTGAGCAGGAAAGTTTAAGCGGGGGCAGTCGCTAAGGTCATATGCAACAAGGGAAAAGGATGGCCCTGCCCGTCTGCCGCCGAACGCCCTGTCACCTGAAACCCCATGCGCTGATAAAAACCCAGCGCTTGCGGGTTTTGTTCATTCACATCGAGCGCATGCGCGCCCATGATGTCGACTGCATAGCGCACCAGCGCCTTGCCTATGCCGCGACCGCGACTATCGGGTGCGATGAACAGCATCTCTATCTTGCCATTCAATGCGCCTATGAATCCCTGCAGATTTCCATCGTCATCACGATACGCACGCAAAGCCATCAGCGGTAAATAGTCGTTCAATACTTTCGGTTTGAGATCCTGAATATCTGCTTCGCTCAGGAAGTCGTGCGTCGCGCGTACTGACTGTTCCCAGATCTCTGTCAGCAATGCGAACTCGCCGACTTCGACGGTGGACAGATGTTGGTCTGGATAAGTACTCATGTTGCTTTTAATTCTGCGCGTGCCAGTTTGCGGTCATACAAGAACACTACACCGGCCAGCAGAGTCAGCAAGACACCGGCTATACAGATCGCATGCCAGCCCCCCAGACGCCATGCCAATGAACCCAGCGCGGAACCGGAAGCTGCGCCGATAAAATAACTCGTCATATACACTGCATTCAGGCGTGAACGTGCTTGCGGTTCCAGTTGCAGCACCACACTCTGATTCGTAATGTGCAAACCTTGCAGCGCCAGATCGATCACCAGCATACCGACCAGGAACCACATCAGGCTGGTGCTGCCCAGCCAGAAACAAACCCAGGCCAGCAAGAGCAACAACAGGCAAGTGATACTGGTCGTCACACCAAAGCCTTTGTCTGCCAGACGTCCGGCCACGCTCGCCATCAAGGCACCGGCAATGCCGACCAGCCCCACCAAACCGATGCCAGCGTCGCTCAAACCGTGGTTCGGCCCCGACAATAACAAAGCCATGGTGGAGAACAGCACACTCACCGAAGCGAAAGTTAAAGCGCCCATTAACGAGCGACTGCGCAAACGCGGATAACGTCCTATCAGGGTCGTCATCGAACGCAGGACTTGCAGATAACTCACGCGTGCCGGATTACGTGAAGGCGGCAACAAATGCCACAAGGCCAGTGCCACCAGCAACATGACGACACCTGCAACCCGATACACCGTGGTCCAGCCACCCAGCTCCGACAACAAACCAGCCAGGCTGCGTGCCGTCAGGATACCGATCAGCAAACCACTCATCACCAGCCCGACCGCACGACCACTGCGCCCCGGATCAGACAAGGTCGCCGCCATCGGCACCATGATTTGCGCAGCGACCGAAAACAAACCCGACATGATGATGCCGACAAACAGCATCGCGATACTGAAAGAAAAGCCGCTGATGAATTGCCCGGTCGCCGCCAGCAACATCAGCGTGACCGCCAGGCCACGCCGTTCCAGCTTATCGCCCAGCGGCACCAGTAACAACAAGCCCAATGCATACGATACCTGCGCCATCGTTACCGTCAACGCTGCCGTTGTTTCACTGACGTCAAAACTGAGCGCGATCGAACGCAATAAAGGTTGATTGAAATAATTGCCGCCTGCGCACAGGCCCGAAGCCAGTGCCATCAGGAGCAAGGCGGAGGTATTTAAATATTTGGGCGGAACAGCGGAAACTGCGGCGGGAATAGGAGAATCTGGCGATGACATAGCAGAAGCTTAAAGGAAATCCGCAAAGCATGTCAGCGCCTGCAAATAAGCTGTCATACAGACAAGTCCTCGCTGTGTACATACGAGGGCGATAGGAAGCAACTATTTGATACGCTGCTTTTCCAGCTTGCGTGCCAGCGTACGTCGGTGCATGCCCAGCCTGCGTGCCGCTTCAGAGATATTGAAATCGGTTTCCACCAGCACTTCATGTATGCGCTCCCACTCCAGCGTCTTGATCGAAGTCGAACGATTACTTACTTCGATCTCGACCACACCTGCTACATGACCGAAGGCCGCTTCGATGTCATCGGTATTCGATGGTTTGGCGAGGTACTGGCAGGCACCCAGCTTGATCGCTTCCACTGCGGTATTGAGGCTGGCAAAACCGGTCAGTACTACGATCAGCATCGTCGGGTCATGCTTGTGCAGCATCTGTACGCACGCGAGGCCGGAAGTATTTCCCTCCAGCTTGAGATCGACTACTGCGTAACCGGGATTGTGCTCGCGCAAGAAGGCGCTCGCTGCTTCCAGGTTGGCAGCGAGTAGCACCGTGTAGCCGCGTCGTTCGAAGGAACGACCCAGCGTGCGGGCAAACGCCGCGTCATCTTCAATAATCAGCAATAAGCGGTTATCAGCCGACATGTTCATCATCCTCGTCGAGACTGATAGCAGAGAGCGGCAAGGTCAGCTCAACGACTGCGCCTCCCTCTTTACGGTTACGGGCGGCGACGGTGCCACCCAGTTTGCGTGCAACATTCACGACCAGGAACAAACCCAGGCCGCTGCCCGGACGTCCTTTGGTCGATTGATAAGGCTTGCCTATCTGCGACAACATACCCGGTGCGAAACCAGGGCCTGCATCGGTAATCAGCAAGGTCAGCACATCTTCCTTACTTGATACTTCCAGCCGAACCCAATGCGGCGACGCTTCGACCGCATTATCCAATACATTGCAGATCATTTGTTTCAACACCGAATCGAATACCACAGGTATGTCCTGTTCTATGCGGTTCTTATATTCAAAGTGGGTAATCGCACGGCTGCTGCGCCACTCTGCCGCCAGATCATCGAGGAAAGTATTGAGCGTGGTTTTCACCGACGATTCACCGCGCGCTTCCCCTGCCGACAGCAGGATGCTGCTGACGATGGACTTGCAGCGTTTCAGCTGCGTTTCCATCTCGACGATTTCATCCTGCAGCTCAGGATTATTCGTGAACTCGGGCATACGACGCCAGTCACCCAGAATCACCGACAGCGTTGCCAGTGGCGTACCCAGTTCATGTGCGGCACCGGAAGCCAGCAAACCCATGCGCACTATGTTTTCTTCTTCGGTTGCACGCTTGCGCAAGTCAGCCAATTGCGTCGCCCCTACGCGCAGATTGCGCTTAATCCGCGTAATAAAGAAAGCCAGCAGGATGGCGTTCAGCGAAAAACATATCAGCACGCCTTGCACATACATGCTGAAGACAAGATATTCGTGATCGTAAGGCAGCGTCAGCGGGCTGGAGAGTATCGACAAGGCAACCAGGCAGGCACTGGTGATTGCCACGATGAGCCAGGTCGACCACGCTTCCAGCAATACGGCGCTGAGGATGACCTGCAACAGGTACAGGAAGATAAAAGGATTGGTGGTGCCGCCGCTGAGGTAGAGCTGTGCAGTCAGAATAGCGACGTCAACCAGCAATGCCAGGAATAACTCGCTATTGGAAACCCTGGGACGTTCGTGCCAGCGCAGGTGACTGGCAATATTGAAAGCAACCAGGCAAACCAGCACTTCCAGCATATGCCGTACCGGCAGCTCAATACCCAGGCCCAGAGTGACCACAGCTATCGTTGTAATTTGTCCAACGACAGCGATCCAGCGCAGCTGGATCAACTGCTGCATATTCTTGTGGCCTACGGAGTTTTCGCTATCCGTGGTTGCCCAGCGATCCCGCTCTTTGACGGCGTCCTTACTCGCTGGAGCTTCGGTTTTTCCCAACATCTTCGGTTTCTCGGTCTATACGGTCAGCATGGGTGCCGGTAGCGCGCGCTTTGCGCTCTTCGCGCCTGAGCCAAAAAGCTGCGCCCGCCACCATCAAGGCAAGAGCATACCAAGTAAGTGCATAAACGAGATGGTTATTGTGAAATGAGATGATGGTTAAACCACCGACCGGCTCTGCTACAGCCGGATCTGCGGCTGAACTGGCGGGTACTGGCTTGCCCGCTTCCGCATCGATGAAATAAGGCGCCACCGGAGTCAGCTGGTGCTGTGTAGCGATCGCCTGCACGTCGCGCGAATACCAGCGATTGCCTGCCGGATCGTTATGACGCAGGAAACCACCGCCCGGCTCGCTGATGCGCAACAGTCCGCTGACGCTGACGACTTGCTGCGGATCGCCTGCTGCCGGCGTACTACGTTCCGGTATGTAACCGCGATTGATCAGGAAGATGTTGCCGTCTGCCGTACGCAACGGTGTTAACACCCAGAAACCCGCACCCAGCTCGGTCACCGCCTGTACTTTCACCGACTGCTCATACAGGAAATTGCCGCTGACGCTGACATGCCGATATTCATCATTGGCAGCACTGATTTGCGGCCATAACTCAGGTCCCGGCGCCGGCGTCGCGGCAGCATGTACGCGCTGTTCAACACGCTCGATCAGCGCCAGCTTCCATTGCAGGCGATAGACCTGCCAGGTGCCGAGAGCGACCAGGCCAGTGAACAAGATGAGCGCTATCACGGCCAGCACCGTCAGGACGGTGGTCGAACGTGAAAGCGGCCCGGCTTCCTTCGAAACCGGGCCGCTAGTCTGTGCAGACTGATCAGTCATTACCGATGATTCATTTGTTGTGCTGCACCCGACATCGCGTTGGATGACGAAGTGTGCAGCTCATTGGTAGGATCGCTTAGGTGCGGCATCATGTTGTGGTTCATGTGGTACATGACCCAGATCGAACCAGCCAGCATGATCACGACGACCATGATGGTGAAGATCAGACCCAGCATCGACCAGCCACCTTCCGACTTGGTGTTCATGTGCAGGAAATAAATCATGTGCACGACAACTTGTACCGCAGCAAAACCAAGGATAACAAATGCTGTAGTGCTGGAGCTATCGATTACCTTGCCCATGACCAGCCAGAACGGAATCGCTGTCAGGATGACCGACAGGATGAAACCGATGGTGTAGCTTTTCAGGCTGCCGTGGGCATGACCGTCGTCGTGACCATGACCATGGCCGTGGTCGGCGCCATGCGCGCCGTGTGCGTGATGATCGCTCATGGCAACACTCCCATCAGATAAACAAAGGTAAATACACCGATCCAGATCACGTCCAGGAAGTGCCAGAACATCGACAGGCACATCAGGCGACGACCGTTTTCAGGAATCAAACCGTGACGTTTCAATTGGAACATCAGGGTCACCAGCCAGACGATACCGAAGGTCACGTGCAGACCGTGGGTAGCAACCAGGGCAAAGAAGGCAGTCAGGAAGCCACTGCGTTGCGGGCCTGCACCTTCATGCAGCAGGTGGCTGAACTCATACAGTTCAAGTGCCAGGAAGGCTGCACCGAGCAAACCGGTGACGGCCAGCCAGATCATGGTGGCTTTCAAGCGCTTACGTTGCGCTTCCAGCATGGCGAAGCCGTAGGTAATCGACGACAACAGCAGGAACGCCGTATTCATCGCTACCAGTGGCAGATCAAACAGGTCAGCACCGGTAGGACCGCCTGCGTAGTTGCGACCCAATACTGCGTAGGTTGCGAACAGACACGCGAAAATCAGGCAGTCGCTCATCAGGTACAACCAGAAACCCAGCAAGGTGCCGTTTTCCGGATGATGCTCTTGCACGTAATAACGCGCGCTTGGGTCAGCGCTCATGGCGCTGGAATTTGCGGTAATTTCAGACATGGCTTTCCAACAAGCGAGTGCGAAGATTTTCGGTACGGGCTACTTCTTCCGCCGGGATATAAAAATCGCGTTTGTAATTAAAGGTATGGATGATGATCGCTGCCAGCAGGACCACAAAGGTCACGCTTGCCAGCAACCACATTTGCCAGATCAGGCAGAAACCAATCGCCGCGCTGATCGCCGAAATGATGAAGCCGGCGCCAGTGTTTTTCGGCATATGGATAGCGGTGAAGCCTGTCAGCGGACGCTTGTAACCATTCTTCTTCATGTCAGCCCAGGTATCGTTATCGTAGACCTTAGGTGTGAACGCGAAGTTGTAGTCTGGTGGTGGCGACGAAGTCGACCATTCCAGCGTACGGCCATCCCATGGATCACCAGTCACATCGCGCAATTCATGACGACGACGGAAGCTGACGTAGAACTGGATCAGCATCGAACCGATACCGAGCGCGATCAGAACCGCACCGAACGCAGCAACCTGGAACCAGATTTGCAGCGAAGGATCCTGGAACTGGCTCATACGACGGGTGACACCCATCAGGCCGAGTACGTACAACGGCATGAAGGCCATCCAGAAACCGACGATCCAGAACCAGAACGAGCATTTACCCCAGAACACGTCCAGCTTGTAGCCGAATGCTTTCGGGAACCAGTAGTTGATACCTGCAAACAGGCCGAACAACACACCACCGATAATCACGTTATGGAAGTGAGCGATCAGGAACAGGCTGTTATGCAATACGAAGTCAGCTGGTGGTACTGCCAGCAAGACGCCGGTCATACCGCCAATCACGAAAGTGATCATGAAGCCGATGGTCCACATCATAGGCAGTTCGAAACGGATACGACCGCGATACATCGTGAACAACCAGTTGAAAATCTTCGCGCCGGTAGGGATCGAGATAATCATCGTGGTGATACCGAAGAACGAGTTGACGCTGGCCCCTGAACCCATGGTGAAGAAGTGATGCAGCCACACCAGGTAAGACAGGATGGTAATAACCACGGTCGCGTACACCATCGAGGTGTAACCGAACAGACGCTTGGCCGAGAAGGTCGATACCACTTCCGAGAACACGCCAAACAATGGCAGGATCAGAATGTAGACTTCAGGATGTCCCCAGATCCAGATCAGGTTGACATACATCATCGCGTTGCCGCCCAGATCGTTCGTGAAGAAGTTGGTGCCAAAGATACGATCCAGCGACAACATCGCCAGTACTGCGGTCAGTACTGGGAACGCAGCAACGATCAGAACGTTGGTACACAAAGCGGTCCAGCTGAACACTGGCATCTTCATCATGTCCATGCCAGGCGCACGCATCTTGACGATGGTGACGATCAGGTTGACACCTGACAGCAGCGTGCCGACACCGGCAATCTGTAATGACCAGATGTAGTAATCAACCCCGACATCCGGACTCGCCAAAATACCCGACAGCGGCGGATATGCCAGCCAGCCGGTTTTTGCGAATTCACCAACGAACAACGAAGCCATCACCAGGACAGCACCGAAGGTGGTCATCCAGAAGCTGAAGTTATTCAGGAACGGGAAAGCAACGTCACGCGCACCGATTTGCAGCGGCACGACGTAGTTCATCAGGCCGGTAACCAATGGCATCGCCACGAAGAAAATCATGATCACGCCGTGCGCGGTGAAAATCTGGTCGTAGTGATGTGGTGGCAGGAAACCTGGATTGTCGCCGAAAGCAATCGCTTGCTGGGCGCGCATCATCAATGCATCGGCAAAGCCGCGCATCAGCATGATCAAACCGAGGATCATGTACATGATGCCGATTTTCTTGTGATCGATACTGGTGATCCAGTCACGCCACAAAGTACCCCACAGACGGAAGTAGGTAAGTCCGCCCAGCACAGCGATGCCGCCAAGAACCACCATCGCAAAGGTTCCCAGCAGGATAGGATCGTGAAACGGAATCGCGTCCCAGCTCAGACGGCCGAAGATAAGCTTCGTCAGATCAGTATGGTCTTGCATTAGTTACTCTTCAATAAATTGGTGGACGGAGTACATACCGCTGCGTCGATTTCAGCAAGGGCTGTTTTGTCGTCTCGGAGGAAATTCTTCGCTGCCGCCTGAACCTTCATGCGGTTCATATCGTCGTGCATGATTTTGTTCATGCAGACGGTACCTTCAGCAACGCAACGATTCAGGACAGCGTGATACAGATCCGGCGCAACTTTACCGAAGTGACGCACCGGCTCACGTTCGCTAGGCTGTTCGAGTTCGGTGTAGACCGCACGATCCAGAGTCTGGCCGTTTTTCTTCGCGTCTTTTACCCATTGATCAAAGTCAGCCACATCCATGCCGTGATACTTAAAGCGCATGTGCGAGAAACCCGGACCGCTGAAGTTAGCCGAGAAGCCGTCAAACGTACCTGGCTTATTAATAACCGCGTTCAGTTGGGTTTCCATGCCTGGCATCGCGTAGATCTGGCCAGCCAGTGCAGGAATGTAGAACGAGTTCATGACTGTCGATGCCGTGATCTTGAAGCGGATAGGCACGTCTACAGGTGTCGCCAACTCATTAATAGTTGCAATACCTTGTTCCGGATAGATGAACAACCACTTCCAGTCCAGCGCCACAACTTCAATCGTCAGCGGTTCAGCCGCAGCCGAAATCGGACGGTTGGCATCCAGGCGGTCGAGCGGACGATATGGATCCAGCTTGTGGGTGCTAATCCAGGTGATCAGGCCCAATGCGATAATGATCAGCAGCGGAGCGCCCCAGATCACCAATTCGAGTTGTGTAGAATGATCCCAGTCTGGGTCGTATTTAGCTTCGGTGTTGCTCTTGCGGTAGCGCCAGGCGAATAAAATCGTCAGGGCGATGACAGGAACAATAATCAACAACATAAGTAGCGTGGAAACAACGATTAGTTGTCCCTGCTGAGCGGCAATGTCACCTGATGGATTTAATACTACCCAGTCACATCCGGCCAGCAATGTGAGTGGTAACAGCATTAATCCGCGACGAGTTATCAAAGAAGTCATTCAATGCATTACGGAGGTTGGGAGATCGTGATAATGTAATACAAACAGCGCGCGTTGCCGATTGGACGTTTTGTCCCACCCTACGGGTAAGGGACTTGTGGTGTGGGACGGCGTCAGCGCGGTGTTCAACATGATTGGAGACATAATTATGGCTAACACGTATGACACCGTACTTCCAGATGACTCCAAACTTGCCTCGCCTGGTAATGGTCCTAGACTGATCAACACCCGCGGCGGTCACATTGCCCCGGGGGAAATTGCCATTGGCGTTGTTATTGGTCGCGCATCAGAGTATTTCGACTTCTTTGTGTACGCCATCGCTTCGGTGTTGGTATTCCCAGCTGTTTTCTTTCCATTTGCACAACCCCTAGAAGCTACGCTGTATTCATTTACCGTGTTTGCCTTCGCCTTCCTGGCACGACCGATAGGGACTGTTATCTTTATGGCAATCCAACGCCGGTTTAGCCGCGAAGCCAAACTAACGCTTGCGCTCTTCCTGCTCGGCTTCTCCACGGCCGGTATTGCCTTCCTGCCAAATTATGCGCAACTGGGTGCCAGCGCCATCCTGGCTCTGTCGCTGTTGCGCATAGGCCAAGGCATAGCGCTGGGCGGCTCATGGGACGGTTTGCCTTCACTGCTGGCGCTGAACGCACCGCAAAACCGTCGCGGCTGGTATGCGATGCTGGGTCAGCTCGGTGCACCGGTTGGTTTCGCAATTGCTGCCGGACTGTTCTCCTACCTCTTGTCCGAGCTGTCGCGTGCCGACTTCCTCGACTGGGGCTGGCGCTATCCGTTCTATGTAGCGTTTGCGATCAACGTGGTGGCGCTGTTCGCCCGTCTGCGTCTGGTGTCTACACCTGAATACTCGCACCTGCTGGATGAACAAGAACTGGAACCGGTCAGCGCGACTGAAATCGTACAAAAGCAAGGCCGCAACCTGATCATCGGCGCATTGGCAGCATTGGCCAGCTATGCATTGTTCCATCTGGTGACAGTATTCCCGTTGTCGTGGATCAGCCTCTACTCGGATCGCTCCATCAGTGCCTTCCTGCACGTACAAATGATGGGCGCGGCGCTGGCAGCGGTCGGTATCGTCATCTCCGGCGTGGTAGCGGATCGCTTCGGACGTCGTACCACGCTCGGCACCCTGGCGTGCCTGATCGCGATCTTCAGCGGCTTCGTTCCTATGCTGCTCAATGGCGGTACCCGCGGTGAAGACCTCTTCATCCTGATCGGCTTCGCGCTGCTCGGTTTGTCGTATGGTCAGGCTGCTGGTGCGGTATCGGCGAACTTCCATGCCAAATACCGCTACACCGGCGCTGCCCTCACCTCGGATCTGGCATGGCTGGTCGGTGCTGCATTCGCACCGCTGGTCGCATTGGGCCTGTCGGCACACTTCGGCCTCGGTTACGTCAGCCTCTACCTGCTCTCCGGCGCAGTTGGTTCGCTGGCAGCACTGAGCCTGAACAGGGCGCTGGAAATCAGGAACTAGCTTTAAGCCTGGCGCTTAATGCGCCATAAGTAAAAAGGGCAGACATATAAATGTCTGCCCTTTTTTATTTATATGAACATCAAGAACGCCAACACTGCCACTCAATCACGAGCTAACTAACAGAGAATGTCTGCTTTCGACCCATAGCAGACATCCATATACCCCTCAAAAGGATAGGGTTTAAGATTCGCTTTCGCATACACTACGGAGTATGTTGCTATAATTCAGCGCATCAATCTCATGGTGTAATCATGCGTCGCCTTATCTGTGTTTTCCTGTTGATGCTGCTTCCTTTGCAAAGTTTTGCTTTGCAAAGCGCACCTGCGCAGGTCAACCATGGATTCGATATCCAGCATGAAATCGAGCATTTGCACGGCATCAATCACCACCACAGCGAAGATGGTGTTGCTCACTACGATGATTCTGGCGAGTCGACCCAACATCTGTCCGACAATGCTTGTGCGCATACCCCCGTAGCGCTGTTACTGGACTTTGCTTTACAGTTGTCTTTCGCTGTTCCCCTCGAGTCTTCCCTGGAAATGCGGGACTACATTCCCCATCCTCATCTGGAGCGTCCGCAGCGACCTCCCGCCTCCATCGGTTAATCGCCGAGGGTTTCTGCACATTTAGCTACTAGCCCACATGCATTGAGCATGTGGAATGCAGTCGCCTTCGGCCAGTCTTTTCTGCTTACCGAACGGAGATAGCATGTGCATACGTAATTTTTTAATACGCCATTTTGGCGTTTGGGCTTTGATTGCCCTGATATCCCCTATTGGATACGCGCAGTCCAATCAGGTTGACTTAAAAACGGCCATAGAGGGTGCCTGGCAGAGATTGCCGCAGGCTCGTGCTCTCGAAGCCAAGCGAGACGAAGCATCAGCTGGTCAAGAAGCCTCCAGAAGCTGGATTGCGGGTTCGCCATCCATTGGACTGATGCAACGTAGTGACCGTTGGCATGAGCAGACTGGCGTTCGAGAAAGCGAAGTCTCGATGGCGGCGCCAATCTGGCTTCCGGAACAAAGAGCTGTTCGTCAAACATTGGCGGACAGCAGCGCCAACGCGCTCGAAGGTCAGATTGCCGATTCACGTCTCACGGTGGCTGGAGAGGTTCGGGAGCTCCTGTGGAGCGTCGCAAGTGCACGCCAAGCACTTGAAGAAGCAAAGGGGCACCAGCGCTATCTCGAAGCGTTGGCAAAGGACGTTGGCAAACGCGTCAAGGCCGGCGACCTTGCACGGACTGACGAGCTTCTCGCTCAGCAAGAAGCGTTAGCAGCGGAAGGTCGCGTTGTAGCCTTTTTTAACCGTGAACAGGCTGAGCTGGCACGCTTCAAAAATCTGACCGGTTTACTGGATATTCCCTCACTGGTTGTAGAAAGGACTCCGGCATCCGTTCCTGAGCTTCATCCCAGAATGCAGGCGGCTCGCACTTCACTGGAACGCGCACAAGCCGCTATGAAGGTTGTTTCAACGGTGCGTAGCGACCCGCCTACCGTAGGACTGTTGATGCGCCACGACCAAGGTCGTGCGATGCAAGAAAGCAGTCGCACTATTGGTATTGCATTGCAAATTCCAATCGGAACACGTTCTCGCAATCGCCCCCTGGAAACTGCTGCCATTACTGAGCTTGAAACGGCAACCGCCGAGGTTGCAAGAACGGAAAGCGTGTTGGGTTCGGATATCGCGCTCGCACGGCAGCAGTTGCAAGCTTCGGAGCAAAGCCTTACAGCAGCGATTCGGCGTAACGAACTAGCCAAAGAACATACCCGGCACATCGAAAAAGCCTTCCGACTAGGAGAACGCAGTTTGTTTGAACTGCTGCGCTCGCGTACTTCGTTGCACGAAGCCGAAATGGCTGAAAGACAACAGCACGTTGTTGTTGGCTTATCCCACGCTCGCCTCAATCAAGCATTAGGAATCATCCCATGAAGATACTCAGCACATTCGCCATTTGTTTGTTTACCTGGTCGACCGCGATTGCAGCCCCTGGTAGTCATGGCCCAAACGGTGAACACCTTGATGCGCCTGGAGGAACTGCACGACTCGTGGGCGGTACCGGCCCAAGAATCGACACATTCACCGAGGCATTCGAACTTGTCGGCTATGTGAAAGAAGACGAACTCTCCATTCTCATAGACAGGTATGAAACAAACGAGCCCGTCCTCAACGGAAAACTCGAGGTCGAGTATGCAGGCCAAACAGCGACGGCGACCTTCCACGCGGACCATGGCGACTATGCAATCGATACGCCCGAGTTGCTTGCAGCATTACGCATACCCGGCAAGCACGCGCTGTTGTTCACATTTTCGGTCGGAGAAGAGACCGACCTCCTTGAGGCAACGTTGGAAGTAGTCGGGGACAGCCACGCCGATGAGCATTCTCATGAGCATAAGAGCTTCATCACAGGATGGCTCTTAGCAGGACTTTTGATTGCCACGCTGCTGTTGCTGGCTGTAGTTGCGTTAATTCGCCGTCGCTCCCACAAAGAGAAATAATCATGTCTATCAAATTTTTCATTTGTACATCACTGCTTGCTTTAAGTGCTTACGCCTCAAATACCGATGCAGCACCAGGTTCCCATGGGCCGAACGGCGAACACCTTGACGCGCCAGCTTCTGGTAGCTCTTCTGGCCTGGCTCGTCTCCCAGATGGCAGCGTCAACATCTCCAAGCAGGTGCAACGTCGCTTGGCCATTCGAACCGTCATGGTTGTAACTGGCGAACATGCACACACCGTTGAGTTAAACGGCCGAGTGGGAATTGACCCCAACGCAGGCGGTCGTGTTCAGGCTTCCTTTGCTGGGCGCATCGAAGCGGCTAAATCTGGTCTGCCTGCCATCGGGCAGAAAGTTAAAAAGGGAGAAATCCTTGCGTACTTACATCCGGTCGCAACAGCTATTGACCGCGGTAACCAACAAGCGCAATTAGCCGAGATTCGCGCCAGCACGACGCTGGCTGAGCAACGTATTCAGCGCCTGGAAGCATTGGAAGGTTCGGTGCCGTTAAAGGAATTGCAGGCCGCACGTGCTGAGCTTATCAGCCTCAAGGGCCGTGAGAAGGCAATTTCCGGAAGTATTGCCGGTATGGAGGCGATTACGGCATCAGCCTCCGGGAACATCGCCTCGGCAAGCGTGTTGAGTGGTCAGATTGTGGAGGCACGTGACGTGCTGTTCGACATCGTTGACGCAAACCGTATGGTCATTGAAGCGACAACGGCCGATATAAAACTGGCTAGCCAGGTGACCGGTGCCAGCCTCAATGGTTTTCCTGACGTGAAGCTATCTCTCATTGGTTTCGGCCGCGCTCTGCGTGATGGTGCCTTACCGTTGAGTTTCAGAGCCAGTACGGCCTCATCTGCGCTAGCGGCTGGACTACCTGTAACAGTGACTGTTCAATTGAAAGACAAGGTAGACGGCATCTCCTTGCCTGCGGAAGCCGTGGTCCGCAACGCAAACAATGAGCCGGTCGTTTGGATAAAAGCCGGCAGCGAGCGATTCATTGCCATGCCCATCCAATATCAGACTCTCGATGCGACCACCATTGTTGCGACCAAAGGGCTGGCACCCGAGAACCGCGTGGTCGTATCCGGTGCGGCGCTCATCAATCAGATTCGATAAAGGATGAGCCATGTTTAATTGGATAGTGAGGTTCAGCCTCCACAACCGTGTACTTGTTCTCGCTGCGGCGTTCATCCTGCTGGTCTATGGCGCGATGACGGCCATGCGAACACCTGTCGACGTTTTTCCTGACCTGAACAAGCCACTTGTCACCGTGTTGACCGAAGCTGGAGGCATGGCACCAGAAGAAGTGGAGCAGCTGGTGTCCTTTCCATTGGAAACTGCATTGAACGGCATGCCAGGTGTCACACGGGTACGCTCGGTATCTGGTGTTGGCCTGTCAATTGTTTATGCGGAGTTTGACTGGGGTACCGACGTCTACCGCAATCGCCAGCTCGTTTCTGAAAGGTTAGCACTGGTCAAAGAGCAACTGCCAGCGGACATAACACCCATCATGGGTCCGGTCTCATCCATCATGGGTGAAATTATGCTAGTTGCCTTACCTATCGACGTTACCAAGGCAAGCCCAATGCAGGCGCGCGAGTACGCAGATTTCGTACTTCGACCACGCTTACTCTCCATTCCTGGTGTCTCTCAAGTCATTCCGATTGGCGGAGAGGTTCGTCAATTACGTGTCGAACCGGATACCGCTCGTATGGCGCAATTCAATATCTCTCTCGACCAGGTCAAAGAAGCGGTGCGTGGTTTTGCAGCCAATACGAGTGGTGGCTTTATCGACCTGAACAGTCGCGAGTATTTGATTCGCAACCTAGGCAGAACCATACGGCTGGATGACTTGCGAGGACTGGCAGTCGTGTTCCGCAATGGCAGCCCAATTCTGTTGGAACAAGTTGCAACTGTACGCCATGCACCGGCATTCAAACGTGGTGACGCAGGGATGAACGGTAAGCCAGCTGTCATTGTCAGCGTGCAGAAGCAGCCAGCGGCCGATACCGTCAAGCTTACCGGCGAGATTGAAAAAGCATTGGCCGAATTGCAGCAAGGCCTTCCTTCTGGGCTATCCTCACCAGAGGTCTTGTTCAGGCAAGCCAACTTCATCAATGCCTCCATCAATAACGTGACGGAAGCACTACGGGATGGCGCCATCCTAGTTGCCATCATTCTGTTTGCCTTCTTGCTCAATGTTCGTACGACAGCAATCTCGTTGATTGCTATTCCGCTGTCATTGGCTGTCACAGCCGTCGTGTTCAAGATGCTGGGACAGTCTATCAATGTGATGACGCTGGGTGGCTTGGCAATTGCGATTGGCGAGCTCGTTGATGATGCAGTGGTTGATATTGAAAACATCCTTCGTCGCCTTAAACAGCGTGCAGCCGAAGGCAGTACGCAATCGACACTGGAAGTCATCTGGCGTGCATCAGTAGAGGTGCGTTCAGGGATTGTCTATGCCACGGCCATCGTGGTCCTGGTCTTTGTGCCGTTGTTTGCATTGCCGGGCATCGAAGGAAAACTGTTCGCTCCTCTGGGCATAGCCTACATTGCGTCGATTCTGGCCTCGATGTTCGTCTCGATGACTGTTACACCTGTACTTGCACATTACTGGTTACCTAGCATGAAGCAACTCGCGCACCGCGATAGCCCGCTGGTCCGTAAACTCAAAGAGTGGGACACGCGCTTACTTGCATGGTCGTTCCCGCGTGCGAAGGCAATTGTCATCACGGCGGTAGTCACCGTAGTAGTTGCGGCGGCTACTGTGCCATTGTTCCCGCGCTCTTTCCTACCCGCCTTCAATGAAGGCTCCCTAGTCATGGGAATGACCTTCGCACCAGGCACCTCGCTTGCCGAATCGAATCGTATGGGCGCGCTGGCAGAGACGCTCATCAGAAGCGTACCAGAGGTTCTCAAGGTGGGACGCCGGACTGGTCGGGCCGAAATGGATGAGCATGCCGAAGGCGTTCACTCTTCTGAAATCGACGTAGATCTGAAACCGTCGGAACGCGACCGCGATGAAGTACTGCGTGACATTCGCAGTAAATTAGCAGTCATTCCTGCATCGGTTGCTATTGGGCAGCCGATATCGCATCGACTGGACCATCTGTTGTCAGGCGTTCGTGCACAAGTTGCACTCAAAATTTATGGTGATGACCTGGATTCGCTCCGGGGATTGGCTGAGACCTTACGTGTGCGACTGTCGACTGTCGAAGGACTGGTGGATTTGTCTGTCGAACGACAGGTGCTCATCCCTCAAATCAAGATACGGCTGGACTATCGAAAAGCAGCGCAATACGGTTTAACGCCAGGCCAGGTCTTGAGTGCGATGCAAACGCTGTCTGAGGGAGAACGCATTACGCAGGTTGTCGACGGCCCGCGCCGCTTCGACCTTGTGGTGCGTTTGAAAGACGATGGCCGTACCCCGCAGGATTTGTCTCGTGTCATGCTAGATAGTCCAAGCGGACGTATTCCATTGTCTGCAGTGGCTTCTATTGAAGAAGGCGATGGGCCGAACCAGATTGGCCGAGAAAACAGTCGCCGGCGCATCGTCGTATATGCCAATACCGATGGTTCGGACATGTCTCGCGTGATTGCGGATGTTCGCAAAGCTGTCTCAGAAACCAAGCTTCCTGACAGCTACTTCATCAGCATTGAGGGGCAATTCCAGGCACAAGAGCAAGCGATGAAGCTTATCGTGGGACTGTCGTTTGTATCACTCGCGTTGATTTTTCTGGTTCTATACACGCGCTACAAGTCCAGCATCCTTGCGCTCATCGTCATGGGGAATATTCCGCTTGCACTTATTGGCAGCGTCGTCGCAATGTGGATTGCAGGCGTGTCGTTATCAGTGGCATCCATGGTCGGCTTCATCACCTTGGCCGGTATTTCGACCAGAAACAGCATCCTCAAGGTCAGCCATTACATCAACCTATGCAAGTTTGAAAACGAGGTATTCGGTATCCCGATGATTGTGCGCGGTTCTCTGGAACGATTGACACCGGTGTTGATGACTGCACTGGTCGCTGCGTTTGCGCTTATCCCGCTGTTGTTGGCGGCAGATGCTCCGGGCAAGGAAATTTTGCATCCAGTCGCCGTAGTCATCTTTGGTGGACTGGTCAGTGCGACGATATTGGATACCTTGATTACCCCGGTAGTGTTTTGGCTGGCAGGGCGTAAGCCTTTAGAGGCATTACTAGCGCAAGAGGATAGCGAAGCGTACTAGATATGGGCTTTATGCAGCAGCGCCCATTTCAAGCTGCTGCTCCTTTGGAGAATCTAAATGAAAAAACTGTTGAGCTACGTAGTCATGACATTTGCAATTGCGGCTTCCGGCGCTGTACTGGCACATGGCGACAAGCCAAAACATGGTGGCATCACAAGCTCGGCTAGCGATTTGGCATTTGAGTTAGTGAACAAAGAAGGCCAAGCGACACTGTATGTTGAGGACCATGGCCAGGAAGTCTCAACTGCTGGCGCTGTGGCAAAACTTACTGTGCTTAACGGAACGGAAAAGACTGAAGTTGCTCTCGAGCCAGCCCCGTACAATATGCTGATATCGAAAGGCGATGCAAAACTGAAGAAAGGCTCGAAAGTCGTTGCCTCAATTACCTTCGCGGACAAGAGCACGGCAAACGTTCGCTTTTCTCTGAAGTGATGCCGATTTAGCCGATGTGACACATACATCGGCTCAACATCAAAATTCGATGAGTCGGAGGTTATATGGCCTGGATTATCACTAAATACTTGCTGACGGCTGGCATGGTCGTACTTGTTTCTGAATTTGCGAAGCGGAGTGACAAGCTCGGTGGCTTTATCGCCGCGCTTCCGTTAATTACTCTACTTACGCTCATCTGGCTGTATGTGGAGAAGCAGCCGGCAGAGAAAATCGCCAATCATGCGTTTTACACATTCTGGTACGTGATTCCCACGCTGCCAATGTTTTTGGCGTTTCCATACCTACTGGGCAAACTGGGATTCTGGTCAGCACTACTAGCATGTGCGGTCATCACTACTGCGTGTTTCGCGCTATTTGCAATAACACTCCGTCGATTCGGGATTGAGTTGCTTTGAAAGATGACACGGTTCTTTGAAAAAAACTAACCGCCGAAAGGCGGTTTTTTCTTTTGGCTAGTACGTACTTGTAGAGTTTTTTATTTATAAGACTCCACTATCCGCTTTTGATAGCGGACGTCTGCCTCCGACCCAAAGCGAGCTTATCCATATAAGAAAACAGCCGCCAAGTGGCGGCTGTTTTACTCATCTATTCCAGCTTGACGCCGGAGCTCTTGACCACCGCACCCCAGCGCGCTATTTCGGACGCGATCATCGTAGTGAATTCCGCCTGTGACATGTTCGGAATATCCGAGCCTGCACTCGTCCAGTTATGCTGGATTTCCGGTGATGCCAGCGCTTTCTTGACTTCTTCCGTCATACGCTCGACCACCTCTGGTGGAGTGCCCTTGATTGCCCACAGACCATACCAGGTAGATACTTCATAGCCAGGTACACCGGCTTCTGCAGCTGTAGGAACGTCAGGAAAGCCCGGTGCGCGCTTGGCCGATGCAACGGCAAGTGCCTTGATGCGGCCGCTCTTCACATGGCTGGCCGATGAACCGAGTCCGTCAAACATCATATCGAGCTGCCCGCCGATCAAGTCCTGTAGCGCCGGACCTGCGCCACGGTATGGAATATGGGTAATGAAGGTCTTGGTCTGGATCTTAAACAGCTCACCCGCCAAATGATGCGAGGTACCGTTACCGGCCGAGCCGAAGTTCAGCTTACCTGGGTTCTTTCTTACGTAATCCAGCAAGCCTTTCAGATCCTGCACCGGAACGCGCTGTGTGTTGACCACGATTACCTGTGGTGGCGTGGCTATCACGGTAATCGGGATGAAATCTTTTTGCAGATCGTAAGCGAGCTTGGGATACAGCGCCGGTGCAATTGCATGATGCGCTGCGCCTATGAAAAATGTGTATCCATCAGGCGGGGACTTCGCTGCGACCCCTGCACCAAGCGTGCCACCTGCACCCCCACGATTATCGATGATGACCGTCTTGCCGAGCTGTTTGGTCAGTTGCGCCGCCAGCGGACGGGCAAAGGCATCGGTTCCGCCACCCGGAGGGAACGGTACGATTAAGGTCACCGGCCTGGTAGGCCAGGACTGCGCAAACGCACTGACAGATAAGCAAAGTCCGGCGACCAACAAAAGGGGGATTCTAAGTTTCATGATCTTGTCTCCAAAATTGTATTTTTTATATTAAGAAGTCACTTGCATACAAGAATATCAAATCATGTATACAATCGCACATGCTTGCGGAAGATTATATCTATGGATTTTTTTGTCAAGACAATTATCTTATTATCGAAATCACATGTCTCAAAGTAAGGTGAAAGCCAGGAATCAGCGAAAGAACGCACGACAAGCGGTAGCCCACGTAGTGCCAGGTCGACTGTGCTAACAAACAATAAAAAAGCCGCTCTATATAGAGCGGCTTTTTAAATGCCAAGCAACAAATCAAATCTTCGCGGCTATCAACTTAGCCAAAGTAGCCACGCCTTCACGTATCTTCTCCGGCGGCACAGTCACAAAGCTCAGACGCAAAGTATTCTTCTCCGGCTCATTCGCATAGAAAGGCGCGCCCGGTACGAATGCCACTTTCTGCGCAATCGCCTCTTCCAGCAACTGCATGCAATCAATATGCTTAGGCAACGTGACCCAGATAAACATGCCACCTTCCGGCTTGTTCCACTTCACGCCTTCCGGCGCAAATTCAGCCAGGGCATCCAGCATCACCTGACACTGGTTCGCGTACAAAGTGCGTATCGATGGGATGTGTTCAGCGAGGAAGCCATCCTTGATGGCTTCGTACACCACCATTTGTATCAGTTGTGAAGTATGCAGATCAGCTGCCTGTTTCGCCTGCTCCAGTTTGCGGATCAATGGTGTCGGGCCGACGACGTAACCAAGGCGTATGCCCGGTGTCAGTACCTTGGAGAACGAACCCATGTAAATCACGCCGCTCGGATTCATGGTCAGCATCTTCGGCAACGGATCAGCGCGATAGCTGAGTGCACCGTACGGATCATCTTCGATCAGCGGCAAGCCATGGCGCGCACAGGTTTCCACCAATGCCATCCGACGTTCCACCGACATGGTGCGTCCGGTCGGATTGTGGAAGTTAGGCAAGGCGTACAGCAGGCGTGCACCGTCGGCGATGCCATCGACTGCTTCCGGCAACAAACCGTAGTCATCGGTAGGAACCGAGACAAATTGCGGCTGGTACACGGAGAACGCTTGCAAGGCCCCGAGGTAGCTCGGGGTTTCGACCAGCACTTTGCTGTTTTCTTCGATCAATACTTTGCCGAGTAAATCCAGCGCCTGCTGCGAACCGGATACCATCAAGACCTGATCCGGCGTAATCACCGAACCCGGGATCGACAGCGAATTCGCGATCCATTCACGCAACGGTGCATAACCATCGCTCGGTCCGTATTGCAGCGCAATCTTGCCCTGCTGTGACAACACCTTATCGAACGCCGCTTTCATGTGCTCGACCGGGAAGGTTGCCGGTGACGGCAAACCGCCGGCAAAGGAGATGATGTCCGGGCGCATCGTGATTTTCAGGATTTCGCGGATGACCGAGCTTTGCAGTTGTTCTGCACGTTTGGCGAATTGCCAGTTGATCGGCGTTGGATGTTCGATTTTCATGATTACTTCACGGTATATACAAGGCTCATGCCCCGGTATTCCGGGGCATGGGTACTACTTAGATCACTTCAGCGATCAATTCGATTTCGACGCATGCGCCGAGCGGGATTTGCGCTACGCCAAATGCGGAACGGGCATGCAGGCCTTGCGGGCCGAATACTTCAGCCAGCAATTCGGATGCGCCGTTGGTGACCAGGTGCTGCTCGGTGTAATCACCGGTGGAGTTCACCAGGCCCATGATTTTGACAATGCGTTTGACACGATTCAGGTCGCCGCCGCATGCTGCCTGCAAGGTGGCGATCAGGTCGATCGCCACGCCGCGTGCTGCCAGCTTGGCTTCGTCGGTCGTGATGTTCTTACCCAATTGGCCTACCCATGGCTTGCCGTCTTTTTTTGCGATATGGCCGGACAGGAAAACCGTGTTACCCGTTTGCGCGTGCATGACGTAGGCTGCGACTGGCGCCGCGACAGCTGGCAATTCGATGTTCAAGGCTTTCAGCTTGTCGTAAACAGACATAAGTACTCCAAAAAAATTGATGCCACTCCGTGCAAAGCAGGAATGGCAATGAACAGAAGTCCGTGGCTGCATTGATGGCAAATTGCCATCGCAGTGATCTGGCTCACGGAAGGAATCCAGCGATTATCTCAAATCCGCGGCTTTCCTTCCGAACTATCGTCACAAAATCACAGCTAAAACTGAATTCTCATAGCAATTGACATCAACTTAGTCGTCGGATCGGCATCTTTCTTCCTATTGCCACCACAGCAATAATGGCAAGTGCAAACAAAAAGGTACGCAGTTCCAGCAATTCACCGAGGATTACAGCCGCGCCCAGCAAGGTCAGGAACGGTTGTATCAGTTGCACCTGTCCGACCCGTGCGATACCGCCCAGTGCCAGACCCTTGTACCAAAAGAAGAAACCGATAAACATCGAAAACAGCGACACATAGGCAAAACCTACCCAGGCTGCAGGCGACGCGGTCACGCCGTGCTTCCAGCCCAGCCACACCGTAACCGGCAAGACCACCGGCATCGACAACACCAGCGCCCATGAAATCACTTGCTGGCCGCCCATGGTTTGCGACAAACGTCCGCCTTCGGCATAACCCATGGCCGCTGCCAGCACCGCTATAAACAATGCGAGGTCGGCAATGTGCAACTCACCGCCGCCCTGCTGCAAAGCGAAGCCGACTACCAGCGCACTGCCGATCACCGCCGCGATCCAGAAACCGGGTGAAGGCCGCTCACCAAAACGCAAGGCACCGAACAATGCAGTCGCCAGCGGCAGGATGCCGAGAATGATGGCGCCATGTGACGCCGGCACATAGTGCATCGCGATCGATGAAAACACCGGAAAGCCGACCACCACGCCCAGCGCTGTGATGAACAAGGATTTCATCTGCGCTTTGGTCGGACGTACTGCACCGCTCCACCACAACAACACAGCCGAGCATGCCGCTGCCACTACGGCACGCCCGAGTGCAACGAATACAGGATGCAGTTCAGCAACGGCAATACGGGTAAACGGCAAAGTCAGGCTGAACATCGCAACGCCGATAGCGCCCAGCAACATACCTTTGGTTTCTTGTGTCATTACAGATGACCTTGTCATTATTTTTGATTGAATATTCATAACCAGATTGCTAAGGCAGAGTACAGGGTGAGGATGATCATGACGGCACAAAACACGCGGCGCCATTTAGCCTGCGTCAGATAACGTCGCAGCACTGCGCCGGTGCCGGCCCAGATGCTGATGCACGGAAAATTGATGATGCCGAAAATGACGCAATACACGGTGATCGCCAGCCACACCGGTTGCATCGGCGGCAAAAAAGCAGAAGCACCAGTCACTGCCATCACCCAGGCTTTCGGATTGGCAAACTGGAACAGCGAAGCACCAATGAAAGACATAGGTCGCACATCAACATCCACTTCCTGCGTGAACGCCATGCTGCGCAACTGCCAGGCCAGGTAGACCAGATAAGTCGAACCTATCGTTTTCAAGACGATATGCAAAGTCGGCATCGCGACGATGAGGCTGCCGATACCTGCCGCGCACAGTGCGAGGATCACACTGAAACCAAACACCACACCAAACATATGCGGCAGCGAACGCACAAAACCAAAGCGTATGCCGGATGAAGTCAGCATGATGTTATTCGGCCCCGGCGTAATCGACGATACGAAGGCGAACAGTGACAGAGGCAGCAGGGATTCCATAGTCTTCCACGGGTATGGCAAAACACTTAACAAGTGTTGATTACCGATTTTTCAGGAAAACATCGTAATCGACAAAACCAATACAGTACCAGTACACTTAAGGAATTAATTTACTCACTGTCATGGCAAAATGACCAATACAGCCAAATCACAGTCGGCCTCTGCCGCTAACGCCGAAGCACAGCGCCCACTCCTGTCACGCACGTCCGGCAGCTCGCTGATAGAGCAAATCGTGCAGCTCATCACCAGCCGCATCGACGACAAAATCCTGCGCACCGGTGCACGCATGCCATCGATACGCCAGTTCTCGGATCAGCATCAGGTCTCACGCTTTACTGTAGTCGAAGCCTACGATCGCCTGGTCGCCGGCGGCTTGCTGGAATCACGACGCGGCTCCGGTTTTTACGTCCGTGATCGCTCCCCCATGCTGACACCGCGCGCGCAAGGCACTCCGTCCTCAACACCACAACCAGTCGATGTCGTCTGGCTGGTGCGCAATATGTTCCGTCAATTGCCACCGCAAAAAATGCCAGGTGTAGGCTTGCTGCCGAACGAATGGCTGGATGGCGACCTGGTCGCGAATGCCTTGCGCGCAGTCAGTCGGCAAAACCCCAGCCTGCTGCTGCAATATGGCATCCCGCAAGGCTTCCTGCCGCTGCGCCAGCAACTGCAATTGAAAATGGCGGAGCTGGAAATCGCCGCGACGCCGGAGCAATTCGTCACCACCGCCGGCGTGACGCAAGGGCTGGATCTGGTGGCGCGCCATTACATACAACCGGGCGACACCATCTTTGTCGATGACCCGGGCTGGTTCCTGATGTTTGGTTCTTTCGCTGCACTGGGTGCCAAGGTGGTCGGCATTCCACGTCTGGCGGACGGCCCGGATATCGTGCAACTGGCCGAGCTGGCAGCACTGCACCGCCCCAAGCTGTTCATCATCAACTCCATCCTGCACAATCCGACCTCGACTTCGCTATCAGCGGCCAAGGCCTTTCAGGTACTCAGGATCGCGGAACAATACGACTTCATGATCGTGGAAGACGATATCTACTGCGATATGCATCCCGGCACCGCAGTCCAGGCCGCGACCCGCATCGCTGCGCTGGATCAGTTAAATCGTGTGATTTATCTCGGTGGCTTTTCCAAAACACTGGCCGCCAACCTGCGTGTCGGCTTCATCGCCACGTCGCCGGAGATCGCGCGACAACTGGCCGATCGCAAGATGCTGACTGCATTAACGACAACCGAAATCACCGAGCGCGTGGTGTATCGCATCCTGTCCGAAGGACATTACCGCAAGCATGCGGACCGGCTGCGCACCAAGTTAACCGCGGTACGCGACAAGACCATACGGCAGATGGAACGCATAGGCATCAAGGTCCATTTCCACACTCCGGCCGGGATGTTTGCCTGGACCGACATAGGCTGCGATGCCAACATCCTGACCGAGAAAGCGATGGAGCAAGGTTACCTGCTGGCACCCGGCAGCCTGTTTTCACCGCACCAGCTGCCGTCCACCAATATGCGCTTCAACGTCGCCGCCATGGCCGATCCGGGCATCCTGCGCTTCCTGGAACGTGAGCTGGGCAAGGCTTGAAATCGGGGCTGACAGCCCCATTTGCTGCCCAGGCTTTTGAAAGTCCGGATTGACCTGCCCGCAACGAGGCAACATCATAGCGGCTTGCAAAACACTGCCGCACTGACAGGCTTTCAAGCGCAATTCCCCTAATTCTTTGATTCTTGAGGTAAAAATGGCTGTTTCAGAACAAAAACAAACCCTGGGTTTCCAGGCTGAAGTCAAACAACTGCTGCAACTGATGATCCATTCCTTGTACTCGAACAAGGAAATCTTCCTGCGCGAACTGATCTCGAATGCTTCCGATGCTGCAGACAAATTGCGCTTTGAAGCCATCAACAACGGCGCCTTGTTTGAAAACGACCCCGACCTGAAAATCAAAGTCAGCTTCGACAAGGAAGCACGCACCATCACCATTTCGGACAACGGTATCGGCATGAACCGCGACGACGCGGTTGAGCATCTGGGCACCATCGCCAAATCCGGCACCAAGGAATTCTTCTCTAAACTGTCCGGCGACCAGCAAAAAGACGCGGCCCTGATCGGTCAGTTCGGCGTCGGCTTCTACTCCGGCTTCATCATCGCTGACCGTATCACGGTTGAAACACGTCGCGCCGGCACTGATGCCAGCACAGGCGTGCGCTGGGAATCGGAAGGCGCAGGCGACTTCACGGTAGAAGCAATCGACAAGCCAAATCGCGGCACTGACATCATCCTGCACCTGCGCGAAGGTGAAGATGAATTCCTCTCGTCATGGAAACTGAAATCCATCATCCGTAAATACTCGGACCACATCTCGCTGCCTATCATGATGCAGAAAGAAGAATGGGACGAAGAGAAAAAAGAAACCGTCGTGCGCGACGAATGGGAAACCATTAACCAGGCCAGCGCCTTGTGGGCACGCAGCAAAAACGAAATCACGCCGGAGCAATACACCGAGTTCTACAAACACGTATCGCATGACTTCGGCGAGCCGCTGACCTATACGCATAATCGCGTCGAAGGCCGCAGCGAATACACACAATTACTCTACATCCCTACCCAGGCGCCATTCGACCTGTGGGACCGCAACAAGCGTGGCGGTATCAAGCTCTACGTCAAACGCGTCTTCATCATGGACGACGCCGAACAACTGATGCCGGTCTACCTGCGCTTCGTCAAAGGCGTAATCGACTCGGCTGATTTGCCACTCAACGTATCGCGTGAAATTCTGCAAGAGTCGCGTGACGTCAAAGTCATACGTGAAGGCTCGACCAAGCGCGTTCTGTCCATGCTGGAAGAACTGGCCAACAGCGATGAGCAAGCGGACAAGGATAAATACGTCACTTTCTGGAATGCTTTCGGCCAGGTATTGAAAGAAGGCATAGGCGAAGATGCAGCGAACAAGGAACGCATCGCCAAACTGCTGCGCTTTGCATCCACACATAACGATAGCGATGCGCAAACCGTTTCCTTCGCCGACTACGTAGCGCGCATGAAGGAAGGTCAAAGCAAGATTTACTACGCGACTGGCGAATCCTACAACGCAGCGAAGAACAGCCCGCACCTGGAAATCTTCCGCAAGAAAGGTATCGAAGTCCTGTTGCTGACAGACCGCGTCGATGAATGGATGCTGTCCTTCCTCGAAGAATTCGACGGCAAGGAATTGTCATCAGTCGCCAAAGGTGACCTCGACCTCGGCCAGCTGGAAGACGAAGCAGAGAAGAAGCAGCACCAGGAAACCGAAGATCAGTACAAGGATCTGGTCGCGAAGATGCAAGCTGCATTGGCAGACAAAGCCAAGGAAGTGCGCATCACCTTCCGCCTGACCGATTCACCAGCCTGCCTGGTTGCAGGCGAAAACGAATTGTCCGGCAACCTGATGCGCATGCTGAAAGCGGCAGGACAAGATGCGCCGGACGCCAAGCCAACGCTGGAAATCAATCCTGACCACCCGCTGGTGCAACGCCTGAAATACGAAGAAACCAAATTCGACGATTGGTCAAATATCCTGTTCGACCAGGCTTTGCTGGCTGAAGGTGGCAACCTCAACGATCCGGCTGGCTTCGTGAAGCGCCTGAATGAAATGCTGCTGGGACTGGCCAGCAAGTAAAGCAAGCTGCAGCCTGCAAACACCTGAAAAGCCGCGTGTATCTCACGCGGCTTTTTCATTTCCACAGCGAAATTTCCGTTCGATCATCCCGCAAGAGGAGTCTTGTTAGAGAGGTAAATATCTGGCTATACGAGACTTTTCCATGTCTCCAGAGCAATTTTCACAAAAAAATCGCGTAATATTTCACATTCGCAACTCCGATATACCGGGGATTAGTTATAAGAATTAGATTTTTGCTTATTTAATTTGTTTGATTTGCTTATTGATTAATTAATTAGGGGAAGAAAGAAATGTCGAAACGTTTAATGCGTATCTTGCCGCTCTGTCTGACCGGCGTTCTGCTGAGTGCATGCTCCACCATGGATATGGGTAACAGCGGTGCTAAAACAGCAGCGACCGGTTCCGCCGGTGGTGCCAATGCACAAAATGCCAACGCTACGCTGGAACGTTGCGATGCTCCTCTGGGTACTATCGCGATCATCGAAGATACCAGCGCGCCTTGGTATGGCGTCCTGACCGGCCAATACAAACTCGGTTCGACCGTCCCTGTCCTCAAACTGCTGGTACAACAATCAAACTGCTTCGTCGTGGTTGAACGCGGCCGCGGCATGAATGCCATCATGGGCGAACGTGCGCTGGAACAATCCGGTGAGCTGCGCAAAAAATCGAATTTCGGCAAAGGCAAAATGGTTTCCGCCGACTATGGCCTGGTGCCATCGATCACCTTCAGCAACAACAATGCCGGCGGCATGGGCGGCAGCGTAGCCGGCTTGCTGGGTGGCGGTCTGGGTAGTGCGGTCGCAGGCCTGGCAGCTAACGTCAACAGCAAGGAAGCCAGCACACTGCTGAGCGTGGTCGACAATCGCTCAAGCGTACAAATTGCAGCAGCCGAAGGCAGCGCAAAAAGCATGGACTTCGGTGCAATGGGCCAACTGTTCGGCTCCAGCGCAAGTGGCAGCATGGGTGGTTACTCCAACACAGCTGAAGGTAAAGTCATCGTCGCCGCTTTCACCGACTCGTATAACAACGTGGTGCGCGCTGTGAAAAACTACCGTCAACAAACCGTCAAAGGTGGCCTGGGTACCGGCGGTCAGCTCAAAGTGCAGGATGACGATGGCCAGCCAGCACCTAAAAAGAAAAAAGCGCCAGCCAAAGCAGCAGCTAAACCAGCTGCACAGTAATCACTGAGGCTGTACCGGCAAGCATCAAAACTTGCCAGTCCTCACACTACGGCGACCATCACGGTCGCCGTAGTCATTTCTGGCGCGCTATTTGTGTTGCCTGTTCTTACCTTGTTCCTATACAGTGAAGCGACTTCCCACCTAGCAAGGAGTTGCGTAATGAAGATCATCACGACCAGCTGTTTGTCCGGCCTGCTGTTGGCAACCGTCATCACCACAGCACACGCCGCCGAGCCCTTGACCGGCTGCGCCGCCAAACGACAGGAAGTAGAAACCCAGATCGAGCACGCACGCGCACATGGCAACAAGGCGCAAGAAAAGAAACTGAACATCGCGCTCAAACAAATCGTCGATCACTGCACCGATGAAGGTCTGCGTAAGGAACGCGAAGCCGACATCAAGAAAAAAGAAAACAATGTAGCCGAACGCAAAGCGGAACTGGAAAAAGCCCAGGCCAGTGGCAAAACCCAAAAAATCGCCAAGCAGCAAAAGAAACTGCAGGAAGCCGAAACCGAACTGCAAAAAGCCAAAAACAAACTGACGCAGTAATGCCTGAACTGCCGGGCCGCTCGCAGGTCTGATACAGACCATGGAATTCAACTTCATCAGCCCCAGGAAAAACGCGCTGGTCTACATCATCAAGATCCTCTCCGGATCTGTGATCCTATGGTACGGGCTACGCGCACTTGGCTTGCAAGAGCCTTACTGGGCGATGATTTCCCTCATCATCGTGACCGAGCCGGATATGACCGTGGCAAAGGCCAACTTTAAGGCACGTCTGGTCAATACCATTTCCGGTTGCATCATCGCTTGTCTGTCGCTGGTGCTGTTCGGCACCAGCTTCTTTGCGATGCTGATAGCAATGACACTGGCCGTCATCGTCGCCATGTTGTGGCAAAACTATCCGAGCAACTGGCGACTCGGCCCGGTGACAGTTGTCATCCTGATGTCTGCCGCTTTTTCCGGCGGCGGTATGGATGAAGAATTACACTTGGCCTTCCTGCGCGTATCCGAAGTGATGGCAGGTAGCATCGTCGCCCTGCTGCAGACCGTGATCTATATTCAGATACAGAAGCGGCTGCAAAGTGTTGACTGAAGCTTGATGCATTGAGTGCCCAATAAAAAACATGCCAACTCAAACTAAAAGTCGGCATGTTTTATTCTTCAGGCAAGCTGATCATTCGTTCTCGTCCCGCGAGGATTTCAGCAATCAAGGACTCAGGGCTGTTTTACATAGCTCAGGTGTTTTCTTGAATCGGAACGATTCATTTACATGTCCGGCAATCGGCACCACCAGAAAAACCGTACCAAGCATGGTGCCTGAATCCTGCAATTTCCCATCTCCATTCTTATCAATACCGAGATAGGTGGAACCTTGCGCTACACCGAGAAAAACGCTTCCAGACTGCGTCGGTGCAGTAGCACCCCCATCACTGCGGATTCTTATTTTTCCTGATTCAAAATTAAAATCCCGCCCTTCCACAAACACTTGTTCCTGCAAGACTTTTCCCTGAGATTCTGCACTTACTTTAATCGAACGTTCCCCCATCGATGTCACACGTATATAGTGCGCTTGCCTGACATCTGGTTTGATCGGATTAAAAATATAACTGGCAAGGTATCTGTAGGAGTTCGCTTTCCCTCCATCACCCCGATTCTCATAACACCCCTCCAATTCTTTCAAATCGGTCTGTTCTGAAAATGCGGCCTCATTCTTCGGCCCATTCAAAATGACACATCCGGCAATCGAGCTGAGAAAAAAAAGCGATGCTGTTATTTTCAAATAATTCATAAGTTTCTTATTGTTTTAATTGGGTAAGGAAGAATGGCGTATTTTACTTACCCTTGCTCTATCTTCTTCACTTCGTCCCCTGCGCGCCAGATTTTATAGCGCACTTCCACGCCTTGCGGCACATAGACCACCACCGGCAGGCGGCTGTTATACCGGATCAGATAAGGGCCGCCACTGAGGGATATAAAGCGCGTCACTTTGGGCGCATTCGGATCAATCGCCATCATAGTGCCGGCCATCGGCCCCAGCTTGGGCACGACATAGCGCGTATAACCCCAGCCTTCGATATTCTTTTCTTCGATCACGCCACCAAAGAAGTAACGATTACGCTCATCGGTCGCCACCTCCTTGCCCACAATCAGTTCAACCTTGTAAGCCGACTCATCGCTTTGCGCAGGCAGTTGCAGCACATGACGCGTCATGCCCTTTTCCGCAACCGGAAAGGCTTTCATGTTATCGGCCGCATGTGCCAGCGGCAAAGCCAGCATCAATGCAAAGAATGAAGTTATCCAAGTTGCTTTCATTTTTTCTCCTGTTTAAAGGTCTATGGCATGTTGCCGCTTATGGCACGGTATTACCGACTACTGCATGAAGAAAGATGTCAGTTACTTTAGCATTGACAGAGTGAGCTATCTCCCGCCGGTCACATCCAGAAAACTACCCGTTGTGTAGGACGCATGTTCCGACAACAACCAGATCGCAGCCTGTGCCACTTCCCGAGCTTCGCCACCGCGTTGCATGGGCACGTTACCTTTGACGCGATCCACGCGTCCGGGTTCACCACCGCTGGCATGTATCTCGGTGTAGATCACGCCAGGCCGCACTGCATTGACGCGTATGCCCTCGGTCGCTACTTCTTTCGCCAGACCGATAGTCAGGGTATCCACCGCACCCTTGGAAGCAGCATAGTCGACATACTCGCCGGGCCCGCCGGCACGCGCTGCCACCGATGAGATATTCACGATGGCGCCGCCTGCGCCACCATATTTGGTAGACATGCGCTTGACCGCCTCTCTCGCGCAAACAAAGGTACCAACGATATTGGTGTTGAAGATACGCTGCATGCGTGCCACATCCATCTGATCCACGCGCATCTGTGTTTCCAGGATGCCGGCATTGTTGACCAGCGCCGTCAGGGTGCCCAATTCTTGATCCACAGTTGCGAACAGGCGCAGGATATCCGCTTCCACCGCCATATCCGCAGCGACTGCAATAGCGGTGCCGCCTGCTTCACGGATGGCGGCAACGACCGCGTCGGCTGCACCCTTATTCTTCACATAGCTGATACATACCGCGTAACCATCGGCCGCACCCAGGGTTGCGATCTCCGCCCCTATGCCGCGGCTACCACCGGTCACGATCATTATTTTTTTAGTCATTCAGTCTCTCCTGATAGTTCGGCAGTCCATGTCGTACCATGACACGACCTGCATTAAAATACCAGCATGCCCGCCACGCGACTACCCCCACTCCTGACCGGCTTTCCGCCCGTTATCGACCAGCATACCGAAATCCTGATTCTCGGCAGTTTCCCGGGTGTAGCGTCATTGGATGCACAGCAATACTATGCGCACCCGCGCAACCAGTTCTGGAAGCTGACTGGCGCCGTGATCGGTGCAGACCTGGCCGGCTTGCCCTACGCAGAACGCCTGCTCAGATTGCAAACGCATCGCATAGGTATATGGGATGTCATAGACGTCTGTGCACGTGAAGGCAGCCTGGACAGCGCCATCCGTCAGGCCCGGCATAATGACTTCGCCATGCTGAAACAGGAGTGCCCAGGACTGCGTCGTGTTTGCTTTAATGGCAAGACCTCCGGCAAGCAGGAAAGCATATTCGCCGCAGCCGGTTTTGATACCCTGGTGCTGCCCTCCTCCTCTCCTGCCTATGCCCTGATGACATTTGAGCAGAAACTGACGGTCTGGCGCGGTATCATGCTGTAAGTAAAAAATCCCACTAAAGAATTCATGCTGATCAAACGTAAATCCATAGAAGCCGATGCCAACCTGAAAAGCGGCCCGGGCAAGAAAGCACCACCAGCGGCCAAAGCCAAACCCGTGCGCAAGGTCAAATTCGCACCAGTCACGCTGTCCGAGCAATTCGGCATCCGCTACCTGCACTTCGGTACCGAATGGGTACAGGGCGCGATGCGTATCAGCAAACCCGACTGGATAGAACTGGAATACGCGCAGCAAATGATGGCGTGGATGCTGTTCAATGACAAACCGCAGCACATCGTGCAACTGGGCCTGGGCACAGGCGCATTGACCAAATTCAGCTACAAGCGTTTTCCGGAAGCGCGCGTCACCGCGGTCGATCTGAATCCGTCGGTCATCGCTATCTGTGCCTCCATGTTCAAGCTGCCGCCGAATGACGAACGCCTGACCGTGATCGAGATGGATGCGCTGGAATACGTCAATGACCCGGCCAACCTCGGCCGCATCGATGCGCTGCAGGTTGACCTGTACGACGCCACTGCGCGCGGCCCGGTGCTGGACACACCCGAGTTTTACCAGGCATGCGCCGCCTGCCTGACGCCGGACGGCATCATGACGGTCAACCTGTTTGGCGACCATCCAAGCTATGCGCGCAACCTGAGCGCCATGCACTTTGCGTTCGACACCATTATCTCGTTGCCGGAAGTACATGAAGGCAACGTCATTGCGATCGCTTTCAACCGCAAACCTGAATTGGATATCGCCGCACTCTATGAGCGCGCAGCCCAGATCACCGCCGCTACCAAACTCCCGGCCAAATCGTGGGTAAATGGCATCAAGGCATGGCAGGCACAGCAATAATTGACTTGCCCTGTGTTAACATCAATCCCACTGTTCCATCTTACGGGTCACGGTCATGCCAACTGCTGCATCTACTGCCACCACCAAGGCCACCGCTCCGGCTAGTCCCAGGAAACTGGATTTACAGCAGATTTTCACCTGGCTGCTGGCCGATGGCATCGTCACCAAGGAAGGCGTCAAAGTCTTCTATAACCAGGCGCAGGGCATATTCAAGAATGCATCGATAGCGATGCACCCGCTGGTGGCCGTCGCACAGTGCAAAATTCTCTCTGCCAACGAACCACATCGCCCGGTCACACTGGACTGGCTGGCCGAATGGCTGGCAGGCAAAGTCAAACTGCCGTTCTTCCGCATCGACCCACTGAAGATCGATTTCACCCGCGTGGCGGATGTGATGTCGGCCTCGTACGCGACCCGCTTCCACATCCTGCCGGTTGAACTCACACCGAGTGAACTAATAGTCGCCACCACGGAACCATTCAACACCGAGTGGGAAGCCGAGATCGCCAAGATCACGCGCCGCAACGTCAAACTGGTGATCGCCAATCCGCTCGACATCGCGCAATACACGACGCAATTCTTTGCGCTCGCCAAATCGATCAAGGGCGCGAAGAAGCTGAACGGCCAGGACCTCACGCTGCGCAACAACTTCGAGCAACTGGTCGAACTCGGCAATCACAAACAAGTCGATGCGAATGACCAGCACATCATCAACATCGTAGACTGGCTGTGGCAATACGCATTTGAACAACGGGCTTCCGACATCCATCTCGAACCCAAGCGCGATTTATGTGCGATCCGTTTCCGTATCGATGGCGTGCTGCACCAGGTCTACCAGGTACCGCCTACCGTCATGATTGCGATGACGGCGCGCATCAAACTGCTGGGCCGGATGGACGTGATCGAAAAACGCCGGCCGCAAGATGGCCGCATCAAAACACGCACCAACGACGGCCAGGAAATCGAGCTGCGTTTATCCACCATGCCGACCGCCTTTGGCGAAAAGCTGGTCATGCGTATTTTCGATCCGGATGTCGTGGTCAAATCGTTGCCGGAACTCGGCTTCCCGCCCGATGATGCACAGCGTTGGGACAAGCTGACCACGCGTCCGCACGGCATCATCCTCGTCACCGGTCCGACCGGCTCCGGCAAGACCACTACGCTCTACACCACGCTCAAGGCGCTGGCGACCAGTGAAGTGAATGTCTGTACCGTTGAAGACCCTATCGAGATGGTCGAAGGATCATTCAATCAAATGCAGGTCCAGCACGGCATCGACCTGTCGTTTGCGGACGGCGTACGTTCGCTGATGCGACAGGATCCTGACATCATCATGATCGGTGAGATCCGCGATCTGGAAACCGCAGAAATGGCAATCCAGGCCGCCCTCACAGGCCATCTGGTGCTCTCCACCCTGCACACGAATGACGCTCCGTCCGCCGTCATGCGCTTGCTGGAACTGGGCGTGCCTTACTACCTGCTGGAATCGACACTGATAGGCATCATGGCGCAACGCCTGACGCGTACCTTGTGCGGTCATTGCAAATCAGCTGATGGTGAAATGCTGGATGAAATCTGGGCCAGCCTGAGTGAAGGTTCCGACCTGGCGAAACCAGCCGTCATCTATCGCCCGGTCGGTTGTCCGGAATGTCGCCAGACCGGTTATCGCGGCCGTACCGGTTTGTACGAATTGCTGACGGTCACGCAAACCTTCTCCAAGATGATCCAGGCAGAGACCGATATCCATGCCCTGAAACAACAAAGTATTAGCGATGGCATGAAACCTTTGCGCCTGGCTGGTGCCTTAAAAATCATCGAAGGCACGACCACCGCCGAAGAAGTATTGAAAGTCACCGCAGCACTGACCTGAAGCAACGCAGATACAGCCCGGCCTTTCATCATTTCCATTGGGAGCAGACATGAAGCATTTGATGAAAACCAGCCTGGGCCTGATCCTCGCTTGCAGCCTGCAACTTGCGCAGGCACAGACCGCCCCCAAAGTAGTCGACCTCACCAGCCGGCCCGGCGTCATCCAGCGCATGCTGGTGCTCTCCCCGGCCCAACCGAAAGCTGCCGTCATCCTGCTGGCAGGTGGACATGGTGGTTTGCAAATCAGTCCGGATGGCAAGATCAATTGGGGCAAGGATAATTTCCTGGTCCGCGCACGGCAACTCTTCGTCGATCAGGGTTTCCTGGTCGTGCTCACCGATGCGCCGTCAGATCGCCTGTCACCGCCTTTCCTGCGCGAATTTCGCGAAACCCCTGAGCATGTGACCGACATCAAGGCGGCCATCACATGGGTACGTAGTCAAACCAAAACCCCGGTATGGCTGGCCGGCACCAGCCGGGGTACGCAATCCGCCGCCTACATCGCCACCCAGCTTGCACCACCGGACGGGCCGGACGGCATCGCACTCAGTTCCAGCATCCTGATCGATAGTGAAGGCGCTTCAGTCCTCTCCATGCCGCTGGAAAAACTACAGATACCGGTACTCATCGTGCACCATGAACAGGATGGCTGCCGCCTCTGCCCCTACACCTTGATACCCAAGCTCATGAACAAACTGACAGATGCGCCACGCAAGCAATTGCTGAGCTTTACCGGCGGTGAAAACATCGGTAATGCCTGCAACGCGGCGGCGCATCACGGCTACAACGGACTTGATAATGAAGTGGTCGGCAAGATGTCGGACTGGATGCTGAACAAGTAAGCGATATCGCCCACAAACGCCACCCATAAAAAAAGGAACCCGACAGGGTTCCTTTTTCATTTCAGCCATCTGATCAGTGATGCAGCACCGGAGTGCCGCATCACTTTACGTCATTAAGCTGTGATGCCGTGTGGCTGTACCGACTCCGGTGCATCACATGCAGCCATGTGATGGTTGCGACGCATGCGGATGTTGAACAGTTCAACAATCAGCGAGAAGCCCATTGCACCGTAGATGTAGCCTTTCGGGATATGAATCTCGAAGCTCTCAGCCACCAGTACCGCACCGACGATGACCAGGAAGCAGAGTGCCAGCATCTTGATGCTTGGGTACTCGTTGACGAAATCGCCAATTGCTTTCGCCGAGAACATCATCACACCGACTGCGATCACGATAGCGACGATCATGATTTCAACCTGGCTGACCATACCGACTGCGGTAATGACCGAATCCAGCGAGAACACGATGTCGATCACAGCGATCTGCGCCAGGGTCATGGCGAAGCTGGCTTTCTTCACGGTAGCTTGCGCTTCCTCTTCTTCGTGAGCGTTCATCAGTTCCTTGATCTCGGACGAAGCCTTGTACAAGAGGAACAGGCCACCGAAGAACAGGATCAGATCACGTCCGGAGAAGCCTTGACCGAATGCGGTAAAGATCGGCTCGACCAGTCCCATCATCCACGACAGACTCAGCAACAAGAGGATACGTGTACCCATCGCCAGGCCCAGACCGATGATGCGGCCCTTTTGTTGTTGATGCTTAGGCAGTCGGTCTACCAGGACCGAAATGAAAATGATGTTATCGACGCCGAGCACGATTTCCAGCATCGCCAGCGTTGCCAGTGCAATCCATGCTTCCGGCGTCGTAAATACTTGTAAGAATTCCATATTAGTCTCAGATAGTTGGTTAGTGACGAACGATGTATCAGCCTCAGGGGGTGTCGAGCGCAGATCTCGTTACGGCAATTTTTTATCGTTAAAGCCAATCCCTTTGCTGGTAATCGGCGCCGGTGCTTCTACATCGGCCATCTCCCTTAAATCCCTTGTTGATCGCTGCATTTAGCAGATGGGCAGACTTTAACGGAATCCTAACATTCTTGGAAATCGAATTTCACATGATTTATATACGGAAAAACCGAACAATTAAATTATTAGGCGGAGAAAAACTGAAGTTAAACCATGCCTTTTGACAACTTAACTGCGCTGTAATGGGGATTTTTCAGAGGAAAGAGTAAAAAATAGCGCCAGAAGCACCCGATTTGGGCATTTTGAAACTCGTGGAAATGCATGAAGTGAAGCATGCACCGAAAAAGGCATAAAAAATGGCGTAAAACGCCATTTTTTTATTAACACTATCTTCACGAAACCTCATTACTGCCCGCCTTGCCCCTTCAGCCTGGCCAGCGCATCGCCTACTCTGGCATAACGCAGCCTGAAGCCCAGCTCGGCCTTAATACGCTGATTCGACAAGCGGCGCGACTCGGACATGAATGACAACATCATGGGCGACACCTGCTTCTCCAGTTCCGCACGCGGCAGGCGTGGCGGACGCGGCAACTGCAGCGCGTCGGCCACAGCATCGAAGTAATCCCCCATCCTGAGGTCGGTATCGTCCACCGCGTGATAAACACGACCAGGCTGCCCGCGGAATAATGCCAACGCAATCATCCTGGCCAGATCGTCAGCGTGGATATGGTTGGTATAGACATCCTCGGCCTCCAGCAAGGCTGGCAAGCCCTTTTGCAAACGCTCGACCGGCAACCTGTCATCAGCGTAAATACCGGGCACCCGCAAGATGCTCAGGCGCGCCCGGGCACGCCGAGCCCACGCACGCAGCACCTGCTCGGCATCCACCCGGCGCCGGGCGCGCAAATTATGCGGACGGACAGCACGTGTCTCATCGATCCACTCCCCACCGCAATCGCCATACACGCCGGAGGTGCTGACATAAACCAGAGTCGCGTGGTCGGGTAAAATGGCGGTCAGATTGCGCGTGCGCTTATCCAGCTTGCCGTCCGAAGGCGGCGGCGCCAGATGGATGATAGTCGATGCCAATCTTGCCAAACGGGCCAGCGTAAGCGGTTCGTCCAGGCTGGCAATAATCGGAATCGCGCCAGCGGCACGCAACTCTTCCTGTCTGGATACCTGCGTAGTGACGGCAAAAATGCGGAAACGGTCGCGTAACAGCGGCAGCAGACGCATGCCTACATCACCGCATCCGAGTATCAGCAGGCGTGGTTTGCCGAAGTGTTTGTTTGCAGATTTTATTTTCATGATTGAGATTGTATGACGTTCCAAGTAACTGTTAAGCCTAGCGGTCGCCAATTTAGCTGCGATGCGGATGAAACCATATTGAATGCAGCGATCCGCGCCAATGTCGGCCTGCCCTACGGCTGCAAAAACGGCGCTTGCAGCAGTTGCAAGGGCATGGTTCTGTCCGGCTCGGTCACACACGGCCCGCATCAGGCACGCGCGCTGTCGGCAGCCGACGAAGAAATCGGTTTCTCATTATTCTGCTGCGCGCGTCCGAATAGCGATGTCGTGATCGAAGCACGCGAAGTATTGGGCTTAGGTGAATTCCCGATCAAAAAACTGCCAGTGCGCGTCGCCAAAGTAGAAAAGCTGGGCGACGACGTCATGCTGATCGCCTTGCAATTGCCTGCCAGTGAACGCCTGCAATACCGCGCCGGCCAATACATCGAATTCCTGCTGAAAGACGGCAAGCGCCGCAGCTACAGTCTGGGCAATGCGCCGCATCTGGGTGAACACCTGACGCTGCACATCCGCCACATGCCGGGCGGCTTGTTTACCGATCACGTCTTCACCACGCTGAAGGAACGCGACATCCTTCGCTTCGAAGGTCCGCAAGGAACTTTCTTCCTGCGTGAAGATTCGAAAAAGCCGATGGTCCTGCTGGCGTCCGGCACCGGCTTTGCACCTATCAAGGCCATCGTCGAGCAAGCACTGCATGACAAGAGTGAACGCCCGATGACACTGTACTGGGGCGGGCGCCGTCCGAAGGATTTGTACATGCACGCACTGTGTGAAGAATGGGCACGCGAGATACCGCACTTCAATTATGTTCCGGTAATCTCGCACGCCACCGACGACGACCAGTGGCAGGGTCGTACCGGCTTTGTGCACAAGGCCGTGATGGAAGATTTGCCCGACCTGTCGAATTATCAGGTCTATGCCTGTGGTGCGCCGCTGATGGTAGAAGCAGCGCAAAGCGAATTCAGCATCAGCTGCAAATTGCCGGAAGATGAGTTCTACGCCGACGCTTTCACCTCGGAAGCTGATCTGGCGCAGGGTTAAGCGCCCGGCTTGCTTGTTTAACTACGTCGAGAGAGCAAGGCGAAAAACGTTTTGACGCACTGCGCAAAACGTCATAATATTCTTCACATGAATATGACCGCCAAACTCTTGCGACGCCGTAACCAGCTGCCCCAGCCTTGGATGCCGTGCGTGTAAGCGTAAGCCGATCACTCAGCCACAGGCAAATCCTGTGGCTTTTTTTTTAGTTGTTCCGTACCAGACATTTTTTCAATTATTTGCGCTCAGGAGTAGCCGAAATGGAATTCAGCCAGTACCCCGTCAATTCTCTGCTCTACATCACCAATCGTCCTGAACTGGTCTTCACCGAAGGCGACGGCATGTGGCTGACGGACCATAAGGGCAAACGCTATCTCGACTACCTGCAAGGCTGGGCGGTCAACTGCCTCGGCCACTCGCCACTATGCATACAGGAAGCCCTGAATGCTCAGGCGAAAAAACTCATCAATCCATCGCCGGCCTTCTACAACGAACCGTCGATCGCACTGGCAGCATTGCTGACGGAGAACTCGTGCTTCGATCGCGTCTTCTTCGCCAACAGCGGTGCTGAAGCCAATGAAAGTGCGGTCAAACTGGCGCGCAAATGGGGCAAACTGAACAAAAACGCAGCTGGCGAAAACCGCTACGAAATCATCACCTTCGACCATAGCTTCCACGGTCGCACACTGGCCACCATGTCGGCCAGCGGCAAAGCGGGCTGGGACACCATCTATGCACCGCAAGTACCTGGCTTCTTCAAAGCCACCCTGAACGACCTCGACAGCGTCAAGAAACTCATCACCGACAAAACCATCGCCGTGATGCTGGAACCGGTACAAGGTGAAGGCGGCGTCATCCCGGCCACACGCGAATTCATGCAGGGCCTGCGCGCATTGACCAAAGAACACGGCGTCTTGCTGATCGTCGATGAAGTACAAACCGGCATGGGCCGTACCGGCGAACTGTTCGGCTATCAACTGTCCGGCATCACGCCAGACATCATGACGCTGGGTAAAGGCATAGGCGGCGGCGTACCGCTGGCAGCGATGTTGTGCCGTGAAGAAATCGCCTGCTTCGAACCAGGTGACCAGGGCGGTACCTACAACGGCAACCCGTTGATGACAGCTGTCGGCAACGCTGTGGCGCAGGCATTGCTGGCGCCAGGCTTCCTGCAGTCAGTCAAAGACAAAGGCGCTTACCTCAGCGCAGCCTTGCTCAAACTCACCGAGAAGCACGGACTGGCCGGTGAACGTGGCGATGGCTTGTTGCGTGCATTGAAACTGGGTTCGGACATTGGTCCGCAAATCGTGGAAAAAGCGCGCGACCTGGAACCGGTCGGCTTGTTGCTGAACTCGCCGCGCCCTGACCTGCTACGCTTCATGCCTGCACTGAACGTCACGTATGAAGAGCTGGACCAGATGATAGACATGTTGTCTGGCGTATTGAGCGAACTCAAACGCTAAGCACAATGATGCTAAGCGGCATACGCCTCACGATCTCCGGCATGCGCGGGCTGTTGCTCGCGCTGCTGGCAGCAGCGCTGCTCGCTGCCTGCGGCACATCCACACCTGTCAAACGTCCGAGCGCGCACGCCATCCTGTACGAACCACAACCCGTCAGCGAAAAAGGCAACGAAATCGCGCTCTATGCGATGGGCATGATAGACACTGGTTACCAGTTCGGCGGCAAGAACCCGGAAGCCGGCCTCGACTGCAGCGGCATGGTCTCTTACATCTATCGCCAGGCACTCGACATGAATGTCAGCGGCAGTGCCGCAGACATCGCACGGCGCGGCAAGGAAATCGATCCGCGCACCTTGCGCCCCGGCGACCTGGTCTTCTTCAACACGCTGAACCGTCCGTTTTCGCATGTAGGCGTCTACATAGGCGACGGCCGTTTCATCCACGCGCCTTCCAGCAAAGGCAAAGTACGCATAGAGCGCATGGACAATGTCTACTTCGCGCCCCGCTTTGAAATGGCGCGTACTTACTTCGATTGACTATTCTTCGGCCACCCAACGTGAGCGACTACAAGCCAAACGCCGGCACCGATCATCGCATCTGCTTTGTCGGTGACTCCTTCGTACAAGGCACCAGCGACCAGCTCTGCCTGGGTTGGGCTGGTCGCCTGATACAGACTGCCGTAGCACGTGGCAACAACATCACCCATTACAACCTCGGCATACGCCGAGACACCAGCCGCGACATCGCAGCGCGCTGGGAAAGTGAATGCGCAGCACGTCTGCCTGCAGACTGCGGGCAACTGGTCGTGTTTTCCTTCGGCGTCAACGATACTTCGATCTACGAAGGCAGCCTGCGTGTACCGGAACAGGAAAGCCTGGCCAACTGCCAGTCCATCCTGAGCACAGCGACAGCACGCTACAAAACACTGATGATAGGGCCACCACCGATGCCGGATGCACCGCATAACCGCCGTGTTGCACAACTGGATCAGCAGTTTGCCGACATCGCGGCAGGTTTAAACGTGCCTTATCTGTCTGTATTTGAAGTGCTGCGTAAAGATGAGCACTGGCTGAAAGAAGCGATAGCGAATGACTTTGCGCATCCGCGTCAGCAGGGATATGACCGTCTGGCCGGGCTGGTGCAGGACTGGTCTGGGTGGTGGTTTAACTAAGCAGACTATCTTCTGTTTTCAATAGTATTAAAAAAGCCCGGGACACCGGGCTTTTTGATTCAGGTTGATGCTCCTGTCAGTCTTCAGACATGTAATAGAACTCAAATACCTCCTCATCCGGCTCATACACGCAGGGAATGCCTGTTTGCCTGACAGAAAGCAGTTCACCTTCTCCGTAAAGCCGCAACCCCAAACGTTTAAACAGCACTTGCGCGTCCACTGGCACTGCGAGTGACTCCCCTTCATTAAAGGCACGAATCTCTCCCTGTACGGTGTATCTCAACTCTTCAGGAATTTCATTTTCAGCCACGTGAGGATCTGTTGATAAAGTGCGCCGCCCATCTGCCATACCGATGGCCTGCCAAATCGCAACAACATCTTCATGATGCTCATCTTCGAACGTCAGACGAGCGGCTGAACCCATCGTATGCATATCGATCAGCCATAAACCACCGCTTATGCCGCTGGGACTTAAAGTCATTTCGACTTCGCGCCACTGGTCCCCGGTCACATCAAAACCAATTCCATGCGCGCGATCAATTGCACCCTGCGAATCGATAATCACGTACTTGCATGAACCGTTCAACACATTCAGATCATGGGTACATAGCGATGCATAAGTACGATGTCCTAGCCACGCAGCCATACATTCGCGAGCGTGACTAAGTTTCAGTTTGGGATGAGATGTGGATAGAACTTTATGGGCGAGGCCGACCCACTGTGAGAATTTATTCATGGTTATCCTATATTGGGCAGTCGTTGAGCGTTTAGCGACCACCGCAGATTAACCATGCGAGGTGTGGTGTGATGATGTTAGCAATACCCATTTAAGCCGCTCAAAACTTGGGCCGGGAGCCCGGGTAAAGAATTACCGTGGCTAAATTGTGACCTCAAGTTTTGGTTTTGCCAAGAGAAAAATATGTGCTGTGCGGCTCCAGCCGCAACAATGAGACGTGGACACGAGGATGCTGGCGCAGGCTATCCCAAGTAAAGCAAAGGCGATAACAGGTGTTTAATATCTGGCAAAAACTATCAAAAACTTGTTTTGCGCATTCCAGTAGTTGATAATTGTCGCCATGAACGATACTACACAACGCCCAGCCCTCCCGGATCAACTCTCGGTCGATCCTCGTAGCCCACACCACGTCGCTGCGATTTTTGAACACGATATCGGCATCAAATTTAACGACAAAGAGCGTTTTGATGTGAACGAATACTGCATCAGCGAAGGATGGATTAAAGTCCCTGCCGGTAAGTCGCTGGATCGCAAAGGGAATCCTTTGCTGATTAAGGTAAAAGGCAAGGTAGAGGCTTTTTACAAGTAAGACTCAGTCCACTTAGGCCGAAAGCGGAGTGTTTGCTTTCGGCTAATCAAACTTCAGGTAGCTGCCTGCTCCAGACGTGGCGGTACTGTCTTTGTCCCTTCTATCAAACCATAGACTGCGACATTCAACGCCGTCTCGGCACCTATCGCTCCACTGCACTCCGCAACGATAAAAGCAGCTGCCAAGGTCGCAGCCTGTGCCGCCTGCTCCAGCGACAACTTGTTTTCTTGCGCGATCTGCAGCGCGTCGTCTTGCGTCAACACGAGAGACTCTGCAAAAGAAAGATGCGGCTCTTCGCCCCGCAAGGACTGATCGCCACCCAGCTTTTCCTTATCCAGAAGGATGCCTCTGCTGCTCAACGCAGAAGATAGGAGACCTAATAATTCAGGGCCTTGCTCATTGGCCTCTGCCGACAGCACGATAGCGCCCGGCTCCAGCTTGGCCAGATCAAAATTAAATGAGCGCAGGAGCAGACTGCCGGATAAACGGGCAGCGACTGCGATCACTGTTTCCGGATGGATCGCGCGATTTTTACCGAGGCGTGCGGCCAGCAGATCGACTATCTGTCCTGCTGCATTGTTCTGTTCATTTGATACGTTCACGCATGCTCCTGATGTTTACTGCTCCTGATGTAGGGCGATGGCACAGTTGGCGACTATAAAAAATAGCGAATAAAAAAGCGACGCATAGCGTCGCTTTTTGTTTATGCCTGACAGCAGCTTATTTCTTGCGTGCCGGTGGCAGGTCGGTACAAACACCTTTATACACTTCCGCCGCCATACCGATCGACTCACCCAGGGTTGGATGTGGGTGGATGGTTTTGCCGATATCAACTGCATCTGCACCCATTTCGATGGCCAGCGCGATTTCACCGATCATGTCGCCAGCGTGGGTACCGACGATGCCGCCACCGACGATGCGATGGGTTTCAGCATCGAACAACAGCTTGGTGAAGCCTTCGTCACGACCGTTAGCAACCGCACGACCCGATGCTGCCCAAGGGAAGTGACCTTTTTCCAGCTTGATGCCTTTGGCCTTGGCTTCGTCTTCGGTGATGCCGACCCATGCCACTTCCGGATCGGTGTAGGCCACCGAAGGAATGACGCGGGCGTCGAAGTAGGCTTTTTCACCAGCGGCCGCTTCAGCGGCAACGTGTGCTTCGTGCACTGCTTTGTGTGCCAGCATAGGTTGGCCAACCAGATCGCCGATTGCAAAGATGTGCGGCACATTGGTACGCATTTGCGCATCGACTTCGATGAAGCCGCGATCCGTCACTGCAACGCCGGCCTTGTCGGCGGCGATTTTCTTGCCGTTCGGGCTGCGGCCTACTGCGACCAGCACCATGTCGTAGAGCTGCGGTTCTGGTGCGGTCACGCCTGCTTCGGCTGCTTCAAACGAAACTTTGATGCCTTCTTTCAACGCTTCGACGGCAACGGTTTTGGTCTTCAACATGATTTTGTCGAAGCGCTTCTCGTTGAATTTTTGCCAGACCTTGACCATGTCGCGGTCCGCACCTTGCATCAGGCCGTCCATCATTTCGACCACGTCTATGCGTGCACCCAATGTGGAGTAGACAGTTGCCATTTCCAGGCCGATGATGCCGCCGCCGATGACCAGCATGCGTTTAGGTACGCTGCGCAGTTCGAGCGCGCCAGTCGAGTCTACGATGCGTGGATCCTGCGGTACGAACGGCAGGTTCACGACCGAAGAGCCGGCAGCGATGATCGCTTGCTTGAACTGGATGGTTTTTTTGCTGCCGTCAGCTGCAGTCACTTCGATATGGTGTGGACCGACGAACTGGCCTACGCCTTGCACGACATTGACTTTGCGTGCTTTCGCCATACCGGCCAGACCGGTAGTCATTTTGCCGATGACTTGTTCTTTGTAGCCGCGCAGTTTGTCGATATCGATCTGCGGTTTGCCGAAAGTGACACCGTGCGCCGCCATCGATGCTGTTTCATCGATGACTGCTGCGACGTGCAACAAGGCTTTGGACGGGATGCAACCAACGTTGAGGCAGACACCGCCCAGTGTCGAGTAACGCTCAACCAGCACGGTAGACATACCCAGATCGGCAGAACGGAATGCAGCAGAGTAACCGCCAGGGCCTGCGCCGAGGACCATCATGTCGCATTCGATATCTGCACTGCCGCCGAAGCTGGCAGCCGCTGGTGCCGGTGTAGGTGCCGGAGCTGCTGCAGGTGCCGCGGCCTGAACCGGCGCTGGTGCAGCAGCCGGAGCGGCCACAGGCGCAGCCACATCCGCCGCTACTTCGAGTACCAGCAGCAAGGAACCTTCTGCAACCTTGTCGCCCAGTTTGACTTTCAATTCCTTGATGACGCCTGCATGGCTGGATGGAATTTCCATGCTGGCTTTATCGGACTCAACCGTGATCAGCGATTGATCGATCTTGATCGTATCGCCCACATTGACCAGCAATTCAATAATTTCAACTTCCTTGAAATCGCCGATATCGGGGACTTTCACTTCAATCATGCTCATCGCTTTAGCTCCGTATTTTTTATCCTGCCCGCTGCGCCTGGTGCGTCGCGTCCGGATTGATATTTTTTAGTAACCCTGAAACATTATCCCTGCATGGGAAAGCTGAGGATCTGAAACGGTCCTGCCGTACTCTTGTCGAACTCGGCACCTGCATGCACGCCGATTTCTGCAATTTCGCGTGCAGTGGCCGGGCCGTCATACGCTGCATACATCGCACCGAGTGCGAAATTGCGACCGCTGCCTATGCCCCAGAAGCGATCAAAACTGAATACTTCACGATACGAATAAATACCGAAGATGCCGTAAGGATTGGCTACCAGCGTCGCAATTTGCGAGGACTCGTAGGGATCGTCTTCCTCTTCCTTGGTGTTGAGGAAGTATTGATCCTTCAGAATCTGGTGCGCTTTGGTGAACGTATCGAATACTTCATCGCGGCTGTTCAGCTTGCAGTCTTCGCCCATGCCTGTCAGCAGCTTACGCATGACCGGGAAGTGCGCTGCGGTACCTGCCAGCGTGACGTAGGACGCGCCGATCTGAAACATCTTGTTGTTCTCTTCGTACGCATGCGACAAACGCGTGTCGCCAAAGGTCACCAGGGAATCGCAGGCAATCGCGATTTCCCGGTTTTTTTTGACGACGACGCAGGTAGTCATGCTGGCACTCAGTCGATTACAGCAGGGACTTGCGCAGATCGTTCAGTACTTCGCTCAGGTAAGTCACGAAGCGTGCACCCTGCGCGCCGTCGATCACGCGGTGATCGTAGGACAGCGACAATGGCATGATCAGACGCGGTACGAATTGCTTGCCGTCCCAGACTGGTTTCATCGAAGTTTTCGACAAGCCGATGATCGCAACTTCCGGTGCATTAATCAGCGGTGTGAAGTAAGTACCACCGATGCCGCCCAACGACGAGATCGTGAAGGTCGCGCCTTGCATGTCTGCAGGTTTCAGCTTGCCTTCGCGCGCCTGTGCCGACAACTCGCCCATTTCCTGTGCGATTTGCGTAACTGATTTTTGATCCACGCCCTTGACGACAGGAACCACCAGACCTTGCGGCGTATCGGCAGCGAAGCCGATGTTGTAGTACTGCTTGAGAATCAGGTTTTCACCCGCTGCGTCGAGCGAGGAATTGAACTCAGGGTATTTCTTCAGCGCGGCAACGCAAGCCTTGATGACAAATGCCAGCATCGTCAGTTTGACGCCGGATTTAGCCAATGCGGTATTGCTCGATTTGCGCAGTTCTTCCAGTTCGGTGACGTCGGCTTCGTCGTATTGCGTGACGTGCGGAATCATGACCCAGTTGCGATGCAGATTCGGGCCGCTGATTTTCTTGATGCGCGACAATGGTTGCAAGGTCGTGGTACCAAACTTGCTGAAGTCCAGCGATGGCCATGGCAGCAGATCCAGACCTGCACCGCCGCCAGCTTTTACTGGTGCAGCAGCGGCAGCCGTAACCGGACCGGCAGCGATCACGCCCTTCACATAGTTCTGTACGTCTTCCTGCGTGATACGCCCTTTCGGACCGGAACCGGCAACCTTGCCGAGATCCACGCCGAGTTCGCGTGCGAACTTGCGTATCGATGGTGATGCATGTGCCTTGCTGTTGGCAGCAGTGGCAGGCGCGGCCGCAACAGGTGCTGCTGGCGCTGGTGCCGGAGCTGCAACAGGTTCTGGCGCAGGCGCAGGTGCGGCGACCGGAGCCGGAGCCGGTACAGGAGCCGGTACAGGAGCCGCTACCGGAGCAGCAGCTGCAGGTGCTTCGGCTTTCGCCGGTTCTGCTGCCGGTGCCGGCGCAGCTGCAGCGCCGGATTCTTCCAGCAACAAGACCAGCGCGCCTTCCGCGATCTTGTCACCGAGTTTGACTTTGACTTCTTTGACTACGCCAGCGTGGCTGGATGGAATTTCCATACTGGCTTTGTCGGACTCAACCGTGATCAGGGACTGATCGACCTTGATCGTATCGCCCGCCTTGACCAGCAGTTCAATGACTTCGACTTCCTTGAAGTCGCCGATATCCGGGACTTTGACTTCGACCATGCTCATCTTTTATCTCCGCTTGTTTGCGTGTCCACCATCACGACAGCGGGGAAGCAAATGGTGAATCCATTTGCATCCCCGTCGCCTCAGTGATGAGGAAGGATTTTTGTATGTAGATTACAGCGTTACCGGATTAACTTTTTCTGGATTGATGCCGTACTTCTTGATCGCATCTGCAACCACGGAAGTAGCAATCGCACCTTCATCTGCCAATGCCTTGAGCGCCGCAACCGTGACGAAATAGCGGTTGACCTCGAAGAACTCACGCAGTTTTGCGCGGCTGTCGGAACGGCCAAAGCCATCGGTACCGAGCACTTTGTAGGTACGATCTTTCGGTACGAACGCACGAACCTGTTCTGCGAAGGTGCGCATGTAATCGGTTGCAACCACGATAGGACCAGCGGTGTCTTGCAGCGACGAAGTGATGTGCGCCTGACGCGGTTTGTCGGTCGGGTGCAGCATGTTCCAGCGCTCTACGTCCTGGCCATCGCGCGCCAGCAGTGTGAACGATGGAGCAGACCAGACATCGGCGGTAACACCCCAGTCGTCTTTCAGCAAATCAGCAGCAGCGATAACTTCGCGCAGGATGGTGCCGGAGCCCATCAGTTGTACGCGGTTCTTCGCTTTTTTCGCGCCTTCCTGCAACAGGTACAGACCTTTGAGGATGCCCTCTTCCTGACCTGGTTTCAGGCCTGGTTGTGCATAGTTTTCGTTCATCAGGGTGATGTAATAGAACACATCTTCCTGGTTTTCGATCATGCGCTTCAGGCCGTCATGCATGATGACTGCGACTTCGTGTGCGAAGGTCGGATCGTAAGGAATACAGTTCGGGATGGTCGACGCCAGGATGTGGCTGTGACCGTCTTCGTGTTGCAAGCCTTCACCGTTCAGTGTGGTACGACCAGCGGTACCGCCGAGCAGGAAGCCGCGTGCGCGCATGTCGCCCGCTGCCCATGCCAGGTCGCCGATACGTTGCAGACCGAACATCGAGTAGAAGGTGTAGAACGGCACCATGATGCGGTTGTTGGTCGAGTACGAGGTCGCCGCAGCAATCCACGACGCCATCGCGCCTGCTTCGTTAATACCTTCCTGCAGGATCTGACCGGCTTTGTCTTCACGGTAGAAGCTGACCTGGTCTTTATCGACTGGCTCGTATAACTGGCCTTCACGGTTGTAAATACCGATTTGACGGAACAAGCCTTCCATACCGAAGGTACGGGATTCATCCACCAGGATAGGTACCAGGCGTTGACCCAGGTTCGCATCGCGCAGCAGGATGGAAATGATGCGCACGTATGCTTGCGTGGTCGAGATTTCACGGCCTTCCGCAGTCGCATCCAGCACGGCCTTGAATGCAGCCAGTTCAGGAACCGGCAACTTCTCGTCCGCTTGTTGACGACGTTGTGGCAGGTAGCCACCCAGTGCCGCACGGCGTTCGTGCAGGTACTTCATCTCTGGCGCATCATCAGCCGGTTTGAAGAATGGAATGTCGGCCAGATGTTCGTCAGCGATAGGCAGATTGAAACGATCGCGCATTTCGCGGACTGCTTCGTCGTCCAGTTTTTTGGTTTGATGCGCAGTGTTGCGCGCTTCACCTGATTTGCCCATGCCATAACCTTTGACGGTTTTGACCAGCAGAACGGTAGGTTGGCCTTTGTGTTCCTGCGCTTGCTTGAAGCCAGCGTAGACCTTGTGTGGATCATGACCGCCGCGCAGCAGGTGCCAGATGTCGTCGTCCGACATGCGCGAAACCATTTCCAGCAATTTTGGATGCTTGCCGAAGAAGTGTTTGCGCACGTAAGCGCCATCCTTGGCTTTGTAGTTCTGGTATTCGCCGTCCAGCGTTTCCATCATGACGCGCTGCAGAATGCCTTCTTTGTCTTTGGCCAGCAGTGGGTCCCAGTTGGAACCCCAGATGATCTTGATGACGTTCCAGCCGGCACCGCGGAATTCGCCTTCGAGTTCCTGGATGATTTTGCCGTTGCCGCGTACCGGGCCGTCCAGACGCTGCAGGTTACAGTTGACGACCATGACCAGGTTGTCGAGTTGTTCGCGACCGGCTACACCGATAGCGCCCATCGATTCGACTTCATCCATCTCGCCGTCGCCGCAGAATACCCAGACTTTACGGTTGTCGGTTTTTGCGATGTCGCGTGCTTGCAGATACTTCAGGAAGCGCGCCTGATAAATCGCCATCAATGGGCCCAGGCCCATTGATACGGTAGGGAATTGCCAGAAGTCCGGCATCAGCTTCGGATGCGGATAGGAAGACAGGCCTTTGCCATCAACTTCACGACGGAAGTTGATCAATTGTTCTTCGCTCAGGCGGCCTTCGAGGAAAGCGCGAGCATAAACGCCAGGCGACGAGTGACCCTGGATGTACAACAGATCGCCACCGTGATCTTCGGTCGGTGCGTGCCAGAAGTGATTAAAACCGGTACCCAGCATGTTCGCGAGCGATGCGAAGCTGGAAATATGACCACCCAGGTCGCCATCAACGCGGTTGGCTTTGACGACCATCGCCATCGCATTCCAGCGCATCCATGAACGCAGGCGCTCTTCGTATTCCTGATTGCCCGGCGAGTTGTCGCCCAGGTCAGCAGGGATGGTGTTGACATATGCGGTAGTGCTGGAGAACGGAACTTGCGCGCCACGACGGCGGGACAGATCGATCAGACGCTCCACCAGGTAGTGAGCGCGGTCAGGGCCCTCGTTTTCGATAACCGCTTCGAGGGCATCAAGCCACTCTTGCGTTTCCATTACATCGGGATCGTTGGCGGCTTGCGCCAATATCTGGTCGAGCTGGGCTGACATAATTTGTCTCCTGATTTGTCTTTAGTACCGTTCTTTGTAAGAACGATCCGTCATTTTTAAAACTGATAACACGTATAGTCGTGTAGTTTGCGCTGAGTTTAACAGCAGTTTTTGTTATTTTCAAATGGCGATATCATTTCTCATAATGCGAAATTATGCGGCATAGCAGCATTTTTACAGGCTTTTAACGGCATTTTAAGAGCATGTAAACTTGCGTCATAAGCACCTTACAGAGTTGTTCCGATAAGCCTTTATAATCTGGGACTTACCTCTTCATTCACCCCCTATCACCGATATTCAACCCATGACCGCACAAATCATTGATGGAAATTTGCTTTCTCAACAACTCCGCAAAGACGTCGCCGTTCGCGCCGCTGCCCTGACAGCCAAGGGCAAGCAACCGGGCCTGGCCGTGATCCTGGTCGGTGCCGATCCGGCCTCCCAGGTCTATGTGCGCAACAAGGTCAAGGCTTGCGAAGACAACGGTCTGTATTCATTACTTGAAAAATATGACGCCGATATGACCGAGGAGGCGCTGCTGGCGCGCATCGCAGCGCTGAATGCAGATCCGCAGATCCACGGCATCCTGGTGCAAATGCCTTTGCCCAAGCATATCGATGCCAACAAGGTGATAGAAGCGATTTCCCCACGCAAGGACGTCGATGGTTACTCGGTATTGAGCGCTGGCGAGCTGTTGACCGGCCTGCCCGGCTTCCGCCCGTGTACCCCTTATGGCTGCATGAAACTGATCGAAAGCACCGGCACCAAACTGGCTGGCAAGCATGCTGTCGTCATCGGTCGCAGCAATACCGTAGGCAAACCCATGGCATTATTGCTCTTGCAAGCGAACGCAACCGTCACCATCTGTCATAGTGGCACCGCGGATCTTGCTTATCACACACGTCAGGCTGATGTGGTCGTTGCCGCTACCGGCCGCCGCAACACACTGACGGCAGAGATGATCAAACCGGGCGCCATCGTGATCGACGTTGGCATCAACCGCGACGATAACGGCAAACTGTGCGGCGACGTCGACTTCGCTAACGCCAAGGAAGTCGCCAGCTACATTACCCCGGTGCCAGGCGGCGTCGGCCCCATGACTATCACCATGCTTTTGGTTAACACCATCGAAGCAGCAGAGAGAGAAACCAACTGATGAATATTGCCCTGAACCCGCTGCTGGATTTTTCCGATCTCCCACAATTCGAAGCCATCAAACCCGAGCACATAGGCTCGGCCATCGATAGCCTGCTCGACCAGTGCCGCACCGTCGTCATTGAACTCGAAGGCCAGAGCGCCCAGGTAACCTGGGAAAACTTCGTCGAACCACTGGAAAACGTCACGGAAAAACTCAGCCGGGCCTGGGGCATAGTCGGTCACCTGAATTCGGTCGTCGATACGCCTGAACTGCGCGCCGCCTACAACGAGAACCAGCCCAAGATCACTGAATTCTGGACCGCGCTGGCGCAAAACCTGACGCTGTTCACCAAATACAAGGCGCTGCAACTGGGTCCGGATTACTCGGGCTTCTCGGCTGCACGCAAGAAGATCATCGAAAACGCGGTACGTGATTTCCGCCTCGGCGGCGCCGAGCTGGCGGAAGAAGACAAGCCACGCTTTGCCGAAATCCAGGAAAAGCACGCAGCGCTGACGACCAAGTTTTCAGAAAACATCCTCGACGCCACGAATGAATACGCACTCTATATAGAGAACGAAGCGGAATTGTCCGGCCTGCCGGATGATGCGAAGCAGGCGGCGCGTGCCGCTGCCGAGAAGGACGAGAAGCCGGGTTATAAATTCACGCTGCACTTCCCGTCCTACTTCCCGGTGCTGCAGTACGCCGACAACCGCGAGCTGCGTGCGACGATTTATCGCGCCAATGCGACCAAAGCGTCCGAGCTCGGCGGCCAGCCAGCCTGGGACAATACGCAAAACATCGTCGACATCCTGAAACTGCGCGATGAAGAAGCCAAGCTGCTCGGCTACAAAAACTTCGCCGAAGTCTCGCTGGTATCCAAAATGGCGCAAACGCCGGACCAGGTCATCAGCTTCCTGCAAGACCTGGCTCAACGCGCACGTCCATTCGCCGAGAAAGACCTGGCTGAATTGCGCAGCTTCGCAAAGAAGGAACTGGGCATCGATCAACTGGAAGCCTGGGACGTCACCTACGCTTCGGAAAAACTGCGTGAACAACGCTACGCTTTCTCGGAACAGGAAGTGAAGCAATACTTCCCTGAGCCTCAAGTCGTGGCCGGTTTGTTCCGCACCATCGAAAGCCTGTTCTCGGTTTCCATCAAACCGGACGCAGCACCGGTCTGGCATCCGGACGTGAAATTCTTCCGCATCGAAAAAGACGGCGCGCTGGTCGGCCAGTTCTATCTCGACCTGTATGCACGCCAGGGCAAACGTGGCGGCGCATGGATGGATGATGCACGTGGTCGCCGTCGCATTGCTGAAGGCAAGGATGGCATACAGACGCCTATCGCCTACCTCACCTGCAACTTCACCGAGCCTGCCGTCGTCAATGGCCAGACCAGGCCGTCGCTGTTCACGCACGATGAAGTCATCACGCTGTTCCACGAATTCGGCCACGGCCTGCATCATATGTTGACGCGTGTTGAAGAGCTGGGCGTGTCCGGCATCTCCGGCGTGGAATGGGATGCAGTCGAACTGCCATCGCAGTTCATGGAAAACTTCTGCTGGGAATGGGACGTGTTGTCGCACATGACGGCACACGCCGACACCGGTGCCAGCCTGCCGCGCGCACTGTACGACAAAATGATCGCGGCCAAGAACTTCCAGTCCGGCCTGCAAACCCTGCGTCAGGTGGAATTCTCGCTATTCGATATGCACCTGCATTACGACTACAATCCGGACGGCAGCAAAACCGTGCAGGACGTGCTCAATGAAGTGCGTGCACAAGTCTCTGTCATGACGCCGCCAGCCTTCAATCGCTTCCAGCATTCGTTCTCGCATATATTCGCCGGCGGCTACGCAGCCGGGTACTATAGCTACAAATGGGCGGAAGTCTTGTCGGCCGATGCGTATGGCGCATTTGAAGAAGCCAGCAAAAGCAGCGGCAATGTCTTGTCCAGCGATACCGGTGCCCGCTTCCTGCGCGAAATCCTGGCGATGGGCGGCTCGCGTCCGGCCATCGATTCCTTTAAGGCTTTCCGCGGACGTGAACCGACTATCGATGCCCTGCTGCGCCACAGCGGGATGGCTGCCTGACAGATATGAGTGCGGGCAGCCAGCTTACGGAGAAAATGAAATGAATAAGCGCTGGTCCTGGCTGCTGCTCTCTTTACTGTTTTCGGTGAATGCGCATGCCCAGCTATATAAATGGGTAGGCCAGGACGGCAAAGTGACGTATAGCGATACGCCACCGCCTTCTTCTGTCAAAAAAGTGGAAGAGAAAGCCATCACCGCGGCGCCTGTTACCGCCAACCTGCCCTTCGAGCTGACCAAGGCCATGAAGGCGCAGCCTGTCACGCTCTATACCACCAACAAATGCAATGCCTGTGACAGCGCGCGCAGCCTGTTGAATACACGCGGCATTCCGTATGCGGAAAAAACCGTCAACAGCAATGAAGACATCGCGCGCCTGCAGCAAGTCGGCGGCGACAAGCAACTGCCTTTCCTCACTGTAGGCCGCAACAAATTATCCGCCTTCGAAGCCGAAACCTGGAATACCCTGCTGAGCAATGCCGGCTATCCGGAGAGTAGCCTGCTACCGGCCAGCTATCGCAATCCGCCGGTGCAGGCAGCGGCACCGAAGAAAGTAGCCGAACCCCAGACCAGCGCCGCGCCGGCAAAAGAAGCGCCGAGCGACAGCCTGCCTGCGGCCGGTAATGCACCACCGGGCTTTCGCTTCTGACGCCAGACCTGTAGCTCATCCGTTTTCAACTATTTAGCTCCTATGACCCGTATCGACTTTCACAGCAACGTGCCCGATAAAATCAACTATGCGTGCCGCCTGGCACGCAAGGCACGCAATGCCAATTTCCAGATCGTGATCCTGGCGCAGGATCGGGCGCAACTGATGCAGCTGGATGAATTGCTATGGACGTTTTCCGAGCAGGACTTCCTCCCGCACGTGATGCTGGACGATGCGCTGGCAGCGCAAACACCGATACTGTTGACTGCAGACCGCGCGATGGAATCACCGCATACGCAAATCCTGATCAATCTGTCCGATACCTCGCCGACCCACTTTGCGCGTTTCGAGCGCATGTTTGAAGTCATCTCCACCGAAGACGCCGACAAATCGGCCGGACGCGAGCGCTACAGTTTCTACAAGCAGCGCGGCTACCCACTCACCCATTTCGTGGCTGAACCGACATGAGCAACTCCTCATCGCAAGATTTCGGCATCCCGGTCCTGACCGAAGTCATCCCCACTCCAGCCCGTACCGTAAATATTGAAACGCCGAGCGAACCGATAGCCGCCGCGCCTGCTGACGCCGCCGCGCTGGCTGCAGACAGCAAAACCGTCGATCCCACTGCACACCAACCTATCGACAGCTGGCTCGATGAAGAGTGGACGCGCATGGAGCAAAAGATCAGTGAGCGTGTACTTACACAACTGCTGGAGCGTATAGAGCCGGTGCTGGAGCAGCGGATCCGGGACAGCCTGGCGCAAGTCATGCAGGTGGCGGCTGAAGGCATCAGGCAGGATTTTCATCAAACCCTGGCCGACGCCATCAGTGATGCCGTGGCACAAGAAGTGGATAAAATTCATTTTTCGAATAAACAAAATAATCTCTGATTTCTTTGTTTTTAAAACAAAAATCAACTTCTTTTGTTTTTTCACATAAATTAAAGCCTCGATAATGAACGCCTAAAAAACAAATAACTTTCTACAATTTAGCCATTAGACAAACACCTGATTGGTTGGAGAGATAGAGATGAAAGTTATCGTTTTGGGTTCTGGAATTATCGGTACCTCTTCTGCGTGGTTCTTGAACAAACAAGGCCACGAGGTCACCGTAATCGAGCGCCAACCCGGCGCCGCACAAGAAACCAGTTTTGCCAACGGCTGCCAGATTTCGGTTTCGCACGCTGAACCCTGGGCCAATCCTGCAGCGCCGATGAAAGTGCTGAAATGGCTGGGCAAGGAAGATGCGCCGCTGCTATATCGCTTCCGTCCGGAATGGCTGCAATGGAAATGGGCGCTGAACTTCCTGCGTGAATGTACGCCGGCCCGCACCAACGACAACATCCGTCAGATCGTCGCCATCTGCGAATACAGCCGCCAGACCCTGCAGGCGGTACGTGCAGAAACCGGCATCAACTACGACCAGTTGACCAGCGGCATCCTGCATTTCTATACCGATCAAAAAGAATTCGACGATTCGCTGCCAGCCGCCAAGCTGATGCGCGACCTCGGCTGCCCGCGTGATTCGATCAGCGCCGACGAAGTCGTGCGTATCGAACCGGCACTGGCCAGCATACGTAACAAGATCGTCGGCGGTGACTTTACTGCCACCGATGAATCCGGCGACGTCTATAAATTCACCAGCGGCCTGGCTGCCAAAGCGGCAGAAGCAGGCGTCAACTTCCGATACAGCACTTCCGTCACGCGCCTGCTGACCGAAGGCAGCGGTGCCAACGCCAAAATCACCGGCGTCGAAGTGATCGGTCCTGACGGGCGTCATCAGGTACTGCATGCCGATGCTTACGTCATGGCGATGGGCAGTTTCTCGGCAGAACTGGTCAGGCCGCTCGGCATAGACCTGATGATCTATCCAGGCAAAGGTTATTCGGCCACTTACAAAGTGACCGACCCAGCCGCCGCTCCGACAGTATCCCTGACGGACGACGGCTACAAATTAGTGGTATCGCGCCTCGGCGACCGTCTGCGGGTCGCAGGTACTTGCGAGTTGAATGGTTATACCCGTGATCTCAACACCGCACGTTGCGAAGCCATCACGCGCCGTACCAAAGAGCTGTTCCCGGACGCATGTGACTACGAAAATCCGGTGTACTGGACTGGTTTGCGTCCGTTGACGCCGTCGAATGTGCCTTACATCGGCAAAACCAAGTACAGCAACCTCTACCTCAATACCGGCCACGGCACACTCGGCTGGACTATGGGTTGCGGTTCGGGTCGTGCACTGGCAGAAATCGTCTCCGGCCTGCAGCCCGATCTGGACTTCAAATTCACCGGCATGCCTTACCGTCCGTCGAAACGGATCGTGACCAGCGTGACGCAACCTGCGTAATCCAGCCGGGGCTTAAATAGCCTGTCCCATAAAAAAACGCTGCATGTGTAAACATGCAGCGTTTTTTATTAGCTGTACGGCTGGTTTGCGCTACTTCTCTATCCTGACCTGCACCGCGGCCGACTTTTCATCGAAGGCGATACGAGTGTCAAACTTCGCCCGTTTCATCGGGAAACGCGACTGGAAATGGCGCACATTGCCCGAGCCCGAAATCGCACGGCGTACGAACTGGTAATACGCATCCATATCGACCACATGCACCACCAGGAAGTAATCGTAGTCACCGGACACGAAGTAACACTGCATCACTTCCGCTTCCTTGCCCATGCGCACTTCAAACTCTTGCATGTGTTCGTCAGATTGGTTGCCCAGCGATACTTCCAGGAAAGCCAGCATGCCGTAACCCAGTGCAAACGGGTCTATCATCGCCACATCTGCACTGATAATGCCGGCATCCCGCATGTCACGGATACGACGCAAACAAGTCGGCTGCGAGATATGCACCTTGTCGGCCAGCGTGCGCGTCGGTGTCTGGTTATCCTTCTGCAGCAGATTCAGCAGCTTGCGGTCTACTTTATCCAGGGTATGAAGTTTGCTCATATAAAAGTGGGAAGCTCGTAAATTGCACCAAAAAACACTTTGCGTCGCATTTTCTTATGTTGTAAGGTCATTGTCTTGCAAGGCAAGCGTGCCCAGTGTTGCAGCTACTCTGTATTTTTACAATCCTCAGGAGAAAATATATGCAGTTCAAGACAAAAATGATTCCTTTGGCAGGCGCAGTCGCAGTCGCCTTCGCACTGGCTGGCAACGCCTATGCGCAAGAACAGATTGTGAAAATCGGCCACGTCGGTCCGGTCACCGGCACCGATGCACACATGGGCAAGGACAATGAAAACGGCGCACGCCTGGCGGTTGAAGAACTCAATGCCAAGGGCGTCGTCATCAACGGCAAGAAAGTCAAACTGCAATACATGCCGGAAGACGATGCAGCCGATCCCAAGCAAGCTACCGCCGCAGCGACCAAGCTGGTCGACTCCAATGTCGCCGTCGTCATCGGCCACCTGAATTCGGGCGCCACCATCCCTGCTTCGCGCATCTATGCCAATGCCGGTATCGTCCAGATCTCGCCGTCCTCCACCAATCCGAAGTACACACAACAAGGCTTTAAAACAGCCTTCCGCGTAGTCGCCAATGATGCGCAACTGGGTCGTGTACTGGGCCAGTACGCAGTCAAAACCCTGGCTGCCAAAAACGTTGCTGTAATCGATGACCGTACCGCATACGGCCAGGGTGTGGCAGAAGAATTTGCCAAAGGCGTCAAGGCAGCCGGCGGCACAGTGGTCGCCAGCCAATATACGAACAACAAGGCAACCGACTTCAACGCCATCCTGACGGCGATCAAGGCGAAGAAACCGGACGTCATTTTCTTTGGCGGCATGGATGCAGTCGGCGGCCCTATGCTGCAACAAATGAAACAACTGGGCATCAACGCCAAATTCATGGGTGGTGATGGTATTTGTACCGGCTCCCTGCCGGGTCTGGCAGGCGCAGGCCTCGGTGAGAATCAGGTCTACTGCGCAGAAGCTGGCGGCGTGGAAGATGCACGTAAAGCAGGGCTGGATAAATTCCGCGCAGCCTACAAAAAACGCTTTGGCATCGACGTCGTCTACACCGCAGCCTATGCCTACGATGCGACCTATGCAGTGGTCGATGCGATGCAAAAAGCCAAGTCATGGGACTCCGCCAAGTACCTGCCTGAGCTGACAAAAATCAGCTATCCAGGCGTGACCGGCACCATCGCGTTCGATGCGAAAGGCGATATCAAGGACGGCACATTGACGCTGTACACCTACCGTGGCGGCAAACGCACGGAGCTGGCAGTCGTGAAGTAAGTATCTGCCCGGCCATAAAAAAAGCGCCTCTCAGGCGCTTTTTTTCATTCCGCCAAATGTAATGCACTAAAAAGTGGCAGGCGAATTCACCCACAAGACCTTGGCGACTGTCTTGCCGATATTGCTGTAACCATGTGGGACATTGCTGGCAAAGGTAAACACGTCACCGGTCGTGATCTGATAACGGTCGTCACCCAGGCGCAGCTCCAGCGTACCTTCCAGCACGTAGCCAACTTCCTCGCCCACATGCTCGATCTGGCCATCGCTCTCGGCACCCGGCTCGACGATATGTATATTCGCCTGCAACAAGCCGCCACGTGTAGGCAAAACCAGACGTTCCAGCGATATGCCGCCAGTCTTGATGACTGGCCGTTCACCGACGCGCAACACCGGACCAACTACCGGCATCTCTTCCGACATCAGCGTCGAAATATTGGTATCCAATGCCACTGCCAGCCTATGCAGCATCACCAGTGAAGGTGTGGCCGAACCGCGCTCTATCTTGGAAATCAGACTCTCCGAACACTCTGCCTTCTTCGCCAGTTGAATCAGGGTCAAACCCGCTACCAGGCGAGTATGGCGCAAACGCACCCCTAGCCCGGATACCGAGGTTTTTTTTTCGACAGCTTCAACGCTGGCAGCAGTACTGCGTTTGCTCTTCAATTTCTTGATCCGTAAAAAAGGGCCGATCGAATACCGCAGCCCGAAACACTAAGGTCTTTTACCTATTTGCCAGCTCGACTACCGTATAAGCCAGTGCCTGCACACCCAGATACAAATCTTCCGGCGCAGTTTCCTCGGCGGCATTGTGACTGATTCCGCCCTTGCTTGGCACAAAAATCATCGCGGTCGGGCAATATTCCGCCAGATACATGGCGTCATGGAAGGCGCCTGAAGTCAGGTGTTGCGGCTCGCCGCGCTTGGCCAGACTACCGGCCCGCACACATGCCTTTTCTATCAGGCTCAACATGTCTTGCGGGAAAATCGTCGGCGGACGCGAGAAGAAGCATTCGAAGCCTGTCTTGCCGCGCCATTGATGGGCAGCAATTGTCTGAGTCAGGAACTGCTCAAAACGTTCCAATACGGCAGCATCAACGCAACGCACGTCTATGGTGAATTCCACATTGCCGGGAATGGTGTTGACCGAATTCGGCCCGACCTGCCAGCGTCCCAGCGTCAGGCGCAAATTATGTGCCGCTTCTGCCGCGGCATAGGTATACAGCTGTTGCGCCAGCGCGACTGCCGCTTTCATCGCATCCGCGCGCTCATCCATAGGCGTGGTACCGGCATGCCCCGCCATGCCCACACAGTCAACACGATACCAGCGCACACTCTGGATGCCAGTCACCACACCCAGTGCCGCATTTGCGCGTTCCAGCACCGGGCCTTGTTCAATATGCAGCTCGACGCAGGATGCAATCGGCTGGCGCAAACCACGATGTTTGACATCGGCGGCCGCCTGCAATGCGGTATCGACTGCCGCACCAAAAGTAATATTGTCAGCATCCTTCACTTCACGATAAGCCGCCAGACGCGACGGATCGACGAAAGCGCTGGAACCCATCGCGCCGGGGCCAAAGCGGCTGCCCTCTTCATTGGTCCATGCCACGACTTCAATCGCACGTTGTGTCTGGATGCCGGCATCGTTCAAGGCCGCGATCACTTCGAGTCCGGCCAGTACGCCGTACGCACCATCCAGCTTGCCGCCTACCGGTTGTGTATCGGCATGACTGCCGGTCAGTACCGGTGGCAAATCAGTCGTGCCGGGACGACGGAAAAACAGATTGGCGCAATCATCGATCTCGACTTCGCAACCCAGTGCGCGCGCCGAAGTAATCAGGTGACGACGCGCTTCCAGATCGATTGCCGTCAATGTTTCGCGTGCCACACCGCCGTCGTCGCGGCCGCCAAAGGCAGCGAGTGCTGCGATCGCATCCTGCAGGCGATTGCTATTGACGTGGTCCTGTGCATTTTCTGCGGCGCTGGTCGCCGCCTGTGCTTGCTGAGTCATGCTATTCCTGTCCTTCAGTTGAGCGAAGCAAAAGTGCCTTCGAGTAAATTGGCTGCGGCCAACGTGCTGGCATCTGCCCAGCGCGGACCGATCAGCGTCACGCCTATCGGCATACCGCCCGGGCCCATGCCCTGCGGCACATGCACGCAAGGATTGCCGAGCAGCGACCACATGCGGTTAAAAATCGGATCTCCGGTTGCATCCAGTCCGGCCGGTGCTTCACCTTCGGTACTCGGCGCGAGCAGGATATCGACGTGTTCAAATACGTCTGCCACCATCTGGCGCGATGCAGCAGCCAGCGCTTGCGCCGCGACATAGCTGCTGCCGTCTATCGCCTGCCCTGCTGCCAGCACAGCAGCAAACGCCTTGCTGAAACCATCCGCATGGGTACGCGCTTCCGGTGCAAACGCAGCCGCTGCTTCATAAGACATGATGCGTATCTGCGCATCCGTCAGGCCACCGCAAGGTGCGGGCAAATCTATATCGCTGAGTACCGCGCCACCACGTTCCAGCAAGCGTGCTGCCTGCTCGATGGCGGTACGGGTCGCCGCACTGGCGCGCTCCCAGTTCGGTGTACGGCAGATGCCTACGCGCAAACGTGGGGGTTGTGCTTCCGGTGCCAACAGCGCAGAAAGAGGCAGACGCGCCAGTGCACCGATAAAGAAAGCGGCGTCGGCCACATTGCGCGTCAGCACGCCTACCGTATCCAGGCTGGGCGACAAGGATTTGATTCCTGCCAGCGGCAAAGTGCCGAAGGTCGGTTTGTAACCGACCACGCCGCAATACGCAGCAGGCCGCACGATAGAGCCTGCGGTTTGTGTCGCAAAGGCAGCCGGCACCATGCCACTCGCCACTGCTGCAGCCGAGCCGCTGGATGAACCACCCGGCGTGTGATCAGTTGCACCAAGCGGATTGCGGGTCGGCCCAGGCTGGAAAGTCGCGAACTCGGTGGTGACGGTTTTACCCATCAGTACTGCACCGGCGCTGCGGCTGGCAGCAACACAAGCTGCATCTACCAATGGGCGGTAATTTTCATAAATCGGTGAGCCATAGGTGGTCGGCATATCTGCCGTATCCATCAAGTCCTTCACACCTATCGGCAAACCGTACAGCAAACCCTGATGCGGCAATGCATCGAGCAGGCGCGCCTGCTCGATCACATGTTGCGGATCGAAGTACTGCCATGCGTGCACGGCAGGTTCGTACTCCTCTATATGCGTGATACCGGCACGTGCCACCTGCTCCACCGATACTTCACGTCGCGCAATGCTTGCAGCCAATTGCTTCAGCGATGCGCTGGCGTAATCTTTCATACAGCGCTCCCAATCAACCGAAGTAAGCCGAACGCACGTCGTCATTGCTGGCCAGCGCTTCCGCCGTGCCCTGCGCCATCACGCGACCTTGCGACAGCACATAGCCGTAGTGCGAAATAGCCAGCGTCTGGCGTGCATTCTGCTCGACCAGCAAGACCGTGATACCAAGTGCATTGATCTGCTTGATGACCTTGAAGTTTTCTTTCACGTACAGCGGCGACAAGCCGAGTGAAGGTTCATCGATCACCAGCAACTTCGGTTCTGCCATCAGGCCGCGACCTATCGAAACCATCGCCTGCTCACCACCGGACATGGTGCCCGCCAGTTGCGCAGCCCGTTCCTTCAGGCGCGGGAAAATTTCATACACACGTGCCAGTCGATCACGCACCACATTGCTGCTGCTTTCAAGGAAAGCGCCGAGCGCGAGGTTTTCTGCCACTGTCATGCGCGGGAAAACCTTGCGGCCCTCCGGGATGCACGAGATACCACTGGCGATGATGTTGTGGGTTTTTTCACCAGCGAGGTTCTTGCCGCCCCACAGGATTTCGCCCTGGCGTGGCGGCGTCAAACCCAGTATCGAGCGGATCAGCGTACTCTTGCCGGCGCCGTTGGCGCCGAGGATGCAGGTGATCTTGCCCGGTGCGACTTCGATGGAGACATCGTGCAATACATTGACCTTGTCGTAGCCGGTGGTCAGTCCTTTGACGATCAGATTACTCATTCGGCTTCTCCCAGGTAAGCGGTTTGCACATTAGGATCAGCGGTGATTTCTGCGTAAGTGCCTTCGGCAATTTTCTTGCCGTAGTTGAATACGATGCAGCGATCGGTAATGCGCTCGATCACATTCATTTCATGTTCGATCAGCACGATGGTGAGGTTTTCCAGCTTGCCGCGTACCTGCAGGATGTCATCCATCAGGGCTTCGGTTTCGTCATGCGTCATACCCGCCGAAGGCTCATCCAGCAGCAGCAGGCGCGGCTGGCTCAGCAAAGCGCGACAGACTTCAATGCGGCGACGATCGATCATGGTGAACGTACCGACCGGCTCGAACATACGTGCCACCAGAGGCGGGCTGAAAATATTCAGCAGCGCTTCTACCTTGCTCACATAGGAATCGTATTCAGCACGGAAGGCTTTGCGCTGGAACAGATTGAAGAACAGGCCATGGTTCATGTGCTGGTAATCGCCGATCACGATGTTGTCGAACACCGTCAATGGCAATGACAGGCGTGAACGCTGGAAGGTACGTGCCACGCCGCTACGATAAATCTCCTGCGGTGTCTGGCCGATGACTTCCTGGCCTTTGTAAATAATCGAACCGCTGCTGGCTTTATACAAGCCAGTCAGCACGTTGAAGAAGGTGGTCTTACCGGAACCGTTAGGCCCGAGTAAGCCCAGCACTTCGCCTTCGTTGATATGCATATTCAACTGATCAAGCGCGGTCAGACCACCGAAGCGCATCGTCAGGTCGGTAACACCGACCAGCTTGCCGCCGATAGTATGTGCAGGGCGCTCTACGTGATTCATGGTTGTGGCGTTCATTAGGCGTCCTTTCTGCTAAAGAACAGGCGTGTCTTGCGTGGCAACAAGCCTTCAGGACGGAACAGCAGGATCGCGATCACCAATGCTGCGTACAGCAAGACGCGATATTCCTGGATGAACTGCAGCTTCTCCGGCAGCATCAGCACGATGATGGCGGCAGGGATCAGACCAACCGGATTGCCGAGGCCGCCAAGGATGGCGATCGATACCAGCAACAGCGAATCGGAGAAGGTAAAGTTGTTCGGTGCGATGAAGCCCACCATCATGCCGTACACGCTACCGGCGATACCGGCGAACAAATTACCCATGGTGAATGCAATCACCTTCCAGCGTGCGATATGCAGACCGAAAGTGGCCGCAGCAGTTTCATCGGTACGCACCACGTCCATGCTCAAGCCTACCCAAGACCGTTCCAGTGCTTTCACCAGTACAAAAGCACCAGCGCAGATCACCAGACTCAGCAGCACGTAGGACACATAGAAGGAGAACTCGATACCAAACAGTTTGAAGCCGTCATTGAAGGCATGACCGAACAATTGCATGCCCGGCACTTGCAAACCTTGCGGACCGCCGAGCACGTCATTGACCTCAATAAAGGTTTTGAACAGGATGCCGAATGCAATCGTGACCAAAGCCGCATAGTGACCACGCGTACGCAGCACCGGCAGGATCAGCACCGAACCGATGATGGCAGCAACCACACCGGAGATCGCTATATTGGCCAATTGCGGCAAGCCGGTATGCGTCGCCAGCACCGCAGTGGTGTAGCTACCGATACCGAAGAAAGCGGCACCCGCAAAGTTGGCCACACCGACAAAGCCGAATTGCAAGGTCAGTCCCATGCATGCAGTCGAATACAACAGGACTGCGCAAATCATCATCAGTACGAAGTGGCTGTCATAGAACGCTGCTACCAGAGCCAGCAAGCCCATGACGGTCCACAGACGCGCCAGCCCGGGACGGCTGGCAGCCGCCTGCTCTACCTTTTGCGTGGTGCCGGTTTTCTTGCCGACGATAGCCAGCACCAGCGCCAGCACGATCAGGACGCCGATGGCGAGCTGCGATTCTGCGTGCAGGAACAACCACATATATGCTGTCACCAGAACGGTGGCCAGCGCCAATACCAGCTTGGCTGAATTTGTTTTCAATTTGATGTCGCTCATATCAGACTCGCTCGCTTGATTTTTCGGCAATCAGCCCGGTTGGTTTCCACGCCATCAAAATAATGACGACAGCAAAGGCGAAGACGTCTTTGTATGCGCTAGGGATATTCGGTATCAGGGCTGGCAACAAGGCGCTGCCCAGTACCTGCAATGCAGCGAACAGGAAGCCGCCGAGAATCGCACCGTAGATATTGCCCAGTCCGCCCAGAATCGCAGCCGAGAAGCCGATCACGCCGAGCAACAAGCCCACGTTGAAGTTGATCTCGTTGTAGTACAGGCCGTTCATCACACCAGCCAGCGCGGCCATGCCGGAGCCCAGTGCAAACGTCAGCAAGACCACTGCTTCAAAATTAATACCCATCAGGCGTGCGGTTTCACCGTCCTGCGCCACCGCACGGATCGCCATACCGAGGCGGGTGCGGGTAATCAGGAAGTGCACGCCGGCGATAATCGCCAGCCCGCTGATCAGCAGGATCACGTTATCCGCTCGTAGCGCCAGCGTACCGATATCGACCGAGCCGGTAGGCAGCAAGGAAGGGAAAGGTTTGGAATTCGAACCGTCCGGATAAAACAGACGCACCGATTCACGCATCACCGTACCCAGCATCAGGGTCGCCAGCAAAGTATTCAGCGGCGGTGCCTTATGCAAGGGAAGAATCAGGAATTTGGCGATCGCCGCACCGAGCAAACCGGTCACGCACACCGCACTAATCACGACAGCCAGCAAACGTATCCAGGGTGAACTGATATCCAGCATCAATACACCAGTGGAAGCCGTCAGGCCTGCGAACGCACCGACCATCAAGGTATCGCCATGCGAAAACTTGATGACGTCCAGTACGCCAAAAAACAAGGTAAAACCGACCGCCACCATGGCATAGATCATGCCCAGCATCAGTCCGTTAAACACATATTGACCGATTTCACTCATCGTTTGCTCCGTTCCAAATTCTCTCAGGCAGCAGGTCCCCGCACAGGGGCGGGGCCTGCGTTCTCATGCCTGTCTTATGATTGCTTAGAGCTTAGAGCCCGGACAACTTGCGCTTGCCAGTGGCATAGCTGCTGTCTTCCCAAATCACCCACTTGCCATCTTCAACCACATACTTGGTTACCAATGGCACGATGTTTTGGCGATGGTCATCGAACGTCACTTTACCGATCAGGGTATCGGCGTCCTTGGTCTGGTTCAGCACATCACGCACCTTCTTGCGATCCGGGCCGACTTTTTCAACTGCATCCATGATCAGGTTGGCAGCTGCGTATGCGAATGGACCGTAGGCTTCAGGTGGTTCGCTGTATTTTTGCAACTGGTACTTGGCGGTGAAGAACAAGCCGCCCGGGATTTTTTCCCAAGGTGCGCCTTCGATGAAGGACAGGGAGCCTTCAGCCACTTTCTCGCCTACACCCTGGATATATGCATCCGACTTGATACCGGAGGTGCCTTCAAACTGCGCCTTGATACCGAGTTTTTCCATCTGGGTGCGGATACGGACGCCGAGCGGTGTCAGGCCACCGAAGTAGACGACATCAGGTTTCAGTTCGCGGATCTTGGTCAGTTCGGTGGTGAAATCCTGCTGGTCGGCAGTCACACCAAAAGTGGACAGCACGGAGCCGCCATTCTTCTTCACGAACTCGGAGAAATACTTGTTATGGCCTTTGCCGTAATCGGTGGTGTCATGAATGATCGCCCACTTCTTATAGCCCTTGCTGATCATGAACTTGGCCGCCACTTCGCTCTGGTTAATCATCGTGCCATTGACGCGATGGACTTCCTTGAAGTCATTGCCGTATGTGATCTCAGGCAGCACTGCGCCCCACACGATGACCGGCAAACCGAAGCGATTATAAACAGCGACCGTACCCATCGCCACTGCGGAACAGAAATGGGTTACGCCAGCAATGATGCTCTTATCAGCAGCAACTTTGGTAGCAACCTGCACGCCGACGTTAGGACGACACTCATCATCCTGCGTCACGAGTTGATAGGTGTACTTGGATTTCGGGTCTGCATTGCGCAAGCGCACTGCGAGGTCGGCTGAATTACGCCCGCCCAGACCGATAGAGGAGACACCGCCAGTCAACGGCCCAACAAATGCAATCTTCACGACATCCTTGGCCGATGCCGTCATGCTCAATAAACCCATGCCCACAGCAGCACAGACAACCGCCGCCTTTAATACAGTGTTGGTCTTGCTCACTTTTATCTCCTTTGAAAACGATCGACGGGAACAATTCAAGTTGCTTGAATGACAGTAACAATAAAAACTTATTTATTCAAGTAGCTTGAATTATGTTCAGCAACAAGCGTGCCAATCGGAAAGCGAGAGGGGCTTCCCTCTATGGGGAAGGGGTAAATTGGGTGTGGTAAAGCGGATACAAACAGCTGTAATCAAATGTGCGGCAGGCAAGAATGTGCGCCGAAATGGAGAGGGGGTGCACTTAATGGGGGCGATTATGTGCTTGTCTGGTTTTGTGTTGATGTTGCTAATTCGGTTTTCTCTCCGTAGAGAGGTGCGTTGCCGGGAGTGGCCCGGCAACGCACTTCTCCACGAAGAGAGAAAAGTATAAGTAACATGAAACACAAACCAAATAATAAAAAAGCACGCATATAGCGTGCTTTTCATATCCAACCAACCTCGATTACTTCAAAGTCATAATCCAAGAAACCAGCGTCCGGGCCTCAGCCTCACTAACCTGAGCATTAGCCGGCATAGGCACAGCACCCCAGGTGCCGCTACCGCCCTTCAATACCTTTTGCACAAGTTTATCTTCTGCGCCTTTTTGGCCAGAATACTTTGCTGCGATGTCTTTAAAGGAAGGACCCACCACCTTGTTGGTCACCGAGTGGCAAGCCATACAATTCTTTGCCTTCGCCAAATCAGCATTCGCCAGCGCGACATTCGACACGCCTGCAGCCAGAACCAAACCAAGCAACAAAGTACGTTTCATGCTTTTCTCCACAAGATTGATCGCCGCCATTCTACCGTGTTTTGCGCATCGCGATAGCGCACACCCATACTGCTATAACGTCAAGCTAACACGCAAGTTGACGCCTGCAATTGACCGTTACTCTTTTTCACAATATGCTCCGGCGTAAGGGAGAATTCATGATACTCATCATCGCGATCGTACTGTTGACCGTTTTGAAATACTTTGAAGTCGGTCCACTCGCAGACCTGTCATGGTGGTGGATCGCGGGCTTGTTCGCGCTGGCCTTTATCTGGTTTGAGTTCATCGAACGCATGCTCGGCCTCGACAAGCGCAAAGCACACGAGCAATTGGAAAAAGCGCGCCAGGAACGCGTGAAGAAAACCTTCAAATAGCCGCCAACTGATCGCTCGCTGCCCTCATCGACCAGACTTTTCCTACACCAGCTCTAGTCCTACATCGAGTAAACATTTCTAAACAAAACTCGCACATCCTTGACCCTGTCCGGCAGAGCGGTTCTACTAGGAACAGCAAAGCCTGCTCAATAAATTTTAAAGTGAGGCCACATCATGCGCCTACCTTTAATGTTTCCCGCGCACCCTACTCGCCATGGCTGGCGACTTCCCATCATCGTATTCCTGCTGACCGCTATGGTCGGTGGCTGGATTTACTTCAAGACCGAATCCAACCGGCGCGAGATCGAGATGGCGCGTGCGAATCAACTGGTCTCCAGTTATGCCACCGCGATTACCCGTCAATTCGACCATGCGCTGTCCGCTGCCAATGCGCTGGCGGTCATGGTGCATCAGGGTAAAGGCCGCGTCGCTGAATTCTCGCGTCTTTCGAAATACATGCTGAGTATGTATAAAGGCGCGTATGCCCTGGCCCTGGCACCTGAGGGCGTGGTGCAGCAAATCGAACCGGCTGCCAGCAACTCCTGCGTTAACGGTCAAGACATCCTGGCAGGGCTGGACCGCGCCACACTGATACCAGCCATGAATCAGAATATCGTCGAGTTCTACGGCCCTATCCGTTTACTGCAAGGGCCTATGGGAGCCATCGGCAAGCTCCCTGTGTTTCTGAAAACGGCAGAAGGTAAAACTTATTTCTGGGGCTATACCATGGTGACCCTGAAGTTTCCTGATGCCTTCAGCGAAGCGCGCCTGGAAAATATGGAAAGCCGTGGCTACGCCTATCGCCTGAGCGGCAGAAATCCGCAGACAGCCAGAGTTGAACTGATTGCAGCTTCGCGCAAACCCATGCAAGGTCGCATCTATACACGCGAGGTGAAGGTCGGCAATGAAGAATGGACCCTGGAAGTCAGCAAAAAGGACGACTGGCAAAACGGCACACGCCTGCTCATTGCAACCGTCATCATTCTCATCAGCAGTCTTTGCATGGGCTGGTTCGCTTATATCCTGGCTGGCGTCATCCGCAGCCGCAAGGAATTACAAAGCATCGCGCAGTACGATGCCTTGACCGGCCTGCCGAATCGTCGCCTGCTGGAAAGCCATCTGAAACAAGCTATTGCAAGTGCCGCGAATGGCGAGCACCAGGTCGCCGTCTGCTTCATCGACCTTGACGGCTTCAAGGAAGTCAACGATAGCCTCGGTCATGCCACCGGTGATTATCTGCTGCAACAAATGTCGCTGCGCCTGCACAACTGCATGCGTGCGAGCGATATGCTGGCACGCTTTGGCGGCGACGAATTCGTCGTCGTCCTGAACGAACTGCATACGATAGAGGAATGCGAAAGAATCCTGGCACGCATGATCAAAGCCGCTCAGGAAGCAGTAGAAATCGACGGCAAACAAGTCGTGGTCTCAGCCAGCATAGGCGTCGCCATGTATCAGCCCGGATTCGGGCATGAAGAGCTCATGCAGCGTGCCGACGCGGCGATGTACCGGGCCAAGCAGCTCGGCAAAAATAAATTCGTGTTTGCCGACTGACTTTCCTATTGCGCAAAAGCATCAGCGGATAGGCAATTTATATCGATGCCAATAGCAGCAAGGCTATGCGCATTGCGACCATGAGTTTCCCCCAGAGTTATCCACAGAAAATGTGGATAAAGGAAACAAAAACCGCAATTCCATACACACATAAAAAAAGCCGGCATCAGCCGGCTTTTTTACGCGTACAGCAAGCAACTATCAGCCAGTGACTGCGCCTTTGCTGGCGGTCGAAGCCAGAGCAGCGAACTTCGACAAGACACCGCGTGTGTAACGTGGCGCAGGTTGCTTCCAGTTCGCGCGACGACGTGCGATTTCTTCTTCCGGTACGTTCAACTGGATCAGCAGATTGTGTGCATCGATGGTGACCGAATCACCCTCTTCTACCAGACCAATCAGGCCACCCACGAAAGCTTCCGGCGACACGTGACCAACCACCATGCCCCAGGTACCGCCAGAGAAACGACCATCGGTAATCAAGCCGACGGACTCGCCCAGGCCCTGACCAACCAGCGCCGAGGTCGGTGCCAGCATCTCAGGCATACCAGGACCGCCTTTAGGGCCGAGGTAACGCAAGACCAGTACGTCGCCAGCGACGATTTTCTTCGCCATGATCGCATCCATCGCCGAGTACTCGTCGTCGAATACGCGTGCAGGACCGGTGATCACAGGATTTTTCAGGCCGGTGATTTTTGCTACGCAACCTTCAGGCGACAGATTGCCTTTCAGGATAGCCAGATGGCCTTGTTCGTACAGCGCATCCTTGATCGGATGGATGACCTTTTGCTCTGCGCTCGGTACCGATGGTATGTTCGCCAGCGCTTCCGCTACGGTCTGACCAGTGATGGTCATGCAATCACCGTGCAGCAAGCCAGCATCCAGCAAGACTTTCATGACTTGTGGAATGCCACCAGCCTTGTGCAAATCAGTAGCCACGTATTGACCCGATGGTTTCAGATCGCAGATGACAGGTACTTTCTTGCGCATACGTTCGAAGTCGTCGATGGTCCATTCAACTTCAGCAGCGTGTGCAATCGCGAGGAAGTGCAAGACCGCATTGGTCGAACCGCCGGTAGCCATGATGACCGCAACTGCATTTTCGATTGCCTTGCGGGTCACGATATCGCGTGGCTTCAGGTCTTTCTTGATGGCTTCGATCAGCACGCGTGCGGATTCTGCAGCGGAGCCGACTTTTTCATCGTCAGGGTTAGCCATGGTCGACGAGTATGGCAAGGCCAGGCCCAGTGCTTCAAATGCCGACGACATGGTGTTGGCAGTGTACATACCGCCGCAGGAACCAGCCGATGGGCAGGCATTGCGTTCGATACCGTCGAAGTCTTCTTGCGACATGCGACCAGCGGTGAATTCACCGACAGCTTCAAACGCGGAAACGATGGTCAGGTCTTTACCTTTCCAGTGGCCTGGTTTGATGGTGCCGCCGTATACATAAATACTTGGTACGTTGGTGCGCAGCATCGCGATCATGCCGCCTGGCATATTCTTGTCGCAACCACCGATGACCAGCACGCCGTCCATCCATTGGCCGTTAACAGCTGTTTCGATACAGTCGGCGATGACTTCGCGCGAAATCAGCGAGTACTTCATGCCTTCGGTACCCATGGACATACCGTCGGAAATCGTCGGTGTGCCGAATACTTGCGGGTTGCCACCCGAGTCCTTGACGGTCTTGATGGCGATGTCAGCCAGCTTTTGCAGGCCGGAGTTACATGGTGTGATCGTCGAGTGACCGTTGGCGATACCAACCATAGGTTTGTCGAAATCTTCCTTTTCGTAGCCCATTGCGTAGTACATGGAACGATTCGGGCTGCGGGAGATACCTTGTGTAATATTTTTCGAACGGCGATTGAATGCCATGATGACTCCAGAAGAAAATAAGCTATCGGTAGTACGTCGCACTTAACCAAGGCTGCTTAATAGAGGCTGCGACGCTTGCCTGCCCGGTAACAGGGCAAATCCTTGAAAAGACGCCTAGATTGCCTTGCGCCGTGCCATGTGTCAAATATATGATTCCATCATGATCAATATGCAAAATATATTGATATGAGGTAAATTAAGGCCATGAATATAGAACTCCGGCAGTTACGCCACTTCGTCACGGTCGCCGAGGAGATGCACTTCGGCCGCGCCGCCCAGCGCCTGCACATGACGCAGCCGCCGCTGTCGCAATCGATCCAGGCGCTGGAAGCCTTGCTCGGCGTACAGCTGTTCCGTCGCACCAGCCGTAGCGTGGCATTGACTCCGGCGGGCATAGCCCTGTTGCCGGAAGCGCAACGCATCCTGCAGCAAACCGCTGCGCTGCCGGATCTGATGCGGCGCGCGGCGTCCGGTGCTTCGGGGCGACTCTCGCTGGCCTTTGTGTCGACAGCTGACTACAGCGTGCTGCCGCACTTCCTGCGCGAATTCCGTGAAGCCTACCCGCAAGTCGAGATTGATTTGCGTGAAGCCACCACCGACGTGCAGCTCGACGAACTGACGCAGGGACGCATAGACGTCGGCCTGCTGATCCCGCCGCTACCGGACAAAGCCAGGCTGCAACTGGATTATTTGCCGGTTTTATCTGAACCTTTGATCCTGGCTGTACCTAAGGGATTGAACGCGGTGCGTGGCAAGCAGACGGTAGCCTTGCAGGCAGTCGCTGAACTGCCGCTGATTATCTTCCCGCGCCGGATCGCTCCGGCCTTCCATGATGCGATCCTCGCCTGTTATCGCGACGCCGGCCTGACACCGCATATCGGACAGGAAGCGATACAGATGCAAACCATCATAGGACTGGTATCTGCGGGCATGGGCATCGCGCTTGTGCCACAATCCGTATCAAACTTAAAACGCCCCGGCGTCGACTACAAGGCACTGGCAGATAAAACGCCACTGGTCGAAACCGGTATGGCATGGCGACGGGATAACACCTCGCCGGTATTAAACGCTTTTCTGGAATTACTGAGAAAGAAATAGAAATATGTGGATACACCCTATGCCCGACCCGATTGCACTCGAAATCGGTCCCCTCGCCATCCGCTGGTACGGCCTTATGTACCTGGCAGCATTCGCACAATTCATCTGGCTGGCGCGGGTACGCATCAAGCAGCCACATATCGCACGTGCCGGCTGGAAGAAGGAAGACATAGACGACATGCTGTTCTACGGTGTGCTCGGCGTCATCATCGGTGGTCGCCTTGGTGAAGTCCTGTTCTACGATCCGAGCTACTACTTCTCCAATCCGCTCGAAATCTTCAAGGTATGGAAAGGCGGCATGTCCTTCCACGGTGGCTTCCTCGGTGTCTTGCTCGCGATGAGCGTGTGGGCCAACCGTCAACGTCGCAACGTGCTGGACGTGTGGGATTTCATCGCACCTATGGTGCCGCTCGGTTATGCCTTTGGTCGCCTCGGCAACTTCATCAATGCCGAACTGCCGGGCCGCATCGCCGACGCCTCGCTGCCTTGGGCCATGATCTGGCCTAACGTCGATAACCTGCCGCGTCACCCTTCGCCTTTGTACCAGGCACTGGTCGATGGCTTGCTGATGTTTATCCTGCTCTGGCTGTTCGCACGCAAGGAACGTCCACGCATGGCAGTCGGCGGCATGTTCTGTTTGCTGTACGGTTCGGCGCGCTTCTTCACCGAATACTTCCGTATGCCGGATTACGAAGTGCACTTCGCCAATATCACCATCTCTGCCGGACAGATGTTATCGGTACCGCTGATCGTGCTGGGCATCGTCATGCTGCTGATTGCTTATCGCAAAAAGCCTGCGTGAAGATTCCCTTTAATCGATTAGAGATAACCCATAGATGACAGCCTGGCTCGCCTTTACCAAACTCGCCGATACCAACTTCACGATGCCGCTGGCCGCACTGCTTGCAGTGTGGCTGGCAGCAGCACGCGCCTGGCGTCCGGCGCTGTGCTGGTGTTTGCTATTCGGCTTCGGCATCTTCCTGGTTGCGGCAACCAAGATCGCTTATGTCGGCTGGGGCATAGGTATCGCCGCGATTGATTTCAAAGGCTTCAGCGGTCATGCGATGCGGGCGATGTCGGTTGCACCTGCATTCCTGTATGTGTTGTTGCAGGATCAGGGCAAGCGCAAGCTGACGTTGGGAGTAATCGCAGGCCTGCTGTTCGGCCTCATGATCGGTATCTCGCGCCTGGCGCTGGGCGTGCACTCGGTTTCTGAAGTCATTACCGGTTTGCTGCTGGGCGCTGTCATCAGCCTGGGTTTCATCTGGTATTGCCGCGGATGGACGACCATCGTCTTTGATCGCAAGCTGCTCATCATAGGCGCTATCGCCCTGTTCCCGATACTCACCCTCAAACCGGCGCCGACCGAAGGCTGGATAGAGCGCATAGCGATCTACCTGTCCGGCAACGAGAACTTGCATCGCCATCCGGCAGAGCCGAACTAAGGGCTTTGCTTCAATTCCCCGCCGCGCCAGTTCGCCCATAATCCTGACAAATGCTCACGGTGCAGCAAAAGCACCGCGAGCGCATAGCTCAGCGCCCCCACAGCCATCGAGATAAACAGCATCGCCAGCAAAGGCAGCGACAGATGCTGCAAGCCGCGTTGCGCCGCATAGACGCAGGCCGCCATGAAAGTGACGCACATAACAGGCGACAGCAAAGGCTGCAATTGCGTACGCATAGGAATCGCTGCGTACTTGCGTAACAGGTGCAAACCCAGCGGATACGTTACTGCCACCCGGCACGACCACGCAGCGATGATGTAAATCGCAGACTGCTGCGCCGTCAGGAACACGGCAGCGATGGTACAGGCCCCCGCACACACCGCCGGTAACAGCAAGGCACGCGGATGACCCAGCGCCCGCAAATAAGGACTGACGAAGATACGGGTGAAGCTGATCGCCCACACAAAGCACAGGATCACGATCATCGGTATCGCTTCCGCCCATTTATTCCCCAGTAGCAGCGGCACCCATTGCGCAGTGGTCAGTGCGAGACCGACGAAGATAGGCGTGGAAACGAAAGCCATCACCTGTGTGGTTTGCAGGAAGGAACGCTGCAAGCGCTCCTTGTCCTGCTGCATAGAAGAGAACAGCGGCAAGCCTATGCGTCCCGCCACACTACCGACGATATTCGACAAGGCATCGGTCGCCTTGAACGCAACGCTGACAAAACCCAGCATGCTCATGCCGTGTATCGTACCGATCAGCAAGCTGAACACGCGCGTCAGGAAAGCCCACAACGCACCTTCCAGCATCACCGGGAAACCAAACACAATCAATTGCTTTGCATGCGGCCAGGAAAAGCGACGCTGCGGCCACCGTAGCTGGCCACGCCAGAAAATCACCGTCAGTAAAATGTTTTGCACGATACCGGCGATGACGATGCTCCACACGCCGAACTGCGACAGCGCCAGCGTGATCGCGACGATGCCGTAACTCAGCTTGCCGGCAACCGTACGTCGTGCAATCGCCTTGGTGCGCAGCTTGCGATCCAGCATCGCAGACGGCAACAGGTTCAGGCCGGTGAACAGACAGGCCGTCCCTTCGGCCAGCAGGATGGTACCGACCAGACTCTCCTGCAAATAGAAAATGAAGTAAAGACCGATGCCGACGCAAAACAGGAAGCCGGACAAGCCAAGCGCGACCGCCATCCAGAACGCACTGTCCAGATGCAGCATGTCGATGGGCCGCCGCTGGATCAGCGCTTCATTGATACCGAGGCCTATCACCAGTTGTGTCAGCAGGACGATGGATTGCGCGAAGGCGACACTACCGAAGTCAGTGGGCGTCAGCACCCGCGTCATGATGGCCAGCGTGAGGAAACCGAGCAGCCCTACTCCCAGGCTATCGACGATGGCCCACGGCACCACCCGTCGCATATTTTTCATCTGGCCACCAGCCTGCGTTTAACGGAACCCAGCAAGCGCCTGATCCGGCCAAAGATGGAGAAGGTATTCAGGAAACGGTTCTTCTTGATCGCCCACTTCAGCATGCGCAACCATGATTCGGTGATCTGGCGCTGCTCCGCAATCAGCACGATCTCTTCCAGCAAGACCAGTTGCGCATGATTCCCCGCGCGCAAACGCAGGATCTGCGCATCCGTCGGACGACCCGCCAGCGACTCTGGCAAGACCGCACCGACCGCCATGAAGTTGAGTTTGGTACGCATGCATTTCTCGCAGCGACCACAATTGCGCCCGGTAGTCGGGCCTTCCCAGCACACGCGCAGATTGCGCAAACCTACCGGCCAGTCGAGTATGCCTTCGGCTTTTTCAGTACGGGCGAATTCACCACCGTCATACACAATCTGGAAATCGCGACTGGATAGCATCGCATAGGTAATCGGATTGCCACCCCAGGGCAGAACCAGCCGGGCGTAGTCTTCATCGGAACCAACCAGGCCCGCATTCGCACTGCCCTGCCAGTTGCGCAAACAGGTGGCAACACCATTACCGAATTCCATTTCCCAGTTCACGCAGGCGACGGTGCGCCAGTTGGTCTTCAGCGTCACCATCGGCACACTGATCGAATGCAGGGTATCAGCCGCAGAAGCGATGGTGGTATCGAAAGCAGCCTTTGCATCCAGCGCGATATCGAAGCCCTGTATCAGCACGCCTGCATGCAAGGGATAGCTGCGTCGCCCGGCGCGTCCGGTAACGTGACGCCATGCAGTAAATGATGCATCCAGGCCGCCGGAGAACGCCGCCACTGCGCGCGTCGCATACGGAGCCGGGATCGCGCTATCCGGCAACTCCTGTGCCGCACCTACGCGTATAGCTCGGTACAGATCCGGTCGCCAGGCGACCCAGCACGCGATCAGGTCCTCCATGTTTTTCAACAGGGAATACGTCACCGGGCCATCGATATATAAATCCTGGCCGCGATGCATCGCGACAAAAATCAAGGCGGTCGCCGCCATATCGTGTGCCACCAGCGGCGCGGGCAAACTGTGTTCGGGTCCGGCCAGATCCCACCAGACTTGCTGGTTGCCAAAGCTCGCGCTGCGGATGACGCGACCTTCGCTGCGCTTTTCCGTCAGTCGTACGATCAGCGGACGCGTCGCGTTTTGTATGAAAGGATGCTCTTGCAAATTCGGATGGTCAGACAGGTTCATCAGGCGCGTTGATACACATCGTCGAAACGCACGATGTCATCTTCTCCCAGGTAAGCCCCCGATTGCACTTCGATCAGATGGAGCGGCATCTTGCCCGGATTCTCCAGCCTGTGTGTCGTACCTATCGGGATGTAGATGGATTCGTTTTCAGTCAGCAGCCTGACTGTCTCGCCGCAAGTGATACGGGCAGTACCCGTCACGACTACCCAGTGTTCGGCGCGATGGTGGTGCATCTGCAGTGAAAGTTTTTCACCCGGATCAACGGTGATGCGTTTGACCTGGAAGCGCTCACCTGCATCTATCCCTTCGTAGCAACCCCACGGGCGATACACGCGTGTATGGTTCAGATGTTCGCTGCGTTGTTCCAGCTGCAGATGTTCGACCACCTGTTTGACGCGTTGCACCTGGTCCTTTGCGACTATCAGTACCGCATCCTTGGTTTCCACCACGATCAGCTTATCGACGCCTATCGCGGCGACGAAGCGGCTGCCGGAACGGATCAGCGTATCGGTCACGCCATCCGTGTACACATCACCGTGCAGAATGTTGCCGTCCTTGTCGCCAGGCTTGATTTCTGCCAGCGCCGACCACGAGCCGACGTCGCTCCAGCCTATATCAACCGGGATCACCAGCGCATGCGCAGTGTGCTCCATCACCGCAAAATCGATAGACTCGGCCGGGCATGCCGCATAGGCGGTTTCATCAAGGCGGCAGAATGACAAATCGCTATACGCATCATGTACTGCCAATGCACAGCACTGCGCCATCTCTGGTTGCAGGCGCTGCAGTTCTGACAGGTAAGCGGTAGCGCGGAACATGAACATGCCGCTATTCCACGAATAATTTTTATCGGCGAGGAATTTCTCTGCGGTGGCCAGATCGGGTTTTTCCACAAAGCGTTCCACCGCGAAACAGGTTTCCGATGCATCTAATGCCGCACCGCGACGGATATAGCCGTAACCGGTTTCAGCCGCAGTCGGCACGATGCCGAAAGTGGCCAGCGCAGTCGTACCTATCGCATCGGCAGCCAGCATCACCGCGACATGGAAGGCATCTTCATCCGCAATCATATGATCCGCTGGCAGCACCAGCATCACTGCATCCGGCTCCAGCGCGCTCAGGTAATTCGCTGCCGCCGCCACGGCAGGTGCCGTATTGCGCCCCTGCGCTTCCAGCAGGATGGCGGTCGGTGTGATGCCGATCTGGCGTAATTGCTCGGCGACCAGGAAGCGATGATCATCACCACAGACGACCAGCGGCGGCTCCACGCCTTTCCAGTTAGCGACACGCAACACGGTGTCCTGCAACATCGTGCGCTCGGATACCAGCGGCAGTAATTGCTTGGGCAAGGCGGCACGCGACAAGGGCCATAAACGGCTGCCTGAACCACCGGACAAAATAACGGGATAAATTTTCATGCAAGCTCGCGTCAGGCCACATTCGCCAGCTTGCGCGGCTTGACTTCCTGCGGTGGCAAGCCCGCAGCTTCCGCTTCAGGTGTGCGCGTTTTGCCGCGACGATCACGCGCATCACGCCAGTAATCTTCGACACAATCCGAGACGTGCTGCATCTGGCCGATGCGACTGACACAGTAATCCTTGCACACGACAAGCTCCGACATATGGGAGTTCGGCGAGACGCGCGTGTATTCGAACAGTACGCTGCGTGTGACTTCCGAACCGCTGCAGATCTGGCTGCCATGCCCTATCCAGGTCGGGCCTATGATGGTGCTGCCCGCTTCCACCGTCGAACCGGAACCTATATACACCGGTCCTTCTATCGTCGTTCCTTCCCAGTCTATGCGTGTGTTCAGGCCGACCCACACACCATCGGCGATCTGTGTACCGGGCATGGTCATATGCGCGAGCTCGCCCTTCAGCACATTTTGCGAAACCTGCCAGTAGTCTTTGACGTTGCCGATATCGATCCAGTTGAAGAAACGCTTTTGAGCAAAGAAAGGCACGCCCTTCTCCACCAGCAAAGGGAACAGCTGTGAACCGATATCAAACTCGGTATCGGATGGAATCAGGTCCAGCACTTCCGGCTCGAAAATATAAATACCAGTGCTGGCCAGGTTCGACAGCGCCTCTTCCGGTTTCGGTTTTTCCTGGAAGGACAAAACACGTCCTTCCTCATCGGTCACCACCATGCCGTAATCAGATGCCTTATCCAGCGGCACTTCCTTGGTAATGATGCTGACCATCGCGCCTTTGCGCTTGTGTTCAAACAAGGCTGATTTGATATCGAGGTCGATCAGCGCATCACCGCATATGACCAATGTTGTTTCATCAAAGAAACCACCGAACTCCTGTATCTTCTTCAGACCGCCGGCGGAACCTATGGGCTTGGGCATGACTTCACCTTCGTCGGTCATATAGCCTTCGAAGGAATAACCTATCTGTGCACCAAAACGCTGCCCTTCACCAAAATAGTCTTCTATCTTTTGGTGCAGGTAACTGACGTTGACCATAATCTCCTGGATACCGTACTTCACCAGATGCTCGACCAGGTACTCCATCACCGGCTTACCCAGTATCGGTATCATTGGCTTCGGCAATTCATAAGTCAGGGGCTGGACGCGTGTTCCTTTGCCTGCGGCAAGTATCATTGCTTTCATGGTTCCCTCGGATTCTTCAGTGTTAACTCAATGTGGATGTGACTTCAGGCATAGGCCAGCTTTTCTTCCGACATCGCCTGCCAGCGCCAGGAATCAGCGCACATTTGCTCTATGCTGCGGATCGCGCGCCAGCCGAGTTCGCGTTGCGCCAGTGAAGCATCGGCGTAACACACGGCGATATCGCCGGGACGGCGTGCAACGATGCGATACGGAATCTTGCGCCCGCTCGCTTTTTCAAATGCACTGATCATTTGCAATACGCTGCTGCCGCAACCGGTACCCAGGTTGTAGGCCAGCACGCCTGCATCGGCATTCATTTCCGCACTCAATAAGCGTGCCAGCGTCTTCACATGGCCAAGTGCGAGATCAACTACATGGATGTAGTCACGCACGCCGGTACCATCCGAAGTCGGATAATCGGAACCGTAGACCGAGAGCAACTCGCGCCGCCCCGACGCAACCTGCGCCACATACGGAAACAGGTTATTCGGTACATCATTCGGGTCTTCGCCGATCAGGCCGCTCTCATGCGCACCGGCGGGATTGAAGTAGCGCAACAAAGCGATGCGCCATGACGGATCAGAAGTCGCCACATCGCGCAGCATCTCTTCTATCATCAGCTTGCTGCGACCATAAGGATTGGTGGCCGCCAATGGAAAATCTTCGACAATAGGCACAGTGGCCGGGTCACCGTAGACCGTGGCGGAAGAACTGAAGACCAGACTCTTCACATCATGCCTGGCCATCACCTGGAACAACACCAGACTGCCTTCCACATTATTGTCGTAATAGCGCAGCGGCTCCGCCACCGATTCACCGACTGCTTTCAGTCCGGCGAAATGCACGACGGCATCAAATTCATACGCGGAAAATATTTCATCCATCGCAGAGTAGTCACGCAGGTCTGCTTCGATGAAATCTATCGCGGTACCGGTGATCGTTGCGACGCGATCGAGCACCGACACTTTGCTATTGCAAAGGTTATCGACAACGACGACCTGATACCCTGCATTAATCAGTTCTACACAAGTATGTGAGCCGATGTAACCAGCTCCTCCCGTTACTAATATTTGCATTTCATTTATCCAGTAAGCGGCAAGTTTGCACCCTTACAAAGATAGTCAGATCACCGCAAAGTTCACTATTTAGATAGAAGATTTAACAATAAAGTTAGTTGAAAAATTTACGCGTTTTCAGAGGGAAACTTCATGAAACTGAAATATTTTTTCGCAGAAATGTATCGCGTATTTTTTGCAAAATATGCACGGTAAAAATCATGGATGTACGTAATTTTTACAGCGCCAATTTCTGCAAATTATTTCAGGCAACGACGACGTAAGCAGCTTGCTGTTCACTCACCAGATAGTCAGCACAGTACAAACGCAAAATACGCAACACATCAGGACGCACTCCATGCAAGACGAAATCACGCTGCACTTTGCTTTGGTGGCCATACAGCAATAGCAGCAAGCCTATGCAGGCACTATCAATATGCGTCACGTCAGTAAAGTCGATACGGATGTCGGCAGGCATCATGCTTGCATCTGTAAATACTTTTCGCATTGCTGTCAGGTTGCGTTCATCCCATGCACCGCAGACATGAATACTGATGTGGCTGGCGTGCTGCTGCATCTCTATGCGTGCCGCAAGCAGCGCATCCAGTTCAGGTTTGCGCAGACGCACCATCACCGCACACGGCAACACATGACGCGTCATCAGCCGGAGCAAGGTAAAGCCGTCGTACAAATAACGTCGCCACAAGCTGGGCTCTTCCCATATGCGCCACAACCATTCGCCGCCTATGCGCTGCACCCAGCGCGGTGCACGTACAACAGTACCGGCGACAAAATTCACTACCGCGCCCAGATGACTGATGACAGGGGCATCCAGTGCGGCCAGATTGTGTTCTATCCAGGCCTGCCCTTTCTTTGCACCCAAAGCGACCACCACAAAATCAGCCTGGCTGGCATTAATGCGATTGATGATGGCGGGCGTACTCATCTGCTCTAGGCTGCCAAAACCTGGTGATTCATATCCTGTACATACCAGGCCGGACGCACTGTCATTCAGCTTCTCTGCTGCGGCCGCTGCCACACCATCCGGTCCGCCAAAGAAGTACACGCGCAATTTTTCCGCGCCATCTTTGCGTGTGCGCAGACGTTCAAACAAAGTAGAACCGGCAACCCGTTCAGTGACAGGCAAACCGAGCAGCCTTGCTATCCATACCAGCGGCATGCCGTCTGCCACCGACAAGTCACTACGTATGACGGAATCGCGGAATGCGCCGCCAGCCAGACTGGCCACGGCAAAATTCAGATTGGGGGTCGAGAGAAAGCAACGCTGATACTGATGCGCTGCATCCGATAATTTATCGACCGCCTGGTCAGTGCTGATCACATCGAAAGGCAGTCCGAGTATGCACACCACCTGACGCTGAAAATCAGTCTGCACAGGGTAAGAAGAAATTTGCGTGCCGCTGTAGTCCGGCATCAGTGCCTGATTATTCTGCATCACGTCTGGCCCTTACCCATTCAAGCTGACGGTTCACGAAGAACTTCATGTACAACGGTAACTTCCAGCACGCATAGCCCAATGCCGAAAATAAATCCTTCAGGCTCAACACTTGTTGGCCAAAGCGTTGCCACGACAGCAGTATCGCCAGCGTCAATGCCGCCAGTAATACACCGGCCAATACCAGCGGCGTAGCGTAATCAAAGACCAGGAAATTCAGCGCAGTCATGGCAAACACTGCGCACGCCAGCAGCGTCAGCAAAGCCAGCGGCGGTACGCACATATCCAGCGCCATCGCAAACAGCGCACGATTGCGCTCGCGTATGCCCTGCCACAGCAAAGGCAAGCCTTCATGCATGATCATGCCCATATGCCCATGCTCCCAGCGCGTGCGTTGCATGCGCGCGGCTTCATCGCTGCTCGGGAAGTAACTGACCACGCAGGCTTCCGGACAAAATACCGGTGCCGCCTGCGCCCGCGCCAGCTCTACGCCCAGTTTCATGTCTTCCGCCAGGTGACCGTTCGCCAGCGACGCCTGCGCTATCAACGGCCACGGAAAGGCCATGCCGGTACCCATCAACTGACACGGCAAACCCAGATGATGGAAACCCAGTGCACGCACCTTGTTCTTCACTATCCAGGCAAACTCGGCAATACGTATCTTCAGACCGGCACCGCGTGGTGCGCGCATCAGATCCAGCGCTTGCACCGGTCTTTGCGTTTCCAGCGCAGTACAAGCCAGGTGTGTGATCGAGCCAGCTTTTACGCGACAATCGGCATCTATGATGATCAAGACCTCCGGCGGACTCAGCGCCAGTTGCCGCACGCCAGCATCCAGCGCATAGCCTTTGCCGCGCGCCGATAAATCATCGCGCTCCAATACCGGTGCACCAGCCGCCAATGCCTGTTCTGCGGTGTCATCATCGCAGTTATCAGCAACAACCAGAATGCGGTCACCCTCACGCAACTGCGCACGTATCCCGGCCACGGTCGCGGCTATGCCTTGTGCTTCATTGTGCGCTGGCACCAGTACCGCGACTTCCGGACGCCGTCCGCCGGGTATAGCGGCCACGGATTTCTTTGCCGTCGCCGCCAGTACCTGCAGCAGGAGCACGGCAACCGGCACCAGCAAGGCCAGTACCACCAGCAACAAAATGATCTGGAATAGAGTCATCATGGTTTACCTCCCAGCAGCCAGCGATCACCTTGCGACACTTGATAGAACAGGGCAATCAGCTTGGCCGCTTCCCGGTCGATGTCGTGACGGGCCAGCACACGGGTACGCGCACGAGAACCCATGCGTGCCAGTTCATCATGCGGTGTATTCAGGCAACGCTCCATCGCCAGTGCCAGCTCATCGACCGAACCCGGCGGATACAACCAGCCGTTTTCACCTTCGATCACCAGCTCCGGTATCCCGGCTATCCATGTCGTCAGCACCGGACGCTGTACCGACATCGCTTCCATAATCACTACCGGCAAACCCTCAGCAAAACTCGCCATCACCAGTGCACGCGCCGCCAGCAGCTCCTGCCTGACCTGCTCGCTGCTGATCCAGCCGGTAATCCTTACCTGCGCACCCAGACCATGTTTTTCAATCAGTGCTTCGACCTCGGGGCGCATCTCACCATCCCCTGCCAGCACCAGTTCAAAATCTATACCCTTGGCCGCCAGTCGCGCTGCCGCTTCTATCAGGATTTGCTGGCCCTTCTGTTCACATAAACGTCCGACGCAAACAAAGCGTGGCTTCTCGACGACCTGTGTCGCACCTATGCGATAGAAGTCAGGATCGACGCCACAATGCACGATGTGCATCTTGGCCCAGTGTGTATAGGCGACGCTGCGATACAACTGACTGCGACAGAAAGAACTGACAGCAGCGACAAAGGTAGCGCGGCGCAGCTTTTCCCCGAGGCCGATGAACTCGGCCTTATCGAATTCTTCCGAGCCATGTATGGTCAGGCTGTACGGTACGCCAGTCAGTTCGCTCGCCAGCATTGCTACCTCGGCAGAATTGGTACCGAAGTGCGCATGCAGATGCGTCACACCTTCCCGCTTCAGCCACAAGGCTACCTGGCATGCCTCCGCCAGATATATCAAGTGGTAAGGCAAGGAACGGTCGGCGCGTTTGCTCATCTGCCAGGCCAGGCGCAAACCGTGAAACAGGCGCGTCGGCGTAGAGGTAGCAACCGACAACACCGAGCGTAGCAAGCCGGACAAACCGTTTTTCAATACATAGCGCGTGCGATCACGTTCAGTGAAATCCTCGGCATCGACCAGATCACCATCCCAGCCGCGCATCGCTATCCTTTGCACATTCATGCCCTGACGTTCCAGCGCTAATATTTCCCGCCGGATAAAGCTGTGGCTCACCTTCGGGTATTGATTAATCAGGTAGGCAACACGTATCGCGTTCACTTCATATCCTTTCAGCGCTCCGTAGCGGAACGCATAATCCTCGACACATCTTCTTGTATATTTTTTTGCAGACTATCTGCTTCCGTCTGTCCGACTATTCGCGCCGGCACACCGACCGCCGTTGCACCATCCGGCACATCGCACAAGACCACCGACAGCGCACCGATGCGGCAACCATTCCCGATGCGCACCGCGCCCAGCACTTGTGCATACGCACCAAACTCGACGTCGTCACCGATCACCGGCACCGCACCGTCGGCCACGCGATTACCTATGGTCACGCCCTGGCGCAAAGTGCAGTTGCGACCTATCTGCGCTTCCGGGTGTACAAAGATGCCGCCGAAATGCCAGATGCGCAGACCGCCGCCTATCACTGCCGACTTCGGCAGGCTGATGCCGACCATGGTTTCCACCAGGCGGAACCACGGCCAGTACACAGCCGTCAGCACACGCTTCATGCGCCCCGGTGCGCGGTTATCTATGCGTCGCCCCAGGCGATAAGTCCACACGGCCCAGATCGATTGCTCTTTCAGGAACGGGCGTCGCATGTCATATCGCTGCACATCTGCTGACCAGTCGCTATCCATCATTCGTTTCATTAATCCATTTGCAGTAATTCACCACTCACCGTAGACACGGTGCCGACACCACTGGTCGCATACACGGTCACAATCGCGCGCGGATCAGGCCATGCAAAGGTCTTGCCTTCGCCGTTCGTCAACTCGCCGCTATCGAAGTAAAGCGGGTTGCCGGATGGGTGGCGTACTTGCAGGCGCAATTTGCCACCGCCAGTGGTCCGCGCAGTAACGCGGTAGTTCTTTCCTGCCTGTGGCAAGGCCCAGTTCACCGGATGCAAACCACGCGATGAATAATTGACTTGTGTCACCGCCTGCGCGTTGGCAGGAAACACCACCGCCTGTTGCCAGGTATCGAAATCCCCCAGGCTGGCACCCGATTGCAATTGCCACGGGCCACGCATGGACAGGAGATTCATTTGCTTTTGCAGAACGACAGGCTGCCCATTCCCATCCAGCCAGCCTTGCGCTGACACCACCGGACGCAGTGCCACGCGCATGCGTTCCAGATCATTGGCTACGTTGTTGTCCCAGCCGCCTTTATGCAAATCGAAACCGGCACCGTTTTCCACATAGATAAAGAAAGGCGTACCGAAGTTACGATCAACCACATAAGCGCCGTAGGTCTTCAGCGTCTCCGCGACTTTGCGCAGATCAGGATTGCTGATCTTGCTGGTGTCATAGGAAGACGGCAGCATCAGCAAGGCACCTTCCGGTATCTTTCCTGTGTTGCGCGTGGCGGCATCGGTATCTGCCGAAGTCGCCGGGAATACATAAGTCGGTTGCGACGATAACCCGTCGAAGGTCAGCGACATGGCCAGCGCGTGGCGATACATCACATCGCCGTCCTTCACTTCATGCTTGCGTATCAGGCCACCCGCAGTCGCCACTCCGGCCGCGCGCGCACCCTGGAAGTAATGCGCCGGATCACCCCAGCCGCGACCGTTCAGTTTGGTCCATGCATACTGCGCCGCGACCCACTTGCCATCGACCTTTTTCAATTGCCAGAATGAGTGAACGATGCCGGTCGCCGGATCAACGATATCGGCATGACCATCACTGGCGCTGGCAGCCACTACATCCGCAGGCCAGCGCGGGATAGTCACGTCATGGAAAGCAGATGCATCCGGGTCCCACAGGCCTTGCGTCTTCGGCAAACCGCTTACCGTGACAGGCTGATCCCCTGCTTTCGCGAGGAACACACCAGTAGACCACTCACCACCAGCAACGCCAGGTGCATAGGTGGACTTCGGGATCACGAAGTCGCCCAGCACCGGCTGCACCGGACGACTATTCCACGGTGAGCTGGCGGCAAACGGCTTTTGATACGTCCCCCAGCCACTCTGCGCTGCCGCATGCATGGGCGCGCCTGTCAGCAGCAATGCGCCACACAAAGCCAGTGCAGTCGCAATACTGTTTTTGGTACCGACATCAGGGTGGGAAATAGGCATATCCGGGTTCTCCATATTATTTAAGCTGTTTTAAATTTGTTGGCCATCATCTTGCCGCGCGCTATCCACCAGTGTTCAAAGTAGAAGGTAGAGATATGCGCAAGGACGAACAGCACCGCGAACAGCAAGGGCCGCTTCAGGTATTTGACGATCACATCACCGCTACCGAGCCAGGTATGCGCCAGCAGCGGATGGATCACGTACAACGCATAGGAGATAGTCGCCAGGTAAACCAGCACGCGACGGTTCAGCAGGGTGGCGAGCGTGCTGGCCGGATTGACGATGGTGCTGCCGACCAGCAGCGCCGCCAGATACGGACGCAGGTAATTCAGCGCTGCGCCCTGCTCATGGCAGGACACCAGCAACAACAGCAGCAATGGCCATTGCGGAATTTTTTTCAGCCACGCCAGCACACGCAAATCACTGCGGTGCTGTACCAGCAAGGCCAAAGTACAACCGGCCAGGATTTCATCCATGCGGTAATAGCTGATGCTGGATGCATACACGCCATCCGTTACGCGCAAGCCGGTGAAGAACAAAGCCAGCAAAGGAAGCAGCAACAGGCTGCGCACTCCAAACAAGGCAAACAGCAAGGCGATGCCCAGATAAAACTGCATCTCCAGGCACAAACTCCAGATGTGTTCAGTCAGCGTCACCAGATGCACTGGCGGCAAGTTTGCGTAAAAGAAGAAATGCGACAGCCAGGTATCCGCCGACGCACCAGCCAGCGTCAATGCCAGCGCCAGATACAACCATGCGAGCGGCAGGATGCGGAAGAAGCGACGCACCAGAAAATCCGACACCGGCGGGTCCTTCAGCAGGAAGGAAGTAATCAGGAAACCGGACAGCGTAAAGAACAAAGACATACCGAGCAGCCCAAACATCGCATTCATCTGCAATACCTTGGGTCCCATAGGCAGCAAGTGCGCTGCCAGTACACACAGGATGCTGACGCCGCGCCAGCCATCCAGCACTTCCAGACGCGGGCCGCTCATCGCGCACCTTCTTTAGTAGTGGGCAAGGCCCCGCTGATAGTCGCCAGTGCGCAGCCGGCACCGATGACAAACCAAAAGTACCAGTTAAAGACCAGATAGCCGAACATATTGTCCGAGGACGACACCACCAGATACACAATCACGATAGCAATCGTGATGAAGGACGCCAGCCGGTCTGTCCTGAACAAGGCTTTCAGCACCAGCACCATGCGTGCATACAGGAAGAGATAAGCACCCAAGCCGAGCACACCTGCATCAAAGAACCATTGCACATAGACATTGTGCGCACCCCAGTTCATCTTGTTTGCAGCCGGAAAAAAAGTCTGTGAAAAGTAACGGAAAGCATCGACGCCGTAGCCGGACAGATAATGGCTGGGGCGCATCCACTGCAGGCCGCTCTCCCAGATCGACAAACGCCAGGCAAACGAATTCAGCTTCGCATAGCCGACTGCTTCGGTACCGCTACCCAGATCCAGCAAGCGATCACGGATCTCCGGCACCAGCAAAGCCACCACCGGCAACAGCATCAGGTACAGCAGATAACGTCGTTCAAACAGCAAGGCATAGCCGACAAAGACAAACAGACAGGCAATCCACGCACTACGGGTCTGCGTCAGCACCAGCAAAGCCAGCAGGTAAAAGAAGTACAGCGTCACCACCACCCGCATGGTGCCACTCATAGGCATGGCCTTATCCTTCAGAGTGAACAGGATCAGCGGGATCACCAGCGTCAGGTAAAAGGCGAAGATATTCGGATGGGTAAACGTTGATTGCAGGCGGAAGCCTTCCGCCCCGCCGCTGGCACCGTGCAAGGCAACATCGACCACTGCATACAGCGCAGGCAAGACCGAGGACCACAACACCAATCGTACGCAATAGCGGAAATCCTGCGCCGAGCGCACGAAGTAAAAAGCACTCACGAACATCGCGAAATAAGACAACAGCGTCAGGTAAGTGCGGATCGCGTCACCCTTCTCCGGCGAGATCACGACACCGAACAGCGCTGCCAGCAGGAACGGCAACCACGACCAGACCATCTTCTTCGGCAATTGCTGCGGCCGCTCCATCACCAGCATGCAGGCCAGCAGGATCACACACAGATTGATGACACCACCGAGCCCGGTGGTATAGCCGCCTATCGAGAAACGAGTGGATTCCAGCACCACATCACCGACCGAGCGAAACACGATAATCAGCGTCAGCAAGGCCATACGGTTAAACAGCAGCAGAAAACCAAACAGCAGGAAGGCAGGCAAGGCTGCCAGTCGCGCCAGCTTGTAATCCATCACTTCCGCATAAAACGGTACGACGATCCCGGCCAGCAGCGCCAGCACGATCACGCCCAGTACTGTATGCGCCTGCCCCTGATTCGGCAGCCAGCGCATGTGTACTTTGCCACCAGCTGCAGTGGCCTGATATGGAATGTCGGTAGGCATGGAATTAAGCAGCCAGTTCCCCGGCCACACTCATGCTGCCCTTGCCAGGGAAACGACGGATCAGCCAGGAACGGATGGCATTCCATTCACCAGTCTCAGGTGCATTGCGCGACTGGAACTGGAAATAGCGCCACAGCAAGGCCGCATCCTGCCGCGTCGATGCCGCTTTACGGAAGATCAGTTCGCGTTCCAGCTCTTCCGACGCACCGAGTCCGCGGCGCAAGGTATACGCCATCTGCGCGAACTCATCGGAAAAATCGGTCCGGCCATTCACATCAAACAAAATACCGCCGTGATTGCAGAAAGGCGCCGGATCGAAGTAAGGCAGGTCATGCATGATGCAGAAGGAGCGCGTCAGGTAACGCGAGATATCCAGCGACACCTCGACCTGTTCGCGGAAGCGCGTCGCGCTGACATTGCTGCCGTGCCAGCGATACTGGATCAGCTGTGACGGCACATTGGTGCACTTGCCGAGTATCGCCAGCTGGCCGAACATGAAGTAATCCTCAGCCAGGCTATTCACCTGCAAACGCTTGTCGGCAGGCATCACCTTCAGGAAATCCGAGCCGTAACGCACACCCAGTTTTTGTACCGCAGCGAAATCCATCATGGCAGCCGGATGCGTAATCGGATTGCGGAAGAAGCTGGCGGCTGCCACACGCTGACGACCGATCGGCATCTTGATATTGCCGCCGACTTCACCTGCACCATTGATCACCGACGATTGCCCGCTGATAGCGACACAGTCCGGTTGCCGTTTGAAAGCGGCCAGCACGATCTCCATACGATCGACGAAGCAGACATCATCGGCATCATGCCGCATCACATATTTGCAATCGCTGATCTCGAGGCCGCAATTCAGCAAGCCAGCCAGGCCTTCGGCTTGCGGGAAGCTATGTACTTCTATGCGCGGATCGCGTCGGTGGTAGTCCTCGGCCAGCTCCAGGCTGCCATCGGTAGAACCGTGGTCCAGCACCAGCACGCGCCAATCCCTGAAAGTCTGCATGCAGATACTGTCCAGCGATGCCGCCAGGTAGTCGATGCCGTTCTTCACCGGCAGTAAAACATCTATCGTCGCCAAAATAATTCTCCCTTAAATGATGGCCGCCAACTGCGCGACATCTGCGATTCGTGTTGTCCGTGGCTGTGTGGGTTGCGTCTGTGCCTGCTCCAGCGTCACCAGCTCACTGCGCTGCGTCCAGGCCGCGACATAGCGGGAATTCTTTCCATAGCTGTTATCGAGCACGATGTTGGGGCGATTCAGCAGGCAAGCGAGGATGTGGCCGTGCAGGCGATCCGTCACGATGAACTCATGCCGCGCAAACAAGCGCGCCGCATCCTTGACTAGCCGTGCCGAGTAAGCGATCCACAGACGCACCAGGATGCGATTCGCGATGCGTCCCATACCACGGCGATAGAAACCTCCAAGGCCACGACGGAACAGGTTGATACGTTCTTCCCGCTCACCGACGAATTCCGGCCAGTCGGTGAGAGTTTCTATATTCAGCTCGCTCATATCGGCATGCGCACCACCTTCATCATCGACGCGACTAATGCGCAAACCATGTTGTGACGGACGCTTGTTCCCAGACCGCAGCGGATAGAGCTGATGCGCCATATCCGGCAACAGATACACGTGATCGCTGAAGGCTTGCGCCATCTGCAGCGACACTTCATCCCGTACACAGATGTGTACATCCGGATGACTGCGGAATACTTCTGCGGAAGCAGCCTGCTCGACAGCTGAAGAGAAATGCAGCGATTGCGGCAGCACAATGATGCGATTGCGCGAATGCGACATGACGATGTCTTCCCGCAACTGCTGGAAGCATGGATACAGGTCACCGAAATTGCCGCCGCCGTGGAATACGATCACATCACCTTCATCTATCCACTCCGGGTCATAAGCGTCGTAAGGTGCGATCAGCTTGGGACGCAGACCGTGCTTGCGGAAGAAAGCCAGCGTGCCGTGCATGATCAGCAAGTCGCCTACATTGCCGTGCGTAGGGATATCGACATAGTGGAAAGGCGCATCACCTATCAACTCCAGCAATACTTCGTGCTGCTGCATCAATTCCTTACATAGCTGTTTGTGATTCTTCGGGCTCGCCATGTCATCTCATCTAAATTTAGTATTCATTCATAACGGCGCCGACCACCAGCACGCCGCTATGCTTCATCGAATCGACCAGATTGCCAATCGCACCGACATGACTTTTGTCCTTGCGTGCGACGACCAGCGCCGCACCGGCACGTGCCGCCGCAGTCTGGCCATCGGCATAGTCGTAATCCGGCGGGGTATCAATCAGGATCACATCGAACTCAGTGCTGAAGTCGCGCAGCATTTGCGGGAAGGCACCGCGCCCCAGCAACTCCTGCGGATTCGGCGGCAACACGCCGCTCGGCAAGACCGACAAATCCATCAGGGCTTCTATGCGCTGCACATCAGTGGCGGCATTACGGCCGGACAGGATGCCGGACAAGCCGCTGCGGTTTTCTATGCCAAATAATTTATGCTGGCGCGGTCTGCGCATATCCGCATCGATCAGCAGCGTGCGTTGACCCAGCTGCGAGAAAAGTACCGCCAGGTTGGCCGCGATATAGCTGCGGCCATCACCACGCTCGGCGCTGGTAATCGCCAATGCAGAACGTTGCGCACCAGAACCAAACCAGCGCATCACCAGTTGACTACGCAAGGCACGCAACGCTTCGACCTGCTTGCTGAACGGATCATAGGCAGCGATGACTTCTTCACTGACGCTGCTTTCGCCGCGACGCAAATAGGGATAGGCGAACTGGCTGGACAGCGCGAAATCGATATCGGCAGCTGTCAACAAACCCAGCGCGACGCCGGTTTCACCAAAGCGCTGCCGGTGTATATGCTGCTCGCGCAGGATGCGTTCGGTGTCGCCGACGCTAAGACGACCACTCTTGACCAGGATGCTGCCCATCTGGTTGGCTGCGCTCAATGGACGTGTCTCGCGATACTGCAAGGTGGCGGCATCCTGGATCTGCGTTGCGTTTCTGATCATGATGTTTCCTATCTAAAATGTGCGCTGTGCTGTCGCTTGTGGCTTCAGGCAGCTATCGCAGGACCGGCCGATCCTGCAGGGCCCAGGCGCGGAGGATTTCTCTTGCCCAGCTTTTTTGTTTTTTCGATCACGCCTATCAGCGGCAAATCGAAGATGCGCGTCAGGTCTTCCGGCGAACGCACGCGGTGATCCAGCAATTCCATCGCAATCGCCGCACCCACACCCAGCATCAGGCCAACCACCAGTGCGACCAGCAGATTGAGCATGAGACGCGGGCTGGCCGGGCTGCGCGGTGCCGTTGCCGCCGTCAGCACCGAGATATCGGATTGCGTGGACTGGCCTTCCAGGCTGGTCTGGGTCAGGCGTTGCGAAGCGGTCTCGTACGCCTTCTTCGCGTTTTCCATTTCATTCGCCAGCACACTCAATTCATCGCGTGCACCATTCAGTGCCAGCACCTTTTTCTTTTGTGCATCCAGTGCCGCACGGATTTCCGCTTCACGTTGCTGCGCGATCCTTGCGTTGTTCACGACCCCGCTGGAAGCCAGTCCTATCTGCTGATTCAGGTTGGCGCGCAATTGATCCACTTCCGATTTGGCGGCGATGTATTGCGGATGGTTGATATTGAGTTTCTTCGACGTATCGGCGAACTTGGCTTCGGCTTCCGACAAACGTGACTTCAGCGTCTGTATCAAAGGATTGGACAGGACATCCGGCGAATCCCCGGCATTGCGCTTGACCTGCTGCTGGCGTGAAGTGGCATCCATCGCCTGCCCTTGCGCTACCACCAGCTGACTCGACAATTCATTCAGGCGGGAGGTTTCCACATCCAGCTTATTATCGCTGCTGAAGATATTGTTCTTTTGCTGGTAAGCCGACATGCGGTTTTGCGCATCTTCAAAGCGGTCACGCAAGACTTTGATTTGCTCATTGATGTAGCCGCTGGCTTTTTGTGCCGGAGCGACTTTCAGGTCGACGCTGACTTGCTGATAAGCCGCCGCAAAGGCGTTCGCTACTTTCGCCACGTAATCGGCATCGTCACCCTTGAAGCTGATATTCAGCACGCTGCTTTCACGCGCCGGCTCCACCGTCAGGCTGCTGCGCAAGCCATCGGCCAGCCAGTCCTGTATCGTGCCGTGGCCCGGATCCAGCCGTGCGTAGCGTTCCTTGACGGCAGGACTATCAGCCAGCTTCAGATCGTCGATGACTTTCATTGCGACCACTTTGCTGTTGACGATATCGACCTGGGTCGGCATGTAACCCGGCGTCAGTTGTGCCGGCACGTTCAGGCCGGTGACCGGATCGACACCCTTGTTATTCAACACCAGTGCCGTCGTTGCCTTGTAGGTCTTGGACATCACCAGGCTGACCACGAAGGCGGACGCCAGCGTCAGCGCCAGCAGCAGCACGATGATTTTGTAACGCGCACGCAAGGTGCGCAGGATTTGGCTGATAGTCATAGTCGTGCCCCGCTCAGAACAGGCTTTCTTTTACATAGACGATGTCGTCCGGCTTGAGTAAATCGTCATGTTTGACGCTGATGATTTGCAGTACGCCATTGGCATCGCGCCGCTTGATGCGTACGCCGCGTTCCGTACCGCGTGCGCTCAGGCCGCCACCGGTGGACAGCGCCTGCAGCACCATCATGTTGCGTTCCAGCTTGTAGGAACCCGGCTTCTGTACTTCGCCGTAGATATAGAAGCGCGGCGCACGTTCGACGAATATCTGGTCACCTGCCACCAGCTCGCGGTTCTTGCTCGGATCACCGGAACGCACCAGTTCCAGCAGGTCTATGCTTTCCTTGCTGGTTTTGCCGTCACGGGTATGCGTAAGGATTACGGTATCGGCCGCTTCTTCATTCGCACCGCCCGCCATCGCCAGCACATCGGTCAGGCTGCGCTTGCCGTCAACCGGGTAACGCCCGGGCTTGTTAACCTGCCCCAGCACCGATACCTGCTGGCTCTGCATCTCGGTCACCATCAGGTTGACTTGCGGATTGCGGATGAAACCGCCTTTATCCAACAGGTCAGCAATTTTCTTTTCCGCCTGGTTGGATGAGAGACCGCCGACTTTTACTTCACCGACCAGCGGGAATGAAATGCTGCCCGCTTCGCTGACACGTGTTTCCACCGTCAGGTCGCTGTTACCGAAGACGGTGATCTTTACCACGTCACCTGCACCCAGCGGTACATCGGCGGCCTGTACCCAGCTGCCTACGGTAATCATCAGAATCGCCAACATTGCTTGTCTTATTTTTTTCATGCTTCACTCCATTTGCTTCGTATTCGGTATCAATAAGCGTTGTCACGCATCAGCACGACCTTGAAGGTGCGCAGGATGATCCACAGGTCGAGTGCCAGCGACCAGCGCTTGAGGTAGTCGAGGTCATAGGCGATGCGCGCTTCCATCTTGTCCAGCGTGTCGGTCTCGCCGCGCAAACCATTCACCTGGGCCCAGCCGGTGATGCCGGGGCGCACCTTGTGCCGCAGCATGTAACCCTTGATTTGTTTGCGATACAGCTCGTTGTGCGCGACCGCATGCGGACGCGGCCCGACTATGCTCATGCGACCCTGCAGGACATTGAAGAATTGCGGCAATTCATCGAGCGAGGTCTTGCGCAGGAAGGCACCTATGCGCGTGATGCGCTGGTCGTCCTTGGTTGCCTGCACCACCCGTGCACCGTCTTCGCATACCGTCATCGAGCGGAATTTGTAGACGATAATTTCTTCACCATCGAGGCCGTAGCGGCGCTGGCGGAAGATCACCGGCCCCGGCGAGGTGACCTTGATCGCGATTGCGATGCCCAGCATGACCGGCAACAGCATGAGCTGGATGATCGAGGCCAGCACGATGTCGCTGCCACGCTTGATCATGCTGTTAATACCTGTGAACGGCGACTCACAAATCGCCACCACCGGCAAACCGGCCACGCTGTCGAAGCGCGCCTGGATCAGATCAAAGACATAGATATCCGGCAGAAAGTAGATCGAAGCTGTGGTGTCCTGCAATTCATTGAGCAACTTGCGTATGCGCGGCTGCGCCGAGATAGGCTGGCTGATGAAGATGGTGTTGATATTGTTTTGCCGCACATAGGCCGGGATATCGGACATGCTGCCAAGCAAAGGCACTCGCTGATCATCCGGCTGGCGCGAGACATCCCTGTCATCAAAGAAGCCGCTGACTTCCATGCGCAGATCAGGATTTTCATCTACACGCTCGGCCAGCTTCACGCTCAGTTCATTGACACCGACCAGTACCACCGAGCGTATGCCGGTGCGACGCAAGCCGGAGCTCGCTTTTTGCAGGACGATCTGGCCCAGCAATAGCAGTGGCGGCGTCAGCAGCAGCCAGATGATAATTTCCTGCTGGGTAAACAGGGACGACAAACCAGCCACATAGCCAAAGAACAGCAGAAGTACCGCCACCAGGCTCCAGGCCAGCAAGATCGCCTTGAGTTTGCTGAGGAAATTATTCGATGCCGCATCACGCCACGGATCGCTCCAGCTGAATACGGTCGAGCAGATAAAGAAGGTCAGTATCGCCAGCACCACATGCTGCGCGCTGAAGCCATGCCCTATCAGCACGCTCATCAGATAGAGCAAGCCGATCGCAATCAGCGGATCGAGCAGGCGACGATAGAAATTCCGCGCGGGTATATCCGCCGGATATTTGATTTGGCTGATGTCAGAATTCATAGCGTGTACTGATATGAGCACCATCGGTACTGTAAGACGCCGATGGAATATTCGAATCCAGGGTGGTACGGAATACCGCCGCGCGTATGCGCCAGTGCGAGGTCGGCTTGTACGTCACGCCAAGCAAGGCATTGCGATAGTCGTCCGAGCGATTCAGCGGCTCCAGTCCCTGTATCACCGACACGCCGTTGTAGCTGCGCTTCTCTGCCATCACCAGGCCATCGACACTGATCTTGCTGGTCGCATCCCAGGTCGACGCCAGGCTCAGACCCTGGTTGCGTGCATAGTTGGCGGCCAGGTTGTCGGTCGCGCCCAGCTCACGCCAGGCAGCCAGTGAGACCGCTGTCTTGTTAGTCGCCTTCCAGTAAGCGGTGAGACGTGCACTCGGCACATTGGAATCACGTTGCGGATTGATTGCATATTCACGCTTGGCGTAGCCGCCGAGGAATTGCAGCATGGTCTTGCCGGTGACTTGCCAGTCAACCTTGGCCTTCACTTCATTCTGCGTATACGAGTTGATGTCGGCAAAGGTGTAATCACCTTCTATATGCCGCAAGACCACACCAACCTTGTTGCCGCTGCGCGCCAGGTAATCGACACCGACATCGGTGATGTCCAGCGTACGTTCAGATGGCTTCTGCACTTCGAGGTCATAGCCGAGGTCGTAATGGCTGTACGCCGCATTCAATGCCCAGCTCGGATGGAAGCGCCACGAGCCGTCGACATAGGTCTTGGTCTGCGTTTGTATACTGCGCTGCATGCTGCGATAGTCATCGAACGAGGTCAGGCCTTGCATGTAATTCACGCCGGCGTTCCCCGAGAACTGATTGCCGAGCGCCCACTTCCAGTTGGCGGTAAGGTCTTTGCCAGTGTTATTGAATTGATTGAAGTGATCGTAGTCGGCACGATAGACCGAGGCATCGGCGGTCAGTTTCTGTCGCCCGATGTCTTTATCCATGCGTATGCCCACTGCGGCACGCATCCAGCGATCAGATAACTGCGCCCCGCTCTGCCGCGCAATATCAGACTGGCGCAACAGATTGGCATCGTAATAAATGCCGTAGCTGGCATACGGCGTGAAGGTATCGCCAGTCACCGGATCTGCAGCAAGTACCGGCAGGCTGGCCATCGTCGCGAGCAGCAGCACGGATGATCGCAGACGAGCCTGGCGGCGGCGCGCAAGCACTGCGCGCTCATGCATCACAAGTATGTTCATCATTATTTTCCCAGCACCTGAGCTGCGTGCACCTGGTTCATTGCATCAGCAGCAAGGCATGCACCAAAGTCATCGATGCTGTGTGTGTATGAAGTCAACGACACCATCATTTTTCCCACCATTCTTAAATAAGGCTCCGATGAAGGAAGCAAACATGCACACAGATGAAAAGCGCGACCAAGAAATTTTTATTTCAAATTGCGCCCGAACAAAATTTTCTGCGGCAATAAATTCGTGTCATTTTGTCTATACAAAGAGCTGGTTAAGAGATGGTGCTCATGATTTAGTTCCACGTCGTGCGCGCGGAAAAATAAGAGATATTCGTCTCCTGAATTCAGAAAAAATAATGAAAGGAAACGGATGATGTCCGTGTGTAAGGACAGGAGGAATGTGTTTGTAAAAATTACGCGCAATGCTGGTACATCTTGCGCGGTCAACGCATGTAACTGCTTAAAAAACAGGCAGATTAGTGTGTTTGAATTTTTTACCGTATAAGGACATGCGAAAAATTACATGCGCACTGTCATCAAATATTCATAAAAATGTTAAATATTTTTTGTAACAGAGGCGTATTTCATCTCCAATAATTTTCCATGGCAGAAAATTTATCGAAGCGAAATCCAGGGAAAAAGAAGCAAAGATACGCAGGCAATATTCCGCCTGCACAAGATGAAGAGAATTAACTACGCCGGATCAGCCCAATTGCTTACAGATGAAATTCCATTCATCAGTGGTGACAGGCGTAATCGACAGGCGACTGCCGCGTTGCAGGAGCACCATTCCGCTCAACTCCGGCATGGCGCGCATTTCGGCCAGCGACAGCAGGCGGGTCTTTTTCTTGATACGGACGTCGACCATCATCCAGCGCGGTGTTTCCTGCGTCGCTTTCGGATCGTAGTAATGGCTGTCCGGTTCAAACTGGGTATGGTCGGGATAGGCGGTGCTGGCAACTTCGGCCAGACCAACGATGCCGGGCTCGGCGCAACTGGAGTGATAGAACAGGACGCCGTCGCCGACCTGCATGGTGTCGCGCATGAAGTTGCGCGCCTGGTAGTTACGCACGCCGGTCCATGCCACGGTTCTTTTGGGAGCGGACCAGGCATCATCGATGCTGACTTCGCTCGGTTCGGATTTCATAAGCCAATAGCGCATAAGCTGTTTGCCTGAAAAGTTAAATATACCGGCGGATTATAAAACCAAAGATGGAACCGGATCGTCCGGTGATTTTGCAGCAGATGTCCGCTCTTGTCCCGCCCTTGTCCAGAAACGGCAGCGGAAATAAAAAACGGCTGCATTTGCATGCAACCGTTTCAGTATTCAAGTCCCGCCTGTGCCGCTTTGCCGGCATCCTGAACCAAAAGGTTCAAGTTGGCCACAGTTAGTTCAACTTCGGGTTCATCGGACTAGCGACGCGCACTCCCATCGAACAAAATTCCGCAGCCGCTGCGCATAAATGGTTCAAGGATTTTATGGCAATGGCGAACACGGCAGGAGCGCTTAGTTTACTCCAATCGCAGGACAAGGAAAAGAAATCTTAGAAAAGATTTTCTTGTGGCGCCAATGCCGTATCCAGCGTTTCGTGCATTGCAGCGATTTTTTGCTTGACCTCGGCCATCGACATCTCGGACAAGGGGCCACTCGGCGATTTGGTCGCCAAAAGCTCTGCAGCAATTCCGAGCGCAGCCATGACGGCGATACGGTCATTACCCTTCAACTTGCCAGCGTCGCGGATGGCCGACATCTTGCCGTCCAGATACGCAACCGCTTCCTGCAGCGCGCCTTCTTCGCCTTCCTTGCAAGCCAGTTTATAAGGCTGCCCCATGATGGATACATCGAGCTGGATCATGCGGTCTCCTCATCTTGTTCTTGTGCAGGGATTTTTGCGAGCAGTGCAGCAACGCGTTCGTGCGCTTCCTGCATGCGGCGCGTCAACTCGGCATTCTCGGCCGCCAGGGCAGCCGATTTGATGCGCAAATCCGCATTTTCGCTACGTAGCGATTGAGTCAGATCAGCCAGCTGGCTGATCTTTGCAGAAAGATTGTGAAAGTCTGTAATCATCTCGCCACTATAGTAGTGCAGAGGAATGACCGTCAATAGATAGCGCTATCGGGCGTCGGTTTTCCGCTGCGAGGTTTAAATTTATCGATTAGCGGTCAGCGATAGGACAAGCTCGCTTGCCAAAATTACACGCCGCGCAATACACACATGCGCGGCATGCGTCATATTACCTCAGTCAGATTGCCATCCACCGTGATCAGCGCAGTACGTATCTTCAGGCCGGGGAAAACATCCTGTGCTGCAATGCGATAACGGGCCAGCTGCGCAGTGTACGCCGCCCGCTCGCTGTCGAACAGATTGCGTTTGTAGTCCAGGATCCACAACTCATCGTCAAACATCACCACCCGGTCAAAACGTGCAATCCCGCTAGTGCTGACGATTTCCATCTCATTACGCGCAAAACGATGCTGTGACGGATCAAAGAAGCGACTGAGTTCGGCTTGTCCCAATATCGCTTCAGCCTGCACCCGCACCACTTCCGCCATCTCGCGCGTGCAGGACAACCATTTCGCCAGCGCCGCTGCGTCATAAATCTGTATCGGCCAGTGCTGGGTCAGACGTTCCATCAGTGCATGCAGGACGATGCCTTCTTCGATTTCTGCGCTGCTGAACGCTGCCGGCAATTCAGTCTGCTCCAGCGGCATGGCGGGCGGACTGAATATCGCCAGCTGGAATTCCTGCTCCAGCGCGACATCACACACTTGCTCTTGCTGCTCCGGCTCGACCTGCTGCGCTCCCCGGAAACGCGCATACCAGCAGCCCTCGGCCACACCGCTCTCTGAACCACTACGTGCGTCCGCCACGCCGCTCACGATTAATAGCTTCTTCGCGCGCGTGGTCGCTACATATAAGAGGTTCCAGTCTTCCTGTGTTTTCAGCTGTTCTTCTTCTGCGAACAGATAATCGCGCGCCGCACCACGCTCGGCCTGGCGCCCGAATACCGAAAAGTGATTCGGCGCATCGGCTTCCTGCTTCCATTCGCACAGCACGCCGTAATCATCACGCGCCGGATCACTATGATTCGCGTCCAGCAACACCACGATGTCGGCTTCCAGCCCTTTCGCGCCGTGGATAGTCAGGATGCGCACCGCATCCAGCGCAGCGTCGATATCCGCTTCGTCCGGTGCATCGCTTTCAGCCGATTTTTGCAGGCGACGCAAAGCATCGATGAATTTAGGCAAGCTCGGATAACGTCCGGCATCCAGGTTCAGTGCCAGTTCGGTAAAGGCTTCGATATTGCCCAGCACTTGCCCGCGTACCAGCGGCGATGCGGATAGTGCGTAGCGTGCGACCACATCACCTTCATGCAGGATGCGGTCGAGCAAATCATGCACCGGCAAACGCGCAGCCAGTTCCAGCCATTTCTCCAATAGCTGCACTGCGCGCTGCAATGTCGGTGTATTCAGTTCGGCCTGATGCAAACGGCTCCACCATGTTTTCTCACTGCGCAAGGCCAGCGCGATCAGATCGTTATCGGTCGCGCCCATGATAGGTGACTTGAGCACATGCGCCAGCGCCAGATTGTCATGCGGCGTAATCAGGAAAGTCAGCAAGGCGATCAGATCAGCGACTTCCAGCGATTCCAGCAAACCACCGCGTCTATCCGATGCAAACGGAATACCCGCTTCGCGCAACGCGCGTTCGTAGGCGCCCAGATGGGTACGCTTCTTGACCAGCAACATCACATCCGACCACTGCGCACCCGGGGTCAGGGTGCGCGCCCGCAGGATGGCTTGCGCTACTGCACGCCCTTCTTCCAGGCGACGCGCATCTTCCTCTTCCTCGCGCGGCTCGGTCAATGGATCACGCATCATGGCTGGCGACCAGACGACTTTCTCACTCTTTTCCTGCTGCACCAGTGGCAATTGCCACACCGCGCCCTCATTACCCGAGAGCGTAGTCTGTGGCGTATAAATAGGATTGCCGCGGAAGCTATCGTTCAGAACGTCAACGATGCTGCGTGCATTACGACGCGTCTGGTTGGTGCGCAGGAAGTCTGCACCTTGCGCCACCAGCACTGTGCGCGCCGCCGAAAATACGCGCGGCTCGGCACGACGGAAGCGATAAATCGATTGCTTGGGATCGCCGACCACAAACATGCTGGGCTTGTCGCTATCGTCGCCATAAGCGTTGAGCCAGGCCTGGACGATGCTCCACTGCAGCGGGTTGGTATCCTGGAATTCATCCAGCAACACATGTTTGTAACGTGCGTCGAGACGGCTCTGCAAATAAGCGGCGTGCTCTTCATTCGTTAACAGGCGATAAGCCTGCCATTCCAGATCGGCGAAATCGAATACCCGCTGCTCGGCTTTAACCGCCTGGTAAATCTCAAGGTATGCCGCACCCACTGTAAACAGGGAGCGATTTAACGCGATGACTTTCGGCTCCATGCTGCGACGCAGGATCTTCTTCAGCGCTTCGCCCAATCGATCAAACTCCAGCTCAAATGCTAATAGTCCGTTCTCCCCTAAATTTTCATTTACTGTTTTTACAAAGTTATTAGTGGAACCATTCCTTCTGAATTTTCCCTTATCGTCAAAGAACTCATTAGCTAAAGAAGTAAAATTTTCCAAGCTGGCGCCACCGGAAATTGCACTTTCAATTGCCGTAGCTCTTTTTTGATTCGCGACACCGCCATGACCGAGTAAGTAAGCAATCCGAAGGAAACTCTCTACAGTATTTTCATCCGACCACAAGGATAGGCGTGCGTCGGTCACGCCATCGGCACCGCAGAGTTCTTCCAGCCATTGCAGCGGTTCACCGCCCTGTACCGACGCCCACCATTCGGCGCGCTTGGCGATAAATGAATTCAATAAGTTGCGCGTGCTGAAGTCGCCGACCTGTCCATATAAATCGATCAGTACTTCCTTGACGTGCTGCTGATCTTTTTCATTCACTTCCTGCATGAAGCGACTGTAAGCATCCGATAACAACTCACCGGTCGATTCGGTCAGGCTGTAGCCATGCGGCACACCGGAGGCCAAAGGTGCGATCTGTATCAGGCGTGCGAACCAGCTATGGAAAGTGTCTATCGACAAGGCCTGCGGGCTGCGCAAAACCTTTTCATACAATGCACGCGCCTGCGGCAAAATCTCGGCCAGTGCATGTTCGGGAATGCCACGTTCGCGCAGCAAGGCCAGTACTTCTGCATCCGGCTTCAGCGTCAGCTCGTGCAGCAATTGCATCAGGCGTTCACGCATCTCTTGCGCTGCCTTGCGCGTAAAGGTAATCGCGAGGATGGCGGCGGGCTCGGTACCTGCCAGTAACAAACGCAGTACACGCGCTACCAGCAACCAGGTCTTGCCGCTACCGGCACAGGCTTCCACCACCACTGAACGCGCAGGATCACAGGCACGCGCGACGAAGTGGGCAGCATCCGCCTGCTCGCCATTGATTTCATAAGCACGCGGCACCATGTGCGGCTCCGACATAGATACATCCCGCGTCATGTCATCCGGCCCGCGCATTACCATGCTCCCTTGCGGCATAGTCCACGCACATCACAGTACTGGCATACCGATTCCGGGCCAGTCGCAGGCAAAGGCGCATCATGCGCAATCGCACGCATGCTGTTGACGATTTGCGTACTCAAAGTCTGCTGCCAATTGTCATAGTCGGGTGATTCCACTTCCTTGATCTTGTCCTTGCTGGCTTCCAGCGGGATATACAGCGCGTTTGCCAGCGGCACATCCGACAGCAAACCGTAGAACGGCAATTGATGGTCTTCACCGTGCTTGAGTTTTTCCCGCAGCGCATTCTGGTTGGTACTCTTGTAATCCAGCACCGCACGTTCGCCGGCTTCATTCTCATCCATGCGATCGACCCGACCGTGCAGGATGATTTCGCCATCATCCCAACGCAATACTTTTTCAAACTTCTCTTCGCCCAGCACAAAATGCCAGCCTTGCGCTTCGCGCTCGCTTAACCATTCCAGATAAGCGGGCATCGCTTTTTGCCAGCGCGCGTAATAACCCAGTGCGGCAGCACTTTTATCCAGTGCCAGATTGAATACCTGGTCTGTGATCTCTTGCAGCAAAGCGGCACGCTCGGACTTTGCAACTTCGTGCAAGCGCGTATGGAAGATCGCGAGGATTTGATGCAGCCAGTCACCGTAATCGCGCTTCTCCGGCATATCCGATAACTCATCGAGTCCGGACAAACCCAGCATGCGCGTGGCAAAGAATTGATATGGGCAAGCAACCAGGCTGTTATAGCCACTGGCGGAAAGCTTTTGCGGGCGCAAGACGGCAGCATGTGGCGCCGGCATGCTCAGCGGCGCCGGTATCAGGCCGCGTGGTGCGATCTCGACTCGATGCGTTGCGACTTCCGGCAAACCAGCGCGCGCCAGACTCAGCTGCAAGCGCTCTATCCACGGGCTGACGGGATTCGGTTCGCCGTTCTTATGCGCCTGCCATGACATCACAACCAGCGCATTCGACGACAGCAACTCCGTCACATCACGCAACTGCTGGCGTTGTCTGCTTTCACGTGTTGCCAGGCCCAGTTCACGCCGCACCACATTCGCGAAGAACAAGGTTTCGCTCGGTTGCGATGGCAAATGCTCGGCATCGGCCCCGACCAGCAAGACCGCATCGAAGCTACGCAAACGCGCACCGTTCAACGGCAGCATCACGACGCGACGGTCGCGGTTCAATTGCACATAGGCGGTTGCTTCCAGCTGCAGATTCAGGAAGGCGCGCCATTCGGCAAATGAAAAGATATGCCCGACTGCGGCGCAGTCCTGTTCTATATCCTGTAACAACTGCAGCACTTGCGCACCAGCGCCGTCCGCCTGCAAGGCAGCACGCATGCCAAGTGCGTCCAGCGTTTGCTGGCTGGCGGTGATCCAGTCGCACAAGGTTTTACCTTTGCTGAAACCGGTCGCCTGTTGTGCCAGCAGCTTCACCATATTCTGCGCCGCAGGAATCGCCGTCAGCGCGTCGCCGACCGCATCCCAGCCGCCGAGCACATTGGCACGACGCAAAGCGAGCTCACTCGCCATGACCAGATCGGCTTTATTGTCAGTATTAGAAAAGACAAACGGCGACTTCAGGAAATCCAGCAAGGCGATGGTTTCGGCACGCGCTGCCACCAGTTCCAGCCACGACGCCAGCGCCGCAGCAGCGCGCGTAGTTGATAGCTTCCAGCCGGTTTCATCAGCCACGATCACTTGTGCACGTTCCAGCAGCGCACGAATGCGACGTGCGACTACGCGATCCTGCGCGACGATGGCGATATTCGTTTTGCCCTGTTGCAGCCAGTCCAGTATGGTTTGTGCACCGGCTTTGGCTTCTGCTTCCAGGTTGTGCGCGGCATATAAAGACAAGCCCGCTGGCGTTGCCAATGGCAATGCGTCACTTGCGAGAGCCTCTTCATCCACCAGCAACTCGGGCCAGGCAGCAGCATAGGTACTATTAATATGTTGCGCATGCCAGTCCAGCGTGATCGCAACCACAGGCCGGTTCACCTGATAAGCGTCGAGGAAAGCCTGCTCCAGCGCATCGGCTGCTACCGGACTGATCCAGAACAATGGCAATTGCGCCTGCCCGGCAATACGCATCATTTGCGCAAAGCGGTGCACGATCGCATCGCTGGCATCCAGCTGGCTTTTCCAGATGGTCCACACCAGCTGCGTTTCATCTGACAACAAATTGCGCGCCACCGGTGACAATTGCTCCAGCGCTGCTTGCCAGCGTGCATCGGCGACATCAGTTGACACCTGCAACTCAGGCAGCATGGCTTGCGTCAATTCATCTGATAGCGCGAGCAGGATTTCCGCCAGTGGCAATAAATCAGTATTGCGGCGCGCACTAAAGAGCTTCTTCAGCCATGCATGCTGGCGCAGATCCGCATACAGCGACATCAGTCGTTCGCTGGGTGCAGTGGCACTGGCACCGGTTTGCGGAGGTAACAACCGTATATATTCACCCAGCGAGGTAATCGTCGGCGGAATGAAAGCCCCGCCCAGTTGCCGTCCCAGCGCACTCTTTAATAGTTGTATATGCGCGAAAGTCGAGACCACTACCCGTAATGAAGATAAATCCCGCTGTACTGATGGCTGCGCCTCCGCCAGCGCATCACTTTGCAACAATGCGCTTGCGGCATCGTCCCAAAAGGCAGCGGAAGGTGGAATTAATACAGTGCGAGGCAGCATCAGGGGCTCAGTTGAAGAAATCAATGGAATTAGTAGCGACAGACTATCCGGTTTTGCATTTTATGCGACACGCGTGAAATTTTTCGAGCAATGCCCCACTTTTTATAAAATAGGTTATGATTTGCCCAGACCCCGCCTGATCACCTCTGGTTACACCTTCAAAACTTGAATTAAATCGCAACGTCTCCATCTGAGCTTCAGTAAGCGGAGTCGCTGCAGGCAAATACCAATTGGCAGGTGATGCCCAGGCGCAGATTTATCCTTTTCCCCTCAGACTGAGGCAAACATGAGCGAAAACATCAAACATATTACCGATGCATCTTTTGATACAGACGTATTGAAATCCGACAAACCTGTTCTGGTCGACTTCTGGGCAGAGTGGTGCGGTCCGTGCAAAATGATTGCACCTATCCTGGAAGATGTTGCAAAAGAGTACGCAGGCAAAATCCAGATCACGAAAATGGACGTTGACGCCAATCAGGCGATTCCGGCCAAATTCGGTATCCGCGGCATTCCTACACTGATCTTGTTCAAGAACGGTGCACCAGCTGCGCAAAAAGTAGGCGCACTGGCCAAAGGTCAATTGACCGCCTTCATCGATAGCAACATCTGAAATAATTAAAAAAGGCAGCGATGCGCCCGCATCGCTGCATGATTACCAACTTCACCGCGTCGTTCCCTCCCCCACCTTTTTATCTCCCATCCTGGGAAACTCAAACATATGCATTTATCTGAATTAAAGGCGTTACACGTCTCCGCACTGCTAGAAATGGCAATTAGCCTGGACATCGACAACGCTGCGCGCTTGCGCAAACAAGAACTGATGTTCGCGATTCTCAAGAAACGCGCGAAATCAGGAGAACAAATTTTTGGCGATGGCGCCCTCGAAGTATTGCCTGATGGCTTTGGCTTCCTGCGCTCGCCCGACGCCAGCTACATGGCGTCCACAGACGACATCTACATTTCGCCTTCGCAAATCCGCCGCTTCAATCTGCACACCGGCGATTCAATCGAAGGTGAAGTCCGCACACCGAAAGACGGTGAACGCTACTTTGCACTGGTCAAGGTAGACAAGGTCAACGGCGAATCGCCGGAAGCTTCGAAACACCGCATCCTGTTTGAAAATCTGACGCCGCTGCACCCGAACAAGCCATTGCTGCTTGAACGCGATATGCGTGGCGAAGAAAACATCACCGGCCGCATCATCGACCTGATCGCACCTATCGGTAAAGGTCAGCGCGGCTTGCTGGTTGCATCGCCTAAATCCGGTAAATCCGTGATGCTGCAACACATTGCACACGCGATCACCACCAATCACCCTGAAGCAGTCATGATCGTGTTGCTGATCGACGAACGTCCGGAAGAAGTGACCGAGATGCAGCGTTCGGTCCGCGGCGAAGTCGTGGCATCGACCTTCGATGAACCAGCGACACGTCACGTACAAGTTGCTGAAATGGTGCTGGAAAAAGCCAAGCGCCTGGTCGAAATGAAAAAAGACGTCGTGATTCTGCTCGACTCTATCACTCGTCTGGCACGCGCCTACAACACCGTGATCCCTGCTTCCGGCAAGGTACTGACCGGTGGTGTCGATGCGAATGCATTGCAACGTCCTAAGCGCTTCTTCGGTGCGGCACGTAATGTCGAAGAAGGCGGCTCGCTGACCATCATCGCAACCGCGCTGATCGAAACCGGCAGCCGTATGGATGACGTGATCTACGAAGAATTCAAAGGTACCGGCAACATGGAGGTCCATCTCGAACGCCGTCTGGCCGAGAAGCGCGTCTACCCTGCCATCAACCTGAACAAATCCGGCACCCGCCGCGAAGAGTTGCTGATCAAACCGGATCAACTGCAAAAAATCTGGGTCTTGCGCAAACTGTTGTACGGCATGGACGAGATCGAAGCGATGGAGTTCATCCTCGACAAGATGAAGGCGACCAAAAACAACGCCGAATTCTTCGACATGATGCGTCGCGGCAATTCCTGATCCTGCATCTGCTTTTCAGCTTGTATTCGGCTGAAAACAAAAAGCCCGCTTTCACTACAAATGAAAGCGGGCTTTTTTATTGGTCTTTGCTTTATCCGGGCAAACGCCAGTTCCGTCGCACTGCCAACAGACGTAACACCGACGTCACCAGGATGCTGGCGATCAGCGCCACAGCCGACGTCATATTCAGCCACTCCAGCAACAAATACACAGTACAGCCGAGCAATGAACAGGTCGCGTACAACTGCTCACGGCGGAACACCATCGGTATCTGGTTACACAAGACATCGCGCAACACACCACCGAAAATACCGGTCGTTACACCCATCATCACGCAGATAAATACAGGCATCTGCGCTTCCATCGCCAGCGAAGTACCGACCGCACTGAACAAACCAAGACCAAGGGCATCGGCCACGACTATCGTCTTTTCAGCGACGGCAGAACGTAAATGCGGCAAAAACGGCCCGGCCAACAGAGCCAGGACAAAGACCAGGATTGCGTATTCCTGATGCTCGACCCAAAACAGCGGCCGTCGGTCCAGCAGCATATCGCGCAGGGTACCGCCGCCAAAAGCTGTCACAAAGGCAACAATAAATACCCCGACCAAATCCATATCCTTACGCCGTGCCTCGACAAAGCCGGAGCAGGCAAATGCAATGATGCCGCAGGCTTCCACCACCTGCAGCAACGTACTCATGCCACTTTGCAAACCTATTGTCACAGAGTCTCCTTTTATTCTTAGTGCCGAACTGTAACACCGCTGTTGCCAAATCTATCGCAAACCCATGATTTCATTGTATAATCTCCGGCTCGTTCCAACCCAGGCAAGTGATCGACAATCGGGTCAAGAAGCTGTGCGACCGACGAAGTGACGATTGGCTACCAAACTAACCAAGGCAGAAAAATGAAAGAAGGCATACACCCAGAATATCGCGAAGTCGTGTTTCAAGACATGTCTAACGATTTCAAATTCATTACCCGTTCGACCATTCAAACTCGTGAAACCATCGAATTTGAAGGCGCTACATACCCACTGATCAAGATCGAGGTTTCGTCGGAATCGCATCCGTTCTACACCGGCAAACACAAAATCGTTGATACCGCAGGTCGCGTGGACAAATTCCGCAAGAAATTCGGTTCCGTCGGTTCCAAAACAAGCGTGGCAGAATAATTCGTCACCGCGTTTTAAAAAGGCAGCTACGGCTGCCTTTTTTATTATTGCATCAGGCCCCATGTGCCTTTCGGTGTGTCGGAAACCGTTCTTTTCACTCTATACGGATCAATCCGCTGCACTGATACAGAATTTTTGCGGCACAATAACGCCGGATCAAATAAAAATAATTTCCCCTTCATGAAGCCAGTCCGCCTGCCCGCCTCCGCTACACTCGCACTCCCGCGCTGGGCCTTGTTCGCACTGTGTCTGCTGTACATCCTGCCCGGCCTGATAGGCCGTGACCCGTGGAAACCGGACGACGCGGCCGGCTTTGGCATCATGTGGACCATGGCCACCGGCACACTGGCCGACTGGTTATCACCGAATATCGTCGGCCTAGCGATGCCGGAAGAAGGTCCGCTGGCGTTCTGGTTCGGCGCCATCTGCATCAAATTATTCGGCTGGCTGGTCGGCGCGCCCATGGCTGCGCGCATCGCACCTATCTGCTTCTTCCTGCTCGGCTCCAGCGCGGTCTGGTACACCACCTACCTGCTGGGTCGCCGCACTGAAGCACAACCGCTCAAGCTTGCCTTCGGCGGACAACCTGAACCGAAAGACTTCGGCCGCACCCTGGCTGACGGCGCACTGCTGATCTACCTCGGCTGCCTCGGCTTGCTGGTACACAGCCACGGCACCACCTCGGAAGCACTGCAGGTTTCGCTGGTCGCCTACGCGCTGTATGCCACCACCCGCCTGTTTGAAGAACACACCATACGTCGTGCAGTCGTGCTTGGTAGCGCACTCGGCTTGCTGGCCCTGACCCGCGGCTGGGTCACACCATTTGCCTTATGGATAGGCATCATCGTGCTCGCCGCAATCCGCGAACGCGCATTATTGCCACGCCTGATACTGGTTACCCTGCCACTGGCCGCCGCCATCACTGGCGCGTGGATATGGGCGAGTCAACAAGTGCAACCATACGGCAGCTCGCCGATAGATGCGTGGATGGCCTGGAACTACCACCTGGTTGACGCACCATCCTGGTCTACCCTGCAATACTTCCTGAAGAATGCGATCTGGTTTGCATGGCCGGCCTGGCCGTTCGCGATCTGGGCGGTGTATGCCTGGCGTCGCCAGCACGCAGCCTTGCACATCACGCTGCCGCTGACTTTCTTTGCCGCACTTCTGGTGCTGGCACTGCTCAACTCGCATGGTGAAGAAGCCAGCCTGTTGCCACTGTTGCCTATGCTCGCGATCCTGGCTGCCTTTGGCTTGCCGACCATGAAGCGTGGCGCCATCAATGCGGTGGACTGGTTCTCGGTGATGATGCTGACCACTTGCGCAGCCTTCATCTGGATAGGCTGGATCGCCAAGCAAACCGGCTGGCCGGCACAACTGGCGAAGAACGCATTCAAGATCGCACCGGGCTTCAAACCTGAATTCAACCTCTTCATCCTGCTGGTTGCCGCTGCGGCGTCCGCCGGCTGGATCTGGATCGTCTACTGGCGCGTCTCGCGTCGCCCGTCGGTCTTATGGCGCGCCGTCGTACTCTCGTCCGGTGGCATCATCCTGTGCTGGTTGCTGCTGATGACACTGTGGCTGCCATGGGGTAACTACATCAAGAGCTATGTCAGCGTCGCGCAGCAGATCGATGCGGCATTGCCGACGGTCAAACGTTGTGTTGCCTCGAATGTGGGCCCGGCCCAGCGCGCTTCGTTCGCCTACTTCGGCAAGATAGAATTCGCGCAATTCGGCGAAAAGAACTGCGACTACCTGCTGCTGCAGGACAACCATCGCGGCAACGATGCGGCACAGTCCATCACCCGTTCCAGCCAGCAATGGCAACTGGTCTGGCACGGCCGTCGTCCGGCTGATCGTGACGAACGCTTCCGCCTGTATCGCCGCGTCTACAATGCCCCGGCCGCAACCCCACAGTAATGTCGCAGTAGTGTCGATTCGCTATCGATTTTGTAAAAATTTTGCGTACAGGCAGCATATTCGAGCACGATGAGTCTTGCTCAAATCCGGCAAATCGAGCATAATGCTCAGCTTGCGTTGCCGAGATGGCGGAATAGGTAGACGCACGGGACTCAAAATCCCGCGCCGCAAGGCGTGCCGGTTCGATTCCGGCTCTCGGCACCATAATTGAATACGCACCCAACTGGGTGCGTTTTTCATTTCAGATCAAGAACTTAAGGTACTGCTCAGTGCCTGCTTCCAGTTACACCTAACGACTAAAGAACTAGCATCAGCGCTAGGCCGCACTAATTATCCAGCCCCTGACACTGGAAACAGCTCGCCGCGTGTAACTAATGGCATGGCTCATGCCAGGCATAAAAAAATACTACGAGACAGAGCTAGATCTCAACTGCTCCAGGCCCATTTCAAAATTGTACTCGGCCAATTCCAAATGCTTATTTGCTTCATGCGACTCTTGTTTAAGAAAATTTGAAATATCCCTGTCGGCACTCAAACTGGGATCAGCAGATCCGATTCGTATCTGCGCATTCTCCAAAATTTCAGTAGCAGTCCGCAATTGTTGAATACTGAGCGCAATCGAACTGGAACCAAGTTCGTACAAAGGAATGGTTGCAACACTCCCTTTCCCGTACCCAAGCTTGGATTCCAAATCAATTGTATGAGCATTAATCGTTGTCCCAAAACTAAATAAATAACTAATATTCTTCACCATAAGCATATGGTTTCGAACTATTTGATCGACAACTTCTATTTGCTTCTTCAAAACACGATTTTCCGCATCTATTACAAGTTGCCGTCCATGTTCGCGCTGTCTTCTAAGAATGAAAAATGCTGTCCAAATGGAAAAAATCGAACCTATCGCTTGAACCCAAGCGGCCCAAGTATTTTTATCCAAACCGAAAAAATTACCAATTCTGTAGATCACAAGAAACGCTACGCCTGACAAAAGCACTCCAGCGAACCAATTCGATTTATCTCGCCAGTCTATTTTCATTCTTCTCCCCTATTTTTGGCAGGGATCGTACCATGCTATTTGAGCGCTGCAACCGCGAACGCTGCAAGGGAAATCAACATGGCCAGGAATGCCCATCGTGCCGACAGCTTTGCCGATTTCGCAGCATCTTCGGTAGCTGCGACCTCACGCACACGAAGTTCGCGATCAAAGTTGGCTTGATCAGCATTCACTTTTTGTTCTTCCAATCGCAACCATTCATTAGCAAGTGCAATCGACCGGACATCATTACCGAAAATCCCAACTGATATACATGCACGCAAGCGGTCTACCCCACCATTGGCTTGCACCCACGCATCCACGTCTTCTATTTGGCGAAAAGACATAATCCCCTGACTCTTTGAAGGAATCCTAACATGAGCAACCTACAACACTGCCTACTCAGCTCCACTCTCACGCAGCCCCAATCACCCCGCCATCATTCCGCGTAATCAACACCGTCGTCGACCGCGGCCGTGTCTTGCCATCACTAGCCGGATAGCTGATACCCGGATGCTGGACATTGATCCACATCGCCCTACCGTCAGGACTCCAGCTCATACCCGTCAACTCACAGCCACGCGGGCCGACCAGGAAGCGCCGAACTTCACCCGTTACCGTATCGGCACACAAGAGTTGATTGCAACCCATGGCCTGCATTTCCTGCGCGTCATCGTCATAGTCGGTCTGTATCCACAGTCGGCCATCCTTATCAAACGCCAGTCCATCCGGTGATGAAAAAATATCGCCGTTGATATTACCGACCAGGTTGGGTGACAACGGCTTGCCGTTCGCATCCTTGCTGTCAGCTCGCTCACCTGCCAGCAAGAAGATAGCCCACTTGAAGTCCACTGCCGCAGGATCATCACCTGCCTCGCGGAAGCGTACGATCTGCCCATGCAAATTCTGTGGCCGTGGATTCGCCGCATCTACCGCCACTTTCTTGCCGCGTTCATTATTATTGGTGAGCGTCACAAACACTTCGCGCGTGACCGGATGCACCGCTGCCCACTCCGGTCTGTCCATCGGCGTGGCACCAACGAAGTCTGCCGCAGTGCGTGCGTTCAGCAAGATGTCTTCCTGGCTGGCAAATCCGTTCTGTACCGTCAGTCCGTTTGCACCATGCACCAATGCCTGCCAGCGTCCGCTGCCATCAGCAGCCAGTTTGGCGACGTACAAGATGCCGCTGTCCAGCAGATTGCGATTGGCCTGCGGATTACGCGCATCGTAACGACCATGCGGAACGAATTTGTAGATGTATTCGCCGCGCGTATCGTCGCCAGAATAAAAAGCCATACGTCCATCATCTGCCAGCGATAAGGTGGCGCACTCGCGGCAGAAGCGGCCGAACGCTGTGCGCTTGACCGGTTTGCTGTGCGGATCGAAGGGATCAATTTCCACCACCCAGCCGAAGCGATGTGGCTCGTTGACGTAACCGCCATGCTCCTTGCCAGCATCCGGCGTTGCATCAAAACGTGGATCGGCGGTTTCCCACTGGTAGTTTTTGCTGGCGCTGGTAGAGATGCCATAGCGCTTGTGCGAGATACGCTGTGCGTAATCCTGTGTGTCGCGATTGACGAAATAGTTGTGCCAGTTTTCTTCGCAGGTCAGGTAAGTGCCCCATGGAGTAAATCCATTTGCGCAGTTATTGATCGTGCCCAGCACTTCAGTACCACTCGGGTCAGCTACGGTTTTCATCGCGGCGTGTCCGGCCAACGGACCGCTGATACGCATGGGCGTCAAAGCTGAAATACGACGATTAAACCTGGATGGAAACACCCGTTGCCATGTGCCGCTCGCATCCTTCTGCACTTCGATCACACTGACGCCGTGTGCTGCCTGTTCCTTGCGCACTTCATGCAATGGTCGCTTGCCATCCCTTTTGCTCATGCCGTTCGGATGCAAGGTCGGATTGACGTACTCATGATTCATCACGAGCAAGCCATGGCTATTCGGATGCTCGGGAAAAGGAAAGAAGTGCATGCCATCGTGATTCTCACCAGCCTGCAGCAACTGTGCACGCCAGTCATCACTGGCGTCGGCCTGCCACGGTGTGGCGGCGCGCTCGACTGCATCGCCCCATGAGAAAAAAGCGCGCGCCGTGTAACCCTCTGCCACCACTACCCTGTCAAATGCCTGCTCCATTTGCGGCGGAACACCGTGGAATCCGATCAGCGGCGCGCTCGTATTCGTAGACGCTGTACTGCATGCACTTAAGCCGCCGCCGAGAAAACCGAAGGCTGCGATACCGATCCCGCCTTTTAACAGGCGTCGACGTCCGCCATCCAGCAGTTGATCTAGCGACGGATTATTTCCAGGATTGATGACGATATCGTCATGCGCTTCCATGCTGTCATGGAAGTCATTGAATGCTTGTTTCATGCGTGGGCTTAGTTGGCGGATGCAGCGGCTTGCTGTTCTATCCGGTATTGAAAGGTGTTCTTCACATTGGGTACGACCACGGCTTTTCCGTCGACGATACGTGGCTCATAGCGGAAGCCTTTGGCCGCTTCCAGTGAAGGACGGATGAAGAGTGGATGACACTCGCCCGCAACCTGTGGCTGCTCCACCCGGCCAGCCGTGTTGACCGTGTAGCTGACGGTGCAGGTACCTTCCAGCCCCTGATCGAGTGCACGTTGCGGATAAGCGGGCGCACGTTTATCTATCGGCAGGTACTGGCGACTGGCGGCCAGCCGTGCAACCTCCTGTCGTGCTCCTTCTGCATGGGCATCGCGCTGGCGTTGTTCTTCCGCCTGACGTGCCTCTGCATCCCTGCGCGCTGCCTGGCGCTGCATTTCCTCGTTACGTTGCTGCTCTGCGTAGTCAGGGACATTCGGTTTAGGGACTATTTCCCGCGGCTTTTCTTCCGGCTTTTTTTCTACCCGTTTGCGTGCCAGTTCTGCTGGTGATTCTGCCGGTACAGGAGTTGGCTGCTTCTGCAGCGGCGGCGCACTGGCAGGCACGACCTTCATCGCGTCCGACGCAGGTGCAGGCAACGCGATCATGGAAACCTTGATGCTGTTCAGCGGCACCAGTTTGCTTTCTTGGGTATGCCAGTTCACCAGCAGCATGGCACCCAGGAATACATGCAAACCCAGCGTCAGACCTATTGCCAGACTGCGGTCAGCACGTATCCGGCCAAAAGCAGGCAGCGAGATGGATGGATGTACGGGCAAGGCCATCGCACTCATTGCGGTGCCTCGGTAATCAGGCCCAGATTGGTCACACCACCGCGCTGCAAGGCAGCGATGCCGGCAATCACAGTGGCGTAATCCGCCGACTTGTCAGCGCGTACCAGTACTTTGGTATCACCATGCTCGGCTATGATGCGGCCGACTTTGCTCGCCATTTCATCTATATCGACCGCACTGTCGCTGCGACTGGTGGTATCAATATCCGTGCCGACGTTCCAGTAATAGTTGCCATTAGCCTGCACCGACAAGGTCAGGATTTTTTGTTTCTCATTGGTGGCGATCGCTTCATTTGCCACCTTCGGCAAATCCAGTTGCACCCCCTGCAGCAGCATAGGCGTTGTCACCATGAAGATCACCAGCAATACCAGCATGACGTCGATATAAGGCACCACATTCATTTCTGCTTTAGGGCCGTATTTGGTTTGCGGTTTGCGCATGTTTATACTCCTCAGGCCGCCAGTGCTTCCACCGGCTTGCGCGCAATGTGCATCAGGCGATGCAGGCGTGTCTGCAGTTCATTGCCAAAGTTGTAGTAACGCGCAGCCAGTGCCGCAGCACGTGCGCTGAAACGGTTGTAGGCGATGACGGCAGGAATCGCGGCGAACAGACCGATAGCGGTAGCTATCAGTGCTTCTGCAATACCCGGCGCTACCGTTGATAAGGTCGCCTGCTGCACCTCGGATAAACCGATGAAGGAATTCATGATGCCCCATACGGTGCCAAAGAGGCCGATGTACGGGCTGACCGAACCGATGGTTGCCAACAGCGACAAACCGTGTTCCAGACGCGCTTCCTGTTCGCCGATGCTGACCAGACTGGCGCGCTCTACACCTTCACGCACGATGTCGCCGGTGATGCCTGGCTCGTTACGGAATTGCAGGTATTCGTGATAACCGGCGACAAAAATGGTTTGCAAACCACCGTGCTCGTGCGCCGATTTTTTGCTGTCGTTATATAAATGATGCAGGTCCGCCGTTGCGCGGAAGCTGGATTGAAACTCAGCCACTTCTGCTTCCTCGCGCTTGAGCGCGACGGAACGCAAGACGATCAGATACCAACTGAGGACAGACGCTGCGACCAGTATGAGCATGACCGCTTGTACCAGCAGGCTGGCGTCGCTGATCAATCCCCATATCGTCATTTTTTCCATTGCATTGTGCATGCTTACTCCTGATTGCCGCTCCACCAGTGAAGGCGGAGCAGCCTATTAAATGACATTCATGTTGCCGCTTGATGACAAACGCTTATTCAAGTCCCAATGCGTCTGCGACGGCAGACCACGGCACGTACTTGTAGTTTTGCTTGCCTTCCGGCATGCGTTTACGCCCGTCCTGCACCACCAGCATGCCCTGCTTCCAGATGCCTCCGAGGTTGGCAGAGACCACTTCCAGTCCGTCTGTTTCCGAGACGCCATCTATTCCAGCCTTGGCATTGAGGCCGATCCGGAATGCACCGCGTACGGCGTACGGCGCCTGGCCGTCAAGCACCACATAGCTGTCGTTGCCCTGACTGGAAATGACCAGATAGGTATGACGTGCACCGCGATAAAAGCCCAGGCCTTCTATGTCGGCATGTGCAACCTCGCCTACACCAATGACCCTGGTCATCGCAGTCGGTGCTTCTGCACGTGCATCCAGTGCCCACACCGCCACATCTTCTTCACCGACAAACAGTTGTTGTCCGTGATCATCGGCGACGCATCCTTCCGGTTGCGTTGCCACCTTGAACTGACGCACCAGGCGGCTTTGCACCTTGCCGTTCAATGAAGTCAGGCGATATTGCATGAAGCTGCCATCTTTACCGTTAGCAATGGCATCGATGTTGCCTTGCGCATCCTTGAACATGCAGATGCCGTAGATATCCTTGAGCCCGGTCGGGTACTGGCCGAGTTCAGATACTTGTCCGCTGCTGCGATCTATCGCAAACACATGCAAACTGTCGTGATCGCGATTGCTGGCTACCGCGAGGTCGATGAGTTTCCCCTTGTGCATGAAGCCGGAACGGACATCGACGTTGTTCAGGCGACCTACGCGCAAGTCCTGCAATTTACGCCCCTTCATGTCGTACACCAGCAAGCCACCCTGTTTGTCAGTACCGAACACACGGCTGCGGGCAGCGTCGGTCGGGTGCACCCAAATCGCCGGATCATCGGCCGCATCGCCCAGGCTAGGCACCAGATCGGTCTGTACCTGTGCCTGCAGTATTGGCAAGCGCTTCACTGCTTGCGGCGCAGCAGGCAACCAGTCAAGCACACCGCGGTGCAAGCCGCGCTCGTCCTGAACCAGTACATCGATCTGTTTGCCGCTGACACGGACACTCAGTTGCTCCGGTTCATCGAAAGAATTCAAGGCAATTGCAGGAAGTGTGCGCCAGGTATTTTTCTTATCGCGGGCATAACGATGCAGCATCGCTTTATCCGCATCCAGCAGCAACACACCACCCGGCACTACCGCCATACCCGCGGCAGAACCGGCGATATCGCCCATAGGCTGACGCAGGCCGACCGGATAGCGCGCCAGCTCTGCTTCCGGATGTGCGTCGTAGGCCCACAGTCCGACCTTTTCTTCGTTCACGTACATCAGGCCTGCTGCATCATCGACCGCGCACGTCGAACTTTCCGGCGGCAAGCTCATGCGACGTATGCGTTGCGGAGTCGCCAGCGGTACTGCCTTGCTGGCGACCAGCCATTGCTCGCCCAGGCCTTCTTCACCAACCAGGAATACAAATGCATTGCTGGCTTCATCCTGATACAGGCATACACCATCAATCTTGAAATCACGGCGCGGTATATATTGCCGTGGCGTCCAGCCCTTTTGATTACTGAGGCGGCTGGTGATCATGGCTTGCTGACGATCCGCATCGACCGCTGCCAGCAACAGTCCATTGCCGTCAGCCCGATGATCGGTACTGCCGAAAGTACCCGTCAATGTGTCCAGCGTTTCGCCCTGTTTATTCAGCAGCAAAATGCCTTTCTTCTTGCTGACCACCAGGCGATCTGCTCCGGGGATGATATTTTGCGGCGCCAGTAACTGCGCCATTTCTGTCTTGAGGCCAGTATCGACCGCGCTCATGCTCAGCGCCAGCGGCGTAACTACCGCCGCCGCAGGCTTGACTGACACGACTGCACTTGAGGTGCTTGCTGCAGCCGATTTGGGTGCATGCTGGCAAGCTGACAGCGTCAGCAGGCAGGCGAGCGCCAGCCCGCCCTTCAGCAAAGGTGTTGAAATATGCATGTATGGTTCTTTCAAATCAGAAGTCGGTCAGCGTCAGCGCGATACGGTAGGTAGGACCGTACTGTTCATACTGCGTATTCAAGCTCTTGCGACCCATGTAGACGTAGTAAGACTCGTCGGTGATGTTTTGCGCCATGAAAGTGAGCTTGACCTTGGGTGTGATGTAGTAAGCGATACTCAGATCGACGAAGGTCTGTGCATCGGCATAGCTGTCACGCGCCGGATTATCGATAGCCGCCACTTCCGCCAGATAGCTGGACTTGTAGTTGGCAGAGATGCGCATGCTGAGCTTTTTATCTTCCCATCCCAGCATCAGATTACCCACGCGACTGGACTGGCTAGGCAAATCGATGGTGCGCGATTGACCCAGGCCGTCGATCACAGCACGCGAACGGCTGAATGTGGCATTGGCGCCGACCAGTACGTTGTTCCAGGGCTTAGGCAGCCAATCCAGTTTTTGCGAATAGGCGAGTTCCACGCCCGACAACTTTGCTTTGTCACCATTGGCGTAGGTAACCGCTTCACGGAAGCTGGCCCAGCGACCGGTACCAGCGAGGTCAGAGCGATAGACAAAGTTGTCGATGTCCTTGTGGAAGGCGAAGGCAGACAGCACACCGGCACGCCCCATATAGTGTTCGATACCGACGTCGATGTTCTTGGACTTGAGCGGATTCAGATTGGGATTACCGAAGCTCGCTTCATCGTTATCAATCAAGAAACCAGGAGACAGTGCTTCAAATGTCGGACGCACCACGGTACTGGTCCATGCACCGCGCAACTTGGTGTTTTGGTTCAGCTGATAACTCGCATGCAAACCCGGCAACCAGTTGTGATAACTCTTGCGGGTATAGCTCGCTTCATAGTTACCGTCATTCAGGCCGGTGCCGCTGGCTGTGAAGCGGGTACCTTCGTAACGCAGGCCGGCAATCAGGCGCAGCTTGTCGATGTCTATGGTGTTCATGACATATGCCGAATTGATGTTTTCAGTCATACGGAAATCGTTGATGCGCGATTTCTCTTCATCGTAGGCCGCATTTTTATCCAGACCGCCGATCAGGTTGCGGATCGCAGGGTCACTGATAGCAGGACCGAACTGGCCTAGCTGATAGTTGACGTTGCCGCCGACATAGCTGCCCATGCCATCCGGAGCGGCGCCGAAGTTGTCATAGTTCCAGACATTCGTATCCGTCTTCTTTTCGCGACGGCTGATCTTGCCGCCAAATTTGACTTCGGAAGCGTAACCCTGGATGTCGTACTGGCGCGCCAGGTTGAGTCTGACGTTTTTCTCGGTGTCGGTCGATTTCTTGGACTCCATCTCCACTTCTTTCAAAGTGTATTGCGAAGGATCATAGAAGCCACCAGATGCCGTTAATACCGGGCGCATGGAATTGACATAACCAACGCCTGAAAAATTTCCATTGCCTTCAAAAACTGCGCCTGCAATGCCAAACGGCTGGTTCTCGGTCGCACGGCTGAAGCCAAACTGACCGTCTACCTTCCACAAACCGATGGTGCGATCACCGCCCAGTGAGTACGACTGTATGGTCTGCGTATCCTTGCGGCTCTTGAGCTCGCGATAGCCTTCTGCATCACCGGTCTCGCCCGGCAGTTGCGCGCTGTCAAATTTCGCACCGGCGGCATTGCGCTGCTCAGTATCAGCAAAGCGGCTGTATAGCGTGCGCAGGTAAAGATTGGTGTTTTCATCCGGCTTGTAGTCGAAGTTCAGACCCAGGCCCAGGCGTTCACGGGTAATTTCATAACGACGCTGCTCGGCTTCTTCCAGTCGTGGTGCGCCCGGATTCGTCAAATCCCATTTGCCGCCGGTTTCAACGTTATCGGATGCAAACTTGCGCTTCTGCCAGCTCAGTGCTGCAGCTACACCAAAGTTCTTAGTGCCGCCGACATCAAAACGATTACTGAATGCGCCAGAGATTTTCGGGCTGTTGTGTCCGGAATTGGTATCGTGACTGCCTTCCGTCGACAGCGTGTAAAACAGACCTTTATGATCAAAAGCAGAAAGGCTGCGTACATTCACGGTACCGCCCAATGAATTCGCGTCCATATCCGGCGTCAGGGTTTTGACTGCAGAGATCGACTGGATCAGTTCGCTCGGCAATACGTCGAGCGCCACTGCGCGGCGGCTGCTTTCCGGCGACGGCACCAGCGTGCCATTGATGGTGACGCTATTCAGGTCTGGTGCGATGCCGCGTATGCTGACGAAGCGACCTTCTCCCTGATCACGCTCCACGGACACACCCGGAATACGTTGCAACGCTTCTGCGGCGTTATCATCCGGCAACTGACCGATTGCATCTGCATGTACCACGCTTTCAATGCTGTCCGAATTACGTTGTTCTCTCAATGCCTTGTCGATACGCGCCGCCTGCCCCACGACATCGACATACTCAACCGCGCCGTCCTGTGCGAACGACATGGTTGAAAAACTGGTGATTGCCAATGCCATCAGACTTAATTTGAAACCTGCTCTGAAAGCTATTGTTGATTCCCTGCATGCATACATGTGCCACTCCCCTTGATCGGCTATCTTGCATTTCGTCCCACACGGGACACCGGGCCGAATCTTGACTGCACTTCATGACAGTTAGATGACACGCATGCCGCGAACATGGCTAAAACAGCGTTACGAGGCTGGTTTCAGGGTGAAAGTGAGCTGATTTGACTGTCACGGATTACATCCGCAAACAAACTCATATGGCCACTATGCAAATGATGCAGGATGAAAAATACGCCCACGGCCAGAGGGGGCAGGCGCTGCCGCAACTGATCGCAGTTTCCGCAACGCAAATAAATATGAATAAAAAAAGAAATCTGCGCTGCGCTGATTTGACCCACACAAAACTTCGTTGTCACAGAACTGCAATGTTTGACGTTTAGCATGAGCGCATTCAATACGAACCAGCGCTTACTTCATGCTCTCCAGACCCATTACCAACAATCGCACCCTGACACTCACAGGCCTGGCCATATGCGCCGCTGCAGGTTTATATCTTTACCTGATGGCGGGAGACGTGAAGCCCTGGGCGCTTATAGACTGGATGGACGTATGCGCCGAAGGCGGCACTGCCTTGTTTGCATTGTTATGGCTGGCGCTGCTCCTGACCAGTCGCCCGTCAGGTCGCGTCACGCATTTGCTTGCCGTCGGCTTGTGCTGCTTTATTTTTTCGTGGTGGATGGATGTACTGGATGAATTTATCGTCATTCCTCCCACCGTGCACTGGGACAACCTCCTGGAAAACCTTCCTATCCCTATCGGCCTGGTCATCCTGAGCATAGGCATCTATCAGTGGCATCGTGAAGAACTGGCGATACGGCGACAGATGACCAAACGCGAACGCGTGTTTCGGGATGAGCGCCTGTTTGACAAACTTACGCCTCTCGGCGGCGCCGCTTATCTGCGCGAACAAGTTAAAATGGCGCTGGCGGAATCGAGCAACAGCACGCGTCCGCTGTCGCTGGTCGCGATCGATATCAATGATTTTCATCTGATCAATCGTCGCTTTGGCCCGCTCGAAGGTGACAAGGTATTGCAGGCTGTCACGCAGCTGTTGTTGTTGAATTTGCGCGATCAGGATTTACTCTGCCGCCTGGCCGGCGATCGCTTTATCGCGATCCTGCCTGACACATCGCTGGCATCGGCCAGACAGATCGCCGAAGAATTGCGGGCTGCAGTCGCCAGCCTCGCGTATAAAACCGCATCCGCAGGCGAACGCATCTGGCTGAACGCAAGCACAGGATGCACACTGGCAGACAATGAAGACTCAGAGACATTGATCAAACGCGTCAATATAGATCTGACGCACGCACGCCAACCCGCCGGTATTGCCTGAGAACGTTCCGTGGCTATCAAGGGCGAATGGTACGAGTGCGACACCAGCTTCATCGCTGCGCACCATCAACCGGCAATCCTGCTGGATCTGGGTATTTCACGCGAGGTGGACAGTCATCTCCTGTTGCGCGGAACGCAATTATTCGTGGACGACATCCTGACCGGAAAGAAACGCATATCGCCATTGCAGTTCCGCACCCTCATTGCCAACACGCAAAAACATCTGGCTGCGGATGACACCAGCTTTCTTTATGGCGAACGCCTGTTGCCTGGCTACTATGGTGATGTCAGCCAGGTACTGCATCAATCAGAAAACCTGGGAAAGGCTATCCAGCACCTGTGTGACTCACATGCACTGCTATCGCCGTTGCTGACTCCGCGCATGATCCAAAGTAATACACATCTGCATATCTACTGGCTGGATAGTTGCGGCGCGGGCGATACACTGACCTTCCTGGTCGAAGCCAGCATGATGGCAGTCTCGTCGATGACGCACTGGTTATCCGGCGAACGCATGCCATGGCGCTTCAGCTGCACGTATGCACAGCCGTCTTACATAGAGCAATACTGGGTGCATATGAATGAAGAAGTTTCATTCGATCAGCAACTCAATATGATGAGCCTGCCGCTTTCCTGCCTGGATCGCCCCTGGCCCGGCGCCTCCGCCATCGCCCTGCGCGCTGCACAGGTAGGCAGCCAGCTACAGATGGATACACTGGACGCACGAGAGAGCTTCCTCAGCATGCTGTACAACCATCTGCGTCAACATATTCGTCAACCACTCAATCTGGATAGCGTAGCTGAGGCATTTGGTATGAGCCCGGCATCATTCAAACGCAAGCTGCAAAAGCACGATACCCACTTTCAGGAACAACTCGACCTGGCACGCATGCACGTTGCACTCTACCTGTACGAAGTCAGAGGCTACAACAATCAGGATGTAGCGCACTACCTGCGCTTCAATGACCTCAACAACTTCCGCCGTTCATTCAAGCGCTGGACCGGCGTCACGCCGGGTGAGATGCTCGCAGCCGGGTATCGTTAGATCCAGGCAGAGAAATATAGCGCCTGAAAACGACAGCATCATTCATGTTCACGGAACAGATGCTCGTCGACAATCACTGGAACAATCCCGTTTCCAGACAAAACGCAATCAACTCCTGATCCGTCTTCACGTTCAGCTTATGCATGGCGGCGATTTTTTGTCCGCTGACAGTCTTGATGCTGCGGTTCAGATGTAACGCTACCTGCATAATAGGCTTGCCCTGAATGAAGTAGCGCAAGACTTCAAACTCCTTCGGCGAGAGGCTGTTAATCCGCTCACCAACGAATTTCGTGCGTTCGTTAGCCTTGCTGTCCTTCTGAAAACTGGGTGGAAAGTACTTACGTCCGAGACGCAGTATATGCAGGGCCGCGATGAACTCCGCCGGATCGTCGCTTTTCCTGACCACTGCATACACTCCTGCATCGTATAGCGCAGAGATGATCATGGGATTGGACATCATCGTCACAATCAATATCTTCGTTTGTGGAAAATGTCGTATCAGATATTTGATCAGGCGTATGCCGTCACCATAAATATCGTCACCCGGCATCGAATAGTCGGTAATGAGTATATCGGTCAGGTTCTCCCGTGCCAGTGCAATCAGTGCACTGGAACTGGATACGGCGCCGGCGAGCTCAAAACTGGCATCCTTCTCCACCAGGTCACGCAAGCCCATCAGAATCAATGGATGATCATCCGCAATAATGACGCTTTGTTTTCTCATAAAGTAATCACCTACTATAGTTATCAAATAGTTTGTTGCCACCGAATCACACGCATCAAATCACGCGCCAGTTCGGCAATCTGCCTTTCCAGATCATCGTCAAGGCCACGCAATCTCCCCTCTTTCCCCAACAGCTCACATCGTTCAGCGAGCTCAGTCAAACCAACCGCCGCCAACGCACCGTGCATACGGTGCAACATACTCATTACCGCCCTCACACGCGCCTCATCGAGTGCCTGATTCAGAATGCCCAGGTCTTCTTCCATGGTCTGTACAAAGACCTCGCGATATTTGGCTGGTATCTGCACCATGTCTTGCGTCCGGCCGCCATCGTCATCGATATCGTTCCCCACGTCCTGCGCCGCATTTCGCTCGTGCGCATCCCTTTTACGCATGTAAAAAATGACATAAACGAGTCCTGCCAACAGTACTAACAAGATGACGATGCCAAGAAGCAGCCACAACTTGTTATCGACGAAATACTCATACGAAATCAATTGAGCTGCAGTGTGTCTGCTGCTTTCATTGATCGCATTGAGCGTCAGGCTTTGGTCAGAATGGGTCGTCACCATATTCCTCAATGTATGCTCTGCAGCCCGTCCTCCAGGGCCGCGATAGATAGAGGTTTGGTCAGGACCATATTCATGCCTGCGGCTCGACAGCGTTGCTCATCCTCAGGGATTGCGTTGGCAGTAATGCCAAAGATGGGTTTCTGATATCCCTGCTTGCGCAGACGGGCGGTAAGCTCATAGCCATCCACCAGCGGCATATTCACATCCGTCAGAATGATGTCGAACTCCATCACGTCCGGCCTGTCGAGCGCTTCGCGTCCGTTCCCGGAAAACTCAACCTTGCAGCCCAGATAAGTCAGTTGTTCTTTCAGGATCATTCGATTAATCGGGTTATCTTCCACCGTCAGGATGCTCAGGTTCAGCGCGGTGGTCCGCGCTTTGATTTTTACCGGCTCTGCCGCGTCGTGATAACGCTGTGCCCTGCCGATGGCCTTTGCAATAGAACGCACGCTGTAGGATTGAACCTGCAGAGACTTGCTTTTGGTTTCATCATCCAGCGATGAGGCCGACAATCTCGCTACGATGCGTGGGCCTTTCCATGCGGCATCCATTAGTTTTTTAAGCGAAACGATATCCAGCAGGATCGACTGTCCGTCGTCCTGTTGCTGCTTCTGGTCATAGCAATGGGCACTGGCACCCCATAAGGCAAGCCAGTCACATATGTTTTGCGACAAGGAGCCGTATTCGGAGTGCGCATAAACTTTCACGCCCGAGAGCACCGGATTGTCTTGTGTTACCGCGTCTTTATTAACGGGCAGAGATATAGTCAAAGAAAAAATACTCCCTGCGCCAGGTTCGCTCGTGGCATTCATGGTTCCGTCCATCATTTGCGCGAATCGCCTGCAAATAGATAAACCCAGGCCCGTACCGTTTTTCAGCAATGCATCGCGCTCAACCTGATAGAAAGGCTCGAATATATGAACCAGATCTGTCGGTTCTATACCTTGCCCTGTGTCTTCTACGTGTACGGACAGCGTCACCATTTCCTTCGTGGCGCTCAACAACTCCGACCTGACAACAACTTGCCCCGTCTCCGTAAACTTGATGGCATTGTTCATCAGGTTGTTGAGTATCTGCTTGATGCGTATTACGTCGCCGGTCAGCGCATCAGGAATACGAGGATCGGGAAGGCTGTATATATCCAGAGCCTTGCGTTCGGCACGCGCAGCATAAGTAGCCACTACTTCTTCTATCAGCGCCAACGGTGAGAATGGCGCCATATCCAGCTTCACCTGACCCGCTTCTATGCTCGAGATATCGAGCGTATCGCTCACGACATTCAGCAAAATAGATGATGACTGCTGCATCGCCTGCAGATACATCCTTTGCTGATTCGTGACTGCGGTCAGGGAAAACAACTCCAGCGCGCCCAGCATCCCATACAAAGGTGTACGCAGTTCATGGCTCATGGTCGTAAGAAAAACTGTCTTGGCCGTATTTGCCTCGTCAGCAGTGATCTTCGCCTGCAACAATGAAGTTTCGATACGTTTATGCGCAGTGATATCGATGAAGGCACATAACAAAACCTCCTCGCCCCGGTAACGCGTAGGCGCGATCGTCAGATAGACCTTGCGCCCGCCACGCAAAGTCATTTCCCTGTCCTTATCAGTGTAAGGATTGGTCAGCACCCTGGCCTGCCAGGCGCCCTCGCCCGCAAACCAGCTACGTGTCAGTTCATTCGCCAGTGCCACGCTGCCATTCGCACGCCGCAGCACGCATAAGGCAACCGGTGCAGTTTCTATCATGGTCTGGCTAAATGAAGCCATGTCCAGTAAGGCATCGTATTGCTTGATGGCAGGAATAATCAGGCGATCACGGATGTGGCGCATGCCGAAGAATACTGCCGCGATGAGTAAGGCGCACAGCCCCAGCGCAAGCTGAATTGCCAATCTTCCGTCATAGAGTAAGTGACCTATCGGTATGTAATAAACCAGGTTCCAGCCAGCTTCTCCGACTCTCTTGTTGAGTGCCATGTAGTCAGGCCAGAAATCATTCCCATACAAACCAAATGCATCTTCCTTAAAGTTTTGTCTCAAACGTCCCGGCATTTCTGATTCGGGCACACTTTGCAGTACCGTGTTCTCATTCTGATCCAGCAAGACATAACTGCTGCCATGAATACTCGAAAAATCTATGCCGGTATCTATACTGTGCAACTCGAGGCCCAGCCAGCCGGCTGCGGGCTGGCTGGGATCAAGCAGACTGAATATATAAAGGCTGTCACGCATCTTGCCGGAGACATCCAGCCAGATCATCTTCTGCGACAACTGCTCGTCACTTGCATGCTCTACCTTCGTTAACTCCCGCGCAATCACTTCTGCTTGCCGTGGACTGACAATTGCAGACACACTTTCGACAGGCCATATGGATGTGGCCTTCTTGCGCTGCTTTGGCAGGAAATGAATCAAACGGGTATGTGCCGAACTGATCGCATCCAGGTCACGCTCAGTAAGAAACAAGGTCCAGCTATTTGCCGGGCTTTCCGCAGGCAATGGGATCGCAGTCAAACCGCTACGCCGCACATCTTTGTAGCTATGCGGAGCAGACAGGGATGCAGACTGGCGGATGGCAGAATTTCTGAGTGAGCGCAAAAGTTCTTCGCGTTGATCGAAGTAGATTTGCGCGCTGTATGCGGCGGCATTCATCTGCCGCCTGTGGACAGATACCAGCTTACTGAAGTGCCAGTAAAGAAAGAGTACCGTACCGGCAACGATGCAAAGCAATAACGCCAACGCCAAGAATTTCAGGAGCATCGCTGGTGCACCCGGCGCCAACGATGGATCAAAACTACTCCTTTTTTCGCCCTTATTTATCATTGAGATTAGTCTAGGGAGAATGAACTATACGTGTACCAAGATTAGTCTCGATCGGATACTTCGCGCTAGCTCACAGAGAATCATCGTTCCATTATTTATTTAATCGTTATATCTTTTACATTTCCTTTGCTATATACAGATGCCAATCAGATATCACCAACATAAAACTGCAAACAATCTTCACACACCGCCTACCCAAGGCATTTGTTGATGACACATATCTATGCGCAGCGCGTACATGTGCACACTCACTACCGTGATACAGCGCCGGTATTTTTTAAATCAAGGAGAAGCTGTATCAACAATCTCTTGCAAAGACATTGCAAGAGTGGCGATCGCAGAAGGAAGGAAAATTTGAGGTGTAGCGGTATGCGACGTAAGCGCTGGCCTGAGGTATGCAACAAGTCATGCAAATGAATTTTGCCAGCCGTTTCGGATTTGCCATAGTCATAAAACGACAAAGCCAGCGGGGCTAGCGCTGGCTTTGTCTATCGTGAGCACCATCCGGCACGCTGGAGCGCGCACTGGATGACGTCAGATAACTGTCATCAGATCAAGTGATCCAGCATATCCGGACCAAACACTTCACGATGCAGGTTCTTTACCGGCACGCCGGATGCCACCAGATCTGCCCATTGCGTTTGCATGAACGGTAAAGGACCGCACATATAAACTTTAGTCGTGGCGACATCCCACTGCGGCAGTTTTTTCAGTTGCATACGACCCGGCAAGGCATGCGCGCTGCTTTCTGCCGCATCATCTTCCTCATAAAAAGTCACGCTTTGCAGATTCGGCATCAGCGCTGCAGCCTTGGCGATATCTGCACGATGCGGGTGATGACTTGCGTTGCGCGCAGCATGTGCAAAAATCACGCGTCGTTGCGGAGCGACGTAAGCAATACGATTCAACGCCGAGATCATAGGCGTGATACCAACACCCGCCGACAACAGGACGATAGGTTCCTGGCTATCGGTGTCTGGTGTGAAGTCGCCGAAAGGCTTACTCACGGACAGCACGCTGCCTGCCTGCACATTGTCATGCAACCAGTTGGAAACCATGCCGGCTGGTGTTTCCTGGCCCGCGACTTCGCGCTTGACCGAAATACGCAAGTGACGATAATCCGGCGCATCCGACAAACTGTATTGACGCAATTGACGCAAGCCATTCGGTAAGTGCACGGCAACGCTGACATACTGGCCAGGGCGGAACGAAGGCGAAGTGCTGCCATCCTTGGGGACCAGAGTGAACGATTTAACCTGTTCGCTTTCCTGTTCGACCGCAATGACATTCATCTCAAACAAATCGCCTGGGCTCACACCAGCAGCAGCATAGAGACGACTCTCTTCATCGATCAGGGCCTGCGCCAGAATACCGTAGGCTTCCGCCCACGCGGCAATGAGCTCCGGCGTTGCTGCATCGCCCAGTACCTGCTTGATCGCTCCGAGCAAGTGCTCGCCGACGATCGGGTAATGTGCTGCAGTAACGCCCAGCGAGACATGCTTGTGTACGATGCGCGAGATTACAGGTGCCAACGCGGAAGGATTGTCGATATTCGCGGCATACGCAAATACGGCAGAAGCCAGCGATTGTTGTTGCGCACCGCTGGCCTGGTTGCCTGCATTAAAAATATTGTGCAGCTGCGGATGAGAGATAAACAAGTTCTTGTAGAAGGCCTTGGTGATGGCCAGACCATGTTCACGCAAGACCGGAACACTGGCGTCGATATAAGGGCGGGATGCAGCAGACAACATAAACACTCCTATGATGCATTTAAAATGCAACTTTAAACTTATTAAAAAGGGCCCGTTCCAGGCCCGACCAAAGCAACTATTTCAACTTATACGACAGCAGCACGATCCATCAGGAAATTGCGATGCATCCTGACAATGTGTTCACCCGTGTTACCGGTAACGATATCAGCCAGCGTGTATTCATCCATTGCGTTGTAGAAAGCATCTACACCCAACTTCAACGCATTGCGCAAACGGCAATCACCAGAAAGACGGCAACCTATACCTTCGCAATCAATCGCTTCATCGTCGCCTTCCAGCACACGCAGCACACTACCGATATGCAAGGTATCCGGACTGGCCGCAAGGCTGATGCCACCATTACGTCCGCGTACTGCATCGATCCAGCCGATTCTTGCCAACATACCAACAACTTTGACCAGATGGTTATGCGGTACATCAAACTGTGACGCGACCTCTGCCACGGTAACCGACGGGCTACGCGATTCCCGTGCCAAATACATCAGCACTCGCAATCCTATATCCGAAAACCGGGTTAATTTCATCAGCTATCGCTCTCCAGTGAACATCATTCTATTTAATATGCATATTTAACGCAACATATTTGATTTCCAACCCAGCATTCCTTGCGGCAGCGCAGCAGCGAAAAGCGCTCAACAGCAAATATACGGATGCTAGAATGCAGACACATCTGTCATTAGGGAAACATCATGTTGCTAGGCTTTATTGGGCTCTTCATCGTGTACGCGTTATCGCACTACTGGATCACCATAGAAAAGCGCGATTTCTTCGCGACCGTCCTGGTCATCGCCCTGCCCTTCGTCGGCGTCTACTACCTGGGCTGGATGGCACTATTGTACTGTCTTCTGGCAGCCTACCTCGGCACCAAAGCCGGCCTGAAGAAACTGCATCGTACCCGTACCCTGCGCGTTTCGTTTTACGAAGACGGCGAAGACAAACCACAACAATAACTTCCTCAGTGAGAACGGCACTTGTCGTTCTCACTTCATTCCCGCACCTGGCTGCTTACTGCATCAGCCAGCGCCAGCATAAATAAGCTAGCAAACACCATACCAGGATGATCAGTGCGCCGCCTATGTAGCTCCTGGGCCTGCGCGCGTATTTGCTAATCCATTCCTCTGCCTGCACCCGACATTGCTGTACTACTTGTGGAGGTAGCAGACGCAGTGCCAGCCAGATCAAGCCAGGCACCAGCAAGACATCGTCCAGGTAGCCGAGCACGGGAATGAAATCAGGGATCAGGTCTATCGGACTCAGCGCATAGGCTACCGCGATCACACACACCGCTTTCGCCATGAACGGCGTATCCGGATGTTTACGGGCGAACCATAAAACGATGATATCGCTCTTGATGCGTCGCGCCCATTTCCTGATCGTTGCAAACATTGCGCTCTCTGGTGAAGGTTCGGCAGGTGTAGAGCGCCGGAATGTTTATAATGATCCCGACTTAAACCCGCAAAGTAATGCGGCAATTATGCCCTTTGCACATCATTCCTGATACCCGGAAGAAAAGCCCTACATGCCTGTTTCACTTGATCGCCTGCTGGTCGTCGGAATTTCATCACGTGCCCTATTCGACCTCGAGGTTGAGGAAGCCATCTTTCGCACCCAGGGCCTGGAAGCCTATCGCCAGCACCAGCTCGACAATGAGGGAGAAATCCTCAAGCTGGGCGCCGGCTTTGCCCTGGTGCGCGCATTGCTGAAACTCAATGCGCTGGCACCGGATCAACGCTTCGTCGAAGTCGTCATTATGTCGCGCAACTCGACCGAGACTTCGATGCGCATCTTCAACTCGATCAAGCACTACGATCTCGACATCACACGGGCAGTGCTGTCCGGTGGCGCATCACTCGCACCTTATCTGCATGCCTTCAACGTCAGCCTGTTCCTGTCGCTGCATGAAGACGATGTACAGGCGGCGATAGATTCCGGGACTGCTGCGGCCCTGCTGTATCAGAAACCGGCGAATGCCTACGAAGAACTGGATCAGATCCGTATCGCCTTCGACGGCGATGCCGTCATCTTCTCCGACGAGTCGGAACGTATTTACCAGACCCAGGGCATAGAGGCTTTTGAAAACCACGAGCGCGAAAACGCATTGAAGCCTTTACCGGAAGGCCCGTTTGCCCGTCTGCTCAAAGCGCTGTCCTTCATCCAGAACAGCTTCAAGAACTCGGCGGCACACAAAGCGCCAATACGCACCGCTTTGGTGACTGCACGCTCATCACCAGCGCATGAACGCGTCATCCGCACCTTGCGCGCATGGGACGTCACCATCGATGAAACCTTCTTCATGGGTGGTGTTTCCAAATCGGATGTATTGGCCGCATTCAAACCGCATATGTTCTTTGATGATCAGCCGGGACATTGCGATCGGGCTTCGCCGTTGGTGCAGACGGGGCGTGTGCCTTTGAAGGCTGAGGTTAAGGATAGTTAATTATTGTCTGGTCTGATTTGGATTGCCCTGTGTTAATGGTGTGTTTTCTTCGATCAGACTTGGGTTGCCGGGGGTGGCCCGGCAACGCACTTCTCCACGAAGAGAGAACCAAGCCAGCAACATAAAAACGAAAACCAACCCACCAATAAAAAAAGCCGCTCTGCCTAAGGCAAGAGCGGCTTTTTTATAAAGTTACAGCTTAACGTTCAGCCACCGAATCCGCCACACACAAAGCCGTCATATTCACGATACGACGCACAGTAGCCGACGGCGTCAAAATATGAACAGGCTTCTCACAACCCAGCAAGATAGGCCCAATCGCAACGCCATTACCGACAGTAGTCTTCAACAAGTTGTAGGTGATATTAGCCGCATCGATGTTAGGCAAGATCAGCAGATTGGCATCACCTTTCAGGGTCGAATCCGGCATCGCCGTTTTCAGCTGTGCTGAATTCAATGCGAGATCACCATGCATCTCACCATCGATTTCCAGTTCTGGCGCACGCTCGCGTACCAGCTGCAAAGTCTTGCGCATTTTTTGCGCGGACTCGCTGTTGCTGGAACCGAAGTTAGAGTGCGACAACAGTGCAGCACGCGGCGCCAGGCCAAAGCGACGCATTTCTTCTGCCGCCAGGATCGTGATTTCCGCCAGTTCTTCCGCAGTCGGATTTTCATTGACGTGCGTATCGACGATGAACAATTGACGATCCGACAGGATCAGGCAATTCATCGCTGCATACACATTCACGCCTGCACGTTTGCCCAGCACCTGATCCACATAATGCAGGTGCAGGTCATTGGTACCGAAGGTGCCGCAAATCATGCCGTCTGCATATTTCTTGTGGATGGCCATCGCACCGATCAAGGTGTGACGACGACGCATTTCCAGCTTCGCGTATTGTTCGGTCACACCTTTGCGCATGGTCATCGCCAGGTAGGTTTGCCAGAAGTCGCGATAGCGATCATCGTGCTCCGGATTGATGATGGTGAAATCAACATCCGGTTTGATACGCAAACCAAAGCGCTCTATACGTTGCGCCAGCACTGCAGGGCGACCGATCAGGATAGGTCGCGCCAGTTTTTCATCGACCACGACCTGTACCGCACGCAATACGCGCTCTTCTTCCGCTTCCGCATACACGATGCGTTTCAGCTCCGGCGGCGTCGCCTTGGCGATCTGGAAGATAGGCTTCATGAAGGTGCCGCTGCGATACACGAATTGCTGCAGGCGATCCGCATAGGCATCCATGTCGGTGATAGGACGTGCTGCCACGCCACACTCTGCCGCCGCTTTCGCCACCGCCATTGCGATCTTGATCATCAGGCGCGGATCGAATGGCATCGGAATGATGTAATCCGGGCCGAAGCTCAGATTGTGGATGCCGTAGGTGGTGGCCACGATGTCCGATTGCTCGGCTTGCGCCAGTTGTGCAATCGCATGCACCGCTGCGATTTCCATTTCACGTGTAATCGTGGTGGCACCGCAATCCAGTGCGCCGCGGAAGATGTACGGGAAGCACAGGACGTTGTTAACCTGGTTCGGGAAATCGGAGCGACCGGTTGCGATGACTGCATCATCACGTACTGCACGGATTTCGTCCGGCAGGATTTCGGGCGTCGGATTCGCCAGCGCGAGGATGACAGGACGCTTGGCCATCGCAGCAACCATCGCCGGCTTCAATACGCCGCCAGCCGACAGGCCGAGGAAGATGTCCGCATCAACGATGACTTCACCCAGGGTACGGGCATCGGTTTTTTGTGCGAATTTTTCCTTGTCCGGATCCATCAATTCGACGCGGCCCTGATACACAACGCCAGCCAGATCAGTGACGAAAATATTTTCGCGCGGGAAGCCGAGGTCTACCATCAGATCCAGGCAAGCAAGTGCCGCAGCACCGGCGCCGGAGACTACCAGTTTCGTTTTCTTGACGTCCTTGCCGACCACTTTCAGGCCGTTCAGTATGGCGGCTGCCACAATGATCGCGGTACCGTGCTGATCGTCATGGAAGACCGGAATCTTCATCCGTTCGCGCAAGGTACGCTCGATGTAGAAACATTCAGGCGCTTTGATATCTTCGAGGTTGATACCGCCGAAAGTCGGTTCCAGCGATGCAATGATGTCGCACAGCTTGTCCGGATCGGTTTCATTGATTTCGATATCGAAGACGTCGATACCGGCAAATTTCTTGAACAGTACGCCCTTGCCTTCCATCACCGGCTTGGCGGCAGCAGGACCGATATTGCCCAGGCCCAGCACGGCAGTACCGTTGGTAATAACGGCGACCAGATTGCCGCGTGCAGTGTAGCGATAAGAGTCGGCCGGATTAACGGCGATTTCTTCGCAAGCGACTGCCACACCTGGCGTATAAGCCAGAGCCAGATCGCGCTGATTGGTTACTTGTTTGGTGGGAGTGACGCTGATTTTTCCGGGGGTCGGAAACTCGTGATACTCGAGTGCGGCTTGACGTAACTGCAGGCGGAGTTCTTCTTTTTTATCGGTATTCGAATCCATAATCTAAGCTGCCATCCTTTATTTTAAGCACATGGAAGCATTTCATTCTAGCAGAGCCGTGACGCAGTATTTTTGTTTTTATACGGGTTTCTACGGAGCGTTGTCGATCAGAAAGAAGAGTACAAATGAGCACGATTTGATCAATATTGTTTGCAACTATCAACTTTTAACGGATCTTCAAAAATGACAAATATAAGCAATAAGTACTCAATAAGAACTGAATAATAATGCCCCCTGAATTACTGCAAATTAAATGCAGCTTTAAATTTGGCTTTTGAGTAAACTCACTGGTGGTAGATAGCAATTGCAATATCGAGTACTGTCACGCATCACATTTGCAGCAAATTTTTTATACAGAAGGATGAATATGAAACCGATCATCATTATCGGAGCAGGACTGGCTGGTTACACCGTTGCACGCGAATTCCGCAAACTGGATAAAACCACTCCCTTAATCGTGATCACCGCCGACAGCGGCGGCTTCTACTCCAAGCCTATGCTGTCGAATGCCTTTGCCCACGGCAAACAAGCAGAACAAATGATTACGCACAGCGCGACGCAAATGGCCGAGCAACTGAATGCGACCATCCAGGCCAATACCCGTGTCACCGCCATCGATGCCGCGGCAAAAACCGTCAGCACCGACGCCGGCGTGTTTGAGTATGAAAAACTGGTATTGGCAAATGGTGCACAGGCGATACACCTGGGCCTGAAAGGCGAAGCCGCCAATCAGGTACTGTCAGTCAATCACGTCGATGACTATGCGAAGTTCCGTACACATATCAACTCGCCCAAAAATGCGCAGCCAGTACGCGTCACCATCCTCGGCGCCGGCCTGATCGGCTGTGAATTCGCCGATGACCTGGCAGGTGCGGGGCACTCCGTGACACTGGTCGATCCTAGTTCACGTCCGTTGGCAGCACTGGCGGCACCCGCCTTGTCCGCCAAGCTGGAAACTGCACTGAAAGCACGTGGCGTTAGCTTCCATCTGAACACGGTCGCGGAGAGCGTCGCTCATGGCGACAATGAATTGCACGTCAAGCTGGCTGACGGCACCACGGTCGTGGCTGATGTCGTATTGTCTGCGGTCGGCTTGCGCCCCGACCTGCGCCTGGCACAGGCAGCACAGCTCAAAACCAATCGCGGCACCATTATTGATACGTACGGCCAGACCAGCGCAGCAGATATCTACGCGCTCGGCGATTGTGCCGAATACACATCGCTGACTGACGGCAGCACACATACCCTGCCCTACATCACTCCTATCATGACGGCAGGTCGCGCCATCGCCAAAACATTGACAGGTGAAGCAACCGTGATCGACCTGAAGCCGTCGCCAGTGCTGATCAAGACTCCTAGCTACCCGCTGGCATTGATCCCGCCGGCACCGCATATCGTCGCTGGCGGAAGCTGGCAGGATGAAACCACGGAAACCGGTCGTTGCATCAGCCGCTTCTATGATGCACAGGGCGTACTCGCCGGCTTTGGCGTATCGCCGCATGACAATGCGATCCGGCAACAACTGCTGGCTGGCCTGGGCTTGCCTGCCAACTCTGTAGCCGCAGCCAGCTAATTAAGCCCTGCTCCAGATAAGAGCGCAGCCTCCCATCCAGGGAGCTGCGCTTTTTTCATGGTTACAGCAAATCAAATGCACTCGTGTGCGAAGAGCGGCACTGCATTCTGTACAATTACAGCATGTTGTCCGAATTCGATCTCATTGCGCGCTACTTCGTGCGCCCCGGCCACCCCAAAAACCGAGCCACGCTGGGTATAGGGGATGATTGCGCTTTGCTGGCGCAGCAAGACGGCATGCAAATGGCCATCTCTTCCGACATGCTGGTGGAAGGGCGCCACTTCTTTGCCGGTGCAGATCCGCGCAAGCTAGGCCATAAATCACTGGCCGTGAATCTGTCCGATCTGGCGGCGATGGGGGCCGAACCGGTCGCCTTCACGCTTGCGTTCTCGCTGCCTGGTGCTGAAGAAAACTGGCTGGCTGAATTTTCATGCGGCTTGTTCGAGCTGGCAGATGCACACAGCTGTGAACTGATAGGTGGGGATACCACCAAAGGCCCGCTGAATATCTGCATTACCGTATTTGGCAAAACTCCGACCGGTGAAGCCTTGCGCCGCGATACGGCACAGGCAGGCGACGATATCTGGGTTTCCGGCGCGCTGGGTGATGCACGCCTGGCACTCGGCGCGCTGTACAAGGAATATGAACTGGACGCTAAAGTCCTGAACAAAGCCGAAGGTCGCCTGCACACACCGCAACCGCGTGTCGCGCTCGGTCTGGCATTGCGCGGCATCGCGCACTCGGCACTCGATGTTTCCGACGGCCTGATTGGTGACCTGGGCCATATCCTGAAAAAATCCGGCGTCGGCGCCACGCTGCACGTGGATGATTTACCCGCCGGTTCCATGCTGCAAAAGCAAGCGCTGGACATGCGCCGTCGCTTTACGCTGGCAGGGGGCGACGATTACGAGTTGTGCTTTACCGCACCGGTCTCGAAACGCGAAACAGTGCTGGGTGCTGCGCTGGCCGCCGATACGGTAGTGACACGCATAGGCAGCATAGAGGCTGCTTCCGGCTTGCGCCTGCTGGATCAGGCGGGTCGGCCGCTGGATCTCAATATCTCATCCTTCGACCACTTCGCTTCCCCATGAACGCATCCGAACCCGGCATCGCAAACAAAACCGTCAAATCCAATTCCAGCTTCATGCTGGCGCATCCGGCCCACATCATTGCGCAAGGCTTCGGCAGCGGCTTGTCGAAAATCATGCCGGGGACCTTCGGCACCTTGTTCGGCTGGCTCTCATTCAATGTATTAAGCGCACGCTGGCCGCAGTTCTTTACGCCGTCGAACTGGTGGCTGGTGATCATAGGCGGCTTTGTACTCGGCGTCTGGGCTTGCGCCAAAACCGGACGGGACCTGGGCGTCTCCGATCACGGCAGCATGGTGTGGGATGAAGTCATTGCGTTCTGGCTGGTGCTGCTCTTCATTACGCCTGCCAGTTTGTGGATGCAGTTCTACGCCTTCCTCTGCTTCCGTTTTTTTGACATGGTGAAGCCGCCGCCTATCGCTTATTTCGATAAGCGCTTCAAAGGTGGTTTCGGCGTCATGTTCGACGACATCGTGGCGGCGTTTTTCACGTTGCTGGTCTTTGCGATCTGGCGCTCTTTCTAAGACAGGAAACTGGCATGCAAAACCTGATAGAACTGGCAGCCCTGGTCGGGCAACGTTTGAAAGAACGCGGGCTGATGCTGGCGACCGCTGAGTCGTGCACCGGCGGCGGCGTGGCGCAGGCAATTACCGAAATTGCCGGTTCATCGGAATGGTTTGAATGCGGCTTCGTGACTTATTCGAATGAAGCCAAGATCGCCATGCTGAAAGTGCCGGAAGAAGTGCTGGCACGTCATGGCGCAGTCAGCAATGAAACTGCACAAGCGATGGCACAGGGAGCGCTAGCGAATAGCCGCGCCACAATCGCACTCTCCACTACCGGCATCGCCGGACCCGGCGGCGGCGTTCCCGGCAAGCCGGTCGGCATGGTGTGCTTTGGCTGGGCCTGGGGTGAAGAAGTACAGGTAGATCACATGCTATTCAGCGGTGATCGCCAGGCAGTACGCGAACAAAGCGTTGAGCATGCCTTGCAGGGCCTGCTCAACTTTGTTGCGACAAATACAGCTAAGTAAAAAGCTTAAGCGAAACAGCTTAAGCGCTGTAACGATTGATGGCGTCACGCGTGTCGAGCGCAACCTGACGCGCAGCCTGCGCAAATGTCTCATCCGCCTTCGCATAGAGGATGGCACGCGATGAGTTAATCATCATGCCGGTACCATTCGCGGTACGCCCGGCTTCCACCGTCGCCTTGATGTCACCACCCTGCGCACCTATGCCTGGAATCAGCAAAGGCATATCACCTACCAGCGAACGCACCTGCGCCAACTCATTCGGGAAGGTCGCACCAACCACCAATGCACACTGGCCGTTGGTATTCCATTTATCAGCGACCAGATGGGCCACGTGCTGGTACAAAGGCTTACCGTCTACATTCAGGAATTGCAAATCTGAACCGCCTGCGTTCGAGGTACGGCACAACACGATTACGCCGCGATCCGGACGCTCGAGGTAGGGCTGTACCGAATCAAAGCCCATATACGGGTTCACCGTCACGGCATCCGCGCCATAGCGATCAAACGCTTCACGCGCATATTGCTCGGCAGTCGCACCGATATCGCCACGCTTGGCATCCAGCACGATAGGGATATGCGGATAGTGTTCACGCAGGTAGCTGCAGATGTCTTCCAACTGGTCTTCCGCGCGCAAGGCTGCAAAATAGGCAATTTGCGGCTTGAAGGAGCAAGCGGTATCTGCCGTTGCATCGATGATTTCTTTGCAAAATGTCAGGATGGCATCAGGTTTACCCTGCAAATGGGCCGGAAATTTGGCCAAATCGGGGTCCAAACCTATGCAAAGTTGAGTTTTCTGGCTTTGCCAGACGGCGGATAATTTTTCGATGAAGGTCACGGCGGTATCTTTCTGTTTCAAACAATCCGTATTGTAACGCGCCATGTTATCGTGCCGGCATGACATCGCTTTCCCGTAAAGACTGGCTGTTGCTGGTTCTCCTGACCCTGTGCTGGGGCATCAACTGGCCCATCATGAAAATCGGTGTACAGTTTTTCCCGCCTATCGCCTTCCGTTCACTCTGCATGCTGGGCTCGATTCCGATCTTATGGCTGGCGGTACGCTCGCAAGGCATTTCCCTGAAAATACCGCGCGGCGACCTGGGAACCATTTTCAAGCTGACCATCCCTAATGTAGTCATGTGGAATGTCTGCATCATCGTCGGCGTCAAAATGCTGTCGTCCGGTCGTGCCGCCATCCTCGGCTATACGATGCCGATCTGGGCGGTGCTGTGCGGCCTGATCTTTTTCCGCGACAACATCACCCGTGCCGGCTGGTGCGGCATCGCACTGGCACTGAGCGGCGCGTTATTATTACTTTCCAGTGAATTTGTGAATATCGCCGGACAACCTTTGGGCAGCATACTGGCGCTGATCGCCGCTGCATCCTGGGGTTTTGGCACCGTATTGATGAAGCGTACGCGACTGGGGATTGCGTCCATCGCGCTGACCTTCTGGATGATTTTGCTGGGGGCGCTGTGTCTGGCCGTGATTTCCGCCTTGCTCGAATACGATGCATGGCGCATGCCCGATCTGCGCGAATTGCTGGCGATTGCGTATAACGCAGTGCTGGTATTCGGCTTTGGACAAGTGGTCTGGTTTTCTCTGGCGCGCAGCTTGCCGCCGATAGCATCCAGCCTGTCAGTCATGCTGATCCCGGTACTCGGCGTATTTTCCGGCATGTGGGTATTGCAGGAAACACCGCACTGGCAGGATTATGCCGCCATGTTGCTGATACTCTCCGCCATGAGCACGGTACTATTGAAACCACGCAGCAAAGTCATCACATAAGTAAGCACCAGATATTGCACACCAAACGCTATTCACGGAGGAATGAAATGACCAAATTATTCAAATGGATCTCGATTGCACTGCTGGCCTCGACCCTGAGCGCCTGCGGCTATAACGACTTCCAGAGCAAGGACGAATCCGTCAAGGCGGCCTGGGGTGAAGTTGTCAATCAATACCAACGCCGTGCCGACCTGATTCCCAACCTGGTGAATACCGTCAAAGGCTACGCGACACATGAACGCGAAACCTTTGAAGCCGTCACCAAGGCACGTGCTGCCGCAACCAGCTTCCAGATTACACCGGAAGTCCTGAACAATCCGGAAGCCTTCAGCAAATTCCAGCAGGTACAGGGAGAGCTGTCGTCCGCGCTGTCACGTCTGATGGCTGTATCGGAAAACTATCCGCAACTGAAAGCCGATACTGCCTTCCGTGACTTGCAATCGCAATTGGAAGGCACCGAAAACCGCATCACCGTGGCACGTCAGCGCTACATCGTCGCAGTACAGGATTACAACATCCTGGCGCGTAGCTTCCCGACCAATATCACAGCCAAAGTATTCGGCTATCCGGTCAAGCCGTCATTCACCGTAGAGAATGAAAAAGCGATCTCTGCACCGCCGGCTGTGAATTTCGACAAGAAGTAAGACCTGACCGTCCATGAAAATCCTGCGCACTCTGCTGGCCTGTACGCTCGCATTCTTTTGCGTACTGGCCGGTGCCCAGAACCTGGTACCGGTACCACCGCTCAAGGAGCGCGTGACCGACCTGGCCGGCATGCTGAATGCCCAACAGCGCTCGACGCTGGAAAATGTATTGGCCGAGTATGAAACGCGTACCGGCAACCAGATCGCTATCCTGCTGTTGAAAAGCACTGAGCCGGAAGGCATAGAGCAGTACAGCATACGCGTCGCCGACGCCTGGAAGCTGGGACGCAAAGGCGTGGATGACGGCGTGCTCTTGCTGGTCGCCAAAGATAACTCAGCGGCTTCCGGCCGCCTGCGCATAGAAACCGGGCGCGGCGTACAAGGCGTGCTGACTGATGCGCAATCGAAGCGCGTCTTGCAGGATGTGATTGCACCGCACTTCCGTCAGGGGGATTTTTACGGCGGTCTGGCATCCGGCGTTTCCGTCATTACCAGCCTGCTGGATAAGGAAGCCTTTCCCGAACCAGCAAAACGCGGCCAGCAAGCAGCGCAGGATGAGGCCTTCACCTGGGGACCGTTCATCTTCTTTGCGATCCTGATCATCATCATGATGATGCGCAGCCGCGGCGGTCGCGGCCCCGGCGCACATAGCAGCAACGGCGACTGGGGCAACTCGGCTGGTGTGATCCTCGGCACCGCCATCGGCAATGAGCTGGGTCGTCGCTCCGGTGGCGGCTTCGGTGGCTTTGGCGGAGGTGGAGGCGGTGGTTTCGGCGGCGGTGGCGGCTTCTCTGGTGGTGGTGGCGGTTTTGATGGCGGCGGCGCCTCGGGGAATTGGTAATGAATAAATTTACACGCGCACTGCGGCACCTGTGCACGACGCGTTACAGCGGCAAAAAAGCCTTTCCATGCGCGACGCTGACAGCGATCCAGAAAGCCATTACCGCAGGTGAAGCCGTACATCGTGCCGAAATACGCCTGATCGTCGAACCTGCACTGGAACTCTCTGCCATCGTCGCAGGCATCAGTTCCAGGCAACGCGCTCATGAATTGTTTTCGCATTACCGCATCTGGGATACCGAAGAAAATTCAGGCATCCTGATTTACATCGAGCTGGCCGATCATCAGGTGGAGATCGTGGCGGACCGCGGCATTTCACGCGTGATCCCGCAACATCACTGGCATGCAGTCTGCAAAACGATGACCAGCGGTTTCGCTAAAGGCGAATATCATGACAGCGTTATCGCCGGAATAGAGCAACTGAACGCCGCCTTGCAAGAGTACTTCCCGGAAAACGGCACTCAGCCGAATCAGTTGTCGAACAAACCCATACTGCTTTGATTTTTTCGCAGGCATAAAAAAACCGACCGCTTGTAAGCGGTCGGTTTTTTATTGCATCAGTACTCTATCAATAACCTGCTGCTACACCATCGCCGCGTGGGTCAGTCGCACCGTAGCGTACTTTGGTAGCAGGATCGATCCAGATCGCACCGGCATGTCCCATGGTGTCGGTATAGTCTTCCACCACATTGATAGGATGACCGCGTTTCTTCAGTTCATCGCTCACGGCCAGTGGCGTACGGCCTTCTATCTTCAGGTCATTCGACGCAGCACCCCAGGTACGGCCATGCAGCCAGCGCGGGCCGTTGATCGCATCTTGCGGTGTCATACCGAAGTCAACAATACGTGTGACGATCGCTGCCTGTGTTTGTGGCTGGCCTTCACCGCCCATCGTGCCGTACACCAGCAATGGCTTGCCATCCTTCAACAACATTGCAGGATTGAGGGTATGGAACGTACGCTTGCCTGGTTGCAGGTGATTGATGTTTTGCTTATCCAGCGAGAAGAAGCTGCCACGGTTTTGCAACAACACACCGGTGCCTTCAGGCACGATGCCCGAACCAAAGTCGTGATACACACTTTGGATCAGCGACACTGCATTGCCATCCTTGTCGACTACGCCGAGCCAGATCGTATCGCCCTTAGGATCGAGTGGCTTGACTGCAGTCGCAGCTGTATTCATCTGTATACGTTTGGCCTGGTCGATGCCGTGCTGTTTGGACAGAAGGAAATCGACAGGAATTTTTACGAATTCAGGATCGGACAAATATCGATCACGATCAGCAAACGCTTCCTTGGTCGCTTCGATGATCAGGTGATAGTAATCGGCGCTACCTTCACCGAGCTTCTTGACATCAAAGTTATTCAGGACGTTCAGGATTTCCAGCGATGCCATGCCTTGTGTATTCGGCGGCAGGTTATAGGCCATTGTGTCGCGGTACGGCACTTTCAACGGTGTGACCCAGTTCGCCTTGTGGTTAGCGAAGTCCTTCAGCGTCAGCAAGCCATCATTGCGCTGCAGTTCATCCACGATCTTTTTGGCGATAGGACCTTGGTAAAAGGCTTTCGCACCGTCCTTCGCAATCATACGCAAGGTAGCTGCCAGCTCCGGCTGCTTGAGCACTTCGCCGACCTGATACACACTGCCATCCGCTTTCAGATAGGTTTTCTTGAAACCGGTGAAGCGTTGCAGGTTGCGGAATTCCTGGTCAGCAGGATTGACGTTGATCTGCGCCCACTTGGTCAGCGACGGCGTGACTGCAAAGCCATCTTGCGCATAGCCGATGGCGCTATCCATCAGTTGCGACCAGTTCAGTTTGCTACCCATGCTTTGCTTGCCGTAACGGTAAGCCTCATCCCAACCCGAGATCACGCCAGGGACGGTATTCGCCGCCAGGTAACCACGCGCCGGAATCTTGCTCAGGCCTTTTTGTTTATAGAAATCGATGGTGGCTTTTTCACCAGCGCGACCGCTTGCATTCAATGCGCGCATTTCGCCGGTCTTTGCGTTATGTATCAGCCAGAAGTTATCACCGCCTATGGTGGTCATCTGCGGATAGACCACAGCCAGTGTCGCAGCGGCGGCAATCGCCGCATCGATGGCATTACCGCCATCGCGCAGCACCTTGAGGCCTGCTTGTGTCGCCAGGTAATTGGACGTGGTGACCATGCCCTGGGTAGTGGCAGGATTCACGCAACGTGAAGGTGTGTCGCAATACTTGCCAGTGATATCGAATGCACCTGCACTGGCAGTAGCCAGCCCCAGCATGATGGCACCGGCCAGGCGTGCAGAACGGAACGGCAATCGGATTTTGCTCATAGTGTCTTCTCCTTAGCATAGGCTTTTACAGCCAGAAATTATATTTTTATTATCAAAACAAAATCTGGCACATTTGTGACATGTCAGATTTGATTCAGACGATATCATCAAAATATAAAAATTGGGTAGGGATTTTTGACAACTGTTAAATATTTTCTGATGATTGCCGAGCGGCAATTATCCGAGAGTGAAGCGCTGCTGAAGACAACGCTGTTCCTGCGACAGAAAAATAAAAAGGGCACCTGATGAGGTGCCCTTGATTGACCACTGTAGTGATCGTAGTGGCGATGCGTATCAACCGTTTTCGTAGATCCACTGCAGCAAAGCGTCATGCGCCGCCTGTCCGTTCGCCGCATTCGGATGGTTGATGATGCATACCACTGCATAGCGTTTGCCGGATGCCGCCAGCACATAGCCAGCGATCGCACGCACATCGTTCAGTGTACCGGTCTTGATATGTGCACGCCCCGCCACGGTCTGCTTGGTCAGGCGTCTGCGCATGGTGCCGTCATAGCCGACCAGCGGTAGTGACGACATGAATTCAGGCATGGTCGGCGACTGGAAGGTGCTGACCAGCATGCGCCCCATCACACCGACAGGAATACGCTCGGTACGCGACAAACCCGAACCGTTTTCGATCACAACTTGCGAGGTATCCAGGCCCTTGTTCGCCAGCCAGGTCTTGACCACACGCGCACCGCGCTCCGGCGATGCCGGTACTTTCAATACGTCAGCCGCTACCGTCAACAACAGTTGGCGCGCCATCACGTTATTGCTGTACTTGTTAATGTCGCGTATCACTTCCGGCAAGCTGGTGGACTGCCACTCGGTAACAAGACGCGCCGTCGGTGTTAACTGTCCATTATTTACCGCACCGTTGAACACACCACCGACATCAGCCCACAGCTGACGGAACACCACGCCGAAATATTCGCTGTGGCTCATCAGGTAAGGATGCAAATACCAGGTCTTTTCGCCACAGCTGGCAGAGTAGCTGCCAGCAAAATTTGTACTGACCCGGCCCATGGTCGGCATCAGCTTGCCCTGCCAGTCGGCACAGGGGCCGTTCGTCAGCGCAGGCACCATCACCGGATAAGTTGCCACCGGCGGATCGACGCTGATATCGACCTGGTTGCGCGCCGGATTCGGCAGGAAGTGGAAAGCGAATACTTTGTAATTCAGCAGCAGCGCATCCGGCCCGGCGTTATATGGCTTCAACGGATCGCCATCGAACTGCGCCGCGTCATACGGCATGTCTTCAAATATGCTGCGATCCAGAATCAGATTGCCGCGTATCTCGCGGATACCAGCTGCGCGTATCTTGCGCAGGAATTGCCAAAAGTTTTCTGTCACCAGCTTGGGGTCGCCGCTGCCCTTGATGATCAGGTCGCCGTCCAGCACATCGCCGTTCAGCGTGCCTGTCATATACGCCTGCGTCTTCCAGTTGAAAGTCGGCCCCAGCAATTCGAGCGCGGCATCGCTGGTCACCAGCTTCATGGTCGAGGCCGGATTAAAACCTGTCGTTTCGTTCACTGCGATCCACGGTGCCTGTCCGGATACTTCCTGCACGTAAGTACCCACTGCGCTTTGTGGTATCGCACTACGTTTGAGCGCATCACTCACGACAGGTGGCAGACCCTGTGCGGCATACGCGGCAAACGGAGCGACTAAGGAAAAAATCAGGCTGAGGGCAAGCGGCAGACGTGGTGGAATTCGCATAGTGTGAAGTGTGATGTGAGACCGTGATTATTACATGCCAGACGGATACCTACACACACAGTTCCGCTTGCAGGAAGCACTCCCAAACTTGTCGCACAAACATCAACTGTTGTGCAAAAGCGTCGAATCCGATGACGTCCATTCATCCCGTAGTTTGAATGCGGCCATGCTGCATGCAGCAGATGAAATCGGCATTACAATAATAAAATTCCCAAATGCAACACGAGGCCGACATGGATATCACGCCAGCTGTTACCCGCACAGTGCACGCACATGTCACACAAACCCAATGTCTGATCGCAGCTGCAGCGATCACCATACACAAAGCAGTCTGCTAGTGCCCGACCTTCTTTCCCATCCCCTGTTCGCTGCCTGGCTAGGCATAGGCGCGATCGCTTTAAGCCTGGTGCTGATTCTGTTGCTGGCTTACCTGCGCTACACGCTCAGGCGGCGCACGCAAGCGGAGCGTTCTTTCCTCGCGGTCTGGCGTCCTTTATTACTCAGTTCACTGCAATCGTCGGTGGCGACGGTATTGCCTATGGTCGCGCGGCATGAGCGCGTCTATTTCCTGAAGTTGTGGAATCAGCTGATGCGCAGCGCCAGCAGCAATGAAGCAGCAGAGAACCTGATCGCCATTGCCTACTCGGTCGGTGCTGATCGCTACTCGCGTCGCTTCCTGACGCGCGGCAAACGCGTCGAATGCCTGCTCGCCACATTGACGCTCGGACATCTGCGCGATCATGCATCGTGGGATGCGCTAGTACTGCAAACCATGGCCGCCGACAACGCGACCGCCATCCATGCCTTCCAGGCGCTGGTACAAATCGATGCTGCGGCGGCTGCGCAACAATTGACGCCGCTGATGCTGGCACGCAATGACTGGGCGATCACACATATCGCCGGCATACTGCAACCGGCACACGCGGCCTTTATGTTGCCTTTGCTGGAAGCAGCGGAGGAAATACGCGCCGCACATCTGGTACGCGCCCTGCGCCTGATCGAAGCACTGCAATTACCGCTATCCCACACCGCCATCCTGAAACTGCTGGATCAGGACAATGACACCGACATCATCATCGCCGCGCTGCGCATCGCCAGCGATGCCAGCCTGCTGCCGCATATACGCCCGCATCTGCAACATCCTGACTGGCGCGTGCGCGGACAGGCCGCCAAAGTCATAGGACGCATAGGTGAGCATCCGGACGTGAATCGTTTGATTCCACTACTGGCCGACGCCGAGTGGTGGGTGCGTTATCGCGCGGCACAATCGCTGGTCGGCATCCCCTTCCTCAGCATGACCGAAATCGAATTATTGAGAAACAACCTGTCGGATCGCTTTGCACGCGACATGCTGAGCCAGGCCATCGCAGAAAGACAAACCTTATGAGCCTGTCCGCACTGACTTATGGCATCGCATGGGCCATCTTCGCCTACGTCATCATCTACCATCTCGGCTACTTCCTCCTGCATATCCTGGCAGTAGTGCGCATGCACGATGCCGAACAAAGCAAGATACTGACCGACCTGCCCTATCTGCATTCAGAACTGGAACCACCGATCAGCGTCCTGCTACCGATACACGAGTACACCGCCAACATCCTGCAAGCGACGCAAGCCTTGTTACACCTCGACTACAGCAAGTTTGAAGTCATCGTCATTAACGACAGCGCACAAGATAGCAGCCTGCAAGCTCTGATTACCGCATACGACCTGCATCCATTCCCGGAAGCCTATCGTGTGCAATTAAAAACACAGGCGGTGAAATGCATCTATCGCTCCAGCCGCTATCCACACTTGCGTGTGATCGACAAGGAATACGGCGGGACTGCAGACGCCTTGAATGCCGGCATCAATGCTTCACGCTATCCATTGTTTTGCAGCATGGGTGTTGATACGCAAGTACGACGCGACAGCCTGCAATATCTGGCGACGCCCTTCCTCAATGATCATCGCGTGATTGCCAGCGTTGCCGCAGCACGCGCAGCATCACCAGAGACCGGTTTGCCGAAGCGCTGGTCCGCACTGTTGAAGATGGTTGATCAATTGCGTATCCAGCTGTATGCATCATTAGGATGGTCTATGCTAAATAGCATGCTAATCGCACCTGCCGGCATGATGTTGCTGCGCAAGGAAGCGGTGATTGCGGCCGGTGCGTTTAGCCGGGGCGCTCATATCGCAGGGATGGAATTGATTACACGCATGCACAGAGTCATGCGACAAAAGCAGCAGGCCTATCGCATACGTTTTATTGCCGACCCGATTTGCTGGCAACAGATGCCGGATAGTTTCTCTGCGTTGAAAACTGATTGCATGCGTAGCCAACAGGGTGTGGCAGACAGCCTGAGTCAGAATATGGGCTTGCTGTTTGGCAGAAACAGCGGCAGCGCAGGACGTCTCGCATTTCCATTTTTGCTGCTGTTTGAATTAGTCGGACCGCTAATGGAATGCCTGGCTTATATTTTTCTGCTGGCGGGTCTGGCCAGCGGAGTCATATCATGGCCGGCATGTTTTGCCTTCCTGTCCGTTATGATCGCGCTGGGCATCTTGCTATCGGCGTCCGGCTTGCTACTGGAAGAAAGGGCTTTTCACTTGTATCCAAAAACCAGCGATATCTGCACCTTGATACTGGTCGCCATCGTCAGCAACGTTGGTTACCGCCAGCTCAACAGCGTGTGGCGCAGCATCGCGCTCATCACCTGGTACGCAAACCGGAAACCAGGCGAGCTGCCTGAATACATCGCCCCCAAACGTATTAATTAATCTGACTGATCAGATCAGGGAGCCGTGTGTATCCACCTGCAAACGCCGGTCGTCTTTCAGCATGACTTCCAATGCATCGGCAGTGATAGGCCGGCTGAAGAAGTAACCCTGGATCTGATCGCAGCCGTGCTGTTGCAAATACGCCAGTTGCTCTTCGGTTTCCACGCCTTCCGCAATCACTGTCAGACGCAAGCTGTGGGCCAGTGAGATGATCGAGGCCACAATCGCAGCGTCATCCGGATCTGTCGTAATATCGTTGACGAAGGAGCGATCAATCTTCAGCACATCAATAGGGAAACGCTTGAGATAGGACAGGCTGGAGTAACCGGTACCAAAGTCATCAATCGATAGTTGTACGCCCAGCGCCTTCAATTCGCGCAAGATACCGATCGCATGATCAACGTCAGCCATAACCAGGCTTTCGGTCAATTCGATTTCCAGGCATTGCGGCGGCAACTGCGTTTCGGCCAGCGCCTGTGCGATCGATTCCAGCAAATCCTGCTGCGCAAACTGACGTGCCGACAAATTAACCGACATACGCAAGGAACCTAATCCATGCTCTTGCCAGACCTTATTCTGGCGACATGCTTCACGTATCACCCAGGCACCGATAGGCACGATCAAACCAGTCTCTTCCGCCAGACCAATAAAGCGCATCGGCGGGATCATGCCCAGTTCCGGATGCTGCCAGCGTATCAGCGCTTCGACGCCGACAATTTTCCCGTTATGTAAATCAAGTTGTGGCTGGTAATGCAGAATGAATTCGCCGCGCTCCAATGCATTGCGTAAATCGCCTTCCAGACGCAAGCGCTCCAGGGCGCGCTCGTTCATGGCCGAGGTATAGAACTGGAAATTGTTACGCCCGGTTTCCTTGGCGCGATACATCGCGATGTCGGCATGCTTGATCAGCTCTTCCGGTGTTACGCCATCGTTCGGATAAACCGCGACGCCTATACTGCCGCTGATAAAGAACTCATGTCCTTCGATCGTCAGCGGCTGCGCAATACCATCCATGATGCGTTGCACGATACCGGTCGACAAACCGGCATCCGCGCGCTCCGGCAGGATCAGTACGAATTCATCACCACCCATGCGTGACACCGTATCGGTATCGCGCACCGCACCTTGCAGACGTTCGGCAATCGCTTTCAGCAAAATATCACCGGCCTGATGGCCTAGTGTGTCATTGACGAACTTGAAGCGATCCAGATCAACGAAGGCAATCCAGATCGGATGATTGTAGCGATGCGCGTAGGAGATGGCCTGGCTCAGGCGGTCACGCAACAGGCTGCGATTGGCGAGCCCCGTCAGTGCATCGCGATTGGTCTGGAACTCCAGCTCCGATTCATAACGCTTGGTCGCAGTAATATCGTACAAGGCAACCACAAAGTGACTGACTACACCGGTATCGTCCTTGACCGGGGCAATGTATAAATCGCTCCAGAACAAGGCACCATCCTTGCGGTAATTGCGCAGCACCGCATGTCCTTCGCGCTTCTCCAGTGCAATCGAACGCAGCTCCTCGATCCCGGGCTGCTCCCAGTCACGGCCCCACAGGAAACCGATATTCCGGCCGAGTGCTTCTTCCGGCGAATAACCGGTAATTCGTGTAAAAGCCGGATTGACGTATTCAAGCGGGTAATCCGGTGCCGATGCGCGTGCAATGATGATGGCGTTCGCGCTGGCTTCAATCGCCCGTTCGCGCAATTGCAATTCATGTTCCGCATGCTTGCGTGCTGCAATATCAGCGATCAGGTCATCATTCACGGTGCGTAACTGCGCAGTCCGGTCATCCACCAGCAATTGGATACGACGCGACCTGTCAACGATCAGTTGCAGGTATATCGCCGACACCACACTCAACAACAAGCCGACCAGGAACGCCCATAAGGCGCTGCTACTGTTTTTCAGGAAAAGAATGGGGGGTGTGGATACCACCATGCTCCAGGTTTTACCGGCTACATCAAAGGCATGCTGATAGGCTTCCGGCTGGTCGTAAAACAACCAGGCAGGCAAACCAAATGTCCCGTGACGCGGAGTCGGTTCCACGCCCTTGCCAAACACCAGACTCACCTCAGTGTGCTCGGCGCTGGCATAGACGCTGACGTCTACCGCCATATCTATATGCGAAGTCAGCAGCAAATCATCGGTATCCAGTGCGCGCGCGATCAGGTCAGTACTGCGAAACACCGCCGCCGTATCACCGATCACAGCCGCGCGACGCGACGCGATATCCGACAACGCCGCACCTTGCTTATAGACCGGCATCAGAACGATGAAGCCGCGCTGCGTTGAGCGCTCCTGTATCAGGTGCAGCAGACCGGTAGCCGATGGCTGTCCGGTCTCCACCGCACGCTGCATCGCCGCTGTCTGGAAGTGATAGGAGTCGGCATCGAACCCGAGAGCAGCTTCATTACCTGCCATCGGCACGATGTAATCGACCACACGGTAACGTGCGCGCTCGGGTGCCAGTACGCGCTTGCCATCCATCATTTCGCTAATCATGAAATCCGGGATGTACTTGCGCATCTCCGCTTCATAAGCGGCACGATCCTGATGCGACAGGTAGCGATGGTAGGCAAAGGCCTGGATGTAGGGATTGCGTGCCAGCAAAGGCTGGACAAAGGTTTTGAATTCTTCGCGGCCAACGGTGCCAAAGGTCTTGAACAACTGATTGATATCAGTCAGCACGCGCATGGAACTATCCAGTCCATCCTGCACCGCTGCTACCCGCACCTTTGCTTGCTGCTGGAAATCGATATCTACCTTGTCATGCTCCAGACGACGCACCGAAGCAAACAACAACGCACTAATCAACAGACCGATGGCAAGCGTCAACAACGCGGAAAAAGACACAGAAAAAGCTGCGCGATGACGCATCAATAAAAATTCCCTATGCAGTATTTGTTAAAGCCAGTATCAAGATCAACAATCAACTGATACTGAAAAATGTGTTCATTCATAAAAAAACGCGCTGCATAGCGCGCTTTTTATCTTTGTGGCGCTTGTTAACCCAACCACTTTGCAATGGACAACAACAAGACCAGCAACATCCACAACAGCAATGCACGCCATACCAGGCCCACAGTACTTTGCAGTGCGCGGCTGGAGGCCTCTTCACCCACCGGTGCTTCGGTTTCGATATTGATCGAATCCACCATCGCCGCATCAGCCGGGATCACTTCTGCCACGGTTTCTACCGGTGCACCCAGGCGTATGCCCATCGCGCCGCCGCCTGCGGACAAGATGATGCCGATGGCTTCGTCCTGCCAGCGACCGGCAAAATTACGCCATGCGTAAATCGCATCCTCGAAGTTGCCAACTACGGCAAAGGCTGCTGCTGTCAGACGAGCCGGAATCCAGTCTATCCAGTAAAACGCTTTCGATGCGAAACGACCGAACTCCTCGCGTTCAGCCATCTTCGGCTCGTTCCAGATGCGCGCCAGGTACTCTGCAACGCGATACATCACGGCACCGACCGGGCCCAGCGGGGTCAAAATCCAGAAGAACACACCGAACACATTGCGGTGCGTGGTCACCAGTGCGGTCTCGACCGCAATACGTGAGATTTCGCTGACATCCATACCAGCGGTGTCGCGCTTGGTCCATTCAGCCAGCAGCGAACGGGCGGTTGCTTCATCGCCATTGTTAAGCGCCAGCTGGATAGAAGTGAAGTAATGGCTGTAATGACGGAAACCCAGTGTCAGATAAACTACACCTACATTCACGATCAATGCCGCCAGCGGACCGAGTTTGACACTGATCCAATATAACAACGCCACCGGTATGCAGAACGCACCTATCATCAAAGCCCAGGCAAGACGTCCATGATGTGCCTGACCAGCGTTAAACGACCCTTCCAGCTTGGCAGCCAGTGCTCGCGCCCCGGCGTAGACCGGATTATCGGCCCGCAACGGTTTTAATTGCTCGATCAATAGCGCAAAGAAGATGGAGAAAAATGTCATTAAAGCGCCTTAATAGTCAGTCAACCCATACGATAACGCAGCAATTCGCGAGAATCAAATAAAGCGAAACATAATAATCCGCGTTACAGTCAAAGTCGGTAATGGCCGAGCGTAAACGACTTACGCTCGGAGGAAATGAAATAGATTGCGTAACATGCCGGCGGTAGCGCCCCAGATGAAGAAGCGCTCATACGGCATCACATAAAAGGTGCGATTCCCGGTCACGAATTCTGCGGTACGACGCTGATGGTGCATGCCATCCATCAGGAACGCCAGCGGCACCTCGAACACCTCGGCCACCTCAAACGGATCTGCCTTTACTTCGAACGGCGGCTTGACGATGCCGACCACCGGAGTGACGCGGAAGCCAGTACCGGTATGGTATTCGGGCAAAGTGCCGATGACGTCGATGTGGCTGCGGCTAATACCAACTTCCTCTTCGGTTTCACGCAAAGCTGTCGCTATCGGTGACTCGTCATAGCTTTCCATACGACCGCCGGGAAAGCTGATCTGTCCGGCGTGGTCATTCAGGTGCGCGGCACGCTGGGTGAACAGGATGGTTGGGCCGTTCTCTTCGCGCAGCACGATAGGCAACAAGACTGCGGCCTCGGTCAGGGGACCGCTCATCGGGCGCACCAGCCGCTCTACCGTAATTTCCGGCGACCACGGCGGCGGATTGGAAAACCGCGCGCGTAATGCCTCATCCCGCAAACGGTCAGGAGCGACGGCCTCTTCGCCGCCGAGCGAATCTACTGGCAATAATTCGGGATCAAAATGCAGTCTGGCCAATTCAACTTCCTAGTACAAAGTAATCTATATGTTGCTTCGCGCGAAGCGCGTGCTGCTGACAGCGATAAGCAAACGGCCTGTGCCTGAAGCAAGACGCAAGTCTGGACTTGCATCGGATTAACTGATGTTAAACCTGTCATCGCTTCAGCACCAGATTTAACAATCAAAAAATGCTCCCGGAAAACAAAAAAGACACCCGAAGGTGTCTTTTTTGTTGCTACCGCAAGTATTGCCCGGACGTATCCGATATTGGCAATTACTCCGCCGCTTTTGCTGCAGCGCGACGTTGTGGCAGTTTTTCTTTGATACGTGCCGATTTGCCCGAACGTTCGCGCAAGTAGTACAGTTTTGCACGACGAACATCACCGCGACGTTTGACTTCGATCGATGCGATCAGCGGGGAATACAGCTGGAACGTACGTTCGACGCCTTCACCGGACGAGATTTTACGAACGATGAAGTTCGAGTTCAGGCCACGGTTACGACGGGAGATAACAACACCTTCGTAAGCCTGAGCACGTTTACGTGTGCCTTCAACTACGTTGACGTTGACGACCACTGTATCGCCAGGAGCGAAATCAGGGATGTTTTTTGCCAGGCGAGCAATTTCTTCTTGCTCTAATGTTTGGATCAGATCCATTTTTATTACTCCAAAAACCATCGTGCCGGCGCCACGTATATATTTGCCCGGTAGAGGATGGGGTTACACATTGCAGGGCTGTTACCGCACCCCGCTCGATACAACATACTGCTTTACAACAAACTGCTCAAAAACTTTTCATCGACGCGGGTCAGCAATCCTGCTTCACGTGCCTTGACGATCAGGTCCGGTCGCTTCCTTGCGGTCGCTTCCAGCGCACGTTCGCGGCGCCATTTTTCGATCTCGACATGATGGCCACCCATCAATACTGCCGGTACCGCGGCGCCTTCGTAGACTTCCGGTCGCGTGTAATGCGGACAATCGAGCAAGCCATTCACAAAGCTGTCTTCAACTGCCGATGCATCATCGTGCAAAACCCCGGGCAACTGCCGGATCACCGCATCCATCAATGCCATCGCCGGAATTTCACCGCCTGACAGGACGAAATCGCCGAGGCTGATTTCTTCATCGACGCAGCTATCCAGAAAGCGCTGGTCTACTGCTTCATAACGTCCGCACAACAAAACCAGACCCGGCTCTGTCGTCAGTTGCATCACGCGTTCATGAGTCAATGCCTTGCCTTGCGGCGACAAATACACAACGCGTGGTGCAACCAAACCTTGTTCTGTCTGCCTTGCCTTGGCTGCCTGTACGGCCGCCTCCAGCGGCTTAACCATCATCACCATGCCCGGACCGCCACCATAGGGACGATCATCGACGGTACGATGCTTATCGCTGGTGAAATCGCGCGGATTCCACAAAGACAATGCACATTTCTTTTGCTCAAACGCGCGTCGCGTAATACCCGACTGCGTTATTGCTGTGAACATTTCAGGGAACAGTGTGACGACATCAAATTGCATCTCGCACACTCCTTAGTACGGACTAGTAATCCAGTCCCCAGTCCACTGTAATTTTCTTTGCTGTTCGATCGACCGTGATGACGAACTGCTCAACGAACGGGATCAGCAACTCTTGCGACGCAGCCTTGGAATCAGCGGCTTCAGCCGACTGTGGCACAGCAACGCGCAAAATAGGATGCGCACCGTTGTCCATCATGTCACTGACCTGACCCAAGTGTTCGCCCTGCAGATTTTCGACTTCCAGGCCGATCAGATCGACCCAATAGAACTCATTATCCGACAGCGCGGGGAAATGACTACGCGGAATCTGCACGGTTGCGCCTTTCAGCGCCTCCGCAGCATCTCGCCCTGCCACACCCATCAACTTTGCGACCACATCACCGGTATGAATCTTGGACTGCATCATTTCCACGTCATGGAATTCTGGCTTATCCAGCCACCATGTCTTGGCAGTCAACAATGCATCCGCATCGGCCGAATAGGGTCGAACCCTTACCCAGCCATTCAATCCATACGCACCGGAGATGTAACCAACCAGCACCAAATCCTCAGGAACTTTCATTCCCGATGCCGTTTGATTCGACAAAACTTAAGCGGCTTTTTTGCCAACTTGGCTAACCAGGCGAGCAACGGTAGGCGACAATTGTGCGCCAACGCCTTGCCAGTAGGCCAGACGGTCTTGCACAATGCGGACGCTTTCTTCAGCGCCTGAAGCTACCGGATTGTAAAAACCGATGCGTTCGATGAAGCGACCATCGCGGCGATTGCGCGAATCTGTAGCAACAATGTTAAAGAATGGGCGCTTTTTTGCACCACCACGAGCTAAACGAATGACGACCATAATATTTCCAAAAAGTGTCTGAACACGGAAAAAGCCGCAAATTATAGCCCAGGTAGCACAGCACCTGCAACCTCATTCATTGAGATCAGCAATATCGGTGTGGCAAATCGGGCAATCAGACTATTCCACTATGGAAAAGCTTTTGCGGCGCGTTGTCCATCTGCCCGTACAATAGGTAAAAACCGGGCCAGACAGATGGTATTTGATTTAATTTTGATTAAAAACCGGAGTTTGCACGCATTTTCACACGTTTTTTAATCAAAAAAGCGGTTTTTTATATAAAAACCAGCTTTTCCACCGAAAAAATAGCAGGAATATGCCAAATTCTCACAAAAACAAAACCCTCAGCACCCTGTTGGCCGCATTATTCGGCTGGCTCGGCCTGCATCGCTTTTATTTGTACGGCAAGAAGGATTTCTGGGCCTGGGCGCATCTCGCCTTCCCGCCGCTATCAATATTTGCCGGTTTTATCGGCGCACTGGTCATCGGCCTGACCCCCGATGAGAAATGGGATGCGCAACACAATGTGCATTCCGGTCAGACTTCCAACTCCGGCTGGGGCGTCATCGTACTGGTGGTACTGACCTTTGCACTCGGCTCCACTGCCCTGATCGCGACCATCGCCCGCGGTTTCGATCTGTACCTGACCGGCGGCGCTTTCGGCTGAACTTCATCCCGCCTGTTTGCAAGCGCCCCAGCGCAGTGCAAACCACTCTCGGCATGACCTGCGTCAGTGCGCATAGCGGCTATCAGCCGCACTGACTGCCCGCTTTTCCCTCCCCCCAAACTGAAAATTCGCATGGCACACATAGTGCTTTTGTGAAACTTGCCGTGGCATCGCCACATGGCTCAATCAGTCCTCAGGGAGTTTCATGATTATGCGTACTGCGTCCTTCGCATCCGCCACATCCATCAAGATGGCTTTGACCATCCTCTTTTCTGCCTGCTTATTTACAAGCGTATACGCACAAGCTCCGGCATCGGAAAGTCCAACGCCTGCCGCAGAAACCCAGGCCGCGCCACTGACGATGCCGATGATTAATGAGCCGACCGAAGCAGCAACGCCGGAACCGGCCACTGAAGCGCCACTGACCAAACCTACGGTAGTCGATGCCAGCAAGATCAGCGCAGGCGATACCGCCTGGTTACTGGCGTCAACAGCGCTGGTGTTATTCATGACCATCCCCGGCCTGGCCTTGTTCTATGCCGGCATGGTGCGCAAGAAGAATGTACTGGCGACGATGGCGCACAGCTTCGCCGTCACCTGCCTGGTCACCGTGATCTGGGTCGTCATCGGCTACAGCCTCGCCTTTACGCCGGGCTCACCCTATATAGGAGGACTGGACCGGGTACTGCTCAGCGGTATGGAATTCGTCAAGGAGACTGGCAAGCTCAGCGTCAGTGAAATCGCGCCGACGATACCTGAAAGCGTCTTCATCATGTTTCAGATGACCTTTGCCATCATCACACCGGCGCTGATTACCGGCGCATTCGCTGAACGCATGAAATTCTCCGCATTGCTGATCTTCATCACGCTATGGTCCATCTTTGTCTATGCACCAGTCGCACACTGGGTATGGGAACCGGGCGGCTGGCTGGCGACACGCGGCGTACTCGATTTCGCTGGCGGTACCGTGGTTCACATCAATGCCGGCATCTCCGGCCTGGTCGCCGCCATCATCATCGGACCGCGCCTGGGCTTCGGCAAGGAACCGATGCCGCCGCACAATCTGGTACTGACCGTAATCGGCGCCTGCATGCTGTGGGTCGGCTGGTTCGGTTTCAATGCAGGCTCTGCGGTTGCAGCCGACGGCCGCGCCGGTATGGCGATGCTGGCGACACAAATCGCGACAGCAGTCGGTGCGCTGTCGTGGATGATTATTGAATGGCTGCGTCGCGGCAAACCCTCGGTCCTGGGCCTGGTCTCCGGCGCTGTGTCCGGCCTGGTGGCGATCACACCAGCCTCCGGCTTTGTCGGCGTCAGCGGTGCTCTGGTCATCGGCGCAGCCGCCGGCCTCGCCTGCTACTGGGGCGCGACCACACTCAAATCCAGACTTGGTTACGACGACTCGCTGGATGTGTTCGGCGTCCACGCCGTCGGCGGCATAGTCGGCGCGTTGTTGACGGGTGTGTTCGCAGTCGAAAGCATAGGCGGCGCAAGCAGCAGCTTCGGCAATCAAGCCTTCGGTGTGATTGTCACTGTCGTCTACTCGGCCGTCATGACCGCCATCATCCTCGGTATCGTCAGTGCGCTGGTCGGCTTGCGCGTCACACCGGAAGCGGAGATCGAAGGACTGGATCTGGAACAACACGGCGAGCACGTACTATGACGGAAGAACACCACTCACGTGCCGCACTGGAAACCCACGCCTTTGCGTTGATGGGCAGGCTGCACGTGAATTTGCGACGGCAAAGCGGCCGCATAATCGATATTGAATACATGCGTATCGATCCGGCTTACTGCCGCTATCTTCTGAAAATGGCTTCGCTCTCCACCAGTGAAGAAGTGCAGGAACTGGGACAGAAATTGCAGGAAGTATTCTTCGGCGCAGAAGGCTTGTTCGTACGCACCGAACCGCGCCAACCCTTGTTGACGCGCCTGCAGGAACCCGCCGCGGCACCGGTAGCGGCTGCGGCGGCACCTGGCCCGGCGCCCGCCGCGCCAGAAACCGGTGATCCGGTTGATCGCGGCTATATAGGACGCTTGCGCTGAACCGGACTACATAAACTCAGAACTGCGCTTCATCCAGCGCCAGCACACCGGCACTGCCGCTGACGATGGCACTGCGATAGGCACCCGCCTGCGACAGGAAGTAATCAGCAAAGAAGCGTGCAGTCGCCACCTTGGCCTGATAAAACTTCACATCGCCACTAGCTGCATCCAGCTTCGCCTGCGCGATCAGGGCGGCACGTCCCATCTGCCAGCCGCAGAGCACGATGCCTGCTAGCTTGAGGTAAGGCACGCTACCAGCGAACACACCTTTGATATCAGATTGAATATTCGCTACGACATACACCACGACTTCTTCCAGCGCCGTCGATGCCTCGGCCAGATGTGCACCTATCGCTTTCAAATCCGGCGCTGCGGCCCTGGCCAATTCTGCTTCGGTCGCACGCACGGCAGCAATGATGCCGCGCGCTACTGCACCGCCGTCACGTACGGTTTTGCGGCCGACCAGATCGTTTGCCTGGATCGCCGTCGTTCCTTCGTAAATCGTCAGGATGCGTGCATCGCGATAGTATTGTGCCGCACCGGTTTCTTCGATGAAGCCCATGCCGCCATGGATCTGTAATCCGGTGGACGCCACGTCGATAGACATCTCGGTGGACCAGCCTTTGATCACCGGCACCAGGAATTCATAGAAGGCCTGCTGTGCGCTGCGTACTGTTTCATCCGGATGATGGTGCGCGATATCGAAGGCAGCCGCACCGACATAAGCCAATGCACGCGCTCCTTCTATCTGCGCCCGCATCGACATCAGCATGCGCCGCACATCCGGCTGATGGATGATGGACACGGCGGTCGCTGAACCTTCCAGGTCTTTCGACTGCACACGGTCTTTCGCATAGGCGACGGCTTTTTGATACGCCCGCTCCGCCACGCTGATGCCTTGTATGCCGACCGCAAAGCGCGCCGCATTCATCATGATGAACATGGTTTCCAGCCCGCGATTCTCTTGCCCGATCAGCGTACCAATCGCGCCGCCGTGATCACCGAATTGCAATACCGCAGTCGGACTCGCCTTGATGCCGAGCTTGTGTTCGATGGATACGCAAAACGCATCATTGCGGTCACCGAGCGACCCGTCTTCCTTCACCAGGAACTTGGGCACCAGGAACAGCGAGATACCCCTCACCCCTTCCGGTGCATCCGGCGTACGTGCCAGCACCAGGTGGATGATGTTCTCCGCCATATCGTGTTCACCATAGGTGATGAATATCTTGGTGCCGGAAATTTTATAAGTGCCATCGCCTTGCGGCACTGCACGTGAACGTACCAGTGCCAGATCGGAACCAGCCTGCGGCTCGGTCAGATTCATGGTGCCGGTCCACTTGCCAGCGATGAAATTAGGGAGGAATTTTTCTTTTTGCTGATCCGAGCCTGCGGTCATCAATGCTTCGATCGCACCGTCGGTCAGCAAGGGACAAAGCGCAAACGAGAGGCTGGCCGAGTTCAGCATTTCCATGCATGGTGTGGCCACCAGCTTGGGCAAACCCTGGCCGCCGAATTCAGCCGGATGCTGGACGCCCTGCCAACCGGCAGCAGCATACGACTTGAACGCTTCCTTGAAGCCAGGCGTGGTCGTCACCTTGCCGTCTTTCCATTCACTCGGATGCCGGTCACCAGCCTGGTTCAACGGCGCAATCACTTCACCGCAAAAGCGTGCATTTTCTTCCAGCACCGCTTCCACCGTTTCCGGCGTCGCATCTTCACAACCGGGCAAGGCATTGATCGCGGCCAGGTCAGCCAGTTCGTTCATCACGAACAACATGTCTTTCAAGGGGGCAACGTAACTCATGCAAGACTCCTAAAAGGAAATGGGCAAGAAGTTCAGCTTTCCCTCGATAGTACATAACGACGCGACATAAAGGAAACACAGATAGCAAAACTGACGAGGACAATCAGTGGCTGTGCAAGGTAAGGCACACCTTGCTGCCAAGGGAAAGGGTCCCCGAAGTACAGTGGTAAAGCGATGGCGTTGACGAGGAAATAGTAAATGCCCCCAACTGCGGCACCAAGCAAGACCGGGCTATCCGCGCGCATCTTGCGAAGAAATGCTATGAGCAGCAGGGCAGCCACCCAAGACCACAATAAGTGCACGGCAAACAAGAGGCCGAAACTTGGATTCTCGACAAAGATTTCTGCGCTCTTTTTTCCATACTGCCAGACATGCCAGCTAAATATGGGCTTGGAAATCATGCCCGCGATAGGCATTACAAATGCCCCTGCGATACCTGCCTTGAGGGCTTCGAGGAGAAGGCGCTTAAATGACATAGTGTGTAGTGGCGAATATAAATAGGTAGGAAAGTCGGGGATGAAATCCTCCCCAAAAAATTACCGATATTGCCACCCACACCATATACCGTACGCGAGAAAAACCCCAAACGTACAGGAACTGCTGCAGGTTTTGCTTAACCCAGCTCAGTCACCAGTTGCGGCACGATTTCAAACAAATCGCCAACAATGCCGTAATCCGCTACCGAGAAAATCGGTGCTTCCGGATCTTTGTTGATGGCGACGATGGTTTTGGAGTCCTTCATACCCGCCAGATGCTGGATCGCGCCCGAGATACCGACCGCGATGTACAGTTCTGGCGCCACGATCTTGCCGGTCTGGCCGACTTGCCAGTCATTAGGCACGTAGCCAGCGTCAACTGCTGCGCGCGATGCGCCCATCGCTGCGCCCAGCTTGTCTGCCAATGGCTCGAGGATTTTGAAGCTTTCTTCCGAACCCAGGCCACGGCCACCGGAAACGACGATCTTGGCAGCGGTCAGTTCTGGACGCGCCGAGGTTGCCAGTTCGCGCGAGACGAACGACGATTTGCCGGAATCAGCAACAGCCGTAACGTTTTCCACTGTCGCTGAGCCGCCTTCTGCTGCGGAGTCGAAAGCCGTACCACGTACAGTGATGACTTTGACTGCATCTGCCGACTGCACAGTAGCAATCGCGTTACCGGCGTAGAACGGACGCTCGAAAGTATCAGCCGAAACGACTTTAGTGATTTCCGAAATTTGCGCAACGTCCAGCTTGGCTGCCACGCGTGGCAGGATGTTTTTACCGTAGGCGGTAGCCGGTGCCAGAATGTGCGAGTAGTTCGCAGCCAGTGCCAGTGCTTGCGCAGCGACGTTTTCGGCCAGACCGTCGGCGAATTGTGCGCCGTCCGCTACCAGTACCTTGGTGACGCCTGCAATTTTTGCGGCGGCCTGTACTGCTGCATCAGCCTGATGACCTGCGATCAGGACGTGGACTTCGCCACCACATTGCGAGGCGGCGGTAATGGTATGCAGGGTGCTGCCTTTCAGGGAGGCATTATCGTGTTCGGCAATGACGAGTGCTGTCATGGTGAATTCCTGTGATGTATTCAATATAGCGAGGGTGCCGTGCACACATCGCTACAGATGATTAAATGACTTTGGCGTCGTTCTTGAGTTTTTCGACCAGCGTTTTCACGTCCGGCACGATGATGCCGGCCGAGCGCTTCGCAGGCTCTTCGACTTTCAAGGTTTTCAGGCGCGGGGTGACATCAACGCCGAGATCGGCTGGCTTGATGTTTTCCAGCGTCTTTTTCTTCGCCTTCATGATGTTAGGCAAAGTCACATAACGCGGTTCGTTCAGGCGCAAGTCGGTGGTCACGATCGCTGGCAGCGTCAGCGCTACCACTTCCAGGCCGCCATCCACTTCGCGGGTGACTTTAACTTTATCGCCGTCGATTTCGATCTTCGACGCATAGGTCGCTTGCGGCCAATCCAGCAAGGCGGCCAGCATCTGGCCGGTCTGGTTCGCATCATCATCGATGGCTTGCTTGCCGAGGATGATCAGTTGCGGTTGTTCTTTATCAGCAATTGCCTTGAGCAATTTGGCGACTGCCAACGGCTGTAACTCAACATCGGTTTCCACCAGGATGGCGCGATCGGCACCGATGGCCATTGCGGTGCGCAAGGTTTCCTGCGATTGCAGGATGCCGCAGGAGACGGCAATGATTTCGGTTGCTTTACCGGCTTCTTTCAAGCGGGTCGCTTCTTCCACAGCGATTTCATCGAAGGGGTTCATCGACATTTTGACGTTGGCGATATCGACGCCGGACTGATCCGATTTGACGCGGACCTTGACGTTGAAATCGACCACACGTTTGACTGGAACCAACACTTTCATAGCTATGCCTTTGAAAAAGTCACAAGGACGTAAATGTAAACTAGGAAAGATTATAAACGGAAGTGGCGCAGATGCTCAGTTCTGGACGTTATGACCAGTCTGGCGGTAGGGATAAGACGGGAAATCGGGGAGACTGAAACGGGCGCGTTGCCAGCCTGCGCCGTGGCCTGGCCACAGCACATGCGGCCGTTTTATTTGCGTTGCATGAAGAAGGTGAAGACTTCATCTTGCTGGCTTTGCTCCAGCAATTGATTACCAGTCTGTTTGGCGAAGGCCTGGAAATCGCGTACCGAACCTGGATCAGTTGCTTGCACACGCAGCACATCACCACTCACCATTTCGGCCAAAGCTTTCTTGGTCTTCAAAATTGGCAGAGGGCAATTCAAACCTCGTGCATCGAGGTCTTTGGTAAATTCCATGGTCATACTCTCACATCAATACATGCGTTTGATTCTACTCTCAAACGCAACAGGGGAATGGCCGGGGGCCGGGTATACAACTTATTTAACAATTGCTTGCAACTCCGCACCTGCTTTTAATGCCCTGCGGAAAAAGCAAACGGCGCAAGCAGGTCACACACCCCTGCTTGCGCCGTCAGGTATGAATTAAGCGCGTTCGCCGACCCAGGCTGCGACGCCTTGCAAGGCGTTCGGCAAACCGCTGGCATCCGTACCGCCAGCTTGCGCCATGTCCGGCTTGCCGCCGCCCTTGCCGCCGACTTGCTGCGCGACAAAATTGACCAGTTCACCAGCTTTGACCTTACCCGTGGAATCAGCCGTCACACCTGCAATCAGACTGACTTTGCCGTCGTTGACAGCCGCCAATACGATGGCCGCTGTTTTCAGTTTGTCTTTCAGCTTGTCCATGGTGTTGCGCAGGGTCGCGACATCGGCGCCTTCCAGCACCGCTGCCAGTACCTTGATGCCATTGACATCAACCGCCTGCTCGACCAGCTCATCACCTTGCGACGACGCCAGCTTGCCTTTCAGCGCACCGACTTCACGTTCCAGCGCCTTCATCTGATCCAGCACTTGCGCCAGACGTGGCTCCAGTTCGGCCGGCTGAGTTTTCATCATCGCTGCTGCGCTATGGATCACTGCTTCCAGTTCCTGCACATACGCCAGCGCTTTAGCGCCAGTAATCGCTTCGATACGACGCACACCAGCAGCCACACCGCTTTCGCTCATGACTTTGAACAAACCGATATCACCGGTACGGCTGACGTGGGTACCACCGCACAGTTCACGGCTGGAACCGATATCCAGTACACGTACTGTTTCGCCATACTTTTCACCGAACAACATCAGTGCGCCAGTTTTTTGCGCCGATTCGATATCCATGACACGTGCCTGCGTATCCGAATTCAGCAGGATTTCTGCATTGACGCGTTTTTCGATTTCCAGGATTTGTTCGCGGGTAACCGGCGCATTGTGCGCAAAGTCGAAACGGGTTTTATCCGGATCAACCAGCGAACCTTTTTGCTGCACGTGTGCACCCAGTACTTCACGCAAAGCCTTGTGCATGATGTGGGTGACCGAGTGGTTGCGCATGGTGGCGGCACGACGTGCACCATCTACTGCTGCCTTGACCTTGTCGCCAACTGTCAACGCGCCCTGGGTCTGCACACCGTGGTGGCCGTAGACATCGGCTTTGATTTTCTGTGTATCTTCAACGCCGAACTGCACGCCTTCAGCACTGATGAAACCCTGGTCACCAACCTGACCACCGCTTTCCGAGTAGAACGGCGTGGTGTCCAGTACGACGATACCAGCCTGGCCTTCTTTCAGCGTCTGTACAGCTGTGCCTTCGAAGTACAAGCCGACGACTGTGGCCTGCTCTTCCAAGTGTTCGTACCCAGTGAAGGTATTGCCCGCGCCGGTGTATTCAACCGCACGTTCCATTTTGAATTTACCTGCGGCACGACCTGCTGCTTTTTGTTTTTCCATCGCAGCAGCAAAACCGGCTTCATCGACGCTCAGACCACGTTCACGGCATACGTCCGCCGACAGATCGAGCGGGAAGCCGAAGGTGTCGTGCAGTTTGAATGCAACTTCACCCGGCAATACTTTGGCATCGCCAGCCAGTGCTGCATCGAGGATTTCCATACCGTTGGCCAGCGTTTCGAAGAAGCGTTCTTCTTCCGCTTTTAATACTTCGGTAATACGTTGTGCATCCGCTTTCAGTTTTGGATAGGCGTCGCCCATCTGCACTACCAGGTCTTGCACCAGCTTGTGGAAGAAAGGTTTCTTCTGGCCGAGTTTGTAGCCGTGACGGATCGCGCGGCGGATGATGCGGCGCTGTACATAGCCACGCCCTTCATTGCTCGGGATCACGCCGTCTGCCACCAGGAATGCGGTCGCGCGGATGTGGTCGGCGATAACTTTCAGCGAGTTATTGCTCAGGTCTTGCGTATGGGTTTCACGTCCTGCAGCCTTGATCAGCGCATCGAAGGTATCGATTTCGTAGTTGCTGTGTACGTGTTGCAGAATCGCAGCCAGGCGTTCCAGGCCCATGCCGGTATCGACGCAAGGCGCAGGCAGCGGTTTGACCGAGCCATCTTCCGCCATGTCGAATTGCATGAAAACGTTGTTCCAGATTTCGATGAAGCGATCACCGTCTTCATCCGGGCTGCCCGGAGGACCGCCGGCGATGTGCGGGCCGTGGTCATAGAAGATTTCCGAGCAAGGACCGCATGGGCCGGTATCGGCCATCATCCAGAAGTTATCCGATTTATAGCGACCACCCTTGTTGTCGCCGATGCGGATCACGCGTTCTGGCGGCAGGCCGATTTCCTTGGTCCAGATATCGTAGGCTTCCTGATCTTCGATATACACCGTCGCCAGCAACTTCTCGCCTGGCAAACCGTAAACCTGTGTCAACAGTTCCCACGACCATTTCAGCGCATCGCGCTTGAAGTAGTCGCCGAAGCTCCAGTTACCCAGCATTTCAAAGAAAGTATGGTGACGCGCGGTGTAACCGACGTTTTCCAGATCGTTGTGCTTACCGCCAGCGCGCAGGCAGGCTTGTACCGAGGTAGCGCGTACATACGGGCGCTTGTCGCTGCCGAGGAACACATCCTTGAACTGCACCATCCCCGAGTTGGTGAACATCAGCGTAGGATCGTTGCCCGGCACCAGCGGACTGGACGGCACGATCGTGTGGCCTTTGGATTCAAAGAACTTCAGGAATTTTTCGCGGATTTCGGACGAGTTCATGTTCTGGCTAAAAGTAAGGAAATGGGTGGTGCAAACGGTAGATTATACGTGATATGGGCGCGATAACCCTCCCCTTCTCATGGTTGAAACCACAAGGCCACGCTCAGCGTGACGACGGGGAAATATGCGCAGGCTCCTCACCGAAGCGCGGGCCGATCAGGTCTATACGGTCGGTACAAAAGCCATCCACGCCCCAGGACAGGATTTCCTGCGCCCGTGCCGGTTCGTTGACGGTATAGCAAAAGAGGCCAAATCCGGCTTCTTTTACCGCCCGCGCCAGCTGCGGCGTCAGGTGTTTGTGGTTGGTATTGAGCGAAATGGCGCCCAGCGCCAGCAGGCGTTCGTGCCAGTCCGGCGTCACTTCATCCAGCAAAAAGGCACGCGGGATGTCAGGTGCGGCCAGTTGTGCCGCCCGCAAAGCATCAAAGGAAAAGGAAGACAACAAAGGCAAAGCGCCCGGCGAGCGATCCGCTGACTGCTCGAACAGGCGCCTGGTCGTCTGCGCCACTACCCAGCCAGTCTGGTCTTCAAACCCCGGTACCGGCTTGATCTCGATATTCATCCAGATATTGTGATGTATGCAGAAATGCGTGACTTGTTCGAAGCTGGGAATCGGCTCACCGATGAAATTCACGCCAAACCAGGCACCGGCATCCAGCGCCATCAACTCCTGCGCGGTGTAATCGGCCACACTACCCACACCCTGCACGGTGCGCCCCAGATCCGGGTCATGCATGACCATGGGCACGCCGTCTTTAGACAGCATCACATCGAACTCGACCGCATAAAAGCCATGCGTCAAACCGCAACGCATCGCGGCTATCGTGTTCTCCGGTGCCAGCACGCCGCCACCGCGATGCGCAACAATCCTGGGATAGGGCCACATGGTGTTATTCCAATCGACTCAAGAGCGCACAGTGTATATCAGCGTGCTGCTCTAAATATAGCCGGACTTCTTGCATTTTCAACACGAGACCTGAAACACAACAACAGATAAAATGTCTGCCGCTATCGTGACTACCGGACTGCAGCGCCATCCGGCTTAGTTACTCATTTACCCGTACCGATCACTTCAGGATTACACATGCCAACTTTTGACTGGGCCAACCCTTACCCATCAATCCGCGCCCCGCTGTTTGCGCGCAACGTCGTTTCGACCTCCCAGCCGCTGGCGGCACAAGCAGGTCTGCGCATGTTGCTCAAAGGCGGCAATGCGGTCGACGCCGCGATTGCTGCGGCAGCCGCCATCACCATCGTCGAACCGGTTTCCTGCGGCCTCGGCAGTGACGCCTTCGCCCTGGTATGGGACGGCAATCAATTGCATGGCCTGAACAGCTCCGGCACCTCGCCTGCAGCGTGGACACCTGAATACTTCAGGCAAAAACACAACAACCTGATCCCGGAACGCGGCTGGGACTCGGTTACCGTGCCGGGCGCTATCGCAGGCTGGGTCGCTCTCTCGCAAAAATTTGGCAAACTGCCTTTCGCCGACCTGATGGAACCAGCGATCGAACTGGCCGCACGCGGCCACATGGTCGCGCCTGTGGTACAGAAAAAATGGAATAACGCGATTCCTATCCTGAAGAACCAGCCCGGCTTTGCCCAGGCCTTCATGCCGCATGGTCGTGCGCCGCACGTCGGTGAGCAATTCGTCTTCAGCGATGCCGCCAAAACCCTGACCAAAATTGCTGAAAGCAATGGCGAATCCTTCTACAGAGGTGAGCTGGCCGAATCCATCGTCAACTACGCGAAGGAAAACGGCGCAGCCATGACGCTGGCCGACCTCGCCGGTTTCCAGCCGGAATGGGTCACGCCTATCCAGAAAAACTACGCCGGACACACCGTGCACGAAATCCCGCCGAACGGCCAGGGTATCGCGGCACTGATCGCACTCGGCATCCTCGACAAGCTGGACATCACACGCTACCCGGTTGATTCGGTCGAAGCGCAACACATGCAAATCGAAGCGATGAAACTGGCGTTTGCCGATACCTATAAATGGGTCGCCGACGAGAAATACATGACCGAAGTCACGGTCCAGGATTTGCTGAGCGACGGCTACCTGAGCGAACGTGCCAAGCTGATCAATATGGACCAGGCCACACGCGCCAGCCACGGCACGCCACCGAAAGGCGGCACCATCTACCTGACCGCAGCAGATGAAAGCGGCATGATGGTCAGCTTCATCCAGTCCAACTACATGGGCTTCGGCTCCGGCGTCGTGGTACCGGGCACCGGAATCAGCCTGCAAAATCGCGGCTTCGGCTTCAACACCATCGCGCGCCATGCGAACTGCGTCGCGCCGAACAAACGTCCGTTCCACACCATCATCCCTGGCTTCCTCAGCAAGGACGGCAAACCGGAAATGAGCTTCGGCGTCATGGGCGGCAACATGCAACCGCAAGGCCATGTGCAAACCCTGATCCGCATGCTGTCCTATAACCAGCAACCGCAAGCTGCATGCGATGCACCGCGCTGGAAGGTCAATGTCGGCATGTCGGTAGACGTCGAAGAAACCATGCCGCCGGATGTGCGCGCTGCCCTGCTGGCACGCGGCCACAAGGTGGAAAACATCGCCGACAGCTATATGGATTTCGGCGCCGGTCAGTTCATCTGGAAAACCGAACACGGCTATATCGCTGCCAGCGATCCACGCCGTGACGGACAGGCAGTCGGTTATTGATGATCATCAGGCGCATGCACCGCATGCGCCTGAGCTTATCTTTCCTGGATACGCTCGCATCCGGGACGTCGCCGCAACACACCCAATTCGATACTTGCCCAGGCCGACAGGCAAGCAGCAGGAATCAGCAAGCACACATACACACGCCACATGCTGATGCTCGCGATATCTTCCGCTGAGACATAGGCAGGCATAACGTACATCTCTCTCATCGCCTGCTCATACACATCGTAGAAGCGGCCTCCGCTCAACTCCAGCAGATTCCACACCGGCAGGAGCGCACGCGGAAACAAATATTCAGGTGCGTATGCCCAACTTCCATCCTGTATAGACATATTGATACCGCTGGCTATCGTGAACGGATACAACAGATTCACCATCCAGTACGCCAGATGCAGCACTAGCGGCAACACCACCAACGGCACCACCAGCCAGATAGCACGTCCGCGCTCACGCAAGCGTCTGACGGCGATAGAGAACAAAGACCAGGATAGTAAAAAACCCAGCGGCAACGCCACCAGCACATACATCCATGAGCGCCGTATCGTTGTTCTGCCGATCTGAACAGTCGGTGCAAACTCTTGCAATGGATTAGCAAGACCGGACAGGTGTAACAACAGATTCAACAGCAAAGGGATACCCTTCATCGCCACGATAAAAACAAGGATGATGGTCAGACTGCGCTGCCAGTAAGCAGCCCTGTCGACTTGCCCCGAAAAACTGAAAAACAATTCCCTGAAAGCCGCAAACATTTCCTCTCCCAAATCACCCGCCGAATCGCGCTTTATACGTCGCGCCTAAAGAAACGGAATCAAGACAGCTCTCGATTTGGTCAGAAAGCAACAGACAAGCACGTAAACAGTAGCGTTCCCGCATTTATGGGATGTCAGCGCGGCCGCTTTCGGGTCTAATGTGCGCTGATTTTTTCCCACGAGAATGACATGTCCGAAGTTGCACCCGCTCCAGCAATCGCCAAACCTGAACCATCCGGCATAGGCGGCTGGCTGCTGCTGCCCGCCATCGCCCTCATCATTAGCCCGTTGCGGATGATCTATGAATTCCATCAGACATTCTTTGACCTGCTGCGCCCGTCGGTTTGGATATCGCTATTGAGTTCGAAATCACCGAACTACAGCCCGATCCTGGCCACAGTGCTAGGCTGGGAAATCCTGGCCAACGTTGCCCTGTTTTCTCTCACCATCTGGCTGGCCTACCTCTTCTTCAGAAAGCGCAAACTCGCACCAGCCATATTCATACTCTGGATAGTGGTCAGCGCAGTCCTGCAGCTGGCGGATCTCATGCTGACTTCGCTGCTGGGCCTGGACGCGCAGCAAAGCAATACACGCTCGGTGGTCGAACTGGTTAAAAGCGGCATAGGCGCGGCGATCTGGGTGCCCTACTTCCTGCGTTCGATACGCGTTAAAAACACCTTTGTGCACGACGCCCCGAAATCTGATTACTAAGCACCGCACATAGCCAGGAACGGCACACACATCATTCTTCACATTCTCGTAACGACACTGTCATCGCTTTATGAGAATATTGCTTCAGGTATCTGAAGCAAGCCGCTCCTGCCCACGATTCCTATAGCTATCGTGCGCCGTCTCGCTTGCATCATATACCGTGCCTGAACAATGTTTTTGCATGGAGTGAGGAATCGATGAAGCGTAGTGAAATGCGTCACAAGATTCAAAATAGCAGCCTTGGCTTCCTGGCTGGCTATGTGGACACATTAGGTTTCGTTGCACTGTTTGGTTTATTTACTGCACACGTCACCGGCAACTTTGTGCTGATCGGCGCAGAGATGGCGCACCCGCAAGGCGGGCCGCTGCTCCTCAAAATCCTGGCCTTCCCGGCCTTCATCTTCGGCGTCGTCTTCGCCCGCCTGTTCATCGCGTCCCTGCTCAAACGCGGCCTGCACGCGCTGTGGTACGCCTACATCCTGCAACTCATCCTGCTGATCGCCTTTATGGTGCTCGGCTATCTCGCCAGCCCGATCGGTACTGAACCCACGCTGATGGCAGAGCTGGCCGGCATCATCGGTGCGATGGCGATGGGCACGCACAGCGCCTGTGGCCGCCTGCTGCTGTCCCACCTGGCACCTACCGCCATGATGACCGGCAACGTGACCCAGCTCGTGATCGATTCGGTAGACGTCATCTTCGGTTCGGCCAGCGAAGCGGTCAAACAGCGCTGCATCAAATTCCTGTGGCCGGTGGTCGCCTTCGGCGTCGGTGCGGTCGGCGCTGCGTTCGCCTACCAGTACGCCGGCTTCCTGGCGCTGCTGCTGCCCATCTTCATCCTGCTCTACCTGATGTACATCGAGCGCGGTGTCATCAAACGCCTGCAAAAGGAAAAAGAGCGCGAAAAAGCCCAACTGGCAGCCAAAGCGGAAAGCGGCAAACCCGTCTCTGCCTCCTGAACCTTATCCGGCAAGGCTGGCAGCCCACAGCTGCCAGCCTTTGCGTCTAATCTTTACACCTGACGACAGCCGCCACGCACAGCGAAAAACCGCTCTGAGACGGCGCGTAGCCATTTATGGCTCAACACCCGCCCGCCTCGGGTAAAATGCCCTTTACTTCTTAATATTGCGCACTCACCCTGCGCCTAGCCCAGAACACGTATCCATGAGCAACGATTCAAAAAACGGCAGCACCAATCCAACCCCGGCACCTTCCAACTTCCTGCGCGGCATCATCGAAGCCGATCTCGCCGCCGGTAAACACGAAAAACGTGTGGGCAAGGACGGCCAGCCGCTGCCGACGGTCATCACCCGCTTCCCGCCGGAACCTAATGGCTACCTGCACATCGGTCACGCCAAATCGATCTGCCTCAACTTCGGCCTGGCGCGCGACTACGCCGGCCGCTGCAACCTGCGCTTCGACGACACCAATCCGACCAAGGAAGAACAGGAATACGTAGACACCATCATAGACAGCGTCAAATGGCTGGGCTTTGACTGGAAAGACGACGACAAGGAACACCTCTACTTCGCCAGCGACTACTTCGACCAGTTGTATGAAATGGCCGAATACCTGATCAACCAAGGTCTTGCCTACGTCGACAGCCAGTCCGCAGAAGACATGGCGAAAAACCGCGGCAACTTCGGTGAACCAGGCAAAAACTCGCCTTTCCGTGACCGCCCGGCAGCCGAATCGCTGGACCTGTTCCGTCGCATGAAAGCTGGCGAATTCGAAGACGGTGCGCACATCCTACGCGCCAAGATCGACATGGCCTCGCCGAACATGAACCTGCGCGACCCGGCCATCTACCGCATCCGTCACGCACATCACCATCGCACCGGCGACAAATGGTGTGTCTATCCGATGTACGACTACGCGCATCCGATCGAAGACGCGATCGAAAACATCACGCACTCGGTCTGCACACTGGAATTCCAGGATCACCGTCCGTTCTACGACTGGGTGCTCGAGCACCTGGCAGAAGGCGGCTTCTTCGCCAAGCCCCTGCCGCATCAATACGAATTCTCGCGCCTCAACCTGACCTACATCGTCACCAGCAAACGTAAACTGCGCCAGCTGGTAGAGGAAAACATCGTCGAAGGCTGGGACGATCCGCGCATGCCTACCATCGTCGGCATGCGTCGTCGCGGTTACACACCGGAAGCGATCCAACTGATGTGCGAGCGTACAGGCGTCACCAAATCCGACGGCTGGATAGACTACAGCGTGCTCGAAGGTGCACTGCGTGAAGACCTCGATGAAAAAGCGCCACGCGCCATCGCGGTACTGCGTCCGCTCAAACTCATCATCGACAACTTCCCTGAAGGCGAAACCGTCGAATGCTCTGCACCAGTACATCCGCATCACCCTGAGCGCGGCAACCGTAGCTTCCCTATCAGCAAAGAACTGTGGATAGAACAAGAGGACTATATGGAAGTGCCGAGCAAAGGCTACTTCCGGCTCTTCCCGGGCAACAAGGTACGCCTGCGTTACGGCTACGTGGTTGAATGCACAGGCGCGGACAAAGATACAGACGGCAACATCATCGCCGTCCACTGCACCTACTTCCCGGACAGCAAATCAGGCACCGAAGGTTCGGCCAACTACAAAGTCAAAGGCAACCTGCACTGGGTCAGCGCAGCGCATGCACTGCAAGCCGAAGTACGCCTGTACGACCGCCTATTCAGCGACCCGCATCCAGACGCTGGCGGCAAGGACTTCAAACTGGCACTGAATCCGAATTCAAAAGAAGTGGTGCAAGCGTTTGTAGAACCTGGCGTCGCGGCAGTACAGCCGGATGAGAAATTGCAGTTTGAACGTCACGGCTACTTCGTTGCTGATCGCGTGGATAGCAAGGCTGGGAAGCCTGTGTTTAATCGGGCGGTGACTTTGAAAGATGGTTGGGGAAAGTAAATTTTACTGATTTCAAAAAATTAGAAACTTATATTGTTTGAGAGGCCGCTTGTGGTCGATAGTTAGATCTATTGGCCACATCTATAAATTCCAATTGATTGAAATGATATTCAAGCAACTCAAAAAATTCGTGTGCAATCAAAATAACCGCATTAAGGTTAATTTCTAAGTTATTAGAACGTCCGGAGGAGCCAACACTCGCTGGAGTATTACGCCCATGTGCGACTTGGTTTCTTTTCTCGACGACTTCAGTTAAATAAAGCAAGTTTGCCTGAGTAGATTGAATTGGCCCTTGAACACCGAGACACGCTGCAATATCAGATAGAACCTCGGGTCTCACATTTTGAAGTTGCGCCGAAAAAATCGTATTACTGATGGCACAACTTGTATTTGCCTCCAATTGACGAACAAATTCTAATCGTTTGCCCCATCGCTTCCCTTCCCCGGCCTCCAGCGATTGAAAATTTGAATGCATAGCGGTAGGAAGAAATTTTACCGTTGCATGAGAATAGCAAATACTTAAAGTACCAACTTCCTGCAAAAAATATTCAATTGCCTCGCTGATAGTCTTTTCGAAGGCACCATACAAATGGACAAAAAAAAGCCCTCTTAAGGTTTTAACGAGCTCACTATCAAGTGGAGGAGTTGTATCCGACTCCTGAGTCTTAATAAAACTTAATAACGCTCGTACTTCTTGAAACCGAGCGTCACCACTTGAGCGCTGAATACTAAAAGTCATATTAGAAGATCACGAACAAAATGAAGTCTTTTCAAAACCATTGTTTTGCTGTTCGTCGCACCCGTGGTGATTTTTCTTAACTCTAGGTTCCCTGCTATCTTGCTCAGTTTAGCAACTGATACCTTCGCTCCAGCCTGAACCGCCATTGCTGTTCCAACTGCCAAAGCCTCATATAAATTAGCCGAAGTAGTACTAGCTTGCCCACGTGTTATCCCCTTCGGATAAGCTGCCGCTAACAAATCAAAAGTTTTATTAAACAACCCAATTTTTGCTGGTGACAAACGCTTATCAGCATTTACCTTCATGTAATCGTTTAGAAAGCCTTTTACACTATGACCAAATTGATTATGATTTTCTAGATATGCAAAGTAGCGCAACACATACTCTTCTGACATTCCATTTTTTTGTGCAGATTCTTTTAATCGCACAGCAGTAGAAAAATTTGCGCTTTTCGATAATTTTTTTAAAGACTCGTTGAACGGCCCCCTAAAAATGCAATTACGTATTTCTTGATTGGTAAGCAGAACACCGCCTGTATTCAGCCGTTCAAACAAATCAAAACGTACGTTTAAATCACTTTTATCATTTAATACAGTGACCCGAATAGGTCGATTTAAAAACATTAATTGAACTGATTTCGGAAGATCTTCATACGTAAGATCATTTAGTGCATTTAATTTTTCTAGACCAACAATCTTCAGCGCGCTATCACGATTAATCGTTTTTAAGAGCGAGTCCTTCAATCCCACGAAATGTGCAATTGTCGAAAGTCGTTGAACACCATCCACAATCTCCCAAGTCGAGTCTGCATTGGTTGCCATAAAAAGACTTGGCACCGGGATCCCCAATAAAATCGATTCAATTAAATCCGACTCGCGCTCTGGCCCCCAAACAAATTGACGTTGGTATTCGGGCGGAATTGAAATTGCCTTTTCAACAAACATTTCATATATTTGTCGAACACTCATGTCGTAACTATCGAAAGACACTAAGCGTCGCTCTAAATCGAGCTGTGTTTGAAGATGAGAAAGTTGGCTAGCTATCGACATAATTTAAGCAGTCATTGTTTGATTGTGGTGAAATTTATCATAGTCCTGTCATTCATTAAGAAAATTTGAATGAATTAAAACTTTTTATCAGAACAAAAAGATATGAATGCATTCGTCGCCTTCCTCCACCACATAGCCTTCCTGGCCATCATGCTCACGCTGGCCTTCGAAATGCTATTACTGAAGCAACCGTTAACACTTGCCACCGCAAAGAAAATCCAGCGCTACGACGCCATCTACGGCGTCGCTGCTGGCCTGATCCTGATCATTGGTGGTTTGCGTGTGATGTATTTTGAAAAAGGCGCCGACTATTACATGCATAGCGCGCCTTTCATTATCAAGATGGTGCTCTTTATCATCGTCGGTCTGATCTCCATCCATCCGACCATGACTTTCCTGAAGTGGAATCAAACACTGAAGCAAGGCGTGGTGCCTGAACTGAGTGATGTGCAGAGCCGCAAACTGCGCGGCATTATCCATGCGGAACTGATGCTGCTGGGAGCGATGATCCTGTGTGCAGCGATGGCTGCCAAGGGCATAGGTTACTTCGGCAACTAAGCGTACACTGCCGCTTCCGACCAACACACTTCATCGAACTAAAACATAGCTATGGATTTAATCCTGCTGCAACCCGGCGATCCTGACTTTATACCTGCCACCAGTGACACAACAGGCGGCTCACTCATAGACCCGCAATGGCAGGATGCAAGCCTGAAGCTGGGCAGATGTTTAGAACTCGTTTCGGTACATCAGGGGATGCGGCTCAGAACTGCGATTACCGGTGAGCAGGCGCACGATAACACTGCGGCTGATCGCCCTATCATTACCGAACTGACGTGCGTGAAGTATGTCGACAACACATCGGTGAAGCTATATGACTACTGCCTGCGCGCGCAGCCGCTGGGCAAAGGCAAGGATCAGCCTACCGTGCTTTATATCGCACGCAATTCCGGCGACAAGACCAGCAATATCATCACGCTGTCCCTGCGTGATGCCATCGTGAGCGAGATCCAGTTCCAGTCACATCCGGACGATATGCCGACCGAACAGTTCAAGCTGAACTTCACCGAGATACTCTGGACTTACACAGTGCAGTCGACGAACGCCGAGACCGCCGGCAACATGGTTGCGGGCTGGAGCATCGCGCAGAATCGCCCGATTACGCAGTTCAGCTAATACGCCATCACTGCTCATTTGATAGCCGCATGAAAATCGATCACGCCACCATCGTCACACCGCAACTGGAAGCGGTACGCCAGTTCTTTTGCGATATCGTCGGACTCACGGCAGGCGAGCGCCCGCCTTTTGGTTTTGAAGGTTACTGGCTGTACCACGACGGCAAAGCCGTGATTCACCTGATCAAGACCCATTCCGAACGACCCATCACGAAGTCGCCTGCACGCATTGATCACATTGCGTTCCGGGTAGATAGTGCAGACGAGTGGAACAAGCTGATTACGAAATTGCAGGCCGCCACTTATGAATACGAGTCGTCGCAAGTACCCGCTACCGGTGAGCGACAGTTGTTTGTCGTACCGACGCCGGGCGTGATGATAGAGTTTGTGACGGCAGCGGCTTAAGCCTACTTTTTGGATTTACCTTTTCCGGCATTAGGTACACCCAGCTCCTGCCCCAGCGGTTGTATCGCTCGTATGGTGTCGAGGAAGAGACGCAAACGCGCCGGATAGTAACGCGCATGTGGATACACCAGGTACACCGGCAATGACGGCGCGCGCCAGTCAGGCACGAGATGCAGCAAGCGTCCTTGTGCAATGTCATCCGCCACCAGCCAGCCTGAAATAATCCCGGCACCCAGACCCGACGCCACTGCGGTACGCAAGGCATACAGGCTGTCGGTACTCATGCGCGGCTGGATTTCGAATGCATGCTCTGCGCCATCGGCTTGCCGTGTCAGCATGACTTCTTCCCGATAGAAAGTACGGAACGCCAGCCACGGCAATGTGTGCAAATCATCAACCGTCAACGATGAAGAAATACCCGACACCAGTTGCGGTGAAGCCACCACGATACGCGGTACATCAAACAATTTGATCGCCACCACCGACGGATTATCGACCACCCCAACCTGGATCGCGCAATCGATACCTTCCGCGATAAAGTCGGGACGACGGTCATGCAGCATCCACTCCACAGATACGCGTGGATAACGCCCGAGGTAATCCGCCAGCGGCGTTATTAAATGTTCCTGCCCGAAAGCATGCGGCACCAGTACCCGTAAGGTGCCTTCCGGCTCATCCTGCGTGCCACGCAAGTCTGCTTCCATCGCTTTCCAGTTATCCAGCAAATCCTTCGCATGCGCATAGCAACGCTCGCCGTCTTCGGTCAGCTTCATCACATGCGTCGAACGTTGTAACAGCCGCAAACCCAGGCTGCGCTCCAGTGCCTGCAAGCGACGGCTAACCGTGGGCTGGCTGGTTTTAAGTTGCTCTGCAGCGGCCGACAGGCTGCCCGTCTCGACGATACGGACAAAGGTTTGCATCAGTTCGATGCGGTCTACGCCTGGATTCCCTGATTCTTTCATACGTTAAGCGTATAACAAATCTACGTTTAGAGCTACTACCAAACCTTAAACGCATAGATGAAAATCCGTTCTGTCGTTAATAACAAGGAATTCCCATGCTGCTTATTCAATCCACACATGCACAGACCGAAAAAGCCGCGCTGCCGGCACCACTGGTTCTGCTGCTGGCCACCGGCGCCGGCCTGAGCGTCGCATCGCTCTACTACAGCCAGCCCATGCTCGGCGTACTCGGCGCAGACATCCACGCCAGCGATCGCATGATAGGTCTGGTACCGACACTGACCCAGCTCGGTTATGCACTCGGCATTTTGCTGCTGGCGCCGCTGGGTGATCGCTACGACAGACGCACCATCATCCTGATCAAGGCTGGTTTGCTGGCACTGGCCTTGCTGTCCAGCGGCCTGGCTCCCGGCATCATGTGGTTGCTGGCCAGCAGCCTGGTGATCGGCCTGACAGCGACGATGGCACAAGACATCGTCCCTGCTGCCGCCACACTCGCACCTGAATCGCATCGCGGCAAAATAGTCGGCACGGTAATGACGGGCTTATTGCTCGGTATCTTGTTGTCACGCGTTATCAGCGGCTTTGGCGCAGAAGAGTTCGGCTGGCGCTCGGTCTACATCGCCGCTTCGGTAGGCGTTGCAATGATTGCGGTTGCCACATGGCGCGGCTTGCCACGCTTCCAGCCAACTACGCAATTGGCGTACGGTCAATTGCTCGGTTCGATGGTGCAGTTGTGGCGTCGTCACCCTGCGCTGCGTCAGGCCGCTTTGGCACAAGGCTTACTGGCACTCGGCTTCAGCGCGTTCTGGTCGACGCTGGCAGTGATGTTACATGGCGCACCTTTTCATCTGGGTAGCGCTGCGGCCGGCTCCTTCGGTCTGGCAGGCGCAGCGGGTGCATTGGCCGCTCCTTTGGCTGGCAAGCTGGCAGATAAACGCGGCCCTGAATTGGTAACACGTCTGGGTGCTGGTCTTGGCGCGGTTTCGTTTGCAGTCATGTTGCTCGCACCCAGCCTGCCTACCCATATGCAACTGACTTTGCTGGTGATTGCGACGATAGGTTTTGATCTGGGTGTGCAAGCGACCCTGGTTGCCCATCAGACTATCGTCTACAGCATAGAACCAGGTGCGCGCAGCCGTTTGAATGCATTGCTGTTCACCGGTATGTTCATCGGCATGTCCAGCGGTGCGGCACTCGGTAGCCTGCTGTTGTCGCAATTTGGCTGGGCCGGTGTTGTGGTGCTGGCGACTTTGTCTTCACTGGCTGCATTAGCAGTACGCATGCTGGGTAGCAATAAAAGCTAAAACCTGAAGTCCGGCATCAGATCAGTTAGGATATCGCATCCATGTCCGCTATCGCGTTTAAACGGGTAGCGGACATTTTTGCATATGCCCAACTGAAACATAACCATGACTACATTCAATAATATCGTTCTCTATACCGACACTGACGGCTACGCCAAATTCCGGGTAGCGGAAATTGCGCTACCAGGCGGCTCACCCAAAGCACTTCTGTCGGATCTGATTCCTTCCGGCGGCTTTCAGGTACGTCATAGCCCGCCTGGTGTGAGCAGCGATTTCCATTGCACGACGACGGCGCAATGGCTGGTGGTCCTCAGCGGTGAAATGGAAATTGGTTTGCGCGATGGCAGCAAGCGCGTCTTCAAAGCTGGCGATCACTTCTTTTCGAATGACCTGGTGCCTGCAGGCGCGGAGTTTAATGACAAGGTACACGGCCATAGCAGCCGCGTGCTGGGCGATACACCGCTGACGACTTTGTTCGTGCGTACCGCCTGAAGCTTATAGTGGTTGGCAATAAAAAACGGCCCCGTTCAGGAGGCCGTTTTTGTTTGTACCTATATTTGAATACTTGCGAGACTTAGAATTTGTAGCCGGCAGTAACCCATCCCATAGGCTGACGATCTGCCGTATCTGACTCAGGACGACCGCCATAGCTGCGCCATGCGACTGCCGTATCGACGCTCCATTGGTTTTTCGCAAAGCGTACGCCTGCACCGTAACCACCGATGCTGCGTTTGTTGTCGGCATTGGTCCATGGTTTGGAGTTGGTTTTAATCCAGCCGGCATCGTAGAACGCGTAAGGCACGAATGCGCCGACTGCGTAACGCACTTCCAGTTGCGCCAGCCAGCCCTGATCACCATACGACTCACCAACCGGATAAGCACGTATACCAGTCGGGCCGCCGAGGCCGAATTTTTCGGAGGAGTCGAGGTTTTGGTCAGCCCACTGTGCCGACATGCGTCCAAACAAGTTCAGCTTATCGGTCACAGCCTGTATGCGTGCAAGATCAAGATTCACTTTGTTGAAGCTACCTGCGCTGCGTGCACTTGCTGCATCGACGGTACTCAGGGAGTGATCAAGCTTGAGCTTACCCGGCGTCCAGGTAACAGCACCATAAGTAACCGCGCCGCCGCCAAGCTGGTCACGCGTATCGAAACTCAGTGCGACCGGCAAGGTATCGCTGGATTTGTCATTGCTGGTACCGACTGCACCGCGCCTGTCGTTGAGCTTCTTATATTGATACGTTGCGCTCAGTGTCAGGTTGGTTTTTTGCGAGCGCAGGATCGGATAGCTCAGGCCAGCGCTATACACATCCGCCGTACCGTTGGCATCCAGTGCCGAGAAGGATTTACCCAATTGGTAATAAGTGTGGGTATAGGAAACCTGCCCGCGCAAACCGGAAATGCCCAGCGGCATGCTGTAAGCGAGATTGCCAAACCACATGCCTTCTTCGGTGTACAAGCTACGGATGTTGATCTGGTCGCCCAACAGGAAAGGGCTGTTGATATCCAGATTGGCACGCGCACGCGCACGACCGGTATAGCGGTTGCCGTGATTGTCGATGCCGACGTCACCCGTGTATTTCGCTGTACGTTCGATCTCGACCGCGAGGTCACCGGTACCGACTTCCTGGCCAGGGCGGATGATAGGTGCGACACGCACACCCGGCAGATCATCCATCAACAGAGAAATACGTTCCAGTTGCGTGCTCTGGATCACACTACCCGGACGCAAAGGTGCGAGGAAGCGTTGCGCTGCATCGGCCAGTTTGGCATCGCCATGCGCCTGCACTTTGCCATAACGACCTTCCACTACATCGATACGCAAAACACCATCCTGCATGCCTTGCGGCGGCAGGTAGGCGCGTGCAAACGGATAACCAGCCTGGTGATAGTAAGCGGAAACGCGATTAGCCAGCTCGCGCAAACCCGCTGCATCATATGACTTGCCGCTGACTTCACCAATTGCCGCCAGCAATTTGGCTTCCGGGAACAAAGTATTGCCCTGGATGGTGACGGACTGGATCGTCACTTGCACACCACCGGCCGGAACCGATGTTGGCTTTGGTGTTTCTATCTTGATGCCAGGCGCTGCCTTCGGCGCTTCGATGACGGGTGCCTGTTGCTGCAAAACCCGACCTGCATCAGGCGCGATCTGCGCTGATGCAGGGAAAGCGGCGACTACGGCACAGGCTGCAACTATGGCTGATAAAGGTTTACGCGACAAAGGTGTAGCAACTACTGTATTTCTGTTCATGAACGATCTCGAATAATCAAATTTAATAAAGATGGTGAATAAGTAAGCCGGGCATCAAACCAACGCTTAACGCGATCCGCCCTTCTGTGTCTTATTCAGATCTTCTATCTGTACACCTTGATTATTCATCGCGACATCCGGCAAGGACACGCCGCCACCGACGACAAAGACTTTCATGAAACCGGACGGGTCGAGACCAGCCTGGTTAGCGCCACCAGCATTCGGCAAGGACGAACCGTCCGCCGCGCCCGAACCACCATTCGCATTCACATTGGAATTGGAATTGCCGCTACCAGCCGATCCTGACGTCCCTGCATCCAGCGAAACCAGACGCAAGCCACCGCTGGTATCAACGTTCATCGTTTTACCCGCGACTTCCGGTGCCACGAATGCCGGCGGCAAGATATTGCTGTTCACGGTGGCAGGGGTCGCGGTGTTTGTATTGACCGTATTCTGCGCACTCGAAATTGCAGTGACGACAGGTGTAGTCGTAGTTGGCACGACCACAGGTCGCGGCGTTCCGGCAGAAGCGGAAACCTGTCCTACTATGCCGTCCAGCATGGCAGCCGGACCTGCCGCGTAGTACCAGGTCATGCCGTCACTTTGGCCTGCGGCCAGATTTGCCAGGCGTAAAAACAATGCGTATGAACCATCTCTGGCAGCCTCTGTAATTGGCGAGTTGCGCGGATCAGTATCTGTCGCATTTGAAAAACTACAGCAGTAATTTACCGACGTATCCGCACCAGGCGAAGTCGAATAGAAAAGGATAGCAGCACCCTGCCCGTCGTTACGTTCAGTAATTTTCAGCGCTTTCGATTGCTCATTCTGGCTAGTCAATTGCTCAAAGCCATTAGACGTCAGATTTCCTTTGTATTTAAAAGGCTGGTCAGTTTGCGCAACATAATCGTCACGTGTACCTACCCACAAACGCACATTGGATGCGGCGACACTGCCCACATTGGTGATGGTGGTATCAGTCTTGAGGTAAGACTGCCCCGCATTCAAGGTATAGGTATTCGATACTTGCAGTGCTTCACCGCCGGTGAAAGCTATGTTCATGTTCGAGGTAATCGAACCCACGCCTTCCTTGTAACCAGAAATCTCCAGGGAGCTGGTCGTCCCCGAGGGGAAACCAGTCTGGGTGTTCACTTTCTCACCGTTTGCATTCCAGCTCGAAGTACCATCGCCACCCGTCGCTAATTGCAAATCCAATGGGTAACTGCTGAATGTAAGCTTGTACCAGGTATTACGCTGCTGACCGTTTACGACCGAAACATTATCGAAGTAAAACGGCTGTTCCAGTTGACCGTATTGATTGAGCGAGGTTTGCGTACCATTACCGAAACGCAGCAAGCCGTTATCCAGCACCAGGTTCTTCACCGTTCCGGCAGAACCCTTTAACCACGTGAATGCACCACCAGACGGAATGAAAATCTTCGCGCCATTGTTCACGTTATAGCTACTACCTGCACCATCTGTCGTCGCCTGGCCATAGCCAAAAGCCAGGCTGCCGGTACCGGTCGCTGTCAACGTGCCGTTGATATTAATGTTGTTGTGCGCGATCAGGCTGAATTTGTTCTTGTTCCAGCTGATAGGCGCTTCAACATTAATGTCGCCTGCTTCACTGCCGGCTGCCGCCGTTGCAATGGCAACGTCGGTACCGCCATTAAGTGTGCTTTCTATGGTGCCTGTGCTCAGGCAGTTAGTGCCAGTGCAGCTGCCTGCCTGGATGGTAATGTTGGTCGGATCGATCAACCATGCGCCGCCCTTACCTTGTGCCGATGCTGCAGTCACATGTGCGTTGTCCGCTACCGCGACGTCTGCCGCGCTGGTTTCGATGAAGCCGCCGTCACCGCCGACAGGTGCACTTGCATCGAGCTTGCCACTCACCGCGATGCGATCATTTTGCATGTCACCGATCAGGTAAATCTGACCTTTTTCACCAGTCGCCAGGGTATGTGCTTCGATCACGCCGGTATTGTTGATAACAGTCGTTGCCAGCTCGCCGGCTGCATGCGCACGCAGATACACCAGACCGCCGTCCGCCTTGATCGCGCCACCGTTCTCTATCAGCGCGTCAATGGCGGCTTGCTTGACTTCGAGTTTGACCGGGCCGCCAAGGTCCAGCGTGACGACGCTGCCTGCGCCCATCAGCACATTGCCGCTATTGGCGGTGACATTACCGGTATTGCTGATCTTGGCGGCGACAAATGCAGCCGTGCCACCGTTCGCCACCGTAATATTGCCCTGATTAACAATCGCGTTGCTGCTTGTACCAGCCAGCTTGTACTCGCCATTCATGAATTCAGGCAGCGAAAACTTCAGGGTCGAAGCGATCAGGCCGCCGGTGTTGACCTGCGCTGTTTGCGTGAAGAGGATGCCGTTCGGGTTTTCAATCGCGACGATACCGTTCGCGGATATGCGTCCCTGGATCAACGAAACGTCCGAGCCCAGAACCCGATTCAGTGCGACCGATGTTGCAGTCGGCTGGATGAAGGTGACGCTATTGTTTTGACCTACTGAAAAACTTTGCCAGTCGATGACTGCTTTATTCGTGCTTTGATTAATTGTCATGGCGCTGCCAGACTGGCTGATTGCAGCGTTGCCGGCAACCACGGTACCGCCAGCCGGCAGCACATCCGCTGCCATGACCGACACGGAAGCCAATCCCAGCGTTACTGCTGCTGCACGGCGCAAGGCGCGCATACTTTTGGTTTTTCCCTGCCCTTTGCTCAATTCGGTTACCGCTTGCCAGGCACCTGTGCTGGCATTCCAGATGACGCGGTAAAAGCGATTCATAGATCCATTACTTTTCATATTTCCCCTAAATTGAACAGCCGGAAAAAACTATCCCGCACTTAAAATGTTTTCATACGTCAATTTTATGGGCAAAAAAGGAGAGCAATATTGCCGAGTGGCAATCGAGCTGCAAAAAAAAATAATTTGCGGCGCATTTGCCACGATTTGTAAAATCTCAGATAGGCTCAGGAAATAGTTTCGCGCTCATTGAGAGCACCCGATATTTTTTGGAAAAGACCATGCTTGTATCTACCCGCCGCCGCTCCCTGCTACTCGCCGCAGTTGCCACACCGCTTTCAGGCCTGCACTTGTCCACCTATGCAAACAATCAAAAAATCTCGCGCCAGACCGCGCAGGAAGAACTGAAGAAAATAGAAGTACGCTCCGGTGGCAGGCTCGGCGTTTCGGCAATCAATATGGCAAGCGATCAGCGTGTCGAATATCGCGCGGAAGAACGTTTCCCTTTCTGTAGTACCTTCAAGGTCATGGTTGCCGCCGCCGTCCTGCAAAGAAGCACGAGCGATACGTCGTTACTGCAAAAACGTATTCGCTATAAAAAGGAAGACACAGAAAAATCAGGCTACGCACCGATCACGCAAAAGTATCTGGCGGATGGGATGACGGTAAGCGAGCTATGTGCGGCCACCTTGCAGTACAGCGATAACGCAGCGGCAAATTTCCTGATGAAGGAACTGGGCGGACCTGCGGCCGTCACCGCTTATATGCGTTCCATCGGCGACAACGTATTCCGCCTGGATCGCTGGGAACCTGAGCTGAATTCGGCGTTACCCGGCGATGAACGCGACACGTCTACTCCGGCAGCCATGGAAAATAGTCTGGAGAAGCTCGCTCTGGGCCGCGCCTTGCCGCAGCCACAACGCGAACAACTGATGAACTGGCTGAAAGGCAATACGACCGGAGGCAAACGCATGCTGGCCGGTGTACCGGGAGGCTGGCAGGTCGCCGATAAAACCGGCACAGGCTCTTACGGCACGACCAATGACATCGGCATACTTTTGCCGCCCGGCGGCTCAGCCTTGGTGACGGCCATCTACTTTACGCAAAACGGTAAAGATGCCGCACCACGTGAAGACGTCATCGCATCTGCCACGCGCATAGTCGTCGCAGCGTTAAGCTAGGGAAATAAGAATCAGGAGCAAGCCGTCCAGGCATCACCTGGTCGGGGTGAGAGGATTCGAACCTCCGGCTCCTGCGTCCCGAACGCAGTACTCTACCAGGCTGAGCTACACCCCGACATGAACTGGAACTTTGACAGTGATTTTAGTTTAGCCAATTTGCTGAAATTTGGCGATATACACCAGGCGTTTTATCAGTCGGCAGCAAAAACCGAACGTGCAAAGCACGCTCCGCGCACAAGCATTATCATATGAGCCTGACCGCACATCTGCTTCCATCATGACGCTCTCCCTCTGGCTTACTTTCCTGATCGCCGCCATCCTGATCGCCATTACGCCTGGCTCTGGCGCTATCCTGTCGATGTCGCATGGACTGTCGTATGGCGTACGCAAAACCACAGCATCCATACTCGGTTTGCAACTCGGTTTGATTTTCCTGCTGACGGTAGCCGGTGCGGGTGTCGGCTCCCTGTTGCTGGCTTCAGAGATGGCTTTCAATATCGTCAAGACGATAGGTGCGTTTTATCTGATTTACCTCGGCCTTAGCCAATGGCGCGCCAAAGTCGTCATCGCACCAGAGATGCAGGCACAAACCGCCGCGAGCATGGTACCGAGCTTTCGCAAACGCTTTTTGCATGGCTTGCTGACGAACGTCACCAATCCGAAAGGCGTAATTTTCATGGTGGCGGTACTACCGCAATTCATCGTCAAGGATGCGCCACTGCTACCGCAATTACTGATCCTCGGCCTCACCATCTGTGTGATCGATATCATCGTGATGCATGGCTATGCATTGGCCGCTTCGTCGATGCAGCGTTTTTTCCGCAATACCCATGCAGTGAAAAAACAAAACCGCTTCTTTGGCGGCCTCTTCATTGCCATCGGCACCGGCCTGTTTTTTGTTAAACGTGGGCCCGTGACGTAATGACCACGTCAGGCTTCTTCATTACAATGTCGTCTTGATGTAGCCGCACAAGCAACTACAGTACAAGCAACGATAACGCTTACTTCAGCGCCTGCCCTTACCAAGTCAGGCGCAGTTCTTGCGTTACGGTTGGTAGTGCCGAACAACGGCACGACTGACCTCCCCTACTCCATTACCGTTGGAAAGATACATGGACCTGACTACGCCAGCCCTGCTGTTCCCCGCCATTTCACTGCTGCTATTGGCATACACCAATCGCTTCCTGGTCATCGCGCAATTAATCCGCCAGCTCCACGTCAAGTATCAGGAGCGCGCCCACGATGTCGTGCTGCGCCAGATCGCCAACCTGCGCGTGCGCGTGATGCTGATACGCCGCATGCAGGAAATGGGCGTCGGCGCATTCATCCTGTGCGCGCTGTCGATGTTCCTGGTCTTCATCAAATTGATTTTTATCGCACAGATCATCTTTGGCTTCAGCATTTTCATGCTGGTGCTGTCGCTGCTGGTATCACTCTATGAAATCGTGATCAGTACCAAGGCAATCGAGATCGAGATGGAAGATATGGAGCAAACCCTGAAGGATCAGGAATAAGGACAGGCTTCGCGGCGCACGTGGTAAAGTTTGCGCCGTACTGATTGTCACTCATCTCCATAAACGACTTACATGCCGCCTACCCTGCCCATCGCAAAAAACGTCTTTGGCGAACCCCTGGTTCCTTGTTCCTTCCAGCCACTCACCGGCTACTTCCGTGACGGTTGCTGCAAGACCAATGAAGAAGATGTCGGCACACACATCATTTGCACGGTGATGACGGCCACCTTTCTGGTTTTCAGCAAAGCTTGCGGCAATGATTTGTCCACCCCGCGCCCGGAATGGAACTTCCCCGGACTCAAACCGGGCGATCAATGGTGTTTATGTGCCAGTCGCTGGGTGGAGGCATGGCGCGCCGGCGTTGCGCCAAAAGTTGTATTGGAAAGCACCAACCAAAAAGTGCTCGAAATGGTGAGCCTCGATGATTTGCGTAAACACGCGTTTGTAATACGCGAAGAAGAGTAAATCCTCTCCTTAAACCCGGTCACCCGGCAGCTTGCGGCAAAGATACGACGTTACTTTGGCAATTAGGCAACGAAATTAACGATTGTCATCGTATTTGACAATAGTTCCCATTGTTTCGATTGGGAATCCGTTAAAATCCTTACCAAGCTGCAATCTTATTCAAGACACGACTTATCTTCGCGGATCGTCAGGCAAAGTATGGATGCGTTAACCGCTGGCATCGCGTTAATCCTTGTGCAATTCTGTATTGCACTGGTGATGGCCGGGGTTTTTTATACCACTCCCTCAGAAAAATGCACCAAGTACTGGGCTTTATCCGGTGCCTGGATCGCTTTCGGCATTCTCATCGCCATCGTCAATAATCGCCTGCATCGCCCCGCTTTTATCCTGAACGGCACCGGCGCCGTGATGATAGGCCTGATTTTCCAGTGGTATGGCATACGTGCGTTCTACAAAAGGCCGCCGCAAAAATGGGGCTGGCTTATCTGCGTCGCGTTTGTCGCCGTACTCGCGCTACTCTTCATGCTGGGTGCCAACTTCCAGCAACGCGCCATTCTGGTTTCATGCACCGTCCTGATCCTGCTCGGCCTCAGCCTGCATGCAATCTGGCGCGGACAAAAAGGATGGCCCAAGACTTTCGTACAAACCCTGGTATTCGGTGCCATCGTATTGCTGATGACAGGTAACGTGCTGCGCATCGCGATTGCCTCGCTACAGCTTGTTGGTACCTTGCCGATGGAGCGCTCCAGTTTCGAGATTGTCGTCGCGTATATGATCCCGACGGTCGGCACCGTGTTGTTTTCGATAGGACTCTTGCTACTCTACTTTGAACGCACCGTCGAAGAGAATCGCCACCTCGCGACCCATGATGAACTCAGCAAATTACTGAACCGCCGCGCCATCGTGTCAGCAGGTGAATACAGCCTGGCTTCGGCGACGCGCCTCGGCCATGAGCTGACGATCGCCTTTATCGATATAGATATGTTTAAGTATTTCAACGATAAATTCGGCCACGCGGCAGGCGATACCGTGATCCAGGAAGTCGCGGCCATCCTGCAGCAAACCTGCCGTACCATCGATCTGGTCGGTCGCTATGGCGGCGAAGAATTCCTCATCATCCTGCCCGGCGTCAGTCGTGATGACGCGGCTCTGGTCGGGCAGCGCCTGGTTGACGCAGTACGCCAATATCGCTTTCTCGGCACCCACCCGGTCACTATCAGCGCCGGCCTGACTACCTTGCCGAAAACCGAAGTATGCTCATGGGATAATCTGGTACGCCGGGCTGATGCCGCCCTGTATGAAGCCAAAGGTCTGGGGCGCAATCGCTACGCGGCCTGAACCACGCAATCAGCTTATAAATTTCTTGCCTTTATTCCATCACGGGCACACCCTTTAGCGCATGCATACAACACCTCCCATTTGCGCTGATTTTGACGATAAAACATCATCTTTATTTCCCCATGGATACATATCGCGCCCGATGGTAAGCTAATCAGCAGAAATCACACAAAAGAGGCAGACATAGTGGGCGTTATTCATCAACAGTTAGCATTGGACAAAGTCACACCCGGCATGGTGCTGGCAGATAATCTGCTGGATGCGCAGGGGCAGATCCTGTTGCCTAAAGGCGCGGAACTGAACGAACAGATGCTGGAGTCGCTACGCCGTCACGACATCTCGTCACTACGAATTTTCATGGGCGAATTAAGTGAGGAAGAAGCTGCCGCACAACGTGCTTACCTGCAGACACGCCTGACGCGCCTGTTCCGCAATTCGGACGGTGAAGATGCAAACGGTTTGCTACAACGCTATATCTACAAGTTTCGTCTGGGAGAACAGCCATGACGAACGCCATGCGTGACGCCCATATCGAAAAGCTGCATTTCAACCAGGTCATTAACCAAATTCGCGATTTGCCTGCGCTGCCTGCCATCGTGCAGGATTTGATGAAAAATATCGGCCCCGATGAGACCGACATCAATGTCATCACACGCAAGGTTTCCATGGATCAGGGGCTGTCGGCAAAAACGCTGCAGTTTGCCAACTCGTCATTCTATGGTTTGCAGTCCAAGGTAACGACCATACAGCAAGCCATTACCCTGATCGGCATTAACGCAGTGCGCCACGTCGTCACCGCCAGTGCCCTGACAGGTTACTTCCCGCCCAATAATTGGGCGGGCTTCGATTTCTTCGCGCTCTGGCGCCATTCAGTAGCGACTGCGGTGTGCTCACGCGTACTGGCACGTCATTTGCACGTCAATCAGGATTACGCATTCACCGCCGGTTTGCTGCACGATATAGGTCGCCTGGTATTGGTCACTTATTTCCGCAACGAGTATGAAGCCGTCATCGCGTATCGCGCAGAACATGATTGCCATTGGCTGGTAGCGGAACAGGAAGTACTGGGCGTTGATCATGTGATGGCGGGAGAAGCACTGGCCGCACACTGGAATTTTTCCGATACGATACGCCATGCGATCGCCGGACATCACAATCCGGAGCAACAGAAAGTACGCTCGCTGGCATCCATCGTGCATATCGCTGATGCGATCGCACATGCACTCGATTTATCGCATCTGGAAAATGATTTGGTGCCGCCGGTGTCGCACGTTGCCTGGGTCGGACTGGATTTGAGTGAAGAAGTTTATCTGCAGGTCTTCCACGAAACAGAATTGCTGTTCGATGAAGTAAGCCGCGTATTGTTGACAGAAAAATAGAAGGATACTTTGGAGCAGATTACGACTTTTGGTGCATCCGCTTACGCCACAGGCAGCATCCACCTCTTTGATGGCGTTACCGATCCTGTCGTTGCCACACTGCTCGATACCTGCGCGATAGTCCGTCTGCAAAAAGACGAAACCATTTCCCCTTTACGCAGCAATGAAGCATGTGTCTATGCGGTCCTGCGCGGTGCTCTCGGCAATACCCTGATCGATGAAACGCAGGGCATACGCACCGAGAAAATTCTGCCTGGCGAAAGTGTGGGAGAACTCTCGGTACTGGACGATATTGCCCACTCCAGTACGCTGCTGGCCTTGCAGGAAACCGAATTGCTCGTCATAGAATCCGGCACTCTGTGGCGCCTGATTGATGAAGCGAACGGCGTCGCGCGCAATCTCTTGCGCCAGCTATCGTTCCGCCTGCGCGCGGCCAATGCCCAGTTGCGCCGCCGCGAGAAAGTCGGCGAATTCTATCGTCAGCTCTCTATGGTTGACGGCCTGACCGGGCTACACAACCGGGCATGGCTGAACGACAAACTATCTCACCTGATCGAAGAGGCGCATGCGGCCAAGCATCCGCTGTCCCTGATCATGATCGATCTCGATCATTTCAAGCGCTTCAATGATGAATACGGCCACCTGGTCGGCGATACCGCACTGCGTACCGCCGCCAGCGTCCTGAGTGCGGCTTTGCGTCCCAGTGATTTTGCCGTACGCTACGGCGGTGAAGAGTTGATCGTCATACTGCCGGATAGCAATATCGCTGCTGGTACCATGGTGGCGCAACGTCTGTGTGAACGCATGCGCCTGGCGGTAGTATTTGCCGATATGCATATGCCCTTGCCGCACATCACGGCTTCATTTGGTGTTGCCGTGCTGGCACCACAGCAAGATGCCGATGGCTTGCTGGCGGCAGCCGATGCAGCGCTCTATCGCTCCAAGCAAGCCGGACGCAATCAGGTCGCGATTTAAACCTGCGTCCGCAAACTTCGAACTATTTCATTTTTATATTTCACGATGGCTACGCACACCTTTCTTTGGCACGATTACGAAACCTTCGGCATCCAGACACGTCGTGATCGCCCGGCACAATTTGCCGCGATCCGGACCGATGCGGAACTCAACGAAATCGGCGACCCCATCATGTTGTACTGCCAGCCGGCAAATGACTTCCTGCCCGATCCGCAATCCTGCCTGATTACCGGCATTACCCCACAGGTCTGCCTGGAACGCGGCATACCCGAGCACCAGTTCGCAGCAGAGATAGAAAAAGCGCTGTCGCAAACCGGCACCATAGGCGTCGGCTACAACACCATACGTTTTGATGATGAAGTCACGCGCTTTATGTTCTGGCGCAACCTGATCGATCCGTATGCGCGCGAATGGCAAAACAGTTGCGGTCGCTGGGATATCCTCGACGTGGTGCGTACCGCTTATGCATTACGCCCTGAAGGCATTAACTGGCCGAAGCATCCGGATGGTCGCCCCAGCTTCCGCCTCGAACAATTGACGGCTGAAAATGGCATCGCGCATGAAGCAGCGCATGATGCACTATCCGACGTACGCGCCACCATCGCGCTGGCACGCCTGATACGTGATCGCCAACCCAAGCTGTTCGACTTCTGCCTGGGCTTGCACAAGAAAGACAAAGTCGCCGCCGAAATCGGCTTGCCGCTGCGTCGCCCCTTCCTGCATATCACCGGCATGATCCCTGCCGAGCTCGGCTGCATCGCTGTAGTCTGGCCTTTGGCCGTGCACCCGACCAATAAGAATGAAGTCATCGTCTGGGATCTCGCAGCTGATCCAAGTGAGCTCGCCGGACTGGATGCCGAGACCATACGCATGCGCATGTTCAGCAAAGCGGATGCCTTGCCGGAAGGCGTAGGCCGCCTGCCTATCAAAACCATACATTTGAATAAATCACCCATCGTCATTAGCAACCTCAAGACTTTGTCGCCAGCGATGACAGAACAATGGGGCATAGACATACCGACTGCCTTGCAGCACGCAGAAGCGGCAGCCACAACCCCGGACATGAGCGCGATCTGGCAAGAAGTGTTTTACCGTCCGCAAGAAGCGGCAGCCGATGTGGACGAGGATCTGTACGGCGGCTTTATCGGCAATAATGACCGGCGCACGCTGCAGGAGCTGCGCGCACTATCACCGGAAGCACTGGCGCAGGCACGGCCAGCCTTTAGCGATCCGCGTCTGGAGGAAATCGTCTGGCGCTACCGCGCCCGTAACTTCCCGCATACGCTGAATGAAGAAGAACAGCAGCGCTGGGAAGAACATCGTATAGCGCGCCTGTTTGACGGTGAAGCCGGAGCACGCACTATAGAGACCCTGTTTGCCGAAATCGACCAATTGTCTGAGGACGTAGACGAACGTGGCGAGGAAATCCTCGGCGCGCTGTATGACTACGCCGAAGCCATCGCACCCAGCCGTAACTAAATACCCGTCTGACACCAAATACGCTGCCCTTACCACGCAGCGTGCTAATCTGTGCGCTGGTCAACTGCCGTAAATTAACTATTCAGCGGAGACAGACATGAATCTTTCTTACTGGTGCGTTCTGATTGCCGGCATCCTGCCCGTTGCCACCATCGCTATCGCTAAATGGGGACGCCGCGATTTCGATAATTCGGAGCCGCGCCGCTGGCTGGAAAAACAGGAAGGGCTGCGTCGCCGCGCCGACAGTGCGCATCGCAATCACTTCGAAGCCTTTCCTTTCTTTGCGGCAGGTGTTTTAGTTGCACAACAACTGAATGCCGATCAGGATTCGATTAATATGCTGGCTGTCGTATTTATTGCGGCACGCCTCGTATACACGCTGCTCTATCTGACGGACCGGCCTACCTTGCGTTCACTCACATGGGTGATCGGCTACCTGGCTGTAATCGGATTATTTTTATTACCTGCTTTTGACGGCATCTGATGCCTGCTCAGGCGCTTTTATTTTTTTACTTCTATGTCGCACACCCAAACACTGCAGTTACTGCAAGACTCTGTTGAAGCCCTCCGGCAAAGTCGCATCAGCGTCGCTGAATTTTGCCAGACCTGGCGCGCACAAACGGCACTGCTGGCAAGCCTGCCTGGTCCATACAGTACCGTCATGGAAGACTTGCTGAGCCGCCTGGAAGCCGGCAGCCTGTTTACGGAAGAAAGCTGCTCCTTCAGCCAGATCGATTTACTGACGACACTGGATATGTGGCTGGACAACGCCCGCCAGACCCTGGGCTAATATCCACAGCGACCTTTTAAAAGCAGACTACGATGCAACAATTTGAATTTGAACTGAACGACGAATTCGTCGAACTGAACCAGCTGCTGAAGCTGATCGGACTCTGCGACAGCGGCGGCGCCGGAAAAATGCTGGTCGCCAGCGGCAAAGTAAAAGTAGACGGCAAGACCGAGTTACGCAAAACCTGCAAGATCCGTGCAGGTCAGGTCGTCACTCTCGGCGATGTCCGCATCAAGGTACACGCCGCTGCCTGAGACGAAGATAGCCTTGCGCCGTGAAAACCAGCGGCGCTGCAGCAGGCATGGGACAATGCTGTCATGAGCCCACACGAAAAACTGATATTTGTTGACCTGGAAACAACAGGTGCCAATCTGATCAATGACCGCATTACCGAAATCGGGATAGTCGCGGTCGATCCGGATGGTTGCATAGAGCGCTGGTCTACCTTCGTCAATCCCGGCCGCCCTATCCCTGAATTCATCCAGGGCCTGACCGGCATCAGCGATGAGATGGTCGAAACCGCACCAGCATTTGAAACACTGGCAGATACAGTGCGTGCACGTTTGCAGGATGGCTTGTTCATCGCACACAATGCACGTTTCGATTACGGTTTTCTGCACCACGCTTTCGCCCGTGCCGGCCATGCACTGAATTCCGAAATGCTGTGCACAGTCAAATTGTCACGCGCGCTGTTTCCTGCAGAAAAGAAGCACAATCTGGATAGCCTGATTGCGCGCCATGATTTAATTCCCGAAGCACGTCACCGCGCGCTGGCCGATGCAGATTTGCTGTGGCAACTATGGCGCAAGCTGAATGCTGTGGTTCCGTACGAAGTCTTCAGCAAAACCGTACAGACCTTGCGCCAGCAACCAAAATTATCGTTGCCGGCAACTGCGGAAAACTAAACTCCAGTGCTATGCTGCTGGCTGGTAAATCTGTAGCTATCTTGAACGACTCATAACAAGGAAACTGATTCATGGCCAAACTCATCTACATTGCCGATCCTATGTGTTCGTGGTGCTACGGCTTCGGGCCTGAACTCAACACACTGTTGAGCGGCTTGCCGGATACGCAGCTGGAGCTGATCGTCGGCGGCTTGCGTGCCTACAACAATGAAGTGATGGATGAGAAACTGAAAGCCACCTTGCTTGAACACTGGAAAAAAGTGGAACAAGTCAGTGGCCTGCCATTCGCAAAAAATGGCTTGTCGCATGAAGGCTTTATCTATGACACCGAACCTGCCTGCCGTGCCGTCGTTGCTGCGGGCATGCTGGCACCGGATACCGCGCTGGATGTATTCCACGCGATCCAGCACGGTTTTTATGCAGAAAACCTGGATACGACCAAGGGTGAAGTATTGGCAGATATCGCTGCTGCGGTATTTGCGAAGGCTGACATCCAGATCGATGCAGCCGAGTTCCTGCGCACCTGGGCATCGGAAGAAGCACGAAATGCAACAGAAGCCGACTTTACGCAAACCAAATTATGGGGCGTGTCCGGCTTCCCTACTTTGGTATTGGAGAAATCTGGTGAGCTATATCTGGTGACGTCCGGCTATACAAAAACGGAAACGCTGGTTGAACGTCTGCAGGAGTTGATAGATCAACCAGCCTGATGCGCTTAGCGTATTGGCTAGGAACAAAACAGCGCCGGGTTGATCCCGGCGCTTTGTTTTTAAGACATGTGTTGGCCGCCGTTAATGGCGATGTTTGCACCGGTAACAAATGCAGCTTCATCCGATGCCAGGTAAGCCACCAGACCGGCTACTTCTTCCGGCTTGCCGAGGCGCCCCATAGGAATTTGCGGCACGATTTTCGTATCCAGCACATCCTGCGGAATCGCGGTCACCATCTTGGTACCGATATAGCCCGGTGAAATCGTGTTCACGGTAACGGCTTTGCGCGCAACTTCCAGAGCCAATGCTTTGGTGAAACCATGCATGCCTGCTTTCGCTGCTGAATAATTGGTTTGACCGAAAGCACCCTTCTGTCCATTCACCGAAGAAATATTAATAATACGTCCCCAGCCGCGCTCCACCATGCCGTCACACACCGGCTTGGTCATGTTGAAAACGGAATCCAGATTGGTTCCGATCACCGCATCCCAGTTCGGCTTATCCATGCGTTTGAAAGTCATGTCACGTGTGATCCCGGCATTGTTCACCAGCACATCAACAGGTCCCATTTCTTTCTCGATTTGCGCGACACATTTTTGCGCTGAGTCAAAGTCGGACACATCGCATGGATAAGCGTGAAAATCGTAGCCGCTTTCTTTCATGAGCTTCAGCCACTCATCTACTTTGGTATTTCCCGGTGAGTAGGTCGTCACCACCTGATATCCAAGTGCTGCCAGTTTGATGCAAATCGCTTCACCCAAACCACCCATACCACCGGTCACCAATGCAAGGCGTGTCATAACTGTCTCCTCTTATTATTCGTAAAAATGGCTGACTGTTCTATCAAGCATGTGCGCGCTGCTCAAGCTTAGCCGAAACTTATCGTTCAATCGCAAGCGCCACCCCCATCCCGCCACCGATGCACAAGCTGGCCAAACCTTTGTGCGCATCGCGTCGTATCATTTCATGCAGCAAGGTCACCAGGATGCGGCAACCAGAGGCGCCGATAGGATGACCGATCGCAATCGCGCCGCCATTCACATTGATCTTTTTGGTATCCCAGCCCATCTCGCGATTCACGGCAATCGCCTGTGCAGCGAAGGCTTCATTGATTTCCATCAGATCGACATCCTGATGTTTCCATCCCGCTTTTTTCAGACACAGCTGCGCAGCCGGAACTGGCCCCATGCCCATGATGCTCGGGTCTACCCCTGCGGATGAATAAGCTTTAATTTTTGCCAGCGGTTTGAGCCCCAGCTCTTTAGCTTTCTGCGCCGTCATCATAATCACTGCCGCTGCGCCATCGTTGATACCGGATGCATTGCCAGCTGTCACTGTGCCGTCTTTGGAAAACGCCGGACGCAGAGCTGTCAATGATTCCAGTGTCGTGCCGTGTTTGATGTATTCGTCGCTGTCGAAGACGATATTTCCCTTTTTACTTTGTATTTCAAAAGGAATAATTTCATCTTTAAACTTGCCGGCTTTCTGTGCAGCCTCAGCTTTGTTCTGCGACTCCAGTGCAAACTCGTCTTGCTCCTGGCGTGAGATACCGAATTTCTTCGCGATGTTTTCTGCTGTCGTACCCATGTGGTACTGATTGTAGACATCCCACAAACCGTCATGAATCATGGTGTCGATCAGCTTCGCATCACCCATGCGAAAACCATCGCGTGAATTATTCAGCACGTGTGGCGATGCACTCATATTTTCCTGGCCACCGGCTATGATGATTTGTGCATCACCACATCTGATCGCCTGCGTTGCGAGATGTGTCGCTTTCAAACCGCTACCGCATACTTTATTAATCGTGAAAGCCGGCACCATGTCCGGAATACCGCTGCGTATCAAGGCTTGACGCGCGGGGTTCTGTCCGCAACCTGCAGTCAGAACTTGTCCTAATATAACTTCGCTGATCTGGTCAGCCTGTATGCCGCTACGCGCCAATAAGTTTTTAATGACGTGAGCACCGAGATCAGAGGCTGCGGTCTTTGCGAGCGCGCCGCCAAATTTTCCAACACCAGTACGTCCAGCAGAAACAATGACTACATCATCCATTTCAACTCTCCAATAGCACTGCGAGGGAACTACGATAACCATCAATTGACGAAGACATGCCGGGTAAGCGGCAAGAAAAATTCACACAATTCAAGGCGTCCGTTACAACCGTATCTAAAAATTGTTTGGAACGCAATAACTAGATATCAAATCTTGCGAATGACTTACAGCGCGATCATTGAACAACTTAAGAGCGATCTCTAATCCACGCGTCATATGTCAGTTGAACAAATCAACAGACTGATTTCCAAGCGCAATCGAGCGAGTTTTCATCGTCTATAAACATGTTAAAGAACGACTTGAATTAGTCATGAGTTAGTCATCTGCAGCATCGCCTGCAACTTTGATGCTCGCCAGGAGCATATGTGAAATCCATCGATGTATTCAGGGACTTATCTGAATGAGTATTAAAGGATGGAGTCTGATCGAACACTATTCATTTCATCTGCTTGTAGCAGTCGGTCACGCACCAGGATGGCGCGGTCGAGATGGTATGTGCGTATATAGATTCACCCAGGTAATCGATCACGCAAAAATCCGGTGTGAAGTTGAAGGCCTCGCGCTAGCGACGGGTAATGGAATGAGGACGAAGAAGAGGTATTGAATTGGCGGCAATCATCAACGTGCGAATTTCCGGGATGAAGCGGAACACATTGAAGGAAGCAACGTGGCTTGAAGCTGAAGCGAAATTTTTGGTACGGAAGCGAGAGTCTTTGCTGCGGTATTACAGTTCAAGCGCTGTTTTTGCAGGGCGCATCCGTCGAGAATAGAGACGTGAATCGCAGAATTACAAATCCGTCGCGCAAAGCAAA
>NZ_QAJP01000006.1 GCF_003852535.1 Herminiimonas sp. KBW02 | reverse complement strand
TTTGCTTTGCGCGACGGATTCGGGCGAGCAATTTATACTTCCGCGATCCATGACCTGCGCTTGCTTCAAAAGTACACTTGTTGATGTGATTCTCTCTCCGGTTCAATTATTGTCTTCTGCAGCCTGCGCACCTGCAGGTGGTAGTAAAGTGATTTTGATCGCTCAGCAGGTTGTCATCCGGTTTTCCGACTGCTGAAATTTTAAGCAACAAAGCTTTTGAATCGCCTTACAAGACATGTTTTACGCAACAGTTAAATACTATTTTTTGATAGAATAGTCGGCTTCGCTGATGTAGCTCAGTTGGTAGAGCAACTGATTCGTAATCAGTAGGTCGGAGGTTCGATTCCTCTCATCAGCACCAGTATCAGGGCGGTTCACAGTAATGTGAGCCGCTTTTTTTTATCCCTCACTAACGTTATCCATCGCTGCACTCTTGATTCCGACCCACCGAAAACGAGCGCAAATCGCCCAGGTTCTTACCTCCCTTTAGGAGTGCCAGATCGAGTTGCGATGGTAGCTTTCTTCCCGCCTTCCTCGTACAAACTGCAACTCCACAAATTTCTTGGTGTGTATTTTCAATTCCGAGAGATATCTGCCGACAACGACTTTGTCTTCTTGATTAAATTGATCTGCAGTTAAGAATCGGTGATGAGGACATGGGAAGAAAAAATACGCTGATGCAAGATAGTTTGTGTGGTGGTGTAACTATACAAACGATCACCAATGTAGCCGGTGCGAGCAGTGTCATTGTTTGCCTTGAGCGGAAGCGGGAATCATGATCCCGCACTTGTACCTGTGTTGGGGCGCGCTGGATCTGTTCTATGTGGTTCGTTACGTCTGGCTGAACGTCGAAGGAGGTCGCGTGCCACTTTACAACGACATCGTGGCATACGCGCATATTGTGGAACCTGGAATTGCAGCGTCCATACTTTTCGGGTGTTCGCTTGTACTTACTGTATCAATCGCGATTTCTGCTTATTTGTTCCTGATAGGTAGCAGTTACGCAAAACCGGTGGCTTACGCACAAGTACCGCTGAGACTGATTCTGGGGGTGCCGTCGTTGTCATTCCTTCCCTGGCTTCTGCAGCTGACCGGAGCGCCTGCTCTGCTGCTGAATCTCGGTCTACTTCTCCTCTCGGAGCTTTTGAAGGTCACCACTCTATACCGTAGCCGTGCTTAGCCTGAGAAACTAACAGACGGCGATATTTAAGACTAAAACCAGTTTTTCGATAATACTGGTCGATAATCGTGTCCATCTATGCCATCCGTAGCCTCTGTGTAAATGGCCAAGTTGTACAAACGCATGGGTGTTGCGCACCGCTATTCATCTTTGCCTTGACCGCTGCTTGCGTTTGTAACCGGAGCCGGTGCAAGCCATGCGAATATCCCGGCCAAACAGCCTGCCTATATTCAAAATTTCCCCCGAAACCTCATCCAAAAATATGCAATATGCTTTGGAACTGCTACGGCAAATCAAAAATAAGCCAATATATTCAAAGCCTTATATAAATCTCATGTTTCCGTTATATTGTATTTAACGAAATCTTTATATTTCCATTGACAGTGGGTATCCGCTGGCCTATGTTGAAGCTAAGTAGTCGCCCTTAAAGGGGAGTAGCTTTACTGCAGAAGCCGTCATTACGGGATTTCCCCGGCCTGCAGGCAACGGCAACGTTGTAGCGAGACCTTTACCGATAGCAGGTAAAGGTTTTTTTTCGCGCAAATCTTTTCTGCATGCCGGCGGGCGAAGTAAGTCGGTCGCTTGCGAGGAGGAGACATGGATATGTTCTCGGCGGAATTCTTCTCGGCCTTGCTCGCGATCATCATCATCGATTTGGTACTGGCTGGTGATAACGCGATAGTGATCGCCCTGGTTGCGCGCAAGCTGCCGCAACATTTGCAACGCATCACCATCATCGGCGGTACGGTAGGTGCGGTTACAGTGCGTATCGCCATGACGGTCGCGATAGTCTGGTTGCTGAATGTGCCTGGTCTGTTGCTGATAGGTGGCGTGTTACTGGTCTGGATAGCCTACAAATTGCTGGCGCCGGTCCAGGCGGAAAAGAAACATGGTGAGTTGTCGGGTTCGCGCGTTGGTTTGTGGGCTGCGATCCGCACCATCATCGTGGCAGATGCTGTGATGGGTATGGATAACGTATTGGGCGTGGCCGGTGCAGCACACGGTGACTTCCTGCTGGTGGTGCTGGGCTTGCTGATCAGTGTGCCGATTATGGTGTTGGGCAGTACGCTGATTTTGAAATGGGTCGAGCGCTATCCGGTCATTATTTATATAGGCGCTGGTGTGCTGGCGTGGACAGCGGCAACGATGATTTCGAACGAGGCGGTCGTGCAAGCGTACTTGCTGGAGAACAGAGTAGTGGAATGGCTGCTGTATGGCCTGATTGTAGGCGGGGTCGTACTGAGTGGTTTGCTGAGGAATGCGCCTATTAAACCGACACGCGGGGAGGCAACACCAAGACATCCATAAGAACACAGTTCACAACAACCGTTAACGTTTATACATTGCGAGGAAAGTATCATGCTAAACATTCTCATACCCGTAGATGGTTCGCGGAATGCACTGCGTGCAGTGGAATACGTTATTCAATATCGTGCCATGCATGACGAATTGATCAACGTGAAACTGGCGAATGTCCAACCGCGTCTGTCGAGATACATCACACGTTTTGTGCCTTCGGGTAACGTGCGTTTGCTGCAAGAAGAACGTGCTGAGCAAGCATTGCAAGGTGCTGTTGATCTGCTGAATAAAGCGGGGGTCGAGCACTCGGTTCATATACGCAAAGGTGATGCCGCTGAAGGTATAGTCGCTTGCGCGCAAGAAACCGCAGCGCAAAAAATCGTGATGGGCACAACACGCAAGAATGCCTTGTCGCGCTTCTTCGAAGGTTCGGTAGTCAACAAAGTGATGGCGATGACTGAACTGCCTGTGGAAGTGATTGCAAAAGAAAACGGCAGCAAGCTGGAACGCTTCGGCATACCGGTCGGTGTCGGCCTGGCATTTTTATGGTTGGCCATCGAATGAGGGACGCATTCCCGAATTCAATCAATCTCAAGTTGTACCCAAGCCGGCGATGAAGCCGGCTTTTTTTATGCGCGCATATATCCGCATTAGCTTATTCAATTTTTACAGGCATTGATGCCGTCAGCATTTGGTGGCGTTGGCATCTATCTTTCTCGCTCCCCGCAAAGCAAGGCGCAGCAACGTTCCTGCACCTTCCATCGAATTTCATAAGCCATCTCGCTCCTCCTCTATCTATACGCATTTAATGTTGCGTCAATTTCAGAAAGTGGAATTTAGATATGAGGGAAAGCGGATATAGAAGTGAAATTTTGTTGGTATTGAATCGGAAAACACGATGCTATTCTGGCCTCGCTGGGGATACGGCAGTCTCTGCTTTTATCAGAACAAGCAGGCGATCACGGAGTAAAAACGCTATGCCACAGCATACCAGTCCAGGCCATGAACGCAGTTTGTGGCACAAGCCGGTATATGGGTGACACGTGATGCGTGCACATATCCTCAAACATTCATCGTAGAAATTTCAGTAATGAAAACAGCGCGTTGAACGAACAGATGTTCGCAGCGTATGGAGAAATAAAATGGATTTCGCCTTAGACAGACAGCAGCAGTACTCGAACAAATCTATTGCCAGCATAGGTGTGACGATCTTATTGCACTTGCTCATCGGTTATGCATTGGTGACCGGCCTCGCACGCGATGTCATCAACGTCATCAGCAAGCCGATAGAAACCCGCATTATCGAAGAAGTCAAATTGCCGCCACCGCCGCCGCAAGTCAAAACACCCCCGCCACCAAAATTCGTAAAACCACCTCCGGCATATGTGCCGCCGCCTGAAGTCCAGGTGAATGTACAGCCGCAGCCTAATGTGATTGCAACCGTTAGCAGCGCACCGCCTGAGCCATATGTACCTCCTGCACCGACCCCTGCAGTAGCAAAAGTCGGTCTGGCTTGCCCGGACTCAACCCGTATCCGTCAATCGCTGGAATACCCGCGTCAGGCATTGCAAAACAATATCTCCGGCAATGTGCTGGTGCAGTTTGTAGTTGGTACCAATGGCCAGTCGCGTGATTTCAGTCTGATCCGTTCCGCCCATCCTCTGTTGAATCGCGCCGCACTGGATGCCGCACAACGTTTCAACTGCGTTGGTCAGGGACGTGAAGTAGTGGTGCAAGTGCCTTTCGAATTCAAAGTTGAATAACGGCGGCCAGGAGTAACCGAATATTGGTAGCAGAGCGAGCCATCTATCCTCAATTGCTATCAAGCTTTATCTTCAGCTTTGTGCTGTGCATTTTTTAATTGGAGAAATCATGTTTAGCCGTAATCGTTTATCCGCAGTTGCCGTCTTCCTGGCAATTTTCTTTAGTGCTCCTGCTTACTCCGCTGGCAATACAGCAGCACCTGCTGTCGCCGCGACGCCGGCAATAGTTGCCGCCCAAGCTGCATCCGGCAGTGCTGCAGCACAGGCTGCAGAGCATGGCAAGGAAGTGAATCCTTATGGTATTTCTGCACTGTGGAATGGCAGTGATTTCGTCGCCAAAGGTACCTTGCTGATCCTGTTGTTGTTCTCTATCGGCAGCTGGTACATCATCGTCGCCAAGCTGCTGGCACAACGTAAGTTGCACAAACAGGCGCGTGATACTGAACGCACCTTCTGGGATGCCGGTACCGTACGTCAGGGCCTGGATACTTTGGAAAGCGGCACGCCTTTTCATTTCATCGGCACGCTGGCACTGAAGGCAACAGAACATCACAGCGGTTTGCTGGCGCATGTGGATTTCAATACCTGGGTAGTGCAGTCCCTGCATAGCTCGGTCGATACTGTGAAGAACCGATTGCAGGATGGTCTGGCATTTCTGGCGACGGTCGGCTCTACTGCGCCATTCGTCGGTCTGTTTGGCACGGTATGGGGTATTTACCATGCGTTGACAGCGATCGGTCTGTCCGGTCAGGCATCGATTGACAAGGTAGCTGGTCCGGTTGGCGAAGCGCTCATCATGACCGCGATCGGTCTGGCAGTTGCTGTGCCTGCAGTACTAGGCTACAACTTGCTGGTGCGTCGTAACAAAGCCGCGCTGGAAAAAGTACAGGATTTCAGTTCCACCTTGCACGCTGTATTGCTCAGCTCCGCGCCAACCAAAGCGAGCTAAATCATGGCGCTTACCTTTGGCAATGGCGGGGAAGAAGATAGCGTGGTGTCAGAGATCAACACCACGCCGCTGGTCGACGTGATGCTGGTGCTGCTGATTATCTTCCTGATCACGATCCCGGTCGTCACCAATACGATAGCGGTGAATCTGCCGCACGAAGAAAACCATGTGCGCGAAACCAAGCCGGAAAACATCAATCTTTCGGTTGATAAAAACGGCAAGATTTACTGGGATCAGGAATCGATAGCGGGTGCCGAAGCATTAACTACACGCCTCAAAACGGTAGCGGTGCAACAGCCGCAACCAGAGATCCAGATCCGCGGTGATGGTGATGCGAAGTACGAAGCGATCGGTCGCGTGATCTTTGCCTGCCAGCGTGCCGGCATCGTCAAGATCGGTTTCATTACCGAACCTGCACCACGTGGCGCATAAACTCAAGTAAAGGATAAATTATGGGCATGAGCGTAGGTTCCGGCAGCGGCTCTGGCGAGCCGGAAGTAATGTCGGAAATGAATACCACGCCGCTGATCGATGTGATGCTGGTTTTACTCATCATGCTGATCATCACGATACCGATCCAGCTGCATAATGTAGAACTCAATTTGCCGGCGGGTAATCCACCGCCACAAACGGTGATCCCGGAAGTGGTGCAGGTCGATATCAATGCGGCCGGAGTGGTAAGCTGGAACGGCGAGACCATCGCGGACCGCGAAGTGCTGGATAGCAAGTTGTCCGGTGCTGCAGCGCAGGACGTGCAACCTGAGTTGCACCTGCGTGCAGATCGCAATGCGCCATACAAGGCGGTGGCAGCGGTACTGGCATCGGCACAGCGATTGGGCGCGAACAAACTGGGTCTGGTTGGCAACGAACAGTTTGCCCAATAGACTCTGGAACTATCCTGGGAAGAAAGCACGATAACAATGGCTGAAGTACTGAGTTTCAACAAGCTGGGCGGCAAGGCAGATATTTATGCGGAGTTGTTGCCGCAGATAGAAGCATTGCTGGTAGCGGAGTCAGACCTGATTGCCAATCAGGCCAACATCGCAGCCGTCCTGCATCAGGCATTCGGCTTTCACTGGGTGGGCTTTTATCGTGTGCAAAAAGACGAGGTGGTGCTTGGACCTTTTCAGGGTCCGCTCGCCTGCACCCGCATCGCCAAAGGCAAGGGTGTGTGCGGTAGCGCCTGGCAGCAGTCGGCAACCATCGTGGTGCCGGATGTAGATCAGTTCCCTGGCCATATCGCATGCAGTTCCTTGTCCCGTTCCGAAATCGTTGTTCCTTACTTCGACCGTAACGGAGAGGTCGCGGGCGTACTGGATGTTGATAGTGAATATCCGGATGCGTTCTCCGCTATCGACCAGTTGTGGCTGGAGAAAATCGCCGCCTTACTCACCTAGCATTCATCCATAAACAGGGCGCGTAGCTTTTATTCGCGCCCACACCATACCTCGCATTCCGCAGTGCATACCGGAGCGCATACATGCGCATCCGGCTACGCCTTGCGCGCATGCTTTTAATTCAGAAAGATTTTTATTCATGGGACTGAAAGACTATCGTAACTTCGGACGCACCGGCGTCAAGATATCACCACTGACCTTGGGCTGCATGATGTTCGGCAACAAGACCGAGTTGGACGACACCGTGCGTATTATTGATCGCGCCATAGATGCCGGTATCAATATCATCGATACCGCCAATGTCTATGCGCGTGGCCGCAGTGAAGAGTTCACAGGCGAAGCACTCAAGCGCAATGGCAAACGCAAGGACATCTTCCTCGCATCCAAAGTCCATCTGCCCATGCATGACACGGATGGCAATCTGCGCGGCAGCTCGCGTCGCCACATCATCCAGCAAGTGGAAGACAGCCTGCGTCGCCTGCAAACAGATTATCTCGATCTCTATCAAATACACAGACCGGAACCGACCACCGCGATAGATGAAACACTGCGTGCACTGGACGACCTGGTGAAGTCGGGCAAGGTACGCTATATCGGTTCGACGACATTCGCCGGCTGGCAGGTGGTGGAAGCACTATGGGCCAGCAAGGAGCTGGGTCTGAATCGCTTCGTGTCGGAGCAGCCGCCGTACAACCTGCTGGATAGACGCATAGAACGCGAACTACTGCCTGTGGCAGAAACCTTTGGACTGGCGGTGATTCCATGGAGCCCGATCGGTGGCGGCCTGTTGTCAGGCAAGTATCGCAAGGGCCAGCCTTTGCCGCTGGACTCGCGTTACACCAATCCGAATCCTATGCAAGCGCGTCGTTTTGTCGACCGGGTGTTTGATGTGATTGAACCCTTGTCCGAGCTGGCGGCAGAAAAAGGTTTGCCCTTGTCGCAGCTGGCACTGGCCTGGGTTGCGCAGCAGCGCGGTGTCACCAGCGCAATTACCGGACCACGCACGCTGGAGCAACTGGAAGATGCATTGACGGCGATAGAAGTAACACTGACGCCAGAAGACCTGCAACGTATCGATGCCATCATTCCGCCGGGTACGCATGTAGGTCCGTTCTATGAAGCCAATTTTGGCGCAAGTGCTTATCGCTGGTAACGCATAATCAATGCGGCGCATGCAGCCAGCCTGTATGCACCGCTTGATACTCCATTCGTCCTATCCACTTATACAGCTAAGCATTGCACCAGACGAGTTTGAACTCCGAATCCAGGCGGAATATTGAAATGAAATTTGCTTGGTTCTTTAGCGCGCAATGAATTGATATTGTTCTCTGGTCGGACTGCTTAAACCTCGCTATCACCAGCGATCCCGCTGCCTGATCGACGACAGAGTAACCATCCCAGAAGCCCTTTGCCGGTTTGCCGTGTGTATCACGGTGCGCCGCTGCTATGGGTTTTCGCGCGCTAACAATTGTTGTACCCATCAGAGAATCCGGAATCAAGTATGAGCAAGAAGATACGCCTGAATGCTTTCAATATGAATTGTGTAGGCCATATACATCATGGCCTGTGGAAGCACCCACGCGATAACTCCAGCGACTACACCAAGCCGGAGTACTGGACGGAGCTGGCCAAACTGCTGGAGCGTGGACTATTTGATGGTGTCTTCCTGGCTGATATCGTCGGTGTCTACGACGTGCTGGGTGACGGCATAGAAGCGACCGCACGTGAAGCGGTGCAGTTGCCGGTTAACGATCCGCTGTATGTCGTACCGCTGATGGCGCAGGCGACCAAACACCTGGGCTTTGGCGTGACTTGCAATCTTACGTATGAGCAGCCGTATCTGTTCGCGCGCCGTCTCGCTACGCTGGATCATCTCAGTAATGGTCGTGTCGGCTGGAATATTGTTACCGGTTACCTCGATAGCGCGGCACGGGCGATGGGCCTGAAGCAGCAGATAGACCATGATGACCGCTACGAGCGTGGTGATGACTTCATGGAAGTGTTCTACAAGTTGTTGGAAGGCAGCTGGGAAGATGATGCCGTCGTACGCGACAAAGTCGGCGGCGTGTATGCCGATCCGAAGAAGATACATCGCATCCATCATGACGGCCCTTACTACAAGGTCGATGGCGTCTATAACCTGACCGAGCCTTCACTGCAGCGCACACCAGTGCTATACCAGGCGGGTGCTTCACAGCGTGGCAATGAGTTTGCCGCCAGGCATGCGGAGTGCGTCTTCACCGGTGCGCCGAGTCGTGAGCTGCTGGCCAAAGGGATAGCGAATATACGTCGCCTGGCAGTGGACGCTGGTCGGCAGCCGAATGACATCCTGGTTTTCTCCGGTCTCACCGTCGTGGTTGATAGCAATGAAAAAGCCGCGCGTGAAAAGTACGAAGACTACAAACAATACGCCAGTGCGGAAGGTTCGCTCGCACATATGGCCAGCGGCCAGAGCATAGACCTCGAAAAATTCGAGCTGGATGAAGAGATCACGCCAGAGAAACTGGAGGCGCTGTATCCCGGACGTCTGAAGCGGGTAGGCAGCGCGCGTGGTCGCAACTTTCTGGAAGGAACCACCCGCCGCAAGCTGCTGCAAAGTCGCGGCTTCGGTGCGCAGAACTCGGCGATAGTCGGTACGCCTTCGCAAGTTGCAGACGAGATTGCCAAATACGTGGAAGAAACCGATGTTGACGGCTTCAACCTGACACGTACCGTCGCGCCGGAAACCTATCGCGACTTCATCGACCTGGTTATACCTGAATTGCAGAACCGTGGTCTGTACAAGGAAGCATATGAAGAAGGCAGCCTGCGTCAAAAGCTGTTTGGCCGTGGTGCCAAGCTGCCGGATAGCCATATCGCCGCACAGTATCGGACATGGAAATAACAAGAAGATAAGCACAGGCGATTGAGCGCCATTCTTAGCACCACAAGGAGTATCGTATGAGTACATCAAACACATTGCAGTACACCGACCACGGTGTAGTCCAGCTGATACGCAGCGATGAAGAAGCGCTGGCGACAGCGCAGGTACTCGCTGATGAATTCGCGCAGGAAGCATCGCTGCGCGATCGTGAACGTCGCCTGCCGTTTGCCGAGCTGAAGAAAATCACGCAAAGCGGACTGTGGGCCATTACGGTACCGAAGGAGTACGGCGGTGCCGGTGTGTCCTACGTCACGCTGGCGCAGATCTTCGCCATCTTTTCGAAGGCCGATGGCTCTATCGGGCAGATTCCGCAGAATCACTACTTCGTGATTGAGTTGATACGTGAGCACGGTACCGACGAACAAAAGAAATTTTTCTTTGAGCGCATACTGGCCGGGGATCACTTCGGTAATGCGCTGGTAGAGCTGAACGTGAAGAAGCCGGAAGACCGCAAAGTCAGCCTGTTTGCAGATGGTGACGAACACTACCGCGCCACCGTGCGTAAATACTATGCAACCGGCTCGCTGTATGCAGACTGGATACCGACCGCGCTGAATAGTGAAGACAAGGAAGAGCATCACCTCGCCTTTTTCTCGCGTCACGCAGACGGTTTGACGATTATTGATGACTGGGCCGGGCTCGGACAACGTACCACCGCCAGCGGCAGTGTGATCCTGGACAATGCACGCATAGCGAAGAATCTGGTCGTATCGCACCGTGAGAAGAAAGAACACGTATCGCCGGTCGGACCTGCCGGGCAGATCATGCATGCAGCCATCGATACCGGTATAGCACGCGCTGCATTCGAAGCAACGATCGCATTTATCCGCGGGCGTAATCCGAAGAAAGCGGATGCAGCACCGGATACAGCATGGGAAGAAGATCAATTAACCATACGTGAGATTGGTGACTTGTCAGTCGCACTGCATGGCGCAGAAGCCTTGCTCGAACGTGCTGGCAGGATTATCGATCATGCGTATGTGACCGGTTTGCAGACGGACTGGACCAAGGCATCTATCGCGGTATCCGAGGTGCGTGCCGCCAGCACCCATGCAGCATTGCTGATTACTAATAAACTGTTTGAATTCTCCGGTACGCAAGCGACCGCCAGCAAGCACAACCTGGATCGCTACTGGCGCGACGCACGTACGCATACCTTGCACGATCCGGTGCGCTGGCGTTTATATGATGTAGGCAACTATTATCTGAACGACAAAGTGCCGCTGCGTCGACGCTTTAACCAGATAGAGAAAAAGGCCGAAGAGAAAGCGGCAGATGCCGTTGCTGATGCGAATGCGGCGGCGGCAAAGAATGACGCACTGGCCAGTGCCTGATGGTTGAGCAAGACATCAGGCACTGGTTCTTACCAACCTGATGGAAAACAAATAAAGAGGTGTGAGATGCAATACGAAAATTTAGGGAAAAGCGGTCTGAAAGTATCGCGCCTGTGTCTGGGCACCATGATGTTTGGTGGTGCCAGCGATGAACCAACCTCGCATCAGATTATTCAGCATGCGCATGAGCACGGTATCAATTTCATCGATACGGCAGACATCTACACTGGCGGTGAGTCGGAGCGCGTGGTTGGTCGGGGGATCGCTGCGCAACGCGATAAGTGGGTGCTGGCAACCAAGGTCGGCAATGGTTCCGATAAATGGCCGAATGAAAAAGGCTTGTCGCGCCGCCGCATCATCCAGGCGGTAGAGCAAAGTTTGCAGCGCCTGGGTACCGATTACATCGATATCTACTACCTGCACAGACCCGATCCGGCCACGCCTTTGCATGAAACAGTACGCGCACTCGGTGATCTGATCGCACAGGGCAAGATCCGCTACTTCGGCCTGTCCAACTTCAGTGCGTGGCAACTGGCTGAAGTCGTGCATCTGACGAAGGAGCTGGGCGTAACGCCGCCTATCGTCTCGCAACCGTATTACAACGCTGCGAATCGCATGCCGGAAGTAGAGCATCTGCCCGCCTGCAATTTCCACGGCCTGGGCGTGGTGTCATACAGCCCGCTGGCACGTGGCGTACTGACCGGTAAATATCTGCCTGGCAATGAACCGGATCAAAACAGCCGGGTCGGGCGTGGCGACAAACGTGCGCTGCAAACCGAGTGGCGTCCGGAATCCATCGCACTGGCGCAAGCGCTGCAAGAGCATGCGCAAGCACATGGCACGACTAACGTTGAACTGGCGCTAGCCTGGGTACTTAATAATCGTCTGGTGACGTCTGTCATCGGTGGTCCGCGTACCTTTGAGCAGTGGCAAGCCTACCTGGATGCCTTGAACTATCGCTACACGGCGGAAGACGAAGCCTTGTTTGATCGCCTGGTGCCACCTGGTCATCCGAGCACACCCGGCTACACCGACCCTGAGTATCCGGTCATTGGTCGTGTCCCCCGCAATGCACTTTGATCTTTCCTGAAACGGAAGTATCAGCAGAATTCGCGGCAGGATTGCATAGCAGTAGCACCAGGCAGTTAATTTTTTGAATCACACTATTTTGTGGATAGCCGTTCTATGAGTATTTCCTCCGCCCCTTCTGCTGACGACAGTGACGCCGTCGCCCAGCCCGCAAACATTGCAACAAACAAGGCAAAGAAACCGCGACCTAAAGTCCTGCCACATCACTCGGAAGAGATCGATGTACAGGCCATGCCGCAAGTACTGGGCCGCTTGACCAGGTTGGCGATCCGTTATCCGTGGCATTGCACCTTCGCCATCCTGGCGGCGCTGGGTGCCGCCGTTTTCAACTTGCTGATGCCGCTGTTGCTTGGGCATGCGGTGGATCAGGCTGGTCACTTGTTGGTAAATGCCCAGCTGGGCGCAGATGTCGTGCGCAAGGCCTTGCTGGTTACCGGTGGCCTGATCGTACTGGTCTGTGCCGTGCGCGGCATACTCACCGGACTGCAAGGTTATCTGGGCGAGACATTGGCGCAAAAAGTCGGCTACGACCTGCGCATGGCTTTCTATGAAAAGCTGCAACGACTTAGCTTCAGCTATCACGACAAGATACATACTGGTGACCTGATCGCACGCGGCATGCTGGATCTGGAAGGCGTGCGCGCTTTCCTGGAGTTCGGCGTGCTGCGAGTGATTACCCTGGCATTGCTGTTGGGGGTCGGCTCATGGCGCTTGCTGAGCATAGATGTCACGCTGGGTTTGCTGGCCTTGAGCTTTGTACCGTTCGTCGCGTGGAATGCGGCACGTACCGGCTTGCGTTTGCGTGTGAGCTGGCAACGACTGCAAAAGATGATGTCCGAGATGACGCTGAACATGGAAGAGAATTTGCAAGGCGTGCGCGTCGTACGCGCTTTCACTTCGCGCCTGCACGAGATGGCCAAGTTCGACAAAATCTCTGACGTCGCACTGCGTTTGTCGAATCAACGCATCACCGAACGCATGGGCAATATGAGTGCGATGGTACTGGCGTACTACACATCTATGGCATTGGTGCTGTGGGTAGGTGGTCAGCGTGTCGCCAGCGGTGCATTGACGGTCGGCTCACTGACAGAGTTCCTGACCTTCATCACCATCCTGCAACAACCATTGCGCCAGATCGGCATGATCGTCAATGCCAGTGCCCGTGCGACTGGTTCCGGTGCGCGTCTGTTTGAAGTGCTGGATACCGATCCGGAAATCAAGGACGCGCCGCACGCACATGAGTTGCAACTCGATCAAGGTTTGCTGCGCTTCGACTCGGTCAGCTTTGCATACGGACATGGGCCGAATGACAGGGCGATACTGCACGACATCAGCTTCGAAGTGAAGAAAGGCGAAGTGCTGGGCATAGTCGGTGCGCCGGGCAGCGGCAAGTCCACGCTGGCGCATTTGATCCCGCGTTTCTATGAAGTGAGCTCGGGCAGCATCACCATCGATGGCCAGGACTTGCGCGCGCTCAAGCTTGCTTCACTGCGCAGTGCAGTCAGCCTGGTGCAACAGGAAAACTTCCTCTTCGATACTTCGGTGCATAACAACGTCGCTTACTCCGAACCACAAGCAGGTGAAGAGCGCGTGATTGCCGCGGCATCGGTAGCGCAGATACATGAGCATGTAGAGCAACTGCCCAAGGGTTACACCACGCGTGTCGGTGAACGCGGTGTGGCTTTGTCCGGCGGGCAGCGTCAACGCATGACCATCGCGCGCGGCTTGCTGGATCAACCCGCCATCCTGGTACTGGATGATTCGACCGCAGCGATAGACCCGGCAACCGAGCAACGCGTACGTGCTGCCTTGCAATCGTCGCTGAAGAATACGGCCACCATCATTATTGCGCACAGACTGAGTTCGCTTAAACATGCCGATCAGATCATCGTGCTGGATGAAAGCCGCATCGTGGAACGTGGCACACATGCTGAGCTGGCTGTTGCAGGCGGACGCTATGCCGAACTGTGGAATCTGCAGAATCGTGGTGTGCAGAATGAGGCAGATACAACAACGAATACGGCGACCGTTGGCGTAAGTAAAAACAATAGCAATGTGGAGTTTGCATCATGAGTACAACGCAGGCCAAGAAAGCCATAGATCTAAATGCAGAAGTACGCGGTGAAGATATCTTTGCACGCTACGACAGTCGTGTCGTCAGCAGGCTGTGGGCTTATATACGCCCGCATCGCTGGGCACTGGTGGCGGTAGTTGTTACCGTTGCCTTGTTCACCATCGTGCAGGTATTGATCCCGGTGACGGTGCGTTACGCGGTGGACAGTGCAGTCGGGAATGCGCAATTTGCATTCAATACCATCCTGGCGGTATTCGTCTCGCTGATTATCCTGAACGCGGTATCCAACTTTTTTCAGGAATGGGTGGCGGCGCGCCTGGCGCAAAGAGTGATCTTTGATTTGCGCCGTGCGATGTTCAATCACCTGCAACATGTATCCCTGTCCATCCTTGACCGGACCCAGGTAGGGCGATTGATGTCGCGCCTGCAGGGTGATGTCAACTCCTTGCAGGAATTCATGGAGACATCGGTATCCGCAGTCGGTGATTTCTTCCTGCTGATAGGTATAGTCGCCGTCTTGCTGCTGATGGACGTCAAACTTGGTTTGCTGACCTTGTGCGTGCTACCTATGATGTTCCTGGTACGGAAGATATGGTTGCCCTGGGCGCGCAAGGCATTCACGCGCGCACGTGAAGCATCGTCTAGTGTGAACGCTGCGCTGGCAGAAAATATTAACGGTATACGAACCGTACAGGAGAATCGTCGTGAGATCGTCAACTTCGAGCGCTACGATGTGCGTGCGATAGAAAATTTGCAGGCGCAAATCGGTTCGTCGCGCGCATCGCAAGTCATGATGCCAACGGTAGATACATTGACTGGTCTGGCGATGGCGATCGTGGTGGTGGTTGGTGGTTCATCCGTCGTATCGGGACAACTGGATGTTGGCGTCATGGTTGCCTTCATCTTCTGTGTACAACGCTTCTTTGATCCTATCCGTACGTTGACGATGCAGTACACGGTGATGCAACGTGCGATGGCATCCGGCCACCGTATCTTTGAAGTGCTGGATGTTGAAGTCACGCTAAGCGACAAAAAGGATGCGCAGGTCCTGCCGGATGTGCCGCCAGCGATCGAGTTCAATCATGTGACTTTCGGCTATCGCCCGAATCAACCGGTGCTGCATGATCTTAATCTGCATATCCAGCCCTACCAGACAGTGGCGCTGGTCGGGCCTACCGGTTCCGGCAAGACCAGTATCGCGGCCCTGATACACCGCTTCTATGATGTGTGGGACGGCGAAGTCAAAGTCGGTGGACAGGATGTACGTGACCTGACGCTGGATTCGCTGGGGCAGTGCGTCGGCATGGTGTTGCAGGAACCCTTCCTCTTCAGCGGCACAATCGCTGACAACATGCGTTACGGCTTGCAGTGGGCGACGCGTGCACAAGTGATAGAAGCGGCAAAAGCCGTACGTGCACATGATTTCATCATGCGTTTGCCAGATGGCTACGACACCATGCTGGGGCAGCGCGGTCGCAATCTCTCTATCGGCCAACGTCAGCTGCTCAGCTTTGCCCGCGCCTTGCTGGCGAAACCTAAGATCCTGATCCTGGATGAAGCGACCGCGAACATCGACAGCTTCACCGAACTGGAAATCCAGCGCGCTCTGAATGTACTGCGCAAGGGACGCACCACCATCATCATTGCCCACCGCCTGGCGACGATACGTGATGCAGATGTGATCGTGGTCCTGCAGAAAGGTCGCATCGTCGAAAAAGGTTCGCACGATGAATTGCTGTTGAACAAAGGCTTGTATGCGAAGCTACATGCCAGCAGCAATGAGTCGTTTGATGATTTTGCTGAAGCTGAAGGCGAGCGGGTGCCGAATAGTTGATGTGGAATGAGCAAAGATGCGCTGGTTTAATTCCAGCGCATTTTCACTCTTACCTGCCATCCTATCCACAGCCCGCCGAACAGGAAGAACGCAAAGATCCAGCCTGATGTAGCGCCGGCCATGATGCCGGACAACAAGGTGCCGACCGTGCAACCCAGCGCAACCATGGAACCCCAACCCATCAGGATGCCACCGGCAAATGCTCGGCCGATTTCGGGTAGCTTGGGCCGACGCGGTTTAAAGTCACCGGCAGAGATGGCCGCAGCCAGTGATCCCAGAATCAGGCTGATGACGAATACACCGTTTTGCGACCATAGGGTTTCCTTGATGACGGTCGCACAACCGGAGAAGGTATCAATACCTTCCAGGCGTGCAGGCAACCATGACAGGCTGTTCGCTGCAGTGCGTGCAATGCTGCCGAGCTCAGCCGTCACGCCCAGGGGCCCGATGCGGAAGTAAGAAAGGACTGCGACGAATGCGATCAGCAAACCGCCCACATAAGCAGGCCAGCGTCGCTCCCATCGGTTGCCCGTACTTGCTTCCTGCGCTTTGTGTCCGCGCCAGAGCCAGATCGCGAGTGCGGTCAATACAGAGAGTTGTAATACGACAGATCCGGCGTAACCGAAATGATGTGGCAGCCAGACCACAGGTGCTTCCTGTATGCCGGACAGATACAATTTGTTCCAGCTGAGGAAGCCCAGGACAAAACCAAACAGTGTGCCGAGCAACGCAAAGGGCGAAACCGTCGAGCCTTCGCCCAGGCGATACAAATGTGCGCTGATGCATGAACCCGAGAGTGCCATGCCGATGCCGAAGCTGAGTGCGCCTGCAGCCAGTACCCAGCTCACCGGGCCGATATGTGCCTGCGGTGGCAAGCGACCGAGGGTGGGGATGGGCATGAATGCGCCGAAGACGAGGTGGTAACCGAGTATGCCGACGACCAGTGCCACGATGATGCCGAGCAGGCCGCGTGCATCGCGTCGTTCTATGAAATCACGACTGACGCAAAAGAAACAGAAGCGCGAACGCTGTAGAAAAATGCCAAATGCAAGACCTAACAAGGCAGACAGTGCCAGTTCACGGCCACCCGCAGCGATGCTGCCGAGAGTATGTGAGAACCAGACTGCTGCCGTCAGGATAATGACAGAAGGCAAAAGCCGCCGTAGCGGCGGCAATGCCAGATCAGCCAATTATTTTCCGCCCCATACTGTGCCAGCCAGGTTGGTAACCGGTACGCCGACTGCGTTACCGTATTCAGTCCAGGAACCGTCGTAGTTGCGGACGTCGTAGCCCAGCAGTTTTTTCAGTGCGAACCAGGTATGGCTGGAACGTTCGCCGATACGGCAGTAGGTGATGACTGGTTTGCTGCCATCGATGCCGGCTGCAGCATAGATTTTCTTCAGTTCATCGACCGATTTGAAAGTGCCGTCAGCAGCAACTGCCTGACCCCAAGGTACATTGGCGGCGCCAGGGATGTGACCGGCACGAATAGCCAGTTCCTGTACGCCGGCAGGTGCGAACACTTTGCCACTGTATTCATCCGCCGAACGGATATCTACCAGCGCGACATTGCTTTTCTTTTCAGCGGCTGCAACCACGTCACTCAAACGTGCGCGCAGTGCAGGATTGGCCGCGCTGATTTTGATATTGCCGGCAGCAGGGATTTTGCTCACAGCAACCAATGGACGGTTTTCTGTTTCCCATTTTTTACGGCCGCCATCCAGCAGCTTGACGTCCTTGACGCCGTAGATGTCGAATACCCATGCGCCCCATGCCGCGAACCAGTTGTTGGTGTCACCGTAGAGGACAATGGTGCTGTCGCTGTTGACGCCTGCATTGCGCAGCAGTTTTTCAAAGTTTTGCTGGCTGGCGATGTCGCGACGTACCGTATCAACCAGGTCGGTATGCCATGAAAAATTCACCGCGCCAGGAATGTGTGCGCGCTCGAATACGCCCGGGTTGACGCTGACTTCAATCAGACGCAATTTAGGGTTGTTGATGTTTTTTTCCAGCCAGTCGGTGCTGACCAGGAAGTCGCTTGGTGCCGCATGCGCGCTACCAAGCAACAGGCTGCCTGCGATCAGCAGGGACTTGATGATTTTCATTTTGATTCTCCTCGGTTTGTTAAGAAAGCGTTACGTACTCACATTACCGAAGAGATTGCTGACGAACAACGAAGCTTTTTCAATATCGATATTCAGAAAATGCATGTGAAGAAACAGGTGTTAAATCTGGTTCGTTGGAAGTTTGATGGGGGTTTTCTTCGTGGAGAAGTGGGTTGCCGGGAGTGGCCCGGCGGCCACTCACTTATCTTGCTTCGCCAAGAAAAGTAAGCAAAAGAAGGCGACCACGGCGCCGCTGCCCCTGCGGGGGGCCTGTTTGTGCAAGACAAAAATGGGAAGTGGACGAAACTCGCTGCCCTTGCAGGGCGCATATCCGCTTGCAAGCGGATACCGTTACGCAGGCGCGGACAGTGTTCCGCGAATTCCCTGCTACACCTCAAACAACGTCCACTTCTTTTTCCATTTTCTGTCCCGCACAAACGGCATCTTCACAGTGGATAACATCCACCGCCTTTAAGGGCGAACGTAGTCGCGCTTTAAGCGCTTTTCAGGTCTTCCAGTCGAAGATTAGGAGCAAACGTTTCGAGGAAGCGATAAGCAAACGAGGGCAGGAACGTACCGTTGCGTACCGCAACCAAGGTGGTGCAGGAACCAAACAATGTGCCTTCTGTTTCCAGTACAGTCAGGCCGCTTTTCTCTATCCCATCGAGCGCCATTTCGGCCACGATGCCGACACCGAGACCGCGTTCGACGTAGGTCTTGATGACATCGGCATCCATCGCTGTCAGGCGGAAGTCCGGTACCAGCCCGGCCTGGCTGAATGCCGCGTCCACGCACTTGCGTCCGGTGAACTGCGGGTTGTAGGTGATGAGCGGATATTCGGCAATGTCTTGCAGCGTCACTGGCGCTTTCTTCACCAGCGGATGATCCTGCGGCACGATGACCTGATGATTCCAGGAGAAGCATGGGTAAGCCAGGATGTCCGGCGACTGGTCGAGTACTTCGCTGGCGATGCCGATGTCGGCTTCACCATTGCTGATCATGGCGGCAACCTGGTTGGGCGTACCCTGATGCAGTTCCAGTTTGACCTTAGGGAATTCGTTGTTGAATTGCTCGACTACGCGCGGCAGCGTGTAGCGGGCCTGGGTATGGGTGGCGGCGATGATGAGCTGGCCAGTATCCACGCCTGAATACTGGCTGGCATAGCGACGCAGGTTTTCTGTTTCCAGCAGGATGCGCTTGACGATTTCCACTGCACCGTCACCGGCACGGGTAACCGATGTGAGTCGCTTGCCGGAGCGTACGAAGAGGTCTATACCCAGTTCATCTTCCAGATCCTTGATCTGTTTGCTCACACCTGATTGCGATGTATACAGGACGGCAGCAACCTCAGTGAGATTGAGATTGTTGCGTATCGCTTCGCGTACGAATCGTAATTGCTGAAAATTCATGGACTCTTTCCCTTTTAATACTGATGGCTGTCCCTGCCCGGACTGAGTCTGGTGCAAGGATGCGCTTTTTATTTTGTGCTGCTGTTATCGATAATCTATTTGCGGCTGACAAGTAAGGCATGCCTGAATTTTTAGCATAACGAGCTGTGCCTGATATATGAACCAATTAAAAATGATTTGAATATTTTTTCCTGCGTTAAGGATATGCAGTATTCGCATGTGCCTGGCTAATGCACGGGTGTCATGCTCGCGGTAGGTGCTGCTATGGATTGCTGTCAGCTTGTGCTAATCATAGAAATAGCAGGCTGCGTGTGGCAACGAATTTGTCCGTATATGGATATCTGAAGTTTGATATGCCTGTATCGCATTTGTAAGCACGAAATGCTTCGTTGGCCAGGTGAAAATTGCCGCTTAAGATGCAGACGCATCCTCCTCCAATACCTCTCAAGATTGGACTTAACCCGCGCCGCAAGGTTAGCGGGTTTCTTTTTGTCCGCCGTCAGTAAACGTGCTTGCAGATGTGTTCCGGATATCAAACGATATATCCAAACTTCTGCTAAAGATCGAATTTTTTATTGTTTGTGACGACGCATTGAAGGCGGTAACTTCTCAAAAAAATTAATCGTCTGTGCAGTTCGTATATCGCCAGACAGAGTATCGATAAGGAATGGAAATGGCATCGCCACCGCGTCAAATGAGCATAGGTATGAACATCCTCGGGCTGGGGGGGCACGGGGCTGCCTGGCGTTTGGCCGAAGTGCCCAGCAGTTCCCTGCTCGGTGTTGAGTACTTTCAAAACATTGCACGTATCTCGGAACGCGGCACGCTGGACGCGATCTTTCTGGCAGATGGCCCGGCACTGAACGGTAACGTTGCCAACAATCCGGTCGGAGGCCTCGAACCTACCGTGCTGCTGACGGCCGTTGCTCTGGCGACAAAGTACATAGGCGTGATTGCTACCGCTTCGACGACATATAACGATCCCTACAATCTGGCGCGTCGTATTGCATCGCTTGATCACATCAGCGGCGGTCGTGCAGCGTGGAATGTCGTGACTACTGCAGGTGACATTGCAGCGCAGAATTTCGGACTCACTGGCGCACCTTTGCATCATGACCGCTATGGTCGTGCAGCGGAGTTTCTCGATATCGCCATCAAGTTATGGGATAGCTGGGAAGACGATGCCGTCATCAATGACTGGAAGAACGGTGTATTCGCTGATGCGAAGAAGGTACACACGATAGATCACGCAGGCGAGCACTTCTCGGTACGCGGTCCGCTGAATGTAAGGCGTACGCCGCAAGGGCGTCCGGTACTGGTGCAAGCCGGTTCCTCGGAGGGCGGAAAGTCCGTCGGCTCACGTTATGCCGATGCGATCTTCACGACTCAAACTACATTGGAAGATGGGCAAGCCTTTTATGCAGAGATGCGTAATCGCGCACGTGCATGGGGCCGCGATCCGGATTCATTGAAGATCATGCCCGGCTTGTCTACCGTGATTGGCAGCACTGAAGCAGAAGCACATGCACGTTGCGATGAGCTCGATAGCTATCAGGGGGAGCTCGGTCTGGCTGGTCAAATCGCGGCACGTATCGGCATTGCTGTCTCTGATCTCGATCTTGATGCGCCGTTGCCGTGGGATCGCATCATTGATGTGCGCGCAACACAACGGGATGCGAATACCCGTGCACTGGGTGGTGGTTCACATGGTTTCTTCGAAGCGCAAATCAATCTGGCCCGACGCGAAAACCTGACCGTACGCCAATTATCCAAACGCATACGCAGCGGCCATCGCCTCGCGGTTGGTACGCCGGAACAAATCGCTGACACGCTGGAAGAATGGTTCAAATCCGGTGCGGCAGATGGCTTCAACATCATGCCGGATATGTTTCCTTCCGGCGCTGAAATTTTTGTCGATGAAGTAGTACCCCTCTTGCGTCGACGCGGCATCTTCCGTACCGAATACACCGGTACTACCTTGCGCCACCACCTCGGCCTGTCGCGCCCGAAAAGCCAGTACGAAGAGGAAGAAGACTGTGAGCGCTTGCTCGCCGTCTGACCTTTTTGTCGCATGCAAGTGCATGCAAGCCCCCCTGATTACTTACCGCAATTTAATACAGCCATCGAGGTTTACCTGCAATGACTACTGGATCAACCGTTCAACTGGAAGCGCCTGATTTCGGCGCTACGCTGGCGCCATCGGTCGCGCACAGCTCCCGATTCCCACTGCGCCTGGGTGACTGGCGCAAGTTGCGTCCGGGTCTGGTGCTGGCTGCATTGTTTGTATTGTTTCTGGTGGTGGCGGCACTGCATCCGGCGTTGCTGACATCGAATGATCCGCTGGCCGCTTCTGCACGCGAAGCCTTCCGTGCTCCGAGCGCTGTGCACTGGCTGGGTACCGATGAAAACGGACGTGATGTCTGGACGCGCCTGATCTATGGCGTGCAACCTTCATTGCTTATGGGTTTGGCTGCGACGGCAATTGGCTTGAGCATCGGTATCGCGGTCGGGCTGTTTGCCGGCCTGGGTCATCGCATCGTCGATAATTTTCTGATGCGTCTGATTGATGTATTGCTGGCTTTCCCGGATTTGTTGCTGGCGCTGGTCATTATCACTTTCTGGGGCCAGGGCCTGGTCAATGCTGTGATCGCGGTTGGTGTCGCGAGCGTGCCGCGTTATGCCCGTATGGTGCGTGCCCAGACGCATATCGTACGTAATGCGCAGTATGTGGAAGCGGCTGTGACGCTGGGTTTGCGTCGCTCCACCGTGATCATCCGTCACGTATTGCCGAATGCAATCAAACCCATCCTGATCCTGGCAACCATAGGCATAGGCGGCAAGATTGCTGCCGGTGCTGCATTGAGCTTCCTCGGTTTCGGTGCGCCGCCGCCTTCGCCTGAGTGGGGCTCCATGCTGTCAGTCGGCCGTAATTTTCTGTCGAACGCGTGGTGGCTGGTAGCCGCGCCCGGCGTTGCTGTCACCCTGACGGTGGTTTCGATCACTGCACTGGGCCGTGAATTATTGCTGCGCAGCGAAGGCAAGCGCGCATGACCAGCCAGCTGGAAAACGGGCGCCGGCCTTTGGTTGAAGTTGAGAACCTGCATGTCCATTTTGGTCATGGCGGTCCCGCTATCATCAAAGGTATTTCATTTGCCTTGCACCGTGGCGAATGCCTGGCCCTGGTCGGTGAATCCGGCTCCGGCAAAAGCGTTACTTCGCGTACGCTGGTCGGCCTGACCGGACATCGCAGCACCTTGCAGGCAGATCGCCTGAGTTTTGACGGTGATGATTTACGCAAGTTTAACGAACGTACCTGGCGCGATATACGTGGCCGTCGTATCGGCTTCGTGATGCAGGATGCACTGGGTTCTTTGGATCCGTTACGTACGGTTGGCGCTGAAGTGGCTGAACCACTCAAGCTGCACGGCAAATGGACCAAACAGGAGCGTGATGAAAAAGTAATCGCCTTGTTGCGCTCTGTTGGCATCCCTGAACCTGAAACCCGTTTGCTGCAATATCCGCATCAACTCTCTGGCGGCTTGCGCCAGCGCGCACTGATTGCTTCTGCGATTGCGTGCAATCCTGAACTCCTGATTGCGGATGAGCCAACCACGGCACTGGATGCCGCGGTGCAGGCGCAGGTACTGGATTTGCTCGAATCCTTGCGTACCCCTGACAAGGCCATGCTGGTGGTAAGCCATGATTTTGCTGTCGTGTCGCGCCTGGCTGACCGGGTTGCCGTGATGTGGCATGGCGAGATTGTCGAGCAGGGGCCGCTGGATGCAATTCTGCATGATCCGCAACATCCATATACAAAATCCCTGTTGTCGGCCGTGTCATCAGTACAGAAGCGTGGCCCGGTGCGCCAAAAAATTGCGGTGACCGATGATGGCCATCTCGCTGCTTTGCCGACCGAGCTGCCGCCGGGTGTGATCAATACCAATCCGATTGCGGTAGAGGTGAACAACCTGACCAAGGTTTTCTTCGCGCCGGATGGATCACGTCGCGTGGCGGTATCGGAAGTGTCGTTTGCATTACGCAAGGGCGAAACCGTTGGCATTGTTGGTGAATCCGGGTCCGGCAAGACGACGCTGACGCGCATGGTGCTGGGACTCGAAACACCGAACGTCGGCAACGTCCGTTTGCGTGATCAGGTCTGGAGTGAACTCAGCGATGCGCAGCAACGCGCAGAGCGCAAACGCATACAGGTCGTATTCCAGGATCCGCTCAGTTCATTCGATCCGCGCTATACGGTGGAGCGGGTGCTATTCGAGGCACTGGGCGTCGCTGGTTATACCAACGCCACGGAAAAGCGTGCACGCGCGATTGAATTGTTGCATCTGGTGCGACTGGATCAGAGCTTCCTGCAACGCCGTCCTATCGAATTATCCGGCGGTCAACGCCAGCGCATAGCCATCGCGCGTGCACTGGCACCGGAACCGGAAGTGCTGATTTGCGATGAACCGGTCTCTGCACTCGACGTATCGGTGCAGGCACAAATTCTTGATCTGCTGATCGACCTGAAAGATCGCCTCGGCCTGTCCTGTCTTTTTATCTCACATGACCTCGGCGTCATCTACCGCGTCAGCGACCGGATTCTGGTGATGAAGGACGGCATCGTGGTCGAGTCAGGTGGGGTCCGTGAGGTATTTGAAAATCCGCAGCACGTATATACGCAAGCGTTGCTGAGTGCCATTCCGCAGCTGGGAAAAAGAAAGCGCGTAGTTGAGTCAACTGATATCGGGAGTAGGGAAAGTGAAAAAGAAGGTGAGCTGGATGCAGCGTAATGCACTGCAAATGAACGCGACAACGACTACCCGTGCAGCCTTGCTGCGCACGCTCGGCGTCGGTGCTGCATTATGCCTGTCCGGTGGCATCGCTGGCGCGCAGGAAGCTGCACCGCAGGTAGAGGAAACCGTAGTCATCAAAGCCAAAGCATTGAAGGATGCAGAGAAGGCGAAAGAACGACTGAAGAATGTTGCCGGCACCGCAAGTGTGGTGAACAACGCCGATGTGGAGCGTGGTCGTGCACAGAATGCCGAAGATGTGCTGGCGTATCAGCCGGGCGTGTTTGCAGCGGCGACCAGTGGCACAGGTGCGAATAAGATTTCGATACGCGGCTCCGGCCTGAACGCTTTTTATCAGGGCTACTCGCTAGGTATTAAGTATCTGTTTGATGGTTTGCCGATCACCGGACCGGGCGGGACGCAGGAAGATTTTCTGACGCTGTCCGGCGTTGATTACACCGAGATTCTGAATGGCTCCAATGCATTCGCATACTCGGCCTTGTCATTGGGTGGTGCGATTAATTTTGTCACCCATACCGGACGTAGTTCGCCAGGTAATGTGGTGAGTGTGGAAGCCGGCAGTTTTGGTTATCGCAAATATCAGGCCAGCACCGGTGGTGTATCGGCTTCTGGTGATACCGATTATTTCCTGCAATATGCGCACAATCAGCGCGACGGCTTCCAGCGTAATAGCCCGAATACCGGCGAAGATTACATTTTTAATCTGGGACATAAATTCAGTGATCGTCTGGAGACGCGTCTGATAATCCGTCACCGTGGCGAAGAATTAAGAAACGGCAGCACACTGACCCTGGCACAACTGAGGGCTGATCCACGCAACAGCACTTCCATTGCGTCGGCTCGACGCAAGGGTGGTACCACTTTTGTCACCAGCAAGACCACACTCACGCTGGATGACAAGTCAAAGTTTGAACTCGGCTTTGCTTACAACGACTACCCGCTGGATAACGGCTGGATATATTCCGATCAGCCTGGCATCTGGCGTTCCAAGGACTTCACCACGTCGCTGAGATATTTACGTACCGGCGATACCTTGTTTGGAAAACTGAGCGATACCACCGTCAGTTTTAGTGACACCCGTCTGCTGGATGGCGACGTGACGGGCTACAACCAGGTGAATGGTGTACACACCAGCGAGCGGCAGTACACCAAGTACAGTGGTTCGCGCGACACCGTATTGTCTGTCAGTAATGCGCTGCATTTAAGCGATCAGTTCACGCTATCCAGCGGACTCTCGCTGATTGAGGTCGGACGTAATGTGCGTATTGAACGTTCGACTTTGCCTGCCAGCGCGTTGCCATTTCCGCGTGCCGTGGATTACACCGATCGCTCCCTGGCGCCGCGCCTGGGCTTCCTGTTTCAGGCTACGCCGACCGTGCAATTGTTCGGTAACGTATCGCGCTCAATTGATCCGCCGGTTACCTGGCAGATGGCAAGTACCGGTGTTTCTTACGTAAGACCACTGCGACCACAAAAGGCGAATACGGCAGAAATCGGTTTGCGTGCCGCTAACGAAAAACACGAAGGAAGCGTAACCCTCTACCGTTCTTATGTCAGTGATGAGTTGCTGACTTCGATAGCCAGTCCGGCAGTGGGCGCTACCCCGGCATTGATTGCCAATACCAATGCCAGCAAAACTATTCACCAGGGTATAGAGGCAGCACTCACGTCGAAACTGTGGCGTAACAATAATGGGGATCGCCTGAGCTATCGTCAGGCTTATACCTTCAATGATTTTTACTATCGCAACGATCAGCGCTACGGCACAAATGAATTACCTAGTTTGCCGCGCCATGTATATCAAGGCGAGTTGCTGTTCCAGCAAGCCGGCGGCTTCTACTCAGGTGTGAACGCCCGTGCCATGTCCGGTTACTACGTCGATTACGCGAATACCCTCAAAGCGCCATCTGCAGTGATCTGGGGCGCCAAGTTTGGCTATGAAGAGCCAGGGAAAAAATGGAAAGCGTATCTCGACTTCCGCAATCTCGGCGATAAACATTACGCTGCTGCCGCCAATACAACAGACAACGCCAGAGGACTTGATTCAGCCAACTTCTATCCAGGCGATGGCTTCTCGATATACAGCGGAGTGACAGTCCGATTCTAAGTTCTGCAATAAAAAATATTTGATGAATGGTGTGGTTCCCCGGGCTGTGCTTCATACAAGCGAGGCGGGTCGGATTGCCATACCCGGTTTTAACAACGGGTAGTAAATCTGATTATTGGGAGTAAAGAAAGTGAACAGGAAAGTGAAGCAGTCACCGCAGCGAGGGCGCATAGCCCGGCCAGCTACACATCGTGCCTTGCGCGCATTGAGCGCGAGCGCTGTGTTGTGCATGGCGAGTGGTGCCATCTATGCGCAGGATGCCGCGCCGCAAGTGGAAGATACCGTGGTCGTCAAAGGCAAGGCTTTGTCTGGTGAAGACAAGGCCAAACTGAAACTGAAAGAAGTGTCGGGTGCGACCAACTTTATCAATAGCGACGATGCAGAACGCCGCAGCGTACGTACAGCGCAAGACATTCTGGCCTATCAGCCTGGCGTCTTTGCGCAGGCCGCTTCGGGTGGTGGTGACGGCATCAAGATCTCGATCCGCGGTTCCGCAATCAACCGCGGCGGTGGCAACTCTTTCCGTACCGGTACTTACTTCCTGTTCGATGGATTGCCCGTCAGCGGCCCTGGCGGCACACCGTATGAATTATTTGAACCACTCGGCCTGGAGTACACCGAAGTACTGCGCGGCGCGAATGCTTTTGACTATGGCGCCAACACACTGGGTGGTGCCATCAACTACGTCACCAAAACCGGACGTACGGCAGATCCGTTTGCCGTGCATGTCGAAGGCGGCAGCTTCGGTTATCACAAGGTACAAATCAGCGGCGGCAAAGTCATCGGGCCACTGGATTACTACTTCAGCATTACCGAAGCTTCACGTGACGGCTTTCAGGCGCAGTCGCGCAGCAGCAGCAACGGTATTGCGGCGAACATCGGCTATCAAATCAATCCTGATGTGCAGACACGTTTCTATCTGCGCTATCGCGAAACCAAGAATCAATCGCCGGGTAACCTGACGCGTGCGCAGATCGACGCCGATCCGCGCCAGGCCAATGCGCTGGCGATCGCACAGAATGCCTTGCGTGACCAGCCTGGTTCGACCTGGCTGGCGAACAAGACCACGATCAGGCTGGATGGCAGCTCACAACTGGATCTGGGATTGGTGTACCACAACTATCCTATCGATTCGCGCCCGAGCAATGCGGTAGCAACCAACGCGACTTTGCAGGATTGGGGTTTTGAAGACGTATCCGCAAGTGCGCAGTACTCGCGCAGCGATACCTGGGGCGGCAAGGTCAGCAATACCAAAATCGGTTTCGTCGTGACCAAGCATCTGGATGCGTATCGTGATTCGTATGTACACCGTTCATCACCGGGTTATCCGGCTGGTTCACTGGTGCACAAGGTTGAGTATGGCGGCTCTGATCTGGTGATCCATGCCAGCAACGATCTGGAGCTGGCGTCGTCGCTGTGGCTGACGACGGGCTTGTCCGCAATCAATACCAAGCGCGACACCATCGTGACCTATCCGGTCACCAACCAGCCGTATAGCACCTCACGCTGGGATTTCGCCCCGCGCGTCGGCTTACGTTACAACTTCACACCCGATCTGCAAGTCTTCGGCAATATCGGCCGTTCGGTTGAACCGCCTAATTCATGGGCATTCCTGACCACGCCGCCGTCGTTCGGGACCTTGTACGGTGCAACCGGGCCACTCGCGAGCTTCGCAGTGCGCGGCTATGACCTGAGAAATCAAAAGGCCACGACCGCCGAAGTCGGAACACGCGGCACGCTCAACGGCGGACAGTGGAGCGTCGCACTCTATCGTTCCGAGTTGAAGAATGAATTGCAAACGGTAGAGACCTTCCCGGGTTCCGGCGTCACGCTCGAATCGAACGCCAGCCCGACGGTACATCAAGGGCTGGAAGCAGGAGCTGATTTGCCGCTGTGGGAAGCGAGTGGCCAGAAGTTGTCACTGCGCCAGGCTTACACCTATAGCGATTTCCATTACAAGAACGATGCCCGCTTTGGCAGCAATCAGTTGCCTGGCATACCACCGCATTACTACCAGGCTGAACTGTTGTATGTACATCCAAGCGGCTTCTATGCAGGCGTGAATGCGCAAGTGGCATCCAAAACAAAAGTTGATTACGCCAACACCTTCGCTGTGAAGGGTTACACCGTGTTTGACGCATCGGCCGGTTACGTCCATCCGACGAACGGCTGGAAAGTATTCCTTGATCTGCGCAATCTTGGTGACAAGCGTTATGCAGCCAGCGTCAGCCCGACCGTCAATGCCAAAGGTGTCGATACGGCGAGTTCTGTTCCGGGTGATGGCTTTGGCGCTGTTGCCGGTATTTCCTACGCATTCAAGTAATAGGCAGTTAGTTCATTCCATAAAAAACATACGCCGGCATGTCCTTTACAGATTGTGTCGGCACTTGGTCCTGACTTTTGTCAGGCATTAATTAAGGGGTTATTTTGAAACACGCACTTCCTCCATCTCGGATTACTTCGCGCCTGGTGGCTTCCGTCTTCCCACGCGCACAACGTTCCAAACTATTGCAGGCGACCGTCCTGTTCTGGTTCGCCAGCGGCCTGGTATATGCGCAAGAAGCGACGACACAAGTTGAAGACACTGTCGTCATCAAAGGTAAGGCGCTGTCCACGACCGAAAAAGCCAAAGTGAAGCTGGAGAACGTAACCGGCAATGTCAGCGTGGTGAAAAACGCGGATGTGGAAAAAGGCCGTTCCTCGACACTGGAAGACGTACTGGCCTTCGAGCCTGGCGTGTTCGCGCAAGCCACCGGCGGTAACGACGCGGTCAAGATTTCGATACGTGGCTCCGGTATTGCTACTGCTGCGGGCGTATTCCGTGAAGGTACGGCATTCCTGTTTGACGGCCTGGCACTGACCGGGTCCGGCGGTACGCCATACGAATTGCTCGAAATGTCGGGCATCGATTACACCGAAGTGCTGCGCGGTGCGAATGCATTCCAGTATGGCGCTTTGGCTTTGGGTGGCGCGCTGAATCTGGCGACGCATACCGGACGCACTTCGCCTGGCGTGTATGGACGATTTGAAGCGGGTAGTTTCGGCTGGCGCAAGCAACAGTTGAGCGTGGGTGGCGTAACTGAATCAGGCGATACCGATTACTACGTCAGCGTGACTAACTCCGAGCGTCGTGGTTATCAAAAATGGACCAACGTCGAAGCCAAGGGCATCGTCGGTAACTTTGGCTTCCGCCTGACACCTCAACTGGAAACACGTCTTTACCTGCGCTATCGCGAAGAGTATCACCAGACGCCTGCACTGCTCACGCTGGCCCAGCTGAGAGCGGATAGTAGCCAGACTACAGCGGCTACCGTGAATGGTCGTCAGGACGGCACCAAGCCTGGTTCGACTTACATCGGCAGTAAGACGACTTACACCATAGATGACGTATCCAAAATTGAATTCGGTCTGGCGTATCACGACTATCCGCAGATCCTGAACATCAATAGCACCGCCACACCTAACTTCTGGACCTGGCGCGATATCAATGCTTCATTGCGCTATCTGCGTAGTGAACAATTGTTTGGCTTGCAAAGTGATACCACCGTCAGCTTCACCCGCACCCAGGCCATTAACTCTGGCGTAAAAACATACAACGGTACCACTCGCGCATTGAAGAAGGATGCAACGTATAACGGCTCGTCCGACACGGTACTGGCAGTCGGCAACGAGTTGCAACTGAATCCGCGTACCTGGTTGTCATCGGGTTTGTCGCTGGTGAATATACGTCGTGATGTGCGTACGCTGTACGGTGATATCCCGGTCAATAACGCGGCGACTACCTACAACCATCAGGACCTGGCTCCGCGCCTTGGCTTGCGCTATGAACTGGCACCGAAAGTGGTGGCCTTCGCCAACGTCAGCCGTTCCATCGATCCGCCTGTGACCTGGGGCTTCACCGGTTCCGGTACCACTGCGACGCAGATAGGCGTGAAGAAGCTGACCGAGCAAAAAGCGAATACCGTGGAGATCGGTGTGCGCGGCAGCAATGACACCTTCACCGGTAGCGTCGCGCTGTATCGCTCCGAAGTCCGTAATGAACTGCTGACCGCGCAAATTCCTGGCGGTGGCCCGACAGATCAGGAGAAACGTAACGCCACGCCGACCGTACACCAGGGCCTGGAAGCAGGTCTGGATGCGCGTGTGTGGAAAGGCAAGGGCGGCGACAACGTCGTCTTGCGCCAGGCCTATACCTATAACGATTTCCACTACAAAAAAGATCCGGTCTACGGTGCGAACGAATTGCCTGGCCTGCCTAAGCATGTCTACACGGCAGAGCTGCAATACCAGCATCCGAGCGGTTTCTACGTCGGTGTAAACGCGCGTTACTCATCGAAAACCTGGCTGGACTATGCGAACTCGCTGGCCGCGCCTAGCTACACCATCTTTGGTGCCAAGGTCGGATATGAACAGCCTGGCGGCAAGTGGAGCCTGTTCCTCGATTTGCGCAACCTGACCGACAAAGCGTATGCGTCGGCGATCAGCCCGCAATACAACCTGCGCGGCGTGGATAACACCGGTGCTGTGTATGTAGGTGACGGCTTCGGTGCCTTCGCAGGTGCGTCTTACCGTTTTTAATTGATATTTGAATGTAATAAATGAAGGGCTGGTGAATATGATACGGATTGCCAAAGGCAATGAAACAGGATCTTTGCTGTATGCGCTTTTACGTATCAGCTTGTTGGCAGGCGCTTGCATTTTGAGCGCCTGCTCATCAGGTGATAGTGAAAAAACTGCGGGTCAGGGAGCAGCTGATGCGACCGGCAGTGCGATAGTGCGTGACGGTCAGCTGAGTTATGCAGCGTCTGACTATTACCAGCAGAGTGCAGGAAAACCGGGCGGCACCTTGCGTGCGACGGTGGCCCTGGATACCTCAACCTTCGACGTCCATGCCATCTCGCACGGCAACGTGCAGTGGCTGGGACGCATCCTGTATGACGGCCTGGTGTACCAGGACGAGCAAGGGAATATCTCGCCGTGGCTGGCCAAGTCATGGGACATTTCGCCGGATGGCAAGACCTATACCTTCCATTTGCGCGATGACGTAACCTTTAGCGACGGCGTACGCTTCAATGCGGAAGCAGTGCTGGTGAACCTCGAGCATATGCGTGACCCGGCGACCAAGTCGCCGTTGGCTGCGGCATATATTCGTCCTTATCAGCGTGGTCGCATCGTGGATGAGTATACGTTTGAAGCAACACTGAGCGAACCATATTCACCTTTCCTCGATGTGCTGGCGCAATCCTGGCTGAGTATGATTTCGCCGAAACAGATTAAGGAAAATCCAAAGTCGATTGCTGAGCATCCTATCGGTTCGGGCCCGTTCGTACTGGAAAGCTATGTGCGCGCGCAAGGTGCAAACTTCGTCAAGCGCGCCGATTACAACTGGGCACCGCCTGTGGTCAGGCATCAGGGGCCGGCCTATCTGGATCGCATAGAACTGACTTTCGTGCCGGAAGCGATGATCCGCTACTCGTCGTTGCAAAGCGGGCAATCCGATTTCACGCTGGATGCGCCGGCGCAGAATGCCAAGGCGATACGTGCTGATCCGAATTTGCGTTTTCATAGCCGGGTGCGTAAAGGTAATCCATTCCGCAGCCTGACATTGAATGTGGAGAAAGCGCCATTCAATGATGTGCAGATACGCAAGGCGTTGGCACTGGCCATCGACCGTGAAGGCGTCGCCTGGATTACCGGCTTTGGTGAATATGCACCCAAGGGCGACTTCCTGGCAGCGAATTCACGTTACTACGATCCGTCGTTCAAGGATGCGCTGGCTTATAACGTCGCAGAGTCGAATCGCCTGTTCGACCAGGCGGGCTGGACCGCGCGGGATGACAAAGGTTACCGCGTCAAGGACGGCAAGCGCCTGTCAGCTACCTTGCTGATCACCGAAAATCCGGCCTTTCCGAACAGTGTGGCCGTTGCGATCCAGGCTGATGCACGCAAGGTAGGTTTCGAGCTGAATATCGATGTGGTGCCGATCGCAGTTGCAACGGACAAGCGTTATGCCGGTGATTACCAGGCGCTTGGCGGTGGCTACTGGCATACGAATACGCCGGATGGTTTGTACATCCTGTATCACAGCAATTCGATTGCCAGCGAGAAACTGATCGGACAAAACAGTTCACGCCTGCGTGATCCCGAACTGGACGACGCACTGGAACGTGCACGTAAATCCAATGATCCGCTTGAGTTGAAAGCGCTGTATAGCCAGGCGCAACGACGTCTGACTGAACTGGTTCCTGCCGTTCCTTCATATGAAAGCATTCATATGATCGCCTATCGCAGCAATGTGAAAGGCGTGATCTTTGATACCTCGCACAACACGCCATTGTTCATTGGTGTCTGGCTCGACAAGGAGGGATCATGATCTCGCTCAAACGCATACTGTGGCGTTTGCTGGCCGGTCTCGGCGTGTTGTGGGGGGCGGCAACACTGACCTTTGTGGCGATCAATCTCACCGCCGGCGATACCGCGCTGGCGATAGTCGGCGGGCCGGATGCGATGCCAACGGCTGAAGTGCTGGCGCAAGTGCGGCGTGAGTACGGGCTGGATGATCCGCTGCTGACGCAGTACGGCAATTACATAGGTCGTCTCGCCAAGGGCGACCTCGGTGAATCTTATCGCTTGCGCATACCGGTGCTGAAAGCGGTGACGCAGCAACTGGGCGCGACTGTGCAACTGGCCTTGTGCGCCGGTGTGCTGTCCATCGTGTTGTCGGTACTCATTGCTTTGCTGACGGCAAGACGCGCGCCGTGGATACGGTCTGTTGTCTCCGGTGCGGAACTGACGATTACATCTGCGCCTTCGTTTGTGATCGGCATACTCTTATTGCTGCTGTTCTCTTTTTACTTCCACTGGTTCCCGCCTTCCGGTTCGCAAGGCTGGCGTTCGCTGGTGTTACCGACGATTGCACTGGCCTTGCCGGTAGTCGGCGTATTGACGCAAGTCTTGCGGCAAGAACTGGAAGATGTGCTGGAACAACCCTTCATCCTGACGGCGCGTGCACGCGGCATGTCGGATGCCGGTGTGCGTTTGCGTCATGCGCTACGCCATGCACTGGTACCGCTGGTCACCTTGTCTGGCTTTGTTTTTGCCAGTCTGCTGGGCGGCGCGGTGGTGGTTGAGCTGCTGTTCGCACGACAAGGCGTCGGACGTCTGATGCTGGACGCTGCAAACAGCAAGGATGTTCCTATCGTACTGGGCATCACCCTGTTGGCTGCTCTCATCTATGTGATCGTCAACATCGTGGTCGACATTCTCTACAGTCTGATCGATCCGCGCGTACGCGCAACTTAAGAAAAACAGACATTTGATTGCCGTGTGCAAACACCGCCCCACCATTTTTAATAGAAGCAAATATCATGACTAATACTGCTACCGCCACCATTCATCATCTGGAAACCAAAGTTGCCGCCAGCCCGACCTACGAAGAACTGGCGGAACGCTTCCGGCCTGTGTTCGCACGTATCGCGGAAGATGCCGTGCGACGTGAACAGGAACGTGAACTGCCGTATGAGGCAGTGCGCTGGTTGCGTGAAGCCGGCTTTGGCCGCGTCCGCATCCCGCTCAAATACGGTGGCTTCGGTGCGACGATTTCGCAATTCTTCCGCTTGCTGGTGGAGCTGGCAGAAGCCGATTCCAACGTCTCGCATTTATTGCGCGGTCACTTTGCTTTCCTCGAAAGTCGTATCAATCACACCGATGAATCGGTGCGTGAATTCTGGTTCCCTAAAATCGTCGAAGGCGCACTCATCGGTTATGCGATGGCCGAGCTGACTGAAGTGACAGGTACCAGCGCCACCATCAAGCAGGAAGATGGCAAGTGGTTCCTCAACGGCAAGAAGTACTACAGCACCGGGACTATCTATGCCGACTGGATCGTTGCATCAGTGGTCGATGGTGAGGAACGTGTCAGCGTATCGTTGCCAGCAACGTCGCCGGGCGTGACACGCATCGATGACTGGGATGGTTTCGGTCAGCGCATGACAGGTAGCGGTACGACCATCTTTGAACAAGTCGAGATTCTGCCTGAGCATATCAACCGTCGCTTAAGCGGCAAGGATAGCTATGCACAGTCGTATCAAAAGGCTTTCCTGCAATTGATTTTGCTGGCGTCGATTGCCGGAGTCGGCCGGGCGGTCAAACGGGATGCCATCGCTTTCGTGCAGCGCAAGACGCGTGCGTTCGGCGTGCCGGGGGCATCCAGTCCGCGTGAAGATCCATTGGTGCAACGTGTGGTTGGGCGTCTGGCCAGTTTGTCGTTTGCAGCGGATACGATCGTCGAAGGTATCGCGCGTACGCTGGATGAAGTGCATCTGGCGCGCCTCGCTGATACCGCCGATGAAGCGCTGTATGTTGATACTGAAATCAAGGCTTTCCAGGCGCAGCAAATTGTCATCGATCTGGTATTGCAAGCCAGCACTTTGCTGTTTGAAGTCGGCGGTGCATCGGCCACCAGTGAAACACGTCGCCTCGACCGTCACTGGCGCAATGCGCGTACTGCGGCTTCGCATAATCCGGCGATCTTCCGTGAACGTGCGATTGGTGACTACTACCTGAACGGTACGGTGCCCGACGCTGCATGGATAGCGGCAGAAAAAGAACAGCAAGAGGCACGGGAAAAAGCGGAAGCGGCCGGGGTAAAGCAGTGATACGCAAGGCGACAGTAGCGGACGCGGAGGCGATAGCGACTATCCATGTGCGCACATGGCAAACCGCGTATGCCGAAATTTTCCCTGCCGAGTTTCTCGCCAACCTGTCGCTGGAGAGGCGCATCGCTGCATGGCGTGAGCAACTGGAAAATAATCCCGGCCTGACTTTTATCGCGGAAGAGAGCGGACTGGTGACGGGCTGGGTTTCGGGTGGCCTCAGCATAGATGCGGATGCTGCCGGTGTATCCGAAGTGCAGGCGATTTATGTTCTGCCCGAGTATTGGGATAAAGGCGTGGGTGCGGAGCTGATGCAAACGATAGAGCAGGCTTTGCCACCGTCACACACGACCACGCTGTGGGTCTTGCGCGATAACCAGCGCGCGCTGCGCTTTTATGAAAAGCTCGGCTATACGGCGGATGGCGTGGAGGAAGAACTGGAACGCGGCGGCGTCAAGCGCTGGAAGATACGTTTGCGTAAAAGGCTGGCAGTCGCTGCTTAAGACCCGGCCTTTAGCTTTCCCACGCCTGCGCACGTTCTACTGCGCGATGCCAGGTGTGTCGACGATGTTCCCGTTCATCAGCAGACATGCCGGGTTCAAAGCGCTTATCCATCTTCCATTGCACGCTGATTTCTTCCTGTGAGTCCCAGTATCCGACAGCCAGCCCGGCCAGGTAGGCTGCCCCCAGCGCGGTAGTTTCGGTCACAACAGGGCGCACGACCGGGACATTCAAAATGTCGGCCTGGAATTGCATCAGTAAATCATTGCGCGACGCACCGCCATCGACACGCAATTCCTGCAAGGCCAGTTGCGCATCCTTTTGCATTGCATCCAGCAAGTCACCATTTTGGTAAGCGATGCTCTCCAGTGCCGCGCGCGCGATGTGCGCTTTGTTGCTGCCGCGTGTCATGCCGAGTATGGTGCCGCGTGCATAGGAATCCCAGTACGGGGCACCGAGTCCGCTGAACGCCGGAACGAAGACCACGCCGCCGTTATCCGGCACGCTGGTGGCCAGGGCCTCGACATCGGCCGAGCGCTGGATGATGCCGAGTTCGTCGCGCAGCCATTGCACGATAGCGCCACCCATGAAGACACTGCCTTCCAGCATGTAGTTAGTGTGTCGCGCGTTTTTCTCTCCCAGTGTCCAGCCTATGGTGGTGAGCAAATGATTCTGTGAACGGATTGCTTGCGTACCTGTATTGAGCAACATGAAGCAACCGGTGCCGTAAGTGTTCTTCGCCATCCCTGCTTGGTGACAGGCCTGACCGAAGGTTGCGGCCTGCTGATCGCCTGCGATACCGGCTATGGCGATGGGCGCACCGAACAATTCGGCATGCGTATGACCGACCACGCCGCTACTGGCGACGACTTCGGGCAGCAGAGAGGCAGGGATGCCGAGTATGGTCAGTAATTCTTCATCCCATGTTTGCGTATGGATGTTGAACAGCAGCGTGCGCGAGGCATTGCTGCTGTCAGTCAGGTGGGCACCGGATAATTTGAAAATCAGCCAGCTATCTATCGTGCCGAAAGCCAGTTCGCCGCGTTCTGCCTTCGCGCGCGCACCGGGAATATGATCGAGCAGCCATTTCACTTTAGTGCCGGAGAAGTAAGAGTCCAGCACCAGTCCGGTTTTTTGCAGAAATAAATCCGCTTTTCCTTCAGCACGTAACTGATCGCAATAGGCAGCAGTACGTCTGTCCTGCCAGACAATGGCATTCGCAATCGGTACACCGGTTTTACGATCCCAGATCACTGTGGTCTCGCGCTGATTGGTGATGCCGAGCGCAGCAATGTCGGTCGCTTTGAGCTTGTGCTCTTGCATCACCTGCTGGGCAACCGCCAGCTGGCTGCTCCAGATGACTTGCGCGTCATGTTCGACCCAACCTGGTTCCGGAAAAATTTGCGCATACTCTTGCTGCGCCAGACCATGTATGTGGCCTTCGTGATTGAACAGAATGGCACGTGAGCTGGTGGTGCCCTGATCGATTGCGAGTATGAATTGGCTCATCGTTAGCGGGTGTAATGCCGGTTAGGCAAGGTAGACATGTTCGGGCAGGCCAGCGACATCTACGCGCACACTGAGCAGGTTGCCGGATAAGGGATGTTGTTCCAGTTCTGCTGCCGGACGGTTCTTGCTGACGCTGGTGATGTAGAGCGTGCGCAAGTCATCACCGCCGAATGCCATCATGGTCGGGCAGCGCACCGGCAGTGCGATTTCAGACAGGATGTCGCCCTGCGGTGACAGGCGCAGCAGGCGTCCGCCTTCATACATCGCGCACCAGTAATTACCTTCACTATCTACCGCTGCGCCGTCAGGACGACCGCCATAGTTATTTTGCTTGTCGGTGGAGAATTGATGCAGCACGCGACTGGCGCCCAATGCAGCACTGCGTACATCGTAATCGCAGGCAAAGATGCGGTGCGTGGTGGTGTCGGCGTGATACAGGGTTTTGTTATCGGGACTGAAGGCGACGCCGTTGGAGACGGTGGCGCGCTTGCCGCTGTCGCTGATTGCGTCACGCTCTATGCAATACAGTGCGGCATGCGCATGATCGCGTGGTTCATAAATCGAGCCGACCCACAGGCGTCCGGCTGCATCGCAGCGGCCATCGTTGAAACGGGTGGTACGCTGATCATATGGCGCGTCGGCGACAGGCGTCATTTCGCCGTTGCGGGTGTTGAGCACGATCAGGCCGGAGCGCAGCGCGACCAGCAAGCCGCCTGCGGCACGGATCGCGATACAGCCCGGTTCGGACGGCATGTCCCAGTGCTGGTGCGCGCCAGTTGCCGGGATGTGGCGATGCACGGCGCGACCGTCTATATCTATCCAGTACAAGGCGGCTTCTGCAGCATGCCATAACGGACATTCCCCCAATTGCATACGGATGGGCAGGACAGGCTGGATATTGTAGGTGGACATGGCAGTTGCTTTTTAGGTGGTGTATGCGCCATTATGCAGTGAAAATCTTGTGCATAAAGGAGTTTGAATTGAAGCAATCTGCATCGAAACCGGTCATCGCTTTCCTCGGCATCGGCCTGATGGGAAAACCGATGGCGACCCGCCTGCTGCAGGCAGGGTATCAACTGACTGCATGGAACCGTACCCGCAGCAAGGCCGATGAGCTGGCGCCGGTGGGGGCCAAAGTGGCGGAGCAGGTGGCGGATGCAGTCATGGGGGCGGATATCATCATCACCATGCTGGAAGCCGGCCCTATCGTCGCGCAAGTTGTGGATGCGGCTATCCCGGGCCTGAAGCGCGGTGCGCTGGTGGTGGATATGAGCTCGACGCGTCAGTCCGAAGCACAGGAAGTGCATGCCAGACTGGCGGCGCAAGGCGTACGTTTTATTGATGCGCCGGTTTCAGGCGGTGTAGTCGGGGCGGAAGCCGGCTCGCTCGCCATCATGGCAGGCGGTAGTGCGGATGATTTCGCCGAGGCGCAAGCGGTGTTGACCGTGATGGGACGTCCGACCCTGGTCGGGCCTGCCGGTTGTGGCCAGATCGCTAAGCTGTGCAATCAATTGATCGTCGGCGGTACGCTGAATATCGTGGCCGAAGCCTTGTTGCTGGCGCAAGCGGGCGGCGCTGATCCGACCGCGGTACGCGCGGCCATTCGTGGCGGCTTCGCTGAAAGTCGCATTCTTGAGGTGCATGGCCAGCGTATGCTGGACCGCAACTTCATGCCAGGTGGTCAGGTCAAGAGTCAGTTCAAGGATCTGGAAAACGTGTTGATCGCGGCGAACAATGCCGGTTTGCGTTTGCCGGTGGCGGAACTGGTGACACAAAATTATCAGCAGGTACTGAAAGACGCACCACAGGCGGATCAGTCTGCCGTGTTGCTGGCACTGGAACAGGAAAATCCGGGCTTGCGTCTGGGGCAGCAGGCAGATCAGTTGCCAGGCTGAGCCGGCACCAGTTTTTCTGCATAAGTATTTTTGAACATGCCAGGGTTTGTCCGGTCTATGCAATATCGGGCAAACCTGCCGCTGTTGATGTTGTCAGCTCGTTTTTAACCTCGCGCTTTTAACCAAGCTCACTCATGCCTAAACAACGTATAGACTGGCGCGCCGTCTGGCAACTCATCAAGCCATACTGGGTTTCGGAAGAAAAATGGAAGGCGCGCGGTTTACTGTTCGTCATCGTGGCGCTGGCATTGGCGGCGGTGTATCTCGAAGTGCTGTTCAATACCTGGAACCGCGAGTTTTACAACGCGCTGGAAACCAAGAACTACCAAGTCTTTACCGAACAGTTATGGCGTTTTAGTTATCTCGCCTTTATCTTCATCGCAGTCGCGATTTATCGTATTTACCTGACACAGTCATTGCAGATGCGCTGGCGCATGTGGATGACGCGGCAATACATGGCGCGCTGGCTGCAGCATCAGTCCTATTACAGGATAGAGCAGACCGGCACCGCAGATAACCCGGATCAGCGTATCGCCGAAGATTTGAATTTGTTGACTGCCGCCACACTGTCGCTGAGTCTGGGTTTGCTCTCCAGTGTGGTGACGCTGGTTTCTTTCATCGGCATCCTGTGGTCGGTCAGCGGCCCGATCTCCTTCATGCTGGCGTCACAGGAAATCACGATCCCCGGTTATATGGTGTGGTTTGCGATTGCTTACGCTGGCGTCGGCTCGCTGGTAGTGGGCTGGGTCGGCTGGCCGCTGGTTTCCAAGAATTATTTCCGCCAGCGCTTCGAGGCGGATTTCCGTTTCGGCCTGATACGGGTACGCGAAAATGCTGAAGCAGTGGCCCTGTACCGTGGCGAAACTGAAGAAGCGGTACAACTGAATGGCCGCTTCCAGCGCATACGTGATAACTGGTGGGGCATCATGCGCACCACCAAGAGTCTGAACCTGGTGTCCACTTTCTATTCGCAGTTTGCGAATATCTTCCCTTTCCTGATGGCGGCGCCGCGTTACTTTTCGGGGGCGATTACGCTGGGCGGCCTGATGCAAATCAGCTCCGCTTTCGGCCAGGTACAGGGGGCACTGTCATGGTTTATCTCGGCGTTCAGTGATCTCGCCGAATGGAAGGCGAGCGTCAATCGTCTGGCTGGCTTCCATGCGGCAGTCGATGCTGCGCATGAAGAAAGGGAAGGTGTGCTGGTCACCGCGAATAATGTCGGTGCGATCCTGATAGACCGTTTGATATTGAATGTGCCGAACGGTCCGGTACTGACTAAAGAGCAGACTGCCGATATCCAGGCCGGACAACGCATCCTGGTGGCAGGTCCTTCCGGTTGCGGCAAATCGACGCTGATCCGCGCGATCGCCGGCGTCTGGCCGTATGGCGCCGGTAGCATAGAAGTACCGCAGCAGTGGAAGCTCCTGTTCCTGCCGCAGAAAAGTTATTTGCCGATAGGAACGCTGCGGGCAGCGGTTGCTTATCCCGCCAGTGAAAATAGTTATACCGATCTGGCGATCCGGCATTACTTCGACTTGTGCAAATTGTCACACATGAAAAAGTTTCTTGATCACAGTGACAACTGGAGTCAACGCCTGTCACCCGGTGAGCAACAGCGTCTCGCCTTTGTGCGCGCCTTGCTGACGCGGCCTGATGCCTTGTTCCTGGATGAGGCCAGCAGTGCACTGGATACGGAAACAGAAGAACTTGTTTATCAATTGATATTGCAAGAATTGCCAAACGCCGTCATTGTCAGTGTCGCGCATCGCGAAAGTGTCGCGAAATATCATAAAATGCGCTGGCAGTTTGTCGCAGACGGCACCGCGCCTGTTGAGGTGGATGCTGATGATGATAGTGCGCGCAGCATCTATACGATACAACACATGAAACCCGGCAAAGCTTAAGCGGTCGGGATTTTCCAGAGCGGCTTACACGTACTTGCCATGCATCGCAAGGTGCATGGTCTTGACCATATGCATATGAAATTACTTGCCACACTTGTTTTGCTGTCCCTGCTCACTGCATGTGCGCAATTGCCGAAGAGCGATGATGCAGATGCTTTTGCTGCGGGAAAAATATTGCCGTTCTCGGCGAATTTCGGCAGCGGCTTGCCTGCGCATTGGGAGCCGATGATTATCAATCGCACCAAGAAGCTGACTGAATACAATCTGGTGGAAGATGAGGGCAAGACCGTGTTGCACGCGCGTGCGGTTGCCGCAGCTTCCGGCCTGATGCAAAAGGTGGAGATCGACCCTTTGCCGGTATCGCATTTGAGCTGGCGCTGGCGCATTAGCGGTCTGGTGCAGACGGCGAATAATTTTGATCGCGGCCTGGAAGATTCACCGGCACGCATCATCCTCGGTTTCGACGGCGACAAGGACAGTCTGCCCTTCGCTGACCAGATCATGTTTGAAACCGCGCGCCTGATGACCGGCAGGGATGTGCCGTATGCGACCCTGATGTATATCTGGGGACGCAAGGCAGCGGTCGATACCATCATTACCAATACCCGCAGCAATCGCGTGAAGATGGTGGTTGCCGAAACCGGTGCATCCGGTGTCGGTGACTGGCATAGCTTCTCGCGCAACATTGTTGCCGATTATGAAAAAGCATTTGGTGAAAAACCAGGCAAGCTGATCGCAGTCGGTGTGCTGACCGATACCGACAACACGGGAGAGACCGTAGAAGCGTGGTACGGCGACATCAAACTGACGACCGATGAAAAACGCGATGCAAATTCTGTTGTAGAATAAGCGCGGGCCTGACAGGAGGCCCGCTCTCGCAAAAGCCGATGCACCTGTCGTTTGTCATTGTCCGTTTCGGATAAATCACAAGTTAACACTGACGTTAAACCTTGATGTCGTAGCGAGAAACGACAATATGAAAGGAACGTTATGTGGTCTACATCCCTTGCCGTCGGCGTCACTGCTGCCGATGGCTTCAATAATAATCTCAGTAACAGTGATTTCCTGCGCAGGTATGCGCGTCGTTTGTTGCGTCATGCACGAGCGGATGAACCTGTTAAAACCCTGCCGGTACTGCGTCGCATTATTGCGATGCAAGTCATGCCGGAATTACGTGTGACTGATTTGTACGCCGTCCGCACATCCATCCAGCTGAAACACGTATTACATATGCTGGCGCGGGAGCTGGAGTTCTCTGCATGGGAAGTGTGCAAGCACAGCATAGACCGCTTGCCTGCAGCAGTGCTGGACAGGTATCGGCTGGAGCTGGGTATGTTTGGCGATTATCGGAAGAACTGGTTTCCGGATATTGTCACGGCGCGTGCCTGGCAGCAGCAGAACGGCGGTTATCTGGTTAGCTATGGCCGGCAGGTTGTGGCTTTGCTGGCCTAGTTGATTGAATGTGGTCGCGCAATCTGATGTTGCGCGACCAATTCATGACCTTAGTTCTTGAGGAAGTTTTCCGCCAGACGTACCCAGTAGGTCGCGCCTATCGGCAGCAAATCATCATTGAAGTCATAGCTGGGGTTGTGCAGATTGCATGGCCCCAGTCCGTGTCCGGCTGAGCGGTGATCGCCTTCGCCATTGCCGATGAAGACGTAGCAGCCGGGTTTGCCCTGCAGCATGAACGCAAAATCTTCGGCGCCCATAGTGGGCTCTACCTGTGCATCCACATGCTCGGCACCGACGATGCCTTGCAATACCTCGACCGCAAAAGCAGTTTCTTTCGCATGATTAATCAGCGGCGGATAGTTGCGCTTGAAGTGGAAGCTGACCCTGGCATCGAATGCTTCCGCCGTATGCTCGGCGATTGCACGCATGCGGCTTTCTATCAAATCCAGTACTTTCAGATCAAAGGTGCGTACCGTACCAACCAGCGTCGCGTCATCCGGGATGACATTGGTGGTGCTGCCGGCATGGATCTGCGTGATCGATAGTGCTGCGGCGTCGATAGGGCTCTTGTTGCGCGTGATGATGGTTTGCCAGCTTTGCGCGATCTGCACCGCCACCATGATCGGATCTATGCCTTTGTGCGGCTGGGCTGCATGCGCGCCTTTGCCGGTGACCACGACTTCGAATTCATTGCTGGATGCCATCATCGGGCCAGGGGTCACGCCGAAGTGGCCGACCGGAATGCCCGGCCAGTTATGCATGCCGAACACGGCTTCCATCGGGAATTTTTCGAACAGACCTTCATCCATCATGCGTTTGGCACCACCGCCGCCTTCTTCCGCAGGCTGGAAGATCAGGTAAATCGTGCCGTCGAAGTTTTTATTTTGAGACAAATAATGTGCAGCCCCCAGCAGCATGGCGGTATGGCCATCGTGACCGCAGGCGTGCATCTTGCCCTTGTTTTTTGATGCGTGCGCGAAAGTGTTGAGTTCCAGTATCGGCAGTGCATCCATATCGGCACGCAAGCCAATCGCGCGTTGGCTGTTGCCGTTTTTCAGGATGCCGACCACGCCGGTGACGCCGAGGCCACGGACGACGGGTATGCCCCATTCGGTCAGCTTCTTCGCGACCAGTTCGGCGGTATCGTGTTCTTCAAAGCAAAGCTCGGGATGAGCATGGATTTCACGACGTATCGCTTGGATTTCGTTGTGAAACTGAATGATGGGGTCGATCAACTTCATGGCGTCTCCACTTTCCTGCGCGCTAGTGCTGCAGTGGTTTTATCTTGCAACAAGGATAGATTTCCTGCCGCAAGAGAGCCCTATCTTACGCCAACTAGCGTGCCGGCGTAATGGGGCAGCAGGCGTAATAGAATAGATGCAGCAAAAAAATCCGGCGCAGCTGGCTGCATATGCGATTTTGTAAGAACGAATAGGAAAAATGAATATATCCCGCACATCGCTTGCTGCTCCCCGGTCACGCTGGCGCGCGGGCCTGCTGCTGTGTGCATTGCTGCTGGGCGGATGTGCACAGCTGAACTACTACGCGCAGGCGACACACGGCCAATCATCTTTGATGGCAGCGGCGCAGCCGATAGATGATTTATTGCTGGATCCTGAGCTGGCCCCGAAGCTGCGGCAACGTCTGATACTGGCGAATCAAATCCGCCAGTTCGCAGTCGATGAGCTGGCCTTGCCAGATAACGGCACCTATCAAAAGTATGCCGACCTGAAGCGGCCTTACGCTTTGTGGAATGTGGTGGCGACGCCTGAGTTATCGATGCAGCCTTTGCAATGGTGCTTTCCTATCGCTGGCTGCGTCAGCTATCGCGGTTACTACAGTGAAGCCGATGCACAGGCTTTTGCCGCTGAATTGCGAGCTTCCGGTCATGACGTGCAGGTGATGGGTGTGCCAGCCTATTCGACGCTGGGCTGGTACAAGGATCCGGTGCTGTCTAGCTTTATCAACTATCCGGACGCCGAGGTGGCGCGCCTGATGATTCATGAACTGGCACACCAGGTGGTGTATGTGCAGGGCGATACGCAATTCAATGAATCGTTTGCGACGGCGGTAGAGGAGGTGGGTGTGGATCGCTGGCTTGCACGCCATGGTGATGAAAAGGCGCGGCAGGCCTATCTGACGACACAGGCGCGCAAGCAGCAATTCCTCGCGCTCCTGATTCAGTATCGGCAAAAGCTGGTCGAGAACTATGCGTCGGATCGCACGGACGCAGCCAAGCGCAAGACCAAGCAGGAGATATTTGCTGCATTGCGGGACGATTATCAACAACTGAAAGCAAGCTGGCATGGTTATGCCGCCTATGATCGCTGGTTTGCGCAGGGCCTGACGAACGCGCATCTGGTATCGGTCGCGACCTATAACGGCCAGGTACCGGCTTTCCGCGCCTTGCTGCAAGAGCAGCAGGATTTCACTGGCTTTTACCATGCCGTGATTGCCCTGGCGCAGCAGGACAAGATACAGCGTGACCAGCGCCTGGCCAGCCTGGCTGCGGCTTTGCCGCAGGTGTCGCATAAAGAGGCAGGCGCACGCTGATAGCGGCCTGGTCTGATCCGTCATCAAAATGCTTGCACATCCTCGTTCTGCCCGATAGCATCAAGCTATCTGGGCAGCATAGTGAGCAGTGGCCTTAAATGGGTTCATGTGCAACACCTAAAGCAGCATGCAAGCAAAATCAGCGGGCAATCACTCTAACCACAAAAAAGAATAGAGGTGGAGATGGACAAGTTTTGGCTCAAGTCATATCCAGAAGGCATACCGGCAGAAATCGATCCTGCACGTTACAGTTCCCTGGTTGAATTACTGGATGAATCATTCCAGAAATATGCGGATCGCCATGCTTGCGTGTGCATGGATAAATTCCTTACCTATCGTGAGGTGGATCATCTTTCCGCCGAAGTCGGTGCCTGGCTGCAAAGCCTGGGTTTGCAAAAAGGTGCGCGCATCGCACTGATGATGCCCAACGTGTTGCAATATCCGATCGCCATCGCCGCAGTCTTGCGCGCCGGTTACGTGATCGTCAATGTGAATCCTTTATATAAGCCGCGTGAACTTGAGCATCAGCTGACCGACTCCGGTGCGGAAGCCATCATCATTCTGGAAAACTTTGCAGCTACGCTCGAGAAGGTAATTGCCAGCACGCAGGTCAAGCATGTGATCGTCGCGACCATGGGCGATTTGTTTGGCGGGCTGAAAGGTGGCATCGTCAATTTCGTGGTGCGCCATGTGAAGAAAATGGTGCCGGCCTACTCGCTGCCGCAAGCGGTGCAGTTCAAGGAAGTGTTGCGCCAGGCTGCAGGCATGACCCTGCAGCGCCCGACGCTGACACATCAGGACCTCGCTTTCCTGCAATACACCGGAGGCACCACAGGAACAGCCAAAGGTGCGATGCTCACGCATCGCAATATCATCGCTAATGTATTGCAGAACGAAGCGTGGATTTCACCGGTGCTGGGTACCTTGCCCAAGGATAAACAGCTGATTTTTGTCTGCGCCTTGCCGCTGTATCACATCTTCGCGCTGACGACTTGCGGCATGCTGGGGACGCACCTGGGCGTGATGAATCTGCTGATCCCGAATCCGCGTGACATTCCCGGCTTCATCAAGGAGTTGATGAAGTATAAGGTGCACTTCTTGCCAGCCGTGAACACCCTGTACAACGGCTTGCTGAACAATCCGGATTTCGCCAAGGTCGATTTCTCGGAGCTAAAGTTGTGTAATGGCGGCGGCATGGCAGTGCAACAAGTCGTTAACGACAAATGGAAAAAGGTAACCGGTTGCGCGATTTGCGAAGGTTATGGCTTGTCCGAAACCTCGCCGACAGCGACCGCCAATCCGCCTACTACCAATGAGTTCACCGGCACCATCGGTTTGCCGGTTTCGTCGACCGAGCTGAAGATCATAGACAGTAACGAAAACGAAGTGCCGCATGGCAGCGCCGGCGAGATTGCGATACGCGGTCCGCAAGTGATGGCCGGTTACTGGAACAATCCGAATGAGACTGCCCAGTCGATGACGGCGGATGGCTTCTTCAAGACTGGTGATATCGGCATCATGGATGAGCGCGGCTTCACCAAGATCGTTGATCGCAAGAAAGACATGATCCTGGTCTCGGGCTTCAATGTCTATCCGAGCGAGATCGAAGGCGTGGTGGCCGCACATCCAGGCGTACTGGAGTGTGCCTGCATAGGCGTGCCGGATGAGCATACCGGCGAGGCGGTCAAACTCTTCGTCGTGCGGCGTGATCCGGCACTGACTGAAGCCGAGCTGATGGCGTATTGCAAGGAACAATTCACCGGTTACAAAAAACCGAAGTCTATCGAGTTCCGTACTGAATTGCCGAAGTCCAACGTCGGCAAGATTCTGCGTCGTGAATTACGCGACGAGATAAAAACGAGTTGATTAAAAAATATGCGCCATGTCCGCGCTGACGGACATGGCGTATGATGTTTTTTTGGCTACTTGCGCTACTTGCTTATGATAGTGCCAGCTTGCATCAATTTTATTTATGCGGCGGGATCGCTGGTGGCAGATGACGCGGCTTGCGATCATCGTTAGTCGCAACATAGGTCAGCGTCGCTTCCGTTACTTTCACGATTTCCACTTCCAGGCGATTGCGTTCCGCATAGCATTCCACATTCACGGTAATCGACGTGTTGCCGACCTTGACGATCTCGGCATAGATAGACAGCAGGTCGCCGACGAATACCGGGTGCTTGAATAAAAATGAGTTCACCGCAATGGTGACGACGCGGCCATTGGCGCGGCGTGTGGCACAGACTGCTCCTGCCAGATCGACCTGCGACATGATCCAGCCGCCGAATACGTCGCCGTGCATATTGGCGTCGTTCGGCATGGGGACTACCCGCATCTGTGGAATTTTGCCTGCGGGCAGGTCTGTGTGGTGTTCGCTTGCCATGTTGTCTCCTGTGAATGATCTCTATCGTTAAGTTCTGTAGCTAAGTCCTGTCGTTATTTTTATTAGCGGCTACAATCCGGAACCCGAAGCATAAACTATCTGAGCAAACCTTACCTATGCGCCGCCATTCCGTCCCATCCGAGCCTGTTTCATCTGTCAGCAATCGCAGTGACTGGAGCACACTGAAGACCCTGATTCCGTATTTGTGGACTTACAAATGGCGGGTCGGACTGGCGCTCGCATTCCTGATCGGTGCAAAGATGGCCAACGTCGGCGTGCCGCTGGTATTGAAGCGCCTGATCGATAGCCTGACGATTACACCGGGCTCGACGCAAGCGATGCTGGTATTGCCGCTTGGTATATTGCTGGCGTATGGCGCGTTACGCTTGTCGACGACTTTGTTTACCGAGTTGCGTGAATATACTTTTGCTAAAGTGACGCAACGCGCAGTGCGCACCATCGCGCTGAAAGTATTTCGTCATCTGCATGCGCTGTCGTTGCGCTTCCACCTGAATCGCCAGACCGGCGGCATGACGCGTGATATAGAACGCGGCACCAAGGGTATCTCTTCGCTGATCTCTTATACGCTGTTCAGTATCTTGCCGACGCTGATAGAAATCTTGCTGGTGCTTGGCTATCTGGTGCTGCATTACGATATCTGGTTCACCGTTATCACCGGTGTGGCGCTGGTCAGCTATATCGCATTTACGGTCATTGTCACTGAGTGGCGAACTCACTTCCGTCGCACCATGAATGAGCTGGATTCCAAGGCGAATACCAAGGCCATCGATTCACTGATTAATTACGAGACGGTTAAGTATTTCGGTAATGAAGATTACGAAGCGCAACGTTACGATGAAGGCCTGAAGCGTTACGAAACCGCGGCCGTCAAATCGCAGACTTCGCTGTCGCTGCTGAACACAGGGCAGTCCAGCATCATCGCCATCGCGGTTACGCTCATCCTGTGGCGTGCGACGCAAGGCGTGATCGCAGGCACCATGACGCTGGGTGATCTGGTGCTGGTGAATGCCTTCATGATCCAGCTGTACATCCCGTTGAATTTCCTTGGCGTGATTTATCGTGAGATCAAGCAAAGCCTGGCCGATATGGAACGCCTGTTTTCCTTGCTGGACCAAAACAAGGAAATCGCGGATAAACCGGGTACCCAGGCATTGCTAACCCAGGGGGCGGAAGTATGTTTCTCGCATGTTGATTTCAGCTATGAAGAAAAGCGCCAGATCCTGTTCGATGTGGACTTTACAATCGCCGCGGGTACTACCACTGCGGTGGTCGGGCATAGCGGTTCCGGCAAGTCCACGCTGTCGCGTTTGCTGTTCCGCTTTTATGACGTGAACCAGGGCGCGATCCTGATAGACGGGCAGGATGTGCGCGATGTGACGCAGGCTTCATTGCGTCAGGCGATAGGTATAGTGCCGCAGGATACCGTGCTGTTTAACGACACTATCGCCTACAACATTGCCTATGGCAAACCGGGTGCGAGCCATGACGATATCGTGGCTGCTGCGCGTTCCGCTTATATCCATGAGTTTATTGAATCGTTGCCGGATGGTTACAACACGATGGTCGGTGAACGTGGCCTGAAATTGTCCGGTGGTGAAAAGCAACGGGTGGCGATTGCCCGTACCTTGCTCAAGCATCCGGCCATCCTGATCTTTGATGAAGCGACCTCGGCGCTGGATTCCAAGTCTGAGCAGGCGATCCAGGCACAGCTGAAGGAAATCGCGCAAAACCGTACTACACTAATCATCGCGCATCGCTTGTCAACGATTGCTGACGCCGCGCAGATACTGGTGCTGGATCGTGGCCGTATCATCGAACGCGGCACGCATATGCAGTTGTTGGCGGCAGACGGTGCGTACGCTCAGATGTGGATGCGCCAGCAGGCCAGGCCGGATGACGCTTTGGCTTCGCCGCAGGATGGGGCGGAAGGTGAGCCGGGCGAGGGCCCTGACAAGGGCGGAGCGGCCAAGCTGCCCTTTGACCTGTACTGAGATTCTGCGGCCAGGACGGAACTCCGTGGGAGAGCCGCGCTCTATAAGAAAGATTCAGTTCAGATCATTACTCATGCAGGCGATAAGAGATTAGAATAAATTGCCTGCATAATCCTGTAACTTGCTTGTAGCTTGCCTGCATTAGCCTTGTATGCATCCGCAAGTTTCGCTGTCCTGCTTGTGTCCTGTTTCTGATGCTTGTCGCCATGACGTATGGCACTGCTTGGTAAATATAGGAGCGCCCGCATGTCCAGTCCGCACGAAGTACCGTCGTATCTGACACCGCCCGGCATAGGTGCGTGGGGTGTTTATCTGGAGCAAATCGACCGCGTCACGCCCTACCTCGGCACACTGGCGCGCTGGGTCGAAACCATGAAGCGCCCCAAGCGCATCCTCATCGTCGATGTACCTATCGAGCGTGACGACGGCACGGTTGCCCACTTTGAAGGTTATCGCGTACAGCACAATACCTCGCGCGGACCCGGCAAGGGCGGTGTGCGTTTTCACCAGGATGTGAGCCTGGCTGAAGTCATGGCGCTGTCGGCCTGGATGACGATCAAGAATGCAGCTGTCAACGTGCCGTATGGCGGTGCCAAGGGCGGCATACGCGTCAACCCGAAAACACTCTCCAAAGCCGAGCTGGAACGCATGACGCGACGCTATACCAGTGAAATCAATATCATCATCGGCCCCAACAAAGACATCCCCGCCCCCGACGTCAACACCAATGAACAAATCATGGCGTGGATGATGGATACCTATTCGATGAATCAGGGTAGCACTGCATCCGGCGTCGTGACCGGCAAGCCGGTCTCGCTGGGCGGCAGCCTGGGGCGACATGACGCGACCGGCCGCGGTGTGTTTGTTGTCGGCTGTGAAGCGGCGGTCAAGCGTGGACTGGAGATCAAGGGCGCACGGATAGCGGTGCAGGGTTTTGGTAACGTCGGTGGTGTGGCGGCCCGCTTGTTTGCCGACGCCGGCGCGAAGGTGGTGGCGGTGCAGGATCATGCGGCCACCGTGGTGCGCAGCAGTGGCCTGAATATCCCTGCCTTGCAGGCGTATGTAGCGCAAAATGGCAGCGTGGCCGGATTCCCCGAAGCGGAACAATTGGATAATGCTGCCAGTTTCTGGAGCCTGGATTGCGACATTCTGGTGCCTGCTGCACTGGAACAGCAAATCGACCGCGACAATGCAGCGCAAATCCGCGCCAGCATCGTATTGGAAGGTGCGAATGGTCCGACCACACCGGAAGCGGATGATATCCTGCATGACAAAGGTATATTGCTGGTGCCGGATGTGATTGCGAATGCCGGCGGCGTGACGGTCAGTTATTTTGAATGGGTGCAGGATTTTTCCAGCTTCTTCTGGACTGAAGATGAAATCAATTCGCGTCTGACACGCATCATGCGGGAAGCCTTTGCTGCAGTCTGGGCGCTGGCGGAAGAGAAGAAGGTTACTTTGCGTACGGCTGCCTTCATCGTCGGGTGTACGCGTGTATTACAGGCGCGTGAGATGCGCGGCTTGTATCCTTAAAGCCGTAGCTGCATAGTCTGGAAATCTGCCGTATGAATTAGCAGGCGTTGACAACGAAATGAGCTGGCCTGAAATTTGCCAGATACTTTTTAAAACTGATGATATGCCTCAAGGAGACATCATGAATCTGAAGAAATTACTTGTAGTGGCCGCAGGTGCGGGCTTGATGGCCAGTTCTTTTGTGACCGTACAGGCGCAGGACCTCGGCGGCACGCTGAAGAAGATCAAGGATACGAATACCATCACTATCGGCTATCGCGAATCGTCGATTCCGTTTTCATTTCTTGATGACAAGCAACAACCAGTAGGTTATGCGATCGACCTGTGCATGAAGATCGTCGATACCGTCAAAGCCGACCTGAAGTTGCCTAACCTGAAGGTGGCGCTGCAGCCGGTGACTTCCAGTAATCGTATCCCTTTATTGCGTAACGGCACCATTGATCTCGAATGCGGCTCCACCACCAATTCCAAGGTTCGGCAGGAACAGGTGTCTTTCGGTCCCAGCTACTTCGTGATCAATGTGACCGCAGCGGTCAAGAAAACTTCGAATATCAATACCCTGGCCGACCTCAACGGCAAGACTATCTCCACCACTTCCGGCACGACTTCGGTGCCGCTGCTGAAGGGTTACAAGAAAACAGAAAATATCCAGGTCAAGGAAATCTACGGCAAGGATCACGCCGAAGCCTTCCTGCTGATGGCGGATGACAGAGCCGTCGCTTTCGTCATGGATAACATCCTGCTGGCAGGGCAGATCGCCAACTCCAAGCGTCCGTCGGATTACAAAATCCTGCCGGAGTCTCTGAGCCAGGAGCCGTACAGCATGATGCTGCGCAAGGACGATCCGCAGTTCAAGGCGCTGGTGGATAAATCGATAGGTGCAGTCATGAAGTCCGGCGAGATCAATAAGATTTACGCCAAATGGTTCACCACGCCGATTCCGCCTAAAGGCTTGAACATCAACTTCCCGATGACGCCACCTATCGAGGAAGCCTTCAAGAATCCGAACGACAAGGGCGTGTAAGCACTGCACCAAGCATGCGACAAAAAGTAATCAGCGAGTGAAGCATACAGCCAAGGGAGTGGCAGCATGGATCTAGGAATTTTTCTGGAGCAGGTGCCTGATGGCGACGGCACATGGATAGAAAGCTTGCTGTCAGGGTTGAGCTGGACCCTGGCCGTGGCTTTGTTCGCATGGATATTCGCCTTTGTGGTTGGTTCGATAGTGGGCGTCGCACGTACCAGCGAGAAGCGCTGGCTGGTACGTCTGGGTGGTGCCTACGTCGAACTGTTCCGCAACATTCCTTTGCTGGTGCAATTCTTCGTCTGGTACTTCGTGATACCGGGCATCGTACCGGCGGTGAAGGCGTGGGTGATTACGCTCGATCCGACCGAGCATCAATTCGTGACGGCGGTCGTGTGTCTCGGCTTCTTCACTTCATCGCGGATCGCCGAGCAAGTGCGCTCCGGTATTCAGGCCTTGCCGCGTGGCCAGCGCAATGCAGGTTATGCGCTGGGTTTGACCACCTCGCAGACATATCGCTATGTGCTGCTGCCCATGGCTTATCGGATCATCATTCCGCCGCTGACTTCCGAGTTGATGAACCTGATCAAGAATACTGCGGTCGCGTATTCGATCGGCCTGGTTGAACTCTTCTTCCGTACGCGGGAGATGGGTGAGATGACCTTCCGTTACTTCGAAGCCTTCGCTGCTGCCACCCTGATCTACGTGGTCATTGCGATGACGGCCAATCGTCTGATGGCTTTGATCGAACGTCGCCTTGCCGTTCCTGGCTACATCGCAGGAGGCAAACATGGGTGATCTTGATTTTGAAATCATTGCGCGCACATGGCCGTATTTGCTGTCGGGCCTGCAATACACGCTGCAACTGACGGTGGTCGCGGCATTGGGCGGCGTCGCCTTCGGCACATTGCTGGCGATGGCACGCCTGTCCAGCAATAAGACCTTGGCCCTGATCGCTGCGGCGTATGTGAACCTGATGCGTTCGATTCCATTGCTGCTGGTAATTTTTTGGTTTTACTTCCTGATGCCTATCGTCCTGCAACAGATCACAGGTGCGGAACGGCCGGTGCAGCTGGGTGCGGATCGCTCGGCCTACATCACCTTCATCATGTTTGAAGCGGCTTACTTTTGCGAAATCATGCGCGCTGGCATACAAAGCATTTCCAAAGGGCAGGTGAATGCAGGTTACGCACTGGGACTGACGTATAAGCAATCGATGCAATTGGTGATCCTGCCGCAAGCTTTCCGCAACATGCTGCCGATCTTGCTGACGCAAACCATCGTGCTGTTCCAGGACGTGTCGCTGGTATCACTGCTGAATGTGACTGACTTTGTCGGTGCTGCGGTCAAGGTTGCGCAGCGGGACAGTCGTGTAGTTGAGATGTACCTGTTTGTCGCCGTCGTATATTTCGTGCTCAGCTTTGCACTATCGACGCTGGTCAAGCAGCTGCAAAAACGGTTTGCCATCATTCGATAAGGACAAAAACATGATAGCTATGGACAACGTGAGCAAGTGGTACGGGAATTTCCAGGTGTTGACCGATTGTACGACCCAGGTTGCCAAAGGCGATGTGGTGGTGGTGTGCGGTCCGTCCGGTTCCGGCAAGTCCACACTGATCAAAACCGTCAACGGCCTGGAACCGTTCCAGCAGGGCAGCATTACGGTGGATGGCATTTCGGTTGGCGATCCTAAAACCAATCTGTCCGGCCTGCGTTCGCGCATAGGCATGGTGTTTCAGAATTTTGAGTTATTTCCGCATTTGTCCATCAGCGAAAACCTGACGCTGGCACAGGTCAAGGTATTGAAGCGCAGCTTGCCAGATGCGACTGAGCGCGGCCTGAAGTACCTTGATCGCGTCGGCCTGATTGCGCACAAGGATAAATTCCCGGGGCAGCTATCCGGCGGTCAGCAACAGCGGGTGGCGATTGCACGTGCGCTGTCGATGGACCCGATAGCCATGCTGTTCGATGAACCGACTTCGGCGCTGGATCCGGAAATGATTAACGAGGTGCTGGACGTGATGGTGGGCCTGGCACAGGAAGGCATGACCATGATGGTGGTGACACATGAAATGGGCTTCGCCAAGAAAGTGGCGAACCGCGTGATCTTCATGGACAAGGGCCTGATAGTTGAAGATTGCACAAAAGATGAGTTTTTTGGCACGACCCGCTCGGATCGGGCGCGTGATTTCCTGGCCAAAATCATTCACTGATATCGTATTTTTGCCATATCAGCCGTCCCGCCATATGGTCGGGGCGGCTTTTTTTCGGGGCGAACGGGTAAAATAGCGGCAGTCCCAAGAAAGAGCCGCCATGACCACACAAACCGCTACAAATCGCCCTTCCAGCATCACCATCACCCGTCCAGACGACTGGCATCTGCATTTGCGCGATGGCGCAACGATCGCTTCGGTCCTGCCCGACACCGCGCGCCAGTTCGCCCGCGCCATCGTCATGCCTAACCTGAAGCCGCCGGTCACCACAACAGCGCAGGCCATCGCCTATCGTGACCGTATCCTGGCGGCCTTGCCTGCCGGCATGCAATTCGAGCCGTTGATGGTGCTGTACCTGACCGACAATACGCCGCCGGAAGAAATCCAGCGCGCGAAGGAAAGCGGCGTCGTGCATGCGGTGAAACTGTACCCGGCGGGTGCCACCACCAATTCGGATGCTGGCGTCAGCGACCTGGCCAAGTGCTATAAAACCCTGGAAATGATGCAGAAGGTCGGCATGCCTTTCCTGGTGCATGGCGAAGTGACGGATCCTGCCATCGATATCTTTGATCGTGAAGCCGTATTCATTGATCGCGTGATGAAACCTTTGCGTCGTGATATGCCGGAACTGAAAGTAGTGTTTGAGCACATCACTACCAAGGATGCGGCGCAGTATGTAGCGGAAGCGGATGCTCACGTCGGTGCGACGATTACCGCACATCACTTGCTGTACAACCGCAATGAATTGTTCAAGGGCGGTATCCGCCCGCACTACTACTGCCTGCCGGTATTGAAGCGTGAATTGCATCGCCAGGCTTTGGTGGCGGCAGCGATTTCCGGCAGCAAGAAGTTCTTCCTCGGTACCGACTCGGCACCACACGCCAAGGGTTTGAAAGAACATGCTTGCGGCTGCGCCGGTTGCTATACCGCCTTGCATGCGATGGAACTGTATACACAGGCTTTTGACCAGGCTGATGCACTGGATAAGCTGGAGCAATTCGCCAGCTTCAACGGCCCTGACTTCTACAACTTGCCGCGCAATACCGGCACCATCACCCTGCAACGCGAAGAATGGCAAATCCCGGCCGAGGTCCCGCTGGGTAATACGACATTGGTACCTTTGAATGGTGGCGAAACCATAGGCTGGAAATTTGTCTGAACATCTCTGCTTAAGTATGTTTGCAGATGATGGCGCGCTGATGCAGCCATGAGCGCCTCCTTCCTGTCTGGCATAGACTGGTCGCGCCCATGGTTGTCCTGTGTACGTGCCGTCGGTGAAGAGTTGGCGCGTGCAGACAACTGGCAACAGGAGTTGAATCGGCGTGCGACGGAACTGGGCCTGCGGAATCATCGCGATTTACCAATACGCTTTGTACCGCAGGCCGAATTACCAGCCGATACCGCGTATGAAGCACACATCAGCCAGACTGGCCATGTCCCGACCCGGGATAACTTGCATGATTTTTTTAATGCACTGGTCTGGCTTACTTTCCCGCAAATCAAAGTACAGCTGAATTTATTGCAGGCGCGTGAGATTGAGCGTTCCGCGTCAGTGAATGCAATCGCACCGCGCGGCAAGGTACGTGATGCCGCGACTATCTTTGATGAAAATGCCGTGTTGCTGGTCAGCGCCAATGATGGTTTGATGCATGCCTTGCGTGAGCATGCATGGGAAGAAGTATTCGTGACACGTCGTGATGAATTCGAGCGCGATAGCCGCGTGTATTTATTCGGTCATGCCTTGATGGAAAAACTGGTGCAGCCGTACAAGGCGATTACTGGTCATACCTGGATAGTGGCGCATGCATGTCCACCGGCTGACCTGGCTCTGACCGAACAATGTGCATGGGTGGATCAGATCGTGGCGCAGCAATTGGCCCAGGGTTTGACGACTGCAAACTTTTCACCTCTGCAGATGTTGGGCGTGCCCGGGTGGTGGCCGGATCAGGATGGCGATTTTTATCGCGATACGACGGTGTTCCGACCTAAGCGCAAAAATTAAAAAAGGCAGTACAGCGTGATGCCGTACTGCCTTTTTTCTTTAACGCTTGTGTCTGAATTATCAGTCAGTGGTTTTATTCGCCAGCGCCGGTTCCAGTGCTGCAGTTTTATTCTTATCGACACGGTGCCACCAGCCGCCGCCCAGTGCCTGGAACAGTGCTGCGGTATCACCCAGGCGCACCGCTCGTGCCTGCGCAACGTTCAATGACGCCTGACGATATCCTTGCTCCGCATTGATCAGGACGACGCGATCAATGTAGCCACGCGCATGCTGTTTTTGCGTCAGGGTCAGCGTGGTCTTGGCGGTTTCTGCCAGTGCCGCACTTGCCTTCAGCGCTTCCGCATCTGCATGGATCGCATGCAGGGTGTCAGCCACGTTCTGGAAGGCGGTGATGACGGTTTCCTTGTACTGCGCCGCCGCTTGCTTGTATGACTCTTCTGCCGCGCGTTGACGATGGCGCAGGACGCCGCCATCGAGCAAAGGCATGGAGATATTCGCAGCGAGTTCAAAGAAACGACCTGAGTTCCAGAACATCTGGCTGAACTTGCTGGCTGCGCCACCCCATGTGCCATCTATCGAGAATTGCGGCAAGCGATTCGCCAGCGCGACGCCGATTTGCGCACTTGCTGCATGCAATTGCTCTTCCGCTGCACGTACGTCCGGACGCTGATCGATGACTTGTGACGGCAGGCTCAAAGGCAAGTCTTCCGGCAACTGCAGTGAAGCGAGGTCGAAGGATTCAGGCAAGTCGCTATCCTGCATGCCGCCAGCCAGTGCACGTAACAGGTTGCGGGTTTGCTCAAATTGCTTTTGCAAAGGCGGTAGTTGCTCTTTCGCTTGCAACAAGGTGGTTTGTTGCAGGCTCAGGTCGAGGCGTGATGCATAACCAGCCTTGAACTGACGTTCGACGATTTCTACCGATTTTTCATTCGAAGCGATGATGGTTTGCAGGATGCCGATTTGTTCGCGCAGCAAGGCTTCCTGTATCGCGGCTGCAGTGACATTCGAAGCGAGCGTGATATAGGCCGCTTCGAGTTGCAGCTTTTGATATTTGGCTTGAGCCTCCAGTGTTTCCACTTGTCGACGATTTGCACCGAACACGTCCGGCGTAAAGCCTACCGTCAGCTGTGTGGTGTGGAAGTTATAGATCACCGGTGCATTGAACGGTGCTTTGCCGCCTTGTGCCGCCGATGGATTGGCGACGGTACTGATATCCCTGCCATTGCCTTGTACGCCCGGTGAATTGCCGCCGAGGTTGCCGGCGATCTTGGTACGGGAAGGTGAGTATCCGGCACTCAGGCTGGGGAAGAAGAAGCCTTGTTGCGCGTAGACGTTTTCCTGCGCCACACGCAATGCAGCTTGTGCTGACTCTATGCTTGGATTGGCGGCAAAGGCTTTTTCGATCAGCGCGTTCAATTGCGGTGAGCGGAATAGCTTCCACCAGTCTGCCTGGATATCTTGCGCTACGACAAAGCGCTGAGCATTGCCGCCACTGACTGGCGCAGTGGTGGTGCTCTCTGGCAGTGGTTTAGGCGAGAACGCTTGCGATGGCGTCAGCTCCGGCCGTTTATAGTCGGGGCCGACGGCGCAACCACTCAGCAGCAATACTGCGCTTGCTGTGGTTGCGCTGGTGATGGAGTAGAAAGCCTTATTCATTTTTTTCATGGTTACTCCTAGCTCGCGGTGGCGCTTGGGCCGGCGGGCAATTCGTCTTTGCTGTCTTCGTTTTCAGTGAAGTTGGCAAAACGACGGATGGCGACAGGCAGGATCAACAAGGTGAAGATTGTGCCTGTAATGACGCCGCCGACGATGACGCATGCAAACGGACGTTGTGTTTCGCTACCGATACCGCGTGACAGAGCCGCTGGCAGCAAGCCGAGGCCAGCCATTAAAGCTGTCATCAGGATAGGGCGCAGACGTACTACCGCACCCTGTACGATGGCTTCGGTTACCGCCGCACCTTCACGTACGCGCAACAAGACTTCTTCCACCATGATCACGCCGTTCTGTACCGAGATACCAGCGACGGCGATGAAGCCGACCGCGGCGGATACCGACAAGTGCAAGCCGGACAAGCCCAGCGCCGCCAGGCCGCCGATCAGCGTGAATGGCACCATGCCGATAACCAGACTGGCCAGACGTACTGAACGGAAGGCCCAGAACAGTAGCGAGAAGATCAGGAAGATGGTCAGCGGGATGATGACCATCAGGCGTTTCGCCGCGCGTTGCGAATTTTCGAACTGACCGCCCCAGCTCAGGTCGTAACCCGGCGGCAGGCTGACTTGTTCGGCCACTGCGCGTTGCGCTTCTTCAACGAAGCTACCCTGGTCGCGGCCCAGCAGATTCATCTTCACAATCACGCTACGCGAACCGGATTCACGCAGGATGCGCGATGCGCCCTGACGCACTTCGATGGTTGCGACCTCACTGAGGGAGATGGTGCCCGGGCCATTGCCGACCTGGGTGCCTGGTACTGCGAGTTGCAGGTTGCCGATGGCGTCGATGCTGTTGCGATTTTTTTCGCTGATGCGGACGACGACATCAAAGCGTTTGTCCTCTTTGTACAAATTGGTGACCGACACGCCGGACATGGCTTGCGTGACCAGCGTATTCACGTCATTGATGGTGATGCCGTAGCGCGCCAGCTTGGTACGATCCGGCGTGACGACAACTTCAGCCTGGCCGCCGATGCGGGTTGCTTCAACGTCAGTTGCACCGCGTATGCCTTGCACAACGCTGACGACCTGTGACGCTTTGTCTTCCAGAATGTCGAGGTTGTTGCCACTGATTTTGGCAACGATTTCACCGCGGAAACCAGACAGCGATTCTTCCACGTTGTCCTGGATGACTTGCGAGAAGTTGGTGGTAATGCCGGGAATAGCCGCAAGGTTTTCCGACATATGGGCAACCAGCTCTTCCTTGCTGCCATAACGCCATTCCTTGCGTGGTTTCAGGTCAACCAGACTTTCCAGGTTGTTCGGCCCTTTCGGATCGGAGCCGTCATCGGGACGACCAGCCTGCGTGATGATGCGCCCGACTTCAGGATAGCTTTGCAATTTGGCGCGCACCAGGCGTTCGATATCCTTGGTCGTTTCCAGCGAGGCCGAAGTTGGTAGCGTGATGGTTAGCCAGATATTGCCTTCATCCAGTTTGGGCATGAATTCACTGCCTAATCGGGGCGCAAGCAGGAAGGCGATAACCACCGGAATGGCAGAAATCCACAAGGTCTTGCCCGCATTTTTCATCGTGAAGTCGAGCATACGGTGATAACGTACTTGCAGCCATTCCAGCCAGGGTTTGTGCTTTTCTGCCAGTGTCCGTTTTTGCAGGACGTAGGACAGCAGCGTAGGCAAGAGCGTAAAGGTCAGCAGGACCGCGCCTATCAGTGCAAAGGTCAGCGTCAGCGCTACCGGCGTGAAGATTTTTCCTTCTACGCGCTGGAAGGTAAAGATAGGTACGAAAGCCAGGATGATGATCGCTTTGGCAAACAGCACCGGATGCGACATGTCCTTCATGGTTTTGTACAAAACCTGCAGACGATGCGAACGTGCATCATGCGGATTGGCATCGTGTACCGTTTTGACTGCCAGGCGCACCATCAATGCTTCGACGATGACGACCGCGCTATCGATGATGATACCGAAGTCGACTGCACCCAGTGAGATCAGATTGGCCGATACGCCGCGTGCATTCATCAGGATAAATGCGAACAGCAGTGAGAGTGGAATCACGGTGGCCACGATCAGCGCCGCGACCCAGCTCGACAGAAATACCACCAGGACGGCGATGACCAGCAGCGCGCCTATGATCAGGTTTTCTGCAACCGTGCTGACGGTATGACGTACCAGTTCGGTACGGTCATAAATCGGGATGATCTTGGCACCGGCTGGCAAGCGAGGTTGCAGTTGCTCGATCCGTTCTTTCAGCTCTGCATTGATCTTGGACGGGTTGCCGCCTTTGGTCATTGAAACGATGCCTTCGACGATGCTGTCCTTGTCGCCGGTTGCAACGATGCCGAAACGAGGGCGCTCGCCGGAGCGTACGGTGGCAACATCACCGACCGTAATGGCGCGACCCTGACGAGCGGTGATGACGACTTTGCGGATGTCTTCGCTGTTGGCAAACAGACCGGCCGAGCGCACCACCAGCGAGGCGTCACCTTGTCGCAACAAGCCACCGCCAGCGCTGCTATTGCCGTTGTTGACGGCCTGGCTAAGCTGATCCAGCGTGATTTGATATTTGCGCAAGGCCAGTGGGTCGACTTCGATCTGGTATTCCTTGATCGCGCCGCCAAAGCTGACCACATCGGCGACGCCGGGTGTCATGCGCAGCACCGGACGTATGGTCCAGTCTTGCAGCGTACGGATTTCGGTATCGGTCAGGCCTGGTGCTTCTATTGTGTAGCGATAGACTTCACCGACTGCAGTTGAGAGTGGGGCAAGTTGTGGTTGCACGCCGGTCGGCAAGTCGACGGTTGAAAGCTTTTCGGTCACCTGCTGGCGCGCAAAGTAGTTATCGGTATCTTCGGCAAAAGTGAGGGTAACGATGGACAAGCCGGTCATGGTGACCGAGCGCACATTGGTCAGGCGCGGGATGCCGGCCATCTCGCGTTCGATCGGCAGGGTGACCGAGCGCTCCATGTCTTCCGGCGCCTGGCCAGGCAATTGCGAGATGACGCGTACTTGTACGTCCTGTACATCAGGGAAGGCTTCAATCGGCAGATTGGATAATGCGTAGCCGCCGAAACCGATTAATGCACCTATGAGGACAAATACAAAAATCCGCTGCGTCATCGCGAAGACGATGAGACGATCAATCATGGTTATCGCTCACATTCAATTCAGCGTCGAGTAAGAGGGCGCCCTTGATGACGATGCTTTCCGAACCTTTCAGACCTTCACCGACATAGCTGATGTCGCTGCCGCGTGTGAGTAGCTTGACCTTGCGTTGCTGGAACTCACCGGGTGCATTTTGTACATAGACGTAGCTGTAAATGCCGCGTGTGATGATGGCGCTGTTCGGAACGGCGACACCGGTGCCGCTTTCCTGTTGCACGGAAGCACGGACGTACATCTCCGGCAGCAGTTTGCCGTCTGGATTATTCAGGCGTGCCCGGACGGTGACACGACGCGAGTTCGGATCAACGGACTGGCCAAGTTGCACAATTTTCGCTGCGAAACGTTCGTTCGGATAGGCTTCGCTTTCGATGGATACCGTGCTGCCGAGTTTGATTTGCGACAATAATTTTTCCGGCACGTCTATCATCAGCCACAGGCGCTTCGGATCAGTGACGACGAACAACGGGGAAGACATGCCCGGGCTGACTTCCAGCGCCGGGGTTGCGGTACGTTCGGTGACCACGCCATTCATAGGGCTGACCAGGCTGATGCGTTGGCCGCGAACGACCAGGCCATTCGGGTTGAGATTTTTCAGACGCAGCTCTGCGCGTCCGGTTTCCGCCTGGGCTTGAACGTAGTCTGCCAGTGCGTTTTCGACATCCTTGGCGGCAATGGCTTCGCCCTCACCCAAATCTTTCGCTCGTTCGTAGACGCGGCGTTTGTGATCGAGATCGGCCTTGGCTTTGTTGATATCTGCATATGCAGTGCCGACATCAGGCGAATCGATTTCTGCCAATACCTGGCCGGCTTTTACAACGGTGCCCGGTTCTGCCTTGAGGGCAACGATGCGACCGGAGATGGCGACGCCTATGCGTGCCGTGACATCTTCGTCATAGACCAGGTGTGCGCTCAACTGATCGCCCAGCGGCACAGGGGAGGCAGGGATGACTTGCGCTTCTATCATGGACAGCTGCGGCGCACCGTGCGGATAACGTAAGGAGTCGATGGAATTTTTTACCGCAGATACGGCTGCGCGTGCTTCCTGTGCTTCCTGTGTCGATGCGGCCTTATCGCCGCAGCCAGCCATCAGCAAGCTTGTCCCCATTGCTGCTGCTATCGTTATTTTTTTAAATCCTTGCATGTTTCCTCATCCTTAGCTTCGGGTGTACATGGCATTTTGCTATTTCTGCAGCGGACAGAAAGACGCAGCCTATGCGATACCAATCTTACGAGGACTAGGGGTGAAAGCCGAGGATGTAGGCATTACCATTCGGTAACGTGTTGGCGGGTGGATACATAGTGACCCGCTGCGGCAACCGCTTTTCAGACCGGGTTGGGTGCCAGTGTCATGCGGACGATCAGTCCAGGATAGGCATTTGAGAATTCGAGGTTGCCGCCGTGCAGGCGGGCGATCGCCATCACGCTGGCCAGGCCGAGGCCATAGCCGGGGCGGCTGCGGTCCAGGCGATAAAAGTGGGTACCTATGCGAGACAATTCTGTTGCCGGGATGCCTGCACCGTTATCGCGCACGATGATGGCGGCACCATGCGCATCCTGGGTGGTGCGGACTTCGACGGCGGCATTTTCACCAGCATATTTCAACGCATTGTCGACCAGGTTGGCAATTGCGCTGGCCAGTAGTTCACGGTCGCCATTGGTGACCGGTTCGGCATCGAAAACCGAGGTCAGGCGTACGGATTTTTCTTCCGCAACCGGTTCATACAGTTCCAGCACGTCGGCGACGACGTCATTGAGCGAAATCGAGCTGAAGCTCTGGCGCCGGGTACCGGACTCGACTTCGGCCAGATTCAGCAGTTTGTTGAACATCACGCTGAGTTCTTCCATTTCCTGCAATGCGAACTGTAGCGCCTCATCGCGGGCCTGAGCGCCTTCCCGTTCGCTTTTGCGCAAACGCAGCAAGATGCGTGTCATCGGCGTGCGCAGATTATGCGCGATGGTATTGGAGATGTGGCGTACGCCGTCCATCAGGCGCTGTTGCTGATCCAGCATGCTGTTGATGTCGCGACTCAGCCGGGAGAACTCATCTTCTTGCTGCAGGAGCGGGATGCGCTGGCTGAGGTCGCCGGCTTCGATATGGGTCACGATTTGCTGGATGCCGCTAAGACGCTGCCTGAGCTCACGCCGGAACAGCAAAGCGCCGCCTATCGACATGAACAGACCGATCAGACCGGCGATCAGGCTGGCGCGATCAAATAGTCTTTCGATCTCGAGCTGATGGTTGATGTCGCTGCCTACCACCAGCTTGCTGCCGTCCGGTAATTGCTGGATGTACATGCGTCCGATGGCTTCACGACCGCTGCGCATAACGCGCGTCTCTACCATGCCTTCCCGATTCTTGGCTTTGTGCGGAATGGATGGGATGTTGCCTATGACTTTTTCACCGTAAGGATTGACCAGCAAATAGATCTCGGTATCCGAGTAGACACCGTCGCGCAGGATGTCCTTGATTTGCTGCGCAACGGAAGACTCGCCGTTTTCGATGAAGTCGTTCAGCAGGCGTTGTGAGTTTGAGGCGATGTGGCGGTCGATCTGGCTTTTCAACACATTGACCGTCTGAGTATAGAAGACTGCCAGCAAGACCAGCATGGACAGCACCAGCAGGGCGCTGTAATTGAAGGCCATGCGAAAGGCGACGGAACTCCATAGTTTGAAACCAGGTAGTGTCATGGTGCTGGTTTAGCCACGGTTTTGGCGTGTTCGTGATCGTCGGCCGCGTCTACTTGCGGATTGGGTGTGAGGATATAACCCAGATTGCGTCGCGTATGGATCAGCGGTACAGCGTAACCTTTGTCTATCTTGTTGCGTAAGCGGCTGATATGGGCGTCGATGACATTGGTTTGCGGATCGAATTGATAATTCCACACCGATTCCAGCAACATGGTGCGGGTCAGTACCTGGCCCTTGTGCGTCATCATGTAGACCAGAAGACGGAATTCTCGCGGCTGCAAACTGAGCGGACGTCCGCCGCGTTCGACGCTGCGGGTGAGCAAATTGACCTTCAGATCCTCTACGCACAACTCGCGGATGACCTCATTCGGCTGGGTCCAGCGCAGCAGGGCCTCGACGCGAGCCGCCAGTTCCGGGAAGGCAAAGGGTTTGGTCAGGTAGTCATTACAACCGGCTTGCAAGCCACGGACGCGTTCATCGATCGCGGACAGGGCGCTGAGTATCAGGACCGGGGTGCGCTTACCCATTTCGCGGATCGCGGCAAGGATGGACAGGCCGTCTACCCCTTGCGGCAACATGCGATCCAGAATGATGACATCCCATTCATCGCTTACAGCCAGTTCCATGCCATCGATGCCATCCGCACAGACGGTCGCATCGTAGCCTATCTCTTTCAGCCCTTTGGCTATATAGAGCGCATTGTGCGTATCGTCTTCTATGATCAGGCAGCGGTGCATCTGGGCTCCGGGTTTGCTACGGGATGTACTGGGTATATACAGACTGGATTCTACGATGGATCAGTTGAGATATTGTAGATATCAAAAGCGCTATGGGTATTAAGTTATCGGCATTGCAGAAAATACAGGCAATAAAAAAAAAGGCACCCGAAGGTGCCTTTTTCTTTCGTACAGTTCAAACCAAGCAGGCTAGGCCTGCCAGGAATTAGAACTTGTGACGGATACCGACGTTGAAAATCGAAGGATCGCTACCGTTAGCTGCGGATGTACCGAGTTTAACGCCGCTGTCATTCGAAGTTTTCGAGTAACCGGTGTACAGATTTGTACGTTTCGACAGATCGTACGAGTACGAAATAGCGAATTTTTTGGTGTCAGCATTGTTGACGCCAGCTGTTTTGGTGTCGTTGACTGCGTACGATGCGAAAATTGTACCTGGACCAACTGGTGCGCTTACGCCCAGCAGGTAGTTACGGTATTTTTGATCGGTTGCGCCAGCGGTAGCCAGATCAACTTTGGTGTCAGCAAATGCGCCGTGCAATTTCAGGATACCGAAATCGTAGGTTGCGCCCAGCAAGTGCAGTTTGCCTTTGCTGATTGGTTGCAGTGTAGGAACGCCAGCAGTTGCACCTGTGGTTGCGCCTGTGCCGGTCGAGTCGATGTTATGGTAACCGTATTGAACGTTCAATGGACCGTTAGCGTAGCCCAGACCCAGGCCGAAGCTGCTGTTTGCGCTTGTCGAACCAGCGTTTTCGCCGAACGAGTAAGCAGCGCTACCTTTGAAGCCAGCGTACGAATTCGATTGGTATTTAACCGAGTTCGAGATACGGCCGAAATCGCCATTCAGGTTGCCGTTGAAGAAGATGTTGCTGATTGCGCCAACTGTGCCGCCGTCACCGAACGGATCGATTTGGTCGTATGCATCTTTGATTACCGAAGTTTGGCGACCCAACAGAACGGTACCAAATGCTTGGCTTTGCAGACCAACAGTTGCGAAACGGTTAAAACCGCCTGCGTTGCTACCGTTAGTTGCAGCGATGAAGCCTGCGCCGGTATCAGCAGCGATAGTTGCTTCCAATTGGAACAAAGCTTTCAGGCCGTTGCCCAGATCTTCTGTACCTTTGAAACCAACACGGCTAGCCGATTGACCGCCGGAGTTGATGCCGTTTGTACGGCCATTTTGATTCGCGCCGCTATCGGAGGTGCTGAATCCCAAGTCAACGATACCGTAGACGGTAACGGACGATTGTGCCGATGCAGCACCTGCAAATGCGCCCAATACGGCCAGAGCCAGAAGCGATTTTTTCATTTAAATGTTCCTCAAATGTTGTTTTAAAAATGCATCACTTGACTGGCAAGTGGTACATGAAGTCCTGCGGAGCTGCCTGTCTTGCCCAATCCTTATTGCAAGACGACGATTGATTGAAACAAAATACGCTGGGAGTGACAACCAAAATATCAAAAGCGCACTGGGGAAATGGCTGAAATGACGTTTTTTCGCAACAAAGCGGTGCGTTTCAATTCCAAAATGAGGCGTGTGTGATTTGTTGTGAAGCACACCATTGTTGTCTTATAAATATCAATCCGGTTTGATGGCGATCTGGAATCATGGTCGGGCCCGATTTTCCATGTTTGCGCGTTTTCAGGTCGTCATTCTTAAAACATGTGGTTGATGCCGATGGAGGTGCCGGTTTGTCGGGTTTGGGCTCCCGGCGTCAACGAGACAAAGCCGCTGAGGATCGCCCGGTCCACGCCCAGATAAAGATTGGTGTGGGTCGATAAGGCATACGTCGCCCCGACGATCAAAAGGTTGCGCCTGGCGGTTTCCGCAGAGCCGGTCGCCAGGGTAGTGCGGTAATAGCCGGCGGTGACGCTGATGGCAGGTGTGAAGTCGTAGCTGCCGCCTATCCAGCTATTCTTTGCCTGATTATTAACTCCTTTAACGGCGGAGTCGGCTTCCGTATTGATATGTCCGCCTGCTATGCGCCAGCCATCGGCCTGGTAGGCACCGCCGAAGGTGATTTGATCCTGGTCACGGTAATCCACTGCACTGCCGGTCGCGACATTGGGTTTTTGTTTGGTGTACGCGACGCCGAAGACGAATGGGCCGGGGCGGTAAGTCAATCCGATTGCCTTTGCGCTGCCGCTGCTATTAGAACCCGCAACTTCGCCCGCTGAATATTCGGCGAGAACCGTCAGGCCGCCAAACTTGCCTATATATTGCACGTCGTTGCTGAAGCGGGTGCCGCCTATGGTGCCGTAAGGGAAGCCGGTGAAGTTGCCGTCCGCGTTACCGGCGGAGGCGCCGGCCAAAGGGATGATCTGCACATAGCGATACTGGAACGGATCATAGGGGAAAATGGTTTTGCAGGAAACCGAGGGCATGCGTCCAAAGTCGATGGAGCCGAAAGCGCCAGCCACGCCTACCGATGAAATACGGTTGAACATGCGCCCCGCGTTATTATCCAGCGCGCCGGTGCCGGTATTAAAACCGGTTTCCAGGTGGAAGTGGGCGTTCAGGCCGCCGCCCAGGTCTTCGGTTCCTTTGATGCCTATGCGATTGTTGTAATACTCGCCATTCGACCCCACCTTCAATGTATCGCCACCATTTCTGGTGGTATTGGTAACATTGCGTATGCCCGCGTCTATCGTGCCGTAGATATTGATGGTCGATTGATAATTGGTGCCGGCAAACGGTTTTCTTGCAATTTGTTCGTTGTTGGTCTCATCATTTGCCTCCTTGAAGGTGCCATATATAGTCATGGCAGGCTGAGCGTATGCGGTACTGACCACGGCGCAGCTCAGGGCAAGCGCAAAATGCAAGGTGTTCATCAAGGGTGTCTGTGTCGGGTTATGAAGCAAAGCCATCTTATTCATCGGCAGCTTGTGCGCTAAGCTGAATGGCGATGAGCATCTTTTTTAGTTCTGTCTGGCAAGGCTAAGCTAAGTAGCGGGCAAGTCTTTTTGACGCGCGTTAACTTTTTGCAAAAGACACATTTCATGTCGCATGGAGTGTAGTTGTGGTGCAACATTTGTTTTGTATAGGTTGAAGATATATATGCAGTTTCCTGATCGTTTGATTCAGCATTTCGATAGCGCCTTGCGCGTGATGGCCGGTATTTCTGTTGCAGGGCGGGCGAATCCAGCAGCCAGAGTGGCCGATGGTGAGCTGGATAGTGCGCAGCGTCGGCATAGCGCCGGACTGATGCGGGTGAATCATGTGGGCGAAGTCTGTGCGCAAGCCTTATATCAGGCGCAGGCGCAATTCGCACGTAGTCCTGCCATCAGGGAGCAGTTGCTGCTTGCGGGGCGCGAGGAAGAAGATCATCTGGCGTGGACTGCCGAGCGTTTGCGCGAACTGGGCTCACGTCCCAGTTTGTTGAATCCGCTGTGGTATGCCGGTGCTTTTGCGTTGGGCACTGTCGCGGCGACGCTGGGTGATGCGCGTAGTCTGGGCTTTGTGGTCGAAACCGAGCGGCAGGTCGAAGCGCATTTGAATGAGCATCTGAGCAGCCTGCCGCCGCAAGACGCCAAATCACTGGCCATCGTGCAGCAAATGAGTGCGGATGAGGCTGAACATGGCTCGGCAGCGCAAGCACTGGGCGCGCAAGCGGTGCCGCCCTTTGCGCAAATGGGCATGCAGGCGATGGCGAAAGTCATGACGACGACTGCCTATTATTTATAGGGGCCTATTTATATAGTTAGTTGTCGCGGGTTTTCAGCATGACAAGCAAGAAAGGGATAGCTGTAACGCTATCCCTTTCTTTTTGCCCAAACGGTTAGTGTTAAAGCTATTAAGCGGCGACAGCTGGTGCTGCGTCGTCGACTATCTCGAACGAGTGGGTAATTTCAGCAGTCTTTTCCATCATGATGGATGCCGAGCAATACTTGTCATGCGACAGCTTGATCGCGCGTTCGACCACATTGGATTTCAGGTTGCGGCCAGTAACGGTAAAGTGGAAGTGGACCTTGGTAAAAACTTTCGGGTCGGTTTCAGCGCGCTCAGATTTGAGCGATACTTCGCAGCCGCGCACATCCTGGCCGCTTTTGCGCAGGATGACGACGACGTCATAGGCGGTGCAGCCGCCGGTGCCGAGCAGCACCACTTCCATCGGGCGTGGCGCCAGGTTGCGGCCACCGCCTTCGGGTGCGCCATCCATGGCGACGACGTGGCCGGAGCCGGTTTCAGCTAAAAAGGTCATGCCGGACAAGCCGGTCCAGCGTACTGTGCATTCCATGGTGTTCTCGTAAAGTTGCAGGTTGATTTTGCGTCATTGTAACTGCTGACGGAGAAATTGATGCAGCCTGTGCAAGCGCGGGAATTGCCGGATGAACACAGATTCCATGACTTTTCGGCATCAATTCGCCCGGATCGCAACGTTTTAACGGCAAATATCGCCAAAATAGCTGCTTAAATTTGACGCTAAGTCCTTGAAAAGTCTATAATCTGCGGTTCTTTCGTTTGCTCAGGAAGAGATAACAAGGCCGAGTACGCGGGCAGTTGCTCAGAAGTTCTAGCCGCGTAACCACCATTTGAGCGATTTAATTATATTTAGGAAGTCATCATGAAAACCTTCTCCGCTAAAGGACACGAAGTCCAGCGCGATTGGTTCGTGATTGACGCGACGGACAAAGTCCTCGGACGTGTTGCCAGCGAAGTGGCACTCCGACTGCGCGGCAAACACAAACCGGAATTTACTCCTCACGTCGACACCGGCGATTTCATCGTCGTGATCAACGCAGGCAAACTGCGCGTGACCGGTACCAAAGCAACAGAAAAAACATACTATCGCCACTCGGGTTACCCAGGCGGTATCTATGAAACCAACTTCCTGAAAATGCAACAGCGTTTTCCGGGTCGCGCGCTTGAGAAAGCGGTCAAAGGCATGTTGCCTAAAGGCCCACTCGGCTACGCGATGATCAAGAAGCTCAAAGTGTACGCTGAGGCAACTCATCCGCACGCTGCGCAGCAACCTAAAGCACTTGAACTCTAAGGAATAGACATGATCGGTAACTACAATTACGGAACCGGCCGTCGCAAGAGTGCAGTGGCTCGCGTCTTCATCAAATCCGGCTCCGGCCAGATCGTCGTCAACGGCAAGCCAGCGAATGAATATTTTTCGCGCGAAACCGGTCTGATGGTGATACGCCAGCCTCTGGAACTGACCAACAATGTTGAAACATTCGACATCATGGTTAACGTCAACGGTGGCGGTGAATCCGGCCAAGCGGGCGCTGTGCGTCACGGCATCACCCGTGCCCTGATCGACTACGATGCAACATTGAAATCGGAACTGTCCAAAGCAGGCTTCGTTACTCGTGATGCACGTGAAGTTGAACGTAAAAAGGTCGGCCTGCGCAAAGCACGTCGCGCCAAACAGTTCTCCAAGCGTTAATCTGCGTTTTCAGAGCATCGAAAAGCCGCCTGGTTTACGCCTGGCGGCTTTTTTTATCCTGGTTTGCGATTGGAAGCGATGGTGGGCGAGCGTATGCAGCTCATCGCCTGTTAAAATAAAACGAAGTAAATTTTGCTAGGAAGAAACATGATCAAGGTTGGCATCGTCGGCGGCACCGGTTATACAGGCGTGGAATTGTTGCGCTTGTTGGCAACACACCCGGAAGTCAAACTCACCGCGATTACATCGCGCAAGGAAGATGGTTTGCCGGTGGCCGATATGTTTCCGTCATTGCGCGGACGTGTGGATCTGGCGTTTTCGGCGCCGGAAAAAGCCAGGCTGACCGAATGTGATGTTGTCTTCTTCGCTACGCCGCACGGTGTGGCCATGGCACAAGCGCCGGAATTGCTGGCGGCTGGCGTCAAGGTCATCGACCTCGCTGCCGACTTTCGCTTGCAGGACATCGCTTCCTTTGAGAAGTGGTACAAGATCCCGCATACCTGCCCAGAGTTGCTGAAAGAAGCCGCGTATGGCCTGGTTGAATTGAATCGCGAGGCTATCCGCAAGGCGCGCATCGTTGGCAATCCAGGCTGCTATCCGACCACCATGCAACTGGGTCTCGCGCCTTTGTTGCAAGCCGGCGTGATTGACGCCTCGCACCTGATCGCGGATTGCAAGTCGGGCGTATCCGGTGCCGGTCGTAAAGCTGAAGTCGCGACGTTGTTCTCTGAAGCGGGCGATAACTTCAAGGCCTACGGCGTGTCTGGCCATCGCCATTCGCCTGAGACCCTGGAACGTTTGCGTTTGCTGACCAAGGATAAAGTCGGCTTGCTGTTTACCCCGCATCTGGTGCCGATGATCCGTGGCATGCATTCGACCCTGTATGCGCGCCTGACCAAAGACATCGACAACGCCGCCTTGCAAGCCTTGTTCGAAAACGCATATGGCAACGAACCCTTCATCGATGTCATGCCTTTTGGCTCGCATCCTGAAACACGTTCGACCCGTGCGTCGAATATGTTGCGCATAGCCTTGCATCGTCCGGACGATGGCGACACGCTCGTCATCCTGGTCGTACAGGACAATCTGGTCAAGGGCGCTTCCGGTCAGGCAGTGCAATGTATGAACCTCATGTTCGGCCTGGATGAAACGGCCGGTTTGATGCACATCCCTGTCTTGCCGTAATGATGCGCATCTGATTCATGAGTAAGCCTAAACCGGTTTTTAAGTCGCTGCAGCGCAAGCTATGGATGCGTCGCTGGTCGATTTCAGCGCCGCGCATGACCATCAAGAATCACCTGCCGTGGCCTTTGCGGGCGGTATTCATCGCAATCGTGGTGGGTTTGGGCGGTGCGATGGCGATGTGGGCGTATGACCTGGGGCGCAGTTTTACCGGTTTCAAGCCGGGCGCGACTACAGAGCAGTTGGCAGACGTGCAAGAACAACTGAAGCAAATCAGCGCCGAGCGGGACAAGTTTGAAACGACAGTCAATGCGGCAGAAAGCCAACTTAATATAGAGCGTTCGCTGCAGTCCCAATTGTCGCGTCAGATCAAAACGCTGGAATCAGAAAATACCAAGCTGAAAGAAGATTTAGCTTTCTTTGAAAGTCTGTTGCCTACCGATACCGGTGCGCAAGGAATTACGATACGACGCCTGAAGGCGGAAATGCTTGAGCCGACGCAACTGCGTTATCGTTTGTTATTAATGCAAGGCGGCAAAGTGGGGCATGATTTCGGCGGCAATTACCAGCTGATAGTGACATTCGTGCAGGACGGCAAAAGTGCTATGATGACCTTTCCAAAGCCGGATGAAGCAGATAAATTCAAGCTTTCCTTCAGGCATTATCAGCGTTTAGAAGGCGTCCTCACGATACCTGCAGGTGCAGTGCCCAAATCGGTTCAGATCAAGGTTCTTGAAAAAGGCACTTTGCGCGCGCAACAGTCTTCAAATTTGTAAAGGAGCGTCATCATGTTTAGCCGTAAAGCAAAAAGTACGATAGATAGCCTGATAGGCGCTTCCACCATCATTACCGGCAACGTTCATTTCAAGGGCGGTTTGCGTATCGATGGTTGTGTCAAAGGTGATGTGATTGCCCAGGCGGATGAAATCAGCATGCTGGTCATCTCTGAGCATGCACGGGTCGAAGGTGAAGTGCGGGTTGCACATTTACTTGTTAACGGGGAAATTATCGGTCCGGTATTTTCATCGGAATTGCTTGAATTGCAGCCGAAAGCCCGCATAACTGGTGACGTAAACTACAAAGCGCTGGAAATGCACGGCGGTGCAGTAGTCTCCGGCAAGCTGACCCATGAGGTCGATGAACCGATTTTGAAGTTGGCTGTACCTATACTGGCCGCGAACAATACGTAAAACGCGGCTTAGGTCTATAATGAAGTACCGTTTTCCAGCAGGAGCCTGAAATGAATGCAGTTGCCGAAATGCCATCCCCTATCGTTTTCAGCGACAGCGCTGCGCTGAAAGTTGCAGAGTTGATCGAAGAAGAAGGTAATCCAGATCTGAAATTGCGCGTATTTGTGCAGGGTGGCGGTTGCTCCGGCTTCCAGTACGGCTTCACGTTTGACGAAATCGTCAATGAAGACGACACCACCATGACCAAGAACGGCGTGCAGTTGTTAATCGACTCGATGAGCTACCAGTATCTGGTCGGCGCAGAAATCGATTACAAGGACGATCTTGAAGGCGCGCAATTCGTGATCAAGAATCCGAATGCAACAACAACTTGTGGTTGCGGTTCTTCGTTCTCGGCTTAATCGCGTAACGACGCAGCTTCGTTTCAAATAAAAAGCGCAGAAGATTCTGCGCTTTTTTTACGTCCGTAAACTTTGCATGCTCAGGCCGGGTACAGCGCACCCAAGATCCGTAAGCCGCGCGCGCCAGTCACCGATGGCAGGTTGCCCGGTTCACGTGCTGTGAAACGTTGCGCCAGCCACGCAAAGGCCAGTGCTTCCACCTGATTCGGTGCGACACCCAGCGCCACCGTCGACTCGACCCTGATCGTCGCCTGATGCAACTTCAATGCATAGTGCAATAGCGTCAGCAGGTAATGGTTGTAAGCGCCGCCGCCGCATACATACACCGCCTGGGTGTGCGGTGCATACAGTTTGATTGCATCAGCCAGCGTGGTTGCAGTGAATACCGCCAGCGTGGTTTGTACATCGGCACTCGCCAGGCCGGGGAAGTCGGCCAGTTTTTGCGCCAGCCACGCCGGATGGAATAAATCACGCCCTGTACTTTTCGGTGGTGCAGCAGCGAAGAAGGCTTCATCACGCAGTGCCGCCAACAATTCGGCATGCACATTACCAGTCTTGGCCCATGCACCATCTGCATCGTAAGGCTGGCCATTGTGCTGTGCTATCCATGCATCCATCAATACATTGCCGGGGCCGGTATCGAAACCGATCACCGGTGCGTCTTTATCCTTCGGCAGAACGCTGATATTGGCAATGCCGCCTATGTTTACCAGCACGCGGTTTTCAGTTGTTGATCCGAATAGCGCCTGATGGAAGGCCGGTACCAGGGGCGCGCCTTGTCCGCCCGCGGCGATGTCGCGGCTGCGCAGATCGGCGATGACATCGATGCCGGTGAGTTCGGCCAGCAAGGCAGGGTTGTTGATCTGTCGTGTATAGCCCGCTTCCGGTCGGTGCCGTATGGTTTGACCATGTACACCGATGGCTGTCACGCGATCCGCATTGAGCTGCGCCTGTTGCAACAAGTCGTGCACGCATTCTGCGTAGTAAGCGACCAGCTTGTTTGCTGTGATGGCTTCACGATGAATTTCATCCGGGCCTGCGCTTTGCAGCGCCATCAGCTCGGCACGCAACGCATCGGGGAAGGGTACGTAAGCTGCAGCCAGGGTCTGGCGCACGGCGCCATCGGCAGAGAATTCGGCGAGGATGCCATCGACACCGTCCAGGCTGGTGCCGGACATCAGGCCAATGAAAAGGGAGGAATCAGTAGGCATAAAAAAACCGTTCATCAGGGTAGTTCACTCTACACCGGACGAACGGTTTTGTGGAGCCGGATCAGGCAGATCCGGCTCAGAAGAGCTGCTTATTTTGCTGCGAGGCGCACGTTGCTATTTTCCGGCGACAGCAAGGCAAAGCGATGTGTCATGTCGGTTGCGACGGTGCGGAATTTTTGCATTTGCGCAGCGGTCAACGGCTGTGCATTCGGGATGTCGACCGACATCGGGTCGCGGGCTTCATTGTTGACGCGGAATTCATAGTGCAAGTGAGGGCCGGTCGACCAGCCCGTCATGCCGACATAGCCGATAACCTGGCCCTGGCTGACTTTGCTGCCTTTGCGGATGTTGGTAGCGAAGCGGCTCATGTGCGCGTAAGCAGTGGAATACTTGGACCAGTGCTTAATGATGACGACATTGCCGTAACCGCGTTGCGTACCGGCAAAGTCGATCACGCCGTCGCCGGAAGCACGGATAGGGGTGCCGATTGCAGCTGCAAAGTCGACGCCTTTATGTGCTTTCCACAAACCGGAGATCGGATGCTTACGCACCGAGAAGCCGGACGAGATACGCGAGAATTCGAGTGGCGATTTGAGGAAGGCTTTTTTCAGCGACTTGCCGTCGAAACCGTAGTAACCGCCGCTCGAAGCAACGCTAGGATCATCGAACCAGACTGATTGATAAGTTGCCGGGCCATTCATGAATTCGCCTGCCAGTACACGACCTGCATAGACGTATTCGCCGTTTTGCCAGAATGTTTCGTACACTACATTGAAGCGGTCACCGCGACGCAGGTCGGAGCCGAAGTCGATGTTGGTGGAAAACATATCGACGATTTGCGAAGCGACGTTGTCTGGAATTTGTGCGGCGTCAGTTGCGGCAAACAATGAGGATTTGATTTCGCCGGAGCGCATTTCTATGCGTTTTTCCAGGGCGATGGCTTTTTCAGTCGCCTTGAAACCCTTGCCTTCGCGGCGGATTTCAATGTTCTTCAGATTGCCGGCGCCAGTGCCGACGGTGCTGCTGAGCCAGTTCAGTTCGCCGTCTTCAGTGGTTTGCACCTGTACCCGTTTGCCGGCTTTCAGTTGCATCACATTGCGTGCGATGGCATCGGACTTGATGAAGTTGCTGGCATCGGCATCATCCACACCCAGGCGGTTAAGCAGTGTGGCAAGGGTGTCACCCGAGCGTACGCGCTCTTCGCTGATGTAGTTTTGCTGGAGGGTGTCGAGTGCAGCGATCTGGTCGGCCAGATGCGGCAGCTGCAATTCCTGCGTAATGGACTTGATCGGCAAATCATCGGCATCAGGGGCCATAGGAGCCACGCCTGCTGCACCAAACGCGCACACTGCCAGCAGCAATGCGGAGGCGGAAACGATGCGGGTTTTGCGGGATGATCCGAGTAGTAGCTTTTTACTGGCTGAGCTTGCGCTAAGTAATTTATTTAATGTGAACATGCAATAAGTTAAAATCTGCCGCTTGTTCGGTTTCTCTTTCTTGTGTTTTTATAAGTTGATGAACGGCAAGGTTAGAGTAGCTGGATTTAAATTAAAAAAGCATTGTACCGATTTCTGTTTTTCTTACCCCCTTTTTTACAATTTACTTTTACGATATGGACGTTTCTTCTAGCAGCAAAGCGGATCAATTGCCTCTCTCAGACAAGGTGCAAGAGGCCCTGGCGGTCGCTAAGCGCGGCGTTGAAGAATTGTTAATCGAATCAGAGTTCGCGCAGAAGCTCGCGCGGTCTGAACAAACTGGCAAGCCTTTGCGCATCAAACTCGGTCTGGACCCGACTGCACCAGATTTGCACCTGGGTCACACCGTTGTATTGAACAAGATGCGTCAGTTGCAAGATCTGGGCCATCAGGTCATCTTCCTGATCGGTGATTTCACCTCCATGATCGGCGACCCATCCGGCCGCAACATCACGCGTCCGCCGTTGACAAAAGAGCAAATCGAAGAAAACGCGAAGACTTACTTCTCGCAAGCCAGCCTGGTGCTGGATCCGGAACGTACCGAGATCCGCTACAACTCGGAATGGTGCGATCCGCTGGGCGCACGCGGCATGATCGAGTTGTCGGCCAAGTACACAGTGGCACGTATCCTCGAGCGCGAAGATTTCACCAAGCGCTTCAAGGCGAATACGCCTATCTCGCTGCATGAATTCCTCTATCCGCTGATGCAGGGCTACGACTCGGTTGCCCTGAAGTCCGACCTGGAGCTGGGCGGTACTGATCAAAAATTCAACTTGCTGGTAGGTCGCGAGTTGCAAAAAAGCTATGGCCAGGAGCAGCAATGCATATTGACCATGCCTTTGCTCGAAGGTTTGGACGGCGTTGAAAAAATGTCGAAATCCAAAGGGAATTACATCGGCATTACCGAACCGGGCAACACCATGTTCGCCAAGCTGATGAGCATTTCCGATGTGATGATGTGGCGTTACTACGAATTGTTGTCTTTCCGTTCACTCGCCGAAATCGCTCAATTCAAGCAAGACATCGAAGGCGGTCGCAATCCGCGCGATGTCAAAGTCTTGCTGGCGCAGGAAATCGTTGCACGCTTCCATTCCGTACAAGCGGCGGAAGATGCGCTGACAGACTTCGTCAATCGCTCCAAAGGCGGTATCCCGGACGACATCCCTGAAGTTGCGCTGACAGGCGCACCGTTGGGCATAGGTCAATTGCTCAAGCAGGCGAACTTGTGCGCGTCGACTTCGGAAGCCTTGCGCATGGTAGAGCAGGGCGGCGTACGGATAGACGGTACCGTCATCAGCGATAAAGCATTGAAAGTGGAAGCGGGCACCGTGGTCGTACAAGTCGGCAAGCGCAAGTTTGCCCGCGTAACACTGGCTTAAGCAGGGCTGCATGATTGCACTCTTGCAGCGCGTCGCGCATGCCAGCGTCGTGGTCGATGGCGCGACGGTAGGCGCTATAGATGCCGGGCTGATGGTATTGCTGTGTGCGGAGCGCGGCGATACCGAGAAGGAAGCCGATGCCTTGCTCGGCAAATTGCTGTCGTATCGCGTGTTTTCGGATGCAGCCGGCAAGATGAATCTGAGTGTGGTCGATACCGCCGGTGGCGTATTGCTGGTGCCGCAGTTCACGCTGGCGGCAGATACCCGCTCCGGTACGCGTCCTTCATTCACGCCAGCGGCAGCGCCGGATCTTGCGCGTGCCCTGTTTGATTATTTTGTAGTGCAGGCACGCGCACGCCATGCGAATATCGCCACAGGGCAATTCGGTGCAGATATGAAAGTTTCACTCACCAATGACGGACCGGTGACGTTTTGGTTGCAGGTCAAGCCGGCAGTTTGAAATATCCGTGCGGCATGATTTGCTTGCTGCCGCTACAATGCTAGAACTCATTTCACAAATATCCGTGAGATGCGTTCTTACCAAAAGCGGTGCTGGCAAGGCGCGCGACGCGTCGCATAGCGGGGCTATACGCAAGGAGCGCACCGCGGCCAGCGCCGCTTTTGGTAAGAACGCGTAGGGAACGGGCTATTTGGGCGTATTGCTGCGTTGCGCCACTTGCCAAGGGGGCCACCCTTGGCGGCGCGACACGCCTTGCACTACCTCCCAAATAGCCAGGTTCGCACTCACGGATATTTGTGAAATGAGTTCTAAATTAAACAGTCGAGTGCACGATGAAACTATGGAGTGATTCTTTCAAGGATGGCGCGGCAATCCCGGGCGAGTTCGCTTTTTGCGTGATCGACCCGGCGACGCATGTCACTTTATCCAGCAATAAAAATCCCCACCTGGCCTGGAGCGGCGTGCCGGCAGCGACCAAATCGCTGGTACTGGTCGTGCACGATCCGGATGTCCCTTCACGTGGTGACGATGTAAATCAGGAAGGCAAGACCGTGCCTGCTGATTTGCCGCGTGTCGACTTCTTCCACTGGACCCTGATCGATATCCCGGCAGAGACACAGCAAATTGCTGCAGCATCATTTGCCAGCGGCGTGACACCACGCGGCAAATCCGGCCCGGCAATCGACCATACACCGATCAAGGGTGCGCGTCACGGTATCAACGATTACACCGGCTGGTTTGCGTCGGATGCCGATATGGCAGGCGCATACTTTGGCTATGACGGCCCGTGCCCGCCGTGGAACGATGCGATTGTGCATCGCTATGTATTTACTCTGTATGCGCTGGATATTGCCAGTGTGCCGCTGGATGGTGAGTTCACCGGCCAGCAAGTGCGCACTGCGATAGCCGGGCATGTGCTGGATCAGGCGAGTGTCAGTGGTAGCTACACCTTGAATCCGGCGCTGGTCTAGTAACGAGGATGATGTGACAGAAATATTATTGATACGCCATGGTGAAACCGAGTGGAATGTCGGCAAGCGTTTGCAGGGACATACCGACGTTGCGCTGAACAACGAAGGCAGGCGGCAGGCCGCAGCACTTGGACGTTTCTTGCTGGACGAGCCATTGGATGCGATTTACTCGAGCGACTTGTTACGTGCCTACGATACGGCGCAGGCAGTCGCGATTCCGCGTGGTATGCAAGTGCAGTCCGAGCAGGGTTTGCGTGAGCGCTGCTTTGGTGCTTTCGAAGGCTTGAACCACCCGGAAATCAAGGAAAAATTCCCGGAAGATTACGCCGCCTGGCAGCGTCGCGATATCGATGCGCGCTATCCGGACGGTGAGCGCCGTGCGGAAACCTTGCGTGAATTTGCAGCACGGGCGGTGGACTGCATCGCCCGCCTTGCAAGCCAGCCGGGTAACCGCAAGATCGCGGTCTTCACGCATGGCGGCGTGCTGGATTCGGTGTACCGCCGTGTGAAAAGCATGGGCTATGAGCATCCGCGTGACTTTGACGTCCTGAACGCCAGCATCAACCGTGTGAGCTTTGATGGTCAGAATTTCCAGATCCTGCAATGGGCGGATGTCTCGCATCTGGCGCATGCATCACTGGATGAGAACGACAATCCAAAGTAACGCCAGATTAAGTACGCGAAATAAAGCAGCAAAATAGGCAAACTGGCAATAAGTTGCCTGCAAATACAACGTTTGTCGCATTGCTGCAGAAGTCACCGGCGGATGCGGCTAAAATAGCGGTTTTCCTCCGCATGCTGCTGTCGTGAACATCGGTCCCTATTCCCTTCCGAACAATGTCTTTGTCGCCCCTATGGCCGGGGTGACGGACCGGCCATTCCGCCAATTGTGCAAACAATTGGGCGCGGGCTACGCCGTGTCGGAGATGGCGGCATCGAATCCGCGTTTGTGGGCCAGCGATAAATCCACGCGTCGTACCAACCACGATGGTGAGGTCGAGCCGAAGGCGGTGCAGATCGCCGGTGCCGATCCGGTCTTGCTGGCTGAGTGCGCCAAATTCAATGTGGATAAAGGCGCGCAAATCATCGATATCAACATGGGTTGCCCGGTCAAGAAGGTGTGTAATAGCTGGTGCGGTTCGGCCCTGTTGCAACACGAAAGTCTGGTCGCGGAAATCCTGGAAGCCGTGGTCGCATCGGTCAACGTACCGGTCACGCTGAAATTTCGCACCGGCTGGGACCGGGCGCACAAGAATGCGTTGAATATCGCGCGCATCGCCGAACAAAGCGGCATCGCCATGCTGACCCTGCACGGACGTACCCGTGCCGATGGTTACAGCGGCGACGCTGAGTACGAGATGATTACCGCAGTCAAGGCATCGGTTTCCATACCCGTTGTGGCGAATGGCGACATCACGACGCCGGAGAAAGCGCGCTATGTGCTGGATGTGACGGGCGCGGACGCCATCATGATCGGTCGTGCGGCACAGGGTCGGCCATGGATTTTCCGTGAAATCGAGCATTACCTGCGGACCGGGACTTATTTGCCGCCGCCTATGATTGCCGAAGTGCAAGCACTGATGGATGAACATTTGCGTGCGCATTATGCTTTTTATGGTGAATACCTCGGGGTACGTACGGCGCGCAAGCATATAGGCTGGTACGTACGGGAACTGGTAGGCGGCGAAGCATTTCGTCAACAAATGAACAAGCTGGAAGACTGCGAGCAGCAATTGGCTGCCGTAAATACATTCTTTGAAATGCAGTTGGCCCACGGCGAACGGTTACAATATCGTCCGACCGCAGAAAAGTTGGCCGCCTGATACGGGGTTGGTGTCTTGCCATGTAAGTGGCAGAATGCGAGCCCGACAAATTATAAAAACGCGCAATCAACTAAGCACAATGAGCAAAGATAATATCCAAGAAGTCGTCAAGAAAAGCCTCGAGAAGTATTTCAAGGACCTCGGCGAGCAAATGCCATCGAATGTCTATGAGATGGTGGTCTTCACCGTAGAAAAACCCATCCTCGAAGCAGTGATGGAGCGTGCTGAAGGCAACCAGTCGCACGCGGCGGACATGCTGGGCATTAACCGCAATACCCTGCGCAAGAAATTGCAGCAGCACGATTTATTGTAATTCCCAACCTTCTTCCCGCACTCGCGGCGGGAAGTGAATAAGCTAAGGGCAGTGGCGTCGCGGCCTGTTTCAAATCTGCTTACGACGCGCCTTTATCTAGAACTCATTTCACCAATATCCGTGAGATGCGTTCTTACCAAAAGCGGTGCTGGCAAGGCGTGCGACGCGTCGCATAGTAGCCTATGCGCAAGGAGCACAACGCGGCCAGCGCCGCTTTTGGTAAGAACCCGAAGGGAACGAGCTATTTGGGCGTATTGCTGCGTTGCGCCGCTTGCCAAGGGGACCACCCTTGGCAGCGCGACACGCCTTGCACTACCTCCCAAATAGCCGCGTTCGCACTCGCGGATATTTATGAAATGAGTTCTACTTTACTTCCACTATTTTCATCATGATCAAACAAGCTCTCATCTCGGTCTCCGACAAAACTGGCGTTCTGGAATTTGCCCGCGCCCTGTCAGGCATGGGTGTCAACATCCTGTCGACCGGAGGCACCGCAAAACTGCTGGCTGAGAATGGCATCAGCGTGACCGAAGTGGCCGACTACACCGGCTTCCCTGAGATGCTGGATGGCCGCGTCAAAACCCTGCACCCGAAAGTACACGGCGGCATCCTGGCGCGTCGCGATTTTCCTGAGCATGTCAGCGCACTGGAGAAGCACGCGATCCCGACTATCGACATGGTGGTCGTCAACCTCTATCCATTCCAGCAAACCGTGGCACGTGCAGAGTGCTCGCTGGAAGATGCCATCGAAAACATCGACATCGGCGGTCCTGCGATGTTGCGTTCGTCGGCCAAGAATCACAAAGACGTCATCGTCATTTGCGATCCGACTGACTACAGCCAGGTCTTGAGCGAACTGGGTGCGAATAATGGCGAAGTCACCTACGAAACCAAATTCACATTGGCGAAAAAAGTATTCGCGCACACCGCGCAATACGACGGCGCGATCACCAATTACTTCACCTCACTGGGTGCAGATAAACAGCACGCCACACGCAGTGCTTATCCGTCTACCCTGAACCTGCATTTCGAAAAAGTGCAGGAAATGCGTTACGGTGAAAATCCGCATCAATCCGCCGCCTTCTATCGCGAAAGTAATCCGCAAGTCGGCGCGTTGGCTAATTACACGCAATTGCAAGGCAAGGAACTGTCGTACAACAACATCGCCGATGCAGATGCAGCATGGGAATGCGTGAAGACTTTCGACGAGTCCGCATGCGTCATCATCAAGCACGCGAATCCTTGCGGTGTGGCAGTCGGCATCAGCCCGCTGGAAGCGTATAGCAAGGCTTTGCAAACCGATCCGACCTCGGCTTTCGGCGGTATCATCGCCTTCAACCGCGAGCTGGATGGCAACGCGGCAGAAGCAGTCGCCAAACAATTCGTTGAAGTTCTGATCGCACCATCGTTCAGTGAAAAAGCCAAACAAATTTTCGCCGGCAAACAAAACGTACGCCTGCTGGAAATCCCGCTCGGCAATGCAGTCAATGCACATGACTTCAAACGCGTAGGCGGTGGCTTGCTGGTGCAATCGCCGGATGCGAAGAATGTTTTGCTGTCCGAATTGAAAGTCGTCAGCAAGAAGCAACCGACACCACAACAATTGCAAGACCTGATGTTTGCATGGCGCGTCGCCAAGTTCGTGAAATCGAATGCAATCGTGTTCTGTGCAAACGGCATGACCATGGGCGTAGGCGCAGGTCAAATGAGTCGCATCGACTCCGCACGTATTGCCTCGATCAAGGCGCAGAACGCAGGCTTGTCGCTGGCTGGTACCGCAGTCGCGTCGGACGCGTTCTTCCCGTTCCGTGATGGTCTCGACGTAGTGGTTGCTGCCGGTGCGACTTCGGTCATCCATCCGGGTGGTTCGATGCGCGATCAGGAAGTAATCGATGCAGCGGATGAACAAGGCGTCGTGATGCTGATGACAGGCACACGCCACTTCCGTCACTAATCAGCAAAGTCATGCGACACTAGTCGCGTGACTTGCTTATAGCTACTTCCTACTCCATGAAAATTCTCGGCATCGACCCTGGCTTGCGTACCACCGGCTTTGGCGTGATCGAGAAGCATGGCAACAAGCTCAGCTACATCGCATCGGGCACCATCAAAACGCCCGATGCCGATTTACCGCAGCGCCTCAAAACCATACTCTCCAGTGTCTCCGAAGTCATCGCGACGTATCGCCCCGATTGTGCGGCGATAGAGAAAGTATTCGTCAACGTGAATCCGCAATCGACACTCTTACTCGGGCAGGCACGTGGCGCCGCAATTTGCGCACTGGTGCATGCCGATTTGCTGGTGGCGGAATACACCGCGCTGCAAGTCAAGCAGGCGGTCGTCGGGCAGGGCAAAGCGCAAAAAGCACAGGTGCAGGATATGGTGCAACGCTTGCTGAAATTATCGGGTATGCCCGGCACTGATGCCGCCGATGCATTGGGTGTGGCGATCTGCCATGCGCATAGCGGTGAAACCCTGAGTGTGCTCGGTGCGCTGGCACCGGAGCTGGCACGCAAAGGTTTGCGTGTGCGCGGCGGCCGCCTGGTCGGTTAGTATTAGAACTCATTTCACAAGGTCACAGCGCGATGATAGGTCGTCTTTCCGGAGTATTGCTCGAAAAAAATCCACCGCAATTGCTGGTCGATTGCAACGGCGTCGGTTATGAAGTCAATGTGCCGATGAGCACCTTCTACAACCTGCCCGGCCTGGGTGAAAAAGTTGTGCTGCTGACCCATCTGACCGTGCGTGAAGATGCGCATATCCTGTTTGGTTTTGGTACGAACGAAGAACGTAACGTCTTCAAGCAATTGGTAAAAATCACCGGCATAGGTGCGCGTACGGCGCTCTCCATTTTGTCCGGCATGTCGGTCGCTGACCTGGCGCAATCGATCACCTTGCAGGAAGCCGGACGCCTGACCAAGATCCCCGGCATCGGCAAGAAAACCGCCGAGCGTCTCTTGCTGGAACTGAAGGGCAAGCTGGGTGCCGACCTCGGTGGAGCAGGTGCGGTTGCGACCGATGCGACTTCCGACATTCTGAATGCATTGCTGGCTTTGGGTTATTCCGACAAGGAAGCGATGCTGGCACTCAAACAAGTGCCCGCCGGTACCGGTGTCTCTGACGGTATCAAGCTCGCGCTCAAGTCCTTGTCCAAGGCTTAAGGCCTGTCCTATTAACTTTCGCCGCCGCCACGCTACAATGCGACCATGAGCATACAAACCGACGATTTCAGCGAACAACGCATCATAGCCGCGACCCCAGCCTCTGCTAACGAGGAGGCGATAGAGCGCGCGCTGCGTCCCAAGCAACTGGACGAATATGTAGGCCAGGAAAAAATCCGTGGCCAGCTGGAAATCTTCATCACCGCAGCGCGGCAACGGCATGAAGCACTGGATCACACTTTGCTGTTCGGTCCGCCGGGTTTGGGTAAGACGACCCTCGCGCACATCATCGCGCGCGAAATGGGCGTCAACCTGCGCCAGACTTCCGGTCCGGTGCTGGAACGTGCAGGTGACCTGGCAGCATTGCTGACTAACCTCGAAGCCAACGACGTACTCTTCATCGATGAAATCCACAGGTTGTCGCCGGTGGTCGAAGAAATCCTGTATCCGGCGCTGGAGGATTACCAGATCGATATCATGATCGGCGAAGGTCCTGCTGCGCGCTCGGTGCGCCTGGATTTACAGCCGTTCACACTGGTCGGCGCAACCACGCGTGCCGGCATGTTGACGAATCCTTTGCGTGATCGCTTCGGCATCGTGGCACGTCTCGAGTTTTATACGCCGCTGGAATTGGCGCGTATCGTGACCCGCAGTTCTTCCTTGCTGAATGCGCCTATCGATGACGATGGCGCATTGGAAATTGCCAAGCGCAGCCGTGGTACGCCGCGTATCGCGAACCGCTTGTTGCGTCGCGTGCGTGATTACGCTGAAGTCAAAGGCAATGGCAAAATCACCAAAGCCATGGCCGATGCCGCACTGGTTATGCTGGATGTCGATCCGGTCGGCTTCGACCTGATGGATAGAAAGCTGCTGGAAGCGGTACTGTTCAAATTCAATGGCGGGCCGGTCGGCCTCGATAACCTCGCCGCAGCCATCGGTGAAGAGCGCGACACCATAGAAGACGTGCTCGAACCCTATCTGATCCAGCAAGGCTTCCTGCAACGCACGCCACGCGGACGCATCGCCACGCCTGCCGCCTATACCCATTTCGGTGTGACTGCGCCGCAGACCGGGCCGACTGGCGACTTGTGGGCAGGGCAGTAAGCGCAGCATGCAAATCTGGGTTGATGCCGATGCCTGTCCCAATGTGATCAAGGAAGTCTTGTTTCGCGTGGCGGACAGACTCGAAGTACAAGTCACACTGGTAGCCAACAAATTACTGCGTACACCGCCATCTCGTTTTATCAAGGCGCTGCAGGTGCCTGCCGGTTTTGATGTGGCAGACAATGAAATCGTGCGTCTGGTACAGCCCGGCGACCTGGTGATTACCGCCGATATCCCGCTGGCGGCCGACGTGCTGGAAAAAGGCGGGCATCCGCTGAATCCGCGCGGCGAGTTTTATACCAAAGACAACATCCAGCAGCATTTGACGATGCGCAGTTTTATGGATGACTTGCGCAGCAGCGGCGTCGATACCGGCGGTCCGGCCGCCTTCAGCCAGGGCGATACGCGCAATTTTGCCAATCAGCTGGATCGTTACCTGGCACGCCAGCGCAGTCAAGGCTGACGGTCGCGTTGACAGCAGTCACTGTTGCACTGTGTCATTAGTCAAATGATATCTCTGCATTAAAAAATTTCATCTGATACGGTCGTCCTGGGACAAATTGCTCCTTTGCAGGGCGTAGTCCTTGTGTGAGAATGTTGCATCGCAAATAAGGCTTTATTTCCTTTATTTAACTTCTCTGCGCGAGCTAGCCATGTTGATGTCTACCCAAGCCAATCGATACGCGCACCAATTGCTGACTGCGCGAGCGGATGCGCAACAAATTCCCTGCCTGACCAAAGACGACAATCTGAGCATTGCCGATGGCTATGATGTGGCCAAGTGCATCGTCGATATACGTACTGCACAAGGCGAGACGCCGATAGGGCGCAAGATCGGTTTTACCAATCGCCGTATCTGGCCGAACTACGGTGAGCGCGAACCGATCAGCGCGCCGATCTGGGCGCATATGTATGACGATACCGTGCGCTATTCGGAAGATAACCATGGCTTGCAGGACCTGACAGGTGCAGTGCAACCACGCATAGAACCGGAGATCGTATTCAAGCTGGCCAAGGCACCGCCTAAGGATGCGACGCTGGAAGATATCGCCGAGTGCATAGAGTGGATGGCGCACGGCTTTGAGCTGGTGGTGTGTCCGTTTGCGGACTGGAAGTTTGAAGCTGCCGATGCGGTTGCGGCTTTTGGATTCCACGGCGCACTGATCCTGGGCGAACCGCACGTGTTGTCGTCGGCTACGCGTTCGCATCTGGCCGATATCCTGACTGCCGCCAGCGTTTCGCTGTCGTATAGCGAAGGTGAAGAGTTCAGACTGCATAGCGCAGGCTTTGGCAGCAATGTGCTGGACAGCCCGGTGCACGCCTTGCTGAACCTGCACCAGACCCTGCAGACGCAGCCGCAGTTCGCACCATTGGCGGCTGGTGAAATCATTGCGACCGGTACTTTGACCGATGCTTATCCGGTCAAGCCGGGGCAAACATGGTCGACTGCATTTTCCGGCGTTGCCTTGCCTGGACTGACTTTATCGTTCGTCTGATTCTGCAGAAATCACATGAAAAAGCGGCTGACGTATTGCTACGTCAGCCGCTTTTTTGTTGCCGCCCATTACCGCCCCGTCAGCAGGGCGGCATCAGCTTGCACACTTACAGTTTGGCAAATTGCTCGCGCAGTTTATTCAGTGTGGCCGAGAAGTTGGCGACGCGTTCCTTCTCCTGTGCCACCACTTGTGCCGGGGCACGCGCGACGAAGCTTTCATTGCCGAGCTTGCTGTTGGCTTTGGTGATTTCACCATCCAGACGCGCGATTTCCTTGCTCAGGCGTTCGCGTTCTGCTGCCACATCGATTTCTACTTTCAGCATCAGCTTAGCGGTGCCGACGATGGAAACAGGTGCCGGCGATTCCGGCAACTGGTTCGCAACATTTACTTCCGACAGCTTGGCCAGTGCTTGCAGATACGGTGCAAACGATTGCAGGCGTTCAGCCTGAGTTGTGTCGCCTGCTTCCAGGATCAGCGGCACGCGCAATGCCGGTGACAATTGCATTTCACCACGCAGGTTACGGCAGGCATCGGTCATCGACTTCAGTTCTGCCATCCAGTTTTCTGCCTGCTCATCAATCTTGCCAGCCTGTGCTTCAGGGTAGGCTTGCAGCATGATGGAATCGCCAGCCGGATTTGCTTTGTAACCGGTCAGCGGTGCCACGGTTTGCCACAATGCTTCGGTGATGAACGGTATCACCGGATGTGCCAGGCGCAGTATGGTTTCCAGTACGCGCAACAGGGTGCGACGGGTCGCGCGCTGCTGTGCTTCCGTACCGGTCTGGATCTGTACCTTGGCCACTTCGAGGTACCAGTCGCAATACTCATCCCAGATGAATTGATACAGCGACGCTGCGATATTGTCGAAACGATAGTCGGCAAAGCCTTTGGCGATGTCGGCTTCGGTGCGCTGCAGTTTGGAAACGATCCAGCGATCTGCTTGCGAGAAGTCGGTGTAACCACCCGGATCACAATCACCGGCTGCGCATGGCGCATCACGGAAACCGCAATCGTGGCCTTCGCAATTCATCAGCACGAAGCGCGTTGCATTCCACAGCTTGTTGCAGAAGTTACGATAGCCTTCGCAGCGGCTCAGGTCGAAGTTGATGTTGCGACCCAGCGACGCATAGCTCGCCATCGTGAAGCGCAGTGCATCGGTACCGTAAGCCGAGATACCGGCCGGGAATTCCTTGCGCGTTGCTTTCTCGATGCTGGTCGCCTGCTTCGGATTCATCAGGCCGACGGTGCGCTTGCCTACCAGATCATCGACGTTGATGCCGTCGATCAGGTCGATAGGATCCAGCGTATTGCCTTTCGACTTGGACATTTTTTGTCCGCTGCTGTCGCGTATCAGGCCGTGCACGTATACCGTTTTGAACGGGACTTTGCCGGTGAAGTGCGTGGTCATCATGACCATGCGCGCAACCCAGAAGAAAATAATATCGAAGCCGGTTACCAGTACTGACGATGGCAGGAAGGTTTTGAAATCCGGCGTTTCTTCCGGCCAGCCCAGTGTCGAGAACGGTACCAGTGCCGACGAGAACCAGGTGTCGAGTACGTCTTCGTCGCGTGTCAGCAGGCCGTTGTAGCCAGCTGCAGCAGCCTTGGCTTTTGCTTCTTCTTCATTGCGTGCGACATAGACTTTACCTTCGCTGTCATACCAGGCCGGGATTTGATGGCCCCACCACAGTTGACGCGAGATACACCAGTCCTGGATGTTGTTCAGCCACTGGTTGTAGGTATTGGTCCAGTTCTCCGGCAGCATCTGGATTTCACCATTCGCGACTTTTTCCAGTGCGACTTCGGTAATCGATTTGCCCGGGAAGTAAGTGCCTTCCGGTGCTGGTTTGCTCATGGCGACGAACCACTGATCGGTCAGCATAGGCTCGATCACGGTGTTGGTGCGGTCGCCGCGTGGCACCATCAATTTGTGCGGTTTGACCAGTTCCAGCAAACCTTGTGCATCGAGGTCGGCGACGATTTGTTTGCGCGCGGCAAAGCGATCCAGGCCCTGATACGCAGCAGGTGCGTTTTCATTGATCTTGGCATCCAGTGTCAGGATGCTGATCTTGTCGAGGTTGTGACGCTGGCCGACGGCGTAATCGTTGAAGTCATGCGCAGGCGTGATCTTCACGCAACCGGTACCGAATTCCTTGTCGACGTAATCGTCGGCGATCAGCGGGATGTCGCGATCGCACAGCGGCAGCTTCAGCAGCTTGCCGACCAGGTGCTGGTAACGGGTGTCGGTCGGATCGACTGCAACGGCAACGTCGCCCAGCATGGTTTCCGGACGGGTGGTGGCGACCACGATGAAGTTGCGCTCTTCCCATCCGGTGGCATTACCCTCTTCATCAAATGCGATCGGGAATTTGTAGCTCGAACCATCCGCCAGTGGATAGCGGATATTCCACATTTGGCCGTCTTCTTCTTCCGATACCACTTCGAGGTCGGACACGGCAGTGCCGAGTACCGGGTCCCAGTTGACCAGGCGTTTGCCGCGGTAAATCAGGCCTTGTTCGACCAGACGCACGAATACTTCGGTTACGGTTTTGGAGCGTGGCTCATCCATCGTGAAGTATTCACGGCTCCAGTCAGGCGATGCGCCGAGGCGGCGGATCTGGCCGGTGATGGTGGAGCCGGATTTTTCTTTCCATTCCCAGACTTTTTCGACGAATTTTTCGCGGCCGAGGTCATGGCGCGTAATCTTTTGCGCGTCGAGCTGGCGTTCCACCACGATCTGGGTCGCAATACCGGCATGATCGGTACCCGGGATCCAGGCGGTGTTGTAGCCGCGCATACGATGGTAGCGCGTCAGGCCATCCATGATGGTTTGATTGAATGCATGGCCCAGATGCAGGGTGCCGGTCACGTTCGGCGGCGGCAACTGGATGCTGAAAGCGGGTTTGTCTGCGTCGGTGGTGGCGGTGTAGTAACCGCGGTTCTCCCATTCGGTGCGCCAGAACGCTTCAATGTCGGCGGGATCGAAAGACTTGGCTAATTCCATGATTGAGTATGAATTGAATCGAATCAAGCATTATAAGTGACGATGAGGGGGTGTATTGCCTCTGATAGCTCAAATGCAGGTAGAATTCTGGTCTTCTTTGCTGGTCTGAGCCTGTACGCCTTGCCTAAAGTGGAGTTTTAACTGGATGACAAGACGGGCGCCGTCGCCTGTACGACTGACCGCAACGTCCGTAAACAATTGCCGCACAGCTGCGGTAGCCCGGATGCAAAGCCGTAAGCCCTTAAATAAATGACAAGGCAGCCAACGGCACGCAGCCACCATGGAAAATAGTGAAGTGAGCGAGTGAAGTGATGCTGGAGATCGAATTGAACGGCGCTGCGCGCCAGGTAAAGGATGGCCAGAATGTGGCCGACCTGATAGAAGAATTATCACTGTCCGGCAAAGCCGTGGCGGTAGCCATTAACCGTGAAATCGTCCCGCGCGGTACATGGGCACAGCGCCAGTTACAGGCGGCTGACCGTATCGATATCGTGCGCGCCATAGGCGGCGGCTGATCTCAGCCCGTGTCGGCAGCCTGGTCTGCCGCGCATGTTAGCTATTGTTTACTTTAATTCCCACGCAGTTTGCCCCATCCTGCACCCACGTACCCGGAAGCCCATCATGACCAGCGCCCATTTCCCTGACGACCAATTGACGATCGCAGGCACCACGTACCGTTCCCGCCTGTTGGTAGGCAGCGGTAAATACAAAGACCTCGAACAGACCCGTGTTGCCAGCGAAGCCAGCGGCGCACAAATCGTCACCGTCGC
>NZ_QAJP01000005.1:82402-471696 GCF_003852535.1 Herminiimonas sp. KBW02 | reverse complement strand
GTTCGCACTCGCGGATATTTATGAAATGAGTTCTAATAAAAAGCTGTAAAAAAACCATGCGGGCGTTTCCGCCAGCATGGTTTTCATGAAAAGCCATACTTATTTTTTAGCTTTTTTGCAATTCTTGCAGTGTCCGTACAGAGCCAGAGCATGGTCGGCAATTTCAAAACCGTGCTCTTCAGCGATACGCACCTGGCGCTTTTCGATTTCAGCATCAAAAAACTCTTCCACCTTGCCGCAATCCAGACAAACCAGATGGTCATGGTGCGAGCCTTCATTCAGTTCGAACACGGCTTTGCCGGTTTCAAAGTGATTGCGCTGCAGCAGGCCTGCTTGCTCGAATTGCGTCAAAACACGGTAAACCGTTGCCAGGCCGACATCCAGATTGTCAGCAAGCAACATCTTGTAGACGTCTTCTGCGCTCAGGTGGCGTACTTCGGCAGTCTGGAAAATATCGAGGATTTTCAGACGTGGCAGCGTCGCTTTGAGACCGCTGGCTTTTAACTCGGATGGATTGTTCGGCATGTTCTTGCTCATATTAAGGATATCTGCCTTATCATATAGTGTTTTCGTACAATTGCTCAATCCCTTGAGACCCCATATGCAAATGCTGCCCCGTCATTCTAATCGCGCCCCGCTCCTCGCTGGTACATTTTGCCTGGCATTGGCAGGCGTACTCTCAGGCTGCGCCTCGAAAAACCCGCTGATAGACGAACCCGCGCCAGTAGCTGCTGCGGCCAAACCTGCAGCTAAACCAGCCGCCCAGCCAGCACCGGTAGCAGCCAGCGAAGAAAAAGTAGCCGCAGACGCAGCCAAACCGGCAGTTGCAGCCGCGGCACCAGCCGCAAGCACAACGGCCAGCGGCGTACAGGTCAAACGTGAAAAACGCTTCCTCGGCATTTTCTCCCCTTACCGTCCTGACATCCAGCAAGGCAACTTCGTTTCGCAAGAAATGGTCGCCCAACTGAAAGAAGGCATGACGCAGGATCAGGTTGTCTTCCTGCTCGGCACACCTTTGCTGACCGACTTATTCCATGCTGATCGCTGGGACTACGCGTTCCGCATGCAAAAAGGTAATGGCGAAATCACCAGCAGCCGCGTCACAGTCTACTTCAAGGACAAGCTGGTCTCGTCCTACGAAGGCGGTGGCGACCTGCCTACCGAAAAAGACTACCTGGCACGCATTGCGGACAAAGCCAAAGCAGCAAACAAATAATCAACGAATTCTGAACACATGAATCAACTGAAAATCGCAGTAGCCGGTGCGTCCGGCCGTATGGGCCATATGCTGATCGAAACCATCCTGGAAGCACCGGATGCCAAGCTCGCAGGCGCACTGGATATCGCAGCCTCACCATCCATCGGCACTGACGCCGCAGCTTTCCTCGGCAAACCTTCCGGCGTATTGATCGCATCCGATTTCGCCCAGGGCCTGGCAGATTCCGACTTCCTGATCGACTTTACCCGCCCTGAAGGCACGCTCAAGCACCTTGAATACTGCGCCGCGCACAACATCAAAATGATCATCGGCACCACCGGCTTCGATGCGGCTGGCAAAGCGGCAATCGCTGCTGCCGCTGAAAAGACCGCCATCATGTTTGCACCGAATATGAGCGTAGGTGTGAACGTCACCATGAAATTGCTGGAAATGGCCGCGAAGAATTTCTCCGAAGGCTATGACATCGAAATCATCGAAGCACACCACCGCCACAAGGTCGATGCACCATCCGGTACCGCGATCAAAATGGGCGAAGTGATTGCCGGCGCGCTGGGCAAAGAACTCAACGATGTTGCGGTATGGGCACGCGAAGGCGTGACCGGTGCACGTGACCCGTCATCGATCGGCTTTGCCACCGTACGCGGCGGCGACATCATCGGCGACCACACTGTGCTGTTTGCCGGCACCGGCGAACGCATAGAGATCTCGCACAAATCGTCGAGCCGCGTCAGCTACGCACACGGCAGCTTACGCGCCGTCCGCTTCCTGGCCGACAAGAAAACCGGTTTGTACGATATGCAGGACGTACTCGGCTTGCGCTGATCCCTGCCGGACTGACTAAAACAACTCTCGGATAGACCACATGAACTCAACAGCAGCAGAGCAAAGCCTGGGACTCGCGCACTACTGGGCACAGGGCGATGCCGTTTCGCATAGCGTTGCGTATGTGCTGCTGATCATGTCCATCCTCAGCTGGTACTACATCCTGTCCAAGGCCTGGAGCTCATGGCGCATCCGTCGCAGCGCAGCCGCGCTGGACGGTTTCTGGCAAGCACCAACGTTGACAGATGCAATCGCGACCATCAAGCGGAGCGACAGCGAAAACGTCTACACACCGCTGGCGGCACAAAGTGTCGAAGCCGCCAACATCAAGCCGCATGCGAATTCGCTCAACGCCAATACCGATCCGGGCGAACTGATCACCCGCACACTGCGTCAGGAAATCAACCGTGTATCGTCGCGCCTGGAAACCGGCCTGACACTGCTCGCATCCGTTGGCTCTACCGCGCCATTTATCGGCTTGTTCGGTACAGTCTGGGGGATTTACCACGCGCTGGTTGCTGTCTCTTCATCCGGCACCATACAAATCGACAAAGTAGCAGGCCCGGTCGGCGAAGCGCTGATCATGACTGCGCTCGGTCTGGCGGTCGCGATCCCGGCGGTACTGGCTTACAACGCCTTCACCCGCGTCAATCGCATCACGCTGGCTGAACTTGACGCCTTCGCGCATGATTTGCACGCCTACCTGACTACCGGCGCACGCGTCGGCAAGTAATCCGGGAGAGAAACATGGCATTCGGCGGATTCAACGACAAGCAGCAAGCCGGTCCTATGGCCGACATTAACGTCACGCCTATGGTGGACGTCATGCTGGTATTGCTGGTGATCTTCATCATCACCGCCCCGCTGTTCACGCACGCCATCAAACTCGACCTGCCTAGCGCCAAATCAGCGCCGGCGCCGACCGAGCCGACCACGATTTCGCTCTCCATCAATGGCGCGGGCGCAGTATTCTGGAATAACGATCCGGTCACACTGGACGACCTGAACACCAGGCTGTCAGCCGCCGCGCAGCAGCAGCCACAACCGCAAGTGCAATTGCGCGCTGACAAAGGCACTCGCTATGAAGTCATAGCGCAAGTCATGGCAGCGGCGCAGGGCAATGGCATCGCCAAGCTAGGCTTTGTGACCGAAACACCGCAATCCACCAAGAAATAAGTCCATGGCCGTCGTACATTTAAACGGTGAACACATCACCGACTGGCCATCCTTTCACAGCGCCTGCAAGACTGCTTTCGGCTTTCCGGATTTCTATGGCGACAACATGGATGCCTGGGTCGATTGCATGAGCTATCTGCGCGATGAAGACGGCATGACGAAATTCCGTTTAAAACCGGCAGAAAAACTCCAGATCATCGTCGATCACGCAGATATTCTGCAGAAAAAAGCCCCGGACATCCTCGAAGATGTCGCTTTCTGCATAGAAGCGATCAACGAACGCTACGCCGATTACGGTGAAAATCCCGCACTGGAACTCAAACTGGCCTGATTTAGCGCCCCTATAAGCAGCCGCAGTCGCACCGCACGCATTTAGGAAATGAGTTCTAGGTGGTGAACCAGTATAATCACAGGTTCACATTCACTTTTGGCTCCATCCGTCATGCAAGATAAATACAGCCCCGCCGAAGTAGAGAAATCGGCGCACGACCATTGGCAGGCAATCGACGCTTACAAAGCCGTCGAAAACGCCAAGGATAAAAACGGCAACGACAAGAAGAAATTCTACGCTTGCTCTATGCTGCCGTACCCATCCGGCAAGCTGCACATGGGGCATGTGCGCAACTACACCATCAATGACGTGATGTACCGCTACCTGCGGATGAACGGCTACAACGTGCTGATGCCTATGGGCTGGGATGCGTTCGGCATGCCTGCTGAAAACGCGGCGATGGCGAACAATGTACCGCCGGCACAATGGACCTACGCCAACATCGACTACATGAAGACGCAGATGGCCTCCATGGGCCTGGCGATCGACTGGTCGCGCGAAATGACCGCCTGCCGTCCTGAATACTACAAATGGAACCAGTGGATGTTCCTGAAGATGCTGGAAAAAGGCATCATCTACAAAAAAACCGGTACCGTGAACTGGGACCCTATCGACCAGACCGTGCTCGCCAATGAGCAAGTCATCGATGGTCGCGGCTGGCGTTCGGGCGCGCTGATCGAAAAGCGTGAAATCCCGATGTACTACGCACGCATCACCGACTACGCGGAAGAATTGCTGGACCACGTCGACAATAAATTGCCAGGCTGGCCGGAACGTGTACGCATCATGCAATCGAACTGGATCGGCAAATCGACTGGCGTGCGCTTTGCGTTCACGCACGACATCGCCGACGAAGGCAAGCTCATCAATGACGGCAAGCTGTGGGTCTTCACCACCCGCGCCGACACCATCAAGGGCGTTACTTTCTGCGCCGTGGCACCGGAACACGCATTGGCGACCTACGCTGCCAAATCGAATCCAGAACTCGCCGACTTCATCGCCGAATGTAAACTCGGCAGCGTCATCGAAGCCGATATGGCAACGATGGAAAAGAAAGGCATGCCTACCGGCCTCTTCGTCAAACATCCGCTGACCGGCCAACTGGTCGAAGTCTGGGTCGGCAACTACGTACTAATCACCTACGGCGACGGCGCCGTGATGGGCGTACCAGCGCACGACGAACGTGATTTCGCCTTTGCCCAAAAATACGTACTGCCTATCCATCCGGTCATAGCCGTAGAAGGCAAAACCTTCTCCGATGTGTCCTGGCATGAGTGGTATGGCGACAAGGAAAATGGTCGCTGCATCAATTCCGGCAAATACGATGGCCTGAACTACCAGCAAGCGGTGGACGCCATCGCCGCTGACCTGGAAGAACTCGGCCTCGGCGAAAAGAAAATCACCTATCGCCTGCGCGACTGGGGTATCTCGCGCCAGCGTTACTGGGGCACGCCTATTCCTATCATTCACTGCAAGGATTGCGGTGATGTACCGGTACCGGAAAAAGATTTGCCTGTCGTACTGCCGGAAGATTGCGTGCCGGACGGCAGCGGCAACCCGCTCAACAAGCATGAAAAATTCCTGCATGTCGATTGCCCGCAATGCGGCAAGCCTGCACGTCGCGAAACCGACACCATGGATACCTTCGTCGATTCTTCGTGGTACTACATGCGCTATTGCTCGCCTAACAGCAGCGACGCCATGGTCGACAGCCGGAATGATTACTGGATGCCGATGGATCAATACATCGGCGGTATCGAACATGCAGTCCTGCATTTGCTGTACGCGCGCTTCTGGACCAAAGTCATGCGTGATTTCGGCCTGGTCAAATTCGACGAGCCGTTCACCAATCTGCTGACACAAGGCATGGTGCTGAACGAAACCTACTTCCGTGAAGATGCCAGCGGCAAGAAGACCTGGTTCAACCCGGCCGATGTACAACTGCAACTCGACGACAAGGGTCGTCCTGTTTCCGCCGTCCTGAACAGCGATGGCAAGGCAGTGGAAATCGGCGGCACGGAAAAAATGTCGAAGTCGAAAAACAACGGCATCGATCCGCAAGCGCAAATCGATCAGTACGGCGCAGATACCGCCCGTCTGTTCACCATGTTTGCTTCGCCACCCGAACAAACACTGGAATGGTCAGGTGCCGGCGTCGAAGGTGCCAACCGCTTCCTGCGCCGGGTCTGGGCGTATGCATACAACCAGGCGGCACGCGTGGCTAACACGACTGCTGTCGATCTGAACAAGCTGCCGGAAACGCATAAAGCCTTGCGCCGTGAAACGCACAAGATCTTGCAGCAAGCCGACAACGATTACAAACGCATTCAGTACAACACCGTGGTGTCAGCCGGCATGAAGATGCTCAACACACTGGAAGCGGCAAAGCTGGACGATTCGGCTGAGTCGAATGCCGTCATCAGTGAAGGTCTCAGCATCTTCCTGCGCGTCCTGAATCCGGTTGCACCGCACATCACGCATGCACTGTGGCAGGAACTCGGATTTGCTAAAGTACACGGCGACATCCTCGATGCGCCATGGCCGCAAGTCGATCCGGCCGCGCTGGAACAAGCCGAGATAGAAATGATGATTCAGGTGAACGGCAAGCTGCGTGGCAGCATTATCGTCGCCAAGAACGCCGACAAAGCCAGCATAGAAGCAGCAGCGCTGGCGAATGAAAGCGTGCAGAAATTCATCGAAGGCACACCAAAGAAAATCATTGTGGTCCCGGGCAAGCTGGTCAACATCGTTGCTTAAATTTTGTGCACAACATTTGAAGTACAACTGACGCAGGATTATTCATGTTAAAGAACCGTCGTCTCCTGACCCTGGTACTGGCTTCCAGCCTCTTGCTGACTGCTTGCGGCTTCAAGCTGCGCGGCACCATACTGGGCGGTGATCTGCCGTTCAAGTCAATTTACATCGCCGCGCCGGCAACCTCCACACTAGGTGGTGAATTACGTCGCTATATCCGCGGCAGCGGTGAGCTGGCCATCAAGGACAGGCCGGAAGACGCAGAAGCCATCCTGGATATCGTCAGTGAGCAACGCAACAAAGTCATCCTGTCGCTGAACAGCCAGGGACGTGTACGTGAATACGTGTTGAACTACCTCGTCACCGTTCGCGTACGTAACAATGCCGGCATCGAATACATGTCGCCGACCACGATTACGCTGAAGCGCGACCTCAGCTATAACGAATCGCAAGTATTGGCGAAGGAAGCAGAAGAGTCGATGCTGTACCGCGACATGCAATCTGACCTGGTGCAACAGATCCTGCGCCGCATCGCCGCCATCAAGCCGGTGGACAATGCAACTGCGAATTGATGCGCTAGACGCTCATCTGAACAAGCCGCTGGCCGGCTTGTATGTCATCACGAGTGATGAGCATTTGCTGGCACTGGAAGCCGCTGACAAGATACGCAAGGCGGCGCGCGCGCAAGCTTATTCGGAACGTGAAGTGCTGGTGGTCGATCGCAGTTTCAAATGGGGTGAATTGCTTGCTGCGAATCAGTCGCAATCGCTGTTTGGCGACAAGAAGCTGATCGAACTGCGCATCCCGACCGGCAAACCGGGCAAGGATGGCAGCAAGGCACTACAGGACTACGCTGCATCGCTCAGCCCCGACAACGTGACCTTGATTACGCTACCCAAACTCGATTGGGCCACGCAAAAGGCCGCCTGGGTTGCCAGCCTGCAGCAAGCCAGTGTGTACATCGACATTCCTTTGGTTGAACGCGCGCAATTACCGGCCTGGCTGGGCGTACGACTGACAGCACAACGGCAGAGCGCAAACCGCGAATGCCTGGACTTCATCGCGGATAGGGTCGAAGGCAATTTGCTGGCGGCGCATCAGGAAATCCAGAAACTGGCCCTGCTCTATCCGGAAGGGCCTTTAAGTTTTGAACAAATCCACGACGCCGTACTGAATGTAGCGCGTTACGATGTGTTCAAACTGAATGAAGCCATGCTCAGCGGCGACACCACCCGCCTCGTACGCATGCTGGAAGGTTTGAAAGGGGAAGGCGAAGCCTTGCCGCTGGTACTGTGGGCCGTCGCCGAAGAAGTCCGTACCTTGCTGAAACTGAAATCCGGCGTAGCGCAAGGCCGCCCGCTGAGTCAGTTGACGAAAGAATATCGTATCTGGGGGCCGCGCGAACGCCTGATAGAACCTGCGCTACGTCGCCTCAAATTATCGACGCTGGAAAGTGCGCTGCAAGAAGCGGCACAAATCGATAAGATGGTGAAAGGTTTACGGGCGAAACAATTTTCCGGCGATGCCTGGGATGCCATGTTGCAACTGGGATTGAAAATCGCACGCGGCTAGTTTGCAGTTGTCACAACTTGCAATATCGAGGGACGCCCAGCATATAGTTGTTCAGGCCTTAAGTATCAACAGTTAGTTATTCATCAATCGTCACACCAACCATTCCTTAGCAAAATGGACATCAAGCAATACATGAAAGAAGTTGGTCTGCGCGCCCGCAAGGCATCGCGCGCCATGGCCAAAGCTGACACCGCAGCCAAAAATCAGGCTTTGCTCTTCATCGCTGCGGCGATACGACGCGAAGCAGACACCTTGCGCGCTGCCAACCAGCGCGATCTGGAAGCAGCCCGTGCCAACGGCCTGGCACCCGCCCTGCTCGATCGCCTGACCTTGTCTGACAAAGCGATTGCGACCATGGCCGAAGGCCTGGAGCAAATCGTTGCACTGCCCGATCCTATCGGCGAAATCTCGAACATGAAATACCGTCCGACCGGCATCCAGGTCGGCCAGATGCGCGTGCCTCTGGGCGTCATCGGCATCATCTACGAAGCACGCCCTAACGTGACCGTCGACGCTGCCGGTTTGTGCATCAAGAGCGGCAACGCCACCATCCTGCGTGGCGGCTCCGAAGCCATCCACTGCAACCAGGCACTGGCAAAACTGGTCAACGAAGGCCTGGCTGCTGCCGGTTTGCCCGCCGATGCCGTACAAATCGTCGAAACCACAGACCGCGCTGCAGTCGGTGAACTCATCACCATGCCGCAGTACGTCGACGTCATCGTGCCACGCGGCGGCAAAGGCCTGATCGAACGCCTGATGCGCGAAGCCACCGTACCTATGATCAAGCACCTGGATGGTATTTGCCACGTCTATATCGACGACAAGGCTGACCTGAAAAAAGCGCTGGATATTTGCTTCAACGCGAAGTGCCATCGCTACGGCACCTGCAACACCATGGAAACCCTGCTGGTCGCACGCAGCGTCGCCGCAGCCGTCTTGCCTGAGCTCGCCAAACTGTACGCGACGAAAGAAGTTGAATTGCGTGGCGATGATGAAGCGCGCGCCATCCTGCAGGGCTATCCGCATTTGGCCAGTGCGACCGAAGAAGACTGGAGCACTGAATACCTGGCCGCCATCCTGTCGGTCAAAATCGTCGGCAGCCTGGATGAAGCCATCGATCACATTAACACCTATTCATCGCAACACACAGACGCCATCGTGACCGAGGATTACACCCGTGCGATGCGCTTCCTGCGTGAAGTGGATTCGGCATCGGTCATGATCAATGCATCGACCCGTTTTGCTGATGGCTTTGAATATGGCCTTGGCGCAGAGATAGGCATTTCCAACGACAAACTGCACGCACGCGGACCTGTGGGTCTGGATGGATTGACGTCACTGAAATATGTCGTCTTTGGTCATGGAGAGGTTCGTAGCTAGTACGATGTAATTCCGCAGGCGCAGATGATTGCCCTGCGTAAGTCCTTCTCACTTAGCAGGAAAATCACATGCTCTGGATCAAAGCACTGCACATCGTATTCGTCATTTCCTGGTTCGCCGGCTTGTTTTACCTGCCGCGCATCTTCGTGAATCTGGCGATGGAAACCGATGCCACTGCGACCACCCGCCTGCTGCTGATGGCACGCAAGCTGTATCGCTTCACCACCATCCTGGCGGTGCCAGCGGTACTGTTTGGCGTCGGCCTGCTGTTTTACGGCTTCGGCCAGGGGCCGGGCAATGGCTGGTTGCACGCCAAGGTCGTGCTGGTCATCCTGGTGATCGGCTACCAGCATGCGTGCAACTCTTTACTGAAAAAATTCGAGCATGGCGTCAACAAGCGCAGTCACACCTGGTTTCGTTGGTTCAACGAAGTACCTATCGTCCTGCTGCTCGCCATCGTGATCCTGGTCGTGGTCAAACCGTTTTAAACATTTTTCGGAGCCTTCATGGCCAAGATCTGCGAATACTATTTTGCACCCCAGTCACCGTGGGCCTACTTCGGCCATGCGCGCCTGATCGCACTGGCGCAGCAATACGATGTGCAAATCGATATGAAACCTATCGATTTGCCCAAGTTGTTCAGCGTATCCGGTGGCTTGCCACTGGCTAAACGTCCGCCACAACGCCAGGCTTATCGTCTGGTCGAACTCAAGCGCTGGAGTGCACACCTGAGCTTGCCGTTGAATTTGCAGCCCAAGTTTTCACCTGCCTCCGGTGATGCGGCATCCAAACTAATCATCGCGACCAAGTTTGCGCATGGCACTGACGCCGCCCTGAAATTGACGGGTGACATCATGCACGCATTCTGGGCCGACGATAAAAACATCATGGATGCTGAAACCCTGAGCGGACTGGCAAGTGCCGCCGGACATGACGGTAACGCGCTGGTAAAAGCATCGGAAACCACCAGCGTGCAAAACGAGTACGAACAATTTACCAATGATGCAATGGCGGCCAGTGTCTTCGGCGCACCGTGGTATATCGTCGACGGAGAAGCGTTCTGGGGTCAGGACAGACTGGACTTCGTCGAACGCGCTTTCCAAAAATAAGCGCAATAGTTGCAACAAGCTACGCGCGACACATCACGATGTGGTCGCGCGTCTATTTTTATAACGGATAAAGGGTTCCCCACATGTCTTCATCATTTTCTTATTTCTGCCCATGCCCACGCGGTCTGGAAATCGCTCTTGCTGAAGAGCTCAACGAAATCGCCCTGCTCGATAAAACCCTGAAGGTGCATACCCAGGTTCCGGGCGGCGTGCATTGCTCAGGCAGCTTGCAGGATGCGTATCGCATCAACCTGCATTCGCGCATCGCGTCGCGTGTATTGATGCGCATGGCGCACGCCAGCTACACCACCGAAAACGATATTTATGATTTGACGTTGGCGCAAGCGTGGGAAGACTGGTTTGAAGTCGACCACACCATACGCATAGACGTCACCGCAATCAAATCGCCATTGCGCAGCCTGGAATTCACCACGCTGAAAATCAAGGATGCCATCTGTGATCGCTTCCGTGACATCTATAATCGCCGTCCCTCGGTCGACACCAAAATGCCGGACATGCGCATCGTCGGCTTCCTCGATGCACGTACCTTCACCCTCTACCTGGACACATCCGGCGAAGCCCTGTTCAAACGTGGCTGGCGCATGGAAACCGGCGACGCTCCACTGCGCGAAAACCTCGCGGCGGGCTTGCTGCGCACTTCCGGCTGGAAACCGGGCATGACCTTGTTTGATCCTATGTGCGGCTCCGGCACCATCCTGGCAGAAGCTGCGCAAATGCTGGCAGGCATCCCACCCGGCTTGCATCGTGACTTCGCCTTCGAAAAATTCGCTGGTTTCAGCAAAGCAGAATGGGCAGCTATCAAAGCCAGCGTCAAACCGAATCCATTGCCGACTGAACCTACCATCTTCGGCAGCGACATCTCGGGCGATATGGTCGCCATGACACGCAACAATCTGAACAAGGCCGGCATACGCTTCGAAGTCCCGCTCAAGCAAATCGAAGCACAGGAAGTCAAAGCGCCGAGTGAAACACCAGGCATCCTGCTGACCAATCCACCTTACGGCGAACGTATCGGTGTGCGTGGTGACAGCACGATGGAAGCAGATGATATGGCGAAGGAATTCTTCAGCGCATTTGGCACCACGCTCAAGCAACGTTTCGCCGGCTGGAAAGTATTCCTCTTTACCGCTGATCTCGGCTTGCCGAAATTACTGCGCCTGAAAGAAGCGCGTAAAACACCTTTCTTCAACGGAGCGCTGGAATGCCGTCTGTTCCGTTTCGATATGGTCGCTGGCTTCAACCGCCGTGAACAAGCGATACCCAAGACTGAAACTAAACAGTAAACTTCCTGAAGTCTCCTGACAGTATGCTGTCAGGAGCACCCGCGCATGATGCTCGCTGCCATTTGGCATTTCATGCGAGGACATCATGCAAACAAAAATAAACTGGTTCGAAATCCCTTCCAACGACTTTGCTCGTGCCACACGTTTTTACGAAACGCTGTTTGATACCAAGCTACAGATAGAAGGCGCCACTGCCGACCTGATGCAGATGGCTATCTTCACCAGCCCTGCTGGTGACAGCTGTGGCTGTGTCACACACAGCGAACATCAAAAACCCAGCAGCAACGGCACCATGATTTACCTGGATGCAGGCGCATCTATCGATGCCGTCATACAACGCGTCGTACCGGCCGGCGGCAAAGTATATGTACCGAAGACACAGCTGCCTGACGACATCGGCTATATGGCGCATTTCGTCGACACCGAAGGCAATCTGATCGGACTGCATGCGATGTCTTAAGCGTCACGCATTGCATTCGATGTAAGTATCTCTCCGTCACCCTGCATACACGTTTGTGCTGCAGGGGATGGGGAGCGTCGCACACCTGACCGGGCTATTCAGCCGCCAACAATTTACAGCCAAGTGAAGCACCTTGGTCACCTGTAAACACTTTCCAAACAAAAAACAATATGGAAATTCCGATAAATTAAGTTTCCATATGGAAACTTAATTTGTTCAGGATTTCTCTCGTAGCTTCATACCAATCACTATTCGAGAATGGCTAGCCATCCAGGTTGGCAATATCTAACCTGGAAATCTCAGGCCCCTAAGTTGCGGGGATTCGAATATCACCTTCTGAAGGAAGTCAGTATGAAACTACATAAACTTATACTTGCAATTGCTGTGGGTGCTGCGTCTATAGGCGTTGCCTCCGCTGATTCGCTGAACAAGTCCATCAACCTCAAGGCGACCATCAACGATTCGATTTTTGTATCGAAACCTGATGGCTCGAGCTGGTACGGTACTGAAGAACTGGAACCGGACGGTTTCCTGCAAACGAAGTTCACCAAAGTACTGCCTGTCCGCATCTACTCCACCAAAAACGGTTTCCAGGTCTTGCTGGCATCGCCATTTCAACTGGCTAATGGTGGCCTCACCATGACCGGCACAGCGAAACTCGCCGGCGTGACGCTATCGAGTACTGCACAAAAAATCAAAATGGTCACTCCGGCAGGCTCCGGCACTCCGGCAGGTTCCTTTGATCAGCAGTACGACCTCGAAATCGAAGCGATTTCCCCGACAGTACCAGAAGGCGTTTCCCGCAACGGCGCGTACACGGGTGATCTGGCAATGGTATTCGAAGCAACGACGATTACTCCTTAATCCCGTTTTTGCTGAACATGTAATGCACCGTGGCGGGCCTGGACAGCACCATGCCCGCCTTTTCTTTTCTCTCTCCTGATCAAATACAAACAAGCATAGGTATGCACACCGGATGGCTTCCTTTTCGTCTCGCAAAGCTAGGTCTTGAACTGTGTACGATGATATCGCTATCTGCATATGCACAAGTCAAGATCAGCTATGGCGTGCCTGAAGGGTTCGATGCTGTTGAAATGGACAACACAGCGAGCTATGTGTCCACCTTCGATGGCAAAACACTGCCCGGCCTGATCCGCTATTCACAGCAACAGGAGCAACTCGTATTCGACGAAAAACAATATGCCGCCAACGGCATACCGGCTGAAGAAATTGCAAAAATCAGGGAAGTGGTCTCACTGATCGACTACAAGCAATGCGTCAACGGCTGCGACAAAGAATATGCCAGTTACTACGTCACGATAGACAAGCTGCGTCGTACGCTCGTCATACGCAGCACCCGCTCCGACTATCTGGCACCGGAGACCAACTGGGGATTCGTCAACAACTACTCCCTGAACCTGAGCGGCTCGTCCGACAGTTACCGCTCCATCTATACCAGCGGCAATACCTACCTGGGACTGCCGCAACGCAGTTTTGGCTACATGAACTGGTACGCAAGCCGCAGCGAGTTGCAGGGACGCAAAGGCAGCATGCAGGGAATTTCCTCCTACTACGTGCAAAAGAATTTCTCTGAAACCTATGTGCGCATAGGCAAACAAAATGCGATTGACTATGGATCCGGTGCAGTCAGCACCATGCTCACGCCCAGCTTCGATAAATTCATCACCATCGGTAACCAGGAAAATCTGCGCAACACGCGTGATCTTGGTTCACTGGTGCTATACGCGACGGTCGAAGGCAATTACGAATTTTATCGCGGTGGTCGTCTGATCTGGCGGCGTCCCGCCGAGTTGGGGCGCAATGAAATCAGCTTCGCTTCGCTGCCTGGCGGCTACTACCCGCTGGAGATACGCCTGCTTGATCGTAACGGCAACATACTCAGTACCGAAGTACGCGACATCAACAACCTGAATTTTTCCGGTGGCAGCAATTCATGGCGCGTCACCGCAGGCCAGGAAATGGATAGCGGTCAACGTCTGATACAAGCCTCAGTCAGTCGCAACCTGAGCCAGTTCTATGTGAACGGCTCAGTCGTCACTGGCGAAAAAGGACGCTGGGCAGGTGAGCTCAACCTGACTCGCCCCAGCGCAATCGGCACCATGAACATCACGCCGACTATAGGCCTGCTGGGCGGTGAACGCGGCTACGGTATCTACGGCAATCTCATGCTGAATGATCCGGTGCTGGGCAACCTGACAATGAGCCGTTATCAGATATCGGACATATCACGTTTTTACCGTGGCTCGCCGAGTACCAATTTTTCGTACAACCGCGCATTGACCGGTAGCGCCTTACTGTTCTACAACTATTACAAGTACAGCACTACCAGCGCGCACCAGGCCGAACTACGCTGGAACTACAACCCGAACGGGCTATGGTCAACCTTTGCACTGGGCGTGCAAAAAGGCGGGTACATGGTAGGCCGCGACGGTGGTTACGCGCTCTACTTCAATACGACGTGGACACTGGACAAATCACAGGGCAGTATCCGCGCCTCGCAATATGGCGGTCAAACGCAACTAAGTGGTGACTACAAGCGCAGCTTCCAGGACAACTACGGCACCACCTCGGTCGGCGTGAATGCAGTACGCCAAACCATGGGCAAGGGCATCAATGCCTATGTCTCGCGTTCAGGCACACGCGGAGATGCAACCCTCAACGTAGGCGCCACCAGTGATGGCCGTACCAACATGAACCTGAACATCCAGGGCATGCTCGCCGCCAACGCGGACGGCATTGCACTGGGACGCTATAGCTCTGGCGGCAGCGCCATGCTATTGAAAACACCTGACCTCGCCGGGACTCCCTATGGCTTCAACGTGAATGGCAATCCGGTCGGCAGTGGCGGCACCTATGCAGTGCCTGTCACCTCATATGGCGATGTGTCATTCGCCCGCGTCGATAGCAGCAGCAAGGTGCTGGATATGAACATCGAGGTACCGGCAAATATCGTGCGCGCGCATCCGGGTCAGGTCTATAGCGCCGAAGCCAAGGTCGATCTCAACATGGCTTACAACGGCTTGCTGATAGGCCCTGACGAGCAACCGGTAGGTGGGCACATCGTCGAAACCGGCGACACAGCCTATCCCAACGGCCTGTTCGCAATTTCGGTCAAGACCATACTCACCAGCATTTCGGTACAACAAAAAAATGGCCTGATTTACCTCTGCGATCTGTCGCAGCAGATCCGGGATGGCTACTACCGCTGCCAACCGAAAGTAACTACAGACGACCTGCCCAGGGCTAAACGTGAGCAGGGTGAAGTCGCCCTCAAATGAAACAGATCTGCCACATATAGGTGAATTAAAACGATGAAAGCATTACAGAAAATACGCTGGATCATTCTGCTTGCGCTGCTGGGCACATCATCTGCCCAAGCGGATGGTGAACTGATGGTTATGCCGGCCACCCTCAAGGTTTTTCAGGGCCACGACTACTTCGTCACCTTAAGAAATATGGGTAGCGCACCGCTATACCTGAATATCTCGCTCCTGCAAGTCAGGAATCCAGGCCTGATGCCGGAAGACAAAGTACCGCTGGCCGAAGTGGAACGCCCCGGTTTGCTCGCCAGCCCGGAACGCGTGACTTTGGGTGCAGGCCAGTCAAGAAAGGTTCTCGTCAGATCATTGTACGAACCGAGTACAGAAGCGCTGTACCGCCTGTATGTCGTACCCGCGCGCGCCATACAGCTGGAAGAAGGCGCAGCGCAGGACAAGATCACCGCACCGATGTCCATCACTATCGCTTACGGCGTCCTGTTGCGTCATATGCCGCCACCAGCCAGGCAAATCGAAAGCTGGTCGCACCGTTGCGAGAACAATGCGATCGTGCTGGAAAACACCGGCAGCGTGCGCGTCTTGCTGACCGATGTCAGCAGTGATAAGGAAACCACGCCGGCTTCACGCGCCTTGTTCCCCGGCACAACGCAGCGCATAGAAGGCAAACAGCTGAACTGGGTAGAAAACGACCAACCCAAAACACTGGCATGTCATGGATAAGACATGCAGTCCCTAGCTCCATCTTTATGGCGTGCCAAACTGACCATCCTGGCTCCGCGACGCGCGCGCTGTGTGCTGTTCTTGTGCCTATCGCTATGGTCAATGACGGACGTCATGGCTGCCGGTGTATTGAAGCTATCGAATGTCGAAATTTGGCTGGGCCCGAACCAAAGTACAGCGGAACTATATGCGGAGAACGTCGGCGATTCCATGTTGTATCTGGATGTCCTGCAGCGCTTGCTGCGCAACCCTGGCGAGCGGCCCGAGCAGTTGGTGCCGCTGCAGGAAATCGAACAACCGACCTTGCTGGTGGCGCCACTGCGACTGGCACTTGGACCGGGGCAACGCTACCTGATCCAGCTACGGGAACTACAGCGGCCGGGCACACCGCAAGTGTGGCGTGTGACATTCCAGCCGCGCGAAAAAATCACCATCGCAGGAGAGTTGACAGATGGGGCCGCTGCCCCGCTGTCACTCAGCATCGGGTATGGCGTACTGATCTATCAAATGCCGGACAAATAAATCAGCCCCGGCTATTTTGAAATGGAGCTTCTGTGAAAAAATTCTTATTAACCGCTATGTTGCTCGCCCAGATGCTGATGCCTGGCGCAGCATGGTGCGAAATCGAAATCGTAGCAGGCAGCAAGACGCACAGTGTCATTCGGGCGAAAGTTGTAGCCAAAAGATACATCGAGGTCACCGACGCGCAAGGTCACTGGCCAAATGTGCTGGTGCTGGAACAGTCCGGTGGCCTGAACTCCCCCTTCGAGGCCCAACTGAATTTGATGGTGCGGTCCTTACCTGCCAAGTTTCAGGTAAGTCTGGCAGCGAATCCGACTTTGGTCAGTGAGAGTCACCGCTTCCAATCTGTCGAAGTAAAGCTGGAACCCGCATCGGGCGGCGCCGCACAATTAATCCCGCTCACCCCCGCCATACTCGTCTTCACCAACACAATCTACCTCACAGGCAGTGGTGGGACAGCACCGGGCCCCGGAGATATCAGTACAGGCAACTACATGCTGAAAATCCGCGCTCAACCTCCAGACGGGAGGGTGCAAGAAGTCGGCGGCATTTATACAGGACAACTGTCGATGATCTTTGAACCTGTAGCACAAACCCCTCCTTAAGTCGCCACCTTACATCGTCTTCTTGAGTCGCCTTCTTATGGAATACGCACTAGCAGTACGGTTTATACAGCCATCGATAAAGAAAATTATGCATCGGACACCCGTACGACTGATGACTACAAAAAGGGAAGCATCATGACACTACATCTGCATGGTTCGTACCATCGCGTTGCGCAATCGCACGGTCGTTTCATTCTTTATCTTCTGTGTGGAGTATTGCTACTGAGCGGCATGCTCATTCCGCGTACCACCCATGCACAGTATCTTGCTTACCTTACAACGGGAGCCAGATATAACAACTGTGCGGTGACAACTACCCCAAACGGGAAAACCATTTTTCGAGTCAACGCCTATCTGGTAGGAGCGTTTGGAATGATGTCCCAGCAAGGGAGGCAATTCTCTACCTGGGGTGTGGGCGTATCTTTTTTGGATCGCAATGGGAATATGAAAACCGTACCTTCCAGTGTGCAGGTTGAGCTGAATCAGATACCCTCTGTAGATGGCTACGGCTTTAGACCCGCTCCCTTGGTGAAATTTTTCTCAGGTCCACAAACCGATACGATCATACCGGCATATGCAAATAGCTGGCACCGCATATCGGCAGGCAAGGTCGACATCCAGGTCGCGGTGAATAGTATCGACATACAAGAATGGCCTGGCGTCGGTATCAACATGTCGATACGCAGCACCATGTCCGACATATTTTTAGATGCCCCTGGAGTCTACCTTACAGAAAGCAGTGCATTGAATAGCAGCGCATGCAAGGAATTTTTGCCAGGAACCAAGCCACCACGACCGAAAAAGAAAAACCTCCTGGTCGAGGCTCCCGACTGGAATTTCGGAACTCTGGATACGGCCCAGGCGGATCAAGATATCGCATTGAGCGAAAAATTTTGTTTGTCTTACGATCCCTCTACCATCTATAGCGAAAAGCTCACATTAAACGTAAGCAACCTCAATGGAAAAATGGGCACGAATATGTTCAAGCTGGTACATCGTGACGATCCCACTGCGGTCATACCCTATAGCATGCTCTTGCGCGGAACGGCCTTGGTTGGTGGCGCCTACAGAATGCCTAACCAAGGCCCGACCGCATTCTGGGTAAAGAATTTCAGTAACAGCGGAAGAACCTGCTTTGACGCGAGCTATACGACCCAAGTCCTACCCACCTCGAAGCCCGGTGACTATATGGACACGCTCTACCTCACTATAGCGAATCCACCCTGATGAAATAGCAATGATGTGCCTGCTCGCCAAATTGCAACCCTGACTTGCCGCCCCTGCCAACGGCAAGTCGCGTCAACACCGTCGGATGATTTTATAAAAATGTATATGCTGCCTACGAATTCGATTATGTTGGTGCTCATTCTGCTCGTTCCTGCCATCGCGCACGCCCACATCGGCATCGATCCGAGGGAAATCGCGGTACAGGACCAAGAGATGCAAGTCACTGTCTCCAATCATGGGGCAGAGCCGGAGTATGTTTCCGTAACTTTATCGCGGCTGCAGAATCCCGGGGTACCACTGGAAGACGAACAATTACAGGCCGTCAGCGAGACCGCAAGCCCGACCCTATACGCCACACCGTTTCGCATGACCTTGCTACCAGGTCAAAGCAAACCCATCACGCTCAAGCCACTGAGCGAAATAAGCACTGAACAAGTATATCGCCTGGATGTACGCCCCGAAGTCGCGAACATGAGAACCGGACGCTCAGGCCGGGTAGGCATGGTGGTGATCAAGATCGCTCACAGCGGAATAGTACGGCAACTGCCGCGACGCCAGCACCAGGCGATGCAAGTCCTCTGCAGCGCAGACGGTGCCCGTATCTTAGCCACTGGCAATGTACGTCATCGCATCGAGGGAGCCGCCATTGACGGCGAGGTGCTGGAAGCATTCAATGTTTATCCCGGCACACCCAGGACACTGATCGGGCAACATATCACGGTACCCGGATATCCGGCTTGTACTGCTACACCACCTTAAGCACACACAAGACCGGACGCGCTCCTGTCACTGCCTGTCCACCGATACAACTGGACGGTGGTACGCGCATTTGTCAAAATGTGGCAGCTTCATTTGCGGCATCCTTTGCTACATTGTTTGTTGCACCAACCGCTCTTCCGCTCACCATGTACCTCCTCGCCATGCAGCCAAGTCTGATCAGGAACCAACACCATGCGCCGCGCTGAACGCCTGTTCCAGATCGCACAGTATTTGCGTGGCCGAAGGCTGACCACGGCCCTGCAATTATCAGAATGGCTGTACGTCTCCGAACGTACGATTTACCGCGATATCCGTGACCTGTCGCTGTCTGGCGTACCGATTGAAGGTGAAGCAGGCGTCGGTTATCGCGTCAAGGCTGGCTTCGATTTACAACCGTTAATGTTTAGCAGCGACGAGATCGAAGCGCTGGTCGCCGGTGTACGCATGGTGCAAGCCTGGGGTGGCCCACAACTGGCCGCATCCGGAGCTGCAGCACTGGCCAAGATCACACTCGCCCTGCCGCGCGAAAAACGTGATTTCGTCGAAGCCACACCTTTGTTTGCACCGGACTTTCATATCGAAGCCAGCCACGGTGAACGACTGGAAAACATACGCAAAGCTATCGGCAAGCAAAACAAACTCTTGCTCAATTACATCGATGCCAAACAGCAAGCCAGTTGCCGCACCATCTGGCCATTGGCACTATATTTCTGGGGCAATACCTGGTCTATCGCCGCCTGGTGCGAAACCCGCAGCGATTTCCGCTCGTTCCGGCTGGACCGCGTACAGACGCTGGCCGATGGCGGCTCCTACACTGGTGTCAGCGGCCGTCGCCTGGCCGACTTTGTGCGCGCGATGAAGCGTCAGATGGACTGCAACTAAACGCATCCAGCATAAGTGTCCGTGATAGCTTTGCCAACGTTTACGGCCGTCGTCAGCGCGCTCGCCTTGATTGGGCTATGCTTTTCCTTTTGCCACGCAGGAGCATGCCATGTCGAACCACGCCACCTTACAGTTAAAAGACCTGAGCCTCTTGCGCAATCAGGCCTATATCAACGGCGCATGGGTGACGGCCAAGGCCAGCTTCGACGTAAATAATCCGGCTGATGGCAGCCACATCACGCAAGTGCCGAATATGGGCGCAACGGAAGCCGAGCAGGCGATACAGGCGGCGCATGTCGCCTTCCCTGCGTGGGCTGCCAAAACCGCCAAGGAACGCGCCAACATCATGCGTGCATGGTTTGATCTCATCATCGCAAATGCAGACGACCTGGCAGCACTGATGACAGCGGAGCAAGGTAAACCGCTGATCGAGTCACGTGGCGAAGTTATCTACGGCGCCAGCTTCATCGAATGGTTTGCCGAGGAAGCCAAGCGCGTCAGCGGGGATGTGATGGCATCAACCTGGAGCGACAAACGCACGGTCACACTCAAGCAAGCTATCGGCGTATGTGCATCGATCACACCGTGGAATTTCCCGATTGCGATGATTACGCGCAAGGTCGCTCCGGCAATAGCAGCAGGCTGCACCATCGTCATCAAACCCGCCGAGCAAACGCCCTTGTCCGCGTTGGCCATCGCAGAACTGGCGCACCGTGCAGGCATCCCGGCAGGTGTCGTTAACGTGGTGACGTCGGATGCTGACCAGTCTATCGCTGTCGGCAAGGTACTCTGCTCCAGCCCTATCGTGCGCCATGTATCGTTCACAGGTTCGACGCCGGTCGGCCGCATCCTGATGGAACAGTGCGCACCTACGGTTAAAAAGATAGGGCTGGAACTCGGCGGCCATGCGCCCTTCATCGTCTTTGATGACGCCGACCTGGATGCAGCAGTGGTCGGCGCCTTGCAATCCAAGTACCGTAATGCCGGACAAACCTGCGTCTGCACCAATCGCTTCTATGTACATGAATCGATCTACGATGCCTTCGTACAAAAGCTGGGAGAAGGTGCAGCGAAGATCAAAGTCGGTAACGGCTTTGAACAGGGCGTATTGCAAGGACCGCTGATCGATGCGCAAGCCGTCAAAAAAGTGGAACAACATGTAAGCGACGCCGTGAACAAAGGCGCGCACATCGTGACCGGCGGCAAACAGCATGCGCTGGGCGGTTACTTCTATGAACCGACCGTGCTGTCCAACATCAACACCGACATGCTGATCATGCATGAAGAAACCTTCGGCCCGGTGGCAGCGGTCATCAGGTTCAAAACCGAAGAAGAAGCAATCGCCGCCGCCAACGACACCGATTTTGGCCTGGCCAGTTATTTCTATTCACGTGATATCGGTCGCGTATGGCGCGTCGCTGAAAAACTCGAGTACGGCATGGTCGGCATCAATACCGGCCTGATTTCAAATGAAGTTGCGCCCTTTGGCGGCGTCAAACAATCCGGCCTGGGTCGTGAAGGTTCAAAGTACGGCATAGAAGAATATTTGGAAATCAAATACCTGTGCATGGGCGGTATCTGAACCCGCACAACTACATGGCTCCATCACATCGGTCACAAGCGTAGTACCAACAATAAAGAGTTATACCGATGTCAGACACAAAAGAAACGAACACGCTGCCTGCAAGCACAGCCGCAGCCGTGGTTATCAACAGCAGCGCGCTGGCTGTCATGCTGGCCGCGCTGTCCATGCTCGGCCCGTTTTCGATAGATACCTATCTGCCCGCATTCCCGAATATCCAGGCTTCGCTCGGCGCCAGCGCGCTTGAAGTACAGCAAACGCTGACTGCTTACCTGTTTTCATTCGCCGTCATGATCCTGTGGCATGGCGCTTTATCCGATGCATTCGGACGCCGCAATATCATCCTGGTTTCGCTCGCAGTTTTTGCAGTCGCAACGCTCGCCTGTGCTGCCGTGCATAGCATTGAATACCTTTGGGTGTTCCGCATGCTGCAAGGGATTTCTGCAGGTGCGGGTGTGGTGATCGGGCGCGCCATCATCCGTGATCTGTATGCAGGTTCGGCAGCCGAGCGTTTGCTGTCACTGGTGACCATGATTTTTTCCATCGCACCAGCCATCGCACCGATACTCGGTGGCTGGATAGTCAAACATAGCGATTGGCGCACCATCTTCCTCGCGTTGTTCGCTTATGCAGTGCTGTTGCTGATTTATTGTTACAAGCGTTTACCTGAATCACTGCCACCGGAAAAGCGTCAGCCTTTCAACCCGCACTTCCTGTATCACAGCTACAAGCGCGTATTCCGTTCACCCTTGTTTCATTTAAAGGCAGGAGCAGTCGCCTTCAACTTTGCCGGCATGTTCCTGTATGTTGCGGCAGCTCCGGTGTTCCTGGTTGAGCATCTCGGACTCGGGCCGGATCAGTTCGGCTGGCAATTCATCCCTACTGTGGCAGGCATTTTCTGTGGTGCGCTGACCGCGAATCGACTGGCGGGCAATATCCCGATTTCACGCCAGGTGCTGATCGGTTTTGGTTTCCTGATCGGTGCGGCTGTGTTTAACGTGACCTATCACGCGCTGTTTCCTCCGGCCCTGCCATGGTCGGTCGCGCCTTTATTTTTCTATACTTTCGGCATGTCCATGGTGGCGCCGGGCGCCACACTACTGGTGCTGGATTTGTTCCCGAATATCCGCGGCATCGTCGCCTCCTGCCAATCCTTTGTGCTGACGATACTCGGCGCATTGGTTGCAGGCGTAATTGCGCCGGTTCTCTCGCATACACCCATCGCGCTGGCGGCAGGTCAGATGATCTTTACGCTGATCGCACTCGGCTTGTGGCTGGGAGGCCGAACCTATCGCCGCTTCCTCGATGCAAGGCAAGAACCGAATGCGTGGGAAACCGTGGAGTAATACGGGAGAGCCAGGACTAAACCGCAACGGCGCGATTCTTGCCCTGCTTTTTCGCGGCATACATGGCGCCGTCTGCCAGCGTAATCAATTGCTCCGGCGTGGTATGGTCCTCCGGCCAGTGCATGGCAATGCCTATGCTGGCCGAGATAGATACTGTCGCCGCCGATAAGACAAACGGCTCTTGCAGTGCGTGCAGGATTTTGTCTGCAACTTCCATCGCATCCTGATCGCCATTCAACATCTCCAGCACCACCACAAACTCATCACCTGCCAGGCGCGCCACGGTATCCGTAGTACGAACTGCAGCTATCATGCGTTGCGCTATCGTGCGCAATAGTTCGTCACCCGCTTCGTGGCCATAACCATCATTCACACCTTTGAAGCCATCAAGGTCGAGGAACAGTACTGCGATAGGCTTGCCAAGACGTGCTGCGCGCGCGATAGACTCCGGCAACTTTTGCATCAGCGCACGTCGATTCGGCAAATCGGTCAGCGGATCTTTCAGCGCCATCCCCATCAATGACGCCTGCATTAATTTTCTTTCCGTGATGTCGTGCAGGAAGGCGATGAATAAATAACCTTTACGACGGGCGACACAGCCAACCGCCAGCTCTATCGGGAATTCGACACCATCGCGACGCAAGGCGGTGAGTTCGACACGGCGATTGATAATATTGCTCTGACCAGTCTCCAGGAAATGCCGGAAGTCTTTCGCATATCCATCCCGCATCGCCGGCGGCACCACCAGCTCGACCAGCGACTGCCCGACTGCTTCATGGTGGGTCCAGCCCAGCAAGTGTTCGGCCTGCTCGTTCCAGTCGACGATAATGCCGTCCTGATCCATGGAGATGAATGCATCGTTGGCGTTTTGCAGCGTCGCCCTGAGCTCGGCTTCGCTCTCCTGCAATCTGTCCTGTATTACCAATTGCTGTTGCAAGGCGTCTTCCAGCGCCTGGGCTTTTTGTTCTATCTCCTGGGTGCGTTCATGCACCAGGTTTTCGAGGTTCTCATTCAACGCGCGCAGCTTGCCCACGTGTTGCTGTTCACGTGCCACCATGTCGGCCAGGGTGCGCGATAACAAGTGCACCTCATGGTAACCATCTATCACAGGAATAGCGGCCGCCGTGCCTTCCTTGCGCTGCGTAATCACTACGCTCAACTCATCCAGCGGCTTCGCCAGTTGGCGCGCCAGGGCAACCGCGATCAAAGCCAGCAACAAGCCGATGGCGCTACCTACCCACAAGACCTGACGTTGCAGGTCGCGAAAATCAGCCAGGGCAATTTCTTCCGGCTGCCGGATCAGGATGGCCCATTTCAGTGACGGCTGTCCTGCCCGTATCTGTGTGCCGGTTTGCGCATACCCGGTCAGATAGCGCCGTCCGTCCGGCCATTTTTCGGCGATCGCGCCAGTGCTTCCGGTACGTGCCAAATCCAGGCTGGCAGTCACGATGGTGCTTTCTTCGAGATAATCCGGCCCCAGCATCACCACGCCGTCTGCGCGCACCACCAGCACTTCCACCATGTATTGCCGGTCTGCCGGGATCAGCAGGTTATTCGCTATGCCACGCGCCCAGTTCCAGCTCAGATGTACGCCCAATACGCCACGGTAGCTGCCATCGCTGTGCGTGACGGGCAAGGCGACGTCAACAAAGCGCCAGCGCTCTTCGGTCTCTGGTAATTTATCTTCGAGTAATAGCGCAGGATGATAGTCGCCGACAAAGATCCGTTTTTCCCCGCCTTTAAACCATGGGCGCTGGCTGACATCAGCGCCTTCCAGCAAGCCGCTGGCTGCAGCGTAAACGACGCCTTCAGGGTTGGTTAAGCCTATCCAGGCGTAATTGGGGAAGTTTTTACGCACGCTGTCGAATACGCGCCTGATCTCGGCAGGATTCTGTCCGTCACGTACCGGAGCCAGGTCGGCTATCACTTGCGCATGATCTATCATGCGGCTCATACCGCGATCCATCGAATCGCGCATTTGCCACGATAGTTGCTGCAATCGTTCTTGCGCCTGTTGCTTGGCGTAGGTTGCGGCGAAATGATCGATCAGCACCAGCAAGGTCAGCATGGTTACGATCACGGTCGCGCACACCCCTATCGTCACTAGGGTAGCTAGCCGCAAGCGCTCCGGTGTTTTTGGTCGCATTCGATGTCCCGTGGCTACTGCATTGGTAGCATGCATCTTTTAGATGCACTGGTGCTTTAATAGTTTTAGGAAAGATTTCTATCTACGAAATTTTTCTTTATTAACAAGCGTATACCATGACGGCTCGGATCTACTTCTCGGACTTACTTTAAACGCAGTTTGCGTAAGTATGCAGATTTTATGAACTGAATTGACGGTTAAAACCAAAATTTAGTGCAAATCACGCAACACTTCCTGCAACATCTCCGGCGCCAGCGGCTTATGCAGGATACGTAAATTCGCATCGGCGATACTGCGTATGCTCTCCACCGAGGTATCACCTGTAATCACCACCGCCGGGATGGTATAGCCACTGGCTTGCCGTACCGCCTGCACCACGTCGACACCACTGACATTCTCCGTCAACCGGAAATCGCTCAGGATCAGGTCAAACGCCAGCCCGCTCCCGCCCTGCTGTGTTTTCACCGCCTGCAAAGCCGCGCCCAGCGACGAAACGGCAGTAACCTGATGCCCCCAGGATGACAGCAGTAAACGCATGCTATCCAGCACACTTGCATCGTCATCTATCACCAGTATGTTTTTCGCGGTACCGGACGCCACAGGCACCGGCTTTTCCCGGTTCGCTACTGCCTCGACCGGCGGAGCCAGCGGCAACCAGACGGAAAAGACCGAGCCGCGCCCGGGTGTCGAACGCAGTCCTATGCGTATCTTCAGCAAGTCTGCCGTGCGCTTGACGATCGCCAGCCCCAGGCCCAGGCCATGCTCACGACGCCGTGCTGCATTCCCCACCTGATAAAACTCGCTGAAAATCAGCTGTGACTGCCCGGCCGCAATACCAATGCCGGTATCCAGCACTTGTACCTCGACAAAATCCCCGCGCCTGCGCGCGCCAACCAATACCTTGCCACGCTCGGTATAACGCAAGGCATTCGACACAAAATTCGCCAGTATGCTGTGCAGCAAGGCACGGTCAGTTTGTACCAGTACCGCAGCCGGCCTGACAATGAAGCGCAGTTTTTGCTCAACCGCGACCGCGGAAAATTGCTGGTCTATCGTTTCCAGTACATCCTGCAAATCAAATACTTCACGCTTGACCTTGACCGCCCCGGCGTCCAGTTTGGAAATATCCAGCAATACATCCAGCAACTGCACCAGGCCTTTTAAGGCAGTCTGCAATTTACCGGCGATATTGCCGACCTCCTCACCGCGTACTGCGGGCGCGTTGCACATGGCGCGCAAGGTGGCGATGTACAAACCCAGTGCATGCGTAGGCTGGCGCAAATCGTGGCTGGCGGCGGCCAGGAACTGCGACTTGGAACGGCTGGCCGATTCGGCACGCTCCTTCTCCTGTCGCAGCTGCGCAATCAGTTCGTTATTTTCAAAACGCAGCGATACCGCCTCACGTACGGTGCGATGGACATTCCTGCTGTAGGCCAGATTCACGCCGAGCAAGAACAGCGACAACAAGGCCAGCACCGAAAACAAGGGGCCACCATACATGAAGCAGCGGATGGCAAACGGCAAGACAGTGGGCAAGGCAAACGCGTAATACGCCGGCGGAAAGGAAGACTGCGATGCAACTGAACCACCGGTCATGCCAGCCAGCAGGATGCAAATGAAGACGGTCACTATGGTGCTATCAGGCGCAAAGAAAAATATCCCGATAGAACCCCACAAGCAGCCGGATAACCCGGCGAACAAGGTATAAATCCATGCACGCCGTGCCGCCTGATCCGGACGATGCGTCAGACGCAAATCGCGGCGTACGATCACGATCCGGATCAGCGTCAGCAGGAAGATGGCAGCGGCCCATGACAGCAATACGCTGTGTGCCAGCTCATTCCAAAGCAGGTAAACCGAGAGGATGACAACTGAAAAGTTGCCAAAAAAAATAGGCGTCGCCTGCCGGTACAGGACATTCACCAGTTCGTCGAATATGCGCATCTCAACTGCTGACGCAGCTGGCTGATAGTTCATGGATGTCCCGCCAAAAACAAGGAAAATGGATGCTCGCTGCCCCGCAGTGTAATATCTGCTTATTATTACCGTGCAACAATATAAGTCCCAGCGGAAATTATCACGCGCCCGGCTCCATGACCAATATCCTCATTGCAGAAGATCACACCCTGATCCGCGAAGGACTCCGCTCCTTACTGGCGCACGTCCCGGACATGCAGATCGTCGCGGATACCGGTAGCGGGATGCAAGTCGAGGAATTGCTGACACAGCACTCCGTCGATTTGCTGCTGCTCGATCTTGACCTGCCCGGCTGCCACGGCATTACCCTCACTGCGCGCATCAAGCAGCAACACCCGCACATCAAAATCCTGATCCTGACCGGTTCAACTGATCAGAACAGTGTGCGTCAGGCTTTTGCTGCGGGCGCTGACGGCTATTTGCTAAAATTGGAGGACAGCAGCGAATTACTCGAAGCCATCCCGACCGTGCTAAGCAATCAACGCTATGTCAGCAAACTACTGGGGCCGCTGACGCACTTCCAGGATCAGGAAGATCAGACCGTCACGCCGCGTGAACAGCAAATCCTGAAACTGGTCGCCGCGGGCAAGTCATCACAGGAGATCGCCGATACGCTGCAACTCAGTATCTTCACCGTCCGCAAGCACAAACAAAACCTGATGGCCAAACTATCGCTGCACAACGCAGTTGAACTGACGCGTTATGCGATGCATCAGGGCCTGCTTTAAATCACGTATCAGAATTGCGTCTGCATACCCACGCTGAAGATATTGCGTGAGTAATTGCTGTAACCGATATTCGACGGATTATCGATCTGGGTATATTGCGCCCGCACCACCATATTGCGTCCGGCCCATGCGCTGATGTCCCACAGACTGGTCAGGCTGGCAGTCTTTTGCGTATCTTTACGTGCCGGGAAGAAGAAGCTGCCTTCGTCATACTTCACCTTGGAATGACTATAGTTGCCGACTACCGTCCATTGCGGCTTAATGCGATAGACAGCAAACACGCTAGGCCCTTCCAGGCGACGCGAGTACACCGCAGCATCGGCGTGCTCACGCTGCACATTGTAATCAGTACCCGCCTGCAAATTCGGCTGGACTTGCGCGACTACGCCGATGCTGCCGAGCACACCATCTGCGTTTCTATTGTTATCCAGATGCACGGTGCGGTTGATGTAGCCGAGCGAACCGGTCAGTGACCAGGTCGGATTCAGGCTACGCGAAAAACGTGCGATTACACCAGGTGTCGTTTCATTCATGCGATTCGCCTGGCGCGAAAAACCAATATTCGGTTGTATGCTCATACTCCAGTCCTGGGCGCGATAAATGAAGGCTGCCGACAAGGACATGTATTCATTATTGAAATCGGACGTATCGAAGTAGCCATTCCCCAGCAATACACCCTGATACAGCACCGACCAGCGCTCGTTCAGCGGCACCAGATAACTGCCGGTCAGACTGCCACTTGCACCCCATGAAGAACGCGGCATCGCATCGGGTGACAAAATGAAATTGCCTGGAAAACCACCGACAGTCGCCGGGACTATATTCGACACGGGGCCGCCGTTGATATTGCTGTCATGTACCAGCCCCGCATAGAACTCCAGCGACCAGGGTTTGCCCGATGCCTGGCGTGCGAAGGCAGCCGGGTCATCACGCCCCAGTTGCTCGATCAGGTTATTCATCTGGGTCGATACTTGTCCGGCTGGCAGCAAAGGCAAGGTTTGCTTGTATAGCTGTGCCGCTTCATCCTTGCGATCCAGCGCAACCATGATCGCAGCCAGCTCAACGCGCGGATTGGCTTCCGCCGGCTTTAAAGCGATCACACGCTGATAGTAGGCAATCGCCGTATCTATCCGCTGCAGGGACGCATTGCAGCGCGCGAGTACATACAGACGATCTGCATCCACACTGTTTACAGGCGTATCTGCCAGCAATGCACATGCCATATCCGGCCGACCGTTTTCCTGCATCAAACGCGCCACCAATAATTCGCTTTGACTATCGGGAGTAGCTGTCGCCGCGTAAGCCACAGGAACAGAAAACATTAAGACGACGATAGCCGAACGGAGAATATGATTCATGGATGAAATGGGTAGGGAGTAAATGTCTGGCGTGACATCAACGTGTAGCAGCAAAGCTGCCGCCGCCACTGACGCTGTTTGTGGTCATATCCCAGGAACCCTTGACTGCGTTGGCAGCCGGGCCGAAGAACTGTCCGTTTCGAATAAAGCCAGTCATAGCTTGATTGTTATATGTGCCACTCATGCCACCACCGACATATCCGCCGATGTAAGCAACACTATTAAAGCTTGCACTGCCTTTGTTGTTGTCGAACTGGACGTTGCCGCCTATCGGTGTGCCATTACCTATGTTGGTAAAGTTGACGTTCATGGTCAGGTTAGCGCCGACTGTCGAACTATCGCTCAGGGTCCCGGTCATGCGGCCATTAAAAGTTGCATTCAGATTGGCGGGAAAATTGGCACGCGGCGTGACCACCGTGTAGTTAGCGCCGACTGTTACGGCGGTTTCCAGATCGATATTGTTCGCACTACTGGATGCTGCAATGGCAGCCGCCTGCGCTGCCGCTAATGCCGCCTGTATCATACCTAGCGTACCAGCTGTTATACCCGCGACACCCGCTGCCACAGCCGTTCCGCCAGGTACGACTATCCCCTCGACGGCCTTATTTGCGTTAAGGATAGGAGCATCGCTTTTTACGGGAGTTGTAGTTTGGCTCGTCGGTAAATTAGCCGAACCGATTTTTGCTATCAACTGATCGAGCTCTGCCTGACTCAATTTTCCTTTGCTGTATGCCGCCAGCAGTTCCATAAAATCAGCCGAAGTTTTCTTGTCATCGGAAACGACAGTGACAGAAGGCTTAGCAACGCCCTCTATCGTGCCGATCGTCTGCGCTCCGCTCAGTTCACCCCATGGCAAGCTTGGTATATCGGAAAAGGTAGCGCCTGATTGGGTCGCCAATTCCTGCAGCCTGGCAGCAATCATCGCGAATTGTGCACGCGTCATCGTTGCATCCGGAACTGACGTCGTACCACTACTGGCGGAGAACACACCTGCATCCAGCAAGGTCTGATACTTCAACTGCGCCGGGCTATTAGGGGGCAGAACTGCTGGCGGGCTGGTTTGCGTGGTCTGCAAGATTTGCTTTGCTTGTTCCGGGGCAGGTTGCTCGACTTGCTTGATGACTTCTTTCAATTGCTGTGGCTGAATTTTTTCCGGCTGCTTTTGTGGCTCAGACTGTTTTATCACCAACAGCTGCTTTTGCTGTTCTGGCGTCGGTTTTTCAGTCTGCTTGATTTGTTCTTTTGCCAGCTCAGTCTGAACTTGCTCTATCTTCTTCTGTTGCTCCAGCTGCTGTGGCAGCAATAACAGTTTCTGCTCTTCAAGCGTCAGTTTCGTCGGTTGTTTAATTTCTTCCTTCACCTGCTCTTGCTGCTGCAAGGTCTTCGGCGGCAGCTTTTGCTGCTGCGTTGTCAGCTGTTCGGTTTTCTTTTTTTCTTCCGGCACAGTCTGTTGCTGCGTCATTTCGGACGGCGATGTCAGCATCAATTGCCTGCGCTGCTCCAGCGTTAATTGCTGAGGTTGCGGTGTGATTTCCTGCTGTTTAGTCTGCACCTGCATGTAATTCAGAATCTGCTGTCTTTGCTCCGCCGTGTAGGCCTTGCTCAGCACTATGTCACGCCCTGCAGGTGTCAGGTTCTTGAGCGTATTTGCAATACGCTGCAACGTACTATCCGCCAATGGAGCGGGCGCGCGCTGACTACCTGACTGCTGCTCTTGTTGGACAAGAGGCCGCTGCTGCATGGCCCGTCCCAGATCCACATCGATACCTTGCACGTCTTGTGCTCTGACCAGCGCGGGATTCAGCGAAACAAGTGTCAACAAGACCGGCGCAGCACAACACAACACCCATTGCTGCCGTACCGAGATAACGGAGCCGGATCTATATATAGAGGTAAATAAGTACATGTGCTTCTCCCTGGCCACGCCGTATACATAGACGGCTGATGGCGGCGAGAATAGCAATGGGATTACCGGGAGTAAATACTGCAAATGCAGTAGTCGGACGCTGCCAGAGATGACTGCGGAAGATCAAAAATCGTCACAAATCCTTAACGATTTTTTCACGAAAAACACATAGTTTTCCCTCTGAAAATCACTTCAAAATATTTGCGTAAACGCGTCAACCGCATTAATTGGCTGGCGTTATATACGTACGAACTGACTAAGCAGTTCGCAAAAATTTCCTAATACTTTAGAGAGAGCACTCAAATGAATAAATTAATCGCTGCCCTGGTTGCCGGTCTGTTTGCCTCCACCGTTTTTGCACAAGCTGCTGCTCCAGCACCTGCTGCTGCCCCAGCTCCAGTCGCTGCAAAAACAGAAGCTGCAACCCCAGCCAAAGCAACCAAAACACACGCTAAAAAACACAAAAAAGCTAAGAAAGCAAAAGCAGCTGCACCAGCCAAGTAATTCGCAGTAATTAAAAAAGACAGGTCTTGCCTGTCTTTTTTATTGCCCGATCAGACCGGATACTGATCGGGCATTTTTATGCGCGCTCGCTTCGTACAACACAGCGATTCCCTTAACGTGTCGTTAACACGTCAAGGAACGCTCCCTGCATTAAACGCCCAAAGCCCTGCCGTCGCTGCGTGGGTCATGCGCACCAGTAAACACTCCTGTTTTCTGGTTGATCATGATCGCCCCAGGTTGCCCTGCCAATGGACTTTGTGCCGGTATGACACTCATCTCGTGACCACGTCGCGCCAATTCCCGGAACACCTGTTCGCCTGCATCCTTTTCCAGCTTCAAGCTATCTCGTGTATCCGAGAAGGTTTTACCCAACAAGAAGCGCGGTCTGGCCAAAGCCGTCGCCGGATCCATGCCATAGTCGATCATGCGAGTAAGGATGGCCGCCAGTGTTTGCGGCTGACCATCTGCCCCCTGCGTGCCGTACAGGATCTGCGGCTTGCCATTCTTCAGGTACATACCCGGATTGAGCGTATGGAAAGGACGCTTGCCTGGTTGCAGTACATTCTGATGTCCCTGCTTCAGGGTGAAAGAAGCACCACGGTTATGCCACAGGAGGCCGGTGTCGCCCGCCATCACGCCACTCCCCCAGTCGAAGTACACAGTCTGCAACATGGACACTGAATTACCTTGATTATCGGTCGCGCCTATATAGACCGTATCGCCATGTTTAAATACATGCGGCCAGGCCAGTGCCTGATCCATCTTGATACGACCCGCCCATTTGTCGAGGTTGTATTTGGACAGCATCGTTGCGGACGGCACATGTACAAACTCCGGATCAGCCACGTATTGGTTACGGTCTATGAAAGCGCGCTTCACTGCTTCCACCACGACGTGATAGTAGTCGGCACTGCCTTCCGGAATTTTTTTCAGATCGAATCTGTCCAGTATGCCCATGATTTCCAGCGTGGTAATACCCTGGGTCGGCGGCTGGTTGGCCAACAACTCACCACCGCGATACGCAACACGCAACGGCGGTTCTATGCGGGCCTGCGTTTTAGCCAGGTCGGATGCAGTCAATGGTGAACCTGCCTCCTTCAAACCTTTCGCAATGCGTTCAGCCAGCTTGCCGTCATAGAAGTCACGGTAACCGCGCACCGCCAGCATTTCCAGTGTGTCGGCGAGTTGCGGCTGCTTGTATAAGTCACCGACTTCCGGCGCTTTACCATTCACCATAAAATGATTGGCTATGGCCGGCATATCTGCCAATTCCTTTTGGCGGAAATCCATCCAGAAGCGCTCTGATGGCGTCACCGGAAAACCGTTACGTGCATAGCCTATTGCCGGCTTCAATAATTCCGCCCAGCTCTTGCGTCCTGCAAGCTCCTTGCTGATATCGAAGGCTTTGCCCAGCGTATCGACGTTAGCAGCTGTCGTCAGCATGGATCCGGGACCACGTACCGGAATGGAACCGCTGTATTGCGGGAGTATCTGGGGAGCCTGGCCGATGCCGGACAAGGTCTGAACTTTGCCATTGCGATCACTGATGATCATGAAAGCGTCGCCACCAAATCCCGAGAAATGGGGATACGTGACATTCAGGCAGCTGGCGATTGCAATCGCTGCTTCAATCGCATTACCACCCGATTTCAAAACATCCAGCCCGGCCTTGGTAGCCAGTTCATGCGGGCTGGTGACCATGCCTTTGGTCGAGGTTGCCAGCACATTTTTGGGCTTGGCATCCTGTGCCAGCGACAGTGGCGCCAGCGAGCCCAGTGCCATAGCACCGGAAGCAGATAAAAAGTCTCGTCTCGTCATATCCTGAAACATCTTGTTCTTCATGTCTTCTCCATTTTTTAATTGAGACAAGACACGCACCAACAAATTCCACAGCGATTGATGCGAGCTTGCCTATTTTCTTTTAGGTAATGCATGCAACGTTACGGCTAGCCAATAATAGCCGCGAAGTAATCGCATAGGGGAAAAAAAACCGCCCCGTCTTTCAGAGGGGGCGGTGACACTTGCAGGCTTATACTTTTTGTTGTACCTGCTGTTGTTTTGCTGCAGGGAAAGTATTTTCCAATGGCACATGACGATGCGAGAAGTTAGCTGTGATCCATGCATAGATAGGACCCAGCGCATTCATCACAATCACAACGCCCAGTGCCGACAGCGGATCTTTAGGTGTAGGACCGAAACCGCCGAACATGGTCGCAAAGAACGAAGCGAAACCGAAGAACATACCTGGCACAAAGCTCAGGCCTGGTACGCGCGCCATCATGATCATCGCTGTGTTGAGGATGAACAGGATGATCATTTCTGCGATCACCAGATTGGTGCCGGAGAAGTTTTTCGATGCGATACCAAAACAGGTGACGACCAGGAAGCCGGTAAAGGAACCGAAGGCCAGCGTCGGCCAGATACGCTTCATGTTAGCGATGGTCGGACCACCCATGGCAAAGGTGCCGGCCCAGCTGACAAAGATCGCCCAGACTGGCAAATGCCACGGTAACTGAACCATAAGGACGGTGGTAACTGCGAGTAGTGATGCAACAACGGCGTGTGGTGGCTTTTTCATTTCTGTCTCCTGATTAATCAAATGATGTGTGTCTTATGTATTTATTATTTGGCGGTAGCCGGTTCGCAGACATGGTCTTTCGCGCCATGGTCTTTCGCACCGCAACAGCCGTGACGATGGATTTCCGCTTTGTGCTGGGTAACGACAGTGATCTTGCCGCGCTTGATTACCCATGAGCGCGCCGGGATATCGAGCAAGGCATCGGCAACCTGATAGGTATCGAGGATGACCAGATCAGCCTGCTTGCCGACAGCGACGCCGTAGGTACCGCCGATGCCGATGGAACGTGCGGCATTGGTGGTACCCATTTCGAGGATGGCGGCCTGATGTGCAGGCGTACCGAACGACACTGCGTGCGCCAGCATATTGCCGATCACCAGCATGTCTGCCTTACCGAACGGCGTGAACGCGTTGCGGATATTGTTCGACGAGTAAGCGACGTTAACACCTGCTTCATGCAGTGAACGTACTGGCGTCAAACCACGACGACGATTTTTCACATCGTTGCGACCACCGAGATAGAGATCGGTTGCAGGCAAGGTAACGATGCTGATGTCTGCCTTGCGCAGCAATTCGATTACTGGCTTCAGTTCATCCGGATCAAGTGAACCCAGACTGGTGACGTGACCCATCGAGACGCGTCCCTGATAGCCGGTATCAATGGTTTTTTGTGCGACGTAAGCAGTGGCCGCAAAACGCTGATCGCTGGCATCATCGGAAAAATCCGCGTGCAGGTCGATAGGCGCATCATGTTTGATCGCCATGTCAAACACGATGTCGATATGACGTTTGGTGTCTTCCCACGTCAGTTCGTTGTAGGGGCAACCACCCACCACGTCCGCACCCATCTGCATGGATTTCTCCATCAGGTCCGTAGTGCCTGGTGATTTGATGATGCCTTCCTGCGGGAATGCAACGATCTGAATATCCATCAGATCTTTGTATTCGTCACGCAGCTCGACCAGGGTTTCCACACCGATCAGGCCCTGGATCAAATCAACGTCCGGGTGCGCGCGCAAAGCAACCGTACCGTTTTTGACGGCCATGTCGAGCACCTGGCGCGAGCGATCCAGCACGTCCTTGCGTTCCTGTTTGCTTTTCAGGATACCGGTCACGCGGATCGCTTCTTCCAGCGTACCCAGGACCGGCGGCAAGCGGCGGTGCAAGAATGCTTTTTCCAAATGCATGTGTGGTTCAACCATGCCTGGAATAACGGCACGGCCTTCTGCGTCGATTGCTTCTTTTGCCGAGGCTTCAAGGCCTTCTTCTATGGCAGCAATCTTTCCATCCTTGATACCAATGTCCATCAGTGGTTTGTCATCCCACACGCGTACATTGTGTATTAACAAGTCCATCTCCATAACCTTCTCCTCTGGATGAAACAACTAAAAACCTAAAGCAATCCCCTCGCCTCGCGGATCTGCACCGCCTTCAAAGAACGGCGACCATGGGCCCGGCAAACGAATCGCCTGTGCCGTACCCATGCGCGGGAATGGCCACTGTGCCGGCTCCACCGGATGCCCTTGTTCACGCAAGGCGTCGAAGGTTGCTTCCGGTGCTGCGGACTCCAGCAATAATTTGTTCGATGTATCGCCCCATGAGCGACCATACAGCACGCGCGGTGCATCGATGGCTTCCTGCACGTTCAGGCCGAAATCAACCACGCGTGTCGCGACCGAGGTCTGCGTCTGTGGCTGCACTTCGCCGCCTTGCGTGCCATACACCATGTATGGTTTGCCGTCCTTGAACAACATGCCCGACATCAGCGTCGATGCACTTTGCTTGCCTGGCTTGAGGACGTTCGGATGATCCGGCTGCAGCGAGAAAAACGCGCCACGGTTTTGCATCAGCACGCCCGAACCCGGATCAGTAACGCAAGAGCCAAAGTCGAAGTACAGGCTTTGCACCAGGCCGACTGCATTGCCGTATTTATCGGCGATGCTGATGAAGGTGGTGTCACTGCCGCCCGGACGATTTTCGTGGGTACGTCTGGTATCGGCCAGCCACTCTGCGCGCTCGGCATTTGCCAGTTCCGGGTCGAGCAATTTTTCGATAGGAATATCGGAGAACTCAGGGTCAGTCAGGTACTTGTCGCGCTTGTTGAAAGCCCATTTGATGGCCTGGATCATGGCGTTGTAATACTCAGGCGAATTCGCATCCAGTCCTGACAGATCGATACCGTTCAGGAAGTTCAGGATCATCAGGCCAGCGATACCTTGCGATGGTGGCGGCACCTGGAAAGCCTGGAAGCCGCGATAGTTGGTCGAGATCGGTTTGACCCATTTCGCGTGGTAGTTCTGGAAGTCTTCAACCGTCAACAAACCGCCCTGGCTCTTCAGGTAAGACACGATCGACTGGGCAGTTTCTTCGTAGAAGTAACGCGGACCGTGCTGTGCGATATTTTCCAGCGTCTTGGCCAATGCCGGTTGTTGCAGGCGTTCGCCAGGCTGATAGGCGTTGCCGTTTTTCAGGAAGATGCCGGCCGAGCCGGGATCCTTGCGGAAATCTTCAGTGTCGTCTGTTATCCAGCGGCTGATATCTTGCGTGACCGCCACGCCTTCACTCGCATAGCGGATGGCCGGTGCCAGCAAGCGGCTCAGTGGCATGGTGCCGAAACGTTCGTGTGCCAATGCCCAGCTATCGATGGCGCCAGGTACGGTAATCGCAGATTGCGGACCGCGATTAGGAATCGCGTCCATGCCGCGGTAAGTATCCAGTGTGATGTCTTTACCGCAGGTACCGCTGCCGTTCAGCGCGGACAAGGTATTTGATTTGGCGTCGTGGATCATCCAGAATGCATCGCCGCCTATGCCTATCATGTGCGGCAATACCACGCTCATGGTAGCGGCCGCGCAGATTGCTGCATCTACTGCCGTACCGCCTTCCTTCAACACGTCCAGTGCTGCGCCGGTCGCCAGGTAGTGGGCGGTAGCGACCATGCCGTGTTCGGCATAACTGACTGGGCGGGTGGTTCTCATCATTTCTCCAGGAATCGGGTTCATGGAAGATGAGCATAAAGATCAATGCCTCAGGTGGGAATCAGGATTCCCTGATTCGAATCTAGGGATTTTCCTAGGCTTCTTGGCGTGCTCACGGTTCAATCGTACCCCTCATTGATCAAACCGTGTTTCAGCGCGTAATACACCAGGCTGGCGGTGGTGGAAGCTTCCATTTTTTGTAAAACGGCAGCTTTGTGGGTACTGATAGTTTTGTTGCTAAGCGACAATATTTTGGCGATGTCGTTGACCGAATGACCTTCCACCAGCATGCTGAAAATCTGAAATTCCCGCGCCGTCAGCTTGGTATGCGGCAAATCCGTTTCCGGCTTGTGTAACTGCTTGATCAACTTGGCGGAAATCTCCGGCGACACAAAGGTTCCGCCCTCTGCCACCTTGCGTATTCCTTCGATCAGCTGGCTCGACGCCGTATTCTTGGTGATGTAGCCGGACGCACCGGCACGCATCGCCTGCACCGCATACTGGCTCTCCTGATGCATGCTCAGTACCAGTATCGGCAAGTCCGGTTTGATCGCATTGATTTGCTGGATCAGCGCTATTCCGCTCTTGCCCGGCATGGACATATCCAGCACCAGTACATCGAGCTTCAGCGCGCGAATTTTTTGCAGCACTTCTTCGCCGTTCGATGCTTCACCAGCCACCGCCATATTCGACACGAAAGAAATGATTTGCTTCAGGCCGTCACGGATGATGGCATGGTCATCAGCAATCAATATTTGTATCATTTTCTTTCTCCCGCAAGCGCGGCACTGGTTTTCGGGATACGCAGCTCGACGCTGGTACCGGACCCGGTACGACTTTGTATCCGCAATTTGCCACCCAGCATGAGGGCACGCTCACGCATGCCGAGCAAACCCAGGCTGTTTTGCCGCGATACCGAACTATCGATACCGCTGCCATTATCGGTAATTTTCATCGTGATGAAATCTTTTGTTTCTTTCAGCGCGACCACTACCAGCGTCGCCTGGCTATGACGACTGATATTGGTCAGCGATTCCTGCAGGATGCGAAATATAGCAGTACTCGCTTCGCGGCTGAAGTCCAGCGGTGTCGCCGGCAAACTCAATTCATAGGTAATCGCGCTGGTTTCAGAGAAAGTCTCCAGCAACCAGTCTATCGCTGGCAACAAACCGAGTTCATCCAGAATCAACGGGCGTAAATCGGCAGCGATGCGCTGTACCGACTCTACGGTAGAGTCAGCGATTTTCTTTAATCCGGCCAAACTCTTGAGCCATTCATCGTCGTGCATTTCGTGCTGGGTTTCTATCACGCTGAGGCCGATACGAATCGCCGTCAACGCTTGCCCCAGTTCATCATGCAATTCACGTGAAATACGCGTGCGCTCTTCTTCGCGCACCACTTGCAGATAAGCCGACAGCTCACGCAATTGAGTACGCGAAGCGAGTAATTCCTGCTCGGCCATTTTGCGGTCGGTGATATCACGCGAGATGCCGGTGGTACCGATTACCTCGCCCTGCTCATTACGGATCGGCGTCTTGATCGTGTCATACCAGCGTAAGGTGCCGTCCTCGGTATGCCGCCATTCTTCATAGCGCAAACGCTCACCCTGCTCCATCACGCGTTTGTCGGTGTCTATGTATTTGTTGCCCCATTCTTCGGGCCACACGTCGGCCGGGGTTTTATGCAGGATTTCACTTTCCGGCAAACGACATGCCGCGATGAACGCTTCATTCACCAGGATGTAGCGGGAATCTTTATCTTTCAGCCATGCCTGATCGGGAATGTTGTTCAGAATCGCTTTTTGCAATTCATCATCCTTGCCCATGCTGCACCTCGTTTACTGGAACTCATTTCATATATAGATGTGAGTATGCCGCTCAATCGTCCTGTTTAGCGGAAATATCTTTCAGCAAACGCTGGAACTCGGGCGACTCATGCAAGAGTGTGGTCGCTGCTGCACGTAACTCACGTACGGTTTTTTTCGGCAGATATAAAGAAGTCGGCACATTCAGCAAATCGGTCCTGGCTTCTTCATTCGTCATATTTTTCAGCGAGACATTGATGTAGTAAACCGAAGGAGGTGCAGTGTGGTTTTTCTCGGCGCGCAAGCGGCCTGCTTCCTGCCAGCGCTCTATCGACGACTGCATTGCCAGCTCGGTTTCCTGTGTATAGCGCGCTATCGGTATATCGCTGATCGCACGTATCACATCGCGCCAGCCCGGCACATCGGCGCTCTGGTCTATCGTGTTCTCAGGATTGTTTTGCGCATTCACGACCACCAGCACCAGCTTCTCCATTTCGTCCAGACGGAAGTCTTGTCTGACCTCTTCGCTGCCGACCAGCGCTTCCATATCCAGGATGCTGCGTATGCTGAGATTGTCGGACAAGCCGCCATCCAGCAGATGGATGTAAGGCCGTTTGATCGGATCCAGATAACTGAATAATTCTTTGGCACGCGTGCGTGAGACTGCGGCTATTCGCCCACGGTTTTTATTGTCTGCCGCTGCCATCAGGGTATCGGGTACGTGGAAGTCACAGGTACCGGCATAGTTCCACAAGGTAATCGGCGAGAACAATAAAGGCACCGCACTCGAAGCAGCCACTGCACGTGAGATCGGGAAGCGGTTCAAATCGGAACACAGGAAATCGAAGGTCTCCTGAATAAAGTCGAAACGCGCACCGGAAGACATATCGGTGGCGCTAATGATGGTCAACGGACCTTTGCGTTTCTTTTTTTTCAGATCGGAGAAAGTCTTTTTATCAAACAGAACTTCGTCCAGCTGCTCTTCCAGCAAATCAGAGCGGCCAAAGCGCGGCGAAGTCAGCCGCCACTGATTGGAAAAGGAAATAATCTGGCTGACGATCTTGTCCTGGAAATCCAGATTCAGGAACCTGTCATTAAAACTGGGGAAGACATCCTGCCCATGCAAACCATAGTAGGCGGCAAGTATGGAGCCTCCGGACACGCCATAGACCAGGTCAACTTCATCGAACAGACGTTTGGTTTTGCCATTCTGCAGAAACTTATTGCGTGCCAGTTCTTCCAGCACACCATAGCCCAAAGCAGCCGAACGCGCACCGCCACCGGAAAACAGCACCACCATAAACATCTTGCTGTCGCCGGGCGCAAGGTCTATCGACTTGATGGTGTAACCGTGATCCGGCTTGTACTCGGTCAGCGGTTCATTGATGTTGTATTGCACCAGGCTGCTGCAACCAGCCAGTAACGCGCTAAACGCCAATAAGGATGCGGTATGCCACAGGCTGGAACGTTTGGTATGCATTATTTTTTGCGTTGCTGGGTTAGAGGAAGGAACAGTTGATCAGCATTATATCGATGAGTGTATCTATTTCTGCGATGCCAATTGCTACGTGCAAATTGACCGGTCACACCGACCTTTTTCTGCAATATCCGTTACTGATGCATGAAATCAGGCAGTATATGGTCGATATGCCTACCCGGCTGCAAGCACATTACCCCCACAGAAACGGCGGACATTATGTTGAAAACACGTATGCAACGCACTTCCATCATCACCATCCTTCTTGCTTGCAGCCTGTACAGCAGCGCCCATGCCGACGATAAACCCAACTTCCCCGACGCCACAGCCAGCGATCCGGCCAGAATGGGCTGGATGGTGGGTGCACCGCCGCCACCTGATCGCACACTGCGTTTCGAAGACGGTAGTTATTTCCAGTTCCCGGCTATACGCTGGAGCGTATCCAATTTCCGCCAGCTGATGCCGACCATGAACGTCTCGCGTGGATTATCAGCACCTGTGGCCTTGCCGCGCGCATTACGTAACGATATAGACGATGTGCGCTTTATGCCACTGAACGGCAAACCTGGCATGACATGGCAAGAATCACTCGCGGCCAACTATACCGATGGCATCGTCGTGCTGCATAAAGGGCGCGTTGTGTATGAACGCTACTTCGGCGTCTTGAAAGCGGATGGCCAGCATGGCGCGATGTCGGTGACCAAATCCGTGATCGGTATCATGGGTGCGACACTGGTTGCTGAAGGACGTATCGACGCCGGCAAACGCGTCGCCGATTACGTGCCTGAACTGACCCAATCCGCCTTTGGCAACGCGACCATACGCCAAGTGCTGGATATGACTACTGGTCTGAAATTCAGTGAAGACTATGCCGATCCGAATGCCGAAGTCTGGGCGCATGCACAGGCCGGCAATCCCTTGCCCAAACCCAGGGATTACACTGGTCCGCGCAGTTATTACGAATTCATGCAAACCGTGCAGCCACAAGGACAGCATGGTGCCGCCTTCGGTTATAAGACCGTGAATACCGACGTGCTGGGCTGGGTCATTGCACGCGTGAGCGGACGCAATGTTGCGGAACTGTTATCCGAACGAATCTGGCGGCGCCTAGGCGCTGAACAGGACGCCTACTTTACTGTCGATTCCATAGGCACACCGTTCGCAGGTGGCGGCTTCAATGCGGGATTGCGCGACCTCGCCCGCTTTGGCGAAATGTTGCGCAACAACGGTCGCTACAACGGCCAGCAAATCGTACCGAAATCAGTGGTCGACGACATTCGTCGCGGCGGCGACAAAGAAGCTTTCGCCAAGGCCGGCTACACACTCTTACCCGGCTGGAGCTACCGCAATATGTGGTGGGTCACGCACAATGAAGACGGCGCCTACACAGCCCGTGGCGTACATGGACAAACCATCTACATCGATCCGAAGGCGGAGATGGTCATCGTGCGCTTTGCATCCAATCCGGTCGCCGGCAACGCGGCCAACGACCCGACCTCACTCCCCGCCTACCACGCGCTGGCACAACACCTGCTCGCCCATCCGCGCTGATGCTCTGTCACGGTGGCGCATGGTGTAACATGCGTCACCGCATCGCTGTGCCGGCTTGCCCAGACGCTAACATACCGTTATTCGTTTGCCATGTACCGACATACGCCTTGCTCCTTCCTTTGCCGAGCAACATTCGATGACCAGCCCCAACGCGCATACCGCCAGCAGCACGATTAGCGACCTCACCATAGACGACGCAGAAAAACACTTGCGCGACGTCCTGGCGCTGGCGATACAACATACACCCGGACATGCCGCACTGGTCGTCATGGATACGCGCAGTGAATTGTCACGCACATTGAGCGAGGCTTACCGACGTAACCTACCGGGTGCACAATTCATAGACTTTGACAGTACCAGCCCGGAACATGTACTCGCTGCATTTGCCGAACTGCAGGCCGGTGATCTGGTGGTATTAATCCAGTCCACCAACTTCCGCCTCGAGGCGTTCCGCATCCGCGTCGAACTCTTCAAACGCGGACTCAAGGTCATAGAACATCCACACCTGTCGCGCATGACGGGCACGCAGGCACTGCATTACATCGCATCGCTGGCCTACGATCAGGACTACTACCGCGGCGTCGGGCAGGCCCTGAAAGCGCGCATAGATAAAGCCAGCAGTGGTGCGGTGGAAGGCGACGGTGCACGCCTGCATTTTGCATCACCGTTCGAGCCGGCCAAACTGAACATCGGCGACTACAGCGAAATGAATAACGTCGGCGGCCAGTTCCCGATAGGCGAAGTATTCACTGAAGCGCGCGATCTGGAAGCCGTACATGGCAAGGTAAAAATCTTCGTTTTTGGCGACACCGCATTCCGTGTCAACAAACCAGAACACCCGATTACCCTTGTTATCGATCATGGACGCGTGACAGGTGTCATCGACTCTACCCCAGCCTTCGACCAGGTCATGGCCAACATCCGCGCCGACGAAGGCGAAGTCTGGTTACGTGAACTTGGCTTCGGCATGAACCGCGCGTTTTCTCGCACATGCCTGGTGGATGACATCGGCACCTATGAACGCATGTGCGGCATCCATTTGTCACTCGGCGCCAAACACGGTGTCTACAACAAAGCACTCATCCGGCGTGCCACCGCGCGCTATCACGTCGATGTGTTTGCAGTGACAGATGCGGTCTATCTCGATGATGAAGTCGTTTATAGCGACGGTGCGTGGCAAGTCAGCTAAACCGACGTAGTCACGTCTTCCTTCAGACACATAAAAAAACGGACCTGCCTCAGCAAGTCCGTTTTTCGTTGCAGCGCTTGTAAACTAATTGAGTGCTATCACACCAGGGTCAGCGTCACGTCAATGTTGCCGCGGGTCGCGTTCGAGTATGGGCAAACGATGTGTGCTTTCTCGATCAGGCCTTGTGCCACTGCGCGATCCAGGCCTGGCAGATTGATTTGCAGTTCCACTTCGATACCGAAGCCGGTCGGGATTTGACCAATGCCGACATTGCCTTGTACCGAGCCATCTGCCGGGAAGGCGATTTTTTCACGGGCAGAGACGAACTTCAACGCGCCCAGGAAGCAAGCCGAATAACCAGCGGCAAACAATTGTTCCGGATTGGTAACGGCGCCGCCAGCACCGCCGAGTTCTTTCGGTGTACCCAATTTGACGTCCAGTACGCCATCGGATGAAACGGCACGGCCGTCACGGCCACCGGTTGCAGTTGCGTGAGCGCGGTAAAGGACTTTTTCGATCGACATGGTCATTCTCCTGAAGGTTGCATCATTTAAGAAATTCAGCGATTTAATCTATACGGCTCGCTGCATACCGAAATTACAAAACAAAAGTTACAAGCCTATTAATTGCAAACTATTAAATAGCGCACTATATAAATACAAGTATTAATGGGACATTTATACACCTGCCCCACGAATTTTTAAAAATCAGCTTTAAAACCTAGCCATTTCCAGCCAGCTTGCCGCGCAAGGCGATCAGCTGTTCTTTCATCGCCACGACTTCATCCAGGCTGCATGCCGTCGCACACAATACTTCACCCTGCATTTCCAGCGCTTTGCTGCGCAAGGCATCACCGCTTTGGGTCAGCGTGATAATGACCTGGCGCTCATCATTTGCTGCCCGTACACGGGTAATCAGTTCTGCTGCTTCCATCCGCTTGAGCAAAGGCGTGAGCGTGGCAGAATCGAGGAACAGACGTTCGCCTATATCCGACACCGTCAATTCATCCTGCTCCCACAACACCATCATGACCAGATACTGCGAATAGGTCAGGCCGAGCCGCGGCAAGAGCTTGCGATAAACCTTGCTCATCGCCAATGACGTAGAGTAAAGCGCAAAGCAAAGCTGATTATCCAGCCGTGGCGCGTTATCGGTTTTTGCGGATTTCGATTTCATGAAACGAATAATATATAGCAAGCTATTTAATTGCAAGCTATTTTTAAGATAAATATTGTAGTACCACTACTTGCCGTTCACACGCATAAATCAACGGGAATAAGGCCGGAACTATGCCTGCACGGTACAATACGCCCCGCCAGCGCACTTGGCGTAAGCCGTTTTGGGCTTTTCTCCAAGGCAAGTGCGCAATTTATTTCCTGCACAGAAGATATCCAGCATGACCGATCACACAGCCGACGACGGCAAAAAGCCCCTTTTCTACGATCCGACCGAGCACCGCATCCGCAGCTTCGTGACACGCGCCGGTCGCCTGTCAGTTGCACAAGCGCGCGCCATCGAAGAACTGGGACCGCAGTTTTTTATTCCGTACAACAAAGCACCACTGGATATAGACCAGGCCTTCGGCCGCACTGCGCCGACGATTTTTGAAATCGGCTTCGGCATGGGTGAAACCACCGCCAAAATCGCTGCCGGTATGCCGGAGAAAAATTTCATCGGCGTCGAAGTACATACGCCCGGCGTCGGCAGCTTGCTCAAGCTGATCGGTGAACAAAACCTCAGCAATCTGCGCGTCATCCAGCACGATGCATTTGAAGTGCTGACCAATATGATCGCGCCGGAATCACTGGCAGGTGTGCATGTGTTCTTCCCTGACCCGTGGCACAAAGCGCGACACAACAAGCGTCGCCTGATCCAGCCGCCGTTGGTCGAGCTGCTGTCGTCACGCATTAAAAAAGGTGGCTATCTGCATTGCGCTACCGACTGGCAGGAATATGCAGAACAAATGCTGGAAGTATTGAGTGGTGAGGCGAGCTTGAAAAATACGGCTGATGGCTATGCGCCACGGCCGGACTACCGCCCTGTTACCAAGTTTGAAAACCGTGGCTTGAAGTTAGGTCACGGCGTGTGGGATCTGGTGTTCGAGAAAAAATAAATCCGCGTTCCTGAACCGGGCTGGCCTCAGCTCATCTCGGCAATCAGGGCCACGATATCTGCACCGTAGGTTTCCAGTTTCTTTTCACCGACCCCGCTGACACCGCGCAAATCATCCAGCGACGCTGGTTGCGCCTTGGCGATCTCGCGCATCGTCGCGTCATGGAAAATGACATACGCGGGTACATTGTGCTTGCGCGCCGTTTCCATGCGCCACCAGCGCAACTTCTCGAATACAGCCTGCTCCGCCGCCGACAAATCGGTTTCCACAAAACCTTTGGGCTTGCTGCTGGCACGCTTGGATTTAAGCGGCTTCTGGTATTCACGCAACTGTACTTTTTCGCCGCCCTTCAGTACCGGACGTGCCGCTTCGGTCAGCTTGAGCGCGCCATACGATTCATGATCAACACTGACCAGACCCAATGCTATCGACTGACGCAAGATAGCGCGCCATTCGGCTTCGCTGCGATCAGAGCCGATGCCAAAGGTAGACACTTCTTCATGCTGCCACTGCTTGATCTTGTCTGAGTCGACGCCACGCAATACATCCAGCACATGCATCGCGCCGAAACGCTGGCCGACACGGTATATCGTCGATAGTAATTTCTGCACTTCGACAGTCGCATCAAAAGAGCGCGGCGGATTCAGGCAGGTATCGCAGTTACCGCAAGGCGTCGCCGTCTGACCGAAGTAATCCAGCAAACGCGCGCGGCGGCAATGCAGCGTCTCGCATAAACCCAGCATCGCGTCCAGCTTGACGCTTTGTACCCGCTTGAAGCTATCGTCAGCCTCCGACTCATCTATCATGCGGCGCTGCTGCACCACGTCCTGCAAGCCGTAAGCCATCCAGGCATTCGCGGCACCGCCATCGCGGCCGGCGCGTCCGGTTTCCTGGTAATAGCCTTCTATGCTTTTCGGCAAATCCAGATGCGCAACGAAGCGCACGTCCGGTTTATCTATACCCATACCAAACGCAATGGTCGCTACCATCACGATGTTTTCTTCACGCAGGAAACGCGCCTGGTTTTTGCTGCGCGTAGCGAAGTCCATGCCGGCGTGATACGGCAAGGCCGTGATACCGTTTTCATTGAGGAATTCGGCGGTCTCTTCGACCTTTTTGCGTGACAGGCAGTAGACAATACCGGCATCGCCGGGATGCTCGCTTTCTATGAAGTCCAGCACCTGTTTGCGGCCGTTGGCTTTTTCCACAATCTGGTAGCGGATGTTCGGCCGGTCAAAGGAAGAGACAAACATGCGCGCATCATCCAGCTGCAAACGATGAGCAATTTCAGCACGAGTCTGATGATCGGCGGTCGCCGTCAATGCGATACGCGGCACCTGCGGGAAGCGCTCGTGCAATACCGACAGACGTATGTATTCGGGACGGAAGTCATGCCCCCATTGCGACACGCAATGCGCTTCGTCGATGGCAAACAGGGCTACCTTGGTGGTTTCCAGCATGTCCAGGCAACGCGACGTCATCAAACGCTCAGGTGCGACATACAGGAGATCCAGGTCGCCGGTACGCAAGCGTTTTTCTATGCGTACCGACTCTTCAAAACTTTGGGTCGAGTTGAGGAAGGCGGCACGCACGCCGACTTCGGCCAGTGCATCAACCTGATCCTGCATTAAGGCGATCAACGGGGAAATCACGACGCCCACGCCGTCGCGCAGCAAGGATGGAATCTGATAGCACAGCGACTTGCCGCCACCGGTCGGCATCAGCACCAGTGCGTCACCACCGCGCGCGACCACATCCACGATCTCGGCTTGCTCACCACGGAAGGATGAGTAGCCAAAAACGGTTTCCAGGATATGCAGCGCCTGCGCGCCGAGGTCAGTCTTGCTCATTCAGTCTTGCTCGATGCGCTCATTCTTGCGATTTAGTCCGCCCACACTACCCAGCCGTAATAGGCGCTCAGCAATACAAACAGGCCAAACACGATGCGGTAGTACGCAAAGAAGGTGAAGTCATGTGTGCTGATGTAACGCAGCAACCAGCGTACGCACAGGAAAGCCGAAACAAAAGCAGCGAAACCACCGAGGCCAAACAAAGGAATATCGGCCATCGACAGCAAGGCACGATCTTTATAAACAGAATAAACCGTTGCACCCATCAGGGTAGGAATCGCGAGGAAGAAAGAGAATTCCGTTGCCGCTTTGCGCGACAGGCCGAAGAACATGCCGCCTATGATGCTGGCGCCGGAACGGCTGGTACCCGGAATCAATGCGAAGGCTTGCGCACAACCGACCTTCAGTGCATCCAGCATGGTCATGTCATCGACAGTCTCGACACGTGCGACGAAATCCGCATTGCGATTGCGTTTTTCTATCCACAGGATAATGAAGCCGCCGACGATGAAGGCAATCGCGACCGGTACCGGCGCGAACAATTTTTCCTTGATCTTGCTGGCGAAGATAAAACCCAGCAAGGCGGCCGGCATGAAGGCAATAATAATATTCAGTGCAAATTTCTGTGCCTTGCGCTCGGTAAACAAACCACCCAGCACCGCGGCAATTTTGGCGCGATATTCCCACACCACTGCCAGCATGGCGCCGGTCTGGATCGCAATCTCAAAAACCTTGACCTTGGGTCCGGTGAAATCCAGCAGGCTGCCGGCAAGTATCAGATGTCCGGTCGAAGAAATCGGCAAAAACTCCGTAAAGCCTTCGACGATGCCCATGATGATGGCTTTGAGCGCGAGAATTGGATCCATGGCGATGTGTTCAGTATGAGGAGGTAATAAAAAACCCGCCGGTTGTGACGCCGTACGGGTTACAACGTATGCGCTGAGCGGCCAGCATGCGGCACTTCAGTCAGCGCGATCGTGCAGGCTCAAAGGTTACCACGAGACCGCAGGTCGCTGTTCTGATTTCGCGCCGTCAGCTGAGCTGACAGCACGTATTGCCGCACTGGAAGCAGAACCTGCTCAGCGCGCTAACGATCCGACTCAGGCTGCAGTTAATCGTTCCAATGTCATTAAATAAATCATCGCTTCGTCCCGCGAGCTGCCGCACATTTCCGCTTGCGGCTGCAAACCACCGCATACGGCCGGACGTTCCGGTTGACCAAAGATACGGCACAGATTGCGCTCATCCAGTTGCACGCAACGCACCCCGGCCGGCTTGCCGTTCGGCATGCCGGGTATCGCCGATGAAATCGACGGCGCGGTGCAACAGGCACCGCAATCGGGACGGCAATGCAGATCGTTAGTCATTCGACAATTTAACTTGGTAAGGGATGCAGGACAGGCGCGACAGAACTGGCGTGATTCTACCGGGAAGTGGCGAAATTACCGCTTTTAAGCTGTAAAAGCGCTTTACCGCCACAAATAGACACCCGATTCGGCTCACAGGCTTGACGCTTGCAGGGTGGGCGCTTACATTACGGATGCCCGGCTGTGTAGCCATTCATTTGCCCGGGTGCAGCACAGTGTCGCAAACACTGATCACGTCGTGACCGCAGCCTCCCCCTGGAATGCTTAAGTCCATCCGCTTCATGGCAAGCGCTTACGCCAGCTATGTTGCGCCTGTTATCGACTATCTAAATGCGGCCAGATGCCCGTCATTTGATAAAATGCCTGTTTTTCTTATTTAGCTATTCTAGAGCCAACAAAATGAACATCGAAAAAGCCCGTTTCAACATGATCGAACAGCAAATTCGTCCTTGGGATGTGCTCGATCTGGACGTCCTCGAATTATTGGTTGTAGTAAAGCGTGAAGCATTTGTTCCGCTCGCCTACCGTGCCCTCGCCTTTGCCGATAGCGAAATCCCGCTGTCGAACAGCGAAAGCATGATGACGCCTAAGCTTGAAGCTCGCATCATGCAGGAACTGGCCGTACAAAAACACGAAAACGTACTCGAAATCGGTGCTGGTTCCGGCTATATGGCGGCACTGCTGGCCCACAAGGCACGTCACGTCACCACCGTTGAAATCGAGCCAGAGCTGAAAGCACTGGCTGAAAAGAACCTGGCCGACTACGGCATCAGCAACGTCAATGTTGAATTGGGCGATGGCGTACAGGGCTGGGGCGATGCAAGCTATGACGTCGTTGTCGTATCCGGCTCGGTACCTAGCGTAACCGCCGGCCTGCTGGCTAACGTCAAAGTCGGCGGTCGCCTGCTGGCTGTGGTTGGTAGCGCACCTGCGATGACCGCACAAATCATCACCCGTACTTCGGATGTCGCTTACAGCACCGTCGGCCTGTTTGAGACCCTGCTCAAGCCACTGCGTAACGCACCTGTACCTTCGCAATTCAAGTTCTAAGGAATAGCATGCAACACCTGACTGCGCCGGAACTGGCAGCGCTGATTGCGGCACCGGATGGTGCCGCGCCCTTCCTGCTCGATGTACGCGAGCCGTGGGAAGTACAAACCTGCCAAATCCAGGGCTCAGTCTCCATGCCGATGAATACCATCCCCGGCCAGCTGGATCAGCTGGATCGGGATGCATCTATCATTTGCATTTGCCATCACGGCGCACGCAGCCTGCGGGTTGCACATTTCCTCGAAGCCAACGGCTTCTCGCGCGTGACCAATCTGACCGGCGGCGTCCATGCATGGGCGCAGCAAGTCGATCCGGCCATGCCTACCTATTAATTCCTTACACCGCTACCTGCCTTAGACTCCTCTCAGTAATCGGAAAAGCAATGCGTAATGCCAAGCTCGTCACATTGATCGCAGGCGCTTTTCTCTCACTGCAGGCGCAGGCGGTCAATTTGCTGCAGCTGTATCAGGATGCGCTGGTGAATGATGCGGTGTACGCCAGTGCCCGCGCCAATCTGAGTGCAGGCCAGGAAGCATCGGTACAAGGTCGCGCCAATCTCTTGCCACTGATCGGCATTGGCGGCACCTATCAACGCGCGCAGCGCGGCAACGTAGCCGATATAAAGTCGCACGGATATACCATCTCGCTGGCGCAACCCTTGCTCGACGTCGCAGCCTGGCAAAATTACGAGCAAAGCAAACTCGCAGTCGCTGCCAGTGAAGCCGCCTTCGCAGTAGTACAACAGGATTTGATTCTGCGGGTAGCGCAAGCTTACTTTGACGTACTGGCCGCGCAGGATACGCTGGCGGCATTGCTGGTACAGAAAGATGCCATCAGCGAGCAACTCGCTTCAGCCAAACGCAACTTCGAGGTCGGCACCGCCACCATCACTGACACGCACGAAGCGCAAGCCCGCTACGACCTGGTGATTGCCCAGGAATTCGGCGCGCAAAATGATCTCGCGATCAAACGCACGGCCCTGCAGCAAATCATCGGCAAGCCACCAGCGGAATTGGCCATACTGCGCAAAGGTGTGGAATTAAATGCGCCGGAACCAGCGCAGATTAACGCCTGGGTCAGCAGCGCGGAAGAACAGAATTACGTCGTCCTGCAACAAAAGCTGGCGCTCGAAATTGCCAAGCGCGACATCACGCGCAATCGCGCAGGCCACTACCCGACCGTTGATCTGGTCGCCAGCCGCAGTGACAGCAACCAGCGCAACAGCGCCATACCTAGCCTCAACAGCGGCACCGGCGCGACGAGTTCTATCGGCCTGCAGTGGAATATTCCACTCTTTAGCGGCTTCGCTGTTACCAGCAAGGTACGGCAAGCAATTGCACTGGAAGATAAGTCACGCTCCGATCTGGAAAGCGCACGTCGTAGCGCTGCGCAAAATGCGCAACAGGCATATCTGGGTGTAACGAGCGGTCTGGCGCAAGTCAAAGCCTTGCAAGCGGCGGAAGTCTCCAGCCGTTCCGCATTGGAATCAAATCGTTTGGGATATCAGGTAGGGGTGCGTATTAATATTGATGTGCTGAACGCACAGCAACAATTATTCATCACGCAGCGCGATCTATCGAAAGCGCGTTACGACACCCTGATGAACAGCCTGCGCCTGAAATCGGCGGCCGGCTCGTTGCGGGAACAGGATCTGGCACAGATCAATACCTTATTGATCCAGCCCTGAAGTATTTCTCCCTGTATGCGGCCATTCATTGATGGCGCAATAACCCAGCTAATTACTCAGGTTTTTTCAGACGCAAGGATGGTGCATTGCGCAAACTATGCAAACATGCATCAACCAGCGGTTCGACCACTCTTTTCAATTCAAAACTATCTGGTGAAAATAACCAGTCGGTCAGCAAGCCAACCAGGCTGGCATGCAGACACAGCACAGCCAGATGCGTATCCAGATCTGCCGGCAATTGCCCGATAGCAACCGCTTCGCGCAAAATGCCTTCCATCATTTCCAGCCCTTCGCGATGGCACTCACGTTGACGCACCCAGATCGGGTCGTTGTGATCGACCAATTCGCATTTCAGGAATATGATATCCAGTACCCGGCGTGAGCGCGGATTGTCGACGACATCGCCTAACAGATAGATCCAGGTATGACGTAAATGCCCCAGGGGATCACGCACGAATTTTTCGCCCGGCGTTGTCATCATGGTTTCCATAGGCAAACGCACGCGCTCGCACATGGCTTCAAACAGATCGCTTTTGTTTTTGAAGTGCCAATAAATCGCACCACGTGTCACATCTGCTGCAACTGCAACATCTGCTAACGAAGATTGCGCAAGGCCACGAGTAAAAAACACCTCTTCCGCTGCATCAAGTATGCGGTTGCGTGTTTCCAGTGCCTCTTCTTTCGTTGAGCGAGCCATAAAATCATAGTCCTGTCATAATTTTCGAATATTTATGTATGTTAAGTGTCTGGCTAAATCAATAATTGCCACCTATACATACATTCGCGAACGTATGTATAATACCCGACTTACCGCATAGCAGCAAAGCAGAGCATTCTGGCCAAATCGCAGAAATGAATGTATTTGCCCCCAATTCAGCCTTACCTTTTCTTTACCGGACTGTTGATTTTCTGACAGCGCAATCCACCTACCGTGCGAGATGTTTATGAGTTCACTTCCCCGTTTGACACGCCTTAGCGCCGCCCTCTTCCTTGTTTATGCAATCGCCGGTTGCGGTGCAAAATCCGAACAAGCCGGAGCCCCACCCCCACAAGAAGTATCCGTCGTCACCGTACAACCAGGCGTACTGGGTGTTACCAATGAATTGCCTGGCCGCATGGAATCGATCCGCGTTGCCGAAGTACGTGCTCGCGTACCCGGCATTGTATTGAAACGTGTGTTCCGCGAAGGCAGCGATGTCAAAGCCGGTACTTTGTTATATCAGATCGACCCGGCCCAATTGCAAGCCACTTATAACAGTGCCGACGCCGCAGTCGCACGCAGCGAAGCAACGCTGGCAACCGCGGAACTGAAAGCCAAGCGTTATAAACCGCTGGTTGAAACCAATGCTGTCAGCAAACAGGAATACGACGATGTCGTCGCCGCAGAGAAACAAGCTATCGCCGACCTCGCGTCAGCCAAGGCAGCACGCGAAAACGCACGTCTGTCGCTCGGTTATGCCAGCGTGACTTCGCCGATCTCCGGCCGTATTGGTCGTGCCCTCGTGACTGAAGGCGCACTGGTTGGTCAGGGCGACGTTACTCCGCTCGCGATCGTGCAACAAATCGATCCTATTTACATCAACATGACGCAATCGGCCAACGAAGTCCTGCAACTGAAACGTGCCATGGACGAAGGCAAATTGAAGAGCGCTGGCAAGGGTGCGGCCAAGGTCACCCTGGTGACTGATGACGGCCAGGAATACGGTCGCACCGGCAAACTGCTGTTCTCCGATCTGACCGTAGACCAAACCTCGGGTTCGGTCACACTGCGCGCGGAAGTGCCTAATCCTGATGGCTTGCTGCTGCCGGGTATGTATGTACGTGCCCGCATCGAACAGGCAGTTGACGAAAACGCGATCACCGTACCGCAACAAGCGGTGGTTCGTACGCCAGGTGGCTCCGCAGTCATGGTGGTCGGCGCTGACGGCAAGGTCGCTTCGCGTCCTGTTAAAACCGGCAATTCGAGCGGCACCGCATGGATCATCACCGACGGCTTGAAAGAAGGTGACCAGGTCATCGTTGAAGGCCTGCAAAAAGTCCAGCCGGGTGCAACCGTGAAACCAGTGCAATGGCAAAAACCGGCAGCAGCCGGTAGTGCTCCTGCCGCTGCTCCGGCCGCACCTGCAGAGAAACCCGCTGCTGACGCAGCTGCCAAACCAGCGCAACCCGCCCCTGCAGACAAGACCGCAGAACAACCGAAGTCGAAGTAAGGGAGTACTGTAATGGGTAAATTTTTTATTGACCGCCCGGTTTTTGCCTGGGTGCTGGCGATCTTCATCATGCTGGCAGGTGTTCTGGCAATTACCAGCCTCCCGGTTTCGCAGTACCCGAACATCGCACCACCGCAGGTCGTTGTTACCGCTACCTATCCGGGTGCAACGGCGCAGACGCTGGACGATAGCGTTACCAGCCTGATTGAACAAGAGATGAACGGCGCCGATGGTTTGCAATACATCGAATCGCAAAGCCAGGCCAATGGCGTCGTGCAAATCACCGTGACTTTCACTCCAGGCACCAATCCGGATCTGGCCGCAGTCGATGTGCAAAACCGCCTGAAGCGGGTGGAAGCACGTTTGCCTGCAGCAGTCACACAACAAGGTGTGCAGGTAACCAAATCGCGTAGTAACTTCCTGCTGTTTATCGGTCTGTCTTCGACCGACGGCGCTTTGGATCCGGTTGCACTCGGTGACTATCTGTCGCGTAATGTACTCAACGAAATCAAACGTGTACCAGGCGTCGGCCAGGCACAATTGTTTGGCACCGAACGTGCGATGCGTATCTGGATCGACCCGACCAAACTGGTTGGCCTGAACCTGACACCATCGGATGTCAGCAGCGCTATCTCGACCCAGAATGCACTGGTTGCCGGCGGTACGCTGGGCGATTTGCCTAGCCCGAGCACGCAACAGATCGCGGCAACCGTGGTGGTAAATGGTCAGCTGACCAGCCCTGAGCAGTTCGGCAATATCATCTTGCGTGCCAACAAGGACGGTTCGTCGGTACGCTTGCGTGACGTTGCCCGTATTGAAGTGGGTGGTCAGTCCTACGCGACCTCCGGTCGTCTGGACGGTAAGCCAAGTTCGTTCATCGGCGTACAGCTGACACCAACCGCAAATGCGCTGGGTACTGCAACTGCGGTGCACAAGAAGATGGATGAACTGTCGAAGTATTTCCCGGCAGGCGTGAAGTACACCATCCCTTACGATACCTCCAAGTTCGTCAAGATCTCGATCGAAGAAGTAGTTAAAACACTGTTCGAAGCGATCATCCTGGTGTTCCTGGTGATGTATTTGTTCTTGCAGAACATCCGCTATACATTGATCCCGACCATCGTGGTGCCGGTCGCATTGCTGGGTACGTTTGCAACCCTGCTGCTGTTCGGCTTCTCGATCAACGTGCTGACCATGTTTGGTATGGTGCTGGCGATCGGTATTCTGGTCGATGATGCGATTGTGGTGGTGGAGAACGTCGAACGTATCATGAGCGAAGAAGGTTTGTCGCCACGTGATGCAACCCGCAAGGCGATGGGCCAGATTACCGGCGCGCTGATCGGTATTACGCTGGTGCTGATCGCGGTATTTATCCCGATGGCATTCTTCGGTGGTGCGGTCGGTGCGATTTACCGTCAGTTCTCGCTGTCCATGGTTGCTTCGATGGTGTTCTCGGTATTGATGGCGTTCACGCTGACACCAGCGCTGTGCGCAACCCTGCTGAAACCAGTGGAAGCCGGCCACCATCACGAGAAGCGTGGCTTCTTCGGCTGGTTTAACCGTCACTTCAATAGCACCGCTGCCGGTTATCAGGGCTTTGTTGCGAAGATGCTGACCAAGACCGGTCGTTACATGCTGGTCTACGGTCTGATCCTGGCTTGCGTCGGCATCCTGTATGCCCGTCTGCCTGCATCCTTCCTGCCTAACGAAGACCAGGGTTATATCGTGACCAACGTCCAGTTGCCGGCAGGCGCCAGCACCGGTCGTACCATGGAAGTGCTGAAAACCATCGAAGACTACTACCTGAAACAATCGGCAGTGGAACACGTGGTTGCGATTGCAGGTTTCAGCTTCTCGGGTAACGGTCAGAATGCGGGTCTGGTATTTACCCCGCTGAAAGACTGGAGCAAACGTGGCCCGGATGAATCCGCTGATGCGGTTGCAGGCAAGGCCTTCGGCGCTTTCATGGGAATCAAGGACGCGATTGTGTATCCATTGAACCCGCCACCAATTCCTGAACTGGGTAACGCTACCGGCTTCACGTTCCGTCTGCAGGATCGCGCTGGCCTCGGCCATGACGCCCTGATCGCAGCACGTAACCAAATGCTGGGTATGGCAGCACAAAGCAAAGTACTGGCTGGCGTGCGTCCTGAAGGTCTGGAAGATGCACCGCAATTGCAGGTAGATATCGACCGCGACAAGGCCAATGCTTTGGGCGTGCCGTTCGCGACCATCAATAGCGTGTTGTCGACAGCACTCGGCTCGTCATACGTGAATGACTTCCCGAACCAGGGTCGTCAACAACGTGTGATCGTGCAGGCTGACAGCAAGGGGCGTTTGCAACCGGAAGATTTGACTCGCCTGTATGCACGCAGCTCGTCAGGCACCATGGTTCCGTTCTCCTCCTTCATGACATCGAAGTGGATTATCGGTCCGGTCCAGCTGATCCGCTACAACGGTTATCCGGCAGTCAAGATTTCCGGTGGCGCAGCGCCTGGTCGCAGCACGGGTGAAGCAATGGCGGAAATGGAAGCGATGGTAGCGAAGTTGCCACCTGGTTTCGGTTTCGAGTGGACTGGTCAGTCGCTGGAAGAAAAAACCTCCGGCTCACAAGCTCCTGCGCTGTACGCACTGTCGCTGATCGCCGTATTCCTGGTGCTGGCTGCTTTGTATGAAAGCACCTCCATCCCGTTCTCGGTGATGCTGGTGGTGCCGCTCGGTATCTTTGGTGCACTGTTGGGCGTGACGCTGCGCGGCATGCCGAATGACGTGTACTTCAAGGTCGGCATGATTGCGGTGGTCGGGCTATCTGCAAAGAACGCGATTCTGATTATCGAATTTGCGAAAGACTTGCAGGCACAGGGTAAAGGATTGATCGAAGCGACACTGGAAGCGGTGCATCTGCGGTTCCGTCCTATCATCATGACCTCGCTGGCATTCATCCTCGGCGTATTGCCGCTGGTGCTTGCAAGCGGAGCCGGTTCTGCCAGCCAACGCGCGATCGGTACCGGCGTGATGAGCGGCATGATCACCGCCACCGTATTCGCCGTGTTCCTGGTACCGGTGTTCTTTGTGGTAGTTCGTACGATGTTCAAAGGTAGCGAACGTCAGCGTCGTAAATACGCTGCGAGCAAGCCACGTGATGAGGAAGAAGAATTATGATGAAGAGCATAACCCTGGCCTTATTGGCAGCGGGCGTGTTGAGCGCCTGCTCGATGGCGCCTAAGTACGTGCGCCCTGATGCACCTGTGGCGGCGGATTATGGTGTTGAATCCTCCGCTGGCAACAATCAGGTACGTGCCGCCGATATCGGCTGGCGCAACTTCTTTACCGATCCGCGCCTGCAGGTTTTGATCAGCAACGCGCTCGTCAACAACCGTGACCTGCGGGTAGCGGCACTGCGTATTGAAGAAGCTCGCGCGTTGTACAACATTCAATCGGCAGATTTATTGCCGACCCTGAATGCCAACGCGACCGGCTCGCGGGCACGCGTTCCGGCCTCGATCAGCAACACCGGCAGCAGCGTGGTCACCAGTAACTACCAGGTCGGTCTCGGCCTGGCGGCATTCGAACTGGACTTCTTTGGTCGTGTCCGTAGCCTGAGCGATGCAGCACTGGCCAGCTACCTGTCAACGGAAGAAGCGCAGCGCGCAGCACAGATCAGCCTGGTGTCGGAAGTCGCCAAAGCCTATCTGTCGGAACGTGCGTTTGCCGAGCAGCAGGAACTGTCACGCCAGACATATGAAAGCCGTGCAGAAGCTTACAAGCTATCGAAACAGCGTTTTGAAGTAGGTGCATCATCGGCACTGGACTTGCGTAATGACGAGGCGCAGATGCAAACCGCGCGTGCGTCAGAACTGGCCGCAATGCGCCAGCGTGCACAGGCAATGAATGCCTTGACCTTGCTGGTCGGACAGCCATTGAAAGACTTGCCACCGGCCCAGCCTCTGTCAGCACAAAACATTCTGAACGATATCCCGGCTGGTTTGCCGTCCGACCTGTTAACCCAGCGTCCTGACATCCGTAGCGCAGAACAAACCCTGCTCTCCGCCAATGCAAACATAGGCGCAGCGCGTGCAGCGTTCTTCCCGCGCATTTCGCTGACCGCTGGTCTGGGTACCTCCAGCAATGAATTGTCCGGCTTGTTTGAAGGCGGTTCGCGTTCATGGTCGTTTGCACCGCAACTGGTGCTGCCGATCTTTGACGCAGGCCGTAATCGTGCCAACCTGAACCTGACCGAAGTGCGCAAAAACATCGCCGTGGCCAACTACGAGAAAAGCATACAAGTCGCATTCCGCGAAGTATCGGATGCACTGGTTGCGCGTAGCCTGCTCGACGAACAAATTGATGCACAGCGTCTGGTGCAGGAAGCACAGGCAGAACGCTACAAGTTTGCTACGCAACGCTTCCAGAATGGCATAGCCAGTTCGCTGGATGTGCTGGATGCACAGCGTGAATTGTTCTCGGCGCAGTTGACGCTGGTACAGGCACGCTTGCTGCGCCTGACCAATGCGATTGATCTGTATCGTTCGCTCGGCGGTGGTCTGGTAGAAACGACGGTGGCAACTGCACCGGCGGCAACACCGGCAGCGACACCAGTAAAATAAACTGCAGCAACAATAAAAAAGGGAGGCCATTGTGTGGCCTCCCTTTTTTTTGCCATCCGCAGGTACAGACGACTACCCGTTGATGGGTTGCATCAACATGCTAAGCAGTAACAGTCTGATTTTTTTCTGCTACTGCTTTGGGGAAATTGGTTGTCATTTGGATTTGTTCGGTCAGTGTTTTTGCCAGCGGTTCAAACACGGCGCGACGTTGCTCCGTTAACTGCTCGCCAGGCTGGCCGTTTACCAGACTCGTCACCTTGCAATTGCCTGATGTACAAGCGCTCAACATGATCTGGCCCAATTGACCCAGTTCGCTGTGACGCAAAATATATTCGTAGGAAGTTGCAGAGATGGGTTTCCGCTGCGCGGTAACATTCGGTGGTAATTGAAATGACATAATGTGTGCTCCGTTTCAGTCTCTATTCTCGTCGTATTCGCGTTCTTTTCGTATCCCATCGATATGGGATATCGATCAAGATCAGCGCGTATGACGTAATTTCTTTTGATGCCGATATGTTTCGGCTGTGATTTGAACCTCGCCGCCCGATTACACTCAGACGAACATCGGATACAAACTCAACAGGAAAGTTCATGCGTAAATTACCGCTCTCGCTCATGCTGCTGATGACGCTCCATATGGGGGCACATGCTGCAGAAAACAAGATGCAAATGAAACCTGGCTTGTGGGAAATGAGTGCAAGCTCGGAATTGCTGAATCTGGTCGAACAAATTCCACCAAATCAAATGCAAAATCTGAGCAATCTGGCAAAACAATATGGCTTTGACATGCCAAAAATTCAAAACGGTGCAGCCACTTCCAAAGTCTGCATCACACCGGAAATGGCCGCGCAAAACATTCCACCCTCTTTCTATCATCGCCAGTCCGGATGTGAGGCACGCAACGCCAGTCGCGTCGACAACCGTTATAGCGCGGATCTGGTGTGCAACAGCGATCAGGTAAATGGCCAGGGCAAGGCCGAAGCCACCTTGAATACGCCGGAAAGCTTCAGCGGCAAAACTTCATTCAAAGGATCCGTACGCGGTGTGGCGGTTGATGAATCTGCCAATACCAGCGGCCGTTGGCTGGCTGCAAGCTGTCCTGTCGGCAAAGCTGCAAACTGATTTGTCCGCATCCAACTCAGGCATGACGGATACAAGTCGTAACAAACATTACGGATTTACTCTAGATATGACTGCGGCCTTGGTTTGTAATAGAACCATCGTACAAGGAGCAGAGCATGAATAAATCTTTAACCATCAGCGCAGGAATATTGGCTGCCGCCACCTTGCTATTTGCAGCCGCACCGGCCATGGCACGCGTGGATGTTGACCTGAATATCGGCGTCCCGATCTACGGCGGGCCACCACCTGTTTATGTGCAGCCGCAACCTGTGTATGTGCAACCGCAACCGGTATACGTGCAGCCACGTCCGGTTTATGTCCATCCCCGCCCTTACTACGGCGACAGACATTATCGTCACAGGCATTACCACGATCGTCATGATCGCGACCATGACGGCGTGCCGAATCGTTATGACAGCCGGCCTAACAATCCCTACCGCTATTGATTTAAAGTGATTTGAAGCCGCTCATTATTTGATGAGCGGCATGAGCAGGCTCATGGTGCGGCGGGTCGCGCCGCCATGCTGCTGTGCAAAGTATTGCGCCTTCAGGCCCATCGCCTGCCGTGCCACATCGTCGTCCAGCAGACGTATCGCCTGCTGCCACAGATCTGCAGCATTCGCCACCCGCATCGCACCACCTGCGGCGATGGCATTTTCAGCGGCATCGGCAAAGTTAAAGGTGTGTGGACCGACCAGTACCGGCTTGCCGACTGCACTGGCTTCAATCAGATTATGTCCGCCCAGCGGCAATAAACTGCCGCCGACAAAGGCCAGATCACAAGCCGAGTAATAGGCAAACATTTCACCCATGCTATCGCCGAGGAATACGCGCACATTCGCGTCCAGCGGTGCAGTCCCGGCAGTCGAACGTCTGGCCAGCGACAAGCCACGCGCCTGCACCATATGCGCGACGTCATCGAAACGCTGCGGATGGCGCGGCACTATCATCAGCAAGATATCGGGGCGGTTCACAGCCAGCAAGGCATCCAGGATCAGTACTTCTTCACCATCGCGCGTATTGGCGCAGGCAAACACTTTGCGTGGGCCGAACTGCGTGCGCAGCAATGCCCCACGTTGCAACATTTCCGGCGGTGGCGTGACATCAAATTTAATACTGCCGGTCACATGTACGTCCGGCGCACCCAGTTGTTTCACGCGCTGGGCATCACTCTCGGTCTGCGCCGCCACGCAGGACATCGCAGCAGCCGCTTCGACAAACAGCGATGGAAATTTCAGTGCCTTTTTCAATGAGCGCTCGGACAGGCGCGCATTCACCAAAGCCACCGGCACATCGTAGCGCGTACATTGCGCCATCACATTCGGCCACACTTCGGTTTCCATCAGCACACAGATACGCGGCTGAAAAGCACGCAGAAAACGTCCGACCATCCAGCCAGTGTCATACGGCAAATAGCTTTGCAATACGCGCGGCTGTTTGCCGAATAAATCCTTACCAGTCGCACGCCCGGTCGGCGTCATATGCGTAAGCAATAATTGATGGTCCGGATAAGCCGCCAGCAAGGCGTCGATCAGCGGTTGCGCCGCTCGCGTTTCACCTACGGATACTGCATGCACCCACAGCAAGGGTGTGCTGCCGTCATACGGCACGTCATCATAGAAACCCAGACGCTCTGCGATATGCAGGCGGTAGCCCGGCTCCTTGCGGCCACGTACAAACAGCCGCAACAAAACGAGCGGCAAGGCGAACCACCAGGCTAGGGAATAAATCAGGCGCATAGTATTGCCGGGCAAGGAAAGAGCAGCGTCGCTGGCATAAAGGGATAAATTAAATAAGTCAGCCGTATTATGCCGTGCAGCGGGAAACTAGTGCGTGTTCTGTGAGGAGTTCAGGCCGGATTGTGTGGTTTTATCAAAAAGTGCCGAGGGCGCGAGCGGCTTTGCACCGGCCGCGCCCTGTACTACAGACTTAGTACGGCAATACCGCATCCGGCTTGGCGGCCAGAATCACGCGTTTGAATTCCGCCTGGATGTGCTGCAAGGCTGCTTGCGACTCTGCCTCGAAGCGCATCACAATCACCGGGGTGGTATTCGACGAACGGGCCAGGCCGAAGCCGTCCGGATACTCAACTCGCAAACCATCAATAGAGATAATCTGATCCGAACCGGGGAATTGCGCTTCGCGTTGCAGTTTGGCGATCAGCGGGAAGCTTTCACCTTCTTTCAGCTTGAGTTGCAATTCCGGTGTGCTGACCGATTGCGGCAAGGCATTCAGGACTGCCGAAGGATCTTTTTCACGACTCAGCAATTCCAGCATACGCGCACCCGCATACATGCCGTCATCGAAGCCATACCATCTGTCCTTGAAGAAGACGTGACCGCTCATTTCACCACCGAGTGGCGCACCGGTCTCGCGCATTTTTGCTTTTACCAGCGAGTGCCCGGTTTTCCACATCAGCGGCTTGCCGCCACGTTCAGTAATCCATGGCGCAAGGTGGCGGGTACATTTCACGTCATACAGGATTTGTTCGCCCGGATGACGGGTCAATACATCCTGCGCAAACAGCATCAACTGACGATCCGGATAAATGATCTGGCCATCCTTGGTCACCAGGCCGAGACGATCACCGTCGCCGTCGAAAGCGAGGCCGATCTCTGCATCGGTAGTCTGCAGACAACGGATCAGGTCTTGCAGGTTTTCCGGATGGGCAGGATCGGGATGATGGTTAGGGAAAGTGCCGTCCACTTCGCAGAATAATTCTATGACTTCGCAACCCATCGCACGATACAGGTCACCGGCAAATGCACCTGCCACACCATTACCGCAATCAATAGCGATCTTCATCGGGCGCGCCAGCTTGACGTCGCTCACGATCCGGTTCTGATAACCATCGGCGATATCGTAAGTGCGATAACTGCCTTTACCTTCTGCATATTCTTTGTTGACGATAGCCTGGTACAAAGCCTGTATGGTGTCGCCGTAAATCGCTTCACCTGCCAGTACCATTTTGAAACCATTGTAGTCAGGCGGATTGTGGCTGCCCGTCACCATGATGCCGGACTGTGCATCCAGCACGTGCGTGCCGAGGTAAAGCATGGGCGTTGCAACCACACCGAGGTCAACGACATCTATACCGACTTCCTGCATGCCTTCCGCCAGTGCGCTCGCCAGCGCAGGGCCGGACAAACGTCCGTCGCGTCCCAGCACCACGACCTGCTCACCTTTGGCGCGTACCGCACTACCGAAAGCGCGTCCGATATCACGTGCGACATCGGCGTCCAGCGTGGAATCAATAATGCCGCGTATGTCATAGGCTTTGAAAATGCTTTGCGAGAGTGTCAGCATATTTAGTCGTTATCCTTATCCAATTGAGTGTTCAGTCAGCGCTGCCGTTTAGCCAGGCGGCCAACTTGCCCTGACGCATTTTATAGGATGCCATGCGTCAGTGTTCATTTACTGCCGTGCTGTCGTTCCTGCGGCCAACATTGGCCGCAGCGAGCTTGTTCGACACAACACCGGCCTGCTAGTTTCAAACAGATTGCAGCATGCACGCTATCTTTTGCTGCCCGCCAGAAATTCATCGCGGAATCCGCGATAATGTCTGGCATCACGCCCGCTTTTACCGGATATCTGCATACATGACTACTTACGCCATCGGCGATCTGCAAGGTTGCCAGACGCAATTAAACGACTTGCTGCAACAAATCGATACGGTCGCACCACAAGCAAAGCTGGTATTCGTCGGCGATATCGTCAATCGCGGTCCGCGTTCACTCGCCACACTACGCCAGGTACGCGCACTCGGCGCACGCGCCCGCATCGTACTCGGCAACCATGATCTCAACCTGCTGGCAGTTGCATGCGGCCTGCGCAAACCGCATGCGAGCGATACACTGGACGACATCATGGCAGCCGATGACAGAGACGAGCTGATTAGCTGGCTGCGGCACCAGCCGCTGGCGATGGAGCAGGATGGTCATTTATTCGTGCATGCCGGTGTCTTGCCGCAATGGACGGCCAGCCAGACCGTTGCGCTGTCACGCGAAGTGGAAACCGTACTGCAAGGCCCGGACTGGGTCGCCTTCCTGCAAAAAATGTACGGCAACGAGCCTGCAATATGGGATGACGGCCTACAAGGTGATGATCGCCTGCGCTGCATCGTCAATGCACTGACGCGCATACGCTTTTGCCAGGCCGATGGCCGCATGGACTTCAAGGCGGTCGAAGGCCTGGCGCATACACCGGCCGGATTAATGCCGTGGTTTAAAGCGCCAAACCGACGCAGCGATGACACAACCATCGTCTTCGGTCACTGGTCTACGCTGGGGCTGATGGTGTTACCGAATGTGATCGGACTGGATACCGGCTGTGTCTGGGGCGGTCAGTTGACAGCCATGAACCTGCAGGACCGCAGCACCATACAAGTCCAGTGCCCACAACACCAGAAACCCGGGAAGAACTAGGACACAGCTCCAGGCTGCTGGTCGTAACAAAGCTTGGCGGCAATCGCCTGACGCGCTTTCAGCGACAAGTCGCGGCGGTGCTCGCCCGTACTCGCTATCGTCGGCAGTAGCGTCAATTGCGCCGTCATTTTGCGCGTCTTCATGATCAGCAACATGCTGTCTACAAACGTCATGTCACCGATGAAATCGGCAGCACTATGCAAATTGCCTTGTGCATCCACATAGCGTAAAGCATACGGTTGCACCGGCACGCCAGCTTCTATCGCTGCCTCAAACAGATTCGGATGAAAGGCCAGCAATTGGCCTTGCGCCGCAGTCGTGCCTTCCGGGAAAAACGCAATGCGTTCACCCGCACGTATGCTGGTGACCAGCCCTTCATATACGCGGCGGACTTCGCGTTGCTTGCCGCGTGCAATAAAGATGGTGCCGGACTTCGCACACAACCAGCCTAGCGCAGGCCAGCTGCGTATATCCGCTTTCGCAACGAAACGGCAAGGTTGCAGGGAATTGATGACGAAGATGTCGAGCCAGGAAATATGATTGGATACGATCAGGGCCTGCGCCGCCGATGCTGCATCGTTGTGTATCTCGACTTCGACATGCAGGATAGCCAGCAAGCCAGCCGACCATTTCTTGATGCGCTGATCGCGCCCGGTGGTGCTGATAAACGGAAAAATGAAGGCGCTCGTGCACAAACCCTGCAACAAATGCAGCATTACACGTACAAACGGCAAGGCGATCATAGTTGCGCCTTGCCGCTGATGATAGCGATCAGCTGATACAGAATCATGCGTGAACCAAAAGTAGCAATCAGCGCTGGAACGCAATGTGTCCGGCAACGATAGTAGCCTTCACCTGCCCTGCGACTTCATAGCCGAGGAACGGAGTGTGCTTGCCCTGGCTCGCCAATACCTTGGACGATACAGTCCAGCGTTGTGCCGGATCAAACACGCAGATATCGGCGACGCTACCGGTAGCCAGTTGGCCGGACTGCAAACCGATGATGCGTGCCGCATCGGTCGTGACCTTTGCAATGGCGCGCGACAATTGCTGCTTGCCATCGACACAGTCTTCTGCCCACTTCAAAGCCAGCGACAGGAGCAATTCCAGACCAGTTGCACCCGGCGATGCTTCACCGAACGGCAATAATTTTTCATCGTCATCAACCGGTGTGTGATCCGAGCAAATTGCATCGATGGTGCCATCCAGCAAAGCATTGCGGATCGCATCGCGATCACGCTGGCTACGCAACGGCGGCGTCAGACGTGCATTCGAATCAAAGAAGCCGATATCGTTTTCAGTCAGGTGGATGTGGTGTGCGCCGACGTCGCAACTAATCGGCAAGCCTTCTTTCTTGGCTGCACGTACCAGTTCCAGTCCGGCTGCAGTGGACATGCGGCACAGATGCACGCGCGCGCCAGTAACACGCACCAGTTCCAGGATGGTATGCAAGGCAACGGTCTCGGCCATCACCGGCACGCCGGACAAGCCGAGGCGTGAAGCAACCGGGCCGCTATGCGCGACACCAGTACGACCAAGATGCGGATCCTGCGGACGCAACCAGACTGTGTATTCGAATGTCTTTGCGTACTGCATCGCACGCAACAAGACGGTGGTATCGAGGATAGGATTATCGGCTTGCGAGAAACCGATGCAACCGGCTTCCGACAGCTCCGCCATTTCCGTCAGTGCCTCGCCCTTCAGTCCGGACGTCAATGCACCCAGCGGATAAACGTGTGCCTGATTCAGCGACTTGGCACGATGCTTGAGCATCTCGACCAGACCCGGCTCATCCAGCACAGGCTCGGTATCCGGCGGGCAGACCAGGCTGGTGACGCCGCCCTGTACCGCGGCCTGCATTTCCGATTCCAGCGTTGCCTTGTGTTCATAGCCCGGTTCGCGCAAGCGTGCGCTCAGATCTACCAGGCCAGGTGCGACGACCAGGCCGGTCGCATCAATCACCTTGCTGGCGACAAAGCCTTCCGGCGCGGTACCGATGCCGGCGATTTTTCCTGCTGCAATAAAGACGTCCTGTTGTGCATCGATGCCGTTGGCCGGATCGATCAGATGGCCGTTCTTGATATGAATTTTCATCTCTTAATTTCCCGCCAAAATACTCATCACGGCCATACGCACCGCGATACCGAAAGTCACTTGCGGCAAGATCACGGCTTGCGTACCGTCGGCCACTGCCGATTCGATTTCCACGCCACGATTCATCGGGCCCGGATGCATAACGATGGCATCAGGCTTGGCCAATGCCAGACGTTCTGTCGTCAGGCCGTAGCTCTTGAAGAATTCCTGTGCGGATGGCAGCAAGGCACCGCTCATGCGTTCATTTTGCAGACGCAGCATGATGATGACGTCAACGTCTTTCAAACCTTTGTTGATATCGGTGAAGACACGTACGCCCATTTGTTCAAGGCCGCTAGGCAGCAAGGTGCGTGGCCCGATGGCGCGGATTTCCGGCACACCCAGTGTCGTCAGCGCATGGATATCCGAACGGGCGACACGACTGTGCAAAATATCGCCGACGATCGCAACCGTCAGATTGCTGAAGTCTTTCTTGTAGTGCCGGATCGTGTACATATCCAGCAAACCCTGGGTCGGGTGTGCATGGCGACCATCGCCTGCATTCACGACGTGCACATGCGATTGCGAAGTGTCGCTCAGATGCTTGGCGATCAGGTAAGGTGCACCCGATTGCGCATGACGCACGACGAACATATCGGCGTGCATGGCGGACAGGTTGTCGATGGTGTCGAGCAGGGATTCGCCCTTGCTCGAGCTCGAGGCCTGGATATTCAGGTTGATTACATCTGCCGACAAACGCTTGGATGCGATTTCGAAAGTGGTGCGGGTGCGCGTCGAGTTTTCAAAAAAGAGATTGAAAACACTTTTACCGCGCATCAGCGGCACCTTCTTCACCTCGCGGTCACCGATACTGACAAAGGACGATGCCGTGTCCAGTATGTGCAGGATGTTAGCCTTGGGCAGGCCTTCGATAGTGAGCAAATGTTGCAGCTCACCGTTTTTGTTCAGTTGCGGATTAAACATGATCCACCGTCAGGGAAAAGCGGCCGTCATCGGCCCGTTGAAGTACCAGCGATTGCTGGCCGGGAATAGAAATCGTTTTTGCTACAAAGTCAGCGGCCACCGGCAACTCACGACCACCGCGATCCGCCAGCGCAGCCAGCAGGATGCGGGCCGGACGACCGTAATCAAATAACTCATTGATTGCGGCACGCGTCGTACGGCCGGTGTAAAGCACGTCATCCACCAGCAGGATGGTCGCGCCATCGACATCAAATGGAATCTGGGTCGGCTTCACATCAGGACGCAAACCTTTTTCCGAAAAATCGTCACGATAAAAAGAAACATCGATAAAACCCAGGCGCTCGGTCAGTTGCAATTCCTTGGCCAGGCGTTCCGCCAGCCAGGCACCGCCCGAATGGATGCCGACTATCGCTACGTTTTCAGCTTGTGCGAGACCGGTTTTCACTTGTTGCGCCAGTACCTGGTACAGGGCTTCGGCGTCGAGCGCGTGATCAGGATTCGGATTGGGTATAGTCATCGAAGTATTGTTGCAAGATGATTGCGGCGGCCTGATCATCGATCAGTTCACCACGTTGATGAGAAATCACTGCGGATGAATAACGCTCATCCACCAGCACCGTTGCCACGTTAAAACGTCCATGCAGCTGATTGGCGAAACGTCGGCAGCGCACCGTCATTTCATGCTCTGCCCCGTCAGGGTGGCGCGGCAGGCCCACTATGCACAAGCTCGGCTGCCATTCCTGCACCAGCCCGGCGATCGCCGCAAACTTCGCGTCATTCGTCGCCTCGCTGATAATCGTCAAGGGTTGCGCCTGTTTCAATAATGTATTGCCGACCGCAACGCCTATGCGCTTCAGGCCAAAGTCGAAACCCAGTACGGTTTCCACTAGCGCACTGCCCCGTCAAGCATGCCCGGCCTCGCCACTCAGCATCATCGGGTCTATTCCCAGCAATTTGATGGCAGCGACAAAGCGCTGCTCCAGCGGCAGATCAAACAAAACGGCCGGGTCGGCGCGTACCGTGAGCCAGCCATTGCGGGTAATTTCATCTTCCAGCTGACCGGCACCCCAGCCGGCACAGCCGAGGCTGACCAGCAAGCGCTGCGGGCCGGAGCCCATTGCGACTGCCGCCAAAATATCCTTGGAGGTGGTCAGCGAAATATCTTCCGTTACCGGCAAAGTCGACGTAAAGTCGCCACGCGGTGCATGCAGAACAAAACCGCGGTCTGACTGCACCGGCCCGCCGTACAGAACCGGGGCTTTGTCCAGCGCCGACAGCTCGGGGGCGATTTCCAGCTTCAAATCGATGCGATTGAGCAAGACATCGACCGTCATGTCAGTCGCTTTATTGATGATCACACCCAATGCACCGTTAGCGTTATGCTCACACAGGTACACTACGGTTCCACCAAATACCGGATCAAGCATGGATGGCATGGCAATCAAAAAATGATCGGCCAGGTTCAGCGATTCGCGGGGTGGAGTATCAGGTGCTGCGGAAAAATCGAGGGATTCCCAAGATGAATCGGGATGTTCGGAGGATTTACTAGTCTTACGTTGCTTCGGCATGGCGGTATTTTATCAGTTTTAGCCGAAATCTCGCTTCCAAACCGCAGTCCGGATCGATTTTGCCCATATTTTTCATATTTTTTGTTTAACCCTGAATTTTAAGACCCCCATGCTGCTATTTGAAAAATCCCTGGTCTGGTTCCGCCGCGACTTGCGCAGCTTTGACCATGCCGCCCTGCACCATGCGCTGACGTTGAGCCGCCAGGTCTATTGCGCCTTCATTTTTGACCGCAGCATACTGGATGAACTGCCCAAATATGACCGTCGCGTCGAATTCATCCACGCCAGCCTGCTGGAACTGGACACGGCCTTGCGCGAACTCGGCGGCGGTCTGATCGTGCGCCATGCCGATGCGGCACAGGCAATTCCGCAACTGGCGGCCGAACTGGGCGTGGATGCAGTCTTTTGCAACCATGACTACGAACCGCAGGCCATCGCACGAGATGCGGCAGTAGGTACGGCGCTGAAGAAAGCCGGACGCGAGCTGCGCACTTATAAAGACCAGGTTATTTTTGAAAAAGACGAAGTCTTGTCACTGGCCGGCAAACCGTTCTCCGTATTCACGCCATACAAGAATGCATGGCTGAAAAAGCTGCAAACCGAACTGGCACCAGCCGAACTGCCAGCGTATGAAGTTGAGGCACTCAGCGCCCACTTCGCACCGCTGCCACCTGCCACGCCTGCCATCCCGACACTCAGCGAACTCGGCTTTGAAAAAACAAATCTGAGTGAACTGCACATCCCGACTGGCATGCAGGGTGGCCAGGACTTGCTGGACGACTTTGCCGAGCGCATGCGCAACTATGACAGCACGCGTGACTTCCCTGCCGTCAAAGGGCCATCTTACCTGTCGGTACACCTGCGCTTTGGGACGGTATCGATACGCGCACTGGTCAGACGGGCGCTGGATGCAATACGCATAGGTGCTGGTGGCAGTGGCGCCGCAGTCTGGCTATCCGAACTGGTGTGGCGCGACTTCTATTTCATGATCCTGTACCAGCATCCGCATGTGCGCGAACGGGCATTCAAGCCGGATTACGATGCCATCGTCTGGGAAAGCGGACCGCATGCTGAAGAGATATTCCAGGCCTGGTGCGACGGCCGCACCGGTTATCCGCTGGTCGATGCAGCGATGGCGCAACTGAACCAGACCGGCTATATGCATAACCGACTGCGCATGGTGACTGCGTCCTTCCTGATCAAGGATCTGGGCATAGACTGGCGCTGGGGTGAACGTTACTTCGCCGAGAAGTTGAATGACTTCGACCTCGCTGCCAATAACGGCGGCTGGCAATGGGCTTCGTCTTCCGGCTGTGATGCACAACCTTACTTCCGCATTTTCAATCCGCTGACACAGTCGGAAAAATTCGATCCGGATGGCAAATTCATACGCCGCTACCTGCCGCAACTGGCGAAACTGTCGGGCGAGCACATCCATGCGCCGTGGCGCGTACCGACCATGGAATTGCAAATGGCCGGCGTCACATTGGGACAGAACTATCCACATCCGTTGCTGCAACATGACGAAGCACGCGCACGTACCTTGCAGCGCTACGCAGTCGTGAAGAAAGTCACGGTAGAAGACGAGCGACCATAAAAAAATCCCGCAGCGAACTGCGGGATTTTTTACGTATGGCGATTGCTTAGTTAAGCGTTGCGGCCTTTGCTACGAAACCGGCTATCAACTTCAGCAATACATCTTCCTGATATGGCTTGCCCAGGTATTCATTCACGCCCAGCTCCAGCGCATAGTTGCGATGCTTGCTGGCAGTACGCGACGTAATCATGATGATAGGAATATCGCGTGTGCGTTCGTCGTCACGTATATTGCGCGTCAGATCGAAGCCGTCCATGCGCGGCATTTCGATATCGACCAGCATCACATCCGGTGTGACCGATTGCAAATGCTGCAGAGCATCGACACCATCTTTCGCCAGCACTACCTGATAACCTTCACGCGTCAACAAACGCTGCGTCACCCTGCGCACGGTCAATGAATCATCAACCACCATGACGATAGACTGTGTACGCAAACCTTGTACCGGCGCGGCGCGTGGCACATTCGAATCGGCCATCTCTGCAATCGCCCCCATGCCCTCAGGTGCATCGGATGGCGTCAGGCGTGGCGCACGGATATTGTCGAGTGCCGCACGTTGTGCCAGCGGCACCGGATTCAGGATCAGGACGATCTCGCCGGAACCCAGCACAGTCGCACCGGCTATCCCTATCATGCGCGACAGCTGCGGCCCGATGTTTTTTACCACGACCTCACGGTTGCCGAGAATTTCATCGACGTGCAAGGCGACGCGTTCACTGCCACTCTTCAAAATCAGCAAAGGTGAGTATTGCTGCGTGACCGGCGCCACCTGCTGATCGCCCAGCAAGCTGGACAGATAATGCATAGGCACGCGTTGCGATTGCCACATCACCGCACCTTCGTTATAGGCGGCCGCCAGCGGACCGGTTTTCAATTGCTGCACTTGTTCGACCAGTACCGATGGCACAGCGTAAGTCTTGCCGCCAGTGGACAGCAATACGACTTGCGTCACTGCCAGCGTCAATGGCAAGTGGATCGTGAACTGTGCACCCTTACCTTCTTCCGATGCGATCGCAACACGACCACCCAGCGAAGCTGCTTCCGAACGTACGACGTCCATGCCGATGCCACGACCAGCCAGTTCCGTGATTTCTTCCGCGGTGGAGAAGCCCGGATGGAAAATCAGATCGGTGACTTCGGTATCCGATAATTCCATCTCGTTCGTCAACAAGCCGCTGCTCACTGCCTTGTTACGGATGTTGTTGAGATTCAGAACCTGACCATCGTCAGAGAAATGAATGACTACTTCATTACCTTCCTGCCGGATTTCGATACGCAATTGGCCTGTTTCATTTTTGCCTGCCGCCTGGCGTTTCTCACGTGACTCGATACCGTGCACAATCGCATTACGCAGCAAGTGCTCAAACGGACCCGCCATTTTTTCCAGCACGCCCCGGTCGATCTCGACCGCGCTGCCGCGGATATCCAGATTGATACGTTTATCGGTTTCTTTCGAAGCCTGGCGTGTGACGCGGAATAAGCGCTCAGAGATGCTGGCAAATTGCACCATACGTACGCGCATCAAATCCTGCTGCAAATCACGCGTCAAACGCGCTTGTGTAGAAAGGTCAGTCGTAGCGCTGTCGATAGTGCGACTCAGGTTTTGCTGCACCGAGCCGACGTCGTTCACACTCTCCGCCATCATGCGCGTGAGCTCCTGCAGACGTGTGAAGCGATCGAACTCAAGCGGATCGAATTCGCGGTCAGCCGAAATACCCATACGCGATGTAATCTGCGATTCCGCCTGCATTTCAATTTCACGTAACTGTTCACGCAAACGCACGACGTTTTCCGACAACTCGCCCATGGACTGGCGCAAGGTACCGACTTCAGTTTCCAGCTTGGAACGCGAGATCGAAACCTCACCCGCCTGGTTGACCAGACGATCCAGGATGTCGGCACGCACCCGCACCAAAGGCGCAGCGGCAGTCGCGGCCAGTGCACCGGCATTCGGCACGATAGGCGCGAGGCGATGCGGCGCTACCGGCATTGCATTATGAATTTGCGGCAGCTCCGCTTTCGGCGCGAGGCTTGCTGTTGTAGCCATCGCATCTGCTGCGGCCGCAGGTGCTGCAGCCGTATTCTGGCTTTGCAATTGCTCGAATAGATAGAGGCCCTGATCGTAACGCGCCAGCAAATCTTCGATAGCGGCACTGGATGGATGACCGGCGTGCGTAATATTCTCGATCCGGGTTTCCATCTCGTGCATATGCTGGCCTAGCGACATTGCGCCGGCCATGCGTGCGCTCCCTTTAACGGTATGCAGCAAACGCGCCAAGGATTGCGGCAGCAAGGTATTACCCAGATCCTGTTGCCAGGCCCGCAGTGCCTGTCCCATTTGCGGCAGCATGTCGCGGCCTTCCTCTATGAATACCGGCAATAAATCCGTATCGATTTCATCGCGGATCAGCAAGGCGGGATCGCTTAATTCCTCATCCAGTTGCGGGTAAACAGGTTCAGCAAACGAAACTGGATCGGCCTGGTAGCTATCCGTCTGTGCCGGCAACGTTTGGTCGATATCGGCCTGTACTGCCGCCGGAACTGTCTCTGCAGTCGGCGCAACAAATACCTGTTCATTAAGCTCAGGAAAGTCCGGCAATGGCGCGGCGGCTTCCGGCTCTATGTATTCCGCTTCTTCAGGCGCCACGTAACCATTCCGCAAACCTGAACGGGCTTCGAAATCTTCCGGCATGCTTTGCAGAATAGCGACCTGATCCGGTTCTGCGTCCGGCATTTCGCCAAGGGCAAACATTTGCAACATAAAGCGTATGCGACCAACCGCATGCTCCAGTGCATCGTATTCGGAGACCAGCAATTTGACCGGTTTACGCGCCAGGTATTGCAGCACTGTTTCCAGCGCATAGGCAATTTCCTGCAACGGCTTGAAACCAACAGTAGCGGAACTACCGGCCAGCGAATGGGCAGCATGCACAATTTGTGTATTCACCTGACGATCAGGTTCATGCCGCCACTCACCGATGTCTTGGGACAGGAAGCGCACCAATTCGTCGGTTTCAGCCAGATAGATATTGTGCAACGGCAGACTGATTTCCAGATCGCCGATGTACTTGATGTTGTCATCTGTTTTCAGCGGCGTAGGCTTGTTCGGGAAATCGATGACATCAGCTATCTGCAGATGATCAAACTCGCCAGCTGGCTGTGCCTTTTTCGCCTCGGCCTCTATCGCTTCAGGCGCGGCATCGAATTGACGGAATTGCGCCAATTCTTCATCACTTAATTCCAGCTCTTCCGCTTCCGTGACAACAGGTGTTTCTTCAGCGCTGAATTCCAGTGCAGTGTCTGCTTCTGCTACCTGGCCATCCTCAGCTTCGGCAACTACGTCTGCCACTACAGGGGCAGCTTCATGCGCGACTTCCTCTGCAGCTTCGTAGTGAAAGCCTGCATTATTCTTCACGCGTTCCGCCGCATTGATCAGCGCCAGCCCCTGGCGATCCGAACGGCCTTGCGTCAGCAAATCGTTGACCCAGGCATCCAGTTCCTGTGTTGCCCTATCCAGCAAGGCATACAAATCAGGATCGCCGCCACGTGTTTCAGACAGGCGCAAATTCAGGACTTGCTCGACACTCCAGGCGGTTTCGCCGAGTGCCTGCAAGCCGACCATGCGGCCGCTGCCTTTGAGTGTGTGGAAAGAACGGCGCAGCGTGGTCAGGTATTCCTGGTTATGCGGCGCATTGCGCGATTCCGGTATGGTTAGTCTGACGCAATCCAGCACCTCGACTGCCTCGGACAAAAAGATTTCGAGCAGTTCTGCATCGATGGCTTCGTCGCTGACCGGTGTGGCGCGCGGCGCCTCTTCCTCTATCTGAGCAACCGGCCTGGCTGGCGCGGCAGCTGCCAGCGCCACGTCTTCCATCGTATCCTGCGACGCGACGAAAGCCGGATGCTCCAGCATATCGATCACGGCACGCGCCCTGTCATTGGCTTCCGGATTATCGACCAGGGTCGCATCCAGTCTTACCTGTTCCAGCGATTCGCGTAATTGTTCCTGCAATAAGGAATTGTCCGGCTCAGCCAGCAAAGAGATCGCCAGCTCTTCCGATTGTTTCTGGTGATAAGCGAGTTCTGCCTCGACCGTAGGCAAATCAGGAGCGTCAAAAGCACGGTCAGCCGGTACCGGCGCACCTTCGTCATGTATCGGTGTCAGTACCACATCCAGCGCACTGTCATCCGGCTGATTCTTCTCTGTGAGGCGGGCGTGAAAGACGCCCAGTTTCTGATCAAAGGAGAAACGATTTTTTACTCCGTCCGGATGCAGTTGCAAGGTCTCGATAAAGAAGCTCAGTGCACCTACGTTCTGTGCGACTTGTTCAAACTCCTGTACGCAAGGCTCATCTTCAGCTTCGATGAAGCGACGTACTGCCGCTTGCGTATGCTCGACTGCCAGCACCGCATCGTCCTGCTCCAGCACCGCCAGAGCACCACTGATCTGATGCAGGATGGTATCGATATCAGTGAGGCCGCTACGTTGTGTAGTGTCACGGAAATATTCATCAAGCAGCTTCTCGACCTGACGCAAGCTGGATTGCATTTCTGTCGCCAGCGCACCTATGGTCTGGCGTTCTTGCGCTTCACGCGACATATCGTCCAGCCAGGATGCCGATTCTGTCAGCTGCTCCCCGGCTACCGCCGACAACAAACGAGCAGTCACCGCGTCAGCACGTTCAGCAAAGTCTTCCGCCAGGTGGCCGATTTGCTGCAAGGCGTTTTCAACAAACAAGAGGCTGGTCGCGATTTCCAGACTCAGGCTATCGCCCGGCTGCGTATGCGCCGCATGGCGTGCAATACCGCCCAGTTCACGCAGCAACTTGGCCAGCGCTGGTGCATTCAGGCGTGCACCAGCTTCTGCCAGAGCACCCATTTCTTTTTCAAAAGCCGTGGCAACACTGGCATCACCGCCCGCGATGCGATTCCAGAAATTCTTGGCTTGCATCAGGCGTTCCTTGGCCTGTGTCAATGCCTGCGCATCGATCTGACCGTAGCGCTTCTTCTCATAATCTGCCGGGACGACGCCATCGAGCTGATAAGCGGTACGGATTTGTTGCACTACCGGCGACGGATGCTCGACCTTGGCAATGAAGAACAAGGCATCGCGCAGTAATCTTTCGGTGATGCTGGACGAACCTTCACTGAGACGGCGTATCTGCAGGTTGATACGTGCAAACAATTGTTTGACGTAGAGTTCATTTGGTACCTGTCCGCCCGCGACGGCTTCGGCGAAACCGCGCATGACCCACCAGAAGCTGCGCCCCTGTTGCGTATTCTGTGCCTGCTCCACACGCAGGACGATATCGCGCATGGCCTGTGCACTGGCGATGGCGGAACCATCAGCAGCATTCTTCAGGAACATTAATAAACCGCGCTCAAAGCGCTTGCGCAAACCGACATAATCATCGTGCGATAACTTGACGGTTGCCGACGGCAGCTGCGGGCGTATTGCCAGATTAGGGAAAAACAGGTCGGCCGGATGTATACGTTCCGCACCGCGTACTTGCAACAGCGCGCGATAGTAGGGGAACAAACGCACTGGCTGATGCGGCACACCTGCCAGCAACTCTTCCAGATATTCCAGCAAGGCCTGATAGGCATGCGTGATCGCCTGTACGCTGGCGTCGTCCAGCTGCAACTGACCGGACTCTACACGGTCAAGTAAATCTTCTACTGTTTCGGTAATGATGACGACGCCATCAACATCCACCATTTGCAAGGCACCATGCGCCTGATGCAGGTAAGCCTTGGCATGACGCAGGGTGGTCGAGCTGGTTTCAGCATCTTGCATCAATGCTTCGCCCAGCGCGATTTTTGAACGCGTCAGCGCGCCGCTGATTTCACCGATCACCCATGACAAAGGGCCGGTATCGAAGTGTTCCCTGCTGCCTTGCGACAATGGGGAGGTAGGGGTATTCATGACTGCCTCGCGGTGCGAAGGTGATCAACCCGTGCCGGTCGATCACCGCAATTGCTATTGGGCCGAAGCCACTGCAAGCCTGATATCAAGCGGTGACGCGGAAGCGCGATACCGAGTTCTTCAATTCTTCGGCCAGTTTCGACAATTCGCGAATCGAATGCGCCGTCTGCTGCGTACCTTCTTGCGTTTGCTCGGTCACCGTCAAAATGCCCTGAATATTTTGCGCCACGCCGTTCGCCGATGTCGCCTGCTGTTCCGTCGCGGAGGAAATACCCTGAATCAGTTCCGCCAGTCGGTTCGACACGCGTCGAATATCGGACAGCGCCGCACCGGCCGCATCTGACAGCTTGGCACCCTCAACCACACCCTGCGTCGATTTTTCCATCGCCGCAACCGCATCATGGGTATCGGTTTGAATCGTACGGACCAGCGCACCGATCTGCTTGGTCGCTTCACCGGAACGTTCCGCCAGTCGTTGCACCTCTTCCGCCACCACCGAGAAGCCGCGCCCGGCTTCACCGGCGGAAGCCGCCTGGATCGCCGCGTTCAGCGCCAGTACGTTGGTCTGTTCGGTAATGTCGGAAATCAGTTCGGTGATCTCACCAATCTCTTGCGACGATTCACCGAGGCGTTTGATTCGCTTCGAGGTTTCCTGGATTTGCTCACGAATCTCGTTCATGCCCTTGATCGCATTTTCCACCGCGCGCGAACCTTCTTCCGCCGCCGTCACTGACTGACGCGCAACTTCTGCTGATTCATTGGCTGATTTGGAAACGTCGGTAATTTGTACCGCCATATCCAATACCGCCTGACCGGTTTCCTGAATATCGCGCGATTGCTTTTGCGACGCTTCCAGCAATTCGGTCGAGATATTCTGTGCTTGCGTTGATGCCGAAGTAACCTGCTCCGCTGTATTCGTTACGCGTCCTACCAGACCACGCAACTCTTCCACCGTGTAGTTAACCGAGTCGGCAATCGCGCCGGTGATGTCTTCCGACACCGTCGCCTGCACCGTCAAGTCACCATCCGCCACTTCCTGCAATTCGTTCATCAGACGCAAAATCGCAGCCTGGTTTTGATCATTGGCTTGCTTCGCTTCTTCTTCCTGTTTCTGCGCTTCGAGACGCTGACCTTCCGCTTCGAGACGACGCGCATCCGCTTCCTTGGTGCGGTTGCGGCTGTCCTGCAGCAGTACCAGTGCAATACCGGCCGCGGACAACAGCGCGGCCAACACACTCAGCAGCATCAGCCAGAATGGCAGCGTCAGCGAATCCTGGTCGCTGCGGTAGCTTTGTTGCAGTTCAGTCAGACGTTGTTTCAGCGCTTCGTTTTCTTTAAAGATCAGCTCCTCGGCCTGTTTCGCCGAGATGAAGTTTTGCAGGTTACCGAGAATCAGCGAAATCGATTTTTGGTATTCATTAAAGTTCGCCTGCAGTTCCAGCAGCTTGTCGCGTGTATCCGGCTCTGTAGTTTTGCTCAATCGCAGCGTTTCACTACCATTCAGGAAGCCTTCGACAATTTCACGGAAGGTGTTGGTATCCTTGCCCAGCAAGAAGGCTGTCTCCGGGTTCACACCTTCAGACGTCAGGAATTCGTTCGCGCTGCGTGCCAGACGTTGTGTCAGCATGACCAGCTGACCAGCCTGCGCTGTTTCACGCGGCGACGCACCACCCTGTGCTTTCAGGGTCGAGATCTGTTCGGTCAGTTCCAGCAAGTTAGGCGAGATACCGTTCAATATCTGCAAAGTGCTACCAAAGCCGGTCAATTCCTTTTCCAGATTGAGAATCGTGCCGGCAGCCTTGTCAGTACCGGTCCACAGTTTTTGCGTTTCTTTCAGCATCGTATCCATCTGTGCATCCGGCGGGCTGATACTACGCCCCTGATACACGCCACCTTTGGACAGGATAGCCAGATCGTTATTGAATTCCTTGCGGCTGTCAGCCAGCTGCTTGAACGCTTCCTTGTTACCCTGAATCGCATTCGGTGTCGCCTTACCCACACGCTGCGAGTGCATCAGCGCATCACCGGCGATCTGGGTCTGGGTCGAACTTAAAGTGGAAGAGTCCGCACTCAGCCAGACGAATAAGGCACCGAGCACCAGCGAGCTGCCAAGTGCGATCAGCAAAATACGAACCTGTTGTTGTAGCGGCAGATTGCCGATCAGCGGCAGTGTAATGTCGCCGCTTTTTTGCAATACGTCGCCGATGTAAGTCGCGTTCGGATTGATGTTTGCACGTGTAACGGTATTCGGCGCAGCAGTCTCTGCATGCACGGCATCTTCAGTTGGCGCAGCATTATTGGCATCATCGCCTTGCGCAGCCGTCTCTTTTTTATTTTGGGAAAAGAGCGGTAATTTAAACGCCATACTGATTCTCCTGATTCTCTATTGATGAAGCGCTCGGACTATTGTTTCGAGGCTTACAGGCCGACATGCAAAAATTGGGGATTTTGTATTACTGAAGAAAGATCGAGCTCGATCCAGACATGCGCGTCCTGGTCGAGGTAGCGTTTGCTGGCCCACGGTGCATCTGCATCAGCACTATCGGCATGCAACTCCATTTGCGCAACGTTGCGCAAACCCAGCACGCGCGACACCAGCAAGCCGCTGTTAAATGCCAGCGTCGGACCGAAGGCCACAATGCGGCTGTCTTTCTCTATGTTGGTAGCAGGCAGTCCCTGGAAACGCGCGAAGTCGATCACGCTGATCAGGTTGCCACGTATATTGGTCAGGCCGAGAAACCACGGCTGCGTCAACGGTACAGGGGTAATCGTCCCGACCGAGACGATTTCACCCGCGGTCTGCAGATTCAACAGCCAGCGCTGCTCACCTATCATCACGCCTAGCTGGTTTACCCGTGCATCGGTACCGCTGCGTGCGGTCTGCATGCGCTCCACCAACTGCGCCTGGAATTCACGCAAACGCGTACGGCGCGCGGTGATATCCGATTTCGGGGATGCACTATCCGTTTGAAAATCCGACGTAGGCTGGCTCATGAGGAGCTACTTATCCGAGCGCTGCAATTTTGGATAGCAATTCAGCCGGATCCACAGGTTTAACGATGTAATCGCGTGCGCCCTGGCGCAAGCCCCAGATGCGATCCGTTTCCTGGCCTTTGCTGGTGCAGATAATGATAGGTACATCCTGGGTTTCCGGATCACGTGCGATGGAACGGGTTACCTGAAAGCCGTTCTGGCCCGGCATCACCACATCCATCAATATCAATTGCGGTTTGTCTGCCTTGATTTTCAGCAGCGCTTCTTCGCCGTTCTCTGCGGTAGAGACGGAAAAACCTCTTTTAATCAGGATGTCGGTAAGAAAGTAACGCTCAGTCGGTGAGTCGTCCACGACCAGAATTTTTTGAATAGCCATCTGAAACCTTTAGATCGAATTTACCTTGCGACTGCCTCGAGCGCGTGTTCACGCACGGTTTTGAGCAGGCTGTCTTTTGTGAATGGCTTGGTGAGGTAGGCGTCGGAACCGACCATAGCACCACGCGCACGGTCGAATAAACCATCTTTGGATGACAGCATAATGACCGGCGTTGAATGAAATTTTGCACTTTTCTTGATCAGTGCACAGGTTTGATAACCGTCGAGACGCGGCATCAGAATGTCGCAGAAGATCAGCGCTGGTTTGTGATCGTTCATCTTGGCAAGTGCGTCAAAGCCGTCGTCAGCCAGCACGACCTTATAACCTGCCTGACCAAGGAATATCTCGGCGGACCGACGAATAGTGCTGCTATCGTCGATCACCATGATTTTCATATCCGCATTATCCAGCGCTATTGTCATGATTCGTCTCGTTGAACTGTGTCAACAATATACGGCGCATCCGTAACAAAAAGCAAGATTCTTCAAGCCAACACGGAGGCCTGTGCCAACACCCGTGGTTTTTAAACAAAAATTGCCGAAGTCACAACGCTGGACAGGAGTAATACCTGGCTTAAACAGCTACCATTTCAAAGTCTTCCTTGCGCGCGCCACATTCCGGACAGGTCCAGTTCATAGGCACATCCGCCCAGCGTGTACCCGGCGCAATGCCTTCTTCCGGCAAACCGGCGGCTTCGTCGTATATCCAACCGCAGATCAGGCACATCCAAGTTTGAAATTGTTCGTTTGATGTTTCGTTATTGCTCACGTCTGACAGCCCTTCAAGTTAAAATGCATAGTCAGCTATCTTAATATACCCGCCGTGCAAAACCAAACTTCTCCGCTTATATTGACCTTTGGCCCTACCGATCCGGTCGGCGCTGTTGGTATTCAGGCTGATCTGGCCTCTTTTGCCGCGATGGGCTGCCACGGCCTGTCGGTGATCACCTCGCTGTTTATAGGCGACACCGCCCGTATCGAAGATACACAAATCATCGATTCCGACTGGGTTGCCGATCAGGCCCGCGTCGTACTTGAAGATATGCCGGTCGCCGCCTTCAAGGTCGGCGCGGTCGGCAGCATAGAAAACGTCTCGGCGATTGCCGAGATTGTGTCCGACTATCCGGACATTCCGCTGATTTTCGATCCTTTCCTGTCGTCCCTGCCCGATCAGGGGCCGGATGGCGAGGATATGTTGATGGCGACTCGCGAGTTGCTGATCCCGCAAACCACAGTGTTGATCATTTCTGCGGTCGAATTGTCACGCCTGGCAGAAACCTGGCGCGAAGCGTCGGAAGAAGACATGATGGCGGTCGATGCGATGCGCCTGATCGAAATGGGGTGCGAGTATGTGTTCGTTACCGGCACCCCGTCCGACCTGACCGATGTCGCCAATACCCTGTTCGATGAAAGCGGCGTCATCCGCCACGATAACTGGCAACGTATCTCCGGCTCCTACAGCGGTGCCGGCGGCACGCTGGCGGCAACCATCGCCGCATTGCTGGCGAACGGCCTCGATGTCCCGGAAGCCGTATTTGAAGCACAGGAATTCACCATTGCATCCATCGCCAATGCGCAACGCCTGGGCATGGGCAAGCTGGTATTGGATCGCTATTTCTGGGCGCGCGAATTCGATGAAAACATCGATATCCTGCCACCACCCATACAATAATTTTTTTACCGCTACGGTCTCTGCATGACATCCAAGAACGATCAACTCTTCGCCCGCGCACAACTGAGTACGCCGGGCGGCGTCAACTCGCCGGTACGCGCCTTCCGCTCGGTCGGCGGCACCCCGCGCTTCATCACCCGTGCCGAAGGCCCCTACTTCTGGGACGCTGATGACAGGCGCTACATCGATTACATAGGCTCGTGGGGTCCGGCCATCGTCGGTCATGCACATCCGGATGTGGTCAAGGCAGTACAGGAAGCCGCTACCCGCGGCCTGAGTTTCGGCGCGCCGACTGAAGGCGAAATCGACATGGCAGAACTGATCTGTCGCCTGGTTCCTTCGATAGAACAGGTGCGCCTGGTGTCCAGCGGTACGGAGGCCGCGATGAGCGCCTTGCGCCTGGCACGCGGTGCAACCGGACGCGACAAGATCATCAAATTCGAAGGCTGCTATCACGGCCACGCCGACTCGCTGCTGGTAAAAGCAGGCAGCGGCTTGCTGACCTTTGGCAATCCGACCTCAGCCGGTGTGCCGGAAGACTTTGCCAAGCACACGCTGGTACTAGACTATAACGACTCCGCGCAACTGGAAAACGTATTCAGGGAAATGGGCGACTCCATCGCCTGCGTGATCGTTGAACCGGTCGCCGGCAATATGAATTTGTTGCCCGCCACCCCTGAATTCCTGCAAACCATGCGCCGTGTCTGCACCCAGTACGGCGCAGTGATGATCCTGGATGAAGTGATGTCCGGCTTCCGTGTCGCCCTCGGCGGCGCGCAATCGTTGTACGGCATCACACCGGATCTGACGGTACTCGGCAAAGTCATCGGTGGCGGCTTGCCGGTCGCTGCTTTCGGTGGTCGCGCTGACATCATGCGTCATCTGGCACCGTTGGGTGGCGTGTACCAGGCGGGTACGCTGTCCGGCAATCCGGTCACCGTGGCTGCGGGCATGGCGACACTGAAACTGATACAGGCCCCGGGCTTCTATGAAAACCTGACAGCGCAAACTGCCAAACTGGTACAAGGCTTCAGCGCTGCAGCGCGCGAAGCCGACATTGCCTTCTGCGCCAACTCGGTCGGCGGCATGTTTGGCTTGTATTTCGCGGCTGAAGTGCCGGTCTCCTATGACACCATGATGAAGTGCGACAAGACACGCTTCAACGCTTTCTTCCACGCGATGCTGGATGCCGGCGTCTACCTCGCGCCGTCTGCGTTTGAAGCCGGCTTTGTGTCAGCGCAACATGACGACGCCATCATAGACAGCAGCATCAAGGCAGCACGCGCCGCCTTTGCCCAATTGGCAGACGACTGCGACGATTGATCTGAGGAAGTATTCCACGCACCGGACGGTGCGTGGCAAGCATGCAGTGCGTTACTTCAGCCAGCCACGGCGGCGGAAGTACCAGAACGGTGTGACCGCCGATGCGATCATCATGACGATGGCCAGCGGATAACCGAAAGTCCAGTCCAGTTCCGGCAAGACCTTGAAGTTCATACCGTAGATACTGGCGATCAGTGTCGGTGGCAGGAAAGCGACCGACGCAACCGAGAAGATCTTGATGATCTTATTTTGGTTAATGTTAATGAAACCGACCGTCGCATCCATCAGGAAGTTGATCTTGTCGAACAGGAAGGCGGTATGGCCATCCAGTGATTCGATATCGCGCATAATCTGACGCGCTTCTTCAAACTGCTCCGCATTCAATAAACGACCACGCATCAGGAAGCTGACCGCACGTCGTGTATCCATCATATTGCGGCGAATACGACCGTTCAAATCCTCTTCATGCGCGATGGCATTCAGCGCGACCGCTGCGTCCTCATCGCTCAGCCCTTCCTGCAATACGCTGCGGCTGACTTCATCCAGGCTCTGGTACACGCCTTCCAGCGCATCCGCCGAATACTCGGCATCGGTTGCGTACAGATCGAGCAAGACATCCTTGTAATCGGTAATTGAACCGGGACGCGAGCGCGCACGCATGCGCACCAGGCGGAAAATCGGCAAATCTTCGGAATGTACGGAAAACAGGATGTCACGCGCCAGGATGAACGCCACGGTCACGACACGTGACGGGCCATCATCTTCTTCCAGCAGGAAATCGGTACGCAGGTGCAGGTCGCCGTTTTCGCCTTCGTAATAACGGGCGGAAGCTTCGATATCCTTGACGTCGTCTTCGCCCGGCAAGGTCACGCCATAGATGCTTTTAACCCAGGCCCGCTCATCGTCATTCGGATCGGTCAGGTCGACCCAGACCGGCGTGGCCCGTTCCAGATCCTCACGGCTGTCGATATTGATTTGGTTCAGGCGACCATTTTGCAATACAAATACATTGATCATTAGCTCTCCCTGTCGCGCCGGAAACATCAATCTGGTTGATGCAACACACAACATATCCTGCAGCGCCAACTCTGCAGTTTATTAATTTTTTTGAGGGAACGCGGCCATGCAACAAACTACACAGGCCAGGACGCGACCACTCACCGTATCCGGCGAGAGGCGCTAAAGGAAGGGATCGCTAAAGCACTATCTCGCGGAATGACCGTCGCAAGACGGCGGACAACTATAAGTAGGACTACCCAATTCAGGGCTCCGGAAACGAAAACAGCGCAAGTGTACTGATAAGTCTAACGGCTAGCAAGCCGCGAATAGCGCACTGCAGCATTTTCCCCCGCAACTGTATTACCGGCGCCACCTTGTCTCTGCACTAGTCTTTTACACAAGCAATATGACAACGGCATGTAGCCGCTCAGGGCAAGGCCGCGGAGTTCATGCGGCGCAGGATCAGATCCGTGCGACGCCCCAGATAAGCAGTCCCCCTGTGGGCATCGTAAAAGCGGGGATTCGGCAGCATCACCGCCAGTCGTGCAGCCTGCGCCGCACTGAGTTGCGCGGCAGATACACCGTAGTAATGCTGGGCCGCGGCTTCCGCGCCAAACACGCCGACACCCCATTCGACCACGTTCAGATAGATTTCAAAGATGCGCTCTTTGTCCATCCAGTATTCCAGCATATAGGTGATGATGACTTCCTGGCCCTTGCGCAGGTAGCTACGCTCACCGGAGAGGAAGAGGTTTTTGGCCAGTTGCTGCGTGATGGTAGAGCCACCGGCCACGACCTTGCCTTTTTTGATATTTTTCTCGTAGGCTTTTTGCAAGGCATCCCAATCAACGCCCTCGTGTTCGGAGAAGTTGGAATCTTCCGATGCAATGATGGCGCGTTTCAGGTTGTTGGAAATACGTTTATACGGTATCCATTTTTGCTTGAGCTGCGCCTTCGGATTCTTGTCCTGCAGGACGGCAAGCTGATACCGCATAAAGCTGGTCGAATCCGGATTATGGTTGACCCACCAGCCTATCTGCAGGAAGAAATACAGTTGCAACAGCAACACCAGCAGCACCGGCACAACAATCAGCCAAAACAGCAGCTTGCGCAGTATTTTCATTTTTATATAGTCTGCTGATTCTGAAAAAGCGTCGGAAAAACCAAGAACGGGAGCAAACGCAGGATACTGCGCGCTTTAAAGTTTGTCGCGCAGTTCGGCGAACACTGCAGCGGTTTCTGGCCGCACTGCGCGCCACAAATAAAACGATTCCGCCGCCTGCTCCACCAGCATGCCCAGGCCGTCCCGCGCAGATGCACCGTGCTGCGTGGCAAACTGCATGAAAGCGGTCGGCGCTGCGCCATACATCATGTCATAGGCCAGGGTGCGTGGCGCAAACACACGCGGCGAAATGGGTGGCACTTCTGAAGCCAGGCTGGCCGCCGTCGCATTGATCACGATATCAAACGCATCGTCGAGCACAGCAAAATCGCTGACTTCCAGACAGGGCTGTGGCGCAAAGCGCTCGACCAGCTCCACCGCCTTGGAGTGGGTACGATTCGCGACCACCAGGCGGGCAGGTTTCTCATGCAGCAAAGGCAGAATGACACCGCGTGCCGCACCACCTGCGCCCAGCAACAATACTGTTTTACCAGCGACGGCAACACCCGCGTTACGCACGATGTCTGTCACCAGGCCAACACCATCCGTGTTATCGCCCAGCATCTCACCGTTTTCGAATTTCAGGGTATTCACCGCACCAGCGGCGCGAGCACGCTCAGTCAGGCGGGTCGCCATTGCATACGCTTCCAGCTTGAACGGCACCGTCACATTCAAACCCTTGCCGCCTGCACGCACAAACTGCTGCACTGTCGCCAGGAAGCCGTCGAGCGGCGCCAGCAAGCGATCGTATTGCAAATCTTGCTGTGTCTGCGCCGCAAAGCGCGCATGTATATCCGGCGATTTGCTGTGTGCGATCGGATTACCGATCACTGCATAATGATCCGTCGTCATACTCACTCATTGCCCTCGTGTTTCGGTTTGCAATGCATCATCACGCGTGAAGTTGAAGCGCGTAATAATTTCCCACACATCGTCCTTGCCGACTGAGCGCATATTGTCCGGGAACTTGCCAAAAGGTGCGGAGCGCCGCACGATATTCAGTGCAGCCTGGTCCAGCGCCGGATTACCCGACGTGCGCTCGACCCGTGGTCCGCCTTCCTTCATATAAATGGTGCCATCCTGGAAGATAGGGATGTACACCACCAACTGGCCATAGAGTTTCTTGCCGTCTTTTTGCGGGAAATTCAATGTGCCGTTTTTTTCGATGCGATCCTGCAAGGCTTTGTAGTAAGCCGCATACCCAACTTCGCGCGTACTCGGCGTAACCTGGGTTTTCTTCGGCCGCTTGTTGTATTCCTCTATGCTGCGCGAGATTTCCGCTTCGCGCCGCAACAAGGCTTTTGCGCTGTCCAGCATATCCGTCGCGTTACGCTGTAGCGGCACATCCTTCACCGGTTCCACATCGCTGACTTTTGGCGTGTGTACAGGTGTTTTCGTTTCCATCTGCGCCAGCAGTTTTTGCTGATGCCGTTCCAGTTCTTCTATCTTGCGACGCGCTGCCTTCGCACTATCGCCATCCTCGCTCTTGCGCAAATCAGGCAAAGGCGATTTGGCACGTCCGGCATCGGCATTGCCGCCACCATCCAGATTCGCCTGCGCCAGCGCATCCGCTTTCAACGGTTGCTTGTCATGCTTGGCATTGACCAGAATGACTTCCAGCCCAGGATCAGTCGGCTTGAACTTGAAGGCTTCAGGCGGCGTGAAGTGCACGGCCAGCAACGCCGCATGCGCCAGCACGGAAATCGTGACGGCAGCAGTCAAAAAGCGGTTCTGGAAAAGTGACTTCACGTGCAGGCGTTGGACAATAGTATTTAAAAGAATGAATTTTACGGCAAAGCCGGTCTGCTGCTACGGATTCGCATTACCTTCTTGTGCGGGCTCTGCATTTGGCGGCGGCGCTTCCTGCAATTCCGGCTCCGGCGGTACCGGCTCGGCATCGCCTTCCATCATATCGTCCGTCATGTCCTCATCCAGCTCATCAGCAGTTGCTGCGTTCGCACCCGCATCCTGAATGATATCGAGCAAGCGCGCTTCAACGGTCAGATCCACTTCATCCCAGCGCAGCAAATCCAGCTTGACCTGCGAACCGCGAGCCAGTTGCGGCATGCCGGAAAGCTTGATGACCAATGGTATATCCATCAGGCGCAGTATTTCTTCTTTCAGTACCGCCGCCTCGACCTTCAGGGTCTCGGCTGCACCTTTTTCCTGGCTCAGCCAGCGCAAGCACCAGTAACGTTCCATGTCTGTCTGGAATGCACCGTACGCGCTGTAGGCAGCATCGAATGCCGACACAATTGCAAACAAATCCGCGTCACGCTGTTTGAACGGCGCGACCAGCGGTGCAGTCACACCGTGTTCTATACATGCCAGGATTTGCCATTGATTAACAAGGTCGGTATACCGACGCAAGGGCGAAGTGCTCCATGCATATTGATCGACGCCCAGGCCCTGATGCGGCGCTGCATGTGTTTGCATACGCACTTGCATTTTTGCCGCCCAGCCATTGCCGGAACCGCCACCCTGCGCGCGGTAAATACCCGGCACACCGTGCTCGTGCAATAACTTGCCCCAGCTGCTATTGGTCAGGATCGCCAGTTCGGCGACGATTTTATCCAGCGGTGCGCCGCGTTTGCGACGCTGAATCGAAACCACATCGTTTTCAACATAGAAGTTGAAATCGACACGATTGTTTTGTTCCGGCCGCAAGCCAAAGCTTTCACGCTTGGCCATACGTCCCTGCTCCAGCACCTGCGCCCATTTCCACAGCAGCGCAATATCTTCCTTGTACGGATAATCGCCGACGTCCGCCGCCAGGTTGTCTTCGGTGACATAGGCATCGAGATCGTTGTGGCGCAGATTGGCCGCGATAGGCACGCGTTCGGCGCGTGTCTCGCTACTGATTACTGACCAGTCGCTCGGATCGAGCGTGACGTACAAGGACAGCGCAGGGCAAACCCGGCCTTCTGCCAGCGTGTACTCTTCCACCAGTTCGTCCGGCAGCATGGTGATCTTGTCACCGGGCATATACACGGTAGACAGGCGTTGACGTGCAATCACATCCAGCGCATCGTCGCGCTTGATACCCAGCCCAGGAGCAGCGATATGGATGCCGACACACACCTTGCCATCCGGCAGGCGGGTCACCGACATCGCATCATCGATCTCTGTGGTAGTGACATCATCAATCGAAAATGCCTGCACATCGGCCACAGGCAATTCCGGCAAAACCGGCAAGCTGATGTCAGGGAAGCCTATGCCTTTAGGGAAAGACTCAAACAGGAATTTGGAGAAGTGCAAATCCTTGGCCGATGGAATACCACCTACTGCCAGCATCAGGCGCTGCGGCGCCATTTGCAATTCCGTACAGGCGGCATCCAGTGCCTTGTACTCGATGGAGTTTTTATCCGGCTTGAATAAAAGCTGCAACACGATAGGACGCATGCTTTCCGGCAAGCGCATGGCTTTTAATTCTTCTACGTACTGCGCTTGCACCAAAGCTTGCTGGCGTTTTTTCTCGACGCCCGCTAACGCCGCTTTCAACGATGCTTCCGGCGCCGCCTTGTAACGGCCCTTGCCTTTTTTATAGAAGTAAATCGGCGCCGCATGCAAACGCAGTATCAACCCGGCCGCTTCATGCGGTTTGGGTTCATGGCCAAAATATTCAGTACCCAATTCTGCAAAACCAAATTCTTCCTGGCCCGCCACTTCCCACAGAAAATCGAGATCGATATCCGCGGCAATGGCTTGCGCATCCGTCATGAATTCCGCTGGCGCTGGGCTGGCAAATTGCAGCAGGACATCCTTGGATCTCACTTTGCTGCGTTTGCCCGTAGGCAGTTCAACCTGATACGCCTCACCTTGCTGCGACATCGCGACGCCGGCTTTGAAGTCGCCGGATTCATCAAAAAATAGATTCATTCAATACTTTGCTTATTTAATAGTTCTTTGAACTGCTGCACCTGCAATCACTCCCGCGTAACACGGGATAGATTGCTGCATGGATTAAGCGCATGCTTGCGCTGTGTTATTTAGCTTTTCCTCTCGGCGTGCGGATTCTGCCGGATCGTAGCCAGATTAGGGAGAAAAACTTCTGTCACCAGTAACAAACCCTGGCCGCGACGATACAAACAACGACGCGCAAATAACGGTGCAGGCAATGCCTGACCGAGCGCTGCCGCCGCGCGCACCACCAATGGATGCTGTGCCGACAGACGCGCATATTCAAGCTCACCGCGCCAGACCTTGGGGTCTCCAAACAGGGTGGTGCCCAATGAGCGCTCACCCAGCGTGCCGAAAAAAGGCCAGTCAGAAGCGGTCGCTGACAGCGGCACTATTGTGTGCGCATAGACGACTGGGTTTTCATCGCAGCACAGCAATACTTCGCGTTCCTGCACCTGCAGACGACGCGGCAACGCGACCATCTCATATTCATCCGCTAACACCATCGCCTGTTGTTGCACCAGGCGGCGTATACGGAATTGCTCGCAGCGCGCCACCAGCTTCATCGTCAGCGACATCTCATCAGTTAGCCAGCCACGCATCTGCGACGACGGCTGCACCCCGTTGACATGCGAAAACCAATTCGCGTGCATGACAGAGCGATGTGTTCCGGCCTCGCTCTTCACTGCCCTGCTCCAACGTCAACACCGCAAAAGGCCAGCACCTCATCTGCATAATCTGCAAAGTCTGAAATACCGTGGTCGCTGCCTTCTATCACGCGCTGCCTGGCGCCTGCGAACTGCGCGACCATTTCGCGCCAGTCGAGCAATTCGTCACCAGTTGCTGCTATCAGGAAATAGCGCTCCGCTTGCGTAATCGCAGGTACCGCCAGCGCCGCCAATTCATCAATATACTCGCGCTTGAATTCAAATGCCTCATTCGAGTGATATTGCGTTTTGACACCAACCTGGCTCGCCAGATCGCGTGCTGCGTGCACGGCAGGATTGAGCATGACAGCCCGACAGCCCAGTCGCTCTGCCAGCCAGGCCGCATAAAAACCACCGAGCGAAGAACCGATCAGCGTGAGCCCGGCAGGCGGAATATCCTGCGCAATCGACAATGCCAGTGCGATCGCCTCACGTGGCGAAGCAGGCAGTTGCGGACAAATATATTCGGCACCGCGCCCCAGCGCCTGCATACGGGCAGCCAGCAGACTGGTTTTATATGACAGCGGGGAAGAACGGAAACCGTGCAGATACAAAATCATTTAGCCAGCGCATCCAGAATCTTTTGGTGCACGCCGCCAAAGCCACCATTACTCATGACCAGAACCTGATCGCCCGTTTGTGCACTTTGTGCAATGGCTTGCACCAGAGTTGGCAAGTCATTAAACGCACGTGCCTTGTCGCCCAACGGCGCCAGAGCTTCCGCCAGATCCCAGCCCAGCGCATCCTTGCCGCTGCCGCTGGCACCATAACCAAAGACCAGGTCAGCATCAACCAGGCTGCCGGGCAATGCTTCTTTCATGGTGCCCAGCTTCATCGTATTCGAGCGCGGTTCCAGCACGGCGAGTATGCGTGCGTTGCCGACCTTTTTGCGCAAGCCCTCGACCGTCGTCGCAATAGCAGTCGGATGATGCGCAAAGTCATCATAGACAGCGATGTCATTGACCGTACCGCGCAGCTCCATGCGTCGTTTGACGTTTTCAAACTGTCCGAGCGCGGCGATCGCCTGTGCCGGCAATACGCCAACGTGGCGCGCAGCAGCAATGGCAGCCAGCGCATTCATGCGGTTGTGTTCGCCGGTCAGCGACCAGTGCACCGTACCTTGCAACTCACCATTGAAGATCACATCGAAATTACCATCGTCGTGCGTGGTCAGCGACCAGCCATCCTTGCCGCCAAACCATTCACTCTCGCTCCAGCACCCACGTTGCAACACGCGTTGCAACGAAGCTTCGCGGCCATTCGCAATCACGCGACCTACGCCGGGCACGGTGCGCACCAGGTGATGGAATTGCGTTTCGATGGCATGCAGGTCCGGGAAAATATCAGCGTGGTCGTATTCCAGGTTATTCAGGATCGCCGTCTTCGCGTGGTAGTGCACGAACTTGCTGCGCTTGTCGAAGAAGGCGGTATCGTACTCATCCGCCTCGATCACGAAGAACGACGATTCCTTGCCGCTGCCGGACAGGCGCGCGGAGATGCCAAAGTTCATCGGCACGCCACCGATCAGGAAGCCGGGATCGTAGCCTGCATCTTGCAGTATCCACGCCAGCATCGACGAAGTCGTGGTTTTACCGTGCGTACCGGCAACAGCGAGCACCCACTTACCTTGCAGGATGTGCTCACCTATCCATTGCGGACCGGAAGTATATGGCAGACCACGATTGAGGATTTCTTCCATCAATGGATTGCCGCGCGAGACGACGTTGCCGATGACATATAAATCGGGAGACAGGCTGATCTGTTCAGGACCGTAACCTTCGATCAGCTTGATGCCTTGCGCTTCAAGCTGGGTACTCATAGGCGGATAGACGTTCGCGTCGCATCCGGTAACCGTATGGCCAGCGGCCTTAGCCAGAACTGCCAAACCACCCATGAAGGTGCCGCAAACGCCAAGTATGTGGATATGCATTGTACAATTTCGGATTGAATTAACGAGATTTTACCCGACGACGGGCCTATGTCGGCGGGAGTATCAATCGCACCATGCCGACACCCCCTTTGACCGATACTGAATTGCTGCGTGCTGAAATAGCCGCAGCCGCTGCACGCCTGATCGCCGAAGATGGCGTTGACTACGGCACGGCCAAACGCAAAGCCGTCAAACAGATACTGGGCAACAGCAAGGTGCGTGGTAATGTGCTGCCGGACAACAGCCAGATCGAAGACGAAGTGCGCGTATATAACGAGCTGTTTTTCGGCGACACCCAGCCCGCTCGTTTATTGCATTTACGCCAACTCGCAGTGCGCCTGATGACCGAACTGGCGCCGTTCCAGCCGCACCTGACCGGCGCAATCCTGAACGGTACCGCAGGCGAACACTCGGAAATCCACCTGCAATTGTTCGCGGAAAGCCCGAAAGACGTAGAAATCTATCTATTAAATAAGGGCGTGGACTTCGACGTCTCGGAATCCAACCACTTCAAAGGCCATAACGAACCTGTAGAAACCCTGAGTTTTCTGTGGCAACAGGAAGGCGTGCACCTGGCGCTATATAACCAAGACGATCTGCGCGGTGCGCTAAAGAAATCCCCATCCGGTCGTGCCGAGCGTGCTGATATAGAATCAGTGCGCGCACTGCTATCCGAGGAAAATGAGTAAATATGAAACGTAATGTCTTTTTGTTCGCCACTATCGCCGTATTCTTTGCTGCCTTCGGCATCTACTTCGGTGCCAAACACCACCGTCCGGCCAATCCCGAATCTCCCGCCGTCGCCAACTTCTTCGCGCAGAACATGGAAGACAGCAACGGCAAAACACATAGCTTGGGTGAATACCATGGCAAAACCCTGATCGTTAACTTTTGGGCAACGTGGTGTGCACCCTGCGTGGAAGAAATGCCTGAATTGACGGAATTACAAACAGAGCTGGCCGGAAAGAACATCCAGATCCTCGGCATCGGCATAGACTCGCCGAGCAATATCCGCGAATTCGCCGCCAAATATAAAATCACCTACCCGCTTTATATAGCCGGACTGACCGGCAGCGAACTGTCGCGCCAATTCGGCAACCAGGCTGGCGGCCTGCCTTTTACCGTGATCATTGGCCCGAAAGGCGACGTGCGCAAGACCTATCTGGGCCGCCTGAAGATGGATCAGTTGCGTGCCGACATCGCTGCTCTTTAAGCCACAAGCAAGTTTTTTCCTTGCCAATCAACGCCATTTAGCGGCAAAATGCCGCCATCGTCTGCAAACGGAGTTGCATCTCCATGGCAAAAAATATTCTTTTATTAAACGGCCCGAACCTGAATTTACTGGGTTCGCGCGAGCCTGAAGTCTATGGCGCCACCACACTTGCTGATGTGGAACGCGCTGCCAGCGAACAGGTTGCGCAAGCCGGTGCGAAGTTGACTACCTTCCAGAGCAATCACGAAGGTGCGTTGATAGACCGCATCCAGGCCGCGAAAAAAGAAGGTATAGACGCCATCGTGATAAATCCGGGCGGACTTACGCATACCAGCGTATCATTGCGCGATGCATTGGCAGGCGTTGCCATACCATTTGTGGAAATTCACGTTTCCAACATTCACCAGCGCGAAGCATTTCGCCATCATTCCTATCTGTCCGGCATCGCTGTCGGCGTGATCTGCGGATTGGGCACCGAAGGATATGCAGCAGCTATCTCTTTTGCGCTCAAAAAGCTCTAAATTTCACCATTTGTCGGCAAATGACTTATAATTGCCGCCATCTTCAATCATAAAAACTAAAATTTCCAAGGAAATTCACATGGATTTACGCAAGCTCAAGACCCTCATTGATCTGGTCGCAGAATCAGATATCGCTGAATTGGAAGTCACGGAAGGCGAAAGCAAAGTCCGTATCGTCAAATCTTCGGCAGCTCCGCAAAGCCAGGTAGTCATGATGCAACCGCAAGGCGCGCCTGCACAATATGCACCAGCACCGGCAGCAGCACCAGTCGCCGCTGCAGCACCAGTTGCAGCAGCACCAGTGGAAATCAAAGGCCATGTCGTTAAATCGCCTATGGTCGGCAGCTTCTACCGCTCCTCCGCTCCAGGCTCGCCAGCATTCGTTGAAGTTGGCTCGGTCGTCAAAGAAGGCGACACCCTGTGCATCATCGAAGCGATGAAACTCTTGAATGAAATCGATGCTGATGCTTCCGGCGTCATCAAGGAAATCCTGGTCGAAAACGGCCAACCGGTCGAGTTTGGCCAACCGTTGTTTATCATCGGCTAATAAATGGTTGCAGGGGCTGCAGACAACAAACGTATACGCCGCCCCTCCCATTTTGCTGATTCGATTCCATCCTTATAACGACGAGTCCAATTTCCACTATGTTTGAAAAAATCCTCATCGCCAATCGCGGCGAAATCGCGCTCAGAATACAGCGCGCCTGCCGCGAAATGGGCATCAAAACCGTGGTTGTCCATTCCGAGGCGGACCGCGATGCAAAATACGTCAAGCTGGCCGACGAGTCCGTTTGTATCGGCCCTGCACCATCCACATTAAGCTATCTGAACATGCCGGCCATCATCAGCGCGGCAGAAGTGACCGACGCCGAGGCGATCCATCCCGGCTACGGTTTCCTGTCTGAAAATGCTGATTTTGCTGAACGTGTAGAACAATCCGGCTTCGTCTTCATCGGCCCACGCTCGGAATCGATCCGCATGATGGGCGACAAAGTGTCGGCCAAACAGGCAATGATCAAGGCTGGCGTGCCATGCGTACCAGGTTCTGAAGGTGCATTGCCGGACGATCCGAAAGAAATCGTCCAGGTCGCACGCAAGATCGGCTATCCGGTCATCATCAAGGCAGCTGGCGGTGGTGGCGGACGCGGCATGCGCGTCGTGCACACCGAAGCAGCACTGCTGAACGCGGTCACCATGACCAAGACAGAAGCTGGCACCGCTTTCGGCAATCCGGAAGTCTATATGGAGAAGTACCTGGAAAATCCACGTCACGTGGAAATCCAGATCCTTGCCGACGAACACAAAAACGCCATCTGGCTGGGCGAACGCGATTGCTCTATGCAACGTCGCCATCAAAAAGTCCTGGAAGAAGCACCGGCGCCTGGCATCCCACGCAAAACCATAGAACGCATCGGCGATCGTTGCGCAGAAGCTTGCCGCAAAATGGGTTATCGCGGCGCGGGTACGTTTGAATTCCTGTACGAAAACGGCGAGTTTTACTTCATTGAAATGAATACCCGTGTGCAGGTTGAACATCCGGTGACAGAAATGATTACCGGCATTGATATCGTACAAGAACAGATCCGCATTGCTGCCGGCGAAAAGCTCCGCTTCCGTCAACGTGACGTGATCCTGAGTGGCCACGCTATCGAATGCCGTATCAACGCTGAAGACCCGTTCAAGTTCACACCGTCGCCAGGCAAGATCGTTTCCTGGCATGCACCTGGTGGTCCCGGCATCCGTGTTGATTCGCACGCTTACGCCGGTTACTACGTACCGCCAAACTATGATTCCATGGTCGGCAAAGTCATTTCTTACGGCGCGACACGTGAACAAGCGATCAAGCGCATGCAAATCGCTTTGTCCGAAATGGTAGTCGAAGGCATACAAACCAACATCCCATTGCATCGTGAACTGATGGTGGATGCCCGCTTCATCGAAGGCGGCACCAACATTCATTACCTCGAGCAAAAACTGGCAAACAAACCTGATTTGCCGAAATCGTAATCAGCATCATCCCCAGGCGTCGAGCCTATCGCTGTAACAATCAACCGGTTTGATTGTTACAGCGAATACAAACTATCATCACCCCGCCCCTTGCGGGCGTACAGCCCCTATAATGGCTGACAGTAAAGTACATCGAGGTATTCATGAGCTGGACCGAAATTGTGATCGAAGTCGCCCGTACGCATGCGGAAGCATTATCCGATGCGCTGATGGAGGCTGGCGCGTTATCAGTCTCGGTCGAAGACGCTGACTTCGGCACCGACGCCGAACAACCTTTATTCGGCGAACCCGGCATGGAACCGACAGAAGCAGCGTGGGAACATAGCCGCGTCGTGGCCCTGACGCCGATAGAAGCCGATCAGGCCAGCATCGTGGCCGAAGCTGCGCAAGCCGTCGGCCTCGCAGTTGCAGATGTCGTCTTTACGCTGCGTGCAGTGGAAGAGCAGGACTGGGTACGCTTAACCCAATCGCAATTCGAACCTATCCATATCGGCAAAAACATCTGGGTCGTACCGAGCTGGCACGATGCACCTGATCCGCAGGCGCTGGTACTGGAACTGGATCCAGGCCTGGCCTTCGGCACAGGCAGCCATCCGACCACACGCCTTTGCATGGAATGGCTGGAAGCACATCCGCCAGTCGGCCTGAGCGTGCTCGACTATGGTTGCGGCTCCGGCATCCTGGCAATGGTGGCAGCCAAACTGGGTTCGACCGACGTCATCGGTATCGATATCGATCCGCAAGCAATCAAGTCGGCCGTCTTCAATACCGAACGCAATCATTGCGACGTCGCTTACTATCTGCCGGATGAGTTTGCCGTGTCCGGCCATGCGCACACTTTTGACGTGGTGGTCGCAAATATCCTCGCCAACCCGCTCAAGGTCATGGCGCCGATGTTATCCGGACGCGTGCGTCCGGGCGGCAAACTGATACTGTCCGGCGTACTCGCGACCCAGGTCGAAGAAGTCACCGCGGCGTACGCCCCTTTCATCGCGCTCAGCGTCTGGGCCGAACATGAAGGCTGGGTTGCACTCGCCGGCCACCTTCCACCCGGTCCGCAATCCGGCCAGGCCTAAGGCTCACGCACTTATGGCACTCGCGACTCAATGTCCCCACTGCCAAACGACGTTTCGCGTCGCGCATGACCAATTGAAGTTGCGCGCAGGCCTTGTGCGCTGCGGCTACTGCAAGGAAATATTTAACGGCATAGAGAATCTCTTGCCATCGGAGGATGCAGCAGCGCCAACGCCTGCTGCTCCTGCCACTCCGCCAGAGGCAGCTCCCGTTACTCCCGCCGTCGTCGATACACCGCATGCGCCAGCGGCCACGGTTGCAGCTGTTACGGAAGAAGACGAGGCCAGCGACGCCGCCACACCAGGCGTATTTGCACCTGAAACCAATCCGGATGCTGCAGAAGCAGATGAAGCTGCACCTGCGGACGATGAAGTTGTCACAGACCAAGAGCAGGTAGTCGCGCAAGTAGTCGAACAAGCAGGCGTTAACGCAGCTGCGGCCAGCAAAATCGACTTTGATATCCCGGCCGGTTTTGAACGTGATGCAGACATCTATGTCCCGGATCCGGACTACGAAGCAAACAAGCCGGAAGATCCGCTGCAGCGCATGACCTTGCTGGATTTCACCCGCGAATTACCGGATGAAATCAACGCTGAAAATACTGCCGCCACATACGACCCCAAGGAGCTGGACCAGGCGATCAATGATTTGCAGCGCAAACCATGGCGTCGCAGCCGGAAATCCGCCAAGACGGCGACCGACGATGCACTGGATGAAGTCGACGCCGAGGACGAACCCGACTTCCTCAAGCGCGGTCGTCGCAAGCAACGCCTGAGCCGCAAGCTGCGCATCTTCCTCAGCGTCAGCTGCTTCATTTTGCTACTCGCTGCCGTACTGCAAGCCAGCTATATATTCCGCAACCAGATCGCCGGCTGGTTCCCGCAAGCCAAACCCACGCTGATCCAGGCCTGTGAACTGCTGGGCTGCCGCATCGATTTACCGGCGCAGATCGATCAGGTCTCCATCGAGTCCAGCGAACTGCAGACGCTGGCCAATGACAAGGATACGTTTGTACTCACTACGCTGCTACGCAATTACAGCAGTACGTATCAGGAATGGCCGCACATAGAATTGACGCTCAACGATATCAATGAAAAAGCCTTGCTGCGACGCGTCTTCACCCCTGCCGACTATCTCCGTAATAGTGAAGATGTACGCATAGGCTTTAGCGCCAACAGCGAACGCAGCGTCAAATTATCGTTTGAACTGTCGCAGTTGAAAGCCTCCGGTTACCGCGTCTACCTGTTTTACCCTTGAGACCACTCCCGCACTGAGCACCGCGCCGCAATACAGCGGCACAGTGTATGATTGCGACCAATTTCTTATCTCTGGCCTTTTACATACTTAATATGAAATCCTTAATCTGCGGTTCCGTTGCATTCGATACGATCATGTCCTTTGAAGGCCGCTTCTCCGAAGCCTTGCTGGCCGAGCAGTTGCATAAGATTAATGTGTCTTTTCTGGTCCCGACCATCCGCCGTGAGTTCGGCGGTTGCGCCGGCAACATCGCATACAACCTGCAATTGCTCGGCGGCGATCCGCTCATCATGGCGACCATCGGTCAGGACGGCGCATCCTATCGCGAACGCCTCGAACAACTGCAGATTTCGCAGCAATGCCTGAAAACCATCGACGATGCCTACACGGGCCAGGCATTCATCACAACGGATGCAGGCGGCAACCAGATCAATGCCTTCCATCCGGGCGCAATGAGCTATTCCCATTACAACAAGGTGGCAGACGCCGGCCCGGTAGCCATCGCAATCGTCGCGCCGGATGGCCGTGACGGCATGTTGCAACACGCACAGCACTGCGCCGACCTGAATATCCCGCTGATCTTCGATCCGGGCCAGGGCTTGCCTATGTTTAATGGTGATGAACTGAAAAACTTCATTGAGCTGGCAACCTATGTCGCTGTCAATGATTACGAAGCAGAATTGCTGACCGAGCGCACCGGCTTGTCACTGAAACAGATCGCAGAACGTGTCAGCGCCCTGGTCGTTACCCGTGGCGAACAAGGCGCAGAGATTTTCACCGGCAATGAGCACCTGAATATTCCATGCGTGAAAGCCGCACAGGTCCTCGACCCGACTGGTTGCGGCGACGCATTCCGGGCCGGTATGTTGTTTGGCCTGACCAACAATATGGATTGGGCGACTACCGGACGCCTGTCCAGCCTGATGGGTTCGATCAAGATCGCGCATCAGGGCCCGCAAAACCACGTGCTGACACGTGCAGAGATCGACGATCGCTTCCAGCAAGCCTTCGGCTATCGTCTGTAAGCAGGAAATACCTGCGGTTCCGGCTCAGCGGCGGGAACCGCATATATCTTTACAGCAGCGCTGCCACCACGGTAGTGACCAGCTGAATCGCAATGCGCAGCAGGATCAGCGCAACCAGCGGCGATAAATCCACCGTGCCGATCAAGGGCACCACCCGGCGCAACGGCCGCATCAGCGGATCATTCAAGGCACGAACAAACGGTGCCAGCGGCGCACGCGGATTCACCCAGCTAAATATCACCTCGATCAGAATCAGGCCGATCAAGCCATACAAGGCCCATTGCACGACGCGTAGCAAGGACAAAAGCAGCAGCGTTTGCGCACTGAAACCACCACGCAGCAACAGATCAACTGCCGTCGCTGCCAATGCCACCAGAAAGGCAGCAATCACACTGGCCCAGTCGTAACCACCAGCACCCGGTAATACACGGCGCAGCGGGCGTACCAGCCAGTCGGTCAGTTGATAGGTAAATTGTGCCAGCTCCATCGGTGGACGCACGCGCACAGCCTGCATCCAGAATCTGAGCAGCAAGGCACCGGCCAGCACGATGGCGACCGTATCAATAATCAGCGTAAATACACTATCCAGCACGGAAGCTCCTTAAAAAAAAACCGCTGTGCGACAAAAGCCACACAGCGGGATTGTGCCTGAATTTAATCAGGCGCATCCAGGCGAACCTGGATTTACGGACGTGTGCCCGTTGGAAACGGCCATGCTGCTGCCGGATTCAACACCGTCTTAACTGCAGGTGCTGCTACTGCTGCTGGCTTCGCTGCAGGCTTTTTAGGCGCTGCTTTTTTAGCTGCAGGTTTTTTAGCAACTGGCTTTTTAGCTACAGCTTTTTTGGCTGCTGGCTTAGCTGCTGGCTTTTTAGCGGCCGCTTTTTTTGCTGCTGGCTTTTTAGCTACAGCTTTTTTAGCAACGGCTTTCTTAGCTGCTGGCTTTTTGGCTGCTGCTTTTTTAGCTGCTGGCTTTTTAGCGACAACTTTTTTAGCTACAGCTTTTTTGGCTGCTGGCTTTTTAGCTGCTGCTTTTTTAGCTACTGGCTTTTTCTTAGCAACGACTTTTTTAGCTACCGCTTTTTTAGCTACTGGCTTTTTAGCTGCTGCTTTTTTAGCCACTGGCTTTTTAGCGACAACTTTCTTAGCTACCGCTTTTTTAGCTACTGGCTTTTTAGCTGCTGCTTTTTTAGCCACTGGCTTTTTAGCTGCTGCTTTTTTAGCTACCGGTTTTTTGGCGGCTGGTTTTTTTGCTGCAACTGGTTTTTTAGCTGCTGCTTTCTTTGCAGCTGGTTTCTTAGCTGCTGGTTTTTTTGCTGCTGTTGCCATTTTGTTTCTCCTTCACGTGATGGAAAAAATCAAGCTTCTAGGTTTGAAACTCTCCCGCACCATCGCGATGGTTTGGGCGAATTATTCATCGGCGCAAGCGTGTTTGTTGCTTGCGCTAATGAATTCGGCTCCAGCTGAACTGCTGCATCCCCTCACTTATGCAGCACTTCAGCCTTGCTTGGCTATGCGTCTAACGTAGCTGTGCTACGGCTATAGCCAAAAAAAACGCCAGCGCATACGCCGGCATTGGAATACTGTTTCAGAAAAAACAAACCTTTTTTAAAGAAAAAAACCGCCGCACCTGACTGAATCAAGTGTTGCGGTTTGAGCAGATGAGATCGTATAGGTCTTCTACTGTTCATTAAATTTGGTTGTTGCCTTTCCTGTTTTACGCAGTCTTTGCAATTACTGTTTGAGCGACTGCATCTTTGGAACTACTCTTTTTGCTGCTTATTTCGCGTTGCTCAGGCAACGCGATTTTTAATTATTTATTCCCAGTTGAGCGCGCCACCAGTTTGGTACTCAATGACTCGGGTCTCAAAAAAGTTGCGCTCTTTTTTCAGATCGATCATTTCGCTCATCCATGGGAATGGATTTTCTTCTTGTTCAAACATCGGTTCCAAACCGATTTGTTGTGCGCGGCGATTTGCAATGAATCTCAAATAGCCTTTGAACATCGGTGCGTTCAGACCAAGCACTCCACGCGGCATTGTATCCTCTGCGTAACGATATTCCAACTCTACTGCGCGTAAAAACAACGTTTTAATCTCTTCGCGGAATTGCGGCGTCCACAAATGCGGATTTTCGAGCTTGATCGTGTTGATCAAATCGATGCCGAAGTTGCAGTGCATCGATTCATCACGCAGGATGTATTGATACTGCTCTGCAGCACCCATCATCTTGTTTTGACGACCGAGCGCGAGAATTTGTGCGAAGCCGACATAGAAGAAAAGACCTTCCATCAGACAGGCAAACACGATGAGCGAGCGCAGCAATTTCTGATCATTCTCAGTCGTGCCGGTTTTGAATTCAGGATCGGTCAGCGTTTCAATGAATGGGATCAGGAACTGATCCTTGTCGCGGATAGACTCGACTTCATTGTAAGCATTGAAGATTTCGCCTTCATCCAGACCCAGCGATTCAACGATGTATTGATAGGCGTGGGTGTGGATGGCCTCTTCAAATGCCTGACGCAGCAGATACTGACGGCACTCCGGTGCTGTAATGTGGCGGTAGGTACCGAGCACGATGTTGTTGGCAGCCAGTGAATCGGCTGTGACGAAGAAGCCGAGATTACGCTTCACCAGACGACGTTCGTCGTCGGTCAGGCCGTTCGGGTTTTTCCACAGTTCAATATCACGCTGCATATTGATCTCTTGTGGCATCCAGTGGTTAGCGCAACCAGCCAGGTATTTATCCCATGCCCATTTGTATTTAAACGGAACCAGTTGGTTAACGTCTGTTTGCCCGTTGATGACGCGCTTGTCGGCGGCATCCATACGGCGGGTCGGATCGACTGCAGCAGCGTTTTTCGCTACCAGCGCAGGATCCAGCGCCACTTCCTGTTGTGCCTGCACGCGTTGTGCGGCTGCTTCACGCACTTGCTGCAAAGCCGGTTGCAATCCTGCCTGCGCGCCTGGCGCCGGTGCTGCCGGAGCTACTTCTTCATCCCAACTTAGCATGACTTATTTCCTTATTCGTATTCTGCGGGTGTCGTTACACCGTCATTGCAGAACAAAAGCGCATAGTCCTTTGTCTGCTTTCTTTACATCTAGTTCAATCTTGCGCTGACCTGCCGGTTTCATACCGCCCTGTCAGCGCCTGGTTTCCAGCTTGTCAGCCGCTTATTGGCAAGCTTCGCACTCTTCAAATCCTGCATCACCAGGACGCAACATGCAAGCAGGACCGTCTGTTTCTGCTGCAGCTTGCGACGCCGCCGATGGAGCACCGGAGTCAACTGCATTCAGGGCGCCGGTTTTGGAAGTCGATTTTTCGGTATGCGTTGCACCCATGGTACGCAGGTAGTAAGTGGTTTTCAGGCCACGCAACCATGCCAGTTTGTAGGTGTCGTCCAGTTTTTTACCGGATGCGCCAGCCATATAGATGTTCAGGGATTGCGCCTGATCGATCCATTTCTGACGACGCGATGCTGCTTCAACCAGCCATTTAGGCTCAACTTCAAATGCTGTTGAGTAGATGTCGCGCAAGTCTTGCGGGATGCGGTCGATCTTGGCCAGGCTGCCGTCAAAATATTTGAGGTCGGAAATCATGACTTCATCCCACAGACCACGGGCTTTCAGGTCACGCACCAGGTATTCATTGATCTCGGTGAATTCACCGGACAGGTTCGATTTGACGTACAGGTTCTGGTAAGTCGGTTCGATACATGCCGAAACGCCGATGATGTTCGAAATGGTTGCGGTCGGTGCAATCGCCACGCAGTTCGAGTTACGCATACCGTATTGCTTGATGCGTTCACGCAACGGTGCCCAATCCAGGGTTTCTGTCAGGTCGGCTTCCAGGTACCCGCCGCGCTCTTCTTGCAGCAGTTTCAGCGAGTCTTGCGGCAGGATGCCACGATCCCACAGCGAACCGCGGTAGGAGCTGTAACGACCACGTTCTTCGGCCAGTTCGGTCGATGCGTAGTAAGCGTAGTAGCAAACGGCTTCCATCGAACGGTCGGCAAACTGTACTGCTTCATCCGAAGCGTAAGGAATGCGCATCATGTGCAGGCAGTCCTGGAAACCCATGATGCCGAGGCCGACCGGGCGGTGGCGCAGGTTGGAATCACGTGCTTTCTTGACTGCATAGTAGTTGATGTCGATCACGTTATCCAGCATGCGCATCGCGGTACGTACCGTTTTTTGCAGTTTGACGTGATCCAGCTGGCCGTCTTTCATGTGGGCAGGCATATTGACCGAACCCAGGTTGCAGACTGCGATTTCCGAATCGTTGGTATTCAGTGTGATCTCGGTGCACAGGTTCGAGCTGTGAACCACGCCCACGTGTTGCTGTGGCGAACGGATGTTGCAAGGATCTTTGAATGTGATCCATGGATGGCCGGTTTCAAACAGCATGGACAGCATTTTGCGCCACAGATCCAGAGCCTGGATTTTCTTGAACAGTTTCAGTTCGCCGCGTGCCGCCTTGGCTTCGTAACCGGTGTAAGCCGCTTCGAACGCTTTGCCGACTTTGTCGTGCAGGTCTGGTGCATCGGATGGCGAGAACAGGGTCCATTCGCCTTTTTCCATGACGCGTTTCATGAACAGGTCAGGAATCCAGTTAGCGGTATTCATGTCATGCGTACGACGACGGTCATCGCCGGTGTTTTTACGCAGGTCGAGGAATTCCTCGATATCCATGTGCCAGGTTTCCAGGTAAGCGCAGACTGCGCCTTTACGTTTACCGCCCTGGTTAACCGCAACGGCGGTGTCGTTGACGACTTTCAGGAATGGAACCACGCCTTGCGAACGACCGTTGGTGCCCTTGATATGCGCGCCGAGCGAACGGACCGGGGTCCAGTCATTACCCAGGCCGCCGGCATATTTAGCCAGCAATGCGTTTTCCTTGATCGCTTCGTAGATACCGTCGAGATCATCAGCAACGGTGGTCAGGTAGCACGACGACAATTGCGAACGCTGGGTACCGGAGTTGAACAGGGTTGGTGTCGAGCTCATGAAGTCGAAGCTGGACAGCAGGTTGTAAAACTCGATGGCGCGTTCTTCGCGGTTGATTTCGTTCAGTGCCAGGCCCATCGCTACACGCATGTAGAAAGCTTGCGGCATTTCAATACGGGTATCGCGGATGTGCAGGAAGTAACGGTCGTACAGAGTTTGTAGACCGAGGTAACCGAACTGCAGGTCGCGCTCAGGAACCAGGGCGTCACCCAGTTTCTTCAGGTCAAACTGGCCGAGCTTGGCATCCAGCAATTCTGCTTCGATACCTTTTTTAATGAATTTCGGGAAGTATTCGATGTATTGCTCAGGCGCGTCAGCTTGTGCCACTTCCAGACCGAATACTTCTTTACGGATGGTGTGCATCAACAAGCGTGCGGTGACAGTGCTGTATGCAGGGTCTTTTTCCATCAGCGCGCGGGCAGCCAGGATGGCAGACTTGTGCAATTCTTCAACCGGTACGCCGTCGTACAGGTTTTTAACTGTTTCGTGCAGGATCGCTTCGGCATCCACGTGTTTTTCCAGACCCAGGCAAGCTGCATTGATCAGGTCACGCACTTGATTCATGTCCAGCGGACGACGCTGACCATCTTCGGTCACATGCAATTGATGTGCTTCTTCGACTGGCTTCGCGGCTTGCTGCTGCGCACGCTCTTCCATACGCTTGGCGCGGTACAAAACGTAAGCGCGCGCAACATCGTGTTCACCAGAACGCATCAGCGCCAGTTCAACCTGATCCTGGATGTCTTCGATATGGAAGGTGCCACCGGCTGGCTGGCGACGTACCAGGGCGTTGACGACATTCGAAGTCAGTTGCTCAACCAGTTCACGCACACGCGCCGAAGCTGCACCCTGACCACCGTTAACGGCCAAAAACGCTTTGGTTACTGCGATGGAGATTTTCGATGGCTCAAAACCAACAACTGCACCATTACGACGAATAATGCGATGTTCGCCCAGACCAGCGGTCTGTGTATTGGAGGTCGACGGTGCAATCGCGAGGGACGCGATGTTGCCAATTTCTGTCGGTGACTTGGCTGAAATTTCTTGCGTAGAGAGCATTACGACTCCTTCAATAGGGATTGCTGGCAATATTGCCGTACTTTTTTTAAGAGAGAAAACCGGCTACTGCCGGTTTCACGAAATTGTTTTGTCTTGATGACAGCTGCGGAACCAGGCTCAAACCAAAGCCGCAGCAAGGAACGCAGATATCTACGTTGAACGCCCATGCCGACATTGTTTTACTTATATATGGCATCTGCCCAGAGCCCTTACTTCATATGAATTAACAAATTGCTTGAAGGTGCATCTACCTGAACAAACTTGAGGCGAGACCGAAAAACTCACTACATCTAGTGCAAAAATCTCGATCTGCACTAATTCTAGTGCGCGAAACGCGAGGATGCAATCAATTTTTCAGCAGTTTCAGATATATTTTTTTATAAGAATATATGGGATTGCATCACTGTATTTTTTACATTAAGCGGAAAGCCAAATCCGGTGCGGCCTCACCGGTATTTGCCTGTTTTTTCTGCCAACGATAGCGCGTTTGATACTCGACCCAATCGAAAAAAGGACCCGGATCCGTTTTGCGACCAGGTGCAATATCTTCGTGCCCGGTTACATGCTTCAGCGGGTAAGCCGCATTCAGCGCTACCGTCAAAGCCGCCAGCGCGGTGTATTGCACATCCGCAAAAGCAGCAAAGTCGGTGCCTTCCAATTCGATGCCTATCGAAAAATCGTTGCACCGCTCCTGCCCGCAAAATGACGAAACCCCGGCATGCCAGGCCCGGTCATGCGCAGAAACGAATTGCAGCACCGTACCGTCACGCCGAATCAGGAAGTGCGCAGATACGCGCAAAGGACGCAACTGATCAAAATACGGGTCGGCATCATAATCCAATTTGTTCAGGAACAGGTCAGCAATATACGGCCCGCCAAACTGCGATGGCGGCAAACTGATGTTATGTATCACCAGCAATGCAATTTCTGTTCCTTCCGCGCGTGCGTCAAAATTGGGCGAAGGCAAATGCTGCGCGCCGACGGCCCAGCCTGCGGCGTCGATCTGGAACTGCGCTGAGGATGTGTCCAAAGTCTTATTCCGGTGCGTTGATGTCCAGCCGCTGCATCCGATAACGCAACTGGCGGAAGCTGATGCCGAGCAGTTCAGCCGCCTGGGTACGGTTAAACTGGGTCTTGCTCAAGGCGCGCCGGATGATTTCACGCTCCACCTCATCCAGGTGATCCGGCAAGGAGCCGGGTATATCGTTAATGGCCGTCAACACCGGAGCATCCTGCACTATCGCTTTAGACTCGACCGGCGTTGCGGTCAATTCCGTGACTTCCGGTGCAAGCACCACCTTCGGCGTATGTGCAGCCTTTAATACCAGGTCAGTTACTTCGATTACACCATCGTTGGCAAAGGCCAGCGCACGTTCCAGTATATTTTCCAGTTCGCGCACATTGCCGGGGAATGAATAATCCAGCAAAGCGTCCAGCGCTGCCGGCGCCAGCCTGACTTGTCCTGCATCCAGGCGGGCCAGGATGGCTTGCGCCAGCAAGGCTATATCGTCGAGGCGCTCGCGCAAAGGCGGCAAATTCAATTCGATGACATTCAGGCGGTAATACAAATCCTGACGGAAGGTACCGCGCCCCACGCAATCGAGCAGATTCTGGTGCGTCGCACTAATAATACGTACATCGACCGGCTCCTCCACCGTCGCGCCGACTTTGCGCACCCGGCGCTCCTGGATCGCGCGCAGCAGCTTCACCTGCATCGCCAGCGGCAGGTCTGCCACCTCATCCAGCAAGAGGGTGCCACCGTTGGCCGCCTGGAAGAAACCATCCCGGTCATCGACCGCACCGGTAAACGCGCCTTTACGGTAACCAAAGAATTCCGCTTCCATCAGCGCTTCCGGAATCGCACCGCAGTTAACAGCGACAAACGGTTTGTCGCTGCGACCACTTTGGACATGAATGTCGCGCGCCGCCAATTCCTTGCCGCTGCCGGACTCACCACTGATGGAAACCGGCGCCATACTGCGCGCCAGCCGGGCAATTTGCGCCCGCAAAGCCTGCATAGCTTCCGACTGTCCCATCAAACGCAGCGCCGGCGGTGCCGCCACTTTTGCACTCGGCTGCTCATCCGTCTGACTGATACGTAAGGCGGAGCGCACCATGACGCGCAATTGCTCCAGCCCGACCGGTTTCGACAGATAGTCGAAGGCACCGGCTTTCAACGCCACCACTGCATTGTCGGCGCTGCCGAAAGCGGTGATGACAGCGACCGGGGTATTTTTATATTGCGCTGTAATTTCCTGTACCAGCTCGATACCCAGACCATCCGGCAAACGCATATCCGTCAATACCAATGCATATTCATGCTGTTTCAGGTAATTGCGCGCCGTCGCCAGATCGGATGCGCTATCGATATCCAGGCCCATTTTGACGAGTGTAATTTCCAGCAACTCGCGCAGGTCTGCCTCATCATCAACAATAAGAATACGAGGAGAAGTCATAGTACGCAGCGTGTAGGGTTGAAGAACATTTAAACAGCTTCGTTAGTGGCAAAAGTAATCACAAACCGACCGGAAGGCGAACCTTGTTCTTCATCTGTCCGGCATTCATAGTTCAGCATCGCGCTGTTATTCAGGCAAAGCTCCCGTGCCAGATACAGGCCCAGGCCGGTGCCCTTGTTGGAAGTCGTATAAAACGGTTCGAACAAATGGGCGCGTACCGCAGAAGTGATCTGCGCGCCGTCATCCTGTACATGCAACTCCAGGCGATGCCCTGGCGTCGCCACTATATATATACGTATGCTGGCAGGTGCTCCACTGGCGTAGCGTAACGCATTTGTCAGTAAGTTCAAGACGATTTCGCGCAAATGCAACGGATCGAAACGGACTTTATACGGCTTCATGTCCGACACCGCGATCATGCCATCCTTGATCTCGTGCAGTTCATTTAACTCGCTCAGGATATCTTCAAACAACAAAGCCAGGCATAGCGGCTCGTGGTACTGGTGCGCCTTGCGCGACAGCTTCAGGATGTCTTCTATCATCCTGTTCAGGCGTGTCACATTGTCACTGATGATGGCGAGCAGACGCTGCTGGCCGGCACTGAGTTCATCTTCTTTCAGCAATGAAGTCGCATGCCCTATCGCCGATAAGGGATTGCGCACCTCATGCGCGATGCTGGCGGTCAGCCGCCCCATCGAGGCCAGCTTTAATTGCTGTGCCTGGTTTTCGATTTCGCTGACATCCTGCAGGAAAATCACGACCCGGTCTTCCTGTAAACCATCCGCATCCACCCGTGCGAACCGTAACTTCAAATGCGTCATCAATTCCCGGCGGCCGCCCATGATGGTGCTGCCGCCTTGCAACGTATTTTCTTCCGTGTGTTTGATGAAGACAAAAGTCGGTGTCTGCTGCTGCGTGTTTGGCTGCGTCGGTGCGCGCAAACCGGACCTTGCCCCCCAGGCCGAATAAGCTGCAGCTATTGGCGCCAGCCACACCATATCGGACAACTTGCCATAATCGCCTGTATGCGGGAAAGACAAACCCAGCATACGGGCCGCCGCCGGGTTACTGGTGAGGACGCGCCCTTTACGGTCAACCACCAAAATACCGTCCTCCATATCTGCAATCACCAGGCGATTGATCGCCTGCTGCACATGCAAGGCACGACCGCGTCCCCGCGCCAGCGTTTCCTGTTTGATCAGGCGTGCGGCCAGCCGGTTGATGGCAAAGATAATGATGAAGAATGCGGCGCCGTACAAACCCACCTGCGAAGATGAAATGTCGGCGCTGTCGTTCAGTAATTGGTAGCCGTTTTCTGCCAGCAGTACCAGCGTCGCAGTAGACACGAAGAATAGCGCCAGCACCAGCGGCGCCAGAATCGCACCACCAGCAAGCGGGAATAAATAGAGGATGGCGAGACCGCTTTTGATCCCACCGGCGGTCAGGTACAGCATGGAGATGGCGACGATATCAACCGATACCTGCGCCACTACCTGGAACAGGAAGCGCCGTCGCCAGTACAAGGATAAGACCACAAACAACAGTGCCAGTACCAGGTACACCACGCAGGCGCCCCAGAAGTTATCTTTGTGCAGCCACAGCTTGGCAGAACCCATGCCGAAGTAACTGAGCAAAACTGCGGCAATCAGGGTACGGGTCAGCGCAAAGGCTTGCAAAGTACGCCAGAAAGTATCCCGCGTATCGTCTGCTACCGGTTTGTTATTCGCCATGTATCAGCGCGCCAGATACTGACGGCGATGTTCATCGCTGCAAAAGACCAGATTGGAACTACCCGACACTGCTTCGGATGCCGGGAAATGCGTGCCGCAATAGGCGCAGCTGAGCATCTTTTCCGCCTCGCCTGCCGCCGACGGTGCTTGCGTTGGCGCTGGAGGCGGCGTCTTCGGTGGCGCGGCCTTGCTCGACTTTTTGCTGCGCAGGATCCAAATCACCGCAACGATCACGCCTGCCCATAACAACAACTTCATGCCAGGCTCCGGTGCAGTATCACTTCAAATACAAAACGGCTGCCGACATACGCCAGGAACAGGGTGGTAAAACCGGTCAGCGTAAAGCTGAGTGCCGTCTTGCCACGCCAGCCACGCCATCGGCGTCCGGCCAGCAAAACGCCGAACAAGATCCAGGACAGCATCGTGAAGATGGTTTTATGCTCCCACTTAAATGCCTTGCCGAATAATTCTTCGGAAAACACCACGCCCGACAATACCGTCAGCGTCAGCAGAAAGAAGCCTATGCCGATCAGGCGGAACAGCAGTTTTTCCATCGTTAGCAAGGCTGGCAGGCGATCGATGGCCAGCGCAAACCAGCCCGTCTTTTGCACACTCAGGCGGGTATGCAGCTTGGATTCCTGCAAAGCCATCAAGACCGCGTGGAAAGCAGCAATGGTCAGCGTGCTGTAAGCCAGCATCGCAATCGCAATATGCCAGGGGAAAAGTGCGGACTTGCCGTCCAGCGGAATCATGCTGCCGGGGAAAACCGTCGGCAGCAATACCCCGATGGCGGCGCTCGGCAAGACCAGAATACGTAAACCATCGAGACTGAAATTACGATTTTCCAGCCAGTAAATCGCAACCGAAATCCACAGTGCACCGGATAGCATGATGGCAAAGCCCATACGCAAGGCACCATGCCCGATCATATCGACCCATAACGCAGCCCCGTGCAACAGCCAGCCGATCAGGGTGCCGGTAGAAATTGCCGTACGTTGCTTCGACGGCAAGAATGCGCAAGCTGCGTAGAACAATGCAGCCAAGACAAAGAAGTATGTGTACATCGCTTAAGTTTACACCATGTAAGGCTTGTGCCCGCTCGGTACAAGCGGCTGGCAGCAGCTTTGTGTCCGCCATGAAATTGCTCCCGTGACATTACCACTAGCCGGACACAAACGCGCGCACTAGATGCGTTTGGATGATAAAAATTTGGCAGGCAAGGGCTGGCCCGAGCAAATGCTCAGCGGCACACACTATATAGATAGCAGGCCTGCAACTATCTCAGGCGAGCCGGCGCATCCGCCAGCGCATCGGTTAAAATGAGACTTTCGCCATACTGCGCCACAAGCCGTTTTGCCGCTGTCGCCCATGGCACCACCGTTTAGTCAGACTCACACCAGCCACTATCCATGCTCGACAATCTCACCCAACGCTTAGCCAAAGCCGTCAAAACCATGCGCGGAGAAGCGCGCCTGACGGAAACCAATACTGCAGAAATGCTGCGCGAAGTCCGTCTGGCCCTGCTCGAAGCCGACGTTGCCCTGCCCGCCGTGCGCGAGTTCATCAGCCGCGTCAAAGAAAAAGCGATGGGCGAAGATGTAGTCGGCTCGCTCACACCTGGCCAGGCACTGGTCGGCGTCGTGCAACGCGAACTGGCAGCCATCATGGGTGGCGATCTCGGCCCTGAAGCATCGCAACTGAATTTCGCGACCCAACCGCCAGCCATCATCCTGATGGCCGGCCTGCAAGGTGCAGGTAAAACCACGACCGTCGGTAAGCTCGCCAAATACCTGCGCGAGCAAAAGAAGAAAAAAGTCCTGACCGTTTCCGCCGACGTCTATCGCCCGGCCGCGATCGGCCAGCTGGAAACCGTCACCGCACAAGTCGGCGCTGACTTCTTCCCGTCGCAAGCGACTGACAAACCGGTCGACATCGCACTGGCTGCGCTGGACTATGCGAAACGCCATTACCACGATGTACTGATCATCGATACTGCTGGTCGCCTCGGCATCGACGAAGCGATGATGCAGGAAATCAAAGCCCTGCATGGCGCCGTCAAACCGATAGAAACCCTGTTCGTGGTCGATGCGATGCTGGGTCAGGATGCGATCAATACGGCCAAAGCCTTTAGCGATGCACTGCCGCTGACCGGTATCGTGCTGACCAAACTGGACGGTGATTCACGTGGCGGTGCCGCGCTTTCGGTACGCCACATCACCGGCAAACCGATCAAATTCGCTGGCGTTGCAGAGAAACTCGATGGCCTGGAAGCGTTCGATCCGGCCCGTATGGCCGACCGTATCCTCGGCATGGGCGACATCCTGGCGCTGGTGGAAGAAGCGCGCAAAGGCGTCGACATGGAAGCGGCGCAGGGCCTGGCCAATAAAATCAAGGTCGGCGGCAAATTCGATTTGAACGACTTCAAATCGCAACTGGCGCAAATGAAGAAAATGGGCGGCATGTCCAACCTGATGGATAAACTGCCGGCGCAACTGCAACAGGCAGCTGCCGGTGCCAATATGGGCATGGCCGACAAACAGGTCGTCCGGATGGAAGGCATCATCAACTCCATGACGCCGCAAGAACGTGCAAAACCTGAGCTGATCAAGGCTTCGCGCAAACGCCGTATCGCCACCGGCGCAGGCGTCCAGGTGCAGGAAGTCAACCGCATGCTGGCGCAATTCGATCAAATGCAGAGCATGATGAAGAAGCTCAAAGGCGGCAATATGATGAAAATGATGCGCGGTATGAAGGGTATGCTGCCCGGCATGCGCTGATTTTTTCGCCATTTATAGAAAAAGCCCGGCTCGAGAGACCGGGCTTTTTCTTATTCTGCCCTGCTCTTTGCAAAAGCACGCACAAAAATCGGGCGGATACGTCGTCATTTTCCCGTCGGCGACATCGCAAAAATCTGCCGGTTTTATGTCGCATACAGAGATGAAAAAACTGCGCTGCCGAATCGAATAAGCCATCCGCACTTCCGACGCTACGCTATACGTGGCTTGCAGCCTACAAATACAGAGGGAAACGCACAAAAAACACTTGCGTAGCAAGAAAATCCACACCACTATTGACGGTGCGTGAATTGGCGCAATTTCCCAACACAATGTGAAGGAGGTTTGAAGATGGCAACAGCCAAAAAACCAGCGGCCACTAAACCGGCCGCCAAGAAACCAGCTGCGAAAAAACCCGTAGCGAAAAAAGCAGCACCAGCAAAAAAAGCAGCGCCGGCAAAGAAAGCCGCTCCTGCTAAAAAAGTAGCCGCTAAAAAGCCAGCAGCGAAAAAAGTTGCAGCGAAAAAGCCAGCAGCCGCACGCAAGCCTAACGCCGCATTCATGAAACCAGTAACCCCGTCCGCAGTTCTGGCCGCTGTTATCGGTGCATCGCCAGCTCCACGCACTGAAGTCACCAAAAAAGTGTGGGACTACATCAAGAAGTTCAAACTGCAAAACGAAGCTAACAAACGCATGATCGATGCGGATGAAAAGCTGAAAGCTGTCTTTGGCGGTAAAAAACAAGTGTCCATGTTTGAGATGACAAAACTCATCTCTGGCCACCTGAAATAATTTGCCTCTGCGCCAAACAAAAACGCCCGCATCGCGCGGGCGTTTTTGTATCTGTCAGTTGAATCTGCGACGCTGCTTTACTTCCGCTCCGCACCGGTTTCTGCCACCACACTGGTAATAGGTGCGCGCTGATGCTCCCACTTCTTCCATGCAGCCAGCACGGCATTCGGATATTCCGGGCGTCCACGACTACCGTTATACCGACCCAGGGCCAGATACAAATCACCACGCTCCATATCCAGATACATGCGCAGGATAGAACAACCGAAACGCAAATTGGTTTGCATATGGAACAGCTTGCTGCGATCACCATCCCCTATGACGCGCGTCCAGAACGGCATCACTTGCATATAGCCATGCGCACCGACCGGCGATACCGCATATTTGCGGAAGGCTGACTCAACCTGTATCAAGCCCAGCACCAGCGCAGGGTCCAGACCTGCACGCCGCGCTTCATACCAGGTCGTGCGCAGGAACTCCAGGCGAATCTGACGATCCGGCAGCTTCTTGTACAACCGGTCCGACATCTCACCCAGCCAGTGCAAATACTCGAGTCGTTCATCGATGCCGGCGAATTGCGGTATCGGTGGCCGCGGATCAGTAATCGCACGCGATAAGGCTATGCGGACACCATCGGCCATCGCCTCTTCTTTCTGATTGCCCGCGTCTGCAGTATTACTCAGCAACGCGAACATCAAGGAGCAAGCAAGACCAGTCCAATATTTACGATAGCCCGGCAACGATGTATCGGACACAGCACATATGGGCGAGGTAACTTGATGACTACTCAAGTCGTGCCTCATCACATGCATGCTGTCCTGACGCATCGTGGTGATTACTCAGCCAGCTTGGCTTTAACGAAAGCCAGCATCTCTTCCAGCGCAACCGGCGTCGCTGCCGCATCGCGACGGCCCTGATATTCCAGCTTGCCTTCTTTCAGGCCGCGATCGCCGATCACGATACGGTGCGGCACACCGATCAATTCCCAGTCCGCAAACATGGCACCCGGACGCTCACCGCGATCATCCAGGATCACATCGACGCCTGCCGCTTGCAAGCCTTCGTACAGCTTATCGGTTTCAGCCTTGACGCCTTCGCTACGGTCGTAACCCATAGGGCACAGCACCACTTCAAACGGTGCCAGTGCGGTCGGCCAGATGATGCCCTTATCATCAAAATTCTGCTCGATCGCTGCGCCCAGGATGCGGGTCACGCCGATGCCGTAGCAACCCATCTGAATCAATTGTGGCTTGCCGTTTTCGTCGAGGTAAGTCGCTTTCATCGATTCCGAATAAGCGGTACCGAGCTGGAATACGTGGCCGACTTCGATACCACGCTGAATTGCCAGCGTACCCTTACCATCCGGTGACGGATCGCCTTCGACCACATTGCGGATATCGAATACCTGCGCTTCCGGCAAATCACGTCCCCAGTTCACACCCGTAAAGTGGAAATCAACTTCATTCGCGCCGCAGACGAAGTCATGCATATTGGCAACGGTACGATCGACCACCACATTGACCGGCTTCTTGGTGTTGATAGGGCCGAGGTAGCCAGGTGGCGTACCGAACCACTCAACGATTTCTGCCTCGCTGGCAAAGCGATAACCGGCAATACCAGGAATCTTCGCAGCTTTAACTTCATTCAATTCATGGTCACCACGCAGCAGCAGGAGCCAGACTTGCTTGCTGGTCACGCCTTTATCTTCTGTTTCCACCGTCAATACGATGGATTTCACGGTTTGCGCCAAAGGCAGGTTCAGCAAGGCTGCCACGTCTTCGCACTTGGCTTTGCCCGGTGTCGCAGTCTTGGTCAGGGCCTGGGTCGGCGCTGCACGCTCAGTGTTGAGTGGCAAGGCTTCAGCCGCTTCCATATTGGCGGCGTAGTCGGAGTTCGGGCAGTAGACCAAGGCGTCTTCGCCGGTATCTGCAATCACGTGGAATTCATGCGAGCCGGAACCGCCGATCGCACCGTTGTCGGCTGCCACAGCACGGAACTGCAGGCCGAAGCGATTGAAAATCTTGACGTAGGCATCGAACATGATTTGATACGAACGCTTCAGACCATCGATATCACGGTCGAAGGAATAGGCATCCTTCATGGTGAATTCGCGACCACGCATCAGGCCGAAGCGCGGACGGCGCTCGTCACGGAACTTGGTCTGGATATGATAAAAATTGATAGGCAACTGGCGGTAGGACTTGATTTCGGTCCGTACCACGTCGGTAACGACTTCTTCCGAGGTAGGCTGGATCGCGAATTCACGACCATGCCTGTCCTTGACGCGCATCAGCTCGGCACCCATTTTGTCCCAGCGGCCGGTTTCCTGCCACAGCTCGGCCGGTTGCACTAATGGCATCAGCAGCTCGATGGCGTGGGCATTATTCATTTCCTCACGGATAATCGCCTCGACCTTGCGGATCACGCGCAAACCCATGGGCATATAGGTATAAATACCAGAACCGATGCGCTTGATCATGCCGGCGCGCATCATCAGCTTGTGGCTGACGATTTCTGCGTCGGAAGGAGCTTCTTTGAGAGTGGAAATGAAAAAACGGGATGCGCGCATGACGATGAATTCTTTTTAAAAAGAGAGAGGGTTATAATCAACTCAATTTTAAAGGATTAGCTGGCTGATGCACCCACTCTTCGTACAATTGATTGCTCTCTCCGTTGTTCGCGCGTCATTGCGCGGGCCGACGGTATAAGGCCGTACAGGTGACGATGTTCGATTGAGGGTCCGTTAGCCGCAGAAAGTTTTGAGGTACAACATGCTGGACCGTGAAGGCTTTCGCCCTAACGTCGGCATCATTCTGATCAACACCAGGAATGAAGTGTGGTGGGGCAAGCGGGTGCGCGAGCATTCGTGGCAATTCCCACAGGGCGGCATTAAATTTGGCGAGACCCCTGAGCAGGCGATGTATCGCGAGCTGGAAGAAGAAGTCGGCTTGCGGGCGGAGCACGTCAAAATCATAGGTCGCACCCGCGACTGGCTCCGTTACGAGGTGCCGGATCATTTCATCAAACGGGAAATCCGCGGTCATTACAAGGGCCAGAAGCAGATCTGGTTCCTGCTGCGCATGGTCGGACGCGATTGCGATGTCAATCTGCGCATGACCGAACACCCTGAATTTGATGCCTGGCGCTGGCATGATTACTGGGTGCCGCTGGATGTCGTGATCGAATTCAAACGGGATGTTTACCAGCGCGCCTTGCAGGAATTATCACGTTTCCTGTCACGCCCGACGCAACATGTCCCGCCGCAGCACAATACCGCGCGCTACCTGCGCCAGACGCACGCATCGCGCAAACCTGACGAACCATCTACCGCAAAAACCAAACCTGACAATGAATAAGTCTTTCCTCCCCTCGCGCAAACTGATGCCGGCACTGCTAACAGCAGCGTTATTGACCGTCGCCCAGATTGCCAGCGCGCAACAGCTGGAATACAACAAGGGCTTTGACGACGAGCCCAAGGAATGGATAGAGCTGCAAGCTGAACTGCCACCTGCACCCAAGGCCGAAAACCTGCAGCCCTTCTATGTCGGCCCGACCGCTACCCAGGAATTTGCGATTGATACCAAATCGCTGGCGATCGGCAAAGATGGTGTGATCCGCTACACGCTGGTTGCAGTCAGCCAGGGCGGCGCCAAAAACATCAGCTATGAAGGCATACGCTGCGCCAGCTTCGAGAAAAAGATTTATGCACTGGGCCGCGACGATGGCACATGGGCACCATCACGCCGCAATCAGTGGGAGCCTATCGTGCGCAGCAAGGTCAATCGCCAGCACGCAGCATTGGCGCAGGATTACTTTTGCAGCAATCTGACGATAGTCGGGAATGAAAAGGATATGTTGCAGCGCATGAAGTACCGCCGCACGCTGACTGATGATTTGTTACGCGAATAAAGCAGAATAAAGTCTAACCGTCAGGCGCTCAGCATGCCGCTCGCGCCTGACTGCACCAGAGATTACAGCAGGACCAGGTTGTCCCTATGTATCAACTCAGGTTCTTCAACAAAACCGAGTATCGCAGCAATATCCGATGAAGGTTTGCGCATGATGCGACGCGCATCCGAACTTGCGTAATTGCTGATCCCGCGTGCCAGCGCACGACCAGTCTGATCGACACACGTAATTACATCGCCACGACCAAAACTGCCCGTCACATCGGTCACACCGATAGGCAACAGCGACTTGCCTTCAGCCGTTAACTTTTGCACTGCACCAGCATCCAGCACCACTGCACCGGCTGTTTGCAAGTGATCCGCCATCCATTGCTTGCGCGCCGTCAGTTGCGCGGTTTGTGCCGTCAATTGCGTGCCGATAGCTTCGCCACCAGCCAGACGCGTCAGGACATTATCTTCCCGGCCCCAGGCGATGACGGTATGCGCACCGGACAAGGCGGCACGTTTGGCCGCCAGGATTTTGGTCAGCATGCCGCCGCGTCCGAGACTGCTGCCAGCACCACCAGCCATCGCTTCCAGCGCGACATCACCCGCCTTGGCTTCATGGATGAAGACCGCGTTCGGGTCTTTACGCGGATCAGCGCTGAACAAACCACGCTGATCGGTGAGAATGATCAATGCATCCGCTTCGATCAGATTCGCTACCAACGCACCCAGGGTGTCGTTGTCGCCAAATTTAATTTCATCGGTGACGACAGTATCGTTTTCATTGATGATGGGGACGACGCCCAGACGCAGCAGCGTGAATAAGGTAGAGCGCGCGTTCAGATAGCGTTCGCGATCAGCCAGATCGGCATGCGTCAACAAAATCTGCGCCGTCCGTACATCGTGCTGACGAAAACTGGTTTCATATATCTGCGCCAGGCCCATCTGCCCGACCGCAGCACATGCCTGCAATTCATGGATACCCACCGGACGCTTGTCAAAGCCGAGGCGCTGCATGCCTTCGACGATAGCGCCGGAACTCACCAGCACGACTTCCTTACCCAGTGCGCGCAAACGCGCGATTTGTGCCGCCCATTTCTGGATGGCTAGTGCATCCAGGCCCTTACCGTCATTGGTGACGAGGGAAGAACCGACTTTGATGATGACGCGTTTGGCTTCTTGAATGACGGAGTCCATGCTTAGTAACCCGGCTCTGTTTTAGTTTTGATGTACCTGAACGGTGAGGATGCAGGATTGCCGATTACCGGCAATCCCTTACAGCTTTTTAATACTTTTAGTCGATGATCTTGAAGCGAGGATCATCCGGATCGATAGAGTCGATACCACGTGCCTCTTCAACCATTTGCGGGGTTTCTTCAGTGCGCTGTTCAGCCTGACGTTGTACCGCGATGTATTCGTAGATTTCGTTCACCAGATCGGAACAGCCGTCACGTGTCAGTGCCGAAATCTCAAATACCGGGCCTTTCCAGCCAAAGCGTTTGATGAAATCTTTCACGCGTTTTTTGCGCTCATCTTCCGGCACCACATCCAGTTTGTTCAGCACCAGCCAGCGCGGCTTGTCGAACAGGGCTTCGTCGTATTTCTGCAATTCCTTGACGATAGCTTTCGCCTCCTTGACCGGATCGACATTGTCGAACGGTGCCAGATCAACGATGTGCAAGAGCAAACGGGTGCGTTGCAAATGGCGCAGGAACTGGATACCCAGGCCGGCGCCATCGGACGCACCTTCGATCAGGCCAGGAATATCGGCAATCACGAAACTCTTTTCGTGGCTGACGCGCACCACACCCAGGTTCGGGTGCAGCGTGGTAAATGGATAGTCTGCAATCTTCGGACGCGCGTTCGATACAGCCGTAATGAAGGTGGATTTACCTGCATTCGGCATACCGAGCAAACCGATATCGGCGAGCACTTTCAGCTCCAGCCGCAGTTCACGTCGTTCGCCTTCCTTGCCTTCGGATTTTTGCCGAGGTGCGCGGTTGGTCGATGATTTGAAATGGATATTGCCCCAGCCGCCCTCGCCGCCTTTGGCGATCAGGACTTCCTGCCCGTGCTCGGTCAGATCGGCGATCAGCTCACCATCGTTGTTATCAATAATCAGGGTGCCGACTGGCATGCGCAATTTGATGTCGTCCGCGCCCTTGCCGTAGCAATCAGCACCGCGACCATTTTCGCCATTCTTGGCTTTGTGCATTTTGGCAAAGCGGAAATCAACCAGCGTGTTGATATTGCGGTCTGCTACCGCATAGATGCTGCCGCCTTTTCCGCCGTCGCCGCCATCCGGCCCACCGAACGGCCTGAATTTTTCACGACAAAAGGATGCGACGCCGTTGCCGCCATCACCGGCAATGACTTCGATTTTTGCTTCGTCGATAAACTTCATAATATTTGCCGTTATAAAACTAAAAAGGCTCTACCTGGGGCAGAGCCTTTCGATTGAAGGCTTTCGCCTTACCTTGCGAGCTTAAATGAATTAAGCAGGTACTACAGTGACGTAATGACGTTTCAACGCGCCTTTAGTAACAAATGCAACTTTGCCGTCGGTCAGTGCGAACAAGGTGTGATCCTTGCCGATACCGACGTTTTCGCCTGCGTGCATTTTGGTACCGCGTTGGCGAACAATGATGCCGCCTGCGTTGATGGCCTGACCACCGTAGACTTTAACGCCCAGTCGTTTTGACTCTGAGTCACGACCATTTCGCGTAGTGCCGCCGCCTTTTTTATGTGCCATTTCTGACTCCTTGTATCTGGTTAGTCCGAGTCAGCGGCTTAGCCGTTGATCGAAACGATCTGCAATTCGGTGTAATTTTGGCGATGGCCTTGGTGCTTCTGGTAGTGCTTACGGCGACGCATCTTGAAAATCTTTACCTTGTCGTGACGACCATGGGAGACAACCGTAGCAAGGACCGTAGCACCAGCGACCAGCGGAGCACCAAACTTGATGGTTTCTCCAGCGCCCAATGCGAGCACCTGATCTAAGGTGATTTCGGATCCAATGTCTGCCGGTATCTGTTCTACTTTGAATTTTTCACCAGCGACAACTTTATATTGTTTGCCACCGGTTTTTATGACCGCGTACATGTGAAACCTCATCAAATGATTTAAGGACTTTTTCTCTTGAGACCGACCAGAACTGCGCAGACGGAATCGGGAAAACCTCCAATTATACATGGACTTAGGATCCCGGTCAAAGCCTGTATTACTGTAGTAAAAAGACAGCTTTCCAGAGCCTCCATAACCCCTGCTTCGTGGCGGGCAAGCAACGTTTCTGCCCCGGCTCGTCGTATAATTCCCTAAATTAACGCTTATTAACGCTTATTAATCAGGCTCAACTTGGTTTCCGCTTCCGCACCCTCCGCTCAAAACCTGCTTATACAACCCATCGCAGCTGATTTAAATGCCGTCGATACCGTGATACGTCAGAAGCTGCACTCTGAAGTAGCACTGGTCAATCAAATCGCCGACTACATCATCAGCGCCGGTGGCAAACGCATCCGTCCGGTACTGGTCCTGCTGATGGCCAACGCTTATGGCTACCGCGGCACCGATCACCATCAACTGGCAGCCGTCGTGGAATTTATCCATACGGCAACATTGCTGCACGATGACGTGGTCGATGAGTCGTCGCTGCGTCGCGGCCGCAAGACCGCCAACGCCCTGTTCGGCAATGCCGCCTCAGTGCTGGTAGGCGATTTCCTGTATTCGCGCGCTTTCCAGATGATGGTGTCGGTTGGCGATATCCGCATCATGCAAATCCTGGCGGACGCAACCAATGTCATCGCCGAAGGCGAAGTGCTGCAGTTGTTAAACATGCATGATCCTGATGTATCGGAAGAACGCTACACGCAGGTCATCCGCTCGAAAACCGCCAAACTGTTTGAAGCCGCAGCCCAGCTCGGCACGCTCATCGCTGGCGCGACGGACGAGCAAATCGAAGCAGCAGCGGAATATGGCCGCTCACTGGGCACCGCCTTCCAGCTGATAGACGACGTGCTCGACTACTCTGGTCAGGCTGACGACATCGGCAAAAACGTCGGCGACGACCTGCGTGAAGGCAAGGCGACCCTGCCGCTAATCTATCTGATGGAGCACGGCACCGCGGAACAGCGGGAATTGGTGCGCAGCTGCATCGAAAACGGCGACGAACAGCATTTCGACGCAGTATTGCAGGCCGTGACCACATCCGGTGCGCTCGACTACACCAAACGCAAGGCGGAAGAAGCATCCGCTCGCGCCACCGCATCCATCGCCGGCTTGCCGGAGAATGCCTATAAGGATGCCTTGCTCAAACTGAGCGCCTTCGCGGTCAACCGCAATCACTAAAACGATAGCGGTGCCATGCTCCGTGCATGCGCACCGCCTGCGATTACACCATCACATCCCGCATCCGCAGCAGTCGCCAACACTGTTAAAACGCTGCTCGCCAAACAGGCGGTGACAGGCGTTGCATTTTATGCGCAGAAAGTAACATTTCCCGCAGGATATCTTTACAAAACAGGTGCCTAGAGGCATTATCTAATGCACCTCTTGATGCTCCTGGCGTAAATACATGGCTGCAGTCCTTCCTAGTTCGGCATCAAATAATGCAATGCCAGGCCTCGCCCGCGCACTCTTGCAAGCTGGGCGGCTGACGCAACAGCAAGCCGACGCCATTAGCAAACAAGCTGCCAACGAAAAAAGTCCGTTTATTGATATTTTGCTGAAAAGCGACGTGATCGATTCCGGCAAACTCGCTGCCTTTTGCTCTGAAACTTTCGGCTATCCACTGCTGGATCTGGCAGCCTTCAATACCAGCCTGCTGCCCGAAAAAATCATCGATGCAAAGCTGATGCAAAGCCAGCACGTGATCGCGCTGGCCAAACGCGGCAATAAAGTCTCGATTGCGATCTCGGATCCCACCAATTCGCAGGCGCTGGATCAGATCAAATTCCAGGCGCAGCTGGCGGTCGAACCCATCATCGTCGATCACCTGACACTGCTCAAAATCATCGACAAACTCGGTCAAAGTGCCGAGCAAGGCCTGAATGAGCTGATAGGCGAAGACCTTGATATCGATTTCATCGAGGAAGAACTGGCGGTCCCGGTCGATGGCGGCACTGCCGATATCGACGATGCGCCTATCGTCAAATTCCTGCAAAAGATCCTGGTCGATGCGATCAACCTGGGTGCATCGGATTTGCACTTCGAACCGTTTGAAAAGTTTTACCGTATCCGCTTCCGCGTCGACGGCGTGCTGCGCGATATCGCGCAACCTCCGCTGGCGATCAAGGAAAAGCTGGCATCGCGCATCAAGGTCATCTCCAAACTCGACATCTCGGAAAAACGCGTACCGCAGGACGGCCGCATGAAGCTGGTGATGTCCAAGACCCGCTCCATCGACTTCCGCGTCAGCACCTTGCCTACCCTGTTCGGCGAAAAAATCGTCATGCGTATTCTCGACGGTTCACAGGCGCAAATGGGGATCGAAGCGCTGGGTTACGACCCGGATCAAAAGGAAACTCTGCTCACTGCGATCCAGCGCCCTTACGGCATGGTGCTGGTCACCGGCCCGACCGGCTCCGGCAAAACCGTTTCGCTCTACACCTGTCTCAACATCCTGAACAAACCCGGCATCAATATCTCGACCGCGGAAGATCCGGCCGAGATCAACCTGCCAGGCGTGAATCAGGTCAACGTTAATGACCGCGCCGGACTGACCTTCCCGGTCGCGCTGAAAGCATTCCTGCGGCAGGATCCCGACATCATCATGGTGGGTGAGATCCGCGACCTGGAAACCGCCGATATCGCGATCAAGGCAGCGCAAACCGGACATATGGTGTTTTCCACGCTGCATACCAACGATGCACCAGCGACGCTGACACGCCTGATGAATATGGGAGTCGCGCCGTTCAACATTGCATCGTCCGTCATTCTGATTACCGCGCAACGTCTGGCACGCCGGCTTTGCTCCTGCAAACAAACCACGGTGATTCCGGACGAAGCACTGCTGGAAGCAGGCTTTAGCGAAGATGATCTGGACGGCACCTGGTTGCCATACAAACCGGTCGGCTGCGAACGTTGCAGCGGCAGTGGTTACAAAGGCCGGGTCGGCATCTATCAAATCATGCCGATCAGCGAAGAGATCGAAGCCATCATCCTGAATCACGGTACGTCGATGGAAATTGAAGCGCAAGCCAAAAAGGACGGCGTGCGTAACTTGCGTGAATCAGGCCTGGTAAAGGTCAAACTGGGACTGACCAGCCTGGAAGAAGTTCTCGGCTGCACCAACGAATAATAAAGAGGTCTATGCATGGCAACATCCGCACGTAAGGTCGGAAGCGCAACACTACCCAAGGAGTCTGTCTTCGCCTGGGAGGGCAAGGACAAATCCGGCAAGATCGTGCGCGGCGAATTACGTGCCGGTGGCGAATCGGTAGTCAGCGCAACCTTGCGTCGTCAGGGCGTGCTGGTCACCAAGGTCAAAAAGAAAACCTATCGCAGCGGCAAGAAGGTTTCCGAAAAGGACATCACCTTATTTACGCGCCAGCTGGCCACCATGATGAAAGCCGGTGTGCCGCTGCTGCAATCCTTCGATATCGTCGCCAAGGGCAATGACAACCCGGCCGTATCCAAGCTGGTCCAGGACATCCGCTCCGATGTCGAAACAGGTACCAGCCTGAATCAGGCTTTCCGCAAATTTCCGCTCTACTTCGATCCGCTGTTTTGCAATCTGGTCGGCGCCGGTGAGCAAGCCGGTATCCTGGAAGACCTGCTGACCCGGCTCGCGATCTACAAGGAAAAAACCCTGGCCATCAAGGCCAAGATCAAGTCCGCGATGTTTTATCCGGTATCGATCCTGGCCGTCGCTTTCATCGTGACCGCCGTCATCATGATCTGGGTGGTTCCGGCCTTTAAGGAAGTATTCAAAAGCTTTGGCGCCGATCTGCCGGCCCCGACGCTGATGGTGATGGCCATGTCTGATTTCATGGTGGCCAACTGGTACATTATTTTCGGTCTGCTGTTCGGCGGCCTCTACCTGTTCTTCCAGTCGTGGAAACGCTCGCTCAAAATGCAGCGTTCGATGGATAAGTTATTGCTGAAACTGCCCATCTTCGGCGCCGTCATACGCAAGGCCACCATCGCACGCTGGACGCGTACCCTGGCCACCATGTTTGCGGCTGGCGTACCGCTGGTCGAATCACTCGACTCGGTAGGCGGCGCCTCCGGCAACGCTGTTTATCTGGACGCCACCAAACGGATACAGACCGAAGTCAGCACCGGCACCAGCCTGACGGTGGCGATGCAGAACTCGGACGTCTTCCCGAATATGGTGACGCAGATGGTTTCCATCGGTGAGGAATCCGGCTCGCTCGACAACATGCTGGGCAAAGTCGCAGATTTCTATGAAGATGAAGTGGATGAAGCCGTCGCCTCGCTCTCCAGTCTGATGGAGCCGCTGATTATGGTCATACTGGGCGTACTGATAGGCGGCCTGGTAGTCGCCATGTACCTGCCTATTTTCAAACTGGGTTCTGTGGTCTGATGATGGATTTACTTTGGTCTGCCCCTGCGGGCAGCGCATTACCTGCTATCGTCGCAGGCGTATTTGGCTTATTGATAGGCAGCTTCCTGAACGTCGTGATCCACCGCATCCCGAAGATGATGCAACGTGAATCTGACAATTATGTCGCCAGTGAGAGCGGCCAGCCGCTGCCGCACGAAGATCGTTACAACCTCGTCGTGCCGCGCTCGGCCTGTCCGCAATGCGGCCATCAGATCAGCGCACTGCAAAACATCCCGGTCGTCAGCTACCTCGCAATAGGCGGCAAATGCACTGCCTGTAAAACACCAATATCAATACGCTATCCGATCATCGAACTATTGAGCGGCGTGCTGTCGGCGTTCCTGATCTGGCACTTCGGCAGTGGCTTGCTGGGGTTGAGCACCCTGCTCTTTACCTATTTGCTGATCGCACTGACCTTCATTGATGCCGATACGCAACTACTGCCGGATGATCTGACACTGTCGTTGCTTTGGCTGGGCCTGCTGTTGAATCTGAACGCCACTTTTGTCCCGCTGCATGAAGCCGTCATCGGTGCGGCGGCTGGCTACCTCACCCTATGGTCGATTTACTGGCTGTTCAAGCTGCTGACCGGCAAGGAAGGCATGGGCTATGGCGACTTCAAACTGCTGGCCGCACTCGGCGCCTGGCTCGGCTGGAAGATGCTGCCCGTCATCATTCTCTTATCGTCGCTGGTCGGTGCCGTAGTCGGCATCGCCCTCATCGTGCTGGCCAAGCGCGGGCGCGACATCCCGATTCCGTTTGGCCCCTATCTCGCTGCGGCCGGTATGATAGCCCTGGTATATGGCAAATCACTGGCCGAAACTTATCTGGGCTTCTACTAGGCAGCATGGACGAACTGGGCACATTCAATCGCTTTTCCGTAGGCCTGACCGGTGGCATAGGCAGTGGTAAAAGCACGGTGGCCGATCTGTTTGCCGAACAAGGCGCGGCTGTCGTCGACACCGACCTGATAGCGCATCAACTGACCGCGCCCGACGGTGCTGCCATCCCGGCTATCCGCGCAGCGTTCGGTGCCGGACTCATTCTGCCGGACGGTGCGATGGACAGAGCGGCCATGCGCGAACGCGTATTTGCCGATCCGAATGATAAAAAGCGCCTGGAAGCGATCCTGTTCCCGCTAATACGCCAGTTCACACGCGCAGCGGCAGACCAGGCCGAAGGCCCCTATCTGCTCTTCGTAGTGCCGCTGCTGGTGGAGTCGGGCCTGTGGCAGCAACGTGTATCGCGAGTGCTGACTGTTGATTGCCCGGAAGAAGTACAGATACGTCGTGTGATGCAGCGCAATAAGCTCAGTGAGCAGCAAGTGCGTGCCATTATCGCCAGTCAGGCCAGTCGTGCAGAGCGTCTGGCAGCGGCCAACGATGTGATCAATAACGAGGGTGATAGCACAGCGCTATTACCGCAAGTGCTGGAGTTGCACCGCCACTATCTGAAGCTGGCGCAGGCCGAGTGAACGTTAGCACCGGGCCGCTGTCTATAGCTGCAATCCGGCACCAGAATCAGAACAAAAACGCAGCCCGTTTTAATGAATGCCAAACAAAATCGTTGCATCATTTGTATTTTGTCGCGGCTTCGTTCAGAATCACAACATTAGCTCGTATTGCCCGGTTTTAACTTTTAAGGGATGCCACTTTGATTGTCTACGAATACCCTTTCAACGAGCGTATTCGCACGTTGTTGCGGCTAGAAGACCTGTACGAGAAATTCGCTTTCTTTATCGGTCAGGATCATCCGCAGCATCACCACGTTGCCCTTGCCACCATGTTCGAAATGCTGGAGGTGGCTGGTCGTGCCGACCTCAAATCCGACCTGTTGCAAGAGCTGGAACGTCAAAAACAAACCCTACTCGGTTTCAAATCCAATCCGAACGTCGAAGCAGAAATGCTGGATGCCATCCTGTTTGACCTGGATCGCATCAGTAGCGCATTGATCGCCTCGCAAGGCAAAACCGGCCAGCACATCCGTGAAAACGAATGGCTGATGAGCATACGCGGCCGCACCATCATCCCGGGCGGCGCCTGTGAATTCGATCTGCCCTCGTACTATGCGTGGCAGCATGATTCGGCAGAACAACGCCTGGCTGACATCCATAAATGGTTTACCCCGCTGGCACCGCTGTTCGACGCAATCGGCATGGTCTTGCGCCTGCTGCGCGAATCCGGTCGTCCGGTCAAAATGATTGCGCAAACCGGCAGCTATCAACAAATGCTGCAAGGCAAGGCTTATCAGATGCTGCGCCTGAATATCGATGAAACGCTGGGCGCGATTCCTGAGATTTCCGCCAATAAATACATGCTGTGGGTACGCTTTACCTCGCAGGACGGCGACATGAAACCGAAAGCCTTTGAAGGCGACGTACCTTTTGAACTGAGCTTGTGTAGTTTCTGATTATGGTTACGACAGTCAATTGCCCTACCTGCGGCACCAAAGTGGAATGGACAGAGCTGAGTAAATTCCGCCCGTTCTGCTCCAACCGATGCAAACAGATAGATCTCGGCGCCTGGGCCGAAGAGAAGTATGTGATTCCGGTCGTCAATCCACTGGACGACCTGGATGATGATATTCCACCACCACCGCAACCCTGAACAGGGCTGAGGCTTTAAACGGATGCTGCCGGGGATGTCCCCGGATAACGTAGCTTATCGAGCCACTCTATCAACGGTATCGTAGCTGGCAGCAGCGGCTCCACCCCGACACTCCCCTGCCATGCAAACGCCTGATTTTCCAGGCTCTGCGGCTCGCCGCGCCACTCCTGGCTAATGTAGAAATGCAGGCGCACATGCGCATGCGGATAAACATGTTCAACGCCGCACCATGGCTCCGCTGACAGCACTTCCACTCCGAGTTCTTCGACAAATTCGCGCTTCAGCGCATCGATGATGGCTTCACCGGATTCGACTTTGCCGCCTGGGAATTCCCAGTAACCGGCATATGGCTTACCGTCTGGCCGCTGGCCGAGCAAGACATCACCATTCGGCTTCATGAGTATGCCGACTGCGACATCGATGGGGGTGGATTTGGTTTCGGACATGGGGAGACCAGAAGAAAGCTAAGCAGGTGCCCGGTCAGGCCAGGCACCCGTAGTGGATTACTTGGGCATTTTTCCGGCGTGGTCTTTGGCGAATTGCCAGGCCACACGACCGGAACGTGAGCCACGTTGCAAGGCCCATTGCAAGGCCTCGGTACGCGCCTCTTCTATCTGTTGCGGGTTGCAACCGAAGTGCTTGAGCCAGTGCGCGACGATATCCAAATAATCATCCTGACGGAACGGATAGAACGTCACCCACAGGCCGAAGCGTTCGGACAGCGAAATCTTTTCTTCCACGGTTTCACCCGGATGCAGATCGCCGTTATCGTCGGTCTTGTAACCGGCATTGTCCGACATGCGTTCCGGCAGCAAATGACGACGATTCGAGGTCGCATAAATCAGGACATTGTCCGACTGCGCAGAGATACTGCCATCCAGCGCCACCTTCAATGCCTTGTATCCGCCCTCGCCTTCTTCAAACGACAAATCGTCGCAGAAGATAATGAAGCGTTCAGGACGACCGGAAACCAGATCCACGATATCAGCCAGATCACCCAGGTCATCCTTGTCAACTTCGATCAGACGCAGGCCCTGATCGGCAAACTGATTCAGACAAGCCTTGATCAGTGAAGACTTGCCGGTACCGCGCGCGCCAGTCAGCAAGACATTGTTGGCAGGTACGCCTTCAACAAACTGCCGGGTGTTTTGTTCTATCTGCTGTTTTTGCGGTCCGATATTGTGCAGATCGTCCAAAGCGATAGGCGCCAAATGCGCCACCGGTTGCAGATAACCGCGACCATTGCCGCTGGATTTGCGCCAGCGAAAAGCGATTCCCGCATTCCAGTCCGGTGTCGGCAACGCCGGTGGCAGGAAAGATTCGAGACGTTCGAGTAAGGCTTCAGCCCGCGTTAAAAACTGTTCAAGTTGTGTCATCGTAATCGAGCGTATTAATTAATCAGAAGCGAATCAAAAGCAGATCAGGAACGATAGTCAGCGTTGATCGTTACATACTCATGCGACAAGTCGCAGGTCCAGATGGTGGCGTCTGCCTTACCGCGACCGAGTTTGACGCGCACCGTGATTTCGCTTTGCTTCATCACGCGCTGACCATCCGCTTCCTGGTAATCCGGATTGCGGCCGCCATTTTTGGCGACCCATACATCGTCCAGATACAGGTTCAGGGTAGTCACGTCGAGATCATCAACGCCAGCGTAACCAATCGCAGCCAGGATACGACCGAGGTTAGGATCAGATGCAAAGAAAGCGGTTTTAACCAATGGTGAATGCGCAATCGAGTAAGCAATCTTGCGGCACTCTTCAACGTTCTTGCCTTCTTCTACCGTGACGGTGATGAACTTGGTTGCACCCTCACCATCACGCACGATCATTTGCGCCAACTCTTGCGACAAGCCCAGTACTGCGGCGGCCAGTGCCTGGTATTCCGGCGTATCGATCGCATTCACTTCAACGCTGGCAGCGCCGGTCGCAATCACGATGAAGGAGTCATTGGTCGATGTATCGCCGTCGATGGTGATGCAGTTGAATGAGCGATTTGCTACTTCCTTAGTCAAATGATCAAGCACCGGCTGCGCCACTTTCGCATCCATCGCCATAAAGCCCAGCATGGTCGCCATGTTCGGCTTGATCATGCCGGCACCTTTGCTGATACCGGTCAGTGTGATGGTCTGGCCATTGATGCTGACCTGACGCGAAGCAGCTTTCGGCTGGGTGTCGGTGGTCATGATGGACAAGGCAGCGTTGTGCCAGTTATCCGATTTAAGATTGGCGATAGCTTGTGGCAAACCGGCTTTCAGTTTCTCGATAGGCAGCGGCTCCAGGATCACACCAGTCGAGAATGGCAGGATTTGCGACGCGTCGCAGCCCAGCAGGCCAGCGAGTGCGCTACAGGTCGCCTTCGCATCCGCCAGACCGGTTTCGCCGGTGCCTGCGTTGGCATTACCAGTATTGATCACGAGTGCGCGTATCGGTGCGCTGGCTTGCAGCTTGCCCAGATGTTCTTTGCAGACTTGCACCGGCGCCGCGCAAAAACGGTTTTGCGTAAACACACCGGCGACGGTTGCGGTCGGTGCCAGCTTCATGACCAGCACATCCTTGCGATTGGCTTTTCGTATGCCTGCTTCGGCATGACCGAGTTCAATACCGGCTACAGCGGTCAGATTTTCAGGAATAGGGAGAGGAAGATTAACGGCCATCGCAAGTTTTCTATATCAGAGGGTTAATAAGACAGACTACCAAAGCGGACTACAGATCAGATCAATATTGTAATCGCTAGCGGGCATATGCATGCATCAGGCCCACAGGCGGACTACCAAAGCAAAAGGGCGGGATAAGCCCGCCCTTCCGGTTTCAACGCATCAGGTCGCGATTAAGCGAGGCGACCATGGCATTGCTGGTACTTCTTGCCACTACCGCAAGGGCATGGATCGTTGCGACCGACCTTAGGCAAGGCATTCACTTGTGTGTGGTTCGCTTCGCTTGCAACTGCAGTCGGCGCGAGCAATTCTTCCGGCGCTGCATCAGCGTCGAAATCAGCATGCTGGTAGTGCACGTTCTCGACATGCGACTGCGACAACTGCTCTTCTGCCGCATCAATTTCTTCACGCGACTGGATGCGTACCGTCATCACGATCTTGACGACCTCATCCTTGATCAGGTTCAGCATCTGGCCAAACAGTTCAAATGCTTCGCGCTTGTATTCCTGCTTAGGATTCTTCTGCGCGTAACCACGCAAATGGATACCCTGACGCAGATGATCCAGCGCCGCCAGATGTTCACGCCAGTGCGAATCGACCGCCTGCAACATCACGCTGCGCTCGAATCCGGCAAAGGCATCCTTGCCGACGATCTCGATTTTCTGCGCATAGATGTCGTCGGTGAATTTCACCAGGCGTTCGAGCATGTCTTCGTCAGTGATATTCGGCTCGCCTTCCAGCACTTTAACCAGCGAGAAATCGACTTTCCACTCGTCGCGCAGTACAGCGTCGAGCGCCGGCAGATCCCATTGTTCTTCCATCGATTGCTCCGGCACATAGGTGCGGAACAAGTCGGTGAAGACACCCTGGCGCAAGGAAGTGATCATCTCGGAAACGTCGGTGGTTTCGAGCAATTCATTACGCTGTTGGTAAATCACTTTACGCTGGTCATTGGCGACGTCATCGTATTCGAGCAATTGCTTACGAATATCAAAGTTACGCGCTTCCACCTTGCGTTGTGCCGATTCAATCGAACGCGACACGATACCTGCTTCGATCGGTTCGCCTTCCGGCATTTTCAAACGATCCATGATCGCGCGTACGCGGTCACCGGCAAAGATACGCAGCAAGGCGTCATCCAGCGACAGGTAGAAACGCGAAGAACCCGGATCACCCTGGCGACCGGAACGGCCACGCAACTGGTTATCAACGCGACGCGATTCGTGGCGCTCGGTACCGATGATGTGCAAGCCACCTGCGTTCACGACGTGATCGTGCAAGGACTGCCATTCATCACGCAAGGTTTGCGCTTGCGCTGCTTTATCCGCATCGCTCAAAGCCTCATTGGCTTCGATGATCTGCACCTGTTTGCCGACGTTGCCGCCGAGGACGATATCGGTACCACGACCCGCCATATTGGTGGCGATGGTGATGGCTTTCGGACGACCTGCCTGTGCAATGATTTCCGCTTCGCGTGCATGCTGTTTCGCATTCAGCACGTTATGCGGCAATTTGGCTTTGGTCAGGATGCCGGACAACAGCTCGGAATTCTCAATCGAAGTCGTACCCACCAGTACCGGCTGGCCACGTTCGTAGCAATCCTGAATATCCTTCAGCATCGCGCCGTATTTTTCTTCCGACGATTTGTAAACCTGATCCTGGCGATCCTTGCGCTGGCTAGGACGGTTCGGCGGGATAACGACGGTTTCCAGTTTGTAGATTTCCTGGAATTCGTAAGCTTCAGTGTCCGCTGTACCGGTCATGCCGGACAGCTTGGTGTACATACGGAAGTAATTCTGGAAGGTGATCGAAGCCAGTGTCTGGTTTTCGTTCTGGATCTTGACGTGTTCCTTCGCTTCCACCGCCTGGTGCAGCCCTTCGGACCAGCGACGACCGGTCATCAGACGACCAGTGAATTCATCGACGATCACAACCTCACCGTTTTGCACTACATAGTGCTGATCCTTGTGATACAGCGTATGCGCGCGCAAGGCAGCGTACAAATGGTGGATCAGGGTGATGTTGGCAGCGTCGTACAGCGAGGCGCCTTCCGGCAGCAAGCCCATACGTGTCAGGATTTGTTCGGCTTTTTCGTGACCGGCTTCGGTCAGCAAGACCTGATGGGATTTTTCATCCTTGGTGTAGTCGCCCGGCACTTCTATCTTGCCTTTGCCGTCCGGTGTCTCTTCACCGATTTGCAAGGACAGCAGCGGCGGCACTTCATTGATTTTGTGATACAGGTCAGTGTGGTTCTCAGCCTGACCGGAAATGATCAGCGGGGTACGCGCTTCGTCGATCAGGATGGAGTCAACTTCATCGACAATCGCGTAATGCAGGCCACGCTGGACGCGATCGCCCGTGTCGTAGACCATGTTATCGCGCAGATAATCAAAGCCGAATTCGTTGTTGGTACCGTAGGTGATGTCGGAGTTGTACGCGGTCTGCTTGGCTTCGTGATCGATTTGCGACAGGTTGATACCAGTCGTCAGGCCGAGCCAGCCGTACAGGGTGCTCATCCATTCGGCATCGCGCTGGGCCAGGTAATCATTGACCGTCACCACGTGCACGCCTTTGCCGGCCAATGCATTCAGGTAGGCTGGCAGCGTTGCCATCAGGGTTTTACCTTCACCCGTACCCATTTCGGCGATTTTCCCGTAGTGCAGCGCCATGCCGCCTATCAGTTGCACGTCGAAGTGGCGCATCTTGAGGATACGCTTGCTGGCTTCGCGGCAAACCGCAAATGCTTCCGGCAGGAGCTGGTCGATGTCCTCGCCCTTCGCGAGACGCTCCTTGAATTCCGGGGTTTTGGCCTTCAGGGCCTCGTCGGATAATTGTTCCAGCGCCGGTTCAAGAGCATTGATTTCACGAACGGTCTTCTGGTATTGCTTGAGTAAGCGCTGATTGCGGCTACCGAAAATCTGAGTCAGTAATGACATGCTTGGATTCTAAAAAAGGCGCCTTGAAACAACCTGATGCAGCAAGCTATACCTTGCCTGCATCGAATTGGGCTTGGGCTAAATGGTGGATTTTATCATGTCGTTTCCAGCATATTGGGCTTATCAGTCCGGAAACAATAGCTTTTGCAATCGCTTTTGCACTAAGCAGCGTCTGATCTGACCCGTCACAGTGACTTTTGTTCGCCCGCCACTTGAATACCCTTAGTTCTCGCTCGGGTATAAAACCTTATTTCGCAGCCAGTCGCGCCTGATTTGCACCTGCCAACAGGAATTTATGCGGATCCTGCGCCACCCCCTTGACCCGCACTTCGAAGTGCAGATGCGGCCCGGTCGAACGCCCGGTGGTACCGATATCGGCTATATGCTGGCCGCGCCGCACGATGTCACCGACCTGCATCAACAGGCGGGAGGTGTGCGCATAACGGGTAATCATGTCATTGCCATGGTCGATTTCCATCATATTGCCGTATTGCGGATGGAATTCAGCCACGGTCACCACGCCGCCTGCGGCCGCCACAATAGGCGTACCGATAGGCGCAGCAAAATCGATCCCTTCATGCATCGCACTGCGCCCCGAAAACGGATCCAGGCGACGACCAAAGGTCGAGGCGTTATAGCTGACGTTAACCGGCTGGATCGTCGGTAGCAGCTTGGATTTGATCTTGTCGCCCATCAGCGTCGACTCAACCACATTCATATAGTCGGCACGGCGTTCGACGTCATGCGCCATGGCATCGAGCAACGCCTTGAATTCGGACATGGTGAGATCGCGGCTGCTGGTGCCGTCCATCGGCTCTATGCCGCCACGACCAGGCATTTCACGGAAATTGAATTCGGTCGGTTTTACCCCGGCCAGACCTTGCACCCGCTCACCCAAGGCATCGAGACGCATCAGTTGCGCCTGCATTTCACCGAGGCGACGCGCCATCAGCGCCAGGTTTTCTTTAAGGAATTTGTCTTTATTGGCTTCTTCGCCGCCGGCGCCACCGCTTACCAGTTCGCGCACTGGCGACGGCATGCTGGCAGCATTGCTGAATACGAGGTAGGACAGGAAGGAAGCGCCGAGTATGACTGCGACTACGAAGCTGGCAAAGAGCGCCAGCAAATGTCGCCGCGTCAGCGTGACTGACTTGGCATGGGTAAAACGAGGGTGCAACAAAATTATCTGCATCGCGACTCCCTAGGCTCGCCGCTTCTGGACGAGGTGTGATAAGGTTTCATGACGATGCGACCATCCTCATTTATCCCATTCAAACAAAGCACCACTACGCAAAAACCTGCGAAGGGCGCTGCGGAATTCTTGCGCTCGCACGACAAGCTTGCGGCACTGTTACCGGCAGTTGCACGCATGGCGTCGCTGCAGAACGATTGCGCTGCTGCGTTACCGGCCATGTTTGCACACTGTGCGGTGCTGCAGTTTGAGGCGAACCAGCTGGTTTTGTCTACGCCAAATGCAGCATTGGCAGCACGACTGAAACAACAATTACCAAAATTACAAGATGAATTACAGCAGCGGGGTTGGCAGGTTAACGCAATCCGCCTCAAAGTGCAAGTTGCCAAAACCCTTATAAAATCAACAGCTTCCAAGCAATTGGTACTGCCCAAACAAGCGCTTTCCGCGTTCGCAGAACTGGGCGAGGCGCTGGAAGACAGTCCGCGTAACAAGGCATTGAAGGCTGCACTCGGAACGATGATGCAACGTCATCGCAGTGCCAAATGAAATCCGGGATGTGATTTGACTCGGATTATTTGATGCAGCAGAGCATCAAATAATCCAGGGGAAGAACTGCTTAAGTCAGCGCCCATTCAAGGCTGGCCTGACGGGCATAATCGGTAGGTGCGGTTTCTACTTTTTCAAACGTAACGATTTCATACGCATCGGGCTGTTCCAGCAACGCCCGCACCAGCAGATTATTCAGCATATGACCGGATTTATGCGCGTTGTAGCTGGCGATCAGCGGATGGCCAACCAGATATAAATCACCGATCGCATCCAGGATCTTGTGCCGCACAAACTCATTGTCGTAGCGTAAACCATCGGTATTGAGGATGCGGTATTCATCCATCACGATTGCATTTTCCAATGAGCCGCCACGGATCAGCCCCATGCCGCGCAAGGTTTCCATATCCTGCATAAAACCGAAAGTACGGGCGCGTGCCACGTCTTTTACATAGGACTCGAAGCTGAAATCAATTTCTGCAGTCTGGCCGGTGCCGTCTACCGCAGGATGATTGAACTGGATAAAGAACTTGAGCTTGAAGCCTTCATATGGCTCCAGTCGCGCCCAGATTTCACGATCACCGCTACCCTGGCGCACTTCCACCGTTTTCTTGATGCGGATGAATTTCTTCGGCGCGTCCTGTTCCTGCAAACCAGCTTGCTGCAGCAGGAAGACAAAGGAAGAGGCCGAGCCGTCCATGATCGGCACTTCCTCTGCCGTCAGGTCGACATACAGATTGTCTATTCCAAGACCAGCGCAAGCCGACATCAGGTGCTCAACGGTGGAAACCTTGGCCTCGCCTTTTTGCAGCGTGGAAGCCATACGCGTATCGCCGACGATAGTCGCCTGCGCAGGCAATTCGACCACCGGATCGAGATCGATGCGACGGAATATGATACCGGCATCAACCGGTGCAGGATGCATGGTCAGTTCGACCTTGGTGCCGGAATGCAGACCGACGCCAACGGACTTGACTACTTGTTTGATGGTGCGTTGTTTTAACATGCTGCGATTATAGCAACCTAAGCCGGAAATCACCCGCCACTGTTACGCCTGCTGACATCTAAAACAACAGCCGGGCAGCACTGCGGGACTCGCTTGCTGTTGGCGCAGGCATAAAAAAACGGCGCACCAGGCGCCGTTTTTTATATTTTCCTGTGGAAACAGGAACTTAGATTTGTGCCAGCAGTTTTTCTGCTGTCGATACTTCCAGGTGACCGCTGTCTTCAACGTTCAATTGTTTGACGACGCCGTCTTCAACCAGCATCGAGTAACGTTGCGAACGTACACCCAGGCCGCCTTTGGTCAGATCGAATTCCAGACCCAGTGCCTTGGTGAAAGTACCGCTGCCGTCAGCGATGAAACGTACTTTGCCAGCTGCTTTTTGTTCGCGGCCCCATGCGCCCATAACGAACGGATCGTTAACCGAGATGCACCAGATTTCATCAACGCCTTTGGCTTTGAACTGGTCAGCTGCCTGGATGTAGCCAGGAGCATGTGTTTCGGAGCAGGTTGGCGTAAATGCGCCAGGAACTGCAAAAATTGCGATTTTTTTGCCTTTGGTTGCTTCGTGCACCATGACTTTGCTTGGGCCAACGGAGCAAGCTTCGGTTGCTACATCGACGTATTCTGCGAGCCGCGCTTCTGGCAGCTGATCACCAACTTTGATTGTCATTGCGAATTCCTTTGATTAGTTTTACCGGCATAGCCGACTAGAAAACGCCGCGCACTTGGCGCGGCGTAGAAACCGAAGTATGCCTTGTTCCGTTCAATTTTGCAGGTAGTTTGACAAGAAATCGCTATCCTACCGTCCAACTACCCGCAAAATGCCATACGGAATCAGTCAGCCTGCTTGCGCAGGAAGGCAGGAATATCGTAGGTTTCCATGCCGTTTTTCTCCAGCGCACGTACCGTATCGGACGCCGATTCACGACGCCATACTGCCGGCGCCTTCAAACCGTCGAACGAAGCGGCAGGTTGCGCTGCGCCTTGCAGCATGCCGGTGTTGGCCATCATAGGTTCGTTATGGGTGCCGGTACGCAACATCGGAGTCTGTACCAGTTGTACGCCTTTACGCGCACGACCCAGGCCGGTTGCCACCACAGTCACGCGGATATCGTCGCCCATTTCATCGTCGTACGCGATACCTTGCGCGATCGATGCGTCTGGTGCTGCGAATGCGCGCACGGTAGCCATTACTTCCTTGATTTCCTTACCTTTGAGGCCACGGCTGGCGGTCACGTTGACCAGTACGCCGCGCGCGCCGGACAAGTCGATGCCGTCGAGCAATGGCGAGGCAACTGCCTGCTCAGCTGCGATACGTGCACGATCAATACCTTGTGCAGTTGCCGTACCCATCATCGCCTTGCCTTGTTCGCCCATGATCGTTTTCACGTCATTGAAGTCGACGTTGATATGACCTGGTACGTTGATGATTTCTGCAATACCGGCAACAGCATTGTTCAATACGTCATCAGCGTGTTGCAGCCATTCGATCATGCTGTCGTCTTCGTAGATCTCTTCCAGTTTTTCGTTCAGGATGATGATCAGCGAATCAACGTGCTGGCCCAATGCTTCCAGACCTTCGTCGGCGATGTCCATGCACTTGCGGCCTTCGTACGAGAATGGCTTGGAAACTACCGCCACTGTCAACGCGCCTTGCTCTTTCGCGATTTGCGCGATGATAGGTGCTGCACCGGTACCGGTGCCGCCGCCCATACCTGCTGCGATAAAGACCATGTGCGCGCCGCGCAATGCGTCTTCGATGCGTGGACGGGTTTCTTCCGCCAGCTGACGACCTACCGCAGGCTTCATGCCAGCGCCCAGACCGGTTTCACCGATCTGGATGATGTTGTGCGCCTTCGATAATTGCAATGCTTGCGCATCGGTGTTGGCGACGATGAATTCAACGCCGTTCACGCCTTTATTGATCATGTGTTGTACAGCGTTGCCACCAGCACCACCAACGCCAACCACCTTGATCACGGTTCCTTGTGCCACATTTTCGAGCATGTCGATTTCCATGATATTTCCTTAAAGATTATGCAGTTTCCAGTTGATAGTTCTCACGCGGTGTGACAACTAGCAACTGCTAACTGCGGGTTATTACAAAATGAGTTAAGACAAAATTAAATACTTACTACGAAACCAAATACGAACTTAAAAATTACCTAAAAACCATTCCTTCATGCGACGGAAAACTGCGACCGTCGAGCCATCCTGACGCGTGACGATGTGTCCACGCAGATACTGCTTTTTCGCTTCCAACAACAAACCCAATACGGTTGCATACCGCGGACTACGGACTACATCTGCCAACTGGCCGTTGTATTCGGGCGTACCCAAACGCGCAGGCTTTAAGAAAATATCTTCTGCCAGTTCCGCCATACCCGGCATCATTGCCGTGCCGCCGGTCAGGACGATGCCGGACGACAGCACTTCTTCGTAACCGGACTCACGCACCACCTGATGCACCAGCGAAAACAGTTCTTCGATACGCGGCTCGATGACTGCAGCCAAGGCCTGACGTGACAAGGCACGGGTACCGCGATCACCAAGACCCGGCACTTCCAGCGTTTCGCCCGGATCAGCCAGCACTTGCTTGGCCATGCCGTAACGTAATTTGATCTCTTCCGCTTCTGCGGTCGGCGTACGCACCGCCATCGCGATGTCGTTAGTGATCTGGTCACCGGCAATCGGAATCACTGCGGTATGACGAATCGCACCTTCGGTGAAAATCGCAACGTCAGTCGTGCCGCCGCCGATATCGATCAGCACCACACCCAGTTCTTTTTCATCCGCCGTCAACACTGCTTCGGCTGAAGCCATAGGCTGCAAAATCAGATCGGATACTTCGAGACCGCAACGACGGATACATTTGACGATGTTCTGTACTGCAGACACTGCGCCCGTCACGATGTGCACCTTCACCTCGAGTCGGATACCGCTCATGCCGATAGGTTCACGCACATCTTCCTGATTATCGACAATGAATTCCTGCGGCACGGTGTGCAGCAATTGCTGATCGGTAGGAATGTTGACGGCTTTCGCGGTTTCGATCACGCGCGCCACATCGGTCGCCGTGACTTCCTTGTCCTTGATCGCCACCATGCCGCTGGAATTAAAGCTGCGGATGTGGTTACCGGCGATACCGGTATACACATTGCGGATCTTGCAGTCCGCCATCAGCTCTGCTTCTTCCAGTGCGCGCTGTATCGATTCGACGGTCGCTTCGATATTGACGACGACCCCCTTCTTCAGCCCCTTGGATTCGTGCTGGCCCAGACCAATCACTTCGTGTCGGCCGTTGGGCATTACTTCCGCCACTACAGCCACCACTTTCGAGGTGCCGATGTCGAGACCGACGATCAGGTTTTTTGCGTCTTTAGTCATGTTTTTCCGCTTACTTTTTTTTACTGTCCGATCCGACCTTCAAGCCCTGCGCCTTCAGAGCCAGTCCGTTCGGATAACGCATATCAATATTTTCGATTCTGTCCTGCAAGCGTGCGAGCAATTGCGGATATATCCCCACCAATCGATCCACGCGTTCCTTCAAAGTCGTACTGCTTTTCTCCCTGCCCAACTCCACTGTCACGCCATTACTCAACTTCACGGTCCACGCATAGCGGCCCGACAATGAAAGCGCTTCGGTGCTTAAGTTCAGCGGAGCGAACCATTCATTCAAATCATTCAGGCGCGCCACCACTTCTTTTTCACTTCCGACCGGGCCGTTAAAGGCCAGCAGGTTTGCATCTTCTTCCGCCTCGGCCAGGTTGGCGGTGAACACATCGCCCTTGGTCGAAAGCAAACGTCCATCCTCACCCCAGGTACCGAGCGGCGTGTGCTCTTCCAGCGTGACTGTCAACTGGTTCGGCCAGTCGCGACGCACCGTTGCCTTGCGCACCCAAGGCACTGATTCAAATGTCTGACGTACCGTATCCAGGTTAGCCGTAAAAAAGTTTCCTTTGATACGCGCCAGCACCGCACTGCGCACCGTCAACGGATTGATATGTCGCAACTGCGCCTGCTCCGCACCTTCTATGCGTATCACCTTCAAGGTGAAATAAGGCCGTTGCGCTATCCACCACAGGCAGCAAGAAACCAGCGCGAGCGCAACCAGGCCGAACAAGGCATTGGCGGTTGCGTTCAGGGTTCTGATGTCTTGCCACATAGCGTTATCTATCGTCCCGTTTTCTGATTACTTGTGTTGCACTGGTTTCAGGCCCAGCCTGGCCATGCGCAGGATTTCCACGCACAAATCTTCATAAGCAGTACCCGCCACCTTGGCCGACATCGGCACCAGCGAGTGACCGGTCATGCCCGGCGAAGTATTAATCTCCAGCAGAAAGGGTTCGTTATCCGATTCACGCACCAGGAAATCAACCCGCGCCCAGCCGGTGCAACCCACCGCATTGAACGCGCTGACCGCCAACGCCTGCACACGCTTGGTAAATGCTGCGTCAAACGGTGCCGGGCACAGGTACTCAGTGTCATCACTAAAATACTTGTGCTCATAATCGTAGTTACCTTGCGGCGCCCTGATTTCCACTATTGGCAACGCACGTGCATTGCGACCACTACCCAGTACCGGCACGGTCAGCTCACGTCCTTTGACGAATTGCTCAACCAGCACCACGTCGTCGTACTTGGCGCACAAATCAAAACCAGCTTGCATCCCTTCCGCGGTTTCGACCTTGGCGATACCTATGGTCGAACCTTCATGCGGTGCCTTCAGCATCAGCGGCATACCGAATTCGGCTGCAATCGCCTGCAATTGCTCTGGCGTCGTCGCTTCCACTTCCAGCGCCGTGAACTTCGGCGTAGGCACACCCTGGCTCAGACACACGCGTTTGGTGATGACTTTATCCATCGCAATCGCCGACGCCATCACACCTGGTCCGGTGTAAGGGATGCCCAGTTGTTCCAGCGCACCTTGCAGGCTGCCGTCTTCGCCAAAGCGGCCATGCAAGGCGATAAAGACACGATCAAATTTTTCAGCTGCCAGTTCCGCCAGGCTGCGTTCAGCCGGATCAAACGGATGCGCGTCTATGCCTTTGGACAGCAAAGCCGCCAGCACGCCTTTGCCCGACATCAGCGAAACTTCACGCTCGGCAGAGCGACCGCCGAACAGTACGCCGACTTTGCCAAATTCCTTTTTCATTTGCTCTGTAGTCATGGTCATCTTCACTCAGGCTTTGCCAATTTGGCTGGCACGCCACTAATCGATCCTGCACCCATCGTGATCACCACATCACCATCCTTGATGATGTTCATGATGGTCGCCGGCATATCGGCAATTTTTTCCACGAACACCGGGTCTACCTTGCCGGCCACCCGCAGCGCATGCGCCAGCGTGCGGCCGTCGGCGGCAACGATAGGCTGCTCACCTGCGGCATACACTTCAGCCAGTACCAGCATGTCGGTGGTCGACAAAACCTTGACGAAGTCCTCGAACAAATCACGGGTACGCGTATAACGATGCGGCTGGAATGCCAGTACCAGGCGACGGCCCGGATAAGCACCACGTGCCGCGGCTATCGTTGCTGCAGTTTCCACCGGGTGATGCCCGTAATCGTCCACCAGAGCAAACGAGCCAGCAGACTTGCCGTTGACAGCCGGTATGCTTATTTCTCCATAGCGTGTGAAGCGACGACCCACACCATTGAATTCGGTCAGTGCTTTTTGTGTTGCCTGATCAGCGACACCCAGTTCGCGTGCAATCGCAATCGCGGCACAGGCGTTCTGTACGTTATGCATGCCAGGCTGATTCAGGCTGACTTTCATCGGTGCATAACCTTGCTGCAGCACGGTGAAATGCATGTGGCCAGCTATCGCTTGCGCATCAATGGCGCGTACCTGCGCGTCTTCGTGGAAGCCATAAGTTGTGATCAGCTTGGAGATGCGCGGCATGATTTCGCGTATCGTCGCATCGTCCAGGCACAGCACTGCGACGCCATAGAACGGCAGACGTTGCGTGAATTCGATGAAAGCCTGTTTCAGTTTTTCAAAGTCGTGGCCATAGGTTTCCATATGATCGGCATCGATGTTCGTGATGACTTCGATCACTGGCGACAGATTCAGGAAGGACGCATCCGACTCATCTGCTTCGGCCACGATGAATTCACCGGTACCGAGCTTGGCATTGGCACCCGCGCTATTCAACAAACCACCGATCACAAAGGTAGGGTCCAGGCCGCCTTCGGCCAGCACACTGGCAACCAGGCTTGTGGTGGTGGTCTTGCCGTGGGTACCGGCGATCGCGATACCGCGGCGCAGACGCATCAGTTCGGCCAGCATCACAGCGCGCGGCACGATAGGGATGTGTTTCTCGCGTGCGGCGATGACTTCCGGATTGTCTTCCTTGACCGCGGTCGAAGTGACGATGGCATCCGCTTTTTCTACATTCTCAGCCGCATGGCCCAGCATCACTTTGGCACCCAGTTCGCTCAGGCGACGGGTCGCGGCATTACTGCCGAGGTCGGAGCCTGACACCGTGTAGCCGAGATTCAACAGCACTTCAGCGATACCACTCATGCCGCTGCCGCCGATACCGACGAAATGAATATTTTTGACTTTGTGCTTCATGTGATCTTCACTAACTTTTCAAGTACATCGGCGATAGCGGCATTCGCATCGCGGCGACCCTGGGCATACGCTGCCTCGGCCATTTGCTTGCATTTCTCGCGCGTCATGTTTTGCAGCAGTTCTGCCAAACCCTGCGCGCTTAATTCGGTTTGCGGCAGATGGATAGCCGCATTTTGTTTTTCCATCCACTGCGCGTTATCGCGTTGATGCGTCGTGGTCGATACCAGCAACGGCACCAGCACACTGGCCACACCTGCAGCAGTCAATTCCGATACCGTGATCGCACCAGCGCGGCAAATCACCAGATCTGCTTCTGCATAACGACGTGGCATGTCATCGATAAAATCGAGGACTTCTGCTTCCACGCCTGCTTGCGTATAGTTGGCGCGCAAAGCATCGATATTCTTCTTGCCCGACTGATGCGTGACCACTGGTCGCTGCTCCGCTGGCAACATCGCCAACGCCAAAGGCATCGCATCATTCAGTGCTTTTGCACCCAGGCTGCCACCGACTACCAGCACCTTCAAAGGGCCACTGTGCTGTGCATAGCGCTCTGATGGTGCCGGGAGCGAAATGATTTCCTGACGCACCGGATTACCGGTCACCAAAGCCTTGCTCGCAGCCGGGCCAAAATCTGCCGGGAAACCGAACAACACGCGTTCCGCCACCGGGGTCAAAGTCTTGTTCGACAACTGCAACGCAGCATCCGCATTAATCAGTACCACCGGTACACCGCGCAGCTTCGCCATGAAGCCGCCAGGCACCGTCACATAACCACCCATGCCGAGCACGATGCCGGGATTGCGCCGCTTCAGGATGGAGAAGCAAGTCGCAAAACTCGCCACCAGCTTGAACGCTCCGGTAATCGTGTGACGCAAACCCTTACCGCGCAGGCCGCTGAACTCGATGGTGTCCATCTCGACGCCCGCTTTAGGCACCAGATCACGTTCCATCCCGTGCGAAGTTCCGAGCCAGCTCACTTGCCAGCCGCGCGCCTTCATCGTTTCCGCTATCGCGAGTCCCGGGAAAATATGTCCGCCGGTACCAGCCGCCATGATCACGAGTCGTTTCATATACGACCTCCGCGCATCAGGACGCGATTTTCGTAATCGATGCGCAACAGAATCGCCAGGCCTATACAGTTAATCAGCACACCCGAACCGCCATAGCTCATCAATGGCAGCGTCAAACCCTTGGTCGGCAGCAAGCCGAGGTTCACGCCCATATTGATGAAAGCCTGCACGCCTATCCAGATACCGATGCCCTTCGCCGTCAAACCGGCAAAGGTCAAATCAATCGCAATCGCCTGACGGCCAATTTCAAATGCACGCTTAATCAGCCAGTAGAACAGCGCCACCACGACCAGCACGCCGACGAAGCCCAGTTCTTCACCGATCACCGCCAGCAGGAAGTCGGTATGCGCTTCCGGCAGGTAATGCAGTTTTTCCACGCTACCGCCGAGGCCGACACCAAACAATTCACCACGACCAAAGGCAATCAGTGAATGCGACAACTGATACGCCTTGCCCAATGCATTCTCTTCATCCCACGGATTCAGATAAGCAAATATTCGTTCGCGTCGCCACGGTGACAAGATGATCACCATGCTGAAAATGCCAACCAGCGTCGCGCCTATGCCACCGAACCAGATACCGTTGATACCGCCGAGGAACAAGATACCCATCGCGATACAAACGATCACACCGAAAGCGCCCAGATCCGGCTCCAGCAGCAAGAGCAAACCAACAAAACCGATCGCCAGCGTCATCGGCATAAAGCCTTTGGTCAGCTTGTGCATGTACTGTTGCTTGCGCACGGTGTAATCCGCTGCGTACAAAACAACAAACAATTTCATCAGCTCCGATGGTTGCAGGTTGAAGACTTTGAACGACAACCAGCGACGCGCACCATTCACACCTTTACCTACGCCCGGCACCAATACCAGCACCAGCAAAATCAGCGTCGCCACGAAGAGGTAAGGCGCCAGCTTTTGCCAGGTTTCGATGCGCACGCGGAATGCCAGCAAACCAGCCACCAGCGACACACTGATAAACATCGCCTGGCGGGTCAGGAAGTGCGCATTGTCGTAACGCGCATACTTCGGCGAATCCGGCAACGAAATCGAGGCCGAGTACACCATCACCATGCCAAACAGCATCAGCAACACGACCACCCAAACCAAAGGCTGGTCGTAAGCCATCATCTTCGAACGCTGGTCGAGACTGGTCACGGCTTTTTTAGCCGCAGCGCCGGAGAATGATGGGAAGGCGAATTTCATGCAGAGACCTCGCCGCGCGACAAACCGATTTCACGTACTTCATCGACAAAAACCTGCGCCCGGTGCGCATAGTTTTTAAACATATCCAGGCTGGCACACGCCGGCGACAGCAATACTGCATCGCCTGCCTGCGCCAGTTCTGCCGCTTTTTTGGTTGCTTCCTGCAAAGTCGCGCAGTTGATCAACTCAACGCTGGTCGCCTGCAAGGCCGCGCGTATGTTGTCGGCGTCCTTGCCGATCAGCAGCACAGCACGCGCATACTTGGCGACCGGATCCGCCAGTGGCGAAAAGTCCTGCCCCTTGCCATCGCCACCAGCAATCAGCACCAGGTGATTGGAAGCGCCGTCCTGGCTCGCACCCAAACCATTCAATGCCGCCACCGTCGCGCCGACGTTGGTACCTTTGCTGTCGTCGAAATAATCGACGCCACCTATCGTCATCACATGTTCAACGCGATGCGGCTCGCCGTGGTACTCGCGCAAGCCGTGCAACAACTGCGCAAATGGCAGGCCGATAGAGCGGCACAGTGCCAGCGCCGACAAGGCATTGATCGCGTTATGCTGACCACGAATTTTGAGTGCATCTACCGGCATCAGCTTATTGGTCGATACGGCCAGCTCGACATTGTCTTTCTTGCGGCGTTTCTTTTGCGGCTCTTCTTCCTCTACCGCAACCGACAACCAGCGCATGCCATTTTCATCGACCAGGCCCAGGCAATCTGCCTGCTCCGCTTCATCCGCACCAAAGGTGATGACTTTCGCCAGCGGACTAGCCATTTGCATGACCAGCGCGTCGTCGCGATTCAGCACACGTACCGTATTGCTACCGAAGATACGTGCCTTGTCATCCGCGTAAGCAGCCATGTCGCCATGCCAGTCGAGGTGATCCTGCGTCAGGTTCAGCACGGTTGCGACATCAGCTTGCAGGCTGTAAGTCGTATGCAACTGGAAGCTGGACAACTCGAGCACCCAGACCTGCGGCAATTGATCGTCGGCCAGCACCTGATGCAATTTATCCAGTGCGGCCGGGCTGATATTGCCCGCTACCTGCACTGTCAAACCAGCACGCTGGCATAGCAAACCGACCAGGCTGGTGACCGTGGTTTTGCCATTGGTGCCGGTGATGGCGATCACTTTCGGCGCGTACTCTTTTTCTTCTTTCAGTGCAGCCAGAGCCTGCGCGAACAATTCGATTTCGCCCCAGACCGGGATTTCTTTTTCTGCGGCAGCCGGAATAATCGCGGCCAGTTCGCGCGCTGGCATCAAGCCAGGGCTGACAGCAACAAAGTCAATTCCATCCAGCAAGGCAGCGTCAAATGCGCCCGGGACAAACTCCGCTTGCGGTGCGATCTCGCGCAACTGCGGCAAGCGCTCCGGTTGCTCACGTGTATCGGCAACACGCAAAGACGCGCCGCAACGGACCAGCCATTGCGCCATCGCCAGCCCGGATTCACCGAGCCCTAAAACCAGAACGTGTTTACCTGCGTAGTTCATAAAATCTTGATTAACGTAATTTCAAAGTGGACAAACCAAACAACACCAGCATCATCGTGATGATCCAGAAGCGCACCACGACTTGTGTTTCTTTCCAGCCTTTTTGTTCAAAGTGATGGTGCAAAGGCGCCATCAGCAACACCCGCTTGCCGATACCGGTGCGCATCTTGGTGTATTTAAAGTAGGCAACCTGCAACATGACGGACAGTGTTTCCACCACGAAGATGCCGCCCATGATGAAGAGCACGACTTCCTGACGTACGATGACGGCGATGGTGCCGAGTGCGCCGCCCAGTGCCAGTGCTCCGACGTCGCCCATGAAGACCTGTGCCGGATGCGCGTTAAACCAGAGGAAGGCCAGGCCTGCACCTGCCATCGCACCGCAGAAAATGATCAATTCGCCGGCACCCGGAATATGCGGGATAAACAGGTATTTCGAATAGTTGGCACTACCGGTCAGGTAAGCAAACAGACCCAGCGCAGTACCCACCATCACGGTCGGCATGATCGCCAGGCCGTCCAGGCCGTCGGTCAGGTTGACTGCATTGCTGGTACCGACGATGACGAAGTAAGTCAACGCGATGAAGCCCCAGACGCCCAGCGGATAGCTGATGGTTTTAAAGAAAGGAACGATCAGATCGGCTTTAGGCGGCAAGTCCATGCTGAAGCCGGACTGTACCCAGGCTACAAACAAATCGAGGAATTGCGAATTGCTTGGTGCGGAGACCGAGAACGCCAGGTAGATAGCAGCAAACAAACCGATGATGGATTGCCACATGTACTTCTCACGCGAGGCCATGCCCTTCGGATCTTTGTAGACTACCTTGCGGTAATCATCGACCCAGCCGACAGCACCAAAACCCAGCGTCACGATCAGCACCACCCAGATAAAGCGATTACTGAGATCAGTCCACAGCAGAGTCGAAATGCCGATGGAAACCAAAATCAACACGCCGCCCATGGTCGGCGTGCCGCTTTTCACCAGATGTGTTTGTGGACCGTCGGTGCGCACTGCTTGTCCAACCTTCAGGCGGGTCAGCATGCGTATCACGGCCGGCCCGGTCACCAGGCCGATTACGAGCGCAGTCAGAGTCGCGAACACGGCGCGGAAAGTAATGAAATTAAAGACCCGCAGTGGCCCTAGTTCGTCTTGAAAATATTGTGCCAGCCAGAGCAGCATATTAATGGGCTTCCTGAGTTTGTTGACCGAGTAAGTGCTGGACCACACGTTCCATCTTCATGAAACGCGATCCTTTAACCAGCACCGTTGCATCCGCCGTAAAGATTCCGGCCAATGCATTGTTTAATTCTTCTACGCTATCGTAGTGATGTGCGCCGTCACCGAAGGCGCTGACGATGTAACGCGTCATATCGCCCAGTGCGAGCACATGCTCTATACCTTTGGTACGCGCATACGCACCAATTTCTTCGTGATACTGCTGACCGTCATTGCCGACTTCGCCCATATCGCCCAGCACCAGGATGCGCGGCGCCGACATCTGCGCCAGCACATCGATTGCCGCCCGTACCGAATCCGGATTGGCGTTATAGGTGTCGTCTATCACCAATGCGCCATTCGCTGCATGTTTGCGCTGCAAGCGACCACTGACAGGCGCAAACGCCTGCAAACCACGCACGATGGCATCGGTCGAAATGCCGATCGCCAGCGTGCACGCTATCGCCGCCAGCGCATTACGTACGTTATGTACACCAGCAGCAGCCAGCGCCAATGAAAATTGCTGACGGCCTGCCGTCACTTCCATATCGCTACCGAATACATTCGCGCTATAGCTGCAACGTACATCTGCATCATCCGAAAAACCAAAAGTCAGCACCTTGCGCTGTGCTGCCAGCGTGCGCCACAAGGGCGTGAATTCATCATCGGCCGGAAACACTGCGACACCGTCAGCAGGCAAACTGGCCAGCACTGCGCCGTTTTCCTTGGCGACTGCTTCCACGCTTGCCATGAATTCCTGATGTTCGCGCTGCGCGTTATTCACCAGACCCACAGTCGGGGCCGCAATTGCAGACAGCACGGCGATTTCACCCGGATGATTCATACCCAACTCAATGACTGCAGCCTTGCAAGCCTTGTGCAAACGCATCAGCGTCAAAGGCACGCCGATATCGTTATTGAAGTTGCCGCGTGTCGCCAGATAGTTATCGACGCCGCATGCTGCTTCCAGGATCGCAGCGATCATTTCCTTGACCGTGGTTTTGCCATTGCTGCCGGTCACACCGATCACAGGTATAGCGTATTGCTGACGCCAGTAATGCGCAATCTGCCCCAGGGCAACACGGGTGTCCGGCACGATCAACGCAGGTACTGTCATGCCTGCCGGCACTGTTTCTGCGACGACAGCGGCGACCTTGTGCGCCGCTACTTGCGGCAGGAAGTCGTGCGCGTCAAAGCGCTCACCACGCAAGGCGACGAACAGATTGCCTGCACCTACGGTGCGGCTGTCGGTCGAGACGCCGTCAAAGGCTGCGTCAGCCGTTATGCGTGCGCCCGGCAGTGCGGCCTGAAGGATGGCTAATGTAGAGTTCATCAGCTCGCTCCCTGCATGACACGTGTCGACAAAGCCAGTGCTGCATGGTCAGCGTCGAGGAAAGGCAATTTGCGGCCCTTCACTTCCTGATACGCTTCATGCCCTTTGCCAGCCAGCAAGATGACGTCTTGCCGTGCTGCATGACGTCCGGCCCACAGAATCGCGCTGGCGCGATCTTCTATGATTTGTGGCGCATTTTTTGCCGCAGTAATGCCGGCCACGATATCGTTAATAATGGCGGTCGGCTCTTCATTGCGCGGATTGTCTGTCGTCACCACGATATGGTCAGCCGCCATCGCGACCTTGCCCATTTGCGGACGTTTGCCCGGATCACGATCACCGCCACAACCAAATACACACCACAATTCACCGCCACGGTCATTCGCAACGTTGCGCAAGGTAGCCAGTGTTTTTTCCAGCGCGTCCGGTGTATGTGCGTAATCAATCACGACCAGCGGGGCTTCAGCGCCACCGAGTTGCTGCATGCGACCAGGTACGGCAGTCAACGCTTCGATTGCGCTGACCGCATCATGCAAGCTGATACCTTTCGCCAACAGGATGCCGATAATGCCCAGCACATTGCTGACATTGAACTGGCCCACCAGTTGCGTTTTGACTTGTGTGCTGCCCGCCGCTGATTCGAGATGGAAGGCAGTACCGCTTTGGCTGCTGCGAATATCCGTCGCACGCAGCATTGCAATACCATCGATCTTTTGATCGGACAGGGTGTAACCGGTAATCGCGGTATCTGCCTGCTTGCCTTGCAAGCGCTGCACCAGGCGCAGACCCATCGCATCATCCAGATTGATGACAGCATGTTGCAGTCCCGGCCAGTCAAACAGCATCGCCTTGGCTTCTTCATACGCCGCCATATCACCGTGGTAATCCAGGTGATCGCGCGTGAAGTTGGTGAACAGCGCCATATCGAAATGCATGCCGGACAAGCGCCCCTGATGCAAACCGATAGACGATGCTTCTATCGCCAGTGCGCTTGCGCCGAGATTACGTACATTCACCAAAGAACGTTGCAGCAAGACTGCATCCGGCGTGGTGTAACCAGTGACGTCGAACTCACCGGATCCGCCATTGGTGAAAATACCGACGCCCAGCGTACCGATTACTGCGGTCGGCTGCCCCAGACGCGACAGGGCACTGCCCAGCCATTGCGCACACGAGGTCTTGCCGTTGGTACCAGTGATTGCGACCGTAAACATCGAGCGATCAGGGTATGCGTAATACGCCGCGGCGATTTCGCCTGCATGCGCTTTCAGATTCTCCACAGCCAGGTGCGGCACGTCCCACTCCGCATCCCAGGTGCAACCGGCTGCTTCATAGATTACTGCCTGTGCGCCGCGCTCTATCGCGTTGGCGATGTAGTTGCGACCATCGGCTTCGTCACCAGGGTAGGCAAAGAATGCATCACCTTGAGCAATGCGACGCGAATCCGACGCGAGCTCGGCCTTAGGCGCGTTGGCAGCCAGCCAGTCGAGGATGTTTGCGAGTGCGGTCGTGGTCAGGATAGACATTACATATTCTCCTGTTCCGACCCGGCCGGGATGATGATGTTGGTCACGCTGGAATCCGGCGCGACGTTCATCGAACGCAAGGCATTTGCCGTCACGGTCGCGAAGACCGGTGCCGCAACCTGACCACCGTAGTGTTTACCTGCGCCCGGCTCATCTATCATCACGGCAATAATGATGCGCGGATCAGATACCGGTGCAAAGCCGACGAAGGAAGAAACATATTTCCTCACGTATTGGCCTTTTTCAATTTTGTAAGCGGTGCCGGTTTTACCAGCGACGCGATAACCCGGCACTTGTGCACGTGGTGCCGAACCAGCAGGACCCGCCGCCATCTCCAGCATGCCGCGCATCTGACGCGCCGTTGTCGGGCTAAAAATACGTTCGCCGATAGGCTGGTCGGTCGTGCGCTGGAAGGTAATCGGGATCAAATCACCGTCACGTGCGAAGACTGTATATGCATGCACCAATTGCAACAAAGACACGGATATACCGTGTCCATAACTCATGGTTGCCTGTTCAATCGGACGCCAGGATTTATATGGCCTGACCCGTCCGGCTACCGCACCAGGGAAATTGATCTTCGGTTGCTGACCGAGACCTATGCTGGTGAACATGTCCCACATTTCATGTGGTTCCATTTGCAGTGCAATTTTTGCAGTGCCGATATTCGAGGATTTCTGTATCACCTGCGACACTGTCAACAGACCGGAGGCATGGGCATCGCCGATGGTTGCCGTACCGATAGTCATCTTGCCCGGCGCGGTCTGGATCATGGTGTTAGGTGTGACACGCTTGGTTTCCAGTCCGAGTCCGACCGAAAACGGCTTCATGGTAGAACCAGGCTCGAAGGTATCGGTAATCACGCGATTGCGCAGTTGCGCGCCAGTCAGCACCGAACGGTTGTTCGGGTTGTAGGTCGGCAAATTGGCCAGCGCCAGCACTTCACCGGTTTTTGCGTCGAGCACAACGATGCCACCCGCTTTGGCCTTATTCGCTTCGACTGCCTCTTTCAGGGCGGTAAATGCGATGTACTGAATCTTGCTGTCTATCGACAAGGCGAGGTCCTTGCCGTCATGCGGTTCACGCACCGACTCGATATCTTCGACGATACGACCCAGGCGGTCTTTGATGACGCGACGACTGCCAGTGACACCAACCAAGGTCTTTTGATACGCCAGCTCCATACCTTCCTGGCCTTTGTCTTCCACATTGGTGAAGCCGACGATGTGCGCCATCACTTCGCCTTCAGGGTAGTAGCGCTTGTATTCTTTACGGGTATCGATACCGGCGATACCGAGCTTGAGGATTTTGTCGACGGTATCGAGTTCAACCTGACGCTTCAGATAGACGAAGGTACGATCCGAATCCAGCTTGCGGCGCAGTTCACGCTCAGGCATATCCAGCAACTTGGCCAGCGCTTGCAGCTTTTCTGGCGGCGATTCCAATACATCTTCCGGAATCGCCCACACTGCACGCACCGGGATCGACGAAGCCAGTACCTGGCCGTTGCGATCAGTAATCTTGCCGCGTGTGGCTGGCAATTCCAGCGTACGCGCGTAACGCGAAGCACCCTGCTTTTGCAGGAACTCGGTCGACATGCCCTGCAACCACAAGGCACGGCCAGCCAGCGTCAGGAAAGCAGCAAAAATCAGGAATAGCACGACCCGCGAACGCCAGGCTGGCAACTTGGTTGCCAGTACCGGGTTCGACGAGAATGGCACGCCCTTGGAAGCGGCAGTGCGCGACGTACTACGCGTCATTTAGCCCCCATCGTCAGGTACTGCGTGCTGGCCGGCGTTACCGGCACCATGCGCAAATCACGGCGTGCATTGCCTTCAATACGCGCGTGTTTGCCGAGTGTGGATTGATCGAGTTGCAGCTGCGCCCATTCGATATCAAGCTGGCGCGCTTGTGCCTGGGCACGCTCGAGTTCGATGAAGAGACGACGGAATTGGTAATGCGCGTTAACGACCGACAACGCGCAGGCGACCAGGATCAGGGTCAGGACAAAGCAGATACGGCCGCTCATGCCGCCCCCCCAGTACCGGATGACAGACGTTCAGCCACCCGCATCACGGCGGAACGCGCGCGCGGGTTTTCACTGATTTCTGCAGCGGATGGTTTTACGCGGGACAACAGCTTCATTTCAGGTTGCGGCAAATCGACAGCACGAATCGGGAGGCGACGGTCTGGCTGCGGCACATTCGCTTTGCCGGCCATGAACTGCTTGACGATGCGATCTTCCAAAGAATGAAAGCTGATCACAACCAATCTCCCATGCGGGGCCAGATACCGATATGCCTCGTCCAAGACTACTTCGAGTTCTTCAAGCTCCTGATTGATGAAAATCCGGATAGCCTGAAAGGTGCGAGTGGCCGGGTCTTTGCCTTTCTCGCGGGTTTTGACGGTGCGTGCCACGATCTCGGCAAGCTGTCGTGTGCTTGAAATTGGCTCGACTGCCCTGCGAGCAACAATCGCCTTTGCAATCTGAAAAGCAAACCGTTCTTCCCCATAATCTCGTATCACTTTCTCGATTTTTTGTTCAGTTTCCGTCGCCAGCCATTCCGCTGCCGACATGCCGCGCGTTGTATCCATGCGCATATCGAGCGGCCCGTCTGCGCGAAAACTGAAACCTCGCGTCGCATCGTCAACTTGCGGTGACGAAATCCCCAGGTCCAGCAATACCCCATCCACCTGCTTGATACCGCGTACAGCCAAAGCTTCACTCAAGGTTGCAAAACTGTCGTGCGCAATCTCAAAACGCTGGTCATTAATCGTCGCTGCATTGGCTATCGCCTGCGTATCCTTATCAAAGGCCAGCAAACGACCACCACTACCAAGTTGCTGCAAAATCTTGCGGCTATGCCCGCCGCGTCCGAAGGTACCATCGACGTATACGCCGTTGACGCGATCACCACTCAGCGCCAGCGCATCGACCGCCTCATCCAACAACACCGTACGGTGCTGGTATTGCTGCACCGCATCTGCATTCATCACGGCGTCAGAAAGAAAAATCGTTGAGTACATCCGGCATGCCGTTGGCTACGGCCGCCGCTTCGCTTTCCGCCAGTTTCGCTGCATCCCAAATCTCGAAATGGCTACCCATACCGAGCAACATCACGTCACGCGTCATGCCTACAGCCGAACGCAATTCAGGCGCGATCAGGATGCGACCAGCGCCATCCATCTCTACGTCGGAAGCATTACCGAGGAAAATACGTTGCCACGCGCGCGCAGACATAGGCCATGCAGCGATTTGCTCGCGATGGGTTTCCCATACCGGGCGCGGGAAGAACAGCAGGCAGCCGTGCGGATGTTTGGTCAGGGTGACGCGACCCTCGCACTGCAAAAGCAGTGCGTCACGATGCCGCGACGGAATAGTCATCCGGCCTTTGGCATCGAGATTGAGAGAGGACGCGCCTTGAAACACCCTGAAATCCTTTTTTTGTACGTTTTACATGCTGAATCGGGTGGATTCCGCGTTTATTTTTTACGTTTCAAATACCCACAAATAAACACTTTTTCACACTGTCGCCCACTTTAGAGGATGCACCATTACCGGTCAAGCGATATTCAGGGGTAAAAACAAGAATTTTTTCAATGAAGTCAAGGACTTAGCGCATTACGTTGACGCAACATGTAAATGAAATACCTCTAAGAATTAAGTACTTATGATTGATAGTGAAAGTGGCACTTCAGATAAACACATGTGTTTATCCAGGAAAATGCAGTGCAAGATGGGGAAATTTCTGTAGGATTTTGATGCGTCTTGTCGTCAAGATCGCGGAAAAATCGGCTTAATGCCGATTTCTTGGCAGATATCGGAAATTTCGCTGCGAGCAGCAGCATTTGATATCAAAAAAATATGATGCGGCGCAAAAACAAGCCAATTCCATTGCTTATTTGGCACCGTATTTGCCGGCAATTTAACAATTCGCCGCCGCTCTGAAGAGCGGAATTGAGTACCCGGGTTTACTGCCCGATGTACTGTGGCGGTGCCCCACATTGCTGCGACGGATCAGGGACCGGTTTGCAGTAGAGGAAAGCCTCCTCCCGTACTGCAGCGCCGCGCCGACGCGGACGACCATCACGCCCCCGTATGATGAAGGGAGCAAAACATTCCTGGCTTTCACGATACTCACGCTGCATGCGTTCGCAATCGAGCTTTTTCTGCGTCAGGCTGCTACCGGCACCCATGACCGCACCGGCCGCAGGTTGTAACGGCACGGCCCTTTCCTCACTCGCACGTTCGACCATCGCCTTTTCCCGCGCGACACGCGCAGCCGCTTCCTGGCGCTGCGCATCAGTCAATTCAGACGGATTGGTATCGACCCGGGTCGCCGCATTCCGGTAGCGCTCAGGTACCTGATCCGAAAACTGGATACGCCCTTTTTCATCTACCCAGCGATAGATTTCATCTGCATGCACGGCCGACGCCATGCAGCAGCAAGCGATAAAAGTTAGGAAAGTGTGTGCCATGAGTCGCCTTGTATACGCGGACAGGTAATAGCTTTATAGCATGTCTGACACGCGCATGCCCATGCAACCTCAACGCAGGAAGTATACGGTGTCGAACGGGAGTGCTGGTCGTGATGAGTACTCCTTGTCGCATCACTCTGAGCGAGCATGGGCATGGAAGCGCTGTGCGTTATTACGTGAACTTATCAATATCGACGCTGAAAAATGGAAGGTTAGTTCCGCCAAACTCAGCTGGGATGAGCAGATGTCGATTTAATTTCAAATAACTAAAATGGCAATCCAACCGATACGATGATGACTTTGTCATTGTCATCAAAAGTAAGGTGAACGCGATGGTTGCCGCGTATCCAGCGCAGACGACTTTGTTCAGGGTTCTTCCATTCTGGTTCACCCAATAATAAAAGAAGATCGGCCTTTTTTCGCCCGAACGCTATGCCATATGGCAGGTCGCCTTGAAAAATAGAAAATCCTTGTATTTTTTCCCCGTAGTACCGAACGTTCACCAAAACTAACGATTTATCCGGATACGCTCGCTCTGAAAATTTTAGTGAAACAGAATCCGAAAAAGTCAGCTCTATCCCAGCAGCCTTTTTCAGCAAATAGGTGTCAAAATCTCCGCGAGACAATACAGGAGCTTTATCGATCGCAAGTTCATCAAGCAAGAGCTTGAGCTTTTCTTCACCGTAATAAAGCCCCAAAAACTCAAAGTATTCCATGATCTGCCTCATCATTAAAATCCAACAAGTTCAGTTAAATTTTTCTTCGTACCTAATCCCGCCTTTTAACACTCTTTTTTCTGCCTTTTTAGTAGATCTATCTTATAGATGCGTTATGCAACGCTTATACGCAAAGAGACGGTAGTGTTACAGCACACCTCAAACGCGCATGCGCGCGTCGTTTCAGCGGAAGAAGTGGCCTGTGCCGAACAAGCCGATGAGACCGATCACGATCAGATACAAGGCAACGATGAAATTCAGCAAACGCGGCATCAGCAAAATCAGGATACCGGCGATCAGGGCGAGCAGCGGGGCGAGGGTAATGTGCAGATTCAAGACAAACTCCTATATGTAAACCGTCAAGGCAAATTCTTGCGGCAGAAGCTTACTCTATACGCATCGCTCGTTCACTTGCACAGCACGCCATGCTGCAAATAAAAAAGCGCGCAATCGGTAACGATCGCGCGCCAAGCAACACCCTCAGGCATCGCATCAGGATTTATTTATTTCGGCAGCAGGACCGTATCGATCACATTGATGACACCGTTAGACTGATACACATCATAGGTACTGATGCTGGCCGTATTACCGCTGTCATCCTTCACATTGATATTGTGTTTGCCATTCATGACAAAGGTCAGTTTTGCACCATTGGCGGTTGCCAGTTGTGCGCTGCCTTTGTTTTTCTTGATAGCTTTTTCGAGTGCGGCAAAGTCATATTTGCCGGGTACTACGTGGTAAGTCAGAATTTTTGTCAGCGTTGCCTTGCTTTCGGGCTTAACCAGATTCTCTACCGTACCGGCCGGCAATTTGCCGAATGCAGCATTGGTTGGGGCGAATACAGTGAACGGACCTTTCCCTTTCAGGGTATCCACCAGGCCTGCTGCTTTCACAGCAGCGACCAGGGTGGTGTGATCGGCCGAATTAACTGCGTTATCAACGATGTCCTTACTGGGCAGCATGCTTTGTCCACCGACCATCACGGCATCGGCAGCATAAGCGAAGGTAACTGAAGCGAGTGAAGCAGATAGCAGCAAGGCATAAGAAAGTTTGCGCATGATCGTTTCCTTCCGGAGTGTGCAGGATTGCGTAGTGATATACGGTGTCCCGACACGGATAGATTCAACTACTTGCATGTGTATTTTCTGCATATATGCCTGCAGCAACTTATCTGGCTGCATGGCAATACCGATGGCGCAAAAAAAACGGTGCGATTTTCATCGCACCGTTTTGCATAGAAGTTGAAGCAAGCCGATAGGCCGGATTCTGTTACGACGCATGAGCAAGCCCATGCGTTATGACAACCATTCCTCTAGGCCGTGAATTACTCCACGGCTCAAGCTTCCTACCCGCACGCTCCGCGAGCAACGTCAACGCGTGCCTATTTGGAATTGCTCCGAGTGGAGGTTACCGCGTTTCACCCTTTGTGACGCGGGGAGCGCTAGCGCCTCCCGGTCCCAAAGACTCGTCTCTGTGGCCCTATTCCTCGCCTCACGGCGGACGGCCGTTAACCGTCACCCTGCTCTATGGAGTCCGGACCTTCCTCCCGCCATCACCGAAATGACAGCCAGCGGTTGTCTTGGCTTACTTCAGGCGACATTGTAGTCCAGCAGGCGTCGGCAAGCGTGAATTATGTTTTATCATGGCTTGCGCGATAGAAATTTCCCCGATTTCACCCACTTTCCCCGCACGCAGAGCATTAGAACTCATTTCATAAATATCCGTGAGATGCGTTCTTACCAAAAGCGGTGCTGGCAAGGCGTGCGACGCGTCGCATAGTGGCCTATGCGCAAGGAGCGCAACGCGGCCAGCGCCGCTTTTGCTAAGAACCCGAAGGGAACGGGCTATTTGGGCGTATTGCTGCGTTGCGCCGCTTGCCAAGGGGACCACCCTTGGCGGCGCGACACGCCTTGCACTACCTCCCAAATAGCCGCGTTCGCACTCGCGGATATTTGTGAAATGAGTTCTAGATGAAATTGTATGAAACGCTCGCCGCCGAACTCGCGCAATCCATACAGGATGGCGTCTTGCGTATAGGTGATCGTCTGCCATCGGTACGCCAGGCCAGCACCAGCCGCGCAGTCAGCCCGTCCACTGTATTCCAGGCTTACTACCTGCTGGAAGCACGCGGCCTGATACGGGCACGTGAACGTTCCGGCTACTACGTCGCCGGTGCCGCGCAAAAACTACCACCGGAACCGGAACAGGCCTCGCAACCGGATGAAGCATCATCACCTGTCGACATCAGTGAACGCGTGTTTGAAGTGCTGGAATCCGCCAGGATGCGCGAGCTGGTGCCGTTCGGCTCGGCTTTCCCCAGTCCTTTGCTATTCCCTATGGCCAGGCTGGCGCGGGCAATGGCCTCCAGCGTGCAGCAACTCGATCCGTGGAGCGCGGTCGATGACCTGACTCCCGGCAATCCGCAATTGCGCCGCCAGATCGCGCTACGCTACCTGGCCGACGGCTTACATATCCACACCGATGAAATCGTCATCACCAACGGCGCGCTGGATGCGCTTAACCTGTGTCTGAGTGCCGTGACGCGCCCCGGCGACGCGGTGCTGGTCGAGTCACCAACCTTTTACGCCGCATTGCAGGCGCTGGAACGTAACGGCCTGCACGCAATAGAAGTACCTACCCATCCGCGTGAAGGTATGGACCTGGCAGCACTGGCACGCGCCATCGAGCGGCACCAGCCCAAAGCATGCTGGCTGATGACTACCTTCCAGAATCCGCTCGGCAGCCTGATGCCGGATGAAAAAAAACGCGATCTGGTCGCGCTGCTGGCGCAACACGACATTCCACTGATCGAAGATGATGTCTATGGCGAACTGTATTTCGATGATAAACGACCAATGCCAGCCAAGGCCTACGACAGCAAAGGTCTGGTCATGCATTGCTCGTCTTTTTCCAAATGCCTGGCCCCGGGCTATCGCGTCGGCTGGGCGGCACCCGGTCGTTTTACCCGCGCCGTGGCACGCCACAAGCTGACCACGACACTCGCAGCATCCGCCCCGGCACAGGCTGCACTCGCCGCCTATCTGGAAAAAGGCGGCTACGACAAACACCTGCGCCAGCTACGCCACACCTTGTCAGTCCAGCAAACGCTATTCATGGAAGCAATCGCCCGCTACTTCCCGCCGGGTACGCAGGCGACCCGGCCGAAAGGTGGTTATTTCCTGTGGCTGGAATTGCCAGCGACGGTGAACGCGCTGGAACTGCACCGCCTGGCACTGGCACAGGGCATCAGCATTGCGCCGGGGCCTATCTTTTCTGCCCATCACGGCTTCAGCAATTGCATACGCCTGAACTATGGACATGCATGGAATCAGCGCAGCGAGACTGCGCTCGCGACGCTCGGCGCATTGGTACAAAAGATGGTCTGAGCCTGCGCAACGATGCCTTTTTAATCATCACAAAATGGTTATCAGGCACTTGTACGCAAACTGCTATGGTTTTTTGCGCAGCTACTGATGCTAGGCAAAGCAGGCTTGCACCCTTACCCTTGCAGTATCATGTAGAAAATCCGACAAGCTGCAGAGGGTTAAGCACGCATCATCAGTCCCTCGGCCTAAGACTAGAGACCTATAACAATGAGTGCATCGCACACCATGCGTAGTAAATGCTCAGCCTTGATACGCCTGCTCGCAAGCGCCAGCCTCGTACTTGCCGCCGGTACTGCAATTGCTGCAGCTGACGTGGCTCCCGACACTGGTAAAATCCCCGACACCATCGCGCAACGCGTGGCGGCCTGTGTGGTGTGCCACGGCAAGGAAGGCCGCGCCGGCAGCGATGGCTACTATCCGCGCATCGCGGGCAAACCGGCGGGCTATCTATATAACCAGCTCATCAATTTCCGCGACGGCAAACGTACTTACCCGGTCATGACCGCCATGCTGGAAAACATGTCGGATGCCTATCTGCGTGAAATCGCACAATATTTCTCCAATCAGCACCCGCCCTACCCTGAACCGCAAGCCTCGCAATCGAATCCGGCCGAACTGGAACGCGGTCGCCGCCTGGTGCATGACGGTGACAAGGCCAAAGGCATACCGGCCTGCGTCGCCTGCCACAGCGCGAAGATGACAGGCACTGCACCCGCCATCCCCGGCCTGATCGGTTTGCCACGCGATTACCTGCTGGGCCAGATAGGCGCATGGAAAATCGGCACGCGCCACGCCGCCAAGCCGGACTGCATGGCCGACATCGTCAAAAAAATGAGCGCCGAAGACATCAGCGCCGCCGCTGCATGGTTGTCCGAACAGCGCGTCCCGGCCGATGCCTCACCAGCTCCCGCCATTACGGCTAGGCTCCCGCTGGAATGCGGCAAACTCGCACCGTAGGGAAGCAGACTCATGAAACGATCCTATCTATTGCGCTTTTTCGCTCTGCTGCTCGGCATCTTCACGGTCTTCGTCGTCTGGCTGTTCCTCGCTAATCGCAACCCTGACCTCGACCAGCCGTCAGTACCGCCGGCTGATCCGGCCCTGCAACTGGTACAAGGCGCCTACCTGGCGCGCGTCGGCAATTGCATGAGCTGCCACACTGCACGCGGCGGCGAGTCGTATGCCGGTGGCCGTGCGGTACCGACACCGTTTGGCAATATCTATACATCCAACCTGACGCCGGATGCTGAAACCGGTCTGGGTAAATGGAACAGCGACGATTTCTGGCAAGCGATGCACAACGGCAAATCGAAAGATGGCAGCCTGCTCTATCCGGCCTTCCCGTACACCAACTACACCAGGGTCACACGTGCGGATTCGGATGCCATCTTCGCTTACCTGCAAACCCTGCCCGCCGTCAGCCAGCCGAATCGCGCACCTGAGCTACGCTCCCCTTACGACAATCGCCTTGCACTCTATGTATGGCGTGCGCTCTACTTCCGTCCCGGTCAGTATACGAATGACGACAGGCAATCGGTGGAATGGAATCGTGGTGCTTACCTGACGCAAGGCCTGGGCCATTGCAGTGCCTGTCATACACCGCGCGATGGACTCGGTGGTACCGACCTGAAAGCAGAACTCGGCGGCGGCATGATTCCGGTGCTGAACTGGTACGCCCCACCGTTGAATAGCGACGCCCAGACCAGTCTCGGAAAATGGGAAACCGAACATCTGGCAGCACTGCTGAAAACCGGCGTCGCACCAAGTCGTTCCGTCAGCGGACCGATGGCGGAAGTCGTATTCGGCAGCCTGCAATATGCGAAGGATGAAGACATCAAGGCGATGGCGGTCTATCTGAAATCACTGCCACAGCAAATCGCGGCGCCAGTAGTGACAGCTGACAGCATGCCGGATGAAACGAAAAAGAACATGGTCAAGGCCGGCGCCAAGCTGTATGAAAACCAGTGCGCCAGTTGCCATCAGGAATCCGGCAAAGGTGTGCCGTCCATCTATCCGGCACTGGCAGGCAGTCGCGCCATCACCACACCGATTGCGACCAATGCCATCCGCATGGTCTTGCATGGTGGCTATGCGCCAAGCACTGCAGGCAATCCACGTCCTTATGGCATGCCGCCATACGGCCACTCCATGACGGATGAAGAAGTCGCTTCTGTCGTGACCTACATCCGCAACGCCTGGGGCAACCAGGCCAGCGCGGTATCACCCAACGATGTCAATCGCTATCGCTCACGTTAAGTCCATGCCTGCATCACATCATTCTTCCAGCCGTCACACGCCACTACTGAGCAGCAGACACAAAAGCAAAACCAGCACCACTTTGCTGGCGGTCTTGCTCGGCGGTACCGGTGCACATCGTTTTTATTTATATGGTCGCAAGGACTTTTGGGCGTGGATTTACTTCTGCGCTTTCGTTCTCTTCGTGCTGACCTTGCTCGTCGCGCAGACATCGAATTCACTGGCGCTGAATTTGCTCAGCCTGTTCCCTATTCCTGTCTTCGCGGCGTGGATAGAAGCGCTCGTGATCGGACTCACACCGGATGAAAAATGGGATGCGAAACATAATGAACTTTCGGCGCAACAATCAGACTCACGCTGGTCTGTCGTCATTCTGATCGTGCTCACTTTCGCCTGCACATTCACCACCATCGTCATCAGCATGGCGCGCATGACAGATTTATTTCTCACTGGTGGTGCTTACGGTTAATCGTATCTCCGCATAGCGCTCTATAATCGTTCATTGCACATCACCATCGAGCTAGCACGTCCATGTCTACTATCGATTTCCGCCTGCCACCGATTCCCTGTCTGATTGCATTTGAAGCGCGTGCACGTCTGGGCAGCGGCGTACTGGTTGCACGCGAATTGTGTATCTCACCGAGTGCAGTCAGTCATCGCATCAAGCAGCTGGAAGAAGCGACCAATCTGCAACTATTCCGCAAGACCAGTGGCGAAGCAGTGCTCACCGCCGACGGTCAGGCTTACCTGGAAGCTGTACGCAATGCCCTCAATACACTGAGTCACTTCGGCCGCAATCCGGCTGCCAGCAGCAAAGTCAAAAAGCAATTGCGCATCGCCGCACCGCCAACCTTTGCCTACCAGATCATCATTCCGCGCCTGAGCTTATTGCAGGAAAACTTCCCGGCACTGCGCTTTGAATTGCAGCTATCGGTACCACTGGTCGGCTTGAAAGCGGACGATTCGGATATAGAGATACGCTTTGGCATAGGCCACTATCCCGGCTATCACGTCACGCGCATACTCGATGAAGATGTGCTACCCATGTGCAGCCCGGAATACCTGGCGCAACACGGCCCGTTTGAGACTTATGAAGACCTGCAGCGCGCGACCTTGCTACGCTGCACGATAGAACCGTGGCACCCTTGGTTCCAGGCGGCCGGACTGGACTGGCGCGAGCCGGTCGGTACGCTGCAATTCGTTGATATCGGTTCCTGCATGCAGGCGGCAGCATGGGGGCATGGCGTCGCGCTGGCACGCCCGAAGATGGCAGCCTCACTGACAGACAGCGGTCGGCTGGTACCGGTATTTGATTTGAGTGCGAAACCTGCATACTCTTACTTCGCAACCTGTTTGCCGGAAGCCTTGCAACATACGGAGTCGCTGGAAGTAATCAACTGGCTGCGCAGCGACCTTGAGCGTGAAGATGCAATGCAGGCATTGGCGCTAGCCGCCAAACCATCAGGCAAAAGAAAAAAATAGGCAGCACCTCGCACGCGCGCGGCACTGCCTGAAGAGACACACCATCATCAGAGGGTGTAACGTTCAACGGCCTCCTCTTTCCACTGGATACCGTTGCCAGGACTATCCCGTACGATCGCGTTGCCATTGCGCACCTGCAATGGATCGACCAGTATCGGATCTGCCATCTGGAAATACTCTATGTAATGCGCAGTCGGTGTCACGCGCAGCAAGTGCACACTGATTTCCTGGAAGAAGTGATTCGAGACGCGCATATTATTCGCCGCGCACAAACCGACCGTCTGCATCCAGCCCGACACACCACCTATCTTCATCAGATCCGGCATCATGTAATCCGACGCCTTCATGCGCAAGCTCTCTGCCACCTGACGCGGCCCCCACAGGTTCTCGCCTAATTGCAATGGTGTTTTGATGGCAGCGGCAATTTGCGCATGACCACAGTTATCGTCGTAACGGGTCGGTTCCTCTATCCACAGCAAGCCTTGATCATCCAGCGCCGAACAACGCACCATCGCTTCGGCTACATCCAGGCTCTGGTTGTAATCGACCATCAGGCGCGCCGCACCTTCCGTTGCCTTGATCGCTGCACGCACCACCGCGATATCTTCCTGCAGGGTCGGATAACCGATCTTGATCTTGATCGCCTTGAAACCACGCTCCACTGCAGCGGCCACATGCTTGACTGCATCGGCCAGCCCATCCATACCGAAACTGGCATACGCGGGGATACCGTCAGCTGCAGTACCACTGCCGACACTGCCACCCAGCGCACGTACCAGCGGCAGCTGAAGAAACTTCGCATGCGCATCCCACACCGCCATATCGATACCGGCCAGCACCATATCCAGCAAACCATAGGTACCGATCAACATGAAGCGACTGCGCAGGTTCTGTGTCAAACCCAGCGGGTCCAGCGGCTGACCTTCGAGCAACAAGGTCAGGTCAGTCGCCAGTTGTTTGACTGCGCCCAGTACCAGCGGCGTGTAAGTGAAGATATACGCATGACCGCAGACACCGGCATCGGTCTGCACATCCAGCAACAGCATGGGTGCTGCATGTACCGTCCCGCTTGCCGTCTTCAACGGTTGCGACAGCGGTACGATCAATGCGCGTACACGCATTTCTGTGATTAGGGGTAAAGACATAATTCGTCTTGCTCCTGCTTATTGCAAACGGTCGCTACCGTCAGGTGCGCGTGACAGTGCAGGTAAAGGCCCGAGCTCGGCAGCAAACTGCGCGCGCTCCGCTTCCGCTGCCGCATCATTGAACTCGACCGGCGTCAGCGCTCGACGATTGACCTTCAATTCGAATACATCGAAGCGATTGTAGTAACCGACCACGTCCTGGAACTGTTTAGGTACGACACATTTGGCGAGATCGATATCGGCATACACAATGCCTTCTTCATCCTGCAGGGTATCGCTGATCGGCATGCCGTCCGGCCCCATGATCATGGAGACGCTCTTCGATGCTTCTTCCATCAGGCGACGTACACGCGGATCGTTGCGGCTAATCATATCGATCGCTTCTGGCGGCAGGAAGCCGGAGGCAACGATGTTGAACATCTTGCCTTCAAACGCAGCGGCTCCGGCACGCAGGCGGATCGATGCTTCCAGGTCATACGCGACTTCACCGGACGGATGGGTAGGCCAGCGTGGTGAGTAGGCGGAAATGTGCACGTTTTCGCCTTGCGCCATCAGCGAGAAGCGCGCCAGTGCGTTTGTGTTTTCACCGCACACCAGTGCGCCGATGCGGCCGATGCGTGTATCGACTACGCGCAAGCCACTGCCATCGCCGCTGGCCCATGCCAGCTTTTCCCAATGGGTGGCGATCAGTTTTCGATGACGATTCAGGATGCTGCCGTCGTCGCCGATCAGTATGTTGGTATCCCAGACGCAACCCATGCTGACAGGTGTGCCTTCATTGATACCCATCGAAACAAACACGCCATGACGACGTGCTGCTTCGCGCAACTGCGCTACTTCCGGGCCATTGATTGTTATCGCCGACGACGCCAGTTTGAAAAAGAATTCATGCGTTTCTACCGGTGCCCATACACCACACCAGATCGGGAATGCAGAGACAAACGCTTCAGGGAATGCAATCAGCGAAGCGCCATTGCGCGCAGCTTCCGCAATCAGGTCGCAAGCTTTATCGATGGTGGCAGGGGTGTCGAAATAGATAGGCGCTGCATGACATGCTGCTGCCTTGAATTTTGGATATTCCTTCATTACTACTCTCCTAAAATATGTTTTGAGTCCGGATACTGCGTCCGGAAGTCACGTGCCACTATAGGCGGGGTATAGCGAAAAAAGAGCGCTTTACAGATTGAAATGATTTGCATCCGGGATGCAGGAAAACTGCATCCCTCATGCCAGAGCCGTTACCAGACCATCAGGGTGAACGGGAAGACGTAAGCCTGCAGCGTGACGAACAAACCAACCAGGCAAGCCAGCGCGATTGAATGGAAGAAGACATAGCGCAAGATCTCGCCTTCATGGCCATACCACTTGGTTGCTGTTGCAGCCACTACGATGGATTGCGCATCGATCATCTTGCCCATCACGCCACCCGATGAATTGGCTGACGCCATCAACACAGGGTTCAGGCCGAGTTGCTCTGCCGTGGTTTTTTGCAAGCCGCCGAACAGGACATTCGCTGCGGTATCGGAGCCAGTCAGCGCGACGCCCATCCAGCCCAGCAGGGTGCCGAAGAAAGGATAGAACGCGCCGGTGTGCGCAAACGCCAGGCCCAGGGTCGAATCCATGCCGGAGTAACGTGTGATGTAACCGAGCGCGAGCATGGCAGCAATCGCAATCAGCGAATGACGCAGTATCTTCAGCGTGTCCCAATACACGACAAACAATTGCTTGAAGCGATAGCCCATCACCAGGCCAGAAATCATCGATGCAATGAAGATCCCTGTACCAGTTGCAGACAGCCAGTTCAGGTTAAAGATGGCGGCTTCCACATGAGGATGCAAAGCGACCGGCGGCATCTTCTGCGTCAACATATGCAACCACGGCCACTCGAAACGCAGTACCGAGATGCCATCCAGCATCTTCTTCCAGCCCGGTATGCCCCACAGAAACACCAGCACCGACAAAATGAACCACGGCAACCAGGCACGTATCACTGCTTCACGTGTATGCGTATGGATGACCGATGCCTGCTGCTGTTGCGGCGCAGCCTTGAACTTGCCTGCGGCCGAAGTCCAGATAGTTGCAGGCTTCCATACACGCAGAAACAGGGTCAGCAAGACCATCGACGAGATCGCTGCGCCGACGTCCACCAACCACGGTCCGTGGAAATTTGAAATCAGGTATTGCGGTACCGCGAACGCAGCAGCCGCCACCAGAATTGCGGGCCACACGGCCAGCATGCCGCGGAAACCACAGAAGGCCCAGATCAGCCAGAACGGCACCAGCATAGAGAACACCGGTAACTGACGACCGACCATGCCCGACAGTTGCAACATATCGAGTCCGGTCACACCAGCCAGCGCGATGATAGGTGTACCCAATGCGCCGAACGCTACTGGCGCAGTGTTCGCAATCAGCGACAAACCGGAAGCCGCCAAAGGCGCAAAGCCGAGTCCGATCAGCATGGCACCGGTCACCGCTACCGGTGTACCGAAGCCACCCGCACCTTCAAAGAATGCGCCGAAGGAAAACGCCACCAGCAACAGTTGCAGCCGTCGGTCCGTCGTAATGCCGGTGATGCTTTCCTGCAGCACCTTGAAGTAGCCTTTACGTTCAGTGAGTTGATACAGAAAAATCACGTTCAGGATGATCCAGCCGATAGGCATCAGACCGTTGGCGGCTCCGTAAGCGGCTGATGACAGCGCACTCGACGCCGGCATGGTGAAACAGAATATCGCGACCACGATAGCCGAGCCCAGACCGAGCAGCGCGGCAATATGTGCCCTGATATGAAAGAAAGCCAACGCTGACAACATCACGACGACAGGGACTGCTGCCGCCAGCGTTGAAAGTAGCGCGTTGTTGAAAGGATCGTACACGTGTGACCACATCATTTAGTCTCCCAGGAAATGGGGGTAATCGTTAGCAGGCATGAAGCCGACGTCATTTTTTTAATTGATTTTTATAGCTGAACAGCGACGCAAATTCTGTCATAGCTGATTCCGGCGAAGGCGTGAAAAGGATGCAATCCGATGTGAAGCAAAATGAAATTTGCTATGAGAAGTGATGTGTTTCGTGACGCGACGATCAGCAAAAACAACAAAGAAATTTGCCGTGAATATCGGGAGGAAAATTGCGAAGAAAAGGCGCACGCTTATCGTACGCAACACACAAACGCACTCGAAAAGTGCGCGCCCGCACCAAGGCGAATCAGGCCACATGGAAGAGTACATACATCTGCCCTGCCATGAGCAAAAGCTTGCCAATTTTGTCTGGCATGACTCATGCTATAACAAATACAAACTTGTATACATGAGGGTATTCAAAATGTTGGGATGGACTATAGTTGATTGGCAAAACGCTTACCGCGACGGCGCAACACCGGCATCTCTACTGCCGGGCTTGCTGGCTAGCATGGCGCAGGATGATGTCGCCTGGATCACGCTGATAGATCAGCCCTATCTGGCAACACAATTACAGGCGCTGGAAGCCAGGCGTGCAGCCGATCCGGAGTTGAGCAAGCTGCCTCTGTACGGCGTGCCGTTTGCAGCCAAGGACAATATCGATGTGGCAGGCATACGCACCACTGCAGCCTGCCCCGAATTTGCCTACATCGCAGAACAACATGCGACCGTGGTGCAGCGCCTGCTGGATGCAGGTGCGATCGTCATCGGCAAAACCAATCTCGATCAGTTTGCTACCGGCCTGGTCGGTATCCGCTCCCCTTACGGCGTAGTGCCGAATACCTTCGATGCAGAATATGTTTCCGGCGGCTCCAGCTCCGGTTCAGCATCAGTAGTCGCGCGCGGCCTGGTACCGTTTTCACTCGGCACCGACACCGCAGGTTCGGGTCGTGTACCGGCAGGTCTCAACAATATCGTGGGACTAAAGCCGACGGTAGGCTCACTCAGCGGCCGCGGCGTGGTACCTGCATGCCGCACACTGGATTGCGTTTCCATCTTCGCGACCACCGTCGCCGATGCGGAACTGGTCTACTCGCAGGCCGCGGGCTACGATGACGCAGATGCTTATTCACGTGCGCGTCCGGAACAAGTGGCAACAACGCTGCCGACCAAACCGCGTTTCGGCATCCCGGCTGTACCTGAGTTTTATGGCGATGCCGTCGCCGAAGCCGCTTATGCGAAAGCACTGGATGCGGTACGCGCCAGCGGCGCGGAATGTATCCCGCTCGACTTCTCGCTATTCGATCAGGTTACCGCCCTGCTCTATGATGGGCCATGGGTAGCCGAACGCTATGCGGCCATCGCAGCCTTTGCCGAAGAACATGCGGATGCCATCCACCCGGTCGTACGCAACATCATCTTCCGCGCCCGGGAATTCTCGGCGACCGATACCTTCAATGCGCAATACAAGCTGGCCGACCTCAAGCGCGCTGCCGACAAAATCATGGCCTCGGTCGATGCCTTGCTGGTACCGACCGCGCCGACGCATTACAAAATCGCCGATGTCGCAGCCGATCCGGTGCGCCTCAACAGCCACATGGGCAAGTACACCAACTACGTCAATCTGCTGAACTGGTGCGCGCTGGCAGTACCGGCCAATCTGCGCAGCGACGGCCTGCCGTTCGGACTGACGCTGATAGGCCCGGCCTGGTCAGATCACGCATTGGCTGCATACGGCAAACGCTGGCAGGCGCAAACCGGCTTGCCACGCGGTGCTACCGGCCTGCCTTACCACAGCGCAGAAGCTGCGACACCGACCAAGGACGAAGTACCCGCAGGCCATCTGCGCATCGCCGTCGTCGGCGCTCACCTGACCGGCATGCCGCTGAATCGTGAGCTGACTGAACGCAAAGCCATGCTGGTGGAAAGCACCCTAACCGCCAGCAACTATCGCCTGTATGCACTGGCGCAAACCGTGCCACCCAAACCCGGCCTGGCGCGCAGCAAGGATGGCGCGGCAATTACGGTGGAGCTATGGGATATCCCGCTCACCGCTTTCGGCTCCTTTGTCGCGGGCGTACCGTCACCGCTGGGTATAGGTACGCTGGAACTGGCAGATGGCAGACTGGTGAAAGGTTTCATCTGTGAACCCTATGCACTGGAGAGTGCGCAAGACATTACCGCATACGGTGGCTGGCGCGCATATTGCAACAAGGCAGCCTGAACTGACTTTTGGAATGCACCATGATCCCCAAGCTTAAATTTGCCAAAGTCCTGCCGGACAGCCTCGCCTCGCAAGCCTACACCCGGCTGAAAGCGGATATCTTTGATTTCCACTTCCTGCCCGGTGACCGCTTCAGCGAAAACGAAATGAGTGAGCGCCTGCAAATGAGCCGTACGCCGGTACGCGAAGCATTATTTCGTTTGCAGCGTGAAGGCTATGTGGAAGTGCTGCACAAGGCAGGCTGGCAAATCCGGCCCTTCGACTTCCAGATGTTTGAGCAACTGTACGACGTGCGCAGCGTGCTCGAATGTGCTGCTGTCGAACAATTGTGCGCAATGCCGGAAACACCGCCCCTATTGCAGGAACTGGCGGCGCTCTGGTTCGTACCGGAACATGAACGCATTACTGATGTACCTACCCTCTCGGTACATGATGAACGCTTCCACGAACAATTGGTGGAAGCCAGTGGCAACATCGAGATGGCACGCATACATCATGAAATCACCGAACGCATACGCGTCATCCGTCGTCTCGAGTTCACCAAGGAAATGCGCATAGAAGTCACCTATACCGAGCATGCGCACATCCTGCGTGCCATCATCGAAAAGCGCACCTGTCAGGCCAAAGACCTGCTGCGCGCCCACATCGCCCTGAGTCAATCCGAAGTGAAGAAAATCACGATACAGATGTTGCATCAGGCGCGACTGGCAGCGCAACTCTCGGCGTGAAGTTGAAGATGAAGCAGCGGTCGGCTTAGGTTTGATAACTGCTGTCATCCAGCAGCATGTCTTCAAAAAAGGCGCCAAACTGCTTTTCGGGATGACGAATATGGATTTCCAGTATCCAGCGCATGGCGGATGGGGTCGCGTCAAAATCAGCCAGTGAACCCGTGTGTATGGCTGCATGCGGAAAATCTGATACACGGTGACCAGGCAGGTCGAAGTTCAATTCCCAGCCACGCTGCCGCGCTTGCTGTTCAGCGTAGCGATACAGTTCTTGCCCGCTCGCTTGTTCCGTCAGCCAGACCTTGCGCACGGCATGAAAAATTTCTTCGGCATCAGCTGCACAACGTGCGTACTCTGCGTTCTGACCAACTACGAAGGATGCACCGCCGTCGCCTTCCCATGCGGCAAAACGCGGCGCCATATCGATAAAGAAAATATCGTTTTCCTGTAGCACGATGCCCGGCTCGGAAGCCTGTTTCATCGCCTTCATGGTATTCCGGCCAAAGCGTATGCGCGTCGGATGCCAGGTCAGATCCAGGCCGGAAGCGATCAGCGTGCGCTTGGCCATATCGACCGCATCTTCTTCCACCATACCCGGTCGCACCAGCGCGGCGATGGTGCGTATCGCCTCCCGTGTTTTGGCACGCGCCTGCAACATGCCGTCGACTGAAAAAGCCGGGCCTACGCGCTCGGCACTGGACATTGCTGCTTCCATCTTGCTCTCCTGATTGAATAAGAAGTCGCACACCCCGAAATGAGGTGCGCTGAACCCGTATCCAGTATGCAAAGCAAGAGCAAAAAGCAAAACCATCGTCTGCGGTCTTAATCCGCCAAACATGGCGGCTATCCTGCCAAAGCAGCGCCTGGGCACCGGATCTGTCTATATGCAACTGGCGGCCGGCATCAGGTATGATTTGCACAGATTTTTACTCATCCCGAATTTTCCTGCCCGACACTTTTCATGCGCAAAATCACCATAGGCCTCGTCGTCTTCCCCCGCTTCCAGATGCTGGACATCGCTGCGCCCGGCGACGCCTTCGCCGAGGTCAAAGTACTCAGCAATGGTGAATGCGAATATGAAATCCTGACCATCGCCACTACGCGCGGGCCTATCCAGTCTTCCAGCGGCCTGACCGTCATGCCGGATCGCACCATCTTCGACCCCTGTCCACACTTCGATACGCTGATCGTGCCGGGCGGACTCGGAGTATTCGATATCCTGGAAGACACCACCCTGACCGACTGGCTGGCAGCGCAAGGCGAAAGCTGCCGTCGTATAGGCGCGATCTGCAACGGGGTATTCGCACTCGGTGCGGCAGGCATGATCAATGGCAAAACCGTCACCACGCACTGGATGGATGCGGCACGCCTGGCGGCCATGTTCCGCAAGGCGACGGTAGAACCCGACCGGATTTATGTGAAAGATGACAGCCTCTACACCACGGCTGGCGTAACAGCGGGCATCGATTTGTCGCTGGCGTTAATAGAAGAAGATTTCGGCAAACAAATGGCACTGGATGTCGCCAAGTACCTGATCGTTTACCTGCGCCGCGCTGGCGGGCAATCACAATTCAGCCCGCTGCTGGAAGTCCAGGTAAAGAACGACTCACCGGTTGCCGCAGTACAGAACTATGTACTCAACAATCTCAACGTTGAACACACCTTGCTCAGCATCGCTGATGAAATGCAAATGAGTGCGCGTAATCTTTCGCGCGTGTTCAAACAGGAAACCGGCTTAACACTGATGAACTTCGTCAACGATGCGCGCATCGATGCGGCACGTCGTTATCTGGAATCAACCGATCTCGGCCTGAGTGAAATCGCCCGTCGCTGCGGACTGACGAATGCAGCTACGCTGCGCCGCATCTTCTCGAAACGACTGGGCATAGGACCGAGCGACTACCGCCAGCACTTCCACTCCGACGCAACGATGGCAGGCACAGCGAATTAAGCGACTCCGGCGATGGCGCATACTTCACGCGTAATCGCCCCATCTTTCGCAGCCAGTTCATTGAGGATAGTAAAGTGATTGCGCTGCGCCAGCGGCACCAGCGCACCCGGCAAGGCATTGCGCGCCGCACCGAACTGCTCGGACTGACGCTGCAACTCGGCTAACTCGTCCGAGCCATACATCAGCGTCAACGGGCGCGGACTGAGCGGCAGCAACAAAGGACTAAGTTCCTTCTCTTCCGCCGCACTCAGTTGCAATTTATTATTCAGGTAGCACAGACGTATCGGCTCCAGATCATAAATGCCGCTGATGGCTACACCACCGATCACGCCGGGTTCGTCAACGCATAAGGCAGTCAGGTGTCCGCCTGCAGACCAGCCGGATACGACGATGCGTTCAACGTCGCCGCCAAACTCTCCGGCATGCTGCCGCAACCAGGCGATACCAGCCCTTACCTCCGTCACAATTTGCGTCAGCGTCGCATCCGGTGCCAGCGTATAACCGACCAGCGCGACATGCATGCCATGCGCCAATGGTCCCGCAGCAAGGAAGCTGAACGTTTCCTTGGCCCGCATTTGCCAGTAACCGCCATGGATAAACACCAGCAACGGCCCCGGCTTGCTGCCTGCAAAGTAATCGATACGATTGCGCTCGGCCGGCCCATAGCGCAAGTCCAGTCGCTGCCCGTACTCGGCACGCAGGGCCGCACTGCGCTGATCAAAATCTTTCAATATGGCCGGACTGTCCTTGACTGCCAGCGAGTTGTTGTAACCGGCGTCCAGGGCGGCCTGATCCATGCCGTGATATATCGAATGCATAGCGGAGTCACGTTTTTATTGTATTTGGCTACTTTTCCGCATAGGCGGAAATCCTGTGCCATGGTAGCGCGAATTTCCGCCTTTACGACTATTTTGCTGCCAATATCAGGCTGCGATTTTGGTCGACACGTGACTGGTCAAATACTGGGTAATATCGCGCCGGATTTCATTAAACTCAACCGCAGTAATATCACGTGGACGCGCCAGCTCCAGCTTGATGTCTTCTTCGATACGGCCCGGACCTGCAGTCATCACCACCACGCGATCCGACAGCATCACAGCCTCCTCCACCGCATGCGTGACAAACACGACCGTCACCTTGGTACGTTCCCAGATTTCCAGCAAATCCTGTTGCAGCTTTTCACGTGTCAACGCATCCAGTGCGCCAAACGGTTCATCCATCAGCAAGACTTCACAATCGTTCGCCAACACACGAGCAATCGCCACACGCTGCTTCATACCGCCGGACAACTGCCCCGGATAGTAATTGGCAAACTTGGTCAGGCCCACCATATCGGTGTAGTAGGCCGATAACTCTTCCAGTTTGGCCTTGGGCAGGTTGCGCTGGCGCTGACCGAAGCCTATGTTTTCCTTCACGGTCAGCCACGGGAACAAGCCGTAATCCTGGAACACCATGCCGCGCTCCGGACTCGGTCCGTCGATGGGCATGCCATACATATTCGCGCTACCGGAAGAAGTCGTTTCAAATCCTGCCATGATGCGCAACAGCGTCGATTTACCGCAACCGGAAGCACCGATCAGGCACACGAACTCACCCTTGTTAATGGTCAGGTTGACTTCACGCAAAGCCTGCACGGTTTGTCCGCCTATCGAAAAAACCTTGCTGACGCCTTTGATATCTATCGCCGGTAAAGGACGGCGTTCGGAGTAAGTATCAGACATGATGTTGCGGGCTCCATTTGAGTAAATAATTGTTGATCGCGACCAGGATGCGATCCGTGCTGTAACCAACAATGCCGATCACGACCATGCCGGCAATCACCAGATCGGTACGCGACAACATGCGACCATCCATAATCACCGCGCCCAGACCTTCAGGCACACCTGTCATCTCACCGACCACGATCAGGATCCACGCAAAACCATGACCCAGACGCAAACCATTCAGGATGGACGGCATCGCAGCAGGCAGCACTACCTGGCGGAACAGCGATGAGCCGTTACAGCCCAGCATCAGCGCAGCTTCAAACAAACGGTTATCAACTGCCTTCACGCCAAAAGTCGTATTAAAAACAATCGGGTAAAACGCACCGAGGAACACCAGAAAGATCGCTGCGTTGGGGCCGATGCCAAAGAAAATCATCGACAGCGGCAACCATGCAGTCACCGGTACCGGACGCAGCAACTGCAAGGTCGGATCCAGCAACTCACGGATTACCTTGATACGGCCGATCAGCAAGCCAAGTGGAATACCGACCAGCGCGGCGGCGAAGAAACCACCGTAGACGCGCGTGACCGATTTCCACAAATGCAGCGGCAAGGTTTCGCTGAAGGCATCATCGTAGATACCGCCGAACGCGAAGTCATACAACATCAGGCCGACGTCCTTGGGCAGCGGAATCAACTGCGTACCTGACGCCTTGACACCCACATGCCAGCCCAACAGCAACAACAAGGGCACTATCAACGGTGTCAGGCTACGCTTGATACGCGGCCACAACTCGGGCCTGACAACTTTCATCGGTAACTCGACGGTTTGTTCCACGATAAATCCTTCCAGATAAAACTAAGCTAGATACTTGCTGCCGCTATACGTAATGCTTACTTCACTTGTTGATTGAAGCTGGCATCAATGAACTTGCCGTAATCGGGCAACTGGCGGATTTGCTTTTTATCCAGCATTTGCGAACCGTAGTACTTGGCGCGCTTGATCCATTCATCATCGAGTTTCCAGGTCAGTTCGACGTTAGGTGCAGCCAGTTCCACAACCTTGGCAGGCAAGCCCAGCTTTTGCTCCGACATCTCGACGAAGGCGCCGCGATTCGCCATCGCGTACTCGGTAGCCTGACGATGGACCTTCAGGAAAACCTTGATCAGTTCCTGCTTGTTTTTCAGATTGTCTGCATGCGTGGTCATGACCATATTCACGGTGCCGGTCGGAGTCGAATACGGGTACTCAACTATCTTGCCTATGCCGCGGCTGACGCTGATGGATGGGCCGGGTTCTGCACCGACGAAGGCATCGATATCATTACGCTCCAGAGCGGAAGCCATTTCACTGAAAGAGACGCGCACAGGCTTGATATCCTTGACGGTCATGCCTTCCTGTTTCAGGCGATCGAGGATCACCACTTCCTGTGTCGAACCTGGCAGGATGCCGACGCGCTGGCCTTTCAAGTCCTTGATGGATGCGATCTTGCTGTCAGCACGTGCAACCACTGCCATGCCGCGATTGCACTGTGCGGCGACGATCACGACCGGTTCACCTGCTGCCGCACCCAGCGTCGCTGCTGCCAGGCCGTAAGTACCAAAATCAACCGACCTGGTCACGACCGCATTCTTGCCGTCGGTCGGTGTTTCAAACGGGATCACTTCTATCTTGTAGCCCGGCGGGGTGAACTTATCGTAGAAGTAAGGCGTGATGCCATGCATCAGTTTAAGTGTACCGACACGGATCACCTGATCCGCTGCCAGTGCTGATGTAGATGCGGCGGCACAGACAAACGATGCTGCAATCAGGGAGGCAATAAATTTTCTGCGTGGGTGCATGGCTGATCCTTATTAAGTTGACGAGTAAGCGCGCATTCGGCCTGCCAACACCAGATCGGTAATTAGAATACCTTCTTGTGTACAAGCTTAACTACGTCATAGCAAAGTCTGTGCCACTAAGATTTCCCGACAAATAGTCGACAAATTGCTGACTGTGTTCAGAGAGAGACGGGGGATTGCGCCGGATGCAGGCGGAGGGGGTCGCTGTGGTGCGTTAGTGCACTGCTTGGGTGCGTGGCACTGGTAGTGTCAGCGCAAATAGAGAATAGAACTGAGATAAAGAATAACTTCGTGAGACATTTAAATGTCCGCTTTCGATTCAAAGCGGACACTGGTTGGACGCAAAATCCTCGCGATTAAATCTGCGTCCGGCTTACAGTAAGGCCTTCATTGCACTCTCCACCGTCGGATAGTCGAAAACAAATCCCTCGTTAAGTAAAGCCCGCGGTGCCACACGCTGCCCTTTCAGTAACAAGTCGGATTGCTCGCCCAGCAGAAACCGCATCGGCATGGCCGGTGTCGGGAAAAATGATGGCCGCCCCAGCCTACGAGCCGCTGCCTGAGAGAACTGTGCTTGTGTGGGCTGTTCAGGTGCGGTGAAGTTATAACTTGCAGGTCGGCTCACTGCATCCGGACGATTCATTAAATGTGCAATACCGCGCAACAGATCGTGTACATGTATCCACGACAGGATTTGCCGGCCACCTCCCAGCGGCCCACCTAGTCCTAGTTTTATTGGCAAAGCCATCATCGGAAACGCACCGCCCTTGCCAAGTACCAGACCGAAGCGCATACAAATCGCTTCGACACCATAGCGTCGCGCCCCCTGTGCCGCGTGTTCCCAGTCCTGACATAGCTGCGACATGAATATCGCTTGCGGTGGTGCATCCTCACTCAACACGCTCAAATCACCTTGCTCCTGCACGCCGTAATAACCGATTGCAGAGGCCGACAGCATCAAGCGCGGCTTATGCTGCATGCCCCCTATCCACTCAACCAATCTCTCAGTAAATGCCACCCGACTGTCGCGTAGCACTTGCTGACGCGCTGCAGTCCAGCGCGGTCCAAGAATGCGCGCGCCAGCCAGATTAATAATCACATCGACATGTTCTGTCGGCGCTATCTCATTCAGACGCTCGATACAGCGTACTGCCCCATTGAACATCCATGCCGCCTTCTTCGGATTACGCGTCAGCACTGTCACTACGTGGCCATCAGCGAGCAATGCGCGCACCAGTAACTGTCCAACAAAACCAGTCGCACCGGTTATAAGTACGTGCTGTCGCTGATCGGAAAAACGGATAGCTGTCATTGTTAGCTCCCGAATGTTGTCAATTGCAGTGGTCCGATTCGCGCATACATCGCGAATTCCGGAGAGTCCTACGCCGATTCCGCAAATCATGAGAAAGATACCCAGCCAGCTCTGTGACTACCAGACCAATGCTGTCGGTTCATTCAGCCAAGCCGGCACATTCAACGCCAGCAATGCAATGAAAGCACAGGGTATAAATCCTGTGCTTTTTTATCAGGCGGTATCGCCTTACATCTTTTCAAAAATCCCCGCAGCGCCCATACCCGTACCCACGCACATCGTCACCATCCCATACTTCAGGTTTTTGCGGCGCAGTGCATGCACCACGGTAGCTGCCCGGATCGCGCCGGTCGCACCCAATGGATGCCCCAGCGCAATCGCGCCGCCCATAGGATTGACCTTGGCCGGATCGAGGCCCAGATCCTGGATGACGGCCAGAGCTTGTGCGGCAAAGGCTTCGTTCAGTTCTATCCAGTCCATCTGATCCTGCTTCAGGCCCGCGGCACGCAAGGCGGCAGGTATCGCTTCCTTCGGCCCTATGCCCATGATCTCGGGCGGTACGCCGCGCACGGCGAAGGAGACGAAACGCGCCAGTGGGGTCAGGTTGAATTGCTTGAGGATTTTTTCGCTGACCAGGATGAGCGCGCCTGCGCCATCCGACGTTTGCGAGCTGTTGCCTGCGGTGACTGAACCTTTCGGCGAAAATACCGGGCGCAGTTTGCCGAGTGCTTCGAGGTTGGTGTCGGCACGTGCACCTTCATCCATGTTCACGATGCGGGTGCTGATATCTATCTGGCCAGTCGACAGATTCGGGAAGCGCTCGACGATTTCCACCGCCGTCATTTCATTATTGAATTCGCCGCTTTGCTGCGCCGCCAATGCTTTCAGGTGTGAATTCAGTGCGAACTGATCCTGTGCTTCGCGGCTGACTTTCCATTGCGTCGCAACTTTCTCCGCAGTCAGGCCCATGCCGTAGGCCATGCCGATGTTCTCTTCCTTGAAGATGCCCATGTTCATCGAAGGATGATGGCCCATCATAGGCACCATGGACATGGACTCGGCACCGGCCGCGATCATGACGTCTGCCTCACCCACGCGGATGCGGTCAGCCGCCATTGCAATCGCGGTCAGGCCTGACGCGCAGTAACGATTCACGGTGACGCCGCCGACGGTCTTCGGCAAACCTGCCAGTAGCACGCCCATGCGCGCCATGTTCAAGCCCTGCTCTGCTTCCGGGAAAGAACAGCCGACGATGGCATCTTCAATCAGGTTCGGATCCAGTGAAGGCACTTGCGCCAAAGCTGATTGCAAAGCATGCACCAGCAAATCATCCGGCCGCGTGTTCTTGAACATCCCGCGTGGTGCCTTGCCGATAGGTGTACGCGTCGCGGCAACGATGTAGGCATCTTGAAGTTGTTTGCTCATCTTATGCTCCTAAGGGAACTTCGCTTTTTTAAGTATATGAAGGGGTGAGTACGCGTAGCGAGCGAATCAAGGTCGGCGCGAGAAGCGCAGCTGTACGTTGGTACAGCGAGCATCACAGCGTCGAGATTGGTTTGCGCAGTAGCTTAATCGCCCCTTTAATTACGCACTGGTTTACCGGTTTGCATCATGCCCATGATGCGTTCCTGCGTTTTAGGGTTGTTCAGTAATTCCATAAAGGCTTTGCGCTCATGATCGAGCAGCCATTGCTCATCAACCAGGCTACCCTGTTCGATGTCACCGCCGCTGACAACTTCGGCGATCATCATGCCGAGCTTGTAATCGTGGGCCGAGATAAAACCACCGTCACGCATGTTCAAAAGCTGCGCTCCTATCGTTGCCAGACCGTATTTACCAGTCAATGGCACCAGCGCTTTGCGTGGTGCACGATAGCCTGCGTCGAACATGGCGCGTGCCTGCGTTTTCGCGATGTGCAGCAACTCATATGCATTGAAGACGATGATGTCATCGCTCTTCAGGTAACCCATGCTTTGCGCTTCCAGTGCGGAACGCGAGACGGCAGCCGTGGCCGCATTCATGTAGTAGTTTTTCAGGAACTGCAGGATGTCGTTACCGCGCGCATCGCTGGCCGCACGTGCCGCTGCTTCTTTCAAGCCACCACCGGCAGGGATCAGGCCGACGCCGACTTCAACCAAGCCGATGTAGGACTCTATCGACGCCACACGTTTGGCTGCATGCAGGAGCAATTCGCAACCGCCGCCCAAAGCCAGTCCGGCGACCGCGGCAACTACCGGCACATTCGCATATTTCAATGCCTGGTGCGCCTGCTGCAGTTTGACGACTTCCGGTTCTATCGCTTTCACACCACCGGACATGAAGAGCGGCAACATCGATTGCAAGTCAGCACCCGCCGAGAACGCGCCACCTTCGGCCGCGTCCGCGTGCCAGATGACCAGGCCTTTGTAGTTTTGTTCTGCTTCTTCTATCGCGCGCTTGATGCCTGCGGTGACGCCGGCACCGATGACGTGCATTTTTGTTTTGAAGGACAGGATGAGGACTTCATCATCCTGATGCCAGATGCGTACTGATTCGTCTTCGAATACCGTAGTGCCAGCAGTATGGCCATTCGCGCCGTTGTCGCCGACCAATGCAGCGCGGAAAGCCTGACGTTGATAGACCGGGAGACTGGAACGCGGGATATTTTTCTTTTGCTTCGGCGACCATGAACCATCCGGTGCATGCACGCCATTACGGCCATCGAATACCCAGGCCGGCAACGGCGCATTGCTGAGCGCCTTGCCTGCATCGATGTCTTCCTTGACCCATGTCGCTATCTGTTGCCAGCCTGCGGCCTGCCATGTTTCGAACGGACCGTTGTTCCAGCCAAAGCCCCAGCGCAAAGCGAAGTCGACATCACGCGCGTTGTCGGCGATGATTTCCAGATGTACGGCGATGTAGTGGAAGGCATCGCGGAAGATGGCCCACAGGAATTGTGCTTGCGGATTGGTAGAGTCATGCAGCGCTTTCATACGCTTGGCAGGATCTTTTTCTTTCAGGATGCGGCCGACCAGGTCATCTGCCTTGCCGCCACCTGCAACGTAATCCGCTTTGGCCGGATCGATGCGCAGGATGTCCTTGCCTACTTTTTTATAGAAACCGGCACCGGCTTTTTGTCCGAGTGCGCCACCACCGATTAGCTTGGTAAGGATGTCTGGTGTTTTATATACCGGGAAGAAGGGATCGTCCTGCAATGTGTTTTGCATGGTGGTGATCACATGCGCCATGGTGTCGAGACCGACCACGTCAGCGGTACGGAAGGTACCGGATTTGGCGCGTCCCAGCTTGCTGCCGGTCAGGTCATCCACCACATCCACGGTGAGACCGAATTTCTCCGCTTCGTGCATGGTTGCCAGCATGCCGAAAATACCGACGCGATTGGCAATGAAGTTAGGTGTATCGTAAGCACGCACCACACCCTTGCCCAGGGTCGAGGTGAGGAAGCCTTCCAGCTGATCGAGGATTTCTGCCTTGGTCGCAGCGGTCGGGATTAATTCGACCAGATGCATATAGCGCGGCGGATTGAAGAAGTGCACACCACAGAAGCGTGCTTTCAGATCTGCAGCAAAGCCTTCGGACAATGCGGTGATGGAGAGGCCCGAAGTATTCGACGCAAAGATGGTGTTGGCTGCTATATGCGGCGCAACCTTTTTATACAGGTCGTGCTTCCAGTCCATGCGCTCGGCGATGGCTTCGATGATCAGGTCGCAATCCTTCAGCTTTTCCAGGTCATCTTCATAGTTCGCCACTTCGATCAAAGGCGCGTGATCAACATTCGCCAATGGCGCCGGACTGAGTTTTTTAAGGTTCTCTATCGCGCGCAAGACGATGCCGTTTTTCGGGCCGTCCTTGGCTGGCAGGTCGAACAATATGACCGGCACTTTGGCATTCACGCAATGCGCGGCAATTTGCGCGCCCATCACGCCCGCGCCCAATACGGCGACTTTCCTGACGATGAAATTTGACATGCCTGAACCTCTCAATGAGTAATGCGTATTTTTCTATCGTAACGAGCTGGCCTGATGTTCAAAACAATTCGGCATCCAGCGCCATCAGGCTGGCTGAACCAGCGCGTGCCTGGCGGATCAGCATCGCGGTCTCCGGCAGCAGACGTGCGAAGTAGAAGCGCGCTGTCGCCAGCTTGGATTTATAGAATGGATCGCCGTCATCCTGCTTGGCCAACGCGATCTTCGCCATTTGCGCAAAGAAGTAGGCATACACCAGATGCCCGGCCACGCGCAGATAAGGTACCGCAGCAGCGCCGACTTCATCCGGATTCTGGAAGGCTTTCATGCCGATTTCCATCGTCAGCTTGGTGACCTTGTCTGCGAGGTCGGCCAGGGGCGTGATGAATTCAGACATCGCTTCGTCAGTGCCGTTTTCTTCGATGAAGGCTTGTATCTTGGCACCGAATTTACGCAGCTTGGCACCGTTATCCAGCAGGATTTTGCGGCCCAGCAAATCCAGCGACTGGATGGTGTTGGTACCTTCGTAAATCATATTGATGCGCGAGTCGCGCACGTATTGCTCCATGCCCCATTCAGAGATGAAGCCGTGACCGCCATACACCTGCATCGCTTCCGAGGTCGAGATCCAGCCATTGTCGGTGAGGAAGGCCTTGATGATAGGTGTGAGCAACGCGACTTCATCGACCGCTTCGGCACGCACTGCCTCATCCGGATGATTCAATTCCTTGTCTATCTGCAGCGCGACGTAGGAACTGAAAGCGCGACCACCTTCGGCATACGCTTTCGCCGTCAGCAGCATGCGACGTACATCGGGATGCACGATGATGGGATCAGCTGGTTTGTCGCTTGCTTTCGGCCCGGTCAGACTACGCATTTGCAGGCGGTCTTTGGCGTAGACCAGGGCATTCTGGTAAGCCACTTCGGTCAGGCCCAGCGATTGCATACCAACACCGAGGCGTGCCGCATTCATCATCACGAACATCGCGTTCAAACCCTTGTTCGGTTCGCCTATCAGCCAGCCGGTCGCGCCGTCGATATTCATCTGGCAGGTCGCATTGCCATGGATGCCCATCTTCTCTTCCAGTGCGCCACAGAAAATAGGATTGCGCGCACCCAGTTTGCCATCTGCATCCGGCAAAAATTTAGGCACGATGAACAATGAGATACCTTTGGTGCCTTCCGGTGCATTCGGCAAACGTGCCAGCACCAGGTGCAGGATGTTGGCCGCCATGTCGTGCTCGCCAGCGGAAATGAAGATCTTGCTGCCTGTGATTTTGTACGAGCCGTCTGCCTGCGGTTCGGCTTTCGAGCGCAGCAGGCCGAGATCGGTGCCGCACTGCGCTTCGGTCAGACACATGGTGCCGGTCCACTCGCCGGAAACCAGTTTCGGCAGGTACAGGGCTTTTTGCTGTTCGGTACCATGCGCATACAGGCACTCGTAAGCACCGTGCGACAAACCCGGATACATGGTCCAGGCCTGGTTCGACGAATTCAGCATTTCATAAAAAGAATTCTGTAACACCATAGGCAAACCCTGGCCGCCGTATTCCGGATCGCAGGTCAGCGATGGCCAGCCCGCAGCAACATATTGCTCATAGGCGGCCTTGAAACCTTTGGGGGGAGTAACTTCGTGTGTGGCGCTATCCAGTTTGCAACCTTCGCGGTCGCCACTATGATTCAGCGGGAACAGAACTTCAGAGGTGAATTTGCCGCCTTCTTCCAGCACCTGGTTGATGATGTCGGCGTCGATCTCAGCATGCTTGGGTAAAACCTTCAATTCATCTGCAACATGTAGTAATTCGTGCAGCACAAATTGCATATCGCGCAACGGTGCAATGTATTGACCCATAAACGTCTCCTCGCGGCTGATTTACTGATTTATTAAATTGCTAGTTGAATACTAGCGCATGACAGCGACTTTGACTGCGCCGCGCTGCCATCTTATTGATTTGTTTTATCCAGCAAACGCCGGTCACGCTTGGTCGGCCGCCCCTTGATACCGAGACCGGGTTCCTTGAAGAATTTACGCTGATCCGCTTCCTGCTGGCGCTGTACAAGGCTTTGCTCTGTTTCCGTATAGAGCCTCTGCGCCATTTCGGCCGAACCGCGGACATCGGATAAAGCCTGCACGACGACTTCCCAATCGGTCGAACCGTTATCGATCTGCAGCAGGTCGCCGCATTTGACGATACGCGCCGGCTTGATCCGTTCCTGCTCCAGCTTCACTTTACCCTTGTCAACAGCGTCGGTCGCCAGCGTCCGGGTCTTGAAGAAACGGGCCGCCCATAACCACTTATCCAAACGCACATTCTCTGTCGCCATCGTGCTTCCGTACCTGTCTGTCAGTAAAGCCTCATTGTAGCCAGCTATGAAAAGGAAGTGGCACAGGCCTCGCTGTAAGGGCGCAGATTGTTAAAAAAGCATATTTTTTGTCCCTGGCATGAGGTAATCTGCGCATTGCAAGAATAAAAATACGGCACAGCAATGTTATCAATCAAGCACTTACGCCAGCCTACTTTGAAACGGACTGAAAATTGACAACTGATACCCGCCAACTCAAAACCTGGCTCGCCGCCACCGCCCGCAAGGACGGCGAAGCCTTCCGCCAGCTCTACGATGCAACTTCTTCGAAACTGTTTGGCTTCGCGCTGCGTATATTAGTTAAGCGCGAACTGGCGGAAGAAGTCTTACAGGAAAGTTTTGTCAGCATCTGGAACAACGCAGCCAGCTATCAGGCTGGTCTGGCTGCTCCGATGACCTGGATGACAACCATAGTGCGCAACAAGGCATTCGATACCTTGCGCCGGCTCGATGGCGCAGTGGAAATCGATGCCGATAACTTTGACAAGGAAGTCATGGACGCATTGGAAAGTGTAGATCCGACCCCGATCGAAGCATTGCAGATCTCGGACGAATCCAAAGCTCTGGCACGTTGCTTTGCCAAGCTGGAAAGCCTGCACCGGCAAGCCATTGCACTGGCTTTTTACCACGACCTCTCGCACAGCGAAGTCGCCGAACAATTGGCACTGCCGATAGGCACCGTCAAAACCTGGGTACGACGCGGACTGGAAAAGCTGCGCCTGTGCCTGACTAAACTGGAGGGCGTATGACCATACGGCAAAACGTCCGACAAAATGCGACCTTAAGGGAAATGCTGGCAGCCGAGTACGCACTCGGCACCCTCAAGGGCGGTGCACGTAGACGCCTGGAATCGTGGCTGGCAGATGATGCGGCCCTCCGGTTCGCCATCAGCGAATGGCAGGACAGGCTCAATCCCATGTCCGAATTCGCAACGCCTGAGCAACCGTCACCGGAAGTGTGGCGTGCCATCTCGAAACAGATAGGCTTGAAAAAAGCGGAGCAGCAAAGCCGTAAATCGTTCTGGCTGAACCTGCGCGAAGACTTGAGCTTCTGGCGCGGCCTGGGCATGACCTCGACGGCGCTGGCCACTGTGCTGATCGCAGTCTTGCTGACCCGTCAGCCAGAAGTCGCGGTACCGCAGGCACCGATGTTTGTCGCCACACTGACCAACGAGCAGGCACAGCCTATCGCGCTGGTGACCGGCGATGCGCATAATCACAAAATGGTCATCAAGGTGGTGACACGCCAGGCAGTAGCTGAAGATAAAAGCCTGGAATTGTGGGCCGTGCCGAAAGACGGTGCACCGCGTTCACTCGGTCTGATCGCAGCCGACGGCACGGTGACATTGCCTATGCCGGCAGGCTCCTCACCTGACTCGATTCCTTTGCTGGCAGTCACACTGGAACCAAAAGGTGGTTCGCCGAACCCGAATGGTCCGACCGGGCCTGTCGTCTTCAAAGGTGCATGGCTTAACATCTAAGTCAGACGACTTAGTGATATAAAAAAAGCGGGCCTCGTCATGCGGCCCGCTTTTTTATTTGGTTTGCTGCACAAACAAACGCATGAAACTCGCAATGCTGGCGATCGCTGCAAAAACCGCCCCCAACCCTAAGGCCAGCGTTTCGCCGTGCTGCGTCGAGATGATGAAACAAAATGCGACCAGGGCTGCGCCGGATGCCTGACCCAACAAGCGCGAAGTAGCCACCACACCACTGGCACTACCGCCACGCTCAGGCGGCGCACTACTCATGATGGCACGCAAATTAGGAGCCTGGAAGAAGCCGAACCCTATGCCGCATATCGCCATGCGCCAGCAAATGCCGAACACAGATACATCAGGCGACATCAGTATCAGCGAAACCATACCCGCCGACAGCACAGACAAACCGATACCGCCCAACAAGCCGGGCGGATAGTGATCGCTCAGACGCCCTGCTATCGGGGCCATGATGCCGACCAGGACGGCCCACGGCGTAATCAGGAATCCCGTTTCTATCGCCGAACGGCCGAGCACGGATTCAAAATAAAACGGCAGCGAAACGAAGGCCAGGCTTTGCGTCGCGAAAGTACAGACAGCCGTCAACGCCGACAAAGTAAATAGCGGACGACGGAACAAATCCACCGGCAGCATGGGTGCGGCATGCCCTTTTTGTCGACGTAACAGAAGAATGAAGAAAACCAGCGCCCCGAATAATTCCAGCGCCACGGTTTTGGCATCGCTGAGATGCGCACCTTCGCCGATAGCGAGGATGAGCAAACCAAACGCACCGACGTTATAGACGGCAGTCAGTGCATCGAATTTATGCGTGGCACGACGCGTATGCGGCAATACCTTGCGCGCCAGGAAGTAGGCAAACAAACCCAGCGGTACATTGACTGCAAACAGCCACGGCCATGACCAGACCGACAGAATCAGCGAAGCCGTAGTCGGGCCGACGGCAAAAGCCACTGCCACCACCAATGCATTAGTACCCAGACCGCGACCCAGCATGCGCGCCGGATAGATGGAGCGCAACAAGGCGGTATTCACGCCCATGATCGCGCTGGCGCCTACACCCTGGAAGAAACGCGCAATCACCAGGGTCGGCAAGGACCAGGCATAGGCACAAGCCAGAGAAGCCGCGGTAAACAGCAGCAAACCAAAAATCGCAATGCGACGATAACCGAGGATCTCGCCCAGCGCCGCGAAGGGCAGCAAAGTCGCCACCATCGCCAACTGGTAAATATTCACGATCCAGACCGAATCAGCCGGCGTCGCATTCAGTTGCAAGGCCATAGATGGTAAAGCGGTATTTGCAATCGCGGTATCCAGCGACGCCATGCCGACCCCGATCGCGACCGAAACGATGGCCCAGCGCCTTTCGTGTTCCGGCAAGCCGTCCTGTTCCGTCACTTCCTGCTGCGCTGCTGCACTACTCTGCGTGGACATATCGCTCTAACCCATTAATCGGCAGTCTAAAGAATAGTGGCGCCGACCACATTGATCATATATTCAATGTATATCAGCGCCATCTTACAGAACGTAGTTTAAATCTATTTTGATTTATGCGTCGGAGGTGGCCTGAAATCTGCTGTCTATAGAAGGCAGCGCTGGGAAGTGATGATGGTGACCAAGCGATAACTACTCGTTCGACTTGCCCCAGGTCATGACACGCATCATGTTTTTATAGATGAAGTAAGAGAAGCGATAGAAGACACGTTTGTACAGCGGGATGTTGGCGTACTCTTCCCAGTTCATCACTACGCCGTCGGCGATGCCCTGCTCTATTTGTACCCGCAGTTTTTGCGCAAAATCGGTATCGAGCACCACCACATTCGCCTCCTGGTTCAGGAACAGGCTGAAACCATCGCAGTTGCTGGAGCCGACGGTCGACCAGGTGTCATCAATCACCGCGACCTTGCCGTGCAAATGCGTCTTGCGATATTCAACTATCTTGACGCCTGCCTTCAGCAAACCGCGATAGAAAGAGCGCGCCACCACATCCTGGAAACGGTAGTGACCGATGCCCAGCAAAAGCGTGACATCGACCCCGCGTCGTGCCGCCTGCGCCAGGCCGTTACGCAAACGACGTCCCGGGGCAAAGTAAGGATTGGCCAGCAAGGCTGAATGACGCGCCGTCCCCAGCGCCTTCAGATAAGCCGTCTGTATCGTACGACGATGCCGCAAGTTATCGCGCATGACCAGCCCCGCTATCATGGGCTCACGGGCATCGCTGGGCATATTCTGGCGCAGCTCTTTAAACGTCGCCCAGCGTGTACGCCAGCTCAGGCTGCCGAGGCGTGCCCAATGTACGGCGACTTCCCAATGTATATTCGCCACCAGGGGTCCCGTTACACGCACCGCAAAATCCCATCGAGGTGCCGGCAAAGCAATATGCACATCGCCGTCGTCATGCATGTCGTCGACGATATTCAGACCACCGAGGAAGGCTTCCACGCGATCAACCACACATACCTTGCGATGCATGCGGGCGATGCCGCGTATAAAGAGTGGATTAAAGATGCGATGGCCGACGCCATGCTTTTGGAATTCCCGGTGCAGCAAGGCCGACTCCTTGTTGCCGGTACCCAGCCAGTCGGTCAGTACATTCACGATCACGCCACGTTGCGCAGCACGTATCAAGGCATCCTTGATCAGATTCGCCGTCGCATCATCGGCGAAGATGTAAGTTTCGAGATAGATTTCCTGTGTCGCACTATCAAAAGCCTTGATCAATGCAGGAAAGTATTCACCGCCACAATGCAGGAGCTGGATATCGTTATTGCCGATGAAGCTGACTGAACGCATAAGCAGGAATGCCTTGCAATGAATGGTGAATCGGGATGCGGGCTGAAATACAGGCAGGAATGCACAGGCAGCCCCTTGCCAGCTGTTTTATAAGCGCATGACTGTATGCGCCGCCGCTCTGTCGGCGGCCGGTCTAACTAGAACTCATTTCAGGCGCAGGGTAGCAACCAGAGGCGCGTGATCAGACAGCTTCGCCCATATCGCTCCATGCAAGACTTCCGCTGATTCTACTTTGAAACCGCGCACATAAATCCGGTCCAGTTGTAAAAAGGGCATAGCCGCAGGAAAAGTACGTGCCGGCTGTATCTTCGGACCACGACCAGCCAGTTGACGGATATACGTACCAAAACCGCGTTTGACGAGGTTTTCATCATAGACCTCGTTCACACCCAGGCGCGCGCGCAGCTCTTCGCTCAAATCGTTGCTCCAGTCATTGAAGTCACCCGCGATGATGAGAGGATCGCCCGGCTTGGCCGAATTGGTCACGGCCTCTATCAGCGCTTCGGTCTGGCGCTTGCGGCTACCTGCGAACAGACCCAGGTGGATCACGAAGCAATGCACTTCCGCCTCTGGTGCGCGCACTACGCAGTGCAGGATGCCGCGCGATTCATAGCGATGATCGGAGATATTTTGATTGCGCGACGACAGGATCGGATAGCAGCTCAGCAAGGCATTGCCGTGATGGCCGTGGTCGTAGACCGCATTCATGCCGTACGCACATTCATGCGAATCGCCTGCGAGGAAATCCTGCTGCGATAACTCCGGCCAGTCGGTCGCATGTTTGAGTGCATGCAGATCATGCCGCCCCTGCACTTCCTGCAGGAATAACACGTCCGACTTCATCGCATTAATCGCCTGCTTGAGTGCGTGTATGCGCGGGCGACTGCCGAAGGAAGACACGCCCTTGTGTATGTTGTACGTCGTGATACGTAATTGCATGCTGTTGTATGGCCTAAGTCTTAAACGTAAGTTAAAAACAAAAACCCATCAGATGAAAATATATCCGCTTAAATATTCATGTGCATGGGGAGTTGCAAAATCGCTTCGGCATTCGACGAAGAGAAACACCTGTCAGCAGCCTCTCGATGCGGCAACCAAATAAAATTCAGATGCTCGCGCGGTGCCAGCACTATCGGTATCGCACGCGGAACCCGCAATCCAAACACATGCTCGGTATTACGCGTCACGCCTGGTGCATAGCGATGGCGCCACACAGGATAGATTTCATAAACGTTGGAAAGTTGCCAGTCCTGTAAATTTTCCAGGGGAACGATGGCAGATGCGGCAGTCATCAGCGCAGGCTCAGATAGATTCTGCACAACAATACCCGTTTCCTCAGCCACTTCTCTGACAGCGGTTTCCAGCAAGAGTTCGTCTGGCGCATCCTTGGAGCCGGTCACCGATTGCCAGAAACCCGGACGGTCAGCGCGCTCTATCAGCAAGACTTCCATCTCGGCGGTATGGATGACCACCAGTACTGACTCGGGGATTTTGTATTGCGCAGTCATTACAAATCACTACTTTCGGACGGCAAACGAAGAAAGATAAAAAAGATGCAAAAAAGGCGCGGAATCCCGCGCCTTTTTATTATGCCGTAAAAACGTGTTTACGCTTTGACTGCAGGTTCGACATTGCGCAGGCGGATGTGCAATTCGCGCAATTGCTTCTCGTCCACTTCCGACGGCGCTTGTGTCAACAGACATTGCGCACGCTGGGTTTTCGGGAAAGCGATCACGTCGCGGATCGATTCTGCACCGGTCATCATGGTGACGATACGATCCAGACCGAAAGCCAGACCACCATGCGGTGGCGCGCCGTATTGCAAGGCATCCAGCAGGAAGCCGAATTTCAGTTGCGCTTCTTCTGCACCGATCTTCAATGCACGGAACACTTTGCTTTGTACGTCAGCACGGTGGATACGAACCGAACCGCCGCCCAGTTCCCAACCGTTGAGGACCATATCGTAGGCCTTGGCGATACATTTGCCCGGATCGGTTTCCATCAAATCTTCATGGCCGTCTTTTGGTGCGGTGAACGGATGATGGGTCGCCGACCAGCGCTGGTTTTCTTCGTCGAATTCAAACATCGGGAAATCGACCACCCACAATGGACGCCATTCATCGTCGAACAAACCGCTCTTCTTGCCGAAATCGCTGTGACCGACTTTGACACGCAGTGCGCCGATTGCATCGTTGACGACCTTTGCCTTGTCGGCGCCGAAGAAAATCAGATCGCCGTCTTGCGCGCCGGTTGCTTCAATGATTTTTACCAATGCTTCGTCGTGGATGTTTTTGACGATAGGCGATTGCAGGCCGTCACGGCCTTTGGCTTTTTCATTGACCTTGATGTAAGCCAGGCCCTTTGCACCGTAGATCGCAACGAATTGGGTGTAAGCATCGATCTCGGAACGTGGCATCGCGCCGCCGCCGGGAACGCGCAGACCGACTACGCGGCCGCCTTCCATATTGGCCGCACCGGAGAACACTTTGAATTCGACATCTTTCATGATGTCGGTCAGGTCGGTGAATGCGAGCTTGACGCGCATGTCCGGCTTATCGGAACCATACAAGCCCATCGCGGTTGCGTAATCCATTACCGGGAATGGGTTAGGCAAGTCGACGTTGAGTGCGTTTTTGAAGACCAGACGGATCATGTTTTCAAACAGGTCACGAATTTCCTGTTCGTTCATGAACGATGTTTCACAATCGATCTGGGTAAATTCAGGCTGACGATCAGCGCGCAGATCTTCGTCGCGGAAGCATTTGGTGATTTGATAGTAACGGTCGAAGTTGGCAACCATCAGCAATTGTTTGAACAACTGCGGCGATTGCGGCAACGCGAAGAAGTGACCAGCGTTAACACGCGATGGCACCAGGTAATCGCGCGCACCTTCAGGGGTCGACTTGGTCAGCATCGGCGTTTCGATGTCGATGAAGCCTTGTGCATCGAGGAATTTACGCACTTCCATCGTGACCTTGTAACGCAGGCGCAGGTTGTTTTGCATTTGCGGACGACGCAGATCCAGTACGCGATGTGTCAGGCGTGTGGTTTCCGACAGGTTGTCGTCATCCAGCTGGAACGGTGGCGTGACCGACGCGTTCAATACTTCCAGTTCGTGCGCCAGTACTTCGATCTTGCCCGAAGTCAGGTTGGCATTACTGGTGCCTTCTGGACGGCTGCGTACTACGCCGGTGATGCGCAGGCAGAATTCATTACGGACGGCTTCCGCTGCCTTGAATACATCGACGCGATCAGGATCACATACGACCTGCACCAGACCTTCGCGATCGCGCAAGTCGATGAAGATCACGCCGCCGTGGTCACGACGACGATGTACCCAGCCGCACAGGCTGACAGTTTGGTCGAGCAGCGCTTCAGAGGTAAGGCCGCAGTAATGAGTTCGCATAGACATAGTGAATTTCCAGTTTCAGGTGATGCAATCGCTGTAGTACGCGATCGTTAATTATTGTGGTGTATCGTTCGCTTGCGTTTGATTCGGATCAACAATGAGTTTCTTTTCCTGGTGTTCCGGCGTCACAACACCCATGGAGACGATGTATTTCAACGCTTCATCGACACTCATATCGAGCTCTACCGTGTCTTCGCGCGGGATCATCAGGAAGAAACCCGAAGTCGGGTTAGGTGTGGTCGGTACATAGACGCTGACATAGTCGCCCACCAGATGGTTACGCACGTCACCGCCCGGCGCACCGGTCAGGAAAGCGATGGTCCAGGCGCCCTTGCGTGGATACTCGATCAGCAAGGCTTTGCGGAATGCATTGCCGGACGAAGAAAACAGCGTATCCGAGACTTGCTTGACGCTGGAGTAGATCGTGTTGAAGACAGGAATGCGATGCAGAATGGATTCCCACAAGGCGACGACGCGATTACCGATGAAGTTACGGGTCGCCAGACCGGTCAGGAAAATGACCAGCAAGGTCAGTATCGTGCCCAGGCCAGGGATCGCAAAACCGAACAATGCTTCCGGACGCCAGCGTGCCGGCAGCAAGAGCAGCGACTGATCCATCGTACCGACGATCAGGTTTAATACCCACAAGGTAATTGCGAGCGGAACCAGGATCAATAAACCGGTAACAAAATATTTACGCATGATTTTCTACCGTAAGTATCGCGCCGCAATGATGCGGCCCGACGAAATAATTATCAGGAATCGGAGCTGCCTGTTGCAGCACTTGCTGCCGGCGCGGCAGGTGCCGGAGCCGCTGGTGCTGCCGCAGTATCAGCCGCGCTGGTGGATACTGCAGGCGCAGTCGTACCGCCCTGGCCGCCACGGAAATCCGTTACATACCAGCCAGTACCCTTGAGCTGGAAACCAGCCGCAGTCAGTTGTTTTTTGAAGGTCGCCTTGCCGCAAGTCGGGCAATCGGTCAGCACCGGATCAGATATCTTTTGCAATACATCTTTGGCAAAACCACACGCTTCGCAGCGATACGCATAAATCGGCATGAAAAAATTCCCGCAAAAATCATCCAAAACCCTGAATTATAAAGGTTTTCCACCCGGTTTTACCGGCGACTTGCAACTCAAATGCCGCCGCTGGCCTCACTACAGCCTAAAAAGCGTCCATCAGCAGGAAAGTCCCGGGCTGACGCTGGCAGGCATCGATCAGCGGAACCAGGCGGCGGAAGTGTTCAGTTTGGCAATGAGCGTCCAAAGCTTGTCGATCTGGCCACTCTTCTATGAAGACAAAATGGCCCGGATCCTTTTGATCGGTGTATAGATGGTAGGAAATACAGTCTTTTTCAAGACGCGTTTTGGCGACCAATTCTTCGTACCAGGGACGCACCGTTACTATGTATTCCGGCCGGATGAAATCCTGCGCGATGACTTTCAGCATATAGGCAGTAACTTAGCGGACACGGATTTCGGTCCAGACCCGATTCAGTGCACGACGCTGCTTGCTATTCAAATCTTTCAGCATTTCCAGCTTGGCACTTTCTGCCTTGTCGGGGAATATTTCCTTATTCCCGGCAATTTCCGGATTGATGAACGGCAGCGCCGCCTTGTTCGGGTTGCCAGTACCCAGCATATTGGTCAATTCCGCCGAATTTTTGCCATCCAGTACCAGGTTGATGAATAGATGAGCGAGGTCAGGCCGTGGCGCATCTTTCGGGATCACCAGGCTGTCGAGCGACATCGCCGCACCTTCCTTCGGCAAAGCATGGCGGATACGGAATTTACGTCCTGCACTTTGTGCATCCAGATCAGCCTGAAAGATATCGCTGGAGTAACCATGTACCAACCAGATATCGCCCACCGTCAAACCTTTGATGTAGCTGGTGCCATTGAAAGCAGCCCAGTATGGCTTGGCTTTCAGGATCATGTTCTTGGCTTCGTCCCAATGCTTTTCATCGGTGTCATTGATGGAATAGCCGAGGTATTTCAAAGCTGCCGCCATCAACTCATTGGCTGAATCAAGCACGGTGACCTTGCCCTTGATCTTGGCGAGGATGGCAGGATCAAAAATCGCCGCCCAGCTATCGACCTTGATACCCAGCTCTTTCATCTTCTGCTCGTTATAGCCGAGCATGGTGATGGTGTACGCATAAGGAACCGAGTACTGGTTACCTTTATCGAACTCGGTATTCAGGTATTGCGGATTGAGGTTCTTGAGATTCGGCAGCTTGCTCTTGTCCAGCGGTTGCAACGCGCCCTGGCGGATCAGCGACTGCAGCGCATTACCGGTCGGCACGATGAGGTCATAACCCTTGGCACCGGCCGCCAGCTTCGCCAGCATCTCTTCATTGTCGCCATAGTAACTTTGCACCAGCTGGCATTTACAGGCGGTTTCAAAACGGCGCACCGTTTCATCCGAAATGTAATTGTTCCAGTTATACAGATGGAGCTTGCCTTGCGCCTGCGCTGATACGGCAACGAGAGCAAGCAGCAGGGTCGTGAATAGTTTTTTCATGGCGGTCCCGGGTAAAAATCAGGAGCAGAATCAGGAGCGGAAGGCGCTCGGCGACAACTTGGAAGCAATCACGATCAGGAACAAGGTCAAAGCCATTAACAGGGTGGAAACCGCATTCACTTCCGGCGTCACCGCAATCTTGATCATCGAATAAATTTGCAGCGGCAAGGTCGAGGTATTCGCACCAGCGGTAAAGAAGGTAATCACAAAATCGTCGATAGACAAAGTGAACGCCATCAACGCCCCCGCCAGCACCCCCGGCATGATCAGCGGCAAAGTCACACGACGAAAAGCCTGCAACGGCGTCGCACCACAATCGCGCGCCGCTTCGGTCAGGCTCTCATCCATGCCGCTCAGGCGCGAACGCACGACGATGGCAACAAAGCCCATGCTGAAAGCGATATGCGCCAGCGTCACCGACAACATACCCAATGTCAGGTTTAGCAGCACAAAGAAAATCAGCAAGGACACGCCAACCAGAATCTCAGGTATCGCTATCGGCGTCAGCACCAGCACCTGCAATACACGACTCTTGTAACGATGCAACGCAAAACCCGCCATCGTGCCCAATACAGTCGAGACCAGACTGGAAACCAATGCAATGATCAGTGAGTTGCCCGCGGCCTGCAGCATTTCCTTGTTGGCGAACAAGGTGCGATACCAGTCCAGCGTAAATCCGACCCACTCCGCATTCAGACGGGAATCGTTAAACGAATACACCACCACGATTGCCAGCGGCACATACAGGAAGGCATAGACCAGCACGACGATCAGCGTCAGGACTATCGAATGAGGACGCGTCTTATGCATGCTTCCTCCGCGGACGTGCCAGCAATGCAGCGAGACCAGCCGCCGCCAATGCGGCCAGTGTCAGCATGATGGACAGCACGCTGCCGAACGGCCAGTCCCGCGACTCGAGGAATTGCTGCTTGATGACATTACCTATCATCAGGCCGCCGGTACCACCGAGGATATCGGACACCGCAAAGATACCCAGCGCAGGGATAAACACCAGCGCCGCACCGGCATACACACCCGGCAAGGAAAGCGGGAAAGTCACGCGCCAAAAGATCTGCCACTTGCCTGCGCCCAGGTCTTGCGCCGCATCCAGCAAGGCCGGATCGTGCTTCTCCAGATTCGCATACAGAGGCAAGACCATGAACGGCAAATGCACATACACCAGCCCGACGATCACTGCGAAGCCGCTATACAACAAGGTCACAGGTTCGAAACCGAATACGTCCAGCACGGCATTCAGGCCACGCGTAATCAGCGATTGCGGACCCAGCAAAATCATCCACGCATAGATGCGGATCAGGAAGTTACTCCAGAACGGCAGAATCACCAACAGGATCAGCAGGTTGCGCCATTTTTTCGGGCTGCGCGCAATCAGCAGCGCCACCGGATACGCCATCACCAGACACGCCAGCGTCGTCACAATGGCATATAAAAACGACTTCAGGAAAACCCAGGTATAGATAAAACTGGTGAAAAACGGTTCGAAGTTTTCCAGTGTCAGATTGAGTGCACCGCCTGCATCAAACAGGGGCGCCAGGCCACCGTAATCGCCCGGAAAGCGAAACGAGGCAAACACCATGATCAGTGTCGGCACCGCAAAGAAGAAGATCAGGTAGAGCAGCGGCGGCCCGCTGATCAGCCAGCGCGCCAGACCACCCTTGCCGCTTACCGGCTTGCTCGCTGCAGGTGTAGCCACTGCGTCAGACATGAGCCGCTTCCGGCAGGAAATGCCCGGCATCGACACGCCACGCCACATCGACCGCATCGCCGACTTCAAAGAAGCGCGGACGACCGATAGCCGAATTCGCCAGCATGGTTTCTATACGCACGCCGCCTTCAGTCTCAACGATATAAACAGTGACGCCACCCATATACAGCAGCTCTTTGACGTAACCATCAAAATGGTTCTCGTCCGCCACGCCACGCACTATTTCGGCGCTGACCTGGGTTTTTTCGGGGCGCAAGGCGATCGTGCCTTTGCTGCCGACTGTCACACCCGGCGAAGTAAAGGCCTTGACCTCACCCATGCCCGGCACATCCAGCCACATCATGTCGCCATTGATCCTGGTCACGACGCCATCAAACAAATTACAAGTGCCGATAAAGTCCGCCACGAAACGGCTGCGCGGGTAGCTATATATACGGGTAGGTTCGTCGAGCTGCTCGACCTGACCTTTATTCATCACCGCAATCCGGTGCGACAAAGCCAGCGCTTCAGCCTGGTCATGTGTGACGTAGATAAAGGTAATGCCGACTTCTTTTTGCAGGTTGATCAACTCGATCTGCATCTGTTCGCGCAGCTGCGCGTCGAGTGCCGACAAGGGTTCATCCAGCAACAGCAACTTGGGACGCGTCACCAGTGCGCGTGCGATTGATACCCGTTGACGCTGGCCGCCAGACAATTCGTGCGGATAACGCGCAGCGAAACCGGTGAGGCGCACATCTTCCAGCGCCTCTTCGACTTTTTTCTGGATCTCGGCTTTCGGCGTATTCGCCATTTCCAGCGGGAAGGCAATATTGCCACCCACCGTCATGTGCGGAAACAAGGCGTAGTTCTGGAATACGGTACGCACCGGACGCTGCTCAGGCGGCACACCGGTCAGATCAACACCATCGAGCAAGATCTGCCCTGCGTCAGGCATATCGAAGCCTGCGATCATACGCAAGAGTGTCGTCTTACCGCAGCCGGAAGGTCCGAGCAAAGTAAAGAACTCACCTGCCTCTATCGAGAGACTGATGTTGTCGACTACGGTGTTGTCGCCGAAGCGACGAATGAGATTGCGAATTTCGAGGAGCGCCATCTTGTCCTGGGCCGAGGTGCAAGGGATAGATACAAAAACCGGGGCAATTGTAGCAAATAGCGGGCCCGATTTCTCAAAAATGGCGTATCAGAATCAAGACTGTCGCGGCTGACAGCCATGCTGGCTAAGCCAGCCAGCGCGAGATTGCCAGTGCAGAATCAGCCTGCAGCGCGACGGGCTGCCTCGATATCGCTCAGGAATTGCTCTTTATCGCGCGGCGAAATCAGCAACATCCGCCCTTTGCCGTAATCGATGCGCAGGCGATCCAGCGACAGCGCCGGACTGGAAAGTGGGTTATTGCTGGGCGTGATGCTTTTGATATCAGCCAATGGCACCAACCACTTGAATGGGCCGCTCTGCACCAGCAAATGGGAAGTCTGTAATGTGTAGCGGGTGGAAAGCAGCAGCCATAGCGGCAGTCCGACACCGACCACGGCGACCAGCAGCGCCACCAGAATCGCGCTGGTCGTCCCTGCCGCCATCGTCTGCCCGGCTGAATATAAGGCAACCAGCGCGGCGAAGGCGAGCACGACGAACAGCCAGATATCAACCTTGGAACGATAGACAGTAGGCATCGTTATATTTAAAAGCATGGTTGAAATGATTTCCCATACGCGGGAATAGATTTATTTAAGCCCTGGAGCCAAACAACCCCCTCAATTTAGCACCCAGGGAGCGCTCATAAAAGGGTTTAACGGACTGCAGGAAATAATCACTTACCCCACCTTCACCTTTAGCTATACACATAAAATCAACCGGCACCCCCTCAGGCGCGGTATCTGCAGCAACGGAACCGGCTTCTTTCATGGCTATTTCCACATCTCCGTCACCCAGAAAGCCGATGATTAATGTCGGTGCTGCATCATGTTCCCGATCATGCATCAAGCCGAGGTAGGCCGCTTTAACCGATGCATGCCTGGCCAACAAGGTACTTAGGGCATCCATCATCTGCGACGGATACTTGGCAGGCTGACCGAGCATCACTTGTGTCGGCTTTTGCACTACCCTCTGCTGTGCCACATGGTTCACACCAGTCTCCAGCAACGCATCAATTTCTCCTGGCTCAAATTCCTTCGGGTAATCTGAACCGGGATTGAATATCAGCGCCGTACCACGCGTCATTTCAAACATGGCTTTAGCTGACAATGCGACGTATCCCGACTCTTGCTGCAATGTTTTTTGCAACATGGGCAGACTGGAAAAAAATGGAATAACCGGCGTTCCATCCTGCCGCTTCCAATTAAAAATAGATAATTGAACGTCAGGCTGAAGCACGGTCTCGCCCTGACCTTCTGCGTCGGTTTTCCCGATGATGTAAATATCAGATTCCAACAGCAACTTGTAAAACCCAGGCCTGCTGGCAGGCTCCCTGACCGCTTGCATAAAAGCGATCTCCAACGCATTCTGCACTTCCGACATTTTTCCTCTCCTGTCATAGGTCTAAACAATGTGTGGAATTACTATACAACTCCAAGCAATTGCTATTGATCGACTATGCGCAAGAGAGGTCTGAAATGTCGATCACCCCACAAAAGTAAAGAACACCAGGGTCAGAATCCCGCCGGCAACCAGGCCGCCACCGAAGTAAACCGCAACGCCCAATAAAAGATTGGTTCGTTTCTGTTCTTCCAGCAAGCGTCTGATCAGTTCTGTATTGTCATGCTGCGGCTGCGAAGCCTGGGTCAAAGCCTGGTGTGCCAGCCGCGGCAATTGCGGCAGCAGCTTGCTGTAACGCGGGGCTTCGGCTTTCAGGTTTTCCCACAAACCACGCCAGCCGACCTGCTCGTTCATCCAGTTTTCCAGATACGGCTTGGCGGTTTTCCACAAATCCAGTTCCGGATCGAGCTGACGGCCCAGTCCTTCAACGTTGAGCAAGGTTTTTTGCAGCAGCACCAGTTGCGGCTGCACTTCGACATTGAAACGACGTGAAGTCTGGAACAGACGCAACAAAACCTGACCAAATGAAATTTCGCTCAGCGGGCGGTCAAAAATAGGTTCGCAACATGCGCGCACTGCCGATTCCAGTTCGTCTACACGTGTATCTTTCGGTGCCCAGCCCGATTCAATATGCGCTTCCGCCACACGCTTGTAATCACGACGGAAGAAGGCAAGGAAGTTCTGCGACAGGTAATCCTTGTCGAAGTCATTCAGCGTACCGACAATGCCAAAGTCCAGTGCGATATAGCTACCGAAAGTTGCAGGCTCTACCGAGACCTGAATATTCCCCGGATGCATATCGGCGTGAAAGAAACCATCGCGGAAAACTTGAGTGAAGAAGATTTCAACGCCATCACGTGAAAGTTTTTTCAGGTCGACACCGGCGGCTATCAGTCTGTCGGTTTGCGAGATCGGGATACCGACCATGCGCTCCATCACGATCACCGAAGTCGAGCAGTAATCCCAAAACATTTCCGGCACGACCAGCAACTTGGAGTCAGCGAAGTTACGACGCAACTGACTGCCATTGGCTGCTTCGCGCATGAGGTCGAGTTCGTCGTGCAGGTATTTATCGAATTCGGCCACGACTTCTTTCGGCTTTAGACGTTTGCCGTCTGCCCACATACGCTCTACCAGGCCAGCCAGTATATGCATCAGCGCGACGTCTTCATCGATGGACTTCTTGATGCCGGGACGCAGGACTTTGATGGCAACATCCTTGCCGCTTTTCAGTCGTCCGAAATGCACTTGCGCGATCGACGCAGACGCGACCGGTACCGGATCGAAATCGGCAAACAGGACATCCGGATGCGCGCCCAGTGATTTAATGATCTGCGCAATCGCCAGCTCGGATGAGAACGGCGGCACGCGATCCTGCAGGCGCGCCAGCTCATCGGCGATATCGATAGGCATCAGGTCGCGGCGGGTCGATAGCACCTGACCGAATTTAACGAAGATAGGGCCGAGATCTTCCAGTGCACGACGCAAACGGATCGCACGCGGCGCCGACAGGTCGCGCCAGAACATGACTTGATTGATGAATTTGGCGGTACGTGGAATCGCCAGGCCGGAGATGGCTATTTCATCGAGTCCGTAACGCAAGGCGACACGGATGATTTTCAAGACGCGAAGAAATTTCAATATCATTGCTTACTGCCCTTCAGCTTTTCGATCCGCTTCGCGAGTCGTGCCACATCGTCACGCAATTTGGTCACTTCTGCTGTAAAGCCTGTGACTGCCTGCGGACGGATTAATAGGGGATTTTCTTCCAGAAAGTATTCGGCGATGTTTTCGGTGACGGACTGATGAAGCGATTTGGCCGTGTTTACGGCTTTATGGGCACCAGCGACGATACGCGTGGCGGCAATATCACCCACCACCTTGCTCAAATCATCTTCCGCTTCCCAGCGCAGGGACTGGCTCAGTTGCGAAATGGTGTTGGCGAAATCGGCATCGCCTTCTATCTTCACATAGGAAAACGCACGTTCGCGATTCTGCATGATCAGCGGCAAGTCAGATGGTTGCATGCGTATCGTCACGGTCGGCAGGTCATCCGCACCTGCCGTCTCTACCATGCCATCAGCACTGACCTTCAGGCGCACTGCCAGCACACCACCGTCCAGCACCGCCACCTTGCCGGCATGCGGCATTAGTTTGGCACGGGCCCACGCTTCCTGCGCAAGCAGGTGGTTAATCGCGGCAGGGAAAATGTGGGCAGGGGAAAGAGATGTCATCGTCAAAAAAACAAAGCCGCCAGTGAACCATTCACGGGCGGCTTCAAGTTTAGCAGTTTGCTGCGTGGCGTCGCTAACTATCTACATGGCAAGTCGAAACTGACTGACTGCCGGATAGCGCAATTCCCCGCTTTTGCTGCGGTATTTATTACTGTACTTATTGCGGCAATTGCTGAATACCAGCCAGTACCCAACCGCCATTGCCAGTAACTGGCTTGGACAGGTTCCATGCTTCGGTGAATGGCTCGGTCGGAGCGTAATCAGCTTCACGGATCAGACCGCTGAACTTGATGCTGGCGACGTAATCGTTGCCAACTGTCTCTACACCGTAGAACTCTGCATCCAGGGTCACAACGTCAGTCACGTTCGCGGTCGCACCACGTTCCTGCAATTGCAATTTCAGTTCTGCAAACATTTCAGGCGTGGTGAATTCACGGATATCGTTGATATCAGCTTTATCCCATGCAGCTTGCAGACGGATGAAGTAGGTTTTTGCATTGCGGATAAACGATTCCACATCGAAATCAGCTGGCAGATCATTAGCCGCGCCATAAGCAGCACCGGACGCCATAGGCGCTGCCGATTGCAGTGCCGAAGGCTGGTTTTGATTCAGGCCCGAACCGATATCAGGTGTGCTGTTTTTTGCCGAGTAACCGTTCGCGAACGAAGGTTGTGCACCGTTGCCAGCGTTTTTGCCTTTGATCATGCGGTAGATGAACATCGCTGCGAAGGCGAACAGGGCGACCATCAGGATGGTGCTGATCATGCTTGCGAATGCGCCGCCGATACCCAGGTGCGACAACAATGCACCCAGACCCAGGCCGAGCAATGCGCCGCCGAGGATGCTTTTCATCATGCTAGGTTTAGCTGCTGCAGCTGCGCCCGCGCCAGCCGCAGCTGGTGCTGCTGCAGGTTTGGAAGCATTGCTTGCCGACGAAGATTGAGCCGGAGCCGGACGCTGGAAGCTTTGCGATTGCTTACCGAAAGAACCGCCGCCGCCCATACGCTTGGCTTCCGCTTCTACAGCGATGAAGGTCATCGAACTGACCATCACTGCGATTGCCAAAAGTAATTTCTTCATAATGCTCGTCTCCTAGAGTTTAATCCCGGTGTGCAATGCCGCCACGCCGGCTGTCAAATTAAAATACTCGACTCTTTCGAGTCCAGCATCCTGCATCATTTTTTTCAGCGTTTCCTGATCCGGATGCATGCGGATCGATTCAGCCAGATACCGGTAACTCTCGGCATCATTTGCAATACGCTTGCCCAACCACGGCAACACTGAAAACGAATAAACGTCATACGGTTTTTGTAATGGCTCCCATACTTTCGAGAACTCCAGCACCAGCAACTTGCCGCCGGGCTTCAATACACGCCGCATTTCTGCCAGCGCCACATCCTTGTGCGTCATATTGCGCAAACCAAAAGCGACACTGACGCGATCAAAATAGTTATCGGGGAAAGGCAATTTCTCCGCATCACACAAGGATGTTGGGGTAATCAAGCCTTTATTCAACAGTCGATCGCGCCCGACACGCAACATCGACTCATTAATATCTGTAAGCCAGACTTCACCGGTACTGCCTGCCTGGCGCGCAAACGCCTTGGCCAGGTCACCCGTGCCACCGGCAATATCAAGCACTTTGAAACCGGGGCGCACACCAGCCTGCGCAATCGTAAATGTCTTCCATATACGATGCAGACCCGCCGACATGAAATCGTTCATCACGTCGTACTTGGCGGCAACGGAGTGAAACACTTCCGCAACCTTGTGGACTTTCTCTTCTTCAGCGACGGTCTGATAACCGAAATGTGTGGAATTTGTCATAGCTAGCCAATTACATTATACAAGCGTTATTGAGATGTGAAGAAAACGTTAAAAATTATTTTTTACTTGCTGATCGCACAATAAATTCAGACCGGAATTTATTCGCAAACCCTGTCAAATCAATGACTTCCGCAACCGGAACCGCCGACCACAGCTTTGCTCATGGCCGCATCACGTCCGCTTTCACGCGTAAACCCGGCCGCTTCGAGGCGACGCAGATAATCTTCCCACAAGGCATCTTTATCGGTACCTAGATGGTACAAATACTCCCACGAAAAGATGCCGGTATCGTGACCGTCGGAGAATGATGGTTTGATCGCGTAGTTGCCAACCGGTTCGACGCCGGTGATTTCTACATTGCGCTGGCCGGTCTGCAGGGTTTCCTGCCCCGGGCCATGGCCACGTACTTCGGCCGACGGCGACCAGACGCGCATCAGTTCAAATGGCAGCGAAAAAGTCGCGCCATCATCGAATTCGATTTCCAGTACGCGCGATTGTTTGCGCACCGTCAATCCGGTGGGTTGCGGCGCAGGAGGTGTTTGTTTGGAACCAGCCATGATCGTCTCTCGTTCAGGGTGAGTGCAGGCGGCAAGCATACCGCCGATTGATTGTTCTGTGCTGTAGTTACTCAGGCGCTGCAGTTTGCGTTGCGCACGATAGCCGTACGCAATGCAGGCAGCAAGGCGCGACGCTGCGCCAGTATATCGTCCGCAGTCTGGCGTTGTACTGCGGCCCAGACGGGACTCGGGAAATGCGCATCATCGCTAAAGCGTGGAATCAGGTGCCAGTGCAGATGCGGCACCATGTTGCCAAGGCTGGCCAGATTGATTTTTTCCGGCTGCATGACTTCACGCAAGGCAGTTTCAACCTGGCAGACGGTCCGCATCAACACCGAACGTTGTTCCGGCTGCAGATCCGTCATTTCTGCCACATGTGCGTTCCAGATCACGCGACAAAAGCCGGGGTACTGCGCATCGTCAACCAGCACGATGCGCAATTGTTCATTGCGGAACAATACTTCCCCGCCACCTTCTTCACATAACTCACAAGCCGCCATCGTTACACCAGCACGCGTTCGATACCGCCGTTATTGGCGCGATCGACGTACTCAGGCAACCAGTTAGGTCCGAGCAAGTGCTTGGCCATTTCGACCACGATGTAATCGGCAGTGGTGTCCGAGTCTTCGTTGTAACGCGACAAACCTTGCAGGCAGGACGGGCACGAAGTCAGGATCTTGATGTCACCGGTGAAACCATCGCCGCGCAATTTATCCGCGCCTTTGGTCATTTCCTCTTCCTTGCGGAAGCGCACCTGGGTCGAGATATCAGGACGCGTCACCGCCAAAGTGCCGGACTCGCCACAGCAACGTTCATTTTTTTCTATCTTCTGATCGTCAACAGTCGTGATCAAGGCATTTACCGTTTTCAGCGGATCCTGCAATTTCATCGGGCTGTGGCAAGGGTCGTGGTACATGTAGCGCACGCCATTCACGCCTTCCAGCTTCACGCCTTTTTCCATCAGATATTCATGGATATCGACGATGCGGCAACCCGGGAAAATCTTCTCGAATTCATAGCCTTGCAACTGATCGTAGCAGGTACCGCAAGAAACGATGACGGTTTTGATATCCAGATAATTCAGCGTATTCGCCATGCGATGGAACAGCACGCGATTATCAGTGATGATTTTTTCCGCCTTGTCGTAATTGCCGGAGCCGCGTTGCGGATAACCGCAGCACAGGTAACCCGGTGGCAAGACAGTTTGCACGCCTACGTTCCACAACATCGCCTGTGTCGCCAGACCTACCTGCGAGAACAAACGCTCGGAACCGCAACCCGGGAAATAAAACACGGCTTCAGTATCCATCGTCGTGGTCTTCGGATCACGAATGATAGGCACGACTTTATCGTCTTCGATATCCAGCAAGGCGCGCGCGGTTTTCTTCGGCAGATTGCCAGGCATCTTCTTATTGATAAAGTGGATGACCTGTTCCTTGATAGGTGGCTTGCCGACCGTCGCACGCGGTGCGGAAGTCTGTTTCTTCGCCAGCTTTTTCAGAACATCATGACCAAAACGCTGCGCCTTGTAGCCCCAAGCTATCATGACCTGACGCGTCGCATTGATGGTCGCCGGATCAGTAGCATTCAGGAAGAACATGGATGCCGCAGTGCCCGGATTAAAGGACTTCTTGTTCATCTTGCGCAGCAGGTTGCGCATATTCATCGATACATCGCCGAAGTCGATATCGACCGGGCAAGGCGTCAGACATTTATGGCAAACCGTGCAGTGATCGGCGACGTCTTCGAACTCTTCCCAATGCTTGATCGAGATGCCGCGACGGGTCTGCTCTTCATACAGGAAGGCTTCCACCAGCAATGAAGTCGCAAGAATCTTATTACGCGGCGAATACAGCAAATTGGCACGCGGCACATGCGTCGCACATACCGGTTTGCATTTACCGCAGCGCAGGCAATCCTTGACGCTATTGGCAATCGCACCGATATCGCTTTGTTGCATGATCAGCGATTCATGACCCATCAGGCCGAAAGATGGTGTGTAAGCATTGCGCAAATCTGCGCTCAGCTCAGACATGTCCATCAGCTTGCCTTTGTTGAAGTGACCTTCCGGATCTATGCGTCGTTTGTACGAACGGAAATCGGCCAGCTCTGCTTCAGTCAGGAATTCGAGTTTGGTAATGCCGATACCATGCTCACCGGAAATCACGCCATTCAGCGAACGTGCCAGCGCCATGATGCGCGCCACGGCTGCGTGCGCATCCTGCAGCATCTGGTAGTGATCGGAATTGACCGGGATGTTGGTGTGGACGTTACCGTCACCGGCGTGCATATGCAGCGCCACGAAGACGCGACCACGCAATACACGTTTGTGGATAGCCGTTGCTTCATCCAGAATCAGGCGAAACGATGCGCCGCTGAAAATCTGGCGCAGCTGCGCACGGATTTCCGTCTTCCACGACACACGGATGGTGCGATCCTGGATCACATCGAATACGGTCGCGTCCGGTTGCACCTGCAAACGATCTTCAAATACAGGCAAGAGTTTTTCCAGACCCAGCGCACTCAACTCATCCTTCGCATTACGCAAAGGCTGGTCAAGGTTATCCAGCATATAAGTCCAGCGTGCGGTGGCAGCAGCGATCAGCGCCTCCGCCTGATGCACGCGATCTTCCAGCAATTCGGCAGCAGGAATGTCATCGCCTTCTGCATCATCGCTCTTGCCCAGTGGCAGATTGCCTTTGGTGAAGAAGGTGTGCAGCTCTTCCAGCAATTGCAGCTTGTTGCCTATCGATAGCTCAACGTTAATGCGTTCTATACCGTCCGAATATTCACCCATGCGATCCAGCGGGATCACGACGTCTTCATTGATTTTGAAGGCGTTGGTATGTTTGGAAATCGCAGCGGTACGCGCACGATCGAGCCAGAATTTCTTACGTGCTTCCGGGCTGACCGCAACAAAGCCTTCGCCGACGCGAGTATTCGCCAGGCGTACGACTTCGGATGCAGCTTGCGCCACGGCGTTTTCATCGTCGCCGACGATGTCGCCAAACAAAGCCATCTTCGGCAAGATGCCGCGTTTGGATTTGGTCGCATAACCGACTGCGCGCAGATAGCGTTCATCCAGATGCTCAAGACCAGCCAGAATAGCGCCGCCTTTTTTGGTTTCAGCATCAAGGAAATCCTTGATCTCGACAATGGATGGGATCGCATCGCGCGAATGACCGAAGAATTCCAGACACACGGTACGCGTATGCTTGGGCATCTTGTGCAGGATCCAGCGCGCCGACGTAATCAAGCCGTCGCACCCTTCTTTTTGCACGCCCGGCAAACCGGACAGGAATTTATCGGTAACGTCTTTGCCCAGGCCTTCTTTGCGGAAGGTGCGGCCGGCAATTTCCAGCGTCTCGGTCTTGAAAGGCTGATTGACGCGGCCCTTCTCGGCCGGATGCGTCCATTCCAGCTTGAACTTGGCGACCGGCGCATCATGGATTTTGCCGAGGTTGTGCTCCAGGCGCGTAACTTCCAGCCAGTCGCCGTTCGGGTCTACCATGCGCCAGCTGGCGAGGTTGTCGAGCGCAGTACCCCACAACACGGCTTTCTTGCCGCCTGCGTTCATCGCGATATTGCCGCCTATGCACGAAGCTTCGGCCGAAGTCGGATCGACAGCAAAGACGAAGCCGGCTTTTTCTGCGGCATCGGAAACCCGTTTGGTCACGACGCCAGCACCCGAATAGATGGTAGCGTATTCACGGTCAACGCCTGGCAACATGGTCATTTCAACCGCGCCCAGCGCTTCCAGTTTTTCGGTATTGATGACAGCCGACATCGGCGTCAGCGGCACTGCGCCACCGGTATAGCCGGTACCGCCGCCGCGCGGGATGATAGTCAGGCCGAGTTCGATACAGGCTTTGACCAGGCCGGCCATTTCATCTTCGCTGTCAGGCGTCAACACCACAAACGGGTATTCAACGCGCCAGTCGGTCGCGTCAGTCACGTGCGAGACACGCGACAAGCCATCGAACTTGATATTGTCTTTTTCGGTGTAGCGACCCAGCACCCGGTTCGCGCGTTTGCGTAAATCGTAGGTGCGACGGAATTCCTCGCCAAAGGCAGTGACTGCCTTGCGCGCCGATTTCAGCAATGCTTCCACCGCAGCACTGCGACGCGCTGCGTTTTCATCGGTCGAGGTAGCCAGATCCGTGCTGCGGCGCTTCTCGACTTCAACCAGGCGGTGATGCAAGGCATCGATCAATGCCTGGCGACGCTTGGGATTGTCCAGCAGGTCGTCCTGCAGATAAGGATTGCGTTGCACGACCCAGATGTCGCCCAACACTTCATACAGCATCCGTGCGGAACGACCGGTCTGGCGTGCCCCGCGCAACTGGTCGAGCAGCAGCCAGGCATCCTCACCCAACAGCCGAATCACGATTTCGCGGTCGGAGAATGAAGTGTAGTTATAGGGAATTTCACGCAAGCGGGTAGGCACGGCACCGCCAGGGCCATCCGCCAGAAGGTTCTGAATTTGTACTGGGGCGTTCATCAGTGGGTCAATTGAATTAACGCTAAATACGCATTTTAGCTGATTGCGCTGCAACACGCCCGACAGACGTGCATGGCAGAAAAAGGAAAAATGATGGGCTGATCCGGATAGGCAGAGGTAAAAAACGCAAAATCCGGCGTTTTAAAACACATTCGCCAAATAATGCCAAAAACCATCAGGTATATAGAGCAACAGCCAGGTCATGGTCAGGTAACGCAGGAATTTACCTATCGCCATGTAAAAAACGCATGGCCAGAACGGTAATTTGAGCCATCCGGCCAGCAAGCACAGCGGGTCGCCTATGCCCGGCAGCCAGGCCAGCAACATGGTTTTGGCACCAAAACGCTGCAGCCAGCCAAACCAGCGTGTTTCCCTTTCCTTGGCGAAGACCTGCTTCGCACCTCGTCCCATCCAATAATTGACCACCCCGCCCAGGGTATTCCCGGCGGTAGCGACCAGTAAAGCTGGCCAGAACAGGGCTATATTCGCCTTGACGACCGCAAACACGGCCGGCTCCGAGCCCAGCGGCAACAGCGTCGCGGAAACAAAACTGATGAGAAAGACTGAAAGCAGGCCGACTTCAGGCGCAGCCAGCGTCGTCAACACCCACTGGACGGCGGTTTCAACCATGCGTCACGCGTATCGGCAAATTCAAGGGTAATAAATTCAAATCGCAGGCTCATTCATATTGAGTGGAGGAAAGCTGTATCAGCATGCTGATACAGCTAGAACGCATTTCGCTGATATTTGTGAAATGAGTTCTTAAACGTCGTCCATTATAATGATGTGCTGCGCCGCACGAAAACAAACCCTGTTTTCACGCGCGCCCATGATATTGAATCCTATGACTACCGACTATTTGAAGAAAGTTTTAACCGCGCGCGTCTACGATGTCGCCGTGGAATCCCCGCTCGAGCTGGCACCAACGCTGTCGCAGCGTGTGGGCAATCAGATTTACTTCAAACGTGAAGATATTCAAAGCGTGTTCAGCTTCAAGCTGCGCGGCGCATACAACAAGATGGCGCACCTGCCGCCAGCACAAATGAAGCGCGGCGTGATTTGCGCTTCGGCCGGCAATCATGCCCAGGGTGTAGCGCTGTCAGCCACCAAACTCGGTTGCCGTGCCGTGATTGTGATGCCGACCACTACCCCGTCGGTCAAGGTTGAAGCAGTCAAGGCGCGCGGTGGTGAAGTCGTGCTGTTCGGCGATTCGTATTCCGACGCTTACCAGCATGCACTGACACTGGAGAAAAAACTCAAGCTGACCTTCGTCCACCCATTCGACGACCCGGACGTGATCGCCGGGCAAGGCACGATCGGTATGGAAATCCTGCGTCAACACGCCGGGCCTATCCATGCAATTTTCGTCCCTATCGGCGGCGGTGGCCTGATCGCCGGTGTCGCGGCTTACGTCAAGGCAGTACGTCCTGAAATTAAAGTCATCGGCGTACAAACCTCGGATTCCGATGCGATGGCACGCAGCCTGCAAGCCGGACGCCGCATCACGCTGCCGGATGTCGGCCTGTTCGCCGACGGCACCGCGGTCAAACTGGTCGGCGAAGAAACCTTCCGCCTGGCGAAACAGTATGTGGATGAAGTCATCGTGGTCGATACCAATGAAGTATGCACCGCGATCAAGGATGTATTCCAGGATACGCGCAGCATCCTCGAACCGTCCGGCGCGCTCGCCGTAGCCGGTGCCAAGGCCTATATAGAACGGGCCCGCGCCAGCAAGAAACCGTTGAAGAATGAAACCCTGGTCACGGTTGCCAGCGGTGCCAACATGAATTTCGACCGCCTGCGCTTCGTCGCTGAAATGGCTGACGTCGGTACTGCGCGCGAAGGCGTATTCGCCGTCACCATCCCTGAAGAGCGTGGCAGCTTCAAGCGCTTCTGCGAATTGATAGGCCCGCGCAACGTGACCGAATTCAACTACCGCATCAGCGATGACAAACTGGCGCACATCTTCGTCGGCATGCAAATCGCAGACCGCGATGAAGCCGGAAAAATCACCAAGCTGTTTGAGAAGCACGGCTTCAAAACACTGGACCTGACGCATGACGAACTGGCCAAAGGCCATATCCGTCACCTGGTCGGCGGCAAGAGTGAGCTCACGCAAGATGAAATCCTGTATCGCTTTGAATTCCCGGAGCGTCCGGGTGCACTCATGCGCTTCCTCGACAGCGTGGCGCCGAACTGGAATATCAGCCTGTTCCATTACCGCAATCAGGGCGGTGATGTAGGCCGCATCCTGGTCGGCTTGCAAGTACCGAAGAAAGAAATGAAAGCCTTCCGTACTTCACTCGCAGGCCTGGGCTATCGCCATTGGGATGAGAGCGTCAACCCTGTCTATAAATTGTTTTTGTAAAAGCTATTGCCATGACCACGTCATCTACGCCGGACGCATCGCCACTGGGCAAGCCTTCGGTTTACCAGACCCAGTACGATCCATCCCTGCTGTTTCCGATTCCGCGCCAGGGCAAGCGTGATGAACTGGGCCTTACCGGCGACCTGCCCTTCTTCGGCGTCGATATCTGGAATGCCTATGAATTGTCGTGGCTGAATATGCGCGGCAAGCCGCAAGTCGCGATCGCACGTATCATGGCGCCGGCTGACTCACCCAACATCATCGAATCGAAATCGTTCAAGCTTTATCTGAATTCGTTCAACCAAACCAAGCTGGGCGGTACCGATGCCTTGCTGGAATTGCTGCGCGCAGATTTGTCCGCAGGTTTTGGCGCACCTGTGCAAATTTCGCTGACGCTACCGGAAGACTTTGCCAAGATCAGTATCGGCGAGCTCGACGGCATGTTGCTGGATAGACTGGACATCGAAGTCAACGACTACACGCCTGATCCATCCTTGCTGCAGGCTGCGCACGATGAAGCGCCGGTAGAAGAAACCCTGCTCTCCAATTTGCTGAAATCGAATTGCCTGGTAACCGGCCAGCCGGACTGGGGCAGCGTACAGATCCATTATGTAGGACCGCAGATTAATCAGGCCAGCTTGCTGCATTACCTGATAGGTTTCCGTGAACACAACGAATTCCATGAGCAATGCGTAGAACGTATCTTTATGGACATATTGCGTCAGTGCAAACCACAAAAACTTGCTGTTTATGCACGCTACACGCGTCGCGGCGGCCTCGACATCAACCCGTGGCGCAGCAACTTCAGCACTGGCAAACCGCCGTCAAACGCTCGTAACGCAAGGCAGTAAGCACGATGTAAGTTCCATGGATGAAGCTTGCTTATAAGCTTCATCCCGGGCTTAACGAATCGGTTCGCTTGTGGTCTAATCGATCTATCAGAAAACAGCAATAGCTATGGCAAGTCGCATTAAAAGGTGCGTCTTATCTGCAACAGACGGGTCGGCACCGGCCCAGCTTTCCCGATTCAGGCCCTATCGCCATCGAATAGGCCTATAATTCCTCGCAGAGTCCTTTTTTTGTGCGTCGCACCATGAACCATTTAAGTCAGATTCTCCCCCCTGCCAACGTAGTACTTGATCTGGATGTCTCCAGCAAAAAACGTACGTTCGAACAGGTAGGTTTAATTTTCGAAAACAACTGTGGCATTGCCCGTTCCGTCGTCTCCGACAATCTGTTCGCGCGCGAACGACTCGGTTCGACCGGTCTCGGTCATGGCGTTGCCGTGCCTCACGGTCGTATCAAGGGCCTGAAAGCACCATTGGCTGCTTTCGTGCGCCTGGCGCAGCCGATCCCGTTTGAGTCGCCTGACGGACAACCGGTGAATCTCTTGATTTTCCTGTTGATCCCGGATCACGTGACGCAACAGCATCTGGAAATCCTGTCCGAACTGGCAGAAATGTTTTCCGATGAAGCGTTCCGTAATTTGCTGGCCAGCACAGAAGATCCGGCGGCAGTCCATGCGCGCCTGATTACCTGGCAGCCTAGTCTGCAAAGCACCAACTAATCCGCCGCGCCTTTTCCACGGCGCGCATCCTGTCCTGTCAGCATCCACAACATGCCACTATCGACACCGCTCTCCGTTCAGCAAATCTACGACGACAACCGTGAATCACTGCAACTCGGATGGTTCGCCGGGTTCCCCGGTGGCGAGCGCCTGATTTCCGGCGATGCGACTTCGGCTGCAGACCAGGTCGGTCACTTGAACCTGATCCACCCCGGTCGTATCCAGGTTTTTGGTCATCAGGAAGTGGAGTACTACCAACGCCTGTCGCAAGGTGGACGGGCGCATCACACCGCCGAACTGGTGGCTGGCGAACCGCCTGCTTTCATCATCGCGCAAGGCCTGGAAACACCTGCCGACATCATGGCGATCTGCGATGAAAAGAACATCCCTTTGTTCTCGACTCCGCTGCCGGCAGCACAGGTCATCGATTTCCTGCGTGTCTATCTATCGAAGAAACTGGCGCAACGCATCACCATGCACGGCGTATTCATGGACGTGCTGGGTGTAGGTGTGCTGATCACCGGTGAGTCTGGTCTGGGCAAAAGCGAACTGGGCCTGGAACTGATTTCACGCAATCATGGCCTGGTGGCCGATGACGCAGTCGAATTCGCACGCATCGCACCGCACATGATAGAAGGCCGCTGCCCGCCGCTACTGCAAAATCTGCTGGAAGTACGCGGTCTCGGCCTGCTCGATATCCGCACCATATTCGGTGAAACCGCAGTGCGCCGGAAGATGCGTCTGAAGCTGATCGTGCATCTGGTTCGTCGCAGTACGCTGGAAGAAAGCTATGAACGCCTGCCGCTGCCGTCGCAAAGCGAAGAAATTCTCGGCCTCTCGATACGCAAAGTCGTGATCCCGGTCGAAGCCGGCCGAAATCTGGCGGTACTGCTGGAAGCGGCGGTACGCAATACCATCCTGCAATTGCGCGGCATAGACACCCTGAAAGATTTCATGGTGCGCCAGCAAAAAGCGATGGAAAGCGACGAGTAAATACTAGGTCCGGCCCAAGCGAAATTTTCGCAACGGCACCTTAGTCTTGTGCTTGGGGTATCATCATCCTATGCGCATTATTCTCATCACCGGAATCTCCGGATCCGGCAAATCAGTCGGACTGACCTCCCTCGAAGACGCTGGTTATTTCTGTGTCGATAACCTCCCGCCTACCCTGTTGCGGGCGCTGGTTGCTACACGCCAGGAAGAACACGCGGACAAACTCGCCGTCGCGATGGATGCACGCAGCGCCAGCTCCCTGATGGGTTTGCCGGCAGATATATCATGGCTGCAAAACCAGGGGCATGAAGTCAAAGTCCTGTTCCTCACCGCGAAGACCGATTCACTGATTGCGCGTTTTTCCGAAACCCGCCGCAGCCACCCGCTGTCGCACCGCGGCTTCAGCAGCACCGCAGCCGAAGATCGCCGCACGCTGACTGAATGCATACGCGAAGAACGCGAAATGCTGTCCGGCGTCGAAGAAATCAGCCACGTCATCGATACCTCCGGCATGAGCGCGAATAAATTGCGCGGCTGGATCAAGGCGCTGATCGAAAGTGACCACTCACCGCTGACCGTATTGTTTGAATCTTTCGCTTTCAAATTCGGCGTACCGCTGGATGCCGACCTGGTATTTGATGTGCGTATGCTGCCGAATCCCCACTACGACACGCAATTACGCCCGCTGACAGGACGAGATGCGCCGGTACAGGCGTTCTTGCAAGCGCAGCCGGATGCCACTGCCTTGCTGGCAGATATCCGCAGCTTCGTCGAAAAATGGCTGCCTGCCTTCAAAAAAGACAATCGCAGCTATCTGACCGTCGCCATCGGCTGTACCGGCGGCCAGCATCGCTCGGTGTACATGGTCGAGCAATTGGCAGCCCATTTCCGCGCGCACGAACACGTCATCCTCAGACATCGCGAACTCGACTAAACATATTTCTGTCCAAGCGGTCTCAGCCTCTACACCGAACACCCATTACCCATGCCTGCAAACGAATACTGGCTTCCGCTCTTCCCCCTCAATACCGTGCTATTCCCGGGCGGCATACTTCCCCTTAAGGTTTTTGAAACGCGCTATATCGACATGGTGCGCGATTGCATGAAGCGCGAATTGCCGTTCGGTGTGGTCCTGATCAAATCGGGACAGGAAATCGGCGTCGCCGCAGAACCGGAAGATGTCGGTTGCATGGCACATATTGTCGACTGGGATGCACCGCAACTCGGCGTGCTCTTGCTACGCACGGAAGGCGGTACACGTTTCCGCATTCTGGAAACACGTGTGCACAAGGATCAGCATCTGGAAGCACGCGTACAAATCCTGGGACACGGCGGGCCCAGCAATCTGACGAAGGAACATGAAGGTTGCGCCAACACGCTCGGGCTGGTGATACACGACATCAATACCAAAGGACGTGCCGAAATAGGCGCTGAATTTGAAAGTCCGTTTACTGAAACCCTGCATCTGGACGATGCCGGCTGGGTGGCCAACCGCTGGTGTGAAATCCTGCCCATACCATTGAAAGCCAGGCAAAAATTGCTGGAAGTCGATGATGCACAAACCCGCCTGACCATCATCCAGCAATACCTGCAGCAGCACGAAATTATCTGAAACGACCGGAGCTAGTGCGTCAGCAAATCCGGTGCACGAAATACCGCCAGCAATAATTTTTTGACGGGCGCAGGCAAAGGCGCATCAGCCATCCTTGCGATTGGATACCAGCCGTACGCATCTTCCCCGGCACGCTGCAGGCGCTGTTTCAAAGCGATGTGATACGGCGTGATATGCAGTTTGAAATGCGTGAATACATGCGTAAACATCGGCAACTCTTCCTGCTCTGCGGCGACGCCAAAGCGTGCCACCGCCTGCGCCAGCGCAGTCTCGAATCCGGCGTCATCGGCGGCAACTGTGATCTCCGGCAACGATAACAAACCACCCCAGATACCTTTGTCAGGACGCTGTTCCAGCAACACTTCGTCCTTATCAACGATGAGCAGCATGGTCGTTTGTTTTTCCGGCACTGCTTTTTTCGGCTTGCGTACCGGCAGCTCATTGGTACGGCCGGTCGCATAAGCAACACAGCGATGCGCCAGCGGACAACGCTGGCAGGAAGGACGATTGCGGGTGCACAACGTCGCCCCCAGATCCATCAAACCTTGTGTATAGGCTTCCACACCGCTCTCAGGCAGCAAGGCAACCGCACGCAACCACAGCTCATTTTCGACCACCTTTTCGCCGGGATAGCGCTCTACTCCGAACACGCGTGCAAAAACACGTTTGACGTTGCCGTCGAGGATGGCGGCGCGGGTGCCGTACGAAAACGCAGAGATGGCAGCGGCGGTAGAACGACCGATGCCGGGCAATTGCTCCAATAAATCCGGATCACTCGGGAATACACCGTCGTACCGGGCGACTATCGTCTGCGCGCATTTATGCAGGTTCCGTGCGCGCGAGTAATAGCCAAGTCCGCTCCAGTGCGCCATCACTTCTTCCGATGGAGCCGCCGCCAATGACGCGACGGTCGGGAAAGTGTCGAGGAAGCGCAGGTAGTACGGAATCACTGCAGCAACCTGAGTCTGCTGCAACATGATTTCCGAAAGCCAGACGCGATATGCATCACGCGTGTTTTGCCACGGCAAGGCATGGCGTCCATGCTGCTTTTGCCAGGCGATCACATCAGCGGAGAAGGATGGGTCGGCTAATGCCGGAGCATCAGCCTTGGAGGATTTAGCGGAAGGAGCTGCCTTGCTACGGGTGTCACTGACTACACGTTTCATCTAAATTCAGGCCGCCGCTTTATAGGAATCCAGCTGCGCCATGATCGCAGTCTTCAATTCATTTTCCAGGCGCGTCAACAAGGCGCGCTGGGTATCCAGCTCAAATTGCATTTGTTCAAAAGCGAGCACTTTTTCTTCCAGGCTGTCCGTCGCCAAATGGATTTTTTCTATCGACTTCTTGCGACGCTTGAGTTGTACCTTGTGTTCACCTATCTGTGCTTCGAGCGGCGCCATCACCACTTTCAGCCAGGCTTCGACATCGCGATTGGCTTGCAGGAAACTTTGCTTGACACGTGAAGCAATCGAATCAAAGAACTTCTGCATCAACACGACCTGCGGCGTAGTCAGGATGGTCGCTGCACCAAATTGCTTGTGGTACAGCTGTTCTATCATCACGATTTCCTTGGTGTACTTATCCAGCGAGAATGGCATAGGCGTCGACAATGCCAGGCCATGTTCGGTAGAAAATTTGCGGTACATAACGGACATCATTTCACCGATCTCATCGGTCTTGGTCGAGGACAGCTCGAGATTGTCCAGCGCTTCAGCGAAGAATTCCTTTACCGCCTGGCGCAGGCCGGAAGAAAACTTGCTGCGCTCCATCGCATCACGCGTCTTGTTGATGTTGTCCTTCAGGACGCCCATGCCAAGATGAGTAAACACTTCTGTCGACAGGCGGGCGAAGACCGAGCGCGTTGCCTGCAGCTTGAACAGGCTGCCATCGAACTCTGTCTTTTCCATATCGATGCGCTTCATCATGTGCTGCAGAATCGTTTGATTCTTGCCGCGCAGACTTTTGAGTTCTATCAATTGTTCGACGACATTGCGTACGCGCGATGACAGCAAGGCCTGTTTGGCGGAAGTGAGTTCATTCACTTCTGCCATCAACTGGGTACGGATGATGTCTTGCTTGGCCGGTAATAATTCGCTGGACAATGCACTTTCCAATGCAGGCAAACGACTTTTCGCCAACAGCGGTGCATCGCGATTGATTTTGCCGACCAGACCTTTTTGCGCCGATACCGGGAATACCTGTCGCTCCGGCAAGTCCAGCGTTTGCGCCACGCTTGCGTGCTGCTTGCGGATTTGCTGTTCAACTTCGGCGGGGCTACGCAATTCATCCCACATGCTGTCTATTTTATTCAGCACGACCATGCGTCCCGCACCGGTACCACCTATGTGGTTGCGCCAGATATCGATATCGCTCTTGGTCACGCCAGTATCGGCTGCCAGGATGAATAGCACCGCATGCGCATTCGGGATCAGGTTCAGCGTCAGCTCAGGCTCAGTGCCGATTGCATTCAGACCCGGCGTATCGATGATCACCAAACCTTGCTGCAATAAAGGATGCGGGAAGTTGACGATGGCATGCCGCCATTGCGACACCTCAACCATGCCGTCCTCATCCACTGCGAGGACCATATCGAGATCGGTTTCATCATAAAGCCCGTACCGCGCAGCTTCTTCCATCGGCACACGCTTGGTCAGACTGACTTGCTTGAAGGCTTCCAGCATGCCGTCTGCGGATGAAGTATCCAGCGGCAACACGGTCCATACCTGACTCTGTGATTTGAAATCGCTGGTTGATTGCGCTTCTGCGCGTGTTTCTATCGGCAGCAGACGTATCGACGGCGGGAAAGTTTCGTCATACATCAATTCGGTCGGACACATGGTAGTACGACCAGCCGACGTCGGCAAAATACGCTGACCATAATCTGCAAAGAAGATCGCATTGATCAATTCCGATTTGCCACGCGAAAACTCAGCGACGAAGGCGATCGATAATTTATCTTCATTCAGGCGCGCCAGTGTTTGCAGGAAGCGCTGATCGCTGGCGGCATCGGCCAGATCGCCGGCGCTCAGGCACTCGCGATAACGCTCCAGCGCAAGTTTGACGTCATTGCGCCAGCTGCTGTACTCCTGAAACTTTTGCACCAGATTACTCACGTAAGCCTCTTTTGTTCGGTTTAAACCCTGCATCCCAGAGCGACACTAGCACCGCTGCCTACTTTTGACAATTTGGACAGTAAAAGGTCGAACGCTGACCCTGTATGATCTGGCGTATCGGCGTCTTGCAAATACGGCAAGGTTCACCTGCGCGCGCATAGGTAAAGTAATTCTGCTGGAAGTATCCGGACTGACCGTTAACACCTATAAAGTCTTTCAGGGTGCTGCCGCCCTGCTCTATCGCCGCCGCCAGTATTTGGCGTATCGCCTCTGCCAGCCGCTCATAGCGTGCCAGCCCGATGCGATGCGCTGGCGTCTTCGGATTGATACGTGCCTGAAACAAACTCTCCGACGCATAGATATTACCGACGCCAACGACAATGTCGCCCGCCAGCAACACTTGCTTGATCGCCGAGCTGCGCTTGCGTGTTTGCTGATACAACCATTGCGCACTGAATGCGGCTTCCAGCGGCTCTACACCCAGCGTGCGTAACAACAAATGGTTTTCTACCGAGCCGTCTTCCGCAGCATGCCACAGCACCGCGCCAAAACGGCGTGGATCACTCAGGCGCAATAACTGACTTCCGGTTTGCAGGTCAAAGTGATCATGCTTCTTCGGCAGCACATCCGAAGGCAGGATACGCAAATGTCCGGACATACCCAAATGTATGATCAGCGTGCCATGATCAAAATTGATCAGCAGATATTTGCCGCGCCGCCCGGTACTGCGTACGGTATGCCCGACCAGCGTCTGCGCCAGGCCGGCAGGAAAAGGCCAGCGCAAACCGGTATGGCGCAAGGTCACGCCAGTGACGACTTGCCCTTCCAGATGGGGCGCTACACCGCGACGGGTTACTTCGACTTCAGGTAATTCAGGCATGGGAACTGCGATTTCCGGGATGATTTAAACGATGCTACCAAGGTAGCGCATTGCCGGGCGGTTGAGCGTAGAATAAAACCTCGCTCGATTTGCATGGACTTCAATTGAAAAATGCCCTCGTCATTGTAACGCTGTCTACCCTGTTAACGGCTGCTGGCTACATACAGGCCCAACCGCAGGTGTCCGATACCTCCGCTGCTGCGACTCAGGAAAGCCCGACTCCGGTTCCGGCCAAACCTGCCAGCAGCAAAAAAGCAGCCCCCGGCAAAACCGATGAATCCCTGCCCTCAGTACAACTTACGGCACCGCTGCTGTATAAATTATTGCGCGCCGAACTGGCTTATCAGCGCGGTGACTGGCAGCTGGCTTATGTTTCCAATCTGGTTGCGGCACAGGAAACCCGCGACCCGCGTCTGGCGCGACGGGCGGCAGAAATCGCGCTGAATGCGAAACAGGTCAGCGAAGCCTTGTCCGCGGTACGTCTGTGGCATGACCTCGCACCAAGTTCGGATGAAGCCAATCAGTTTTATCTCGGCCTGATCGTACTTGGCGACAACCTGAAGGAAGCACGCCCGATTTTTATCGAACGCCTGCGTCAGGCGACGCCACAAGGACGCGGCTTGCTGATCCTGCAAATACAACGCCTGCTGGCCAATACCAAGGATAAAGCTGCCGCTTTTGCACTGCTGGAAGAAGTGACTACTCCGTATCAGGATCTGGTCGAAACGCACCTTGCACTGGCGCAAAGTGCTTTCATCAAGAATGACATCGTGCGCGCCAACAGCGAGGCGCAAATTGCCTTGAAAATCAAACCGGATCTGGAACTTGCCGTGCTGATGGTGGCGCAATCGACACGGGAGCGCGGGCAAGCGCTGCAAATCCTGGCCGACTTCCTGAAAGCCAACCCAAAATCCCGCGAAGTGCGCGTCGCTTACGCAAAAATCCTGATTGATGACAAACAATACGATCAGGCGCGTGAACAATTCGAACGGCTGCTGAAGGAGGACCCGAAAGATCTGACCATCCTGTATGCAATGGGCATACTCGGGGCCCAGACCAATGACATTCCTGCTGCAGAAAAATATCTGGGCGCTTACTTGCAGGCGCTGGAAGACAATCCCGACGAAAACCGCGATCCGGTACAAGCCCTGCTGATCATGTCGCAGATTGCGGAGGACAGAAAGGATTACCCGACCGCACTGAAATGGCTGGCTCAAGTCGAACCCGGTCCAGCCTACATGGCAGCACAAATCAGAAGCGCGCAGTTAATGGCAATCGGCGGCGACCTGAATGGCGCACGCAATCTGCTCAGCCACCTGAAGCCACAAGGTCAGCGTGAGCAAATCCAGGTCATCGTCGCCGATGCACAATTGCTGCGCGACGCCAACCGCGTACCGGAAGCAATGACGGTACTCAGCAATGGCTTGAAGCGTTACCCGGATGATACCGGCCTGCTGTACGACTACGCGATGCTGGCTGAAAAAGCCAACAAAATGGATGTGATGGAAACCGCGCTGCGCAAGATTATCCGCCTCGCGCCGGACAATCAGCACGCTTATAACGCACTCGGCTATTCCTTTGCTGATCGCAATATCCATTTGCAGGAAGCATTGGCACTGATCGAAAAAGCGCTGAAGATCGCACCGGAAGATCCATTCATTATGGACAGCATGGGCTGGGTACAATTCCGCCTGGGTCGCCTGCAGGAAGCAGAACAATATCTGCGCCGCGCTTATGCGATACGCCCTGACGTAGAGATCGGCGTGCATCTCGGCGAAGTACTCTGGGTCAAAGGGCAGAAAGCCGATGCGCAAAAACTGTGGCGCGATGCCAGCCAGAAAGATCCACAGAGTGATTTATTGAAAAGCACGCTGGCACGTCTGCGCGCGCAATTATGATGTGAACGGTTGGACAGCCCGCGCTGTCCAACCGTGTAATCCATCAACTGTAGCTTGCAACCATAACTTGCAAGCCCTGCCATCCCCGGCTCGTCTACAATCGGTGCGTTTGCATCGCCCATTCGTAGTTCACACACCAGCCTGCACTGAGGCTGGTGATCACGTACAAAACATTGCCTATGCCGCGTAAACTGACCGCTATCCTCATCCTGTCCACCGCCTTGCTAGGCGCTTGCGCCAGCATTGCACCGCAAACTGAAACTGCCAATGAGCAAGCCAGCGCCGCGCGCAAGTATCAGGAAGCGATTACGCTGGCAGGTCGCTTGTCGGTGCAATATCAAAAAGACGATAAGGATGAAGCGATACACGGCAGTTTCACCTGGAAACAAAACAAGGATCGCAGTTCTATCGCCATCCTGTCGCCGCTCGGACAAATATTGGCGACCATAGAAGTGACACCTGATAACGCAACGCTGATCCAGTCCGGACAGGCACCACGCAGCGCTGCTGATGTCGACCTGCTGGTGAAGCAAACACTGGGATGGCCGCTGCCGGTTTCCGGCTTGCGTAGCTGGCTGCAAGGCTTTGCCAACGGCAGCAGCAACAAGGAATTCATGGCAACAGCAAACAACAACAAAGTCACCACCCGCGACGGCTGGAATATCCAGTACCCGACCTGGGAAAGCAATCAGCAAACACCAGCACAAGAACGTCCCAAACGCATAGACCTGGAGCGCCAGACCGAGCAGGCGGGCAAGGTTGCGATACGCATCGTGCTCGATAGCTGGCAAACTCCCTGACCCATAGCAAGCAACACTCCATGACGCTCACACTCAACAACTGCCCGGCGCCGGCAAAACTGAACCTGTTCCTGCACGTCACCGGACGACGCGCAGATGGTTACCATTTGCTGCAAACCGCATTCCAATTAATAGATCGCGGCGATGTACTGCACTTCGCGACGCGAGATGATGCTCAAATCAGGCGCAGCACCGAACTCGCCGGCGTGCCTGAAGAAAGCGATCTGGTCGTACGTGCAGCGAAATTATTGCAAACGGTCGCAGCAGAGAGAAATCTGAATAAAACTTTTGGCGCAGATATCGCTGTCGAAAAAAACCTGCCCATGGGTGGCGGACTCGGCGGCGGCTCGTCCGATGCAGCCACCACGCTGCTGGCACTCAATCATCTGTGGCAAGTCGGCCTGACACGCGCAGAATTAATGGCTCTGGGCCTGCAACTGGGAGCCGACGTCCCGTTTTTTATCTTCGGCCAAAACGCGTTTGCCGAGGGTATAGGCGAGGCTTTGGTCGCGCTGGAAACGCCGGATCGCTGGTTTGTTGTCATCGAACCCGGGGTTTCTGTACCAACTCAGCAGATATTTTCATCAAGTGAGTTGACGCGGGATACGAAACCCGTCAAAATATCGGACTTTTCCGGAGCTCAGGATTGCTTCGGTAAAAACGACCTGCAAGTCGTGGCTGAAAAATTGTTTCCACCTGTTGCCGAAGCCATCAAATGGCTGAGACAATACGGAGATGCAAGAATGACAGGATCCGGCGCTTGTGTGTTTTGCCCGTTTGAGCAAGAACAGCAAGCTGATGCAGTACTGGCAACAGTACCGACACACTGGAAAGCCTGGAAAGCCAAAGCGATCAAGCATCATCCGCTCGCTTATTTGCAGCAGTCGTGACACCAGATTAGTTTGACGCAGCATCCGCCGCTTTGATAGCGAAGATGCAACGGCAAACACAAGGTTGCGTAGGGGAATCGCCAAGTTGGTTAAGGCACTGGATTTTGATTCCAGCATTCGAAGGTTCGAATCCTTCTTCCCCTGCCATTACATTCAAGAGCAAGTGACATACAAGCAAGCCGCCAACACAAGACACCATTGTCGAGTTTTGGCGGCTTTCCACCTTTCTAACGACTGCAAGCAGAGATTTCCATGGCACTCGAAAACCTAATGGTTTTTACCGGTAACGCGAATCCGGATCTGGCTTTGGGCGTTGCCAAGCAACTCGGCCTCCCGCTCGGCAAAGCTGTTGTTTCCAAATTTTCCGATGGCGAAATCGTTGTTGAAATCAACGAGAACGTACGCGGCAAAGACGTATTTGTATTGCAATCGACCTGCGCGCCGACCAATGACAACCTGATGGAAATCATGTTGATGGTAGACGCCCTGAAACGTGCATCGGCTGGCCGTATCACCGCCGCCATCCCGTACTACGGTTATGCACGCCAGGATCGCCGCCCACGCTCGGCGCGTGTTGCGATTTCGGCCAAGGTCGTCGCCAATATGTTGCAGGAAGCTGGTGTTGAACGCGTACTGATCATGGATCTGCACGCTGATCAAATCCAGGGCTTCTTCGACATCCCGGTTGATAACATTTACGCATCGCCTATCCTGTTGCGTGACCTGGTTACCAAGAATCATGAAGACCTGCTGGTTGTTTCCCCGGACGTCGGCGGCGTAGTTCGCGCCCGCGCCCTGGCAAAACGCCTGAACTGCGATCTGGCCATCATCGACAAACGCCGCCCTAAAGCGAACGTTTCCGAAGTGATGAACATCATCGGCGAAGTCGAAGGCCGCAACTGCGTGATCATGGATGACATGGTCGACACCGCAGGCACCTTGACCAAGGCAGCAGAAGTATTGAAAGAACGCGGCGCGAAGAAAGTTATCGCTTACTGTACGCACCCGGTTCTGTCCGGCCCTGCGATTGAGCGCATCACGACCTCGCCGCTGGATGAACTGGTCGTCACCGACACCATCCCGCTGACAGAAGCTGCTCGTGCCTGCCCAAAAATTCGCGTGCTGTCCTGCGCTGAATTACTGGCAGAAACCTTCAAGCGCATCAGCACCGGTGATTCCGTGATGTCGATGTTTGCCGACTAAGAACGTTTAAGCTGTGTCGCAAGACACAGGCTGGATGTCAGCGTTGCGTTTCATGCTGATATCCGAAACCGGGGCAGGTTCACTGCCCGCTTTTAAAATCCCCTGGTCGCGGGGGATTTAACCGCAAGATGATTTGTCATCCTGCATATTTGGAGTTTCACCATGAAAGTAATCGCATTTGCACGCAAAGATCTGGGGACCGGAGCGAGCCGCCGCCAGCGCAATGCAGGCCTGACCCCTGGTATCGTCTACGGCGGTACCGCAGCACCAGTAAATATCTCGCTCGACCACAATGCTCTGTACCATGCATTGAAAAAAGAAGCTTTCCACTCGTCGATCCTCGACCTGGAAGTAGATGGCAAAGTAGAACAAGTTCTGTTGCGCGACTTCCAAGTCCACGCATACAAACAACTCGTTTTGCACGCTGACTTCCAACGCGTCGATGCTAAACAAAAGATCCACGTAAAAGTGCCTCTGCACTTCATCAATGCAGAAACATCGCCAGCAGTTAAACTGCACGGCGGCATCATCAGCCACGTTGCTACCGAACTGGACATCACCTGCTTGCCAGGCGCACTGCCAGAATTCGTTGAAGTTGACCTGGCTAAGCTGGAAGTTGGTCACTCGATCCATCTGGCTGACATCAAATTGCCTAAAGGCGTTGCTGCAGTGATCCACGGTGGTGAAGACAACCCGACTATCGCTACCGCTTCGGTTCCTGCCGGTAAAGTCGAAGCAGAAGCTGCTGCCGCAGCGGCTCCAGCAGCTGACGACAAGAAGTAATCAGCAAATACTTGTCCGGCTTTGGTCGGACAATAAAAAACCCGTCCTTGTGGCGGGTTTTTTTACGCTTGTTTTGCGCGCTTTTTTACGCGCTTTTTGCGATAAAGCGGACACAAGCAAGCTACATCCCCGATAATCAGGTTTTCCAATTTTCACGACGCCATGCCCATTCGCCTTATCGTCGGTCTCGGCAACCCAGGCCAGGAATACGAACAAACCCGCCACAACGCCGGCTTCTGGCTGGTCGATCAATTGGCGCGTAATACGCCGCGCTGCAATTTGTCGCGCGAAAGTAAATACAATGCGCTCGCCGCCAAAACCGTGATCGCCGGCCAGGAAGTCTGGCTGCTGGAACCGCAAACCTTCATGAACCGCTCCGGCCAGTCGGTCGGCGCACTCGCACGCTTCTACAAAATCCTGCCGGATGAAGTTCTGGTCGCACACGATGAACTGGACCTGCCGCCTGGCGTCGCCAAACTCAAGAAAGGCGGCTCATCGGGCGGACATAATGGTCTGAAAGACATTACCGCCGCACTCGGCACACAGGATTACTGGCGCTTGCGCATAGGCATAGGCCACCCGCGCACCCTGAACCTGCAACAAGCCGTGGTGGACTTCGTATTGCACCGCCCACGCAAGGAAGAACAGCCGCTGATCGACGAAGCCATTGCCAAAAGCCTGGATATCATCCCCATGCTGTGCGAAGGAAAATTCGAAGCAGCCACCATGCAACTGCATACCAACAAGTAATTCCGCAACACGCCGTCCGGCAGCGCAAGTCTTAAATCCCGGCAAGCGGTGCCGGTACGGTAAAATAGCGGGTTAATTCACATCTCAGCAAAGCACATATCATGAGTCTCAAATGCGGCATCGTCGGCCTGCCTAACGTCGGCAAATCCACCCTTTTCAATGCCCTCACGAAAGCCGGCATCCCTGCTGAGAACTATCCGTTCTGCACCATCGAGCCTAACGTCGGCATGGTCGAAGTACCTGACCCGCGTCTGCAGGCTCTGGCAGAAATCGTGAAACCTGAACGCATCCTCCCTGCCACCGTCGAATTCGTCGACATCGCAGGTCTGGTCGCCGGCGCATCCAAAGGCGAAGGCCTGGGCAATCAATTCCTCGCGCACATCCGCGAAACCGATGCCATCGTCAATGTCGTACGCTGCTTTGAAGACGACAACGTGATTCACGTCGCAGGCAAGATCAATCCACTCGACGACATCGAAGTCATTCAGACCGAACTGGCGCTGGCCGACATGGGCACCGTCGAAAAAGCCATCCATCGCGAAAACAAAAAAGCACGCTCCGGCGACAAGGATGCGTCCAAACTGGTCGCCCTGCTGGAACGCATCATGCCGCACCTGGACGAAGCCAAACCAGTGCGCGCCATGGGCCTGGACAAGGAAGAAATGGAATTGATCAAGCCACTGTGCCTGATCACCGCCAAGCCAGCGATGTACGTCGGCAACGTGTCGGACTCCGGCTTCACCGACAATCCGCTGCTGGACGCACTGACCGCCTACGCCAAGTCGCAGAATGCACCCGTTGTCGCGATTTGCGCTGCGATCGAATCCGAAATCGCCGACCTGGACGAAGCCGACAAAAAAGAATTCCTGGCCGACATGGGCATGGAAGAACCTGGCCTGGATCGCCTGATCCGCGCTGGCTTCAAACTGTTGGGCTTACAAAGCTACTTCACCGCAGGCGTGAAGGAAGTACGCGCCTGGACCATCCCGGTCGGCGCCACTGCACCGCAAGCTGCAGGCGTCATCCACACCGATTTCGAACGCGGCTTCATCCGTGCGCAAACCATTTCCTACGAAGACTACATCACCTACAAGGGTGAAAACGGTGCGAAAGAAGCTGGCAAAATGCGCGCTGAAGGCAAGGAATACATCGTCAAGGATGGCGATGTACTGAACTTCCTGTTCAACGTTTAACGGCTGCTGCTCAAATCCCAGTGAAACTTGTAAAAGTTTACTGGGCCATAAAACTCCGCCGCCTCATAGAGTTGCGGCAAACAACAGGAAGCATCGAGCATTCCTATTGTTTGCCGAATTCCAAAAACGGGGACAGGTTGGGGATACCAAGTTCAAGAGTGCAGCAGTTTTTACCCTCACTCGAGCGACGAGAGATGTCCGAGAACCTACTGACAGAATGCGGCATTGGCTTTCGCCATGAGATGCTAAAGAGTGTTATCTGGGTGGTCTATTTTTTTCCAAACTCCACCATCAAGTCTGAGCAGAAATTTATCCGCCACAACCCAAAACACCCGCTTGCTAGAATCTAGCGCCTGTACAGTGAAATAATGGGGCAATTCAGGCAACCCAAAGTCCACACTCCTTATCTTCGACTCCTCTGCCTGAAATAATCCCACAGCCGTTCCTACGTAAACAGCCCCATTGAATTTTTGAACGGTCCAAAAATTCAGATCGTTTCGCCCAATTGCGAAGTGACGAAATCCATCCCTGGCATTCCCCATCAAAAGTGTTCCGCTATGACCGCAAACGTAGACCTCATCTGGAGAATGGCAATGTATGTAGTGTAGGTGTTGTCGGGTTGGGGCACTTAAATCATGCCAAGATTTACCATCCCAATGAACAATTTTTCCATTATTACCGCAGACATATATATCGTTCTCGGACACTCCAGCGATGTGCTCAAAGTTACAAATTGCACTTATTCTTTTTGTTAAATTTAAAATATCTTGAGGCTGCTCTTGCGCCTCAGAGCCAATAAAGGATCGAAGATTTTGTAAGGCGGCGCTGAAAATCTCCGTAGCAATTTGCACCCAACCGCCATCGTCGCGTCGATAGATACGACCCACTGCACCACACGCATACACTCTATTGCCTATATGGCTAATGGCCGCGAAAGTTAAGCCATCATCTCGATTATCCTCAGCCCCATATGCCGGAATTTCTTCTTCTATTATTTCCGTCGAGTTGAATAATTGGAATTTTCCGTAGTCACTCAGGGCGCCGCATGCTCTAGCAAGACCGTCTGATCCGGGTCTAAGTGCCATCGAAATAATCGTGCGATCAGCAATGTCATGATGCATCCAAAGCATTTTGGATGACAAGTTTAGGATGAATATCCTCGTAAATTCAGTATCAGGATCAAACTCATCCAAGAACGAAGCGACACAAAAAATATCATCACTGACCGCGCATCCATGCCCAAAAGAGATGGGCATCTGTTTCTTTCCTCGCATTATTTTGTCCTATTGGCACTATCCATTCCAGATTAGTTATGGCGAATGCCGTCATAACTCCTTGAACTTCTAATAATCCAAGAAGTGGAATACTTGGTGGATTACCTGCCTTGACTGCTTTTGCAGCAATTTCTTTCGCAGCTTTGAGCTAGTCTCGACGTGCATCTTGCACAACCGCGTTCGATGGCTGAAATAGTCTGGCTGTCTGTGCATCGCGGCTTCATCATGCTATAGAGCTCTTCAACGAGAAAATTCTACTTCTGGCTAGGATGCTTTTGCGGAAGGACTATCTACCTTTGGAATGGAGTTTTAAAAAATGCATACTCCCCATGTACCGGGCACTCACAAAGGTCACCAGACACATGGAAAGATAAACTTAAAGAGAGATTACTCCGCCCCACCACCGATGAGCTCACGACGGCGAGCTTTGAATAAGGCAGCTAAACAGGCAGCCATGAACCAGCCCATGCGTAAAAGCTTTAGACCACTGCTCGTCAATGGTGGGCACTGAAAACCGTCACCTAATGGAAACACCTGCAAATGTCCCGATATCGCTCCGTTGCAGGCATGCTAGAATTTCTGCATTAAGCAAGAATCACACAATTGCCACATAGCTGACACCTAATAGCTCCCACATTTGCTCAGGATCATGTCTCGCCATTCGCCGGAACTGGCGACACATCTCCCTATACCCTACTGATCCATGCCCATCCTCACCGAACTGAATCTCTACCCCATCAAATCCTGCGCCGGTATTTCGCTGCGCGAAGCAACGCTCACAGAAGCAGGTTTGATGAGCGAACAGATTTATGACCGTGAATGGATGATCGTCGATGAAAACGGCGATGCACTGACGCAGCGCGAATATCCAAAGATGGCCTTGATCGCTCCACGCATCAAGGCCGATACGCTGGAATTACGCGCACCCGGCATGCTGCGCCTGGAAGTACCGCTCGGTCTGCCCGATCCGGAAGACGAAAAACGCATCCGTGTACAAGTCTGGGACGACCAGCTTGAAGCCTATGATTGCGATGACACCACCGCGCTGTGGTTCTCGAACGCACTCGGTGTGAAATGCCGCCTGGTACGTTTTCATCCGGATGCAACACGTTATTCGAGCAAAAAATGGACGAATGACGCCGAAGTACCGGTACTGTTCTCCGACGGTTACCCGATGCTGGTCATCGGCACAGGTTCACTCGAAGACCTGAATGAAAAGCTGGTCGCACAAGGTCGCAACCCGGTTCCGATGAACCGCTTCCGCCCGAATCTGGTGTTCAGCGACATCGCACCGTTTGAAGAAGACCTGGCCGAGGTTTACCAATTTACCGCCGCTGCCCTGAAACCGGTCAAGCCTTGTCCGCGCTGCCCGTTACCATCGGTCGATCAGGCCACTGGTGAATTTGGCCCAGACCCGCTGGATATCCTCGGCACTTACCGCGCCAACCCAAAAGTCGATGGCAGCATTACCTTCGGCATGAATGCCGTCGTGCTCAACGGTGCAGGTACGGTTTTGCGCGTCGGCCAAAATGTGAGCGTCGATCCGGTTTTCTGACGCGCACAAAAATTGCTATGAAGTAAGCATCAAGGTAGTATGCAGCACGTTATTACTGCGTCCTGATTACTACTTCCCTACCGCCGCCCTGACCTGACATCGATGTCTAACAAGCTGGTTACTGAAAATTCGCAGTTGCGCACCCAACTGAAATTGTTGCTGGAGCAGGCGCATCGCAATCAGCAAATCATGCAGCGCTATCAGGAATTCGACCTGAAGTTCATCGGCGCGAATACCTTCCAGGAATTGATAGACAGTGTCTTTGACACGCTGACCGAAGCATCGGAGCTCGATGTAATCACGCTCTCGCTGATCGATCCTGCGGCGGAAATCCGCCGCATCCTGAGTGACCTGCGCATCGATATCAGCGACTATCCAAACCTATTGTTCGTCGAAGAAAAGGATGGCGTCGGTGAGATCGCGCATCCGGCCCGCAAGCCATCGCTCGGACCGTACAACACCATGCAACACCGCCGCCTGTTTCCGGATACGGTACTGAAGCCGGCCAGCGTTGCCATTCTGCCGTTGATACGCCGTAACACCCTGATCGGCTGGCTCAGCCTGGGCAGCCTCGACCCGACGCGCTTCACTGCGAATATGGCGAGCGATTTCTTGCAGCATCGCGCATCCATCGTCGCCATCTGTGTAGAAAACGTCATTAACAACGAACGCCTGCAGCACATAGGTCTGACCGACCCGTTAACCGGCGTCAACAACCGGCGCTATGTGGAACGCCGCCTGCTGGAAGAAGTCGGGCGCACGCAAAGACATGGCTACGCCTTGTCCGCCATGTATATCGACCTCGACCACTTCAAGAAAGTGAACGACAACTTCGGACATCAGGGTGGCGATGAAGTCTTGTGCGAGGTGGCGAACCGCATCAAGGCTGAATTGCGCCTGAGCGATGCACTTGGTCGTTTCGGTGGCGAAGAATTTGTCGTGCTGCTGATAGATGCACCGCTGGATGCGGCGCTGGTGGTGGCCGAGCGCATACGCGCCAGTGTGAACGGCCGCCCTATCGCGCTCAACAGTGGGGAGGAACTGCACGCCACCGTCTCAATAGGCGTGGCCAGTGTAAATACGGCGGATAAACAGGAAAGCTCCGCTGTCGCCCAGCAATTACTCGCCAAGGCCGATCTCGCGCTGTATCAGGCCAAGAAAGCCGGACGTAACAAAGTCATGAGTACAGACTGAACAAACAAGAATAAAAAAGGGACCGTAAGGTCCCTTCGTTTTATCAGGAAGCGGTTTTAAGTTCCGCCTGCAAACGTTCGTATTTGGCCTGCAACTCTTCCTTGCTCTCGCGCCATTCCGGATTGAACGGAATGCAGCTGACCGGGCAAACCTGCTGACATTGCGGCTCGTCGAAGTGACCGACGCATTCAGTACATTTGGTAGGATCGATCTCGTAGATCTCCTGCCCCATGTAAATCGCATCGTTCGGGCACTCAGGCTCGCATACGTCGCAATTAATACACTCATCAGTAATCAGCAGAGCCATAACAAACTTAATTCCTGATTAACGCTGTGACGCGATTTTCTCTTTCAGCCATTTATCGACCGACGGGAAAACAAACTTCGACACATCACCGCCGAGGGTGGCGATCTCACGCACTATCGTACCAGAGATGAACTGATACTGATCGGACGGGGTCAGGAACAGGGTTTCCACGTCTGGCAGCAAGTAGCGATTCATGCCTGCCATCTGGAATTCATATTCAAAGTCAGAGACCGCACGCAAACCACGCACAATCACACGCGCATCATGACGACGCACGAAATCTTTCAGCAAACCGGAAAAACTTTCGACATGCACATTCGGATAGTGGCCGAGGACTTCATTGGAAATCGTCAGGCGCTCTTCGAGCGAAAAGAAAGGTTTCTTGTTGCGGCTGTCGGCAACACCGACGATCAACTTATCAAACAGACCCGATGCACGACGTACCAGGTCTTCATGACCGCGCGTCAGTGGATCGAATGTTCCAGGATAGATGGCTGTAACCATTTTGGCTCCGTAGGGTGGCTTGGTTCTCAGCTCGCGGAAAGCACGCGGCGCATGCGCCGGATGAGTAGCAAAGAGTGATGTTTTGCTGCTAGTTTCTACACAACGCGCCAGGGCGTTATGGACACCGCAAATAACTGAAAGCGCATTATGCCTGAACTTCGGGCAATTTTTTTGATTGCAAAAGATGGTAAAAAACCATGCCGGCATTATCGGCCCGGATAATTTCCCAATCCGCCAGCCATGCCGGCGGCGTATCCGTGACCAGGGATTCCTCGGATTCGACGTAAACGATGCCGTCTTTAGCCAGCAGTTGCGCGCAGCCAGGCAGCATTTTTTCCAGCCAGTTCTGGTGGTAAGGCGGATCCAGGAAGATCAGGTCGAATTTGGCCGCATTGCGCGCCATACCTTGCGTTGCCATTAATGCATCACCGCGCACTATGCTGAGTTGTTCGGCACGCAGTTTTTCTTTGGTTGCTTCCAGTTGCCGTACCGCCGGGGTATGCATTTCCACCATGACAACTTGCGCCGCACCGCGGCTGGCAGCCTCAAAACCCAGTACACCTGTGCCGGCAAACAGATCCAGGCACTTCATGCGACTCCAGCTGCCATCTATCAGGTGATTAATCCAGTTGAATACTGTTTCCCGTACACGGTCCGGCGTCGGGCGCAAACCCTCTACATCCAGCACTGGCAAGGGTGTGCGTTTCCACTGCCCGCCTATGATGCGCACCTGGTGCGTCATGGTCGGGCGTGGCTTGTGCGCAGGTTTTTTAGGTGCTGGTTTGGAACTAGGCTTCTTGGGCATGGCGGGCAACGGCGGGCGGGATCGGCCGTGGAAAAGTATTTGCAGCGTGGATTGTAATGAGTACAACCCACGCGCGCCAGTACGTTTGCTGCCGGAGGCTTATTTATCGGCAGCACCGACTACAACTGTTGCCAATTTATCCAACTGTATCTTGCGCTGGAAAGCGGCCTTGATTTCAGCTGCCGTCACCTTGCTGACCTTGTCGGTCCAGGTATCCAGGTAATCCAGCGGCAAGTCGTAAAAACCGATCGCGGCTATGTTTTCCAATATCTTTTTGTTGCTGTCGATACGCAATGCAAAGCCACCCACCAGATTATCTTTGGCTGCCTTCAGCTCTGCAGGCGTCGGGCCGTCGCGCAAGTAGTCGGCAACCGTAGAACGCACCACTTGCAAAGCTTCATTCGCCTGTTCTTTCTTGGTCTGCAGGGAAATCTGGAACGGACCAGGCTGCGCCATAGGAATGAAGTAGCTGCTGACGCCATATGTCAGGCCGCGCTGTTCACGCACTTGCTGCATCAGACGCGAAACAAAACCGCCGCCACCCAATACATAGTTGCCAACCGTTAACGCGAAATGATCAGGATCGTGCCGTGCCATCCCAGGCATGCCGATCAGAATATGCGCCTGTGTCGCCTGATGCGCAATCCGCTCTTCCTGCCCCGGCGCGATCACTACCGGCGGCAAAGCTGGCAACGGCGCACCTTGCGGCAAACGCTGTGTCAGTTGCTGCGCGATCTGATCAGCCTCGGCGCGCGTCACATCGCCGATCAGGGCAACAACTGCACGATTAGCGACATAGTATTGCCGATGAAAAGCCAGCAAGTCGTCACGCGTAATCGCTGCTATCGAGGCAACATCAGGCTGCTGTCCATATGGATGGTTGCCATACAGACGTTTGCTGAAGGCCTTGCCGGCAATGGCTTCCGGCTTGGTCAGGCTTTCCTTGATGGCGGCAATGGTACGTGCCTTGTCACGCGTCAGGATTTCTTCAGGGAAGCTCGGATAGGCCAGTACGCGAGCCAGCAAGGACACCGCCGTCTCACGCTCCGTCACCAGCGTACGCAAAGTCGCACCCGCCCGGTCATCGTCGAGGCGACCACCGCGTTGTGCCGCAGTATCGGCGAAAGCATCGGAAATTTGCGCCTCATTCAGGGCCGCTTCATTGCCCGTCGGCGCTGCATGTATGCCGCGCGCCAGCATGGCACTGGTCAACGCGGCGGTACCGGATTTACCGGCCGGATCACGACGGGAACCGGCGTCAAAATCGACACTGACATCCAGCATCGGTATCGTGTGGTTTTCGACAAAGAGGACGCGCGCACCATTGCTCAAGGTCCACGACTGTATCTGCAAGGCGGCATACGAAGCATTGCACGCGACACACAGTACAACGCTGCTAATAATTTTTAACATCTAGACTCCGGATTTCTATAGGTAGATAGCTTGCATACTTAGTGACGCAAACCAGCAGGCGCAGCGGCTGGTTTTTTCTCAGTCACCGGCAACGGCACCAGCGTGCCTACCGTCAACGCATCATCGCCAAAATATTTCTGCGCCACCGCCTGCACCTGCTGCGGTGTCACCGCGCGTAATTTTTCAATCACACGATCGGTATCTTTATAAGAGAAGCCGGACATTTCCATCACGCCGATTTCCATCGCCTGACCGAAGACAGAATCACGCTTGTAAATCTGGCTCGCGATCAATTGGGTTTTCACGCGTTTCAACTCGGCTTCCGAAACGCCTTCATTAGCGACGCGCTCAACTTCGGCACGCAAGAGTTTTTCCAATTGTTCCGTCGTAGTACCTTGCGCAGGTGTGCCATCGAGGATGAACAGCACCGGGCCACGCGAGATTCCCGAGTACGACGCGCCCACATCATTCGCTACCCGATCAGTACGTACCAGCTTCGCGCTCAGGCGTGCGTTGTCATAGCCATCAAGCACGGCTGACAGTACATCCAGCGCATATGCATCGTCGTCCTTCGCAATATCCCGCAAGGCAGGTACCTTGAACGCCAGCACCACATATGGATTTTCCGCTGGCGCCTTGACTGTCACGCGCTTGATGCCCTCTTGCGGTGGCTCGTTTTGCGGACGGGTACGGGTCAGTGTTTTGGCCGGATAGGAGCCGAAATACTTTTCTGCCAAAGCGAATACCTTCTTCGGCTCGACATCACCTGAGACCACCATCGTTGCATTGTTCGGTGCATACCAGGTGTCGTGCCAGGCTTTGACATCATGCGCGGTCATATTCTGCAGATCGTCCATCCAGCCTATGATGGGATTACGGTAAGGATGGACGGCATAGGTTGTAGCCGACAAGGCTTCATATAATTTGGAGGTCGGCTGGTCGTCGGTGCGCAGGCGGCGCTCTTCCATCACAACGCGGATTTCCTTGGCGAATTCATTCTTATCCACCACCAGGTTCGCCATGCGATCCGCTTCCAGCGCCATCACGGCTTCCAGCTTGGATTTCTCGATTTGCTGGAAATAAGCGGTGTAATCCTTGCTGGTAAAGGCATTTTCGCGGCCGCCCAGCTGAGCGACGCGTTTGCTGAACTCGCCCGGCTTCAGCTTCTTCGTGCCTTTGAACATCATGTGTTCCAGCGCATGGGCGACGCCGGTCACGCCATTACGCTCATCCACCGAACCGACCCGGTACCAGACCATATGGGCAACCGTCGGTGCCCGATGATCTTCATTGACGATGATCTTCATGCCATTTTTCAGCGTGAACTCTTCAGTTTGTGCGGCATTTGCCCACAAGGGGGTCAAAACGACGGAAGCCGCCAACAGCAATGTTCTGATACTCAATTTCATGACCTTCGCTCTGATAGAATACGACGATTGTATCCGCTTACCTGCAACATACCGGCAAGCGCCTCTGACCGCTGTTCTGACTCCACTCGAGATGTTTAGTTTCTTTAAGAAAAAACCGCAAGAACCCGCACCCGCTCCGCAAGCGCCGGCCACCCCGGCGAGCGTAGAAGCAGTCGTTCCCGTCCCGGCGCCACAGGAAGCCGCCCCTGTCGCGGAAGTACCGGCTGAAATCGTTGCCGCCGTCACGCCGGTCGAGCAAAAGCAATCGTGGATGGCGCGCCTCAAAGTCGGCCTGTCCAAAACTTCGTCCAACCTGACCACCCTGTTCGTCGGCGCCAAGATTGATGACGACCTGTACGAAGAGCTGGAATCGGCCTTGCTGGTATCAGACGCCGGCGTAGATGCGACGCATTTTTTGCTGGACGCTCTCAAACGCAAGGTCAAGAATGAAAAGCTGACCGAAGCCGAGCAGGTGAAAACCGCCTTGCGCAGTCTGCTGCTGGAAATGCTGACTCCGTTGCAAAAACCACTGGTACTGGGCCAGCACCAGCCGCTGGTCATGATGATCACAGGCGTCAACGGTGCCGGCAAGACCACCACCATAGGCAAACTGGCCAAGCATTTGCAAGCACACAATCAATCGGTACTGCTGGCCGCCGGCGACACATTCCGCGCCGCAGCGCGCGAACAACTGACGGTATGGGGCCAGCGCAACAACGTTACCGTCATCGCGCAGGAGTCCGGCGATCCGGCCGCCGTAGCTTTCGACGCCGTGCATTCGGCGCAGGCGCGCGGCACCAATGTGGTTATGGTCGATACCGCCGGTCGCCTGCCTACCCAGCTCCACCTGATGGAAGAGCTGAAGAAGATCAAACGCGTGATGGCCAAAGGTATGGCTACAGCACCACATGAAATCCTGCTCATCATCGATGGCAACACAGGACAAAATGCGCTGACGCAGGTCAAAGCCTTCGACGATGCGCTCGGCCTGACCGGTCTGGTTGTCACCAAACTCGACGGCACGGCAAAAGGCGGCGTACTGGCCGCAATTGCACGAGCCCGCCCTATCCCGGTCTACTTCATCGGCGTCGGCGAACAGATCGAAGATTTACAACCTTTCAATGCACAGGAATTTGTAGAAGCTCTCTTGGGCTAAACACATCGATGATTGAATTCCGCCAAGTATCAAAAAAATATACGCAAAACGTCACCGCACTGGCTGACATCAGCCTGTCGGTTGGTAAAGGTGAGCTGGTCTTCCTCGCCGGCCCATCCGGCGCAGGCAAATCGACACTGCTGAAACTAATCGCCGCGATGGAACGCCCGACCCAGGGTTCGGTCATCGTCAGCGGTCACGACATCAGCCACATCAAGACCTCCGGCCTGCCCTATTTGCGCCGTAACCTCGGCCTGATTTTCCAGCAGCAACGCCTGCTGGCAGATCGCAGCGTACTGGCCAATGTCATGTTGCCGCTGATCGTCTGCGGCGCGTCAAAGCCGGACGCCGAGCGCCGTGCCCGCGCCGCGCTGGATAAGGTCGGTTTGCTGGATATGGCCAATTCCGGGCCGCTTACCCTGTCCGGTGGTGAACAGCAACGCGTGGCGATCGCACGCGCCATCGTCAACCGTCCGCAAATCATCCTGGCCGACGAACCGACCGCCAACCTGGATCGCGCCGCCGCGAACAAGGTACTGGATGCGCTGAAAGCCTTCCACTCGGTCGGCGTCACCTGCCTGATCTCCACTCACGATGAACAATTCCTCGATACCGCGACCCGCGTGATTTATCTCGATCATGGCCGAATTATTGAAAGCTGGCGCCGCACAGCAGCACAGGAGCCTGCATGAATAGCTGGCTCAGACATCATGGCTTCGCGCTTGGCGACGCCTTCCGTCACTTGTTCAAAACCCCGGGCAATTTCCTGCTGAATGTACTGGTCGTATCGATCGCCCTGGCCTTGCCGTTTGCCGGCATGACCTTGCTGGAAAACGTGCGTCCGGTATCAGAGCAATTGGCGGTAGAACCGGAAATCAGCGTCTTCATGGCGATGGATACCTCGCGTGAACGCGCCACTGCCATCGCCCCGGAAATCCGTCGTATCGCGCAGGATGCCAAGCATCCGGTCAAACTGGAATTCATTCCGCGTGAAAAAGCACTTAGTACTCTGAAGAACAAAACCGGACTGGACGATGCCATCTCGACGCTGGGTGCCAATCCATTGCCAGATGCCTATGTCGTCAAAATGACCGGTTTCCAGAACGATGACGATGCGAAGAAAATCAAAACCATAGTCGGCAAACTGCAAGCCATCAATGGCGTCGAATACGTACAAATGGATTCGGCCTGGGTTGAACGCCTGGCGGCCCTGCTGCAAGTCATGCGTCTGATCCTGATATTCCTGGCGACGACGCTGGGCGTAGTGGTGGTCGCAGTCGTATTCAATACCATCCGCCTGCAAGTCATGACGCAACGCGAAGAAATCGAAGTGTCGCGTCTGGTTGGCGCCACCGACTCATTCATCTGCCGTCCGTTCTATTACACCGGTGCCTTGCTCGGCCTGATCGCCGGTGGCGTGGCATTGATCGCGGTAGCGCTGGCCCTGAATCCGCTGAACACGGCTATCGCTGATTTCGCCCGTCTCTACGCTTCGGAATTCCGGCTCGCCCCGCTGGATCTGGTGCCGACGCTGATTTTGTTGGCTGCCAGTGCTTTCCTAGGCTTGTTAGGTGCCCTGCTTTCCGTACAGAGACATCTGGCACGACTGCATTAAGGGCCATGTGAGCACACACTGACCCGCATATGCGCCTGTGCTACATCGCAAATAAAAAAGGACCTGTACAGGTCCTTTTTTATTTCTCCAAAGAAATGAAAATCTTCGTCAAAATTGCCTTACACACGCAACTTCTGGGTAAGAATCCTCTCTAATCCCTGTAAGAAAAGAGCAATAATGATTAAAAAAGCAATAGTGTTTAAGCTATCGCTTCAATAAAAACCGCTCATTAGCACTCATTTCAAGAGAGTGCTAATATAGCTATTCAAAAGCAGTTTAGTTCACAGAAACAAATTGGTTTCTGACTGAAACTTAGCAAGGAGAACGCATGAAAGCAGTATCTGCATCAACCGCATTAGTTCCCAACAGCAACATGCTGGCATTGGGTTTCTCTGGTGCGCTGGGCAATATTGACGCTTACATCTCGGCGGTCAATCGCCTCCCTATGCTCACGCACGAAGAAGAAATGTCTTTGGCGCGTCGCCTGCGCGACGAGAACGATCTCGGCGCAGCGCAAAAACTGGTGCTCTCGCATCTGCGTCTGGTCGTCTCGATCGCCCGCGGCTATCTGGGCTATGGCCTGCCGCACGCAGACTTGATCCAGGAAGGCAATATCGGTTTGATGAAAGCCGTGAAACGTTTCGACCCGGATCAGGGCGTACGTCTGGTTTCGTATTCGATGCATTGGATCAAGGCAGAAATGCATGAATACATCCTGAAAAACTGGCGCCTGGTGAAAGTCGCGACGACCAAAGCGCAACGCAAATTGTTCTTCAATCTGCGCAGCCATAAAACCGGTCTGGATTCGATGACACCGGATCAAGTCGACGAGCTGGCGAAAACGCTGAACGTCAAACGGGAAGAAGTCATCGAGATGGAAACCCGTCTGTCCGGACGCGATATCGCTCTGGAAGCACCGACCGACGACGAAGACGACAAGTTTGCGCCTATCGCTTACCTGTCCTCCGATATGCAGGAGCCAACCAAAGTGCTGGAATCGCAGCAATTTGATCGCCTGCAAACCGAAGGCTTGTCGAATGCACTGGGCAAACTGGATGCGCGTTCGCGTCGCATCGTCGAAGCGCGCTGGCTTGCGAACGATGATGGTTCAGGTGCAACGCTGCATGAATTGGCAGATGAGTTCGGCGTATCGGCTGAACGTATCCGTCAGATCGAAGCAGTCGCATTGAAGAAAATGAAAGGCTCGCTGACTGCTTACGCTTAAGTAGTCATCAGCAGCAAACAAAAAAGGCGCTCCTCGGAGCGCCTTTTTTTATGTCTGGTCTTTACGTCTTGTCTGCCAGCAAAGTCTTCAAATCCTGCACGATAGGATCTATGCCCTGCCCGTGACGGATGAACAAACGGATGCGGCCTTGCGGATCAAACACATAGCTGCCCGCAGTGTGATCGACGGTATAGCTGCCCGGCGTCTTGCCCGGCACCTTTTGGTAAAACACTTTGAATTCCTTCGCGACCTTCTCGGTCTCGGCCAGATCACCACGCAAGCCGAGGAAACGCGGGTCGAAAGCCGGTACATATTGCGCCAGCAAGGCCGCCGTATCGCGTTCAGGATCAACCGTGACAAACAGTACCTGTACGCGATCCGCATCCGGACCCAGCGCCTTCATCACGTTAGACATTTCCATCATGGTGGTCGGACACACGTCAGGACATTGCGTGAAGCCAAAGAACACGACGACAGCCTTGCCCTTGAAATCGGCCAGCGTACGCAGCTTACCGTTATGGTCATGCAGCGAAAATTCCTTCGCATAACCCAGGCCAGTCAGGTCGGTGTTATTAAAAACTTGCTTGGGTTTATCGCTGCAAGCAGTCAAAGCAAATAACGCGGCACAAATTACCAGGAGGGAACGGAAGCGCATGTTTTCAGAATCTCAGATAGTGATCGACCAGCAGGGCCGCAAACAGCAGGGACAGATAGATGATCGAATAAGCGAACATCTTGCGCGCAATCATATCGGTGTAATGGCGATAAACCTGCCATGCATACCAAACGAAAATAGCATCCAGAATAGCGACCGACACCAGGTAGATCAGGCCGCTCATGCCGACCGCAAACGGCAACATGGTGGTGGCAACCAGAGCAATCGTGTACAGCCAGATATGGAATTGGGTGAACTCGGTACCATGCGTGACCGGCAACATCGGCAAACCCGATTTCGCATATTCATCGCGGCGGTACAAGGCCAGCGCCCAGAAGTGCGGCGGCGTCCAGATGAAGATAATGAGTACCAGGATCCAGGCTTGCATAGGCAAATCATTGGCCACCGCAGCCCAGCCCAATGCCGGCGGCATCGCACCGGACAAGCCACCGATCACGATATTCTGCGGCGTCGCCGGTTTCAGGATGATGGTGTAAATCACCGCGTAACCGACAAAGGTGGCAAAGGTCAGCCACATCGTCAAAGGATTCACGAAGTTATACAGCACCCACATACCTGCGCCGCCGATCACACCTGAAAACACCAATGTTTGCAGTACGGTAATTTCACCGCGCGCCATCGGACGGCGTGCAGTGCGCGCCATGCGCGAATCGATCTCACGCTCGACCAGACAGTTGATCGCGAATGCTGCACCCGCCAGCAACCAGATACCGATCGTTGCCGCCACGACTATCTTCCAGTCAGGCAACTCAGGTGTCGCCAGGAACATGCCGATCACGGCGCAAAAAACTGCCAGCTGCGTTACACGCGGCTTGGTCAGGGCCCAATACTGGGCGATACGGTTCGGAGAGGCAGTCAGAGTAGTCATGCGTAGTCGTTGGGTACAGCCTGTAGGCTCATATCATCGTATCTCAGCTAGATGCGAGCCCACGATTTACCCCGGCAGTACCAGGGATTCTAGCCTTGTAGTTTAACATGACCAGCAAGAGGACAAGCAGCGCTGCACAACCATTGTGCGCAACCGCCAGCGCCAACGGCCATTTCAATGACACTGTGGCAATACCTATCGTGATCTGCAAGGCGAGCGCACCTAGCACGCCACGCGCAGTCGTACGCAAACCCTCGATCTGATAAGCCTTGTAACAAACCCAGGCGATATAAGCCGCCACCACAAAGGCAAACATCCGGTGCGTCCAGTGGATCGCCGTCAGCGCCGGGAACGGCAGGTACTCGCCGTCAGCCGTCATGCCCAGGCTGCGCCACAGCGTAAAGCCATTGTCAAAATCCATTTGCGGAATCACCGCACCATGACACAGCGGAAAATCGCTGCAAGCCAACGCCGCGTAATTGGTACTGACCCAGCCGCCCAAAGCAATCTGGAAGGTCAGCAGGATCAGCGCGATCAAGGCGGGAATGCGCAAGGCGTAGGCACGATCAGCGACCGGCGGATGTTCCTTCTGCCGCGCACCGACCCAGGTCAGCATGCCCAGCAAGGTCATGCCGAGCAAGAGATGGATAGTCACAATGATGGGCTGCAGTTTCATCGTTACGGTCCATGCACCGAACGCGCCCTGGATGCAGACGAAGATCAGCAAGGCGACCGGGAAATGCGGGGAAAATTTATGTACAGTGCGACCGCTCTGCAACCAGAAGCGCCACGAAATGACGACGATGGCAATGATTAGCACGCCTATGCCCATCGCCAGATAACGATGGATCATCTCGACCCAGGCTTTCATCACCGTCACCGGGCCATCCGGCATCAAAGCTTCAGCAGCGCGGATATGCTCCATCGCTTGCAGCGGATTGGCGTGACCATAGCAGCCCGGCCAGTCAGGGCAACCGAGGCCGGAATCAGTGAGACGGGTGAAAGCACCAAACATAATCACGTCAAAGGTCAGGAATAAGGTGACCCACACCAGCTTGCGATATTTATCCGGATCTTTCGACGACCAGACGATGACAAAAGCCAGCAAGGCGACGAATACGCCCTTGCTGCCCAGTTGGAACAAGGTGCCTGAATCAACCAATTGCGGAAGCCTTTAATAATTTGTACAAATCTTTTTTGATCTTGTTCGGATCAGCATCTTTCGGGAAACGCATCATCAAATGGCCGAGCGGATCGATCATGTAAATGTGATCAGTCACATCTGTGCCTTCATCCACCGGCAACCACGCACGCACGGCATCTGCCTTGATGCGCAACATCTCTGTGCCATCGAACTCACGAATCAGGATGGTATCGATAGGTTTGTCATCAGTAATCAGCCATACGCGCTCTATGCGTTCCATTTCCTTACCCTGCGCCAGGCGCAACTGACGCATATCGTGTAATTTCTTTTCGCACGAAGCTTCGCACTCGGCACCACTGACTTGCAGCATCACCCATTTACCCTGGTAGTTTTCCAGGCTGGCGGGCTTTTTATCCAGCGTTACCGCATCCAGCCTGGGCATAGGGTAATTGCGCGGATCAAGGATGGTGCCGTAGTTGGTACGGCTTTGTGGCTTGATTACATAGTAAGTAAAGTAAGACAGGATGATGGGTGCCGCGCACACCAGAATCACGGCCAATAATTTCCAGCGTCCCTTGTTTTTATTTGGTTCCACGTCGAATTCCTGTCACAACAAAAAAAATGAAAGCCATCGCAGCGAGGCCGTACCACTGAAATGCATAGCCGCGATGTTTATCTACTCCGGTCGATGGCACCGGCCAGTCACGCACCAGACCATCGCCGGTGTCTGTCAGTTGCTCCAGCACGACAGGTGATATCTGCAAACCGCTGGCAGCAGCGAAGCCGGCCACATCAAGGTTTTGCACTATCGCGTGCGGACGCGGCGGGTCAACCTCACCCAGTTGCATCACATGACCGATATCGCGTCGCGCCACACCTTCAATTTGTATTTCGCCGCCCGGCGTCACAATAGCCGGCATTTTAGTGCGGTCTGCCACATTGCGCGGAATCCAGCCGCGCGCCACCAATACATGTAAAGGACTATCGGCCAGCTTGAACGGCATCAGCAGGTAGAAACCGGCCACGCCATTATGCGGGCGATTATCCAGATAAACCGGCCAATCGCGCAGGAACTCGCCTTTAAGCAGCAGGCGGCGATACTCGATGTCATCGGGATTCAATGCGGAGCCACTGAGCTGATTGAATTGCATCGCCGCTGCAGCTTGTCGCTCATTGAGCTTTTGTTCAATGGCAATTTTCTCGGCGGCGCGCCTGGTTTGCCATTGTCCCAGCGACAGACCTATCGCCACCGCAATCGCTGCAGCAACAAATGGAACGAGCCTAAATCGAAAGGTGAATCGCATTACAATGTCACTTTATTAAACCAATATGCGTCGGATGACGGCGCTTCCCGCGATCCGGCAAGCTCACCCTTAAAACCATGAAAATCATCGTCGCCATTGCTTTCCTGCTGATACTCGGCAGTCTGGCCTCCGCGCTCTTCTACCTAATGAAGGACAAGGGTAAGAGCAATCGGACGGTCAAGGCATTGACGATGCGCGTGGGATTTTCAATCACGCTGTTTATCCTGATCCTGCTCGCCTACAAATTTGGCCTGATCCAGCCTACCGGCATACGCTGATAAAACCAGGGACTCTTCTTCCAGGCGCTTGCATCTTGCATAACACGTCGCCCCAATCGCAAAAAAGCCGCACCGAAGTGCGGCTTTTTCCTGTCTCATGCTTATTGCACGCGCTTACTGCCCGCGTGACTTACAGCCAATAGACCACAACATACAAACCGAGCCAGACCACGTCCACAAAGTGCCAGTACCAGGCAGCGCCTTCGAACGCGAAATGGTTGTCAGCTGTAAAGTGACCTTTCAGTACACGATACAAGACGACGCTCAACATAATCGCACCGAGGGTCACGTGGAAACCGTGGAAGCCGGTCAGCAGGAAGAAGGTCGAACCATATACACCCGACGTCAGTTTCAGGTTCAGTTCTGTGTAGGCATGAATGTATTCATATACCTGGAAGCCCATGAAGATCGCACCGAGCAGGATGGTTGCTGCCAGCCAGAATGCAGTCTTGCCGCGATGGTTTTCACGAATCGCGTGATGCGAAATGGTCAGTGTCACACCTGACAACAGGAGCAAAGCGGTATTGATGGTAGGGATCCAGAATGGGCCCATGGTGGTGAACGGTTCTACCGTACCAGCAGGACCGACATTGCCCCAGTGCGCCGCGAAGTCTGGCCACAGGATTTTATTGTCCAAGTCGCCCAGCCATGGCATCGCAATGCTGCGTGCATAAAACAGCGCGCCAAAGAATGCCGCAAAGAACATCACTTCGGAGAAAATGAACCAGCTCATGCTCCAGCGGAACGAAGCATCGATGCGCTTGCTGTACATGCCGCCTTCCGACTCAGCAATCGCGTCACCGAACCAGTAATACAGCACCACCAGGAAACCAAGCAAACCGGCGATTGTTGCGTACGCTCCCCAGCTCGCATCATTCACCCAGCCCGACGCACCCAGCATCATCACGAGCAGCGACGTTCCCGCTATCGCCGGCCATTTGGACGGGCCAGGCACGAAATAGTAAGGCGCATTCGCGTGTTGAGCACTCATCTCCATCTCCCAATACAAAATTCAAATAGTGACGCTGTCGGCCCCTTGGCTGCCACAAACAACGTGATAAATTTCATTTCGATTTATCGGCTTGTACTGCCTGGCCGACTTCTTTTTTTACTATTAAATTATCCTGCCACTTCCGCTGCTACTGCTGGCTGCTTCAATTCTGCCTTCTTCTCACGCCCTGCGATCTCAAAGAAAGTATAGGACAAGGTAATTGTCTTTACATCCTTCGGTAAAGCCGGATCCAGGTAAAACACTACCGGCATCTGCTTCGCCTGGCTGGCTTCCAGAGTTTGCTGCTGGAAACAGAAACACTCCACTTTCTTGAAGTGCGCTGCCGCCTGCTGTGGCGCATAACTCGGAATCGCCTGTGCTTCTACGCTACGTGCCTGTGTATTCACTACTTCATACACGATCTGGGCCATTTCACCCGGATGCACTTGCATGCTATTTACCGTAGGACGGAAACGGAATGGTCCTTGCGTATTCGCATCAAACTCAACCGTAATCGTCCTGCTCTTATCGACCTGCGAATTATCAATCGGCTTTACCTTCATCTCTGGCGAGGTCAGGATATTGACGCCTGTAATTTCACAAATCTGCTTGTAGATCGGTACCAGCAGGTAACCAAAACCAAACATCATCACAGCAATAACAACCAGCTTGCCAAACATCTGGGCATTTAACTTACTGTGCGTGTTGTCTTCTGTCTGGTTTTCCATCTCTACCCTAAACAAACCATAAGCGTTTTGCGATGACACCGAACATAAACATCGCAGCAATGACCCCAAGTATCAGGGCGGTACGCAAATTACGTCTTTTTTGTTCCGTCTTTAAATCCGACATCGCAAGGTAGCGGGCTTACGCCCGCCACTCCGTTTATTTAACTGTTGGAGGAACTTCAAACGTATGGAAAGGAGCCGGGCTAGGAACAGTCCATTCCAGACCTTCTGCGCCATCCCACGGTTTCGCTTCTGCTGCTACGCCACCTTTGATCGAAGGGATGACAACAGCGAACAGGAAGTACACCTGCATCAAACCGAAGCCCAAACCACCAATCGACGCGATCATGTTGAAGTCGGTGAATTGCGCCGGGTAATCAGCGTAACGACGTGGCATACCGGCCAACCCCAGGAAGTGCATAGGGAAGAAGGTGATGTTGAACAAAATCAGCGAGCCCCAGAAATGGATTTTGCCGCGGGTTTCGTTGTACATGTAACCCGTCCACTTCGGACCCCAGTAGTAGAAACCGGCGAACAGGGCAAACAGGGAACCCGCCACCAGCACGTAGTGGAAGTGCGCCACTACGTAGTAGGTATCCTGCAACTGGATATCGATAGGTGTCACTGCCAGGATCAGACCGGTGAAGCCGCCCATCGTGAACACGAAGATGAAGCCAATCGCAAACAGCATAGGCGTCTCGAATGTCATCGAGCCTCTCCACATGGTTGCGACCCAGTTGAAAATCTTCACGCCGGTCGGCACCGCGATCAGCATGGTCGCGTACATGAAGAACAACTGCGCAGTCACCGGCATACCGGTGGTGAACATGTGATGCGCCCAGACCATGAAGGACAGGATCGCAATCGACGCGGTTGCATACACCATCGATGCGTAACCAAACAATTGTTTGCGCGCGAAGGTCGGGATGATGTGCGAGATGATGCCGAACGCCGGCAAGATCATGATGTACACCTCTGGATGTCCGAAGAACCAGAAGATGTGTTGATACATGACAGGATCGCCACCGCCAGCCGCGTTAAAGAACGAGGTGCCGAAGTGACGGTCGGTCAGCGTCATGGTGATCGCACCAGCCAGCACCGGCATCACAGCGATCAGCAGGTAAGCAGTAATCAGCCAGGTCCAGCAAAACATCGGCAGCTTCATCAGGGTCATGCCAGGAGCGCGCATGTTCAGGATGGTCACGATGATGTTGATCGAACCCATGATCGACGATGCACCCATGATATGCAGCGCAAAAATCGCCATGTCCATGCCTGGGCCCATTTGGGTCGACAGCGGTGCATACAGGGTCCAGCCTGCTGCAGTCGCGCCGCCTGGAACCAGGAAGGAAACAGCCAGCAGGATAGCCGCCGGTGGCAACAACCAGAACGAGAAGTTGTTCATGCGGGCAAACGCCATATCGGATGCGCCGATTTGCAGCGGCACCATCCAGTTAGCGAAACCAACGAAAGCCGGCATGATCGCGCCGAACACCATCATGATGCCGTGCATGGTGGTCAACTGATTGAAAAACTCAGGCTGCATCAATTGCAGGCCAGGCTGGAACAGCTCGGCGCGGATCAACATCGCCAGGAAACCGCCGGACAGCAACATAACAAACGAGAACCAAAGGTAAAGCGTACCGATATCCTTGTGGTTAGTCGCAAATACCCAGCGACGCCAGCCGTGCGGATGATCGTGCGCGTGATCATGGTCATGCGCGTGTGCGTGATCGTGTGCGTGATCGACTGCAGTTGTACTCATCTCTGTCTCCCGATTCTATTACTTACGCGCAGCCAGCACTTCGGCTGGTTGGACTATGTTTTCCGAGGCCTTATTCGACCAATGGTTGCGGGTATAAGTAATCACCGCGGCGATTTCGGTATCCGACAATACCGGCTTCCAGGCCGGCATCGCGCCCTTACCTTCCATCACCATATGGATGTTGGCGGCTTTCGGTCCGGTCACGATAGGCGATGCATCCAGCGCCGGGAAGCTGCCAGGTACACCTTTGCCGTTAGCCTGATGGCAGGCGATACAGTTGGCGGTATAGACTTTCTCGCCGCGCTGTACGAGCTCATCCACGGTCCATGTTTTGGTCGGGTCGTCGGCATTCGCTGCCATTTCTTTTTTCTTGCCGTCTACCCACGCCTTGTAGTCTTCATCGCTGACGACATTCACAACGATAGGCATGAAGGCGTGATCCTTACCGCACAACTCGGCGCACTGGCCGCGATAGGTACCGATTTTTTCAGCCTTGAACCAGGTATCACGAACGAAACCCGGAATCGCATCCTGCTTGACGCCGAACGCAGGAATCATCCATGCGTGGATCACGTCATTGGCTGTCAACACGATACGGATTTTTTTATTGACCGGTACGACGACTGGATTATCGACTTCGATCAGATAATTTTCGTTTTTGGCGATGGTGCTGTCGACGATCTGCTCACGTGGAGTAGACAGGTTGGACAGGAAGTTGATGCCCTCGCCTTCGCCGTTGAGGTAGTTGTATCCCCATTTCCACTGCATGCCGGTGGCTTTAATGGTGATATCTGCATTTGAGGTGTCTTTCATCGCCACCACGGTTTTGGTCGCTGGCAGCGCCATCCCGATCACGATGAGGAAAGGAACCACAGTCCATGCGATTTCAACTGCGGTGCTTTCGTGGAAGGTAGCCGATTTATGGCCGAGCGACTTGCGATGCTTGAAGATGGAGTAGAACATAACGCCAAACACTGCGACGAAAATCACCAGACAAATGATCAGCATCAGGGTGTGCAGTGAATAGATTTGTTCCGCGATCTGCGTTACAGGTTCGTGAAAATTGAGCTGACGCACTGCAGGTCCGCCCGGACTATCGGTCACCGCCCAAGACGGCATACCAGCCGCCAGGAACGACGCACCAAGCATCAAAGATTGAAGGCGCTTCGCATGTTTCATGATTTCCTCAAAAGCCCATAATTAAGAATTCTTTTAACAACCAGGCATAACTGCAGACCCCAGCTCCTGACGCAGCTCACGGATGAACTCACGCCTCTTGTATTCTGTCAGGAATCGCCCCACTTCAACACGCGTACCGGAGGACTCCAGACCTATCAATCGATGCCGCTTCGCTGGCGGATCAACTTTCGTGCAATGTCGTATTAGCTTAAAGTGCCGAGCTTGGTCGGCTTGAATTAGATGTATTACCAACAGATCGTCGGTGAGGACTATGTGTTCGCAATCGGTAGCATGGCGTGCATAACAAAGAAAAGCGCACCCTACAGCCGCTAATTCAATTACTGCAAAACCTAAGATGTACCACGCCCCGCGCCAGGTGAAGGAAAACGCGATTGCCAGGGAAACCACGCACAACACTGAATAAGCCTGCATCAGTTGCCGTGGTGATATCGAACAATTACGTTTCAATAACCATTCTCGGTTGGCCATAAGCACACCGCCTGAACGTTTCACATGAGCAAGCTGCACTCGCGCAAAACCGTCGAAGTATAAGTCGGAAAGGGTTTTGTTATCAAGTATAAAAACAAATGACAACAGCTCTCATTTTCAGTACTTTTTACTACCTTCGCATACCCCGGAAACGCATGTGCGACGTGTTGTTTTTAGTTGCCGCGATCATAATTTTGCTTGTCTCCCGCGTACATTTTTAATAATTATTTAATAACTTTTCTTACTTCCTCGGCGGGTCGAAACGAATAATCGACTCCCCGCTTGCCGTCGCTCGCGGCGCCGGCCGGAACGCATGACCATAGATTACCTCGAATGTGAGCGGAATCTTGCCATCGGCGCGACGACTTTGTTCCAGCACATCCATCGCGCGCTGCCATGCCTGCTTGCCCAACAAACCGCGGCGGCGCGTATCCAGCGGGTTGCCGCCCATCGCACGCACATCTGCCATCAGCTTTTCCACCGAACCATAAGTAACGGTCAGGGTTTCCATATCCATTACCGGCGTCGAAAAACCGGCATTCACCAACATATCGCCGAAGTCATGCATGTCAACAAAAGGCAACACATGGGGTTCGGCATCTGCTGCGGCGAACGCCGCCCTCAACTCCCTGAAGGTATCCGGCCCGAAGCAGGAAAACATCAGCAAGCCGTCCTGGCGCAATACGCGTCGCCACTCCACGAACACCTGATCCGGCTGCGGATGCCAGTGCAAGGCAAGGTTAGACCATACCAGATCGACTGCATTGAGGCCCAGAGGCAGTTGCGCAAAGTTTCCACATATCAGGCTGGCACCCGCGTCTCGGCCCATCACCGCAGGCAGCCATTGTTGCAGCAGACGGTTCATCGATGACAAGCCCGCTACCTGGCTCTCCTGCGCAGCTGCCAGCATGGCGCTGGAGGCATCCAGACCGAGCATGGCTGCCTGCGGGAAACGTTTTTGCAAGGTGGTCAGGTCGGCGCCCTCGCCGCAACCGGCATCCAGCACATGGGCCGGTGCAATTTTCACCAATGCCAGACGCTCATGCATGCGCGTCGCCACTTCACGCCGCAAAAAGCCTGATTCCAGCGTACGAACAGGATCGCTGAACAGATCACGGACCCGGTTCAGGTCTATCGGGGCACTTAATTTGGAGTCGGATTGTGGCGGCAGGGAAGACACGAATAATGCAATCGGGCTAATGAGATAATGCGAGCAAGTTTACACGCATGGAGCTGAGTGTGCGCGATGCTTTATCGTTTAATTGACTGGTCCCGTCGTTTGGCCCGGCGTTTGCCCGCCGGCCTGCCCTCGTCCTGCGCCCTGTGCGGCATCGCTGGCGCAGCAGCCTTGTGCGCGCCCTGCCATACGCAATTCTTCAGCCACCGCCCGCCACGCTGCACACAATGTGCTCATCCGCTGACAGCGGGCGAACAGGCGCCATCCTTGTGCGGCAACTGCTTGCGTACCCCGCGCGCCTTTGATGCGACCATCGTCGCCAGCGATTACAGCGCGCCGATAGACCACCTGGTACTCGCACTCAAATTCGGCAATCAACTGGCGCTGGCACCCTTGTTTGCCCGGTTAATCGTCGATGCGCTATTGCGGGAGCGTGCTTTTGCGATGCCGACCATCATGGCAGCCGTTCCGCTCGGCGAACAGCGTCTGGCCGAACGTGGCTTTAACCAGGCGCTGGAAATTGCCAAACCTTTATCCAGGGCCATCGCCATCCCATTGGCACCGCAGCTCATTTTGCGCAGTCGCGAAACGTTCATGCAATCCAGCCTGACACCGGACGCACGCCTACACAATATGCGCGATGCCTTTGTGCTGGGCCCGCAAGCTGCCGAATTGGTACGCGGACAACATATCGCCATCGTTGATGACGTCGTGACTACGGGCGTGACGCTGAATGAAATCGCGGCCTTACTGAAGCGCTATGGTGCCGCGCGCGTGACCAACTTCGTCTTTGCCAGAACGCCGCCACGCTAAAGCCGCTGTAAAAAATCCTAACTTGCCGCTCGCTTTCGCAATAAACTGACGGCCTGCCCGATAAGGAGAAGCACTTTGTTTCATGTAGTACTGGTCGAACCAGAAATCCCACCCAATACCGGCAACATCATCCGCTTATGCGCCAACACTGGTGCTCAGCTGCATTTGATTGAGCCACTCGGGTTCCCGCTGGATGACGCCAAGATGCGCCGCGCCGGACTCGATTATCACGACTACGCGCAAATGAAGGTACATGCTGACTGGCAAACCTTCCTCAACTCATTTCCGCCGGAACAGCCATTAAACACCGAGCGCATGTTCGCACTCACCACGCATGGCTCGACGCCATTTGCCAGCATGGCTTTCCAGCCCGGTGACGTATTTGTGTTCGGCTCGGAAACCAGGGGATTGGAAACCAGCTTGCGCGAATCATTTCCGCCGTCGCAACGCATACGCCTGCCGATGCGCCCCGATAACCGCAGTCTGAACTTATCAAATACCGTCGCGGTCGTGGTGTATGAAGCGTGGCGACAAAATGGTTTTGCCGGTGGTCAGTAATCGCTGCCGAGCATCACTGCCTTTTACTTTTACGTTAGGATAAGGGCTCTTTTAGCTTGATCGCCTGCATCCCGTCAACCGAGGACTCTCATGAATTTGCGCCAGCTTACTTTCGCCGCCTTTACTCTTTGCATCAGTGCCAGCAGCATGGCACATGACTATCGCGGCGGCGACATTTATATTGTCCATCCATATGCCCGCGCGACCGTCGCCGGACAAACCAGCGGCGGCGCTTACCTGACGCTGGAAAACAAAGGCAATAGCGCAGACACACTGGTATCCGCCAGCTCCCCCGCTGCCAGCTCAGTCGAAATCCACACCATGTCGATGACAGCTGACAACGTCATGCGCATGCGCGAAGTCGGCAACCTGGATATCAAGGCCAAGGAAAAAATCACCATGCAGCCGGGCGATGGTTATCACATCATGCTGATCGGCCTGAAGGCCGCGCTCAAGGCTGGCGATAAATTACCGCTGACACTGACTTTCAAGAAGGCAGGAAAGATAGAAGCGGCTATCGTGGTTGAAGAAGGCGCTAAAAAAGCCGACAAGATGGAACATCACCATCATTGATCTGCATTACTCAAGACAAATAAAAAAGGACGTTTAAAAACGTCCTTTTTTATTGGCGATACCAGACTTACTTTGCTGCGTAATGGCGATAGACCCGGGTCTTACCATCGGCCTGGAACAACAAAACGTCATACGCATCGGATGGCTGCCCCTCTACTTCCATGCCCGGCGATCCCATAGGCATGCCTGGTACGGCAAGGCCTTTAGCTTTTGGCTTCTCTGCCAGCAAACGCTTGATATCCGCGGCTGGCACATGGCCTTCCAGTGCGTATCCATCGATGATGCCTGTATGACAGCTACCCAGCGCCGACGGCACGCCATATTTGGTGCGATAGGCCGCAGTGTTCGGCACATTGTGCGCATTCACCTTGAAACCGTTCTGTTCCAGATGCGTGATCCACTCGGTGCAGCAACCGCAGGTCGCACTCTTATATACATTGATCACCGGCTGCGCCTTGGCAAGTGCAAAGCCCGGCAACACACCTGCCAGCGCCAAAGCACTTAATACGGTACGTCTTTGCATGATGAGTCCTTTCCAATAAACAAAAAGCCGCAAACAGGCTTGCGGCTTTTCGGATTTTTAGCTGAGCAAAATCAGGCTGGTTGTGCAGCCGCCATGCGCGTAACGATTTCTTTGCGATAGCGGTTCAATTCCTGCACGGTGCCAAAGGTACGCTCAAACAGCAGCGACATATTGTGCAGGATACGATCGACAACTTTCTTTTCCCATTCGCTGTCGAACTTGATCTGGCCATCGAGCCAGCGCTCCAGCCACTCAGGATCCGGCAAACGCGATTGCACCGTATCGTTAGGGAACAAGGATTGGTTCACGTGCAGATTGGTCGGGTGCAGCGGTTTTTCAGTACGACGGGCCGATGCCATCAATACGCCGATCTTGGCAAACGCAGCACGTGCGCTATCGCCTACTTCGACCAATGCTTTCTTCATGTAGCGCAGGTAAGCGCCGCCGTGGCGTGCTTCATCCTGGCTGATGATTTTGTAAATTTGCTTGATGACAGGTTCGGTGTGCCAGTCAGAGGCGCAACGATACCAGTGGTTCAGACGGATTTCGCCGCAGAAGTGCATCATCAATGTTTCCAACGCAGGCGCCGGATCGAATTCGAAACGTACGTTATGCAGCTCTTCTTCGGTCGGAACGTATTCCGGGCGGAAGCGACGCAGGTACTCCATCAGTACCAGCGAGTGCTTTTGTTCTTCAAAGAACCATACCGACATGAAAGCGGAAAAGTCACTGTCACCGCGATTGTCACGCAAGAACATTTCGGTTGCAGGCAAAGCAGACCACTCTGTAATCGCATTCATGCGTATGGTTTGTGCCTGCTCATCGGTCAGTTTGGAGCCGTCGAACTGATCCCACGGAATGTCTTTTTCCATGTTCCAGCGAACCTGCTCTAGCGATTTAAACAATTCTGGGTACAGCATACGCGCCTTAAAAATTGAGTTAAGTCCTTGATTCTACCAAGAAATTCAGCGCCCACCCAGCCTCAGCAGCTAAAGATAAGCGGATTTCCTTGAAAAAAGCACGTCTGATTCGATTCTTTTCAAGTATCGAAAACACGCCTATCCCGCGCCGTTACTTGCTTTTTTAATGTTTTCTTAACACAAGGGCTTAATGCAAAAAAATCTCATTCCCCGCTAAAAAATTAAGCATACAGCACCTGAATTTCATCGTTTTTTTGCTTTTCTTTCAGCATAAAGGATTATTTTTTCCACGCCATGACAAACCGACAGTCTTCGTGCAATATGAGTCCAACTTATCTGTCCCACCACCCACCATCATGACAAAACAATTCATCAACCTGCTCGCACACGTCACTCTCCTGGCCGGCCTTGGCTTCGGCACACAAGCCTACGCCCAGACCAGCAGCCCGGCAGCCTGCCCGGCCAACCTGAATTACACGGTTGCCCGACTGCAAGATGAGGCACCGCAGAACCTTTGCCAATACGCAGGCAAAGTGATTCTGGCCGTCAACACTGCCAGTTACTGCGGCTTTACCGGACAATATGAAGGCCTGGAACAGCTGTATGCGAAATATAAAGACCGTGGCCTGGTGATACTCGGCTTTGCCTCCAACGATTTCGGCCAGCAAGAACCGGGGGCGAACAAGGAAATCGCCGAGTTTTGCCACAATACTTATGGTGTGAAATTCCCGATGTTTGCCAAAAGCTCGGTGATAGGCCCCAACATCAATCCCTTCTATAAATCACTGATGGCGAACGGCGGACAAGCGCCCAAATGGAATTTCCACAAAATCCTGCTGGATCGTAGCGGCAAAGTCATCGAAAACTATCCATCGAAAGTGACGCCTGCTGACAAAAAACTGGTGGCGGATATAGAAAAAGCATTGGCGCAAAAATAGAACAATGCCGACAGCAAGCAGAACCACATTCAATCGCCGAACAACAACGGTGCAATGCGGATTTTCTGCAAGACGTGGCACGCACAGGCATAATGACAATGCTCGCATCCGGCTGTTATTCCGGCCGATGCACTAGCCATCTCTCGGGCCATAAAACTGAGTGATTTTTCAGACACGATCTACATTACATAGATAAAGAGGCGAGCAATCGCCATCACTACCATGCGCATTCTGATTATTGAAGACAATGCCGATATCGTCGCGAATCTGTACGCTTTCCTTGAGCCGCGCGGCTACGTACTCGATTCCGCTGCCAACGGATATGCAGGCTTCGCGCTCGCAGCACAACATGACTACGATGCCGTCATCCTCGACATCAAACTGCCCGGCATAGACGGCCTGACCCTGTGCCGCAAGATGCGCGATGAACTGCAAAAAGACACACCGGTGCTGATGCTGACCGCACGCGATACGCTGGACGACAAAGTCGCCGGCTTCGATAGCGGTGCCGACGATTACCTGGTCAAACCATTCTCGCTGCTGGAAGTGGAAGTCCGACTGAAAGCACTGGTACGCCGCGCGCGCGGCAAGAACCAGGGCACCAACTTCCTGAGCGTGGGCAATCTGGTATTCGATACCTCGACCTATCAGGTTAAACGTGACGGCATTCCTATCTCACTGACCAAGACCGGCTTCAAGATCCTGACCTGCCTGATGAAGGAAGCGCCGAAAGTCGTCTCGCGCGAAACACTGGAACTTGAAGTCTGGGGCGACCACCCGCCAGATAGTGATGCACTGCGCACCCATATCCACGCCTTGCGTCAGGCACTCGATAAGGCGCATCCGTTTGCCATGTTGCGTACGGTACAAGGCATAGGTTATCGCCTGGTAGATGCGGATGAAGCGCCCTAGTACGCTGCGCCGCCGCATCGTTGTAGCCTATCTTTTCTTCGCACTGGCGGTTTGTACCTTCGTCGGTGTCGTCGCCTCTGTTGCCATTGTCGGCATAGAAGATTTGCTGGTTGATGAACACCTGCGCAGCATCGCTGCGTGGGCTTCGCCACGCCATGCTGCCGGCATGCCGGTAGAAATGCCGTCCGACGTCAGCTTCTACCATGGAGCCGCCATCCCGCCTGAGTTACACAAGCTGCCCTATGGCGTTGCCAAACGTGTATTCGAAGATCAGTACGTGCACTTGCTGGTAGGCCAGGATGCCGCCGGCCCTTACGTCGTGATCGACCGCGCCAGCGAATACAAAAATATCGAGCACGTCATATTTGCGATGCTGGGCGCAGGTTTCCTCGGCTTCGTGGCGCTTTCGCTCTTCCTCGGCAGCTTCATCGCACGTGGCTTCGTCGATCCCATCATCACGCTCGCGAATGCGGTGATGGATAAAAAAACCAACGCCGAACTTCCGTTGCTAAACCATCAGGATGAACTGGGCGTACTGGCGCGCGCCTTCGCCGAACATACTGCAGAACTCAAGCAATTCCTCGCCCGCGAACGCTTCTTCACTGGCGACGTCAGCCATGAACTGCGCACCCCGCTCACGATCATCATCGGCGCCGCCGAACTGCTGGTTGAGCAGACCAGCGATCAACCAGCAGTGCAGGCACCTGCACTGCGCATCATGCGCGCTGCGAAGGAAGCCACCGATTGCGTCAGCGTGCTCTTGCTGCTGGCCCGCCGTCCGGACACCATAGACCGGCCGCTCACCTCGATTTCAGAAGTCATCCGGGCCGAGATAGAACGCGGCCAGCCGCTGGTACGGGACCGCCCCATCAGCCTGCACTTCCAGGAAGGCAAGGATTTCTCGGTATTCGGACGCAAGGAGCTACTCTCATCCGCGATCGGCAACCTGATCCGCAATGCCTGCGAATACACAGATGAAGGCTCGGTCGTCGTATCCATACAGGATCACAGCGTACTGGTCGAAGACACCGGCCCCGGTGTGCCGGACATCATCCGCGCGCGCCTGAAAAATGACCCCACCCAACCCGCACTCATAGGCTCGGCCGGCTCCGGTCTCGGCCTGGCCCTCGCCATCCGCATTTGCGAATACCTGGGCGCCAGACTTGAGCACGACGACAGGCCGCAAGGGGGTAGTATTTTCCGCATCCACTTCCAATCTGTTTTAACGAAAAAATAACGCTAATATCACGTTAATTTGAGTTCTGCCGAGCTAACCTGCGCCTGCGTAGGGGACGTTCGCAACTGTAAGAAACCGTCCCTTCCGGTCTGGGTTTTTGTCTCTATACTGGACTTAAGCTCATACGTATTGATTAGTAGAAAATTTGCACACGTTAGCAAGTAGTGGCCAAAAGATGGCCGTGGTTTCCACGGACAGACAACAACATGGTCGTACGCCGACTGCCGCTTATATTCAATAAACTTTGAGGAAGACATGGACTTACTAGGAACTCCAGCATTCTGGGCCGCACTCGGCAACATCATCCTGATTAACATCGTGCTGTCCGGCGATAATGCAGTCGTCATTGCATTGGCCGCGAAATCCCTGCCGCCAAAACAAAAGAAAATGGCCGTCATCTACGGTAGTGCTGCCGCCATTATCCTGCGTATCGTCCTGACCATTTTCGCGCTGCAATTACTGACCCTGCCTTACCTCAAACTGGTAGGCGCGATTCTGTTGTTCTACATCGGCGTGCAATTGCTGGCCGAAGACGGCGGCGAAGAAAACATTGAAGGCCACTCCAACCTGTGGGGCGCCATCAAAACCATCCTGATCGCCGATCTGGTCATGAGCCTGGACAACGTCCTCGGCGTCGCTGCAGCAGCAAACGGCAATGTCGTACTGCTGATCATCGGCCTGGCCATCAGCGTTCCGCTGATCGTGTTCGGTAGCGCACTGGTACTGAAGTTGATGGAAAAATTCCCTATCATCATCACACTGGGCGCAGCACTGCTGGGTTACCTGGCTGGTGAAATGCTGTTCTCTGACACGGCAGTCACACCTTGGATCGCAGCAAACATGCCGCACCACGAAATCGGTTTGTTCGGCAGCAGCCACCTGAGCATTCCAGGTCTGGTACTGGCTATCGGCGTCGTCATCGTCGGCACCTACCTCGGCAAACGTCACCACAAAACAGAAGCAACCGCTTAATAAGCTGCACACCGTCGTCGCTCGACGACGGCTGCAAACAAAAAGGGCGAACCAGCATAGCTGGTTCGCCCTTTTTTATGCTTAATGAAACGTACTGTTTTAGTATTTTTTCAGATTGAAACTGTGATCTGTCACCAGCCGCGTCGTTGCCAGCAAAGGACTCAAGCCCAGCACCAGCTGGGTTAATTTATCCCCGGGCAAAGCCCAGATCTGTGTACGCGGTGCCTCCACCTGCGTCACCGCAGTGATCAAGGGTGCGACCCATTCCGCATCCGGCGTCACATCCAGCAGTACGTCGCCTTCCGAGGTCGTATGCAAATAAATCTCACCGCCTTCGGTCAATTCGAAACAAATTCCCCAGCCGCTGTTCTTATTGCCTTTAATCAGATACTGGATATTGCGGTTCTGATGGTCTATCCATGCTTCCACGTCATAAGTGGTCTTCAGGACTATCCACGGCCGCGCAAGCGACTGATCCTGTGCATTTTCGTCGTCTTCGTACATCATCACGTTTCATTTTTGTATAGATAAGGCATGCGGCACTGTACACCGAGTACGAAGATTCGGTAGCATGAGTGTAGACAAAAAACACACAACTGCAGGCAATCTTCCTGCATCGTGCTATCCTGCGCACCCTGGATCCTCTATTGCTGAACCGCTGTTAATGACGACTACCGAAACTACGCCTAACCCAATTCAATCCGCCCGTACCTTGCTCAAGGAACTACAGGAAAAATTTACCGTGTTCGGCGAATTCCTGCCTTTAGCCATCGGCATCGACAAGCAATTGATCGCGCAAATCCCGGATGTCAGCCGTAAATCGCTGCGCACCGCGCTCGGCATACACACCAATTCCCTGCGTTACCTGAAAGGCATGGAGAAAGCGACCGTACGCTTCAACCTGGACGGCAGCAATGCGGATGAGGTTACGGAAGTACATCGCACACATGCGACGACTACGCTGAAAGAACGCTTCAAAAAGAACGCGGAACACCGCAAGGCACAGCGTCAGGCCGAAGAAACCCAGCGCAAGGCCGCAGCAAAACTGCGTGAAGCAGAAGAAGCAGAACGCCTGCGTGCAGAAAAACTGACCCAGTTAGCAGAGAAATTCTCGCGCAAAAACTGATGTCCTGACTTGCCTGCAAGCCTGCAGGCAAGCTCTCTCCACTACCAGTAAGTCCACAACATCTTCGCCGCCAGCACATACAGCAGGCAGGCGAAGATGCGTTTTAATACCGGCACCGGCAGGCGATGTGCGAGCCGCGCACCGAAAGGTGCAGTAAAGACACTGCCGCAGACGATACCTGCCAGCGCGATGATGGAAATAAAGCCCACCGCGTCATCCGGCAAGTCCGGCACACTCCAGCCGGAAATCACATAACCTATGGTTCCGACGATGGCCAGAGGTATACCCATCATCGCGCCGGTACCGATGGTTTTCTTCATCGGCACACCACACCACAGCATGAATGGAATCGTCAGGAATGCACCGCCCGCTGATACCAGCCCGCCGATGATGCCGATGATCAAACCAACGCCAAACAAGGGGCCGGCGGAAGGCAAAGTGCGCGCTGCTTTGGGCTTTTTATTCAATAGGATTTGCGTCGCACCGAAGAACACGATCACGGCAAAACTCAATGCCAGATGACGTTGCGGTATCCACGCTGACACAGAAGTAGCCAGCAAGCTGCCTACTACCAGCCCGGGGGACATACGCTTGACGATATTGAAATCGACACCATCGAACTTCAGATGCTCACGTACGCTGGAGCCGGAGGTAAACACAATGGAAGCCATGCAGGTACCCAGCGCCAGATGCACGACGTGGTCAGGAGCAAAGTGCTGTGCTGCGAACAAGGCCGCCATGATGGGTACCAGTGTCATGCCGCCACCTATGCCCAGCAAACCGGCCAAGACACCGACAAATGCACCTGCCAATACATACGCAAGAAACCAGACCATGCCCGCACCCTTGTGATTATTTTTTATCAGCGAACTTTAGCAGCATCAGCCGCTAGGACACTAACAATTTTTCGGTAAGCACCTGACATCACTTTTGCATTAATGAAGATGGATTATTCATTAGCTGCAACAGATATATACGCCTGCCGCCATAACAACAGCGCAGTTTTTACATACAATAGGGCACATCCATCCGTCTATATTTCTGACTCTATGCCCCGTCCGGCATCACTTTGCAAAAAGCATTAGACTAAGCGTACGCAGAATCTCCATACATCTGGTCACCGCTTAAAAGAATTCAAATTCTCGCGCCATGTATCCGCGCGCATCCAGCACCGGTGTCCGGCTTACGCACCAGTCCAGATTCAAGTCTTATCAGTCAGTCTCACGCTATATTTACTCAGCAGGTTCTATTGCACTCCTCTACACATACACCCGTCATCAAAAATGAACGCCTGTTCTTGCTGACCATCGCCGGCATACAGTTCACGCACATTCTTGATTTCATGATCATGATGCCGCTTGGTCCGCAACTGATCAGGCTGCTGCACATCGATACACATCAGTTCGGCCTGCTGCTGTCGTCCTACACATTTACCGCCGCCGCATCCAGCCTGCTGGCAGCGACCTACATCGATCGCTTTGATAGACGTAAACTGCTGCTGGTGCTGTATGCGTGCTTCATCATCGCAACGCTGTGCTGCGGACTTGCACCCAACTTTACCTTCCTGCTCATCGCACGTGCGCTGGCAGGCGCGTTTGGCGGCATCCTCGGCGGCCTGGTGCAAACCATGATTGCAGATGTGATTCCATTTGAACGTCGCGGTAAAGCACTCGGTACGGTGATGGCAGCATTTTCCATTTCTACCGTGGCCGGCGTGCCGCTGGGCTTGTTACTGGCATCTACCTTCCCTGCGCTGGGATGGCGTGCGCCCTTCTTTTTCATCGTGCTGCTGTCGGGTATTTTCTGGGTGATCGGTTACAAGCTGCTGCCTAACCTGACCGCGCATTTGCATAACAAACCTGTCGGCAATATCTTCCAGCGTATCTTTGCGGTCGCTAAAGAACCGCGACATTTAACCGCCTTTGCCTTTATTGCGATGATCATGATGGCCGGCTTCACCGTCATTCCATACATCGCCTTGTACATGACGACGAATGTGGGCTTGCCTGAATCGTTCATTACCGTGGTGTATCTGTGCGGTGGTGCGGCGACCTTCTTTACTTCGCAACTGATAGGCCGGATGGCGGATAAGTACGGCAAGCTGAAGATGTACAGAATTGTGGCGATCGCCTCATTCATCCCCTTGCTGATCACTACCCACCTGGTGCCGATTGCATGGTGGCTGGTGCTGATCAACTCGACGATATTCTTCATCCTGGTGCCGGGGCGCATGGTGCCTGGCATGGCGATGGTGAGTGCAGTGCCGGAGGCGCATGTACGCGGCACCTTTATGACCCTGATTTCATCGGTGCAGATGTTGTCATCCGGCCTGGCAACGCTGATTGCCGGCCTGATCATTACGCGTACGCCTGGCGGCCAGATCGAGCATTACGACACCGTCGGTTATCTCGCGGTAGCGTGCGGCATCGTGACTATCTGGCTGGCGCATCACTTACGCATACCGCCGGACCCCGCCGCCAGCAGCAAGCCTGCAGCTTAAGAAGCTCAGGTTTTTGCAGCAGGCGGACGTTTCCTAGCTGGCTTGGCGGTAGTTGATTTCGCTGCGGGCTTTTTGGTCGAGGTGCTTTTCTTTGCAGCGGACTTGGCGGCATTCTTTTGCCGTGCAGCTTCTTCTGACATGACGCTGCTGACTGCCTGATTGAATTGATCCTGCAACATATTCCACCATGCCGCGGGGTTCGCTTGAGCGGCACTGCTATGCAAAGGATCGGCAGCCGTAGCAACAGGTGGTTCGACGGCAGCTTCAACTTTAGGCTCGGCAGCGAAAGTCTGTCCCATGCTGTGCAAGGTACTCAGCGTCGCACTTTGGACTTCCAGCGCCTGTATCGTCCCGCGCAACATATTCATATTCGCAGTCAGCCAGACTTCGACCGCTTTTAAATCAGCGATCTGCTTGTTGATTTCTTCCACCGATAAGGTCGGCATCACCATCCCTGGAATCGCACTGGCTGGTGGCTTCATCCCACCCCACATATTCTTGACGAATTCCATCGTGTCGGCCATGGCATCGAAGCCAGGGAGATTGGGCATATTGGGCTGGGTCATGACGAAGCTCCTGGATGCAGTTACACGACAAAGTACCCTAAGCGTAGCAGATAAAGCGCCCTGTTTAGCGCAATGGACGCTGCATCTTGCAACTGGTCGGCAAGGAAGTGCTGGCCGCAGGCAGATACAACTCGGTCTTGAAACCGTAGCCACTTCCTTCGTTGTCGAAACGCATGCCGCCTTCGGATTTCTTGCGCATCACCGATACGTATAAAGGCTGGATCAACTGATGATCGGCGGCACGCATGGTCGCATCATGGAATGCATTCTGATAATGCGCCCCTTCCAATGCCTGCGCTACGGCCAGTGCTTCGGTCGATTTTGCTTTCTCTATTGCCGTCACCAGCATCTCTATCATAATGTGCATGCGCAAATGTACGTAGTCATCCTTAGGCTGTGGGTAACGCTGGCGGAAGGCATGATAAAACCGGTCACTGGCACCATCCCTGGCGCCGTCGCCCACATTCGGATGCCATTCCGCCACCGCGCGTACCCGATCCACGCCAGCGTCACCGATAGCAGCCGGAGCACCCAGGCCGTTGCCATAGAAGGTATAGAACTTGGTATGAAGGCCAAACTCTTTTGCCGCTTTCACCAGCAGCGTCAGATCATTTCCCCAGTTACCGGTAATCACGGCATCGGCGCCACTGGCCTTGATCTTTGCAATGTAAGGCGCGAAATCCTTAATCTTGCCGATAGGATGCAATTCATCACCGACGATCTGGATATCCGGCCGCTTCGCGGCCAGTTGCACGCGCGCCGCCTGCGCGACCAGACGGCCGAAACTGTAATCCTGCCCGATCAGATAAATACGCTTGGCGCGGGTATCGCGCTTGATGACTTCGGTTAATGCGTTCATGCGCATATCAGCATTCGCATCAAAACGAAAATGCCAGTAGCTGCACTTTTCATTCGTCAACGCCGGATCGACCGCCGAGTAATTCAGGAAAAGCACACGATTATCCGGCAGCCGCTGATTGTGCTTGTTGACGGCATCCAGCAAGACGGCTGCAACCGCAGAGCTATTTCCCTGCACCATAAAGGGTATGCGCTGGTCGGTCAGTCGTTTGAACTCGAGCAGTGATTCTTCCACGCCCAGTTTGTTATCAAAAATTTCCAGCGCCAGCGGATGTGCACCATCCGGCAGTTTTACGCCACCGCGCGCATTGACCTTGTCTATCGCCAGTTGCAGGTTACGCACGACTGCTTCGCCCGCATTCGCAAAGGCACCAGACATGCCATCTATCATGCCTATACGGATGGGCTCAGCCGCTTGCGCCACGACACAGGCGCACAACAGGACGGTAGCCAGTATATTTTTTACTTGAATTTTCAATGCAGGACTTTCTTAAAACGGCCATTTTACGCGGCCACATGCCTGCCCGCTTGTGCACCGAATCGCGGCCCTTGCGTTTACACTAGCGCCATGACGACAGAGATACCGCCATCCCCGCACGCCCAGCCGCGCAAACGGCTATACGTGGGCGGGCTATTGGTTTTGCTGACGTCCCTGTTGCTGCACCTGATCATCATTTCCTGGGCGCGCGGCCTGATCACACTGCCATCAGGCCAACCACCAGACGACACCATGATCGTCGCCGCGACGCTGGAAAGCGAACCGCCCGTCATTCCTAAACCGAAAATAGTCGCCGCCAAGCCCAAACCACGGCCGCGGCCACCGGCTCCCGCTCCGGTAGCGGCCCCCACTGCGCCTGCAACCGAGACGCTCAGCCCTGCGGAACATGAGACACCGACGGCAAGCACTGGCGACAACAAAGTCGCGGCAGAAGAAACGCCGGAACCAGCAACACCGGAAGCAGAAGAAGGCATCGCCTACAAAATCGATCTGCCGCCCTCAGCCAACCTGAAATACGACATCCAGAAAATCCCGAAGGAAGGATCGCCTACCTATGGCAGCGGCACTATCAGCTGGCATACCGATGGCCATCAGTACACGGTAGATGGTGACTTCGGGGTGCTCTTTATTACCGCCTTGCGCTTCAAAAGCAGCGGCAGCATCACGGATATAGGCATCGTGCCCGAGCTCTATAGCGAAAAACGTTTTCGCCGCTCCGAAACCAATACCCACTTCCAGCGCGATCCGGCACTAATCAGCTTTTCTGCCTCAACCAAATCCTATCCGCGTACTGGTGGCGAACAAGATCGCGCCAGCATCATCTGGCAACTGGCAGGCATAGGTCGCGGCGATAGTGAAAAATTCGTCGCCGGAGCCAGCATCGATTTATTTGTCGCCGGCACACGCGATGCAGAAACATGGCACATACTGGTGATCGGCCAGGAAGACATCGTGGTTGATGGCACCACCATCAGCGCATGGCATGTAGCGCGCGCGCCAAGACGCGGCTCCTACGACCAAAAACTGGATATCTGGCTCGCGCCGCAATTAAACTGGTATCCGGTACGCCTGCGCTATACGGAAGCCAATGGCGATTATCTTGATATGTCCTTAAGCAAGCTGAACGTTTCCGCCCCTCACTAGTCATATAATCTTAACAATACTTTTTTGGTGTCCCCATGAAGCGTAATCTTTACCGTAATCTGGAATCCATGCTGCTCGCCACTGTGATCGCTACCTCAGCGAGCGCCACACTGGCTCAAACGCCCGCCAAACGCAGTTTCAACCTGCCACCATCGGCCGACCTGAACTATGCAATCAATGCCAACCAGCGTGGTTTGCCACTGAACGGTACTGCCATCATCCACTGGAAAACGGACAAGGCAACTTACTCGATTACAACTGAAACCCGTGCCATGCTGCTGGGCAAGATACTGGAAGCAAAAAGCGAAGGTACTATCGATGCCTATGGCCTGGCACCCTCGACCTCGACAGAAAAACGCTATCGCAAGGATCCAACCACCGCGACTTTTAATCGCGACGCCAAGACCATCACCTTCAGTGCGTCCGATGCCAGCTATCCGATCAAGGGCGGTGAACAGGATCGCAATAGCATAGTCTGGCAACTCGCGACCATCGCACGTAGTACACCGAACAAATTCAAAGCCGGTGCCAGCATTCCAGTAACCGTGGTCGGACAAAAAGATGCGGATGCGTGGATCTTCAAAGTCAATAAGGCCGAGAAAATCAAAACTGCCACCGGCGACCTGAACACAGTAAAAGTCAGCCGCGTCATCAAGGATGGCGACAATGGACAAAAACTGGATATCTGGTTCGCACCGTCTATGGAATGGTATCCGGCACGCGTACGCATCACCGAACCTGAAGGCGACTTCATCGAACAAACTCTCACCAAAGTCGACCCGGTATAAGCAGCGGACGTAATGAAAGTTCACCTGAGCATATAATCCCGCCAGGCGCGGCGATGTAAACTATTGCCGGCGATAGATATTTGCTGTTGATTGTTACTGAAAGAAATTATGAGTTCTGCAGATGGTGCGCTGGTCTTGTTCAGCGGAGGACAAGACTCCACGACTTGCGTCGCATGGGCGCTGAAGCGTTACGCCAGGGTTGAAACCATCGGTTTCGATTACGGCCAGCGTCATGCCGTCGAACTGGAAGTGCGTCCGGGCGTGCTGCAATCCTTGCGCGGCATTAATCCGGAATGGGACAAAAAGCTGGGCGAAGATCATATGATCGATCTGTCGCTCATCTCAAAAATATCCGATACCGCGATGACGCAAGACGTAGAAATCACCATGATGGAAAACGGCTTGCCGAATACCTTTGTACCCGGGCGCAATTTACTGTTCATGACCGTCGCTGCGACCGTCGCTTATCGTCGCGGACTCGATGTACTGGTCGGAGGCATGTGCGAAACCGACTTCTCCGGTTATCCGGATTGCCGCGATGACACCATGAAAGCGCTGCAAGTAGCACTCAACCTCGGCATGGCTACCCGTCTCAAGCTGGAAACACCGCTGATGTGGATAGACAAGGCTGAGACCTGGCAACTGGCGCAAGACCTGGGTGGCAATACGCTGGTCGACCTGATACGCGCCGGCACCCATACCTGCTATCTCGGCGAACGTGGTGCCTTGCATGACTGGGGCTATGGCTGCGGCAAATGTCCGGCCTGTGAATTACGTGCGCGAGGTTATGCGAATTTTATTGCGCCAACAAAGTAAGCATGTTGTAAGACACATTAATTAAACGTTAAATTACAACAGTCATAAACTCCGCCTGCCATGCTCGCAGCAAGAAACATCTGAGCCCTCATCCCTTCGCATTCCTCTGTAAGTCCGCAGACCAGACGCGCCAGATCGGCGCGTCGCCTCTCTCACACACCGCCACACACCGGTTCACTCACGCCTGGAAATTTGCAGCGGCGCAACTCCGCAAAAGAAGTCTCAGAATCTTCATCAAACAGAGGTATCAAAATATTGCATCGATGAGTTAAATTTATGCATCAATGTGCTTATGAGTGGCTGATATGGTGGCGTGCCCCTGCGCTGCAACGATCAGCGAGGGTTAAAAACTATAGTTACCCAATCAAAGGACACGACCATGATATGGCAACAGATTTACGATCCGCTTAACAGCTTCGGCTTCTCCACTATCGCCGCCGGCATACCGGTTGCAGTACTTCTCGCAGCACTCGCATTTTTCCACATGAAAGCCCACCTCGCGGCGGGCCTGGCACTGGTTGTCGGCATCGTCATTGCCGCCTTCGTATTCGGCATGCCGGTCGCAATGGCGGGTAAAGCAGCAGGCTACGGCATCGCCGCCGGCCTGTTCCCTATCGGCTGGATTGTGCTGAATATTATTTTCCTGCACCGACTGACGACACTGAACGGTTACTTCAAGGTGCTGCAAAACAGTATCAGCGGCATCACTGAAGACCGACGTTTGCAATTGCTGTTGGTCGCATTCTGCTTCGGCGCATTCTTTGAAGGTGCGGCAGGTTTCGGCACACCTGTTGCAGTGACTGGTGCGATCCTGATCGGTCTCGGCTTTTCACCACTGGCAGCATCCGGCCTGGCACTGATCGCCAACACCGCACCCGTCGCTTACGGCGCACTCGGCGCACCGGTGATTGCACTGTCGGCTGTCACTGGCATCGATTTATTGCACCTGTCGTCGATGATCGGTCGCCAGTTGCCGTTCTTCTCGGTTCTGGTTCCGTTCTGGCTGATCTGGGCATTTGCCGGCTTCCGCGGCATGCGCGAAATCTGGCCTGCGATCCTGGTCGCCGGCGTATCGTTTGCGATCCCGCAATTTGTCGTATCGAACTACCACGGCCCTTGGCTGGTAGACGTGATCGCCGCGATTGTGTCGATGGGTTCACTGACCTTGTTCCTCAAGGTATGGCAGCCTAAGAAAATCTGGACCTCGACGGCTCTGCGCAATCGCAATGACAACTCCAAGGACGACATCAAACCAGAACCGGAATCTGCAGAGAAACCAGTACTCGCCAATATCAGCGTCGCGAAATCGTGGATGCCTTGGGTGATTCTGTCGGTCTTCGTCTTTGTCTGGGGCACTCCATTCTTCAAGAAAGCAATCGATGCGATCTGGTCGTGGAAGTACGCGATTCCTGGCCTCGACAAGATGGTCATGAAGATGCCGCCGGTAGCCAAGGAGCCTTTCCTCGAAGCTGCGGTATTTAACTTCAACGTGCTGTCGATGGCAGGTACCGGGATTTTTGTATCGGCGATTGTGGCCGGTGTCCTGATGGGTTATTCGTTCAAACGCCTGCTGCAGGAATACTGGCAAACCATCAAACTGGTGCGTTATTCCCTGTTGACGATTTGCGCGATGTTCGGTGTCGGCTACCTGACCAAGTACTCGGGTCTCGACGCCACACTAGGCCTGGCATTTGCACATACCGGCGTGTTCTATCCGATGTTCGGCACTTTGCTCGGCTGGCTGGGCGTGGCTTTGACGGGTTCGGATACAGCGGCCAACGTGCTGTTCGGCAGCTTGCAAAAAACCACTGCAGAACAACTGGGCCTGCCGCCAGTCCTGATGGCCTCGGCGAACAGCTCGGGCGGCGTCATGGGAAAAATGATCGATGCACAATCCATTGTGGTGGCATCGACTGCGACCAAATGGTATGGACACGAGGGCGACATTTTGCGTTACGTTTTCTTCCATTCGATTGCGCTGGCCATCCTGGTCGGCTTCCTGGTCACGCTGCAAGCCTATGTGATTCCATTCACATTGATGGTTGTTCAGTAACACTGGCAAAACAACGCACAGCAAAAAGGCCCCGCTATGGGGCCTTTTTTGTTATTCGGCACATTCTGCTTTAGCGCGGCGCTGGCATGTTCGGATACATGGGTTCCGGTGCAGGCGCTGCAGGCGGTGGTGGCTCAGGGATGGTGGTTGTGGTCTCACGCAAGATACCGCCGCCACTGACACTGCCGGTGATGGTCGTATCGCGCCCGCTCATACGTAACAGACAATCCTGCCTGTCAGCGTCCGGCAAGGCATTGCAGCGTATCCGTGCATTTTTCTGATACACCGATGCATCGTCATCTTTCAATTTACCGTGCCGCGCTTCATTCAGCGCGGCACCGACATCGCGCAAACATGTTGCCCGGTCTTGTGTCGACCTGCCGTCCATACAATCAGCTCTGTCCTGCTTATACGTGCTGGCCGCAGTGTCGGCAGCCGAAGCCAGACTCGCAGCAAAAGTGAGATTCAAAGCACACAGAGAAAAACCCAGTGCCTTATACATGGCATTTTTATTCAATCGCATGGCAGCCTCCAATGAAGGAAAGTTTCAGTCTAAAACCCCGATTTTCTATCGTATGTACGGTAACCGACTTATACCAGCTTGCAACAACATCATAACAAGCTGGCGCACCAGCGGGGGACGACAATGAAAAACCTGGCTATTTCCCTGCACAATCATTTAATTCAATGACATACTTGCCGCTACGATACGGTTGATCCGGCACACATCGGTTCCGGCTGGCAACTAAAAATAGATTATTCAAGAGAGACAGTAATGCCCCCATCCAAAGCGCCCCGCAAGCATTTTTCCATGTTGCGCGGCTTTCACCTGGCGGATTTTTTTACGCTTGGTAATGCAGCCTGCGGCGTAGCCGCCGTATTTTTTGCCATGCTGTATATGGCGAGCCAGTCGCTACATCACTTCTATGCTGCTGCAGCGATGGCACCTGCCGCCTTTATATTCGATGTGCTCGATGGTCGTATTGCGCGCTGGCGCCGCCAGCATTCGGCGATGGGACGTGAGCTGGATTCGCTGGCCGACGTGATTTCTTTCGGTCTGGCACCGGTTACACTGGGTTTTGCGGCGGGTCTGACCGGCGGCTGGGACTGGGTTGCGATGATTTACTTCGTCTGTTGCGGCGTCAGCCGCCTGGCACGTTACAACGTCACCGCAGAAAGCCTGTCGGAAGGCGCAGACAAGGTAGCTTACTTTGAAGGTACACCGATACCGACCAGCGTCATCATTACCGGTATTCTGGCCTGGCTGGCATCTATCGGCAGCGTGGGCGCAGCCATTTACGGTGGCGTATGGCAAGTCGGGCCGTGGGAATTGCATCCGTTGGCATTGCTGTTTGCGCTTTCCGGCACCTTGATGATCAGCAAGACTTTGCACATCCCGAAATTCTAGATATTAGTGCGGCTTTACAGGCGGCAGATGAGTGCGGCCAGCACGACTGCTGCCGCCGAAACTGCCGTGATGGTATCAAGTAAGTCCACGTTCAGACCCCGCATATAAGTGGTGAACAGCCGTGCCGGACCATCCGTTACGGCTGTCACCAGCTTAGACGGCGCACGTCAACTTTCCAACGAAGTCTTTGTTCGACCCTTATACGGAAAACGAATATTGCTTTGTATTAGAACTCATTTCATAAACATCCGTGAGATGCGTTCTAAATGTAACAAGGCGTAAATGCGTTGGCGAATTACCCCGAATAATCTTTCAATGAGAACTTCAAACACGGTTTCGTGCTTGTAAAGGGGAGTGAACATGAAGAAAAAGCTAATCGCACTGACGATAGCACTGGTCGTCGTCAACGCCACCGCCGCACAACTGTCCGCCGAAGCCTATAGAAGCAAACATGCGCAGGACAAAGTAGCGTCCACCAAGGCACCGGTACAGAGCATTACCAAATCCGAAGCACAGGCCGCAAATATGGCGCTGATCGTCGAGAACTTCGAACGCATCGACGCCAATAATGATGGCATCGTCACGCGCAATGAGTTGCGTGCATATGTGCTATCTACCCGCCGCAACGTCCCGATGACCTGAAACAGGCCAGCCTGAAGACTGCATGCGTATTGCAGTTATTCTTCAGGCACCACTTCCTTGATCGCAGCGGCGACTGCCCGCACGCGTGCTTCATGAATAGCTTCCGGTATGCGTTGTGCCTGATCCGGATATCGTTGCCGCGTCAGCTCGGCAATTTCACCACCATTCACCGTCAGGGCCGCAGTCAACGCTGCCTGCAGATAAGGCCTTTGTGGAAACGGTTTCTCTGTAAAACCGGTACGTCCGCGATGATCACACTCTGACGCCACCAGCATATCGAGAAAACGTTGCGGCTTGCGGAAAGCATCGCAACGCTCCAGCAAGTTCACTATTGTCTTCGCACGCAATTCCAGCGCACGTCCGACATTGCCATGCTCACGCGCAGTCATGAGTGCCAGGTCACGACAGTCATTCGGTATTTTCAGGCGCTTGCAAACCGCATCCACCAGTTTCGCACTATGCATCTCGTGGCCGTGATGACGCGGCCACATCTCGGGCGGTGTGACGCCCTTGCCAAGGTCGTGCAACAGCGCTGCGCAACGGGTAGGCAAATCGGCCTGGATGCTGGCAGCATAATCAATCACCAGCATGATGTGCGCACCGGTATCGATTTCCGGATGATAGAGCGCCGGTTGCGGCACACCCCACAATGCATCCAGCTCCGGCAATATGCGCTTCAGGGCGCCGCAATCGCGCAGCACGGCGAACATCCGTGACGGACGCACTTCCATCAGGCCACGCGCCAGTTCCTGCCACACCCGCTCCGGCACCAGCGCATCGACTTCACCTGCCACCACCATACCCTGCATCAGTGCATTGGTTTCCGGCGCTACCGTAAATTCAGGAAAGCGTGCGGCAAAGCGTGCGATGCGTAATATGCGCACCGGATCTTCGGCGAAGGCCGGGGACACATGGCGGAAGATGCGTTGTTTGAGGTCGCGCTGGCCACCAAAGGGATCGACGATACTGCCGTCTTCATCCTGCGCCATCGCATTGATGGTGAGGTCGCGGCGGATTAAATCTTCTTCCAGCGTCACGCTGGCATCGGTATGAAAGACGAAGCCCTTGTAACCGGGCTCAGTCTTGCGCTCGGTACGCGCCAGTGCGTACTCGGCGTGCGTCTTCGGATGCAGGAAGACAGGGAAGTCTTTACCGACCGGGGTATAACCTTGCGCAATCATGGTTTCGGGCGTTGCACCAACCACCACGTAATCGCGATCCTTGACGGCCACGCCCAGTAATTCATCGCGCACTGCACCGCCAACGATGTAAGTCTTCATATCAGTTCAATCGGGGTAGCTGTCGTACTTTTCGATGTGGTCGGTCTCGGCCAGTGCACCTGCTATCCATTGCGCGACTGCCGGGTGGGCCGCGACCCGTTCGACATACGCGTCCAGCGCCGGTGCCAGCACAACATCGTAGGTACGGAAGCGCATGACCACGGGTGCAAAGTAAGCATCAGCTATCGAGAATTCGCCAAACAGATACTGGCTGGGACCGGACAAGGCCAGACAGTTTTCCCAGATCTCGCTGATGCGGCCGATATCCGCCTGTGCATCCAGCGTACGCCCTTTGCCCGGGAATTTGGCACGTATATTCATCCACATAGCAGAGCGAACGCCAGTAAAACCTGAATGCATCTCGGCGCAGATCGAACGTGCCAGCGCGCGTGCAGCGACGTCTTCCGGCCACATTTTCTTTTCCGGAAATTGCTCTGCCAGGTATTCGCATATCGCCAGCGAATCCCAGATTACGGTTTCCCCGGCCAGCAATACCGGCACCCTGCCCGCTGCCGAATAATGCGCGATCTGCGCCGTCGTATCCGAACGATCCAGCAAGACTGAAATTTCCTGGAACGGAATATTGAAAGCCGTCATCGCCACCCAGGGACGCATCGACCACGAAGAGTAATTCTTGTTCGCGATCACCAGCTTCAAGCCGTTCTTTTCTGCGTTACCCAGCGTTTGCGACAAGGTCGGATCGAGTTCTGTAGTTTGCATAGTGTCCGTAACAATAAAATTCTTGTATGTCGCTGTTTTACGGCAGATCCGTAGGCACAAATGCCGTCGGTGCGACGTTACCCAGGCGGTCCTTTAATGATTGCGGTTTGCTCTCGAACATGGCTGCGTAGTAAGTCGCATTGGAGAGCACTTTTTTTACATAGTCGCGGGTTTCCGAAAACGGAATCGATTCTGCAAAAATCGCTCCTTCGACCGGACGCGTCAAGGTCGAACGCCAGGCGCGCGGACGTCCCGGACCAGCGTTGTAAGCAGCTGTTGCCAACGTTTGCGAACCACCCAGATCGTTCAGGACCATATTCAGGTAATTGGTGCCGAGCAGGATATTGGTTTCGATTTCGTTGACCTGACTATGCGCGAAATCAGTCATGCCTATTTTCTTGGCAACATGGCGCGCAGTGGCCGGCATCAATTGCATGAGACCGGATGCGCCCACGTGTGAACGCGCATCCATGATGAAGCGTGATTCCTGACGGATCAGCCCATACACCCAGGCCATTTCCAGACCCAGCTTTTGCGTGGCCGAGCGCATGACATCGCGATAAGGCGAGGGGAAACGCTGCGTGAAATCCACTTCTATCTTGGTCCGGTCCGAAGTATTGACCATGCGATCCAGTACTTCACTGCGGCGCGCAAATTCAGCGGCAGCCAGATGCTGGCGCTCGTTCATCCTGCGCAGTTCCCAGTTCCATTCACGGTAACCTTCAAAACGCAAACCCAGGTCAAAGAATTTAAAGGCACGACGGAAACCCTGGTTGGCAGCCATCGGTGCGATCTCTTCTTCCGTTACCGGTACCGCACGCGGTGGTATCGTGATTTTCTGGCCGAGTTCTTCCAGTGCCAGCTGACCGTAGAAATTGGTTTGCGATGCAATCGACTGCATCAGTGCATTGGCCTCATCCCGCTTGCCTTCTTCGCGCACTGCACGCGCCAGCCAATAGGTCCAGGTTGCATCGTCACGCAACGCAGCCGGCATTGCTTCCACCCCTTGTTTGACCAGCTTCCAGTCGCCGGCACGCAGCGCGGCGCGAATTTTCCATTGATGGCCTTCCAGCGACAACGGTGCGTTACCTGCCTTGCGCCAGTAGTCTGCCGCTTCCGGCGCCAGCTTCATCGAAGCCTGCAAAGCGATTTGCGCCCAGCCTTGTGCTTCCTGCTTCTTGTTCAGCAACAGGGTATTGCTGGACAAGATATCCGCCGCTTGTGCCGGATTGCCTTTTGCGATGCGACCCAGGGCAACGATGAAGACTTCATGCTTCACACGACGGAAACCTACGCCCTTGGAAGTGATCAGCGCCGGCTTTTCCATCGCTGTCACCAGCGAACCATCATCTATACCGGTGAACGGCACCAGGCGACGCACAAAATCCGTAGAACCGGTCTCTGCTGCCAGACGTATCTGGGCCCACAAATCATCTTCATTGAACTGGCTGTTTTCCATCAGCATGCCGATCAGCGCAACGCAACCTTCACCGTAATTTTTCGGCACGGTCAACAAGGCACGCGCATCAACCGCGACATTCATGCCTTTCTGTGCCTTCGACATCAGCGCATAGCATTTCAATTGAGTATCGTCATTCAGCTCGAATTGCGGATACTGTTCGTCGAAGGTTACCCAGTCGCGGCGTTTGCCGATCTCAAGCAACCAGTCGTTGCGCAAGCGATCAGCGATTGCACTGCCGCTATATTTATTCAGAAAAGCCAGAATTTCAGTCGGACTGGCATCCTTGATACGCGGCCTGAGCTGGTAATAATCAACATACGAAGGAATAGCGTAATTACCGAGCCTTGATGCAATATCGGCAGCACGCACGGCATCGCCGCGTCGCGATGCATCACGCAATGCTAAAAATGCATCATCATCGCTGGCGAAGCCCGCAGCGCGCTTTTGCGCATGCGCCGCCGGCACAAGAAACACGGCGGATGCCGCCAGCAACATGACGCGCGCGAATAATTTATGCGAAAACATGAATGTCGTGACCCCTATTTTTATCCTGCTTATACTGGAACTTATTTGATAAATATCCACGGATGCGCATGTGGATACCAGGCCGGATAGCTATAAAATGAGTTCCCATCTCTGGCACCTAGAATAGCACGCGATTCTCTTCCCGTACCCATGCAAAATAAGCTCGATTTACGTCGCACCCTGCTCTCAAAGCGTAACGCACTTGCCGCGGATCAACGTGCCCTTTTTGACCGTCGCCTGGGTGACAAGATATTGCAATGGTGGCGTACCGAAAAACCCGCCAGCATAGGCGTGTACTGGCCCATGCGTGGTGAGCCCGATTTACATCAGGCCTATGCAGAATTGAACGCAACAGGCGTACAACTGGCTTTGCCGCTGATCGTCGGTGACAACGTTCCCTTGCAATTCGTGGCGTGGACGCCAGGCGAAGCTTTGCGCAAGGACAGGTTAGGCACCGACATCCCGGTGGCGGACAATCCATTGATACAGCCACAAGCACTGCTGATACCCTGCCTCGGCTTTAATGCCGACTGTTTCCGCCTTGGCTACGGCGGCGGCTTTTACGACAGGACACTGGCAACAGAACCACGACCACGCACGCTGGGTGTGGCTTATGCGTTCGGCGAAGTCGATTTTACCGCTGAGGTGTACGACATCTCACTGGATGCCGTAGTAACGGAAGAAGCGACCTTCCGCGGCCGTTGAAATAAAAAATGCCCGGGCCGTTTCCGGCACAGGGCATTTTTACAGCGGCTCTTACTAATTAATTATTTCTGCGACAGATTCAGACGTGTCCAGATAGTTTGCGTCGCCACAGCCTGGTTCAGTGAATAGAAATGCAAACCAGGCGCACCACCTGCCAGCAAACGCTCACACAGATCCGTCACCACATCCAGACCGAAAGCGCGTATCGATTCTGCATCATCACCGTAACTAGCCAGTTTGAGGCGTATCCAGCGCGGGATTTCAGCGCCACACGCATCAGAAAAACGCATCAATTGCGAGTTATTGGTGATCGGCATGATGCCTGCAATCACCGGTATATTCGCACCCGCCTTGCGCGCGTCCTCGACGAAACGGAAATAAGCATCCGCGTTGTAGAAATACTGCGTGATCGCAGAATCGGCACCTGCGTTGGCCTTGCGTACAAAGTTGGCGATATCGTCTTGCGGTGATTTCGCTTGCGGATGCATTTCAGGATAAGCGCCGACTTCTATATGGAACCAGTCGCCGGTTTCAGTACGGATGAATTCCACCAGCTCATTTGCATAGTGAAATTCACTAGACGACATATCCATCGAACCGTAACCACTCGGCAAATCGCCGCGCAGAGCAACGATGCGCTTGATGCCATGCGATTTGTATTCGGCCAGGATCGCACGCAAGCTTTCACGTGAGCTACCGAGGCAGGACAAGTGCGGTGCCGCGTCCTGACCGGCAGCACGGATTTCCAGCACTGTTTCCAGTGTGCCTTGTTGCGTCGAGCCACCGGCACCAAACGTGACCGAGAAATACTTGGGATTCAACTCAGACAGTTTGGCGCAAGTGACGCGCAGCTTTTCCACACCCACAGGTGTCTTGGGCGGGAAAAACTCTATGCTGAAATTCTGTTCTTTCATTTTTCTTGTAGTAAAAGCGCGGACAATATCCACGAAATAATGCTGTACAGGATCGCTCCGCCTACCGCCGACCAGAAACCGGCGACATGGAAACCACCTACCAGTTGCGAGACCGCCCAGAACATCAGACCGTTGATGACGAAGATGAACAAGCCCAATGTCAGCAAAGTGACGGGCAGGGTCAGCAACACCAGGATCGGACGTATCAGGGTATTCACCAGGCCCAGTATCAGGGCGGCGATGATGGCCGTGCCGACACTATCGACCCTGATGGATGACATCAGGAAGGGAAGCGCAAAAAGTGCCGCTGCATTGATTGCCCAGATGAGGATGATGCGCATACGATTTCTCCTTTTTTCAATACTGAACGTCAGGAAATCGCTGCCCCATATTCAATATGGGGCAGCTCAGGCAAAACACTGAACGACTATTACCTACTACTGCAAGTGCTTAGTAGCGATAGTGCTCTGGCTTGTAAGGACCAGCTTGCTGCACGCCGATGTAGTTCGCCTGTTCTGTGGTCAGAGTCGTCAACTGCGCATTGAGTTTCTTCAATTGCAGGCGTGCGACTTTTTCATCCAGATGTTTAGGCAGGGTGTAAACACCGACCGGGTAGTTTTTGGTGTTTGCGTACAGTTCGATTTGTGCAATCGTCTGGTTCGCGAACGACGAGCTCATCACATACGACGGGTGACCGGTACCGCAACCGAGGTTAACCAGACGACCTTCAGCCAGCAGGATGATGCGTTTGCCGTCAGGGAAGATGATGTGGTCGACTTGCGGCTTGATGTTTTCCCATGTGTATTGTTTCAACGCAGCGACTTCGATTTCATTGTCGAAGTGACCGATGTTGCAGACAATCGCCTGGTCTTTCATCTTCTTCATGTGTTCGTGGGTGATCACATGGTAGTTACCGGTACAGGTAACGAAGATGTCGCCGTGTTCTGCCGCGTATTCCATGGTCACGACGCGGTAGCCTTCCATCGCAGCCTGCAATGCGCAGATAGGATCGATTTCGGTTACCCATACTTGTGCGGACAGGGCACGCATTGCTTGTGCCGAACCTTTGCCGACGTCACCATAACCAGCGATGACAGCGATCTTACCGGCGATCATGACGTCGGTCGCGCGCTTGATACCATCTACCAGCGATTCGCGGCAGCCGTACAGATTGTCGAACTTGGATTTGGTAACGGAGTCGTTAACGTTGATCGCAGGGAAAGCCAGTTTGCCTTCCTTGTGCATTTGGTACAAACGATGCACGCCGGTGGTGGTTTCTTCGGTCACGCCGAGGATTTGCGGCAGGCGTTTCGAGTACCAGGTCGCATCCACAGCCAGGTGTTTTTTGATCGAATTGAACAGGCAGATTTCTTCTTCCGAACCTGGGTTGTTCAATACCGACGCGTCTTTTTCAGCACGGGTACCGAGATGGAGCAACAGGGTTGCGTCGCCGCCGTCATCCAGAATCATGTTCGAATAAACCGGCGCGCCTTTGTCGTCGTTCGGCCATTCGAAAATGCGGTGGGTGTATTCCCAGTAGTCGTCCAGTGTTTCGCCTTTAACTGCAAATACTGGTGTACCGGCTGCAGCGATTGCAGCAGCTGCGTGATCTTGTGTCGAATAGATATTGCACGATGCCCAACGTACTTTTGCACCCAGCGCTTCCAGCGTCTGGATCAGTACTGCGGTCTGGATCGTCATGTGGATGGAACCGGTGATGCGTGCGCCCTTCAAAGGTTGCGCGGCCGCGAATTCTTCGCGGATGGCCATCAGGCCTGGCATTTCGGTTTCAGCAATACGGATTTCCTTGTCGCCCCAGGCGGACAAGGACAGATCGGCGATAACGTAGTCGGAAAAATTGGTAGAGGAAGTCATTACTGCGGCGTTCATCACGCCCTCCTTTCGTTAGAAAAAAAGAAACGTGAGCGCAGTTGCATGTACTGACCGCATCAAGCCTGGCAGATCGAACGACCTGTCGCAACGCTCCTTGATGCGGGTGCCATTTTAATCGAAAAAAACGCCCACGACCACCTCCGGTCGCTAACGATGCTTATTTCTTCAACGGCTCTGAGCTAGGCAGGGAGACCGAATGCACCTTGGCCAGCTCGGACTGGGACTCCACGTTTTCAGTGATCCAGCGCAACATATCGAGCCAGATGCGCTTCACTTCGGCGTCTGACGGCATTTTTTGTGCATTCGGCAACTCGATGGTAATCACCGGTACATTTTTGTGTACCCCGCTGTAATTACCCAAAGAACCCGGATAGACGCCAACCCGGTTCAGCAACAAGCGGCCAAAACGGCGCGGCGGTTGCGCCGGACCGTCAAAATCCAGCACGCCAAACGGCGCATGGACGGAAATAATCACGTCAGGCCGGAAACGCAGCATTTCATCGTGCACCCATTTGCTTTCAGGCTCGGATAACGGCGCGGAACCAGGGAAACGACGCGGATCCTTCTTGGTCCGGGTCGCCCAGTAACGCGGCGCGTCCTGTTGCCAGCCCGGCGTCGGGAAGTTGCGATTCAGATCCACACCATTCGCATTCACACGTTTGGCTTTGGGTGCCAGAAAGCCATCCGGATTCACCACCGGCACTACGCTCCATTCAAATTGCTGCGCGGCCGCAGTCGGCATCCATTGCAGCCAGCGGAATACCACCGAGACCGAGGTCAACTCATCACCGTGGATCCCACCCATGAGCAACACGCGTAACGGCGCCTGATTGCGTTTGGTTTTTTTTGCCGGGATCTGGCGCGCCAGCAAGGGGAAGCCTTGCAGCGAATTGACACCGGTCGGCAATAGTTCACTCTGCAGGCACATCGCATTGGATACACCCGGCATGCGCACGACCAGGCGTTTACACCAGTCAGCAGGATGTACAAGGGGTGTAGCGGAAGCATTGCTGGCGCTGGCAGGCAGATTGAACCCGGCGAGTAGCGGCAGCAGGATGGAAATACGGAGGATATGCCTGGCTAGGGGTGCGATATGCATCAGCGCCTCTGAAAACAAAAATGGTCGGATTAATTCTTTGCAGAATTCTATCCGACCATCGAACAACACTACAGACTAATTATTACAAACCGGCTGCTGCGCGCAGCGCTGCTGCCTTGTGGTCTACTCTCACACCCGCTGCGCGGATATGAGTTCCGCCCCAAATCCGAAGGTTCGCCATCCGGCGAACCCGGCCTTTACAGTCCGGCCGCTGCACGCAGCGCTGCGGCTTTGTCCGTACGTTCCCAGCTGAACTCTGGCTCTTCGCGACCAAAGTGGCCGTATGCTGCGGTTTTTTGGTAGATAGGACGCAGCAGATCCAGCATTTGCACGATGCCTTTTGGACGCAGATCAAAGTGCTCGAGCACCAGTTGCGCAATTTTTTCATCGCTGATTTTGCCGGTACCAAAAGTGGTGACCATGACCGAAGTTGGTTTCGCCACGCCGATTGCGTACGAAATCTGGATTTGTGCGCGTTCAGCCAGGCCAGCTGCCACGATGTTTTTCGCAACGTAACGACCTGCGTATGCTGCGGAACGATCCACTTTCGACGGATCTTTACCGGAGAATGCGCCGCCGCCGTGCGGCGCAGCGCCACCGTAGGTATCAACGATGATCTTACGACCAGTCAGACCGCAATCGCCTTGCGGACCACCAATGACGAAACGACCTGTCGGGTTAACCAGGAAGCGCGTGTCTTTCAGCCATTCTGCTGGTACGACTGGTTTGATGATGCTTTCGATGACGGCTTCTTCGATCTCTTTGTGCTGCATTTCCGGCGCATGCTGGGTCGACAACACGATGGTGTCGATGGAAACAGGACGGCCGTCAACATAGCGCAATGTGACTTGCGATTTCGCATCCGGACGCAGCCAAGGCAGACGACCGTCTTTGCGCAATTCCGATTGACGCTCAACGATGCGGTGCGCGTAGTGAATCGCAGCAGGCATCAGTTCAGGCGTTTCATCACAAGCGTAACCAAACATCAGGCCCTGGTCACCAGCACCCTGGTCGAGGTCGATACCCGCGCCTTCATCCACGCCTTGCGCGATGTCCGGCGATTGCTTGTCGTATGCAACCAGCACGGCACAGCTCTTGTAGTCGATACCGTAATCGGCATTGTCGTAACCGATGCGTTTGATGGTTTGACGTGCTACTTCGATGTAGTCAACGTTAGCGAAGGTGGTGATTTCACCGGCCAGAACAACCAGACCAGTGTTGCACAGTGTTTCTGCAGCAACGCGTGCTTTTGGATCTTGCTGGAAAATCGCGTCGAGGATCGCGTCAGAGATTTGATCCGCTACTTTGTCCGGGTGGCCTTCGGAGACGGATTCAGAGGTAAACAGGTATTCATTTGCCATTACAGGTTCCTTAGTACACTTATTTAAGTTGGCTTGATGTCGCGGTCAACCTAATGAACCTGCGACGCTTTAGCGAAATTTATATACCGCCTCGCAAGTTGTCATTAACTCGGCGGTTGCTACTTTGTGCTATTTTACGCCTCTTGAAAAAAATCGGCAAAGTCTCTTGTTATAAGAGCACGATGCACGACCCGCATGCTTGTTCTTCTCTTCCGCCTGTTGTCTTTTCTGCCCTTGCCGATACTGCATGCGATCGGGCTTGTGATCGGCTGGGCGGTGTATCTGGCGTCCGGCTCCTATCGCCGTCGCCTCAAGGAAAATATCAAGCTGGCCGGCTTTGACCAGCATCTGCACAAAGCCGTCGGCGAAGCCGGCAAAAACATGCTGGAGCTACCCTTCATCTGGTGCGCTTCACCGGAACGGGTACTGCGCTCTATCCGTATAGAAAACTGGAATGTGGTCGATCAGGCTGCCGCCGCCGGCAAGGGCCTCATATTCCTGACGCCACACCTCGGTTGTTTTGAAATTGCGGCCCAGGTTGCCGCGGCTCAACTGCCGATTACCGTACTGTACAGACCACCGCGGCAAGCAGCGCTGAAGCCATTGATAGAAGGCGCACGCGCACGGCACAATCTGTCGCTGGCACCAGCCAACCTGAGCGGCGTACGCACCTTATTTAAAGTACTGAAACGCAATGGCGCGATCGGCTTGCTGCCGGATCAGGTACCGCAAAACGGCGAAGGCGTGTGGGCTGATTTCTTCGGCAAACCGGCATACACCATGACCCTGCCCGCCAAAATGCTGGGCATGACCGGCGCCGCCATGATCCTCGCGTTTGCCGAGCGCCTGCCTTATGGCAAAGGTTATGTCTTGCACTTGCAGCAATTCAGCATCCCCGAAGGTCTGACTCAGGAAGCACAGGTACGTGCAATCAATGCCGCCATGGAACAATTGATAGCATTGTGCCCGGCGCAATACTTCTGGAGTTACAACCATTACAAAATCCCGGCTGGCGTCGCAGCACCGCAACGCGCCGAAGTAACAGAGAGCGCCGAGAGCGGAAGTACCCGATGAGATTCCTCGTTGCCCTGATGTGGTGCCTGCACTGGCTGCCACTGCCTGTCATTGCGCGCCTGGGTGAAATCATAGGCAATTTGCTATATGCCTACAAAAAATCACGTCGCCGCATTACCCTGATCAATCTTGCGCTGTGCTTCCCGGAAAAGTCAGAACAGGAACGTGAGGCGATCGCAAGAAAACACTTCCAGAACTACGCTCGCAGCGTGCTGGAACGCGGCATCCTGTGGTGGGGTTCGGAAGCCCGCCTGCGCAGATTAATCGTGGTGGAACCGGGCGTACCGGTAGAAGCCATCAAGGCCAGCCCGACCATCCTGCTGTGCCCGCACTTCGTCAGCCTGGACGTGGCCGGTGTGGCCGTCATGCTGGAATCGTCGTTGTGCTCGATCTACACGCAGCAACTGAATCCGGTCTTCGATGAAGTCCTGCGCAAAGGGCGCTCGCGCTTCCGCCCGGTCAAACTGTTTTCCCGCAACGACGGCATCAAACCCATCATCCGCGCGATGCGCGACGGCCTGCCCTTCTTCATGTTGCCGGATATGGATTTTGGTGAAAAGGATGCTGAATTCGTGCCCTTCTTCGGCGTCCCCGCCGCCACGCTGACGGCACCGGCGCGCATCGCTGCCGCCACCAATGCCAAAGTGATCCCGGTGATTGCAACTTACCTGCCCGGCTATCGCGGCTGGAAGGTGACTTTCTATCCGGCATGGGAAAACTATCCGGGCGATGACATCACCGCCGCCACCCGCTACATGAATGCCTTCATCGAAGAGCGTGCGCGTGAAACGCCGTCCGAATACTTCTGGACCCACAAGCGCTTCAAAACGCGCCCGGCCGGCGAACCCAGCTTCTACGCCAACAACAATACCGACGAAACACCGCCTGCTTACTAATCCTACGGCAGGCAATACGCACTTGCCAGCCACGGCTATAATCGCAATATGAAACTCAAATTCACAAAAATGCATGGCGCAGGCAACGATTTCGTCGTGATTGATGCGATCAATCAGGCTATCGACTTCACCCCTGCGCAATGGCAATACCTGGCGGATCGCCGCTTTGGCGTTGGTGCCGATCAAATGCTGGTGGTCGAAAAGCCGCAGGCAGCGGGCGTGGACTTCCGTTACCGCATCTATAACGCCGATGGCGGCGAAGTCGAACAATGTGGCAACGGCGCGCGCGCGTTCGTCCGCTTTGTTACCGACAAAAAACTGACCGACAAACATGCGATCAAGGTCGAAACCATGTCGGGCATCATAGAACCACGCCTCGAAGCGAACGGACAAATCACGGTAGACATGGGCGCGCCCATCCTGACGCCGGAAGATGTACCGTTCGACGCGACTGATCTGCTGTGCAAAGCCGAAGGTGAGGACACCTTGTGGCCGCTCGACATCAAAGGCGAAACCAACTGGATTTCCGTCGTATCGATGGGCAATCCGCATGCGGTGCAAGTCGTTGCCGACGTCGAAACGGCGCCAGTGCGGGAAGACGGCGTACTGATAGAACACCATCCGCGCTTTCCGAAGCGCGTCAACGCCGGCTTCATGCAAATCCTGGATCAGCATCACATCAAGTTGCGTGTATTCGAACGTGGCGCAGGCGAAACCCTGGCTTGCGGTACTGGCGCGTGCGCTGCAGTTGTCGCCGGTATCCGGCGCGGTTTGCTGACATCTCCGGTCAAGGTACAAACCCGCGGTGGTGAATTAGTCATCGCCTGGGGCGGCCATGATGCACCAGTCATGATGACCGGCCCGGCCGTGACCGTATTCGAAGGCGAAATCGAGATTTAACGGCACAGCGCGGAATTGTTTTGCGCGCCCGGTTGTCGGTTAAAATCATTGCCAATTAAAGCAAGGCCGCGTCGCACAGGTGACGCGCTTTCTAACTACACTCACACATACGACACATGACTTCTCCTCTGGACTCCAATACCGTTGCCGATTATTTGCTGGATAACCCGCAATTCTTTGAAGAACATGCCGAGTTACTGTCCAGAATCAAACTGTCGAGCGCACTCGGTGGCCGCACCCTGTCGCTGCAAGAGCGTCAAATGGATGTCTTGCGCGAAAAGCTCAAGGCTATGGAGCTGCGCCTCGCCGAACTGATGCGCATAGGTCAGGAAAACGACCAGATCACACATAAATTCCATACCTGGACGCGCGCCCTGTTGCAGGCACGCAATGACGTCGATCTGCCGCACACGCTGACCACCGGCTTGCAAAGCGCATTCTCGGTGCCGCATGTCACACTGCGTCTGTGGGGTGTATCGGAAGCGTTTGCACACACCTGGTTCGCCGCACCGGTTTCCGCCGATTCACATCTGTTCGCAAATGGTTTGACCACGCCGTTCTGCGGCAGCAATAACGATTTTGAAGCAGCGTCATGGCTGGAAGACGCACCAGCTATCCAGTCGGTCGCCCTGCTGCCGCTGCGCCTGGACGATGCGACTGAAGCTTTCGGCCTGCTGGTACTCGGCTCGCCTGATCCGCATCGCTTCACATCCGACATGGCCACCGACTTCCTGACTAATATCGGTCAGACTGCCAGCGCCGCCTTGTCGGGCATGCTCGATTAAACAGCATCGTGAGCCTAGTCACCAATCAGGCTTACCTTGACGGTTATCTCGATAACCTGATCAGCCAGCGCCAGCTGGCGACACTGACCACCGTCAGCTACCGTCGCGATTTGCTCGAATTGATCGCTTACACGACGGCCAATGACAGCAAGGCGACGCTGACCGGCGTCACGCACTTCCAGATCCGTAAGTTTGCCGCGCAACTACACGCACAAGGTTTGAATGCGCGCTCCATCGCACGCAAACTTTCAGCCTGGCGCGGCTTCTTCAATTGGCTCTCCGAGCAAAACGCCATCACCTCCAATCCGGTCGATGGCATCAAGGCACCAAAGCGCAACAAACCGCTGCCCAAAGCGCTGGCGGCAGATGATGCGGTACGACTGGTCGCAGAACCTGCTCCCGGCAGGAATGCCGACTCTGCGATGCAGCTCTGCAATCACGCGATGTTTGAATTGCTGTATTCAAGCGGCTTGCGCGTCTCCGAACTGGTGGGACTGGATCTGCGCTATGCGCAGGAAGCACGCTATACCTCGGCGGGCTGGATAGATTTCGATGCGCATGAAGTGATGGTGACCGGTAAAGGCAACAAGATGCGCAGCGTTCCGATCGGCCAGGCCGCAATGGACGCACTCACTGCGTGGCTGGCAGTGCGCAACACCCTGGTCAAGCTGGATCCGCATCCACTTTTCCTCAGCGAACGCGGCACCCGTGTCTCGGCACGCGTTGTGCAGTTACGCCTGAAAGCACATGGCCAGGCGATAGGTTTGCCGACCGATGTGCATCCGCACGTCTTGCGCCACTCCTTTGCTTCGCACGTCTTGCAATCGTCCGGCGATCTGCGCGCGGTACAGGAAATGCTGGGACACGCCTCCATCGCGGCCACGCAAATTTATACCTCGCTCGACTTCCAGCGCCTGGCCCAGGTATACGATGCAGCCCATCCGCGCGCCAAGAAAAAACCCGCCTGAATATGCTGCTGCATGACTTTGCAGCGCAGCTATCTATCTCCCACACACGCAAATTTGCAACTGAATTGCAAATTTGCGGCATAATCTAGCCACCACCCATCGAAGCCGCCTCATCATGAAAAAATCTTCTTCTCCGGATTACCCGGCGCTGGCCGAGAGTCAGTTACGCGAAACCTCGGTGCGCGCTACCGATGCCCGCATCAAGGTCTTGGCAGCCTTGCTGGGCGCGCCTTATGCGCTGTCGCACCAGGATGTGCAGGACAAGCTGACAGAGATGGACCGCGTTACCTTGTACCGCGCACTCGATTGCCTGACCGACGCCGGACTCGCGCACAAGATCGCCGGTGACGACCGCGTGTTCCGTTACAACGCGGGCGCCGAGCACAAGGAAGCGGGCGGTCATCATGCATCGCCCCAGCATCAGCACGGCCATTTCAAATGTACGCGCTGCGCCAAAGTATTTTGTATCGACAATGTCGACGAACAATTGTTTGCTGCTGACAACAAGGCCAACAGCAAATCACCGACCGCTACCCTGCGTCAGCAATTGCAGAATGTATTGCAGGCGACGCTGGGCAAAGGTTTCCAAAGTCACGAAATCGAACTCACCATCAAAGGATGGTGTGCAGATTGCGCCCACCAGGTTTAATTCATATGGCACTGATCCCTACCACCATCCTGACCGGTTTCCTCGGCGCCGGGAAAACCACCCTGCTCAACCGCATCCTGCAAGAACCGCACGGCTTCAAGATCGCGGTCATCGAAAATGAATTCGGCCAGGAAAATATCGACAATGAAATCCTGGTGCAGGACGGCACCGAACAGATCGTTGAAATGAACAACGGCTGCATCTGCTGCACTGTGCGCGGCGATCTCATCATCGCACTCACGTCACTGGCGCAAAAACGCAATGCCGGTGAGCTGCAGTTTGATCACGTCGTGATTGAAACCACCGGCCTCGCGAATCCGGGTCCGGTGGCACAAACCTTCTTTGTCGATGAAGAAGTCGCATCCGAATACCTGGTCGACGCAATCATCACCGTGGTCGATGCCAGGCATGCGATGCATCAGCTAGACAGCTATGAGGAAGCGCAACGCCAGGTTGGTTTCGCAGATAAATTATTGATGTCCAAAACGGATCTGGTCAGCGCTGATGAATTGAAAGTATTGACGGAGCGCATCAAGCGTATCAATCCGCGCGCGCCTGTCAGCACGACTAACTTTGGTAGTGTGGCGATTGCTGATGTGCTCGACTTGCGCGGCTTTAACCTCAACGACAAACTGGAAATCGATCCGGATTTCATCGCGGCGGAAGAACATGCACATGAGCACAAGCATGATCATGAGCACGATCACACTTGCGATGCACATTGCGAACACGATCATCACGATCATCATCACGATCATCATCACGATCATCATCACGGCCATCACAGCGACAATATTGCGGCCTTTGTATTCAAAAGCGACCGCCCTTTCAACACTGAAAAACTGGATGAATTCCTTGGTAGCCTGGTGCAGGTCTTTGGTCCGCGCATGTTGCGCTACAAAGGCGTACTCTGGATGGATGGCGCGGATCGCAAGGTTGTGTTCCAGGGTGTGCACCAGATCATGGGTACCGACATCGGCGCCAAATGGGGCGAAAACGAAGTCCGCTCTAACAAAATGGTGTTTATCGGGCAGAATCTCCCGAAAGAAACGTTTATTTTCGGATTGGAACAATGTTTGGTATAAACTACCGTGGTTTTGAGCTCAGGGTATGGTTACCTGGGTGTTGCTAAAGGTGTGAGTCTCGCACGCAGGGCACGATAAGATCCGAGTGTGGGAAAGTTCATTGAGGACAAGGGACTATGAACGCAACCGTCACAAAATCTGCAAAAAGCGCAAAAAAAATTGCCCCGAAGAAGGCTGCTGCGACTACGCGTGCAAAGCCTGTTAGCAAGGCACCCGCCAAAAAATCACCGGCGAAACCAGTCGCAGGCAAGGCCGTTAAACCCGCCAGCAAAGCGGCTAAACCGGTCGCCAAACCCGCAGCGAAAGCAGCAAAGAAAACACCGGCTAAGAGTGCGGTAAAATCGCCGACAGCCGCTGTCAAAACAAAAGTTACAGCAGCAAAAGCAAGCGCAGTAAAATCAAGCGCCGTCAAAAGCGCAAAACCATTGGCTAAACCGGCAGCAAAGCCGGCCGTCAAAGCGAGCCCAGCAACAAAAGCCACGGCTGCCGCCGGCAAAGCGGCCACCGTGACAGCAAAACCGATTAAAGACGCATCTCGATCAGCAACGGCAAGCAGTTCCAGGACTGCCGCCAAGGTCGCAGATAAAATTGAAAAACCCGTAGTTTTGAAGGCAAGCGAAGTGGCAACCAAATCAAGCAAATCAACATCCGTCGCAGGCGACACCACATTGTTAACCGAAGCGCAAATCCTCAAGATGGGCGAAAAGGAATACATGAATGACGCGCAACTCGCATTTTTCAGAGATCGTCTGCAGCAACTCGAAAAAGAGTTATTGAAAAACGCCGATGAAACCACCGAGCATCTGCGCGAAACCGTGCTGGTCCCTGATCCGGCTGATCGCGCAACCATAGAAGAAGAACATGCTCTGGAGTTGCGTACCCGTGACCGCGAACGCAAGTTGCTGAAAAAAGTCCAGCAATCGCTGCTCAGCATCGATTCCGGCGAATATGGCTGGTGCGAAGAAACCGGCGAACCTATCGGCGTTCCACGTCTGCTGGCTCGTCCGACCGCGACCTTGTCGCTGGAAGCGCAACAACGTCGTGAACTGAAACAAAAACTGTACGGCGACTGATATATGGCGGGATCGCCTGATCCTGCTCTCTGTCCTGCTGTAAAAGAAAGCGCGCGGCACACTATCCGCGCGCTTTGTTTTTTTGTAGAATGCAACCATGTTGCAAATATCCAAGCTGACGCATCGCTATCCTGGTGCGCACACTCCCCAACTCCATGTACCGGCTTTTACCCTGGCACAGGGCGAGCACGCGATCGTCATCGGGCCATCCGGCAGCGGCAAATCCACCTTGCTGCACCTGATCGCCGCCATCCTGACGCCGCAGAGTGGCGATATCACAGTCGCGGATACATCTATTGCAACCTTGACGCCGCGCGCTGCAGATCTGTGGCGCGGCCGGCATATCGGCTTCCTGCCGCAAAAGCTGGCTTTGATTCCCAGCCTGAATGCACGCGACAACATCTTGCTCGCCGCTTATGCCAGCGGTCAGGTTAGCGACAGCAGCCGCGCCGACGCCTTGCTCAGCGCACTAGGGCTGAGTGAGAAAGCGACAGCCAGACCACATCAATTAAGCCAGGGGCAAAAGCAGCGCGTGGCTTTGGCGCGCGCCATGTTCAATCGCCCGCAACTATTGCTGGCTGATGAACCGACCGCCAATCTGGACGATGCGTCCTGCCACAGCGCCATCGCTTTATTGCTGGCACAGGCCAATGAAATCGGCGCGTCCCTGGTCCTTTCGACGCACGATGCGCGCGTATTGCAAGCACTGCCGCAAGGCAAAGTATTGCGTCTGCAGGCACACGCAGCAGGAGCATCGATCTGATGACGCTCAACGCTTTTACGCTGGCACTGCAGTCACTGCGACACAAACCGCTGGCCACGATTCTTAATGTGCTATTGATGGCGATCGGCATTGCGATGATGACGTTTGTCTTGTCCGCTTCCACGCAACTTGCCGACAACGCCTTGCGTGATGCCGAGGGTATCGATCTGGTCGTCGGTGCCAAAGGGTCACCGCTGCAATTGATACTGTCGTCCATCTATCACGTCGATACGCCGACCGGCAATATCCCGCTCGCAGCTGAAGAGCTGTTAAAACAGAACCGTATGGTGAAAGCCGTCATGCCGCTGGCCCTGGGTGACAGCTATCACGGCTTCCGCATCGTCGGCACCAATGCCGACTACATCACGCATTACAAAGGCACGCTGGCGCAAGGCAAAATGTTTGACGCGCCTATGCAAGCCGTATTCGGCGCGCAGGCTGCACAACGTACCGGTGCACAGCCCGGCGCAAACTTCTTTGGCTCGCATGGCCTGGCTGGCGCAGCGGAAGTACACGAAGACGCTCCCTTTAAAGTGGTCGGCATCCTGCAACCTACCGGTACCGTACTGGACCGCCTGATCCTGACGCCGGTTGCGTCAGTCTGGCAAGTGCACGACAAAACACACGGGCTGGATGCCAACGATCCGCAGGAAAAAGAAGTCATGGATGAGTCGCGTGAATTGACTGCACTGCTGGTGCAATATGCATCGCCGCTGGCAGCTGTCACCATGCCGCGCTTCATCAATAGTCAGAGCGAACTGCAGGCAGCACAACCTGCACTGGAAGCGGCCAAACTGTTCCGCCTGCTCGGTGTCGGCATCGATGTCTTGCGCGGCATTGCTGTCATCGTATTGCTATCTGCAGCGCTGTCCATGTTCGTCGCGCTGTATAACGCGCTGGAAGAACGTAAAACCGATCTCGCGATCCTGCGCACCCTGGGCGCGACACCAGCCAAACTATTTATCTTGCTGCTGACAGAAGGTATCTTGCTGGCATTGATAGGGGCAGCGGTCGGCTGGTTGCTCGGCCATCTTGCGGTTGAGATATTGGGCCGCATACTGAGTGCAGACCAGAATCTGTCATTGTCCGGCTTTATGTTCAGCGCGGATGAAGCATGGTTATTACTGGTCGCGCTGGGTACCGGCCTGCTCGCTGCAGCGCTACCCGCCCTGCGTGCTTATCGCACCGATATCGCCAGCACGCTGGCACACTAAATCAGAATGGAGCCGACATGAAATATTTACTGATCACTTGCGCCGCGCTCTTGGCCTTTTCTGCGCAAGCGAAAGACAGTGAGAGCGAACACAAGAAAGAAACCATTGCCCAGCATCAGGCAATCGCGGCGGCGCACTATGCGGCAGCGCGTTGCATCAGCAAGGGCAAGGATGAAAAAGCTTGCCATGCGGAACTTGCCAACGCCTGTAAAGGTCTCGCATTAGGCAAACTATGCGGGATGAAACATGTCCACTAGGCATGTACATTAAGTATCACTTGCCAGGCAGCGCTATACGCCCGGTACAATGCCTAACCACTCTTTACGATTACTTGACGGAATGATCATGCGCCCTGCTACCAGTATCCTGTTGTTTGCTTTGCTGGCACCGGCATTTGCAATCGCCGCCGGCGCAGGCTCAGCACCAGCGCAAGGCCAGCAACACGTCGCGCCACCCGGCGTCGGCAACACGCCTGGACAAATGCCGGTGCTGTACGACATCCAGGGTGTGACTTCGTGGAACACGCTGGCAAAAGTGAAACAGGTGAAAGTAAAGAATCGCATCCTGCCTGAATTCAGCAAAGAGATCGCGGCGCTGAACAATCAGGAAATCAAGGTACAAGGCTTTATGATGCCGCTGGAACCAGGTGAGAAACAAAAGCATTTCCTGATTTCGCTGGTACCGCAAAGCTGCAGCTTTTGCCTGCCGGCCGGACCGGAAGGCGTGGTGGAAGTGAAGTCCAAAACTCCGGTCAAATACACACTGGAACCCATCATCGTTTCCGGAAAAATGGAAGTCATGAAAGACGATCCTATGGGCTTGTACTACCGCATGAATAACGCAACACTGGCTTCGAATAAATAAGACTCCACGTGAAATCCATTTACCCGCCATCTGCTACTACGACTCGCCGCCTGTGCTTCGCCGCACTGCTGGTTGCGCTCGTGCTGTTTGCGCAATGGATGGGCTTGCGGCACCGGATAGAACACGCGGATTGGGGCAGTATCCAGCACCATCAGATGGAAGAGCACGGCACTGCGGTGGCCGAGCTGGAGTACGCAGGCGATAAGTCACACTCCTGTATTCTGTTCGACGGCATGGCGCTGGCTGATGGCGCTCCACTGCTTCCTTTCTCTCCCGTACTGCAAACCAGCGTACGCGTACTCGCGCTGTGGGCAGCCTACATCTCGTGGGACGCACCACTCCTCTGTCACTTCTCTTCCCGCGCACCACCAGCGGCCTAAACGACACCATCTCCTGCTGCAATCAGACGTCGTCTGACTAGCACTCGCATACATTCGTTTTCAAGGAAGTAACATGATCGCCCAACGCACCCTGTTGGCCAGCGCCGTTCTATCTGCGCTCGCCTCCCTATCCAACTCCGCCCTTGCACAAGAGCAGGAAAAAGTCTTACCGGCAGTCGTCGTGACCGCCTCGCCTTTCAGCAATGAAGAAAGTGCACAAATCATGGCGCCCGCCAAAGTTCTGTATGGCAATGAGCTGCGTGAAAAACTCGGCAACTCATTAGGCGACACCCTGTCGCAAGAACTCGGCGTATCGGCCTCGGCTTTCGGTGCCGGCGCTTCGCGCCCTATCATCCGCGGCATGGAAGGCCCGCGCGTCAAAATCCTGCAAAACGGTATGTCGGTCATGGATGCATCCAGCCTGTCGAATGACCACGCAGTAGTCGGTGAATCAGCTACCGCACGCCAGATTGAAATCCTGCGCGGCCCGGCAGCATTGCTATACGGCTCGGGTGCCATCGGCGGCGTGGTCAATATCGTAAATGACCGTATCCCGACCATACTCAACAGCAAACCGACCGGCGATGCAGAACTCCGTTTTGGCAGCGCCGACAAAATGAAGAATGGATCTTTCTCGGTCGACGGTGCAGCTGGCGCTATCGGTTTGCATGTCGATGGCAATGCGCGCGATGCCGATGACTACAAGATCCCCGGCTACGCCAATGCCAGCGATGCTAGCCAGGGTTCGGGACGTTTACCAAATTCGTATGTGCGTTCCAACAGCGTAGGCTTTGGTGCTTCCTACATCCAGAGCTGGGGCTACATCGGTGCATCAGTCGGCGCGGACGACAACCGTTACGGCATACCAACTGCTGAGAAATCCTACATTACGCAAAAGCAAACCCGCTACGACGTTGCTGGCCTGATCAAGAATCCATTTGAAAACTTTGAATCCTTCCGCTTCAAACTAGGCTACACCGACTACAAGCACACGGAAAACCTGGAAGACGGCACACCTGCAACGGAGTTCAAAAACAAGGCCAACGAAACACGCTGGGAATTGACGCATAAGCCGCTGGCCGGCTGGCGCGGTACTTTCGGCCTGCAAACCGAAAACTCGGAATTCTCGGCCTTACCGGTAGACGATGGTCACGGCCACAGCCACGCCACGGTTCCTGTTACCAAGAGCCAGTCGGTCGCCGCCTTCCTGGTGGAAGAGCGCGATTTCGGCCCCTTCCGCGCCAGCGCGGGTGCCCGTATCGAATCCGTCAAACGTCGTCCGGATGCAGCGTCCGGTCTGGTACAGCGTGACTTCAACCTCGGCTCCTATTCGCTCGGCGGCTTGTGGAGCTTTACCCAGGGTTACGGCCTCGGCCTGACCGCATCGGTAGCACAACGTGCACCGGCTATCGAAGAGCTGTACTCGAACGGCCCGCATGAATCGACTGCCACCTTTGATATTGGCGACTCCAATCTGCGCAAGGAAACCTCACGCAATATCGAACTGAGCCTGCAAAAGACCGAAGGCCTGCTGCGCTGGAAAACCAATGTCTACCAGAATCGTGTGAAGAACTATGTCTATGGCCGCACCGACGGCACCATGGTGGATGACCACGGTGATCCGGATCCTAGCGGCGAATTCCTCCAGCGCTTCTGGTCGCAAAACGATGCCACCATCCGTGGCATCGAAGCCGAAGTCAGCTACAACCTGCGTGGTAATGGCTTCTCATGGCGCGGCTTTGCCGACACTTCGCGCGGCACTCTGAGCGGTGCCGGCAACCTGCCCTTGCAGCCGACCACCCGCTTTGGCGGGGAAATCGGCTACCGCGAAGGCAACTGGCGCTCCGGCCTGAAGGTTTTGCACGCGGAAAAACAAAACCGCCTGGCCAGTTTTGAGACCTATGCCGCACCGTCCTATACCCAGGTCGACGCCAATCTGTCTTATACCCAAAACTTCAAATCGACACCTGTCACCTGGTTCGCCATCGCGAAGAACCTGTTGAATGAAGATATACGCCTGTCAACCTCGGTGTTGCGTGAAGTGGCACCACTGTCCGGCCGCAGCCTGATTGTTGGTGTACGCACCAGTTTTTAAGCTGTTTTGTGTCGCTGAAGCCGGATTTTTGGCTACACTAGAACGCATCCCATAAATATGTGGGTGATGAGTCCGACCTGCCTTTGTAGGCAGGTCGCTTTGTGTTACCTTTAAGCGGATTTTTGGCGCCGCCTCGCAAGAGGCGCATTACAACTTGGCGTGCTATTAAAATTGCACGCCATTGCTTACCAGGATAGACGTGGGGATTTTCTCGCTCTTTGGCAAGAAAGATAAACAGCCAGCTCGCAAGCCGACTGAGGCGGAATCTTCGCAAAAAAAACGCGAAGACCAGCGCGTCCATGCAAAAAGCGAAAACGACTACGTACAGCGCATGGCGGCACACGCCACCGCACTGAAGATCGACGCCATCGAATCGGAAATGTCTTCGGAATTCGTCAAGCCGCTACCGTTCAGCGGCAACACCATGCCCGGGCCAGCCAGCCAATTCCTCAATACCAATGTACGCGCGCCCGACACGCAAGCCACCAAAGCACCCGACACCGCAACCCAGTTGGGCCAGCCATCGATGCTGCCTGACATCATGGGTGCCAGCACCGCCTTCCTGCTCAGCGCAGAAACAGTCATCGGTCCGGTCGCCATCTCCAAATCAGAAGCGCCGCTGGTCATAGAAGAAGCAGCCATCCTGTTTGCCAACGGCCAGACTGACCTGATAGAGCCTGTGCTGCGCAATGCCATCGCAGAAGACGCACCAGGCAACGCGCTGTTGACCGTATGGGGCATGCTGTTCGACCTGTACCAGGTCACAGGTCAACGCAGTTCGTTTGAAAACCTGTCGATAGAATTTGCCAACAAGTTCGAAATGTCGCCGCCCGCCTGGCGTGAAGGTGGCAGCGCTGAAACCGGCCAGACACCCGCAGCACGCAATGGCACTATCCCGAGCATCGCCTTCCCGGCCAAACTCGACGCTGGCATTATCAAACAACTGGAACGCATCAAAAACCTGGCCGAGATGAGCCCGGTGCTCAAACTGGAATTTGCACGTGTCACGCTAGTCGATCCGGTCGGTTGCGGCCTGCTGCTTAATATACTGAAGCGCCTGCAAAAATCCGGGCACAAGCTAATCCTGGTCGGCGCACCTGAGCTGGCAGAAAAGATCCAGAGTATCCTGCAAGTCGGCCGGCGCGATGAAACCGAAGCGCCATGGCTGCTCCTGCTGGAAGTATTGCGCCTGCTGAACCGCGAAAGCGATTTTGAAGAACGCAGCATCGATTACTGCATCACCTTTGAAGTGTCACCACCCGCCTTTGTATCGCCGCAAGACAAAGTGACAACGGATCACGAAGAATCTGCAACGACAGACGAGACCGATGCCGATCACTTCATGATGCCGATACTGATCGATGCCCGCAGCGATACATTGGGACAAAATATTGCCGCTTATGCACATACGCATAATCCGGTTATCCTCGACTGCTCCCAGCTGACGCGCATGGATTTCAATGCCGCCGGACGCCTGTTCGGTGACCTGATGCCACTGATCAGCAGCGGCAAAACCATAGAATTGCATAGCCCGAATCACTTCATCGTTGCATTGTGTAATGTCATGGGCATGACCGACAGCGTACGCATCGTCCCCCGTAAAAACTGAAATCCGTGTCCGCATGCGGCACAATTTCGACTTGTAATCGCTCAGGCCGCCCCCACTTTTTCATGAATCTCCGCGCCAGGCGCGATTATTCATCAGCTCGGCACTTCACTTCAGAGGCAAGCATGGAACAATTTCACGGCACCACCATCCTGTCAGTACGTCGCGGCAACATTGTTGCACTCGGCGGCGATGGCCAGGTCACATTAGGCAATATCGTCATGAAAGGCACTGCGCGCAAAGTGCGCAAGGTCTATAACGGCAAAGTACTGGTCGGCTTCGCCGGCGGCACGGCAGATGCCTTCACCCTGCTGGAACGCTTTGAAAGCAAGCTGGAAAAGCATCAGGGCCACCTGATGCGCGCCTCGGTTGAACTGGCCAAAGACTGGCGTACTGATCGCATGCTGCGCCGACTGGAAGCAATGCTGCTGGTTGCCGATAAAGAAACCACCCTGATCATCACCGGCAATGGCGACGTGCTCGAACCGAACGACGGCATAGGCGCGATCGGCTCCGGCGGTACTTACGCACAATCGGCCGCCAAGGCCTTGCAGGAAAACACCGACTTGTCGCCAGCAGACATCGTCAAAAAATCACTGACCATCGCTGGTGAACTCTGCATCTACACCAATCTGTCGCACATCATCGAAACGCTGGATGAATAGCCGCACTGCATAGCGCCTGCCTTAATACGCACCCTGTAAATTTTGCGAAGAACATCATGAATATGACACCGAAGGAAATCGTTTCAGAGCTCGACAAACATGTAGTCGGACAAGGCCGCGCCAAGCGCGCCGTTGCTATCGCACTGCGTAACCGCTGGCGTCGCCAACAGGTTGCCGAGCCTTTGCGTCACGAAATCACCCCAAAAAATATCCTGATGATAGGCCCGACCGGCGTCGGTAAAACTGAAATCGCGCGCCGCCTGGCCAAACTGGCCGATGCGCCTTTCATCAAAATCGAAGCGACCAAATTCACTGAAGTCGGTTATGTCGGCCGCGACGTGGACACCATCATCCGCGACCTGATCGACATCGGCATCAAGCAAACCCGCGAAGCAGAAACCCGCAAGGTACGCGCACGCGCCGAAGATGCCGCGGAAGACCGCATCATCGATATTTTGGTACCGCCGGCACGCGACTTTGGCTTTCACCCGTCGTCGGGCAGCACACCGGACAGCAATGCCAGCGGCAACGCTACCCGCCAGACTTTCCGCAAGCGCTTGCGTGAAGGCACGCTGGACGATACCGAGATCGAAATTGAGCTGGCCGAAGCTGGCCCCAGCATGGAAATCATGGCGCCACCGGGCATGGAAGAAATGACGGAGCAAATCAAATCCATGTTTTCCGGTGTAGGCGGCACGCGCAAAAAAGCGCGCAAGGTCAAAATCAAGGAAGCAATGAAGCTGCTGATTGAAGAAGAAGCCGGCAAGCTGGTCAACGAAGATGAGCTCAAGCAAAAAGCCATCACCAACGTTGAACAAAACGGCATCGTCTTCCTTGATGAAATCGACAAGATCGCGACCCGTTCGGAAAGCGGCGGCGCGGATGTTTCGCGTGCCGGTGTGCAGCGCGACTTGCTGCCGCTGGTCGAAGGCACGACGGTCAACACCAAGTACGGCATGATCAAAACCGATCACATACTGTTCATCGCTTCCGGCGCATTCCATCTGGCCAAACCATCGGACCTGATCCCTGAACTGCAGGGACGTTTTCCTATCCGCGTCGAACTGGAATCGTTGTCGATCGCCGACTTTGAACGTATCCTGACCAGCACCGATGCCTGCCTGACCAAGCAGTACGAAGCATTGCTCGGCACCGAAGGCGTGAAGATAGAATTCGCACCGGACGGCATCAAGCGCATGGCAGAAATCGCCTACTCGGTTAACGAAAAAACGGAAAACATAGGCGCACGCCGCCTGTACACCGTCATGGAAAAATTACTGGAAGAAATTTCGTTTTCCGCGACCGACAGCCCGGAACAAACGCTGGCGATCAATGCTGCCTATGTCGACGAAAGACTAGGCGCCTTGTCAGTGAATGAGGATCTGTCACGTTACGTCTTGTAAGTTGACGACCCGCATGGTCTGACCATGCGGGTCTTATTCAGATCATGGCCAATAAAGCACTCGCTAAACGACAAAAGCTCACGATACGCATAGAGCCTTCGCAAAAAGCGCTGAAGCCGCGCAATTACGTCGCGCTCGCCGCCAAACAACGTGTCGGTGGTGCACATCAAAAATCCGTTTCCGGACAACGACAAGAATTGAAACGTTTGCTGAAAACCAAGTTGTCAGAACCGGAAGAGAAGTAAGCAGGCAACCATCCGCCGGCAGCACCAAATACCCGACTGAATTTATCGACAATCGCATTGCCGATTGCTCCTGCCCGTTTTGTTTGTTATAACAAATGCGGGACGCTCGTTACTCGTAGTGCACGTGACAACAGCTAGAGGAGAACATAATGGCTCTACCGCATGCAACATCCGGCCAGTTGATCGACATACGCCCACTCGGCACACGCATCTCCAGCTCCGTCTCGAACGCCTTGTTCAAAACCCCGCAACTTGAATTGATGCGCCTGGTTCTGCCATGCGGCAAAGGCATGCCCGAGCATTCAGTGCCCGGTGCTGTCACGATTCAATGCCTGGAAGGTGCGATTGAACTGCACGCACATCAATCCACGCAAACCCTGCGCGCCGGTGAACTGGTGTACCTGGCAGGCGGCGAGAAACATTCGCTGCACGCGCTGGAAGACTCGTCGGTTTTATTGACGCTGCTATTGCAGCATTGATGGCAAGCGGGCAGCGCCGGACGGCACTGCCGCAGGATTAACTACACTCTCAGGCTACTTCATCGCGTGGATCGCGGGACAGCAAACGCTTGACCGTATCACGCGGTGAGTCACCATCAAACAGTACGGCGGCGACCGCATCCGCTATCGGCATATCAACGCTGTGTTCAAGTGCCAGTTCACGCACTGCCTGCGCACAACGGACACCCTCTGCCACATGACCAAGCTCCGTCACGATCTGCGCCAGCTTCTTGCCCTCGGCAAGGCCAAGACCAACTTTACGATTGCGCGATAAATCACCGGTACAGGTCAGGATTAAATCGCCCATTCCGGCCAGGCCATTAAACGTTTCGGCTCTTCCGCCCAGCGCCACACCGAGGCGCGTGATTTCCGCCAAACCGCGGGTGATCAAAGCCGCCCGTGCATTCAGGCCAAGACCGAGACCATCGATAATACCGGTGGCAATTGCCAGGATATTCTTTACTGCGCCACCGACTTCGACGCCTGTCAAATCATCGGTCGCGTATATGCGTATCGCCGGGCCATGCACCACATTCACCACGCGCTCACGCAAGGCTGCGCTGTCCGATGCAATCGCCAGTGCGCACGGCAAACCGCGCGCCACTTCCTGCGCAAACGAAGGGCCGGACAAGGCACCAGCAGGAATCGCATCACCGAGGATTTCATGCACGATTTGATGCGGCAATAAATGTGTTTTTTCTTCGAAACCCTTGCACAACCAGACCAGGTTCGGAATTGCATACGCCTGCAGTTGTGTAGTCAGCGGTCGCAAGCCGGCCAGCGAAGTGGCAACGATCAACAGGCCGTCGCTGCCTACATGCTGAATCGCCGCATCCAGATCGGAGCTGAGCAAGAGACTGTCAGGGAAACGAAAGCCGGGCAGATAAGCCGCATTCTCACGCGCCTGTTGCGCCGCCTGCATCACGTTTGCATCACGGCCCCACAGCATGACGCTGTGACGTTCGGCCAGCGACATCGCCAAAGCCGTACCCCATGCGCCTGCGCCTAGTATAGAAATATTCATGCGGTGGATGTGTGTAGAAGATGGAGAGAATACTAACAGGCTACACTACAGCGCGATCAGGCCGCGCTCAAGCTATCGTGCAGCGACCAACAGTTGTGACGCTTACTCGCCCCACACTTCACTGGATTTGGCATAGCCGGTCTGGCCATCGCGATGCTTCAGCTTGACCCAGCCGGCAGCAGGTGGGGCCACCAGTTCCAGCAACACGCCCTTATCAGCGGTGGCAACCACGGCCGACGCATCTTCTGCCGTCGTATGCAGCTTGATATTGGCAGCGGTTACGATGACATTGCGTTTCGCACTCAAGGCCTTGGCTTCTATCCAGGCCAGATCGCCGGCAACATCACGCACCTTGCTCCAGCCGGTCTGCGTCAACACCACTTCTACCGGCATGCCACGCGGTGCGACAAATACCTTGCGGCCTTTCTCGGTCGGGGCGTTGTACAACACGGCGGGATTACTCCCTACGGATTTGTACTCAACCGCATGCGCGGCGCTTGTACCCAGCATGGTCACCAGCAAAACAGGAATAAACGGGGCGGACCATTTCATAAATCACCTTAGGGATAGTCTGACGCGCTGCAGGCGCGTTCGGCAACGCACACTGCAGGCAGATTGAAAACTTAGTGTCTTGCTGCCGAACCGTCTGCCATTACGATGCCAGGGCTGCTTTCAGCTTGTTGCTTGGCCAGGGCTTCCAGACGTTGCTGGTAAAACGCTTCGAAATTGATTTCGCTCAGGTGTACTGGCGGGAAACCGGCACGGGTAATCACATCAGCGATATTCGCACGCAGGTACGGGTAGATCACGTTCGGGCAACCGATGCCGAGCAGCGGATCCAGTTGTTCGTCAGGGATGTTGCGGATTTCGAAAATACCAGCTTGTTTGCCTTCAACCAGGAATGCGGTCTTGTCTGCAATTTTCGCGGTAACGGTAATCGTCACGGTCGACTCGAAGATGCCTTCGGCCAGCGGCTGTGCGCCTACATCTACGGCGACTTCAATATTTGGCTGTTCCTGTTCCAGGAAGATGGCTGGGGAATTCGGTTGTTCGAGCGACAGATCTTTCAGGTAAACACGTTGGATCTGGAATAAAGGTTGCAGATTTTCGTCAGCCATGAAGCACTTTCAATAAGATTGGATAAGGAGGGCACTGCCCTCCTGCTTACTTGCAAATAAAAGAATTTATACGCTTACGCGCTTTGCAGCAAGGCATCCAGCTTGCCTTGGCGCTCCAGCGCGTTCAAATCGTCAAAACCGCCAACATGGGTTGTCCCCACATAAATTTGCGGCACCGTACGGCGTCCGGTCTTTTCCATCATCGCAGCACGTTGCGCCGGATCGAGGTCAACACGGATTTTTTCGATATTGGAGATGCCTTTGGCCGTCAGCAGACGCTCTGCCATCGTGCAATAAGGACAAACCCCTGTGCTATACATCACTACATGCGCAGTCATAAATATTCCTTCTTACTTTGTGACCGGCAGGCCTTGCGATTGCCAAGCATCCTGCCCACCGAGTAAACTAACGGCTTCGGTGTAACCCTCTTTTTTCAAAAGTGTGGTTGCTTTGTTCGATTGCAAGCCCTTGTTGCAAACGACGATTACCGGGCGGTCCTTGAATTTTTCCAATTCCGCCACACGGCCTTTCAATTCTTTCAATGGGATATTTTTCGCGTCGCGGATGTGGCCAGCAGCAAAATCAGCTGCGGGACGCACGTCAAGAATCAGCGTTTTTCCCTGATTAATGATCTGGGTTGCTTGCAATGCAGTAACTTTTGCGCCTACACGTTGCAGAGTGTGCATGACCAAAGCGCCGCCGGACAAAATGATAATACCGATGAGGAAAATGTTATCAAGGAAGAATTTCACGGTGATCCAATTAGTTGAAAGAGTGTTCGCATTATAAAATAGAAGACCGAATACAATTCGGATTCGGCATTTTGCATCAAAAAACCATTAATTATCTAATTGAACCATGTACAAAATCGTATTGATGCGCCACGGCGAGTCCACATGGAACCTCGATAACCGCTTCACCGGCTGGGCCGATGTCGATTTGACGGAAAAAGGTCGCAACGAAGCCAAACATGCTGGCGAATTGCTGCGTGAGGCAGGCTTTACGTTTGATCTGGCCTATTCCTCCGTGCTCAAACGGGCTATTCGCACTCTCTGGATCGCACTCGACGAGATGGATTTGATGTGGATACCTGTGGTCTGCGACTGGCATCTGAACGAACGTCACTACGGTGCGCTGCAAGGCATGAACAAGGCCGAAACAGCTGAAAAATACGGTGCCGATCAGGTTTTGCAATGGCGTCGCAGCTACGACATCCCGCCTAAACACCTGGCGCAAGACGATCCACGTACCATGTTTGACGATCCGCGCTACGCCCATCTGCAACGCGAGCAAATCCCGCTGGGCGAATGCCTGAAAGACACTTTGCTGCGCGTAGAACCGTACTGGAACGAAACTATCGTGCCGTCGATACGTGCCGGCAAGCAAATCATTATTTCAGCCCACGGCAACAGCCTGCGCGCACTGATCAAGATTCTGGACGATATCAGCGATCAGGACATTGTTTCGCTCAGTATCCCCAACGGCCGTCCTATCGTCTATGAATTGGATGAAAACCTGAAACCGATACGACATTACTACCTTGGCGACCAGGAATCACTGCAGGCAGCAGTCCAGGCCGCCGCCAGTCATGGACAAAGCAAGTAAGCGCAGTGCCCATTTCATTGCCAACACGCATTAACAGCAAGCCCGCCATGCCCGTCAGCCCGCACCAGCCAGGCCGCACGGGCATGCGCGTTTTTGCCGCCGTCACCGCTATCGTGCTGTCTTTCAGCCTGCTGGGTTCTGCCTACGCGCAAAAGACGACTGACCGCAGCAAGCAAAAAAAGATAGCCGAAACAGAACGCGCCGACCTGCGACAAAAGCTCAGTACGCTAAAACGCAGCATAGACAAGACCGAAACCGCCAAAAGCTACGCTGCAGACGCCCTGGCCCAGTCGGAAGAAGCCATTTCCGACGCCAAACGCAATCTGAACGACCTGGCGCAGGAGCAAAGGCAAACCGAAGCCAAGCTCGGCGAATTATCGAAACAGCAAGCCGCCCTGCAGAAAATCGTCGAAGCCCAGCAAAGCCAGCTCGCCAAGCTGCTGCGCGAACAATACGTGGCGGGCAATGAAGACCGCATCAAATTGCTGCTTTCAGGTGATAACCCGAACCGCATCAACCGCGAACTGCAATACATGGGCTATGTCTCGCGTGCGCAGGCAACCCTGATCGAGTCGCTGCGCGCCAATCTGGCTGCGATCGAGGAAAATCAGGCAGAAGTGCAGAACGCCAAGCAGGAACTGGATGAAATCGCGACCGAGGCACGTGAACAGCATGCCATCCTGCAAAAGGAAAAAGCCCAGCGCTCGGCCCTGCTGGCGCAGCTTTCCAGCAAATTGACGGCGCAGCGCAAGGAAGTCGGCAATATCGAACGTGATGAACGCCGCCTTTCCAGCCTGGTCGACAAACTGGCGGTCCTGATCCAGGAACAGCGCAAAGCAGAAGCCGCGGCAGCCGAAAAACGCCGCCAGGAGCGCATCGCACGCGCCCAGGCAGAACGTGAAAAACGCCAGGCGCAGGCCAAAACCCGCAATACGCCTGACCGCACCGCCAATGGCAAAATCAGCAATCCGGACGCCATTGAGGACGACGAACCACCAAGTAAAACACTCGCTCGCAATGAACTCACCCCTGATGCCGGCGTCCAAGACGGAGCGTTCGCAGCATTGCGCGGGCGTTTACGCCTGCCGGTACGCGGCGATCTGGTCGCCAAATTCGGCAGCAAGCGCGGCGACGGGCCAAGCTGGAAAGGCTTGTTCATACGCGCCGAGGAAGGCAGCGAAGTCAAGGCGGTGGCGGCTGGCCGCGTGGTTTTTGCCGAATGGCTGCGCGGATTTGGCAATTTAATCATTGTTGACCACGGCGGCCAATACATGACGATTTACGGCAATAATCAATCCGTGCTAAAACACGCTGGCGACGCCGTCAAATCCGGCGATGTGATTGCCAGCACAGGTAATAGCGGCGGCAATGAGCAATCAGGTTTATACTTTGAAATGCGGCACCAAGGCCGTGCGTTTGACCCGCTCAGTTGGGTAACTATTAGGTGAACATGGGAACGAAACTCAAGAATATCGGACTGGTCGGTTTAGGCATGGTTGCCGGCGTGATCGCGATGGGGACACAATTGGATGCGATGGCGCAGAAAAATGCTGCCGGTACGCCATTACCTCTGGAAGAATTGCGCCAATTGTCCGAAGTATTCGGACTCATCAAATCGGACTACGTCGAACCTGTCGACGACAAGAAACTCCTGACAGAAGCAATTTCCGGCATGGTGTCATCGCTGGATCCGCACTCAGCCTACCTCGACAAAAAAGCCTTCAAGGAATTGCGTGAAGGTACGCAAGGCAAGTTTGTCGGCCTCGGCATCGAAGTCGGAATGGAAGACGGCTACGTCAAAGTCATTTCCCCTATCGAAGATTCCCCTGCATATCGCGCTGGCATCAAGGCAGGCGATCTGATCACACGTCTGGATTCAACTCCGGTCAAAGGCATGACGCTGGACGAAGCAGTCAAGCGTATGCGTGGCGAACCAAACACCAAGATCACGCTGACCATCGCGCGCAAGGATGAAGATAAACCGATCATCGTCACGATCACGCGCCAGGAAATCCGCGTACAAAGCGTCAAGGCAAAAATCGTTGAGCCAGGCTATGCATGGCTGCGCGTCTCGCAATTCCAGGAGCCGACCGTAGACGATATGGCGAAGAAAATCGCTGCCCTGTATGCACAAGATCCTAACCTCAAAGGTCTGGTACTGGATCTGCGCAATGATCCGGGCGGTGTATTGCCGGGTGCAATCGGTGTTTCTGCAGCCTTCCTGCCGAAAGACGTCGTCGTGACTTCGACCAATGGTCAATTGCCGGACTCCAAAGCCAGCTTCTATGCGCGCCGCGAATTCTATGCAAGCCGTTCAGTCGGTGATCCGCTGGCCAAATTGCCGGAAGCATTGAAAAAAATCCCGATGGTCGTACTGGTCAACTCCGGTTCCGCATCCGCATCTGAAATCGTGGCCGGCGCCTTGCAGGATTACAAGCGCGCCACCATCATGGGCACCCAGACCTTCGGTAAAGGCTCAGTACAAACGATACGTCAATTGTCTGCCGATACCGCAGTCAAACTGACCACCGCGCGTTACTACACACCGAACGGTCGCTCGATCCAGGCCAAAGGTATCGTGCCTGATCTGATGGTGGATGAAACCGCAGACGGTGACGGCCTGAACGGCCTGCGCCTGCGCGAAGCAGACTTGCAAAAGCATTTGACCAACGACAAAGACAAAGGCCCTGAAGTACACGCCGCTGTCGATGAGCTGGAAGAAGAGCAACGCCTGGCTGCACTGGAGAAAAAACGCAAACCACTGGAATTCGGCAGCAAGGATGACTTCCAGTTGGCACAAGCCCTGAACCACCTGAAAGGTTTGCCTGTGGTGCTGTCCAAAGCGAAACCTGAGCCGAAGAAAGAAGAACCCGGCATCAACAAGCCCAAGACAGACCCTAAAGCAGAACCGAAAAACGGCGACAAAAAATAGTCGTGACCGCTAACAAAAAAGGCCGCAGCGATGCGGCTTTTTTTGATTGTCCCGACGGCTTTTACGCTGTGCCACGCGATACGGATTACTTATGAACGACCAGCAACTACTGCGCTACTCACGCCACATCCTGCTCGATGAAATCGATATCGAAGGACAGGAAAAACTGTTGGCGGCCCACGTCCTGATCATAGGTGCCGGCGGACTCGGCTCGCCTGCTGCTTATTACCTGGCTTCTGCTGGTGTAGGCACGATCACGCTGGTTGATGACGATACGGTAGATCTGACCAACCTGCAGCGACAAATCCTGCACACCACGCAACGCGTCGGACAGGCCAAAGCTGCTTCCGGCAAACAGACACTGGAAGAAATCAATCCGACCATCGAAGTAGTGGCATTGCAGGAACGTGTTTCCGGCGAGCGCCTGGACGAACTGGTACGCAGTGCAACCGTGGTGCTCGACTGCTGCGATAACTTTGCGACACGCCACGCCGTCAATCGCGCCTGCGTCGCCAACAAAGTACCGCTGGTATCCGGCGCCGCCATCAAATTCGACGGGCAGATCAGCGTGTTCGATCAGCGCGACGAACACGCTCCGTGCTACTCCTGCCTGTTCCCGCAAGACCAGGAATTTGAAGATGTGAATTGCGGCACCATGGGTGTCTTCGCGCCGCTGGTCGGCATCGTCGGCAGCATGCAGGCGGCCGAGGCATTGAAGCTCATCGTCGGCATCGGTGAGTCACTCGCCGGACGTTTGCTAATGCTGGATGCACGCACCATGGAATGGAGCAGCATCAAGATCAGACGCAATGCCAAATGCGTGGTGTGCGGACAAGCACACTAAGCACATGCTGAACGACTAACCCAGCTGTTCATACATACCGGTAATCCGGTCCATCGTTTCCAGTATGCGTTCACTGCTGGTCGCTACATTGGTGGCGAAACGCAGCCTGGTGTCTTCGTTGATCGCATTGCTCTTCAGGGCCTGATCAAAGAAGAACCATTGCTGCTGCGCCAGCAGGATGTCCTGTTTGATAGGTGTCGTATTCTTGGGTGACGATGACAACTCCGCCATCGCAGCCAGGAATTCATCACGCGCCTTGATCAGGCCCGGCAATGCTTCGGATGACGCCACTCCCCAATTGATCGCCTGATAAAACTTCGCCATGCGTTGCGACAACATGCGTTGACGTCCGGCGATATTCACCAGATGACCGACCGCAGTATCGGAAATTTTTTCCAGTTGCAGCGTGGATGTATGTGCCAGCGCCAGCACCTCTTCACTGAGTCGTATCACAGCCTTTGCATCTTGCTGGTTGGGCATCTTGCCCTGCAACGCAGTTTTATAAGCGCCCCAGGTCTTTTTCAGACTCGCCAGCGTTGCCTTATTTTCTGCATTCGGCGCAAACAATTCCAGCTCGCCCAATTGTTTTTCAAATACTGTCAGCGACGCATTGAATAGCTTTTGTGAGCGCGGCATATCAATCGCCTGACCGATCTGTAAATAACATTTCGCCAGCCGTTGCGACAACATGCGCTGACGTCCGGATTTATTGATTGCGTCGTTGATATGCGCAATTCGTGTATCGGCTGCTTGCGTCTGGCACACGAGCATCAATGCTGGAGTTGCCAGCAAGCTGGCCTGGAGAAAATGGCGCCGTTTCATTGTTATTCCTTATTATCGTCAGGCTGCTATCTGTGATCACAGACACCATTGCCATGGTGCAAAAGCTATGCCAAGCATCGCCCTGCTATCCGTGTCTGGCGCAACCCAAAGCAGTGCAAATAGCGTTATTCACCAGAATAGCGCCGGACCAGATGCACCAAGTCAGGCCTTTCTCCACCCTTGTCAGGCCTTTACATAACTTTACGGCTCACAAGCGAATCCGCAACAGTGAACTCCTAAAGTACCAACATGCCTGCATCACACAGCAGGCACCATAGCCAAACTAGGAGCTTAGAATGAATAGCCAACAAACACGCAATACCATAGCCGTCGTACCTGCTGCCGGTCGTGCACGTCGCCTGATGATGGTAGGCGCTACTGCCGCGATCTTCAGCGCCCTCTCCATCGTCGGCATCAGCCACGCACAAGAAGGCCAGGCGCCACAAGCTACCCAGCAACAGAAACAAGGTGGGCCACACGGCAAAATGAATCCTGAACGTGCCGAGAAGCGCTTTGACCACATGCTCAAACGCGTAGTACCGGATGCCACACCGGAGCAAAAAACCAAACTCGGCGCAATCGCCAAGTCGGCTTTCAACGACCTGCGTCCCATCATGGAACAAAACCGTGCAGCGCATGAACAAGGCCTGAAACTGCTGGCGCAACCAACAATCGACCGCAAGGCACTGGAACAAGTACGTCAGACCGAGCAAAAACTGGCTGATCAGCGTTCGCGCCGCATGACCCAGGCATTTGCTGATGCAGCCGAAGTACTGACCCCGGCACAACGTGTGAAAGCAGTTGAACAACTGAGCAAACACCGTGGTGGTTTCGGTCACCGCTTTGGCCCTGAAGGTCATGACCGCGACCACGGTCGCAAAGGTCCACCGCCAGCAGCACCAGCTGCCCAGTAAGCTAAACCACGTAGCATGACCGCGCCAGCCTCCATTAATTTGGACGCTAGCGCGCGTCACTGAGAGTCAAAGCGGGGCACTACGCGTTACACTAGAACTCATTTCATAAATATCCGTGAGATGCGTTCTTACCAAAAGCGGTGCTGGCAAGGCGTGCGACGCGTCGCATAGTAACCTATGCGCAAGGAGCGCAACGCGGCCAGCGCCGCTTTTGGTAAGAACCCGAAGGGAACGGGCTATTTGGGCGTATTGCTGCGTTGCGCCGCTTGCCAAGGGGACCACCCTTGGCCGCGCGACACGCCTTGCACTACCTCCCAAATAGCCGCGTTCGCACTCGCGGATATTTATGAAATGAGTTCTAGCCCCATGACACAACGCCTACTGATGATAGAAGACGACCAGCGCTTAGCCAGCATGGTCGCCACTTACCTGAACCAGAACGGGTTCGAGGTCACGCATAGCGGTACTGCGAGCGAAGGTCTGCTGCAATTGCAGCAAGCTGCCGCCACGCAAGCTTTCTCTATCGTGCTGCTCGACCTGATGCTGCCGGATGCGGACGGCCTTGACGTCTGTCGACAAATCCGCGGCCAGGCACAACCGCTGGCATCGATGCCCATCGTCATGCTGACCGCCAAGGGTGACCCTATGGATCGCGTAGTGGGGCTGGAACTTGGCGCAGATGATTACATACCAAAACCGTTTGAACCGCGCGAGTTGCTGGCGCGGCTGCGGGCCGTATTACGACGCCAGCAAGGCGTGGCTGCCAACAATGAGCGCGTCTTGCGCTTCGGCCGCCTCGAGATCGATCTGGATGCGCGTGTAATCCGGCTCGACGATCAGGAAAAACCAGTCACCTCGTATCAATTCAATTTGCTGGCAGCGATGGCTGATCGCGCCGGACGTGTACTCTCGCGCGAACAGTTAATGGACGTAGTCAAAGGCGAGCCGCTAGAGGCTTTTGATCGCTCCATCGACGTACATATCGGTCGTTTGCGCGCGGCGATAGAAGATGACCCCAAACAGCCGAAACGCATCATCACCGTGCGTGGTGCCGGCTATGTATTTGCAAAGGCGCAGGATGTCTGACGCAGCAACACCAGGACGTTTCAGCTGGTCGCACCGGCTCTACATCCGCATCTACCTCGCCATGCTGATCAGCCTGACGATCGCGGGCATATTGTTCGCGTCGGCCTGGCGCATTAATACCGAATCACGCCAGATCGGGCCTAGCCTGGAATCGTTTGCTGCGATTGCTGCCGACGTCTTGCCACCAGCCGATGCCAGCAATGAGGAACAGCAGGAAGCATTGAACCGCTGGCGTCAGCGCATGCGCGCCGACCTCACGCTGTACTCCGCCAAGCGCGAAAAGATCGCCTCGATAGGCCGCGAACTGCCACCGCTGGATGAAACCCAGACCACGAGCGGCTGGCTGGGCGGCGGACCACCGGTATTCGCAGTCAGATTGCCGGATGACCGCTGGCTGGTAGGCCAACATCCGGGGCGGCGCAAACCACCGTTCAGTTTCTTTACCACGCTGGTCATCATCGGCCTCGCGATGGGTATAGGTGCTTACCCTATCGTGCGTCGCCTGACGCGTCGTCTGGAGCGACTGCAAACCAGTGTCGAAGCACTGGGCGCAGGCCAGCTATCGACGCGTATCGCGGTCGAAGGCAAAGATGAGGTCGGACGCCTCGCGACCAGTTTCAACCGCTCTGCAGCGCGTATCGAAGCCCTGGTCGATGCGCAAAAAGCACTGCTGGCAAATGCCTCGCATGAATTGCGTTCGCCACTGGCGCGCATACGCATGGCAGTCGAATTGATGGCTCCCGATGCACAGCCGGAGATGCGCAATGAACTCAAACGCAATATCGGCGAACTCGATCAGTTGATCGATGAAATCCTGCTCGCCAGTCGCCTCGATGCGACCGCTGATACGGTACAGGTATTTGAACCGATCGATTTAACCGCTTTGGTCGCAGAGGAATGCGCACGCATAGATGCGCAACTGGAAACCGAATCGGTAGAAACTCCCGGTGATGCACGCTTGCTGCGCCGCCTGGTGCGTAACCTGCTGGAGAACGCACGACGCTATGGCAACGGTACGCCGATAGATGTCAGCCTGAAGAAGACAGGCAACAAGGTCGTATTACAGGTATGCGATGGCGGCCCCGGTGTGCCGGAAGCCGAACGCGAAAATATCTTCGCGCCGTTCTATCGTCTGCCGGGTGCAAGTGAACGTGAAGGCGGCGTCGGCCTGGGCCTGAGCCTGGTACAACAGATAGCGCGTGCGCATGGCGGTGAAGTGGTCTGCAGCGGACGCGCAGGTGGTGGCAGCTGCTTCACAGTTACGCTGCCAGCGTAAAGATCTGATTCCTTCGTTACGACCAGACGACCACAGCCGGCACAACGCCACGCAATGCATTGCAAACAAAAATTTGCTCTGCATTGCGTAAGTCCTCCAGCGTCAGGATGCGTTCCTGCGCACTCCACACCGGATCATCCAGCACAGCTGCACGCATCACGCCGGGCAGCAAACCGCTACTGAGTGGCGGCGTATACCATCGACCCTGCAATTTGACGAAGAGCGTGCTACGTCCGCCTTCGGTCACCTGTCCCAGCGTATTGCAAAACAATTGATCGAAGGCACCTTGCTGTTCTGCTGCACGCCATGCGGCGTCGTAGGCAGTCCGTATCGTGGTTTTGTGCCGCAGGAAGAGATCACTGGCATCCACTGCCTGCTCTGCCAGCAGTATTTTCACCGGCTCGACCAGCGGCGTCAGAACTGCACTTTGTATCGTATGACTGCCATCCTGTTTCAGGGCAAAGCGCAACCTGCGTGCTGATGCATCATCGAATGTCGCGCATGCCGCATGCAGTGCGGCACGGATTTTTTCTTCGTCATAGGAAAAGCTGAAGTAAGTCGCAGATGCGGCGAGGCGTTGCAAGTGCCTGTCCAGATGGCGCACGCCATCGGCGCGCGTCGCATACATGGTTTCGAATAATTCAAACTCTGCCTGCATACCGATCAGGAAACGCGCCTTCAGGCGGCACTCTTCATATTCATCTGCCGCTACGCTGTCATGCACGATCCCGGCGCCCACACCCATTTCACCCTTGCGTATGCCATCCTGATTCGGCACCTGCAATTGCAAGGTACGTATCGGTACAGACAGACAGAAATTACCCAGGGCTTGCGCTGCTCGCGGCGGATCAAAGTAACCGATCGCACCTGTGTATAAACCACGCGGATTGGTTTCCAGCTCACGGATGATTTGCATGGTGCGATGCTTGGGTGCACCGGTAATCGAACCACATGGATACAGCGCATCAAATATCTCGGGCAAACCCGCCGCCCCATGCAATTGCGCATGCACGGTGGAAGTCATCTGCAGCACGCTGCTAAAGCGCTGCACATCGAATAATTTATCAACCTTGACCGAGCCCGTCTGCGCGACACGTCCCAGGTCATTACGCAAAAGGTCCACTATCATCAGGTTCTCGGCGCGATTCTTGGTATCGGCCGCCAGGGCGTTCGCGGCAAGCCGATCCTGCTGCGCATCACCGCTGGCAGCAGCAGTGCCCTTCATCGGTCGCACAGTCAGCACGCCATCATCGTGACGCACGAACAATTCCGGCGACAGCGATAGAGCGGCACGACCGTCAGGCAAACCGATCAACGCACCGTAGGGCACTGGCTGACGTTCACGCAAACGGCGATACAAGGCGTGCACCGAACCGTAGGCATCGAAGCGCAGACGATAGGTGTAGTTCACCTGATAGGTATCACCGGCGGCGATGTAGTCATGTATGCGCGCTATCGCTGCACTGAATGCACCCTCATCGGTATCTGCCACTACCTGCGCGATACCGGCCGCGGCAACAGACGAAGCTTGTGCTGCCAGCCATGCTTCTACTTGTGCTGATGCCAGGTGTTCGCAGTGTTCGAATAAAAGGATTTCAGCCAAAGGCTGTTCGCCTGCATGGGGGGCGATGTTGTGCAAGGCCGCGCCCAGTTCATAGCTGAAGAGGCTGACGGCAAATTTCCCTTGCCTCAGAGCCTGCTGCATCTCATCCAATAGCGCAGGAAGTTGCGACGCGTGCTGGCACGACAGCACACCCAGATAACCTGTGTACAGACGTGAGCGTGCATCTGCCGCACTCGCGTCTATATCGTCGAGCAGGGCAAAACAGGCTTCAGCAGTAACAGCAGGGGTAAAGAGAGACATAAAACAGGGGCGTAAGTCAGGCCGTGAGTACGCGGCAAGTCGCTATTGTACGACCAAGCGGCTCCGGAGTTTTTCAGAGTAATCTGTCTGCGCCCCACCTGCCCAGTCGGGAACGATCAAAAGAGTGCCCCGCTATCAGGCCAGCAGCATCGCTATCTGTGCCGACGCATGTTCGGACGGGTTTTGCTTGAAGCCGGTCTTGGCATAACGCTGCCAGTGTCCGAGCACGGTATTGGCAATCAGGTTGGCACGCACGGCAACTTCGGCCTCGTTGGCCTGCCCTTGCGTCGCCGCAATACGCAATGATTGCTTCAATGCTAACTCGATCCTATCTATGAATTGATTCATCCGCGTCTGCAGGCGCTCATCCTCGTTCACCAGCGCATCGCCTATCATCACGCGCGTCATGCCGGGATTGCGTTCAGCAAAGTTGAGCAGCATGAGAACCACTGCCTGTACTTGCGACAAACCATTCTCTTGTTGCTCGGTGATTTTATTGATCAGGCCAAAGACGGTCGATTCGATGAATTCGATCAGGCCTTCAAACATTTGCGCCTTGCTGGCGAAATGCCGGTACAGCGCTGCTTCGGACACGTCGAGACGTGCCGCCAGTGCTGCCGTAGTAATTTTTTCCCCTTTGGGCTGCTCCAGCATGGTGGCCAGTGTCTGGAGTATCTGCAGCTTGCGTTCACCTGGTTTTGTAGTTGCCATAATGTTTTTATAGGTAAGTTAGCAATCTAAAACTCAACCTGCGGATAGCGGCAAGCAAAGCTCCACTAGCGCAATCGGTGCAACTGCCTGAATAGTTGCCCTACGGATTTTACTTTGACATCGACATAAATTGGGCGTTTTGTGTATGTGACTGTTGCGCGCTCGCCAGTTGAAGCCTGCTTGTTCGAATCGCTGGCCAGATATTGCGTGATCCACGCAGTTGCCATTCCGAGTTCTTTGGCGCCTTTCAGATGCGCCACTGTGTCCTCAACCAGCACACAATGCCGGGCACTGATTTTTTCCCGCGCCAGCAATTGACGTAACATTTGTTTCGACGGCTTGGGGCGCAAACGCCCGTGTACCCGCATCGCTTCAATCGGAATATGCCGGGCAAAATGCTTATGCAAGCCCAGGTGGCGCAATACGTCGCGTGAATAACGACGTGGCGCATTCGTCAGCAATATCTTGCGTCCCGGCAGGCGACGCAGCAAGCGCCCCAGTCCCCGTTCTGCACGTATCATCGTCGACAAGTCATCAAAACGATGTGCTTCACGCAAGAAATCCTCAGGCCTTACCTGATGATGATTTACCATACCGAGCAAAGTCGCACCGTAGCGCTGCCAATAAGTAAGGCGTGCGGCATTCACCGCCGCCTCATCCGAAGCGTGCCCGCCCTGATGCAGTACCTGGGCAATGTAGGTATTCATATTGAGATGTATCGCGGGGAAGATCGCATGCGATGCGTTATGCAGCGTGTTATCCAGGTCGAACAGCCAGGTCAGCTTGGGCATCGTTTATATTCGTCGGGTATTTAAATCAATAGAGGGAGTTGCATGCGTCGTACCACCGTTTTTGTTTTCACCTTGCTATTCGGCTTGTTCAACACTGGCGTACAAGCTGACAACCCGGCCGCAAGCAAACCCGCCGCCACCGCACAAAGCACACCCCAGCGCGGCACGCTGTATCGCGTCACGTATCGCGGCAATACCAGCTATCTGTTCGGTACCGTGCATGTCGGCAAGACTGCATTTTACCCACTCGAACCGGAAGTGACACGCGCCTTCTCGGCCTCGAAGAAGCTCGTCATCGAAGTTGACATCCGCAACACCGATGCGATGCGACTCGCCATTATGCGCCACGGCATCTATCCCGCCGGACAAACCATCAACCAGCATTTGTCGGCAGATGCCAGCGCACAATTACGCCAGGCCTTGCGTCGCTACGGCACCTCATTTGAAAGCATCTCCCGCATGAAACCGTGGATGGTGGCCAATCTCTTGCTGGTGCAGGAAATGGCACGCCAGGGCTTCCCGACCGAACAGGGCATAGAACTGCACTTCCTGTCGCTGGCAGAAAAACAAAAGAAAACCGTGCTGGAACTGGAAACGGCGGATTATCAGCTATCACTATTCGATAGCATGAGCGATGCAGAGCAAGAGGAATATCTGGTTGAGAATCTGACTGAATTGGCCAGCGGCGTCGCCATGCAAAAAGCGCTGGATCTGATCAAGGCCTGGCAAACCGCAGATGCAAAGGCCCTGGATGCCGCCCTGCTGGAAATGCAAAAAGGTGAAAACGCCTCTGATCGCTTCCTGCAGAAAGTCTTGCTGGATCGACGTAATCCAGCCATGGCGCAACAGGTGGAAGCATTGCTCAAGACCGACAAAACCAGTTTCGTCGCCGTCGGCGCACTGCATTTGCTGGGCGCCAAAGGCGTACCGGGCTTATTGCAGCAACGTGGCTATACGGTTCAAAAACTATATTAATTCCACAGATTTCACCCGGTTCAACGCCCTGCTTTCCGCAAAACATTTCAAAAAGGAAATATTATTTGCGCATTTTTTTGCGCCATGGCAAGATGCTTTCAAGAAATCGCCCATGAAAAAAAACGTATGAAATGGCTCTTCGCTATCCCCGGGTAGCCATCTCGTCATCTCGTCTTGTGAGCGCCATCTAGCAAAATTAAGTACCAGCTGATGTTGCCTCACAAAGGAATGTCTGATGAACACTACCCGATTGTTTGAATGGCTAGGCGTGCATATCCGTGCGATACGGATTGTCATGGTACCCACACTCATCATTTCGGTCTGTGCTGTCTATATGCTGGTCTATGTGACCGGCGGCATCAAATTCGTATATTCCCATTCGATGTATCTGCCCATCATGTTGGCCGGCTTTGTCTTCGGCATGCGTGGCGGCCTGGTCGTCGGCTTGATCGGCGGCATAGCACTCGGGCCGGTCATGCCCATCGATGTCATTACCGGTGAACAGCAAGCCACACTCAATTGGCTCTACCGCACCGGATTTTTTATGCTGGTCGGATTTGCCTGCGGCGTTGCCAGTGATAGCGTCCGGTCCTACCTGAAGCATCTGCAATGGATCGCCCGTCATGATCAGGCCACCCAATTGCCCAATCGCAGTGCTTTGCTCGGCGCACTGGCGAAATTACCCAAAGTAAAAAGTAATGCCAACCTGCATGTGCTGGTGGTGGTCTCACTGCAAAATGCGATGGAACTGAAGTCGGCATTTGGTTTTGAGGTCATCAAGGAAGTTGCGCAACAATCGGCTGCCCGCTACACCAACATCCTGCGGGGTAAAGTTCAGGTGTACCGTATCGACCCAGAGCAATTAGGCATCCTGATCCGGGATCGGGATGCCCAAACCATCAACTTCCTGCTTGCAGATTTAGTCAGGGGCGCACGACAGCCCTACCAGTTCAATGACATTCCCATCCACGCCGATTCCCGCCTCGGCTATGCGACCTTCAGCAACGTCATACAGTCACCCGATTTTTACCTGCAACGGGCCGAATCAGCACTGATCTCCGCCGATGAAGAAGCACTGGACTGCGTTGCCTACAGTCCGGAAACCAGCAACTTCGCAAAAGAAAATCTATCGATACTCGGCAGCCTGATGAGCGCCATCAAGGAAGGTCAGTTATCGTTGCACTACCAGCCCAAAATTTGCTTCCGTACCGGCGCAATACATAGCGTAGAAGCGCTGATGCGCTGGAACCATCCGGAACGAGGTAATATTCCTCCCGGCATTTTCATTCCGCGCGCCGAACAAAGTACGCTGATCAATCTGATCACGGAGTTCGCACTGGAGCAGGCGATGAAGCAAATCGTATCCTGGCGCCAGCAAGGCTTACACCTGCCGATAGCAGTCAACATCTCCCCACGCAATTTACTGCAGCCCGGCTTCTCCGACCTGGTACTGTCCTTATTGCAGCGCTACGAAGTGAGCGGCCAGTCACTGGAGCTGGAGGTCACGGAAGGCGCGTTGATGCACGACATCGCACGCACCATCGTTGAGTTAAGCCGCCTCGCCGAGGCCAAGATCACGATTTCCATTGATGACTTCGGCACTGGTTACTCGTCACTGCAGTACCTGCATCAACTGCCCATTTCGCTGATCAAAATCGACCAGTCTTTCGTACGACGCCTGCCGGATGACAAGGGTGCAGTGCATATCGTCGAAGCAGCTATCACGCTGGCGCACAAGATGGGCATGCGAACCATCGCCGAAGGCGTGGAAGAACAAAACGCGTATACATTACTGGCTGGCCTGGGATGCGATATCGCGCAGGGTTTTATGATTTCGCGGCCGCTGCCAGCAGCGGAATTCGAGAAATGGCACTCCCAATACCCGCCACAAACTTTATCGCCCCTACATAAGTTCACAAAACAAATATGACGCCCCCGAAGCGCGTCACGCACATAAAAAAAGCGTAAGGACCATCCGGCCCTTACGCTTTTTTATTGAGCTGAATCTGTATCAGTGTGAACGGATCATGGTTCCGAAAGCTTGTTCGGTCAGCACTTCCAGCAACAATGAGTGTTCAATACGGCCATCGATAATGTGTACGGTGTTGACGCCGGACTTGGCAGCATCCAGTGCCGATGAAATCTTCGGCAACATACCGCCGGAGATCGTGCCGTCTTCAAACATTTCATCGATTTCACGTGCCGACAAATCGGTCAGCAAATTGCCTTGCTTGTCTTGCACACCGGCGATATTCGTCATCATGATCAGCTTTTCAGCTTTCAGGATTTCGGCGATTTTTCCTGCAACGACGTCAGCGTTGATGTTGTAAGCCTGCCCATCGTCGCCGAAGCCGATAGGCGAAATGATAGGAATGAAAGCATCGTCCTGCAAGGCCTTCACGACCGCCGGATTGATCGCTTCGATGTCGCCGACAAAACCGATATCGAGGAATTCGCCCGGACGTTCCTTGTCCGGCATCTGCATCTTGCGTGCACGAATCAGGCCGCCATCCTTGCCGGTCAGACCGACTGCCTGGCCGCCGTAGTGATTGATCAGCATTACGATGTCCTGCTGCACTTCACCGCCCAGCACCCATTCCACAACTTCCATGGTTTCTTCATCGGTGATACGCATGCCTTGCACGAACGTGCCTTGCTTGCCGATTTTTTTCAGCGCGTTATCGATTTGCGGACCGCCACCGTGCACCACGACCGGGTTCATGCCGACCAGTTTCAATAAAATCACGTCGCGCGCAAAGCCGTGCTTCAGGCGCTCTTCGGTCATTGCATTGCCGCCGTATTTGACGACAATGGTCTTGCCGTGAAATTTGCGGATATACGGCAGCGCCTCGGCCAGAATTTGCGCCTGTATTTGTGGCGAAACTACAGTAAGATCAGCGTTCATATCGGTCAAGTTGGGTAGAAGTGGTTCTGAAAAATGGATGACCGCGATTTTACAGCGAATGCCAATTCATTTCTTGGCTCTTTGCCGTAAATGCCACGAATATTCGGCAGCTGTCTTGCCCAAACGACAAAACCGACGGGTATGCGGGCTCATTTGCCGGCCTGTGACAGCTGTCACACGTGCTGCGCGCCATTTGTCGCGCGGCAATACCAGGGAAAGAAAACGGAATCAAAATGAGTAGTTGTTCGCAATGCGAAGCCACCTTCTCCTGCGGCATGGTGGACACAACGACGGCAGAAGCATGCTGGTGTACCGCACTGCCCACTACGCCCAAAGGTGAACTGGTGCGTGATGCGGATGGCAAGGCCAAAACCTGTATGTGCCCGGATTGCCTGTCAGCCTTGCGCGCCCGTCGGCTGGCCGCAGCAAACTCAGCGCCTGAGTCTTAAGCCAACTCAGATGCAGGCGCGTGCTTCCTGGCGCGGGAAAGTGGCACGGATCTTATCCAGATTAGCCCTGGTCGCTGCATCCAGGCGCCGGAACTGGAAAGCCAGCTTGGGCGCGACATTGTTATGCGGACCAACCCTGGCGCTACGCACGCCCTTCTGATTCAAGGCCGCGAGATGGTTGCGTGCCGCTTCTTCCGATTTAAAAATTCCCAGCGAGATGCCCCATTGCAAAGCAGTGTGCTCGGTGATAACAAAGAAATCATCGACACCCAGGCGCTTCAGCTCACCGCCCTTTTTATCCGCCACTTCCTTGTTAGCGAGAGGCGGGATGTAGACGATAAAGCGCGCATTTTCCTGTATCTGGCGACGCGACAGGCGCTCACCCAAAGCCAGCGTAGTCAGCTTCGCTTCAAAATTCTTCGCCTCGGCGGCATCAAAATTACCGATTTCGGTGCAAGCCAGTACTTCGGCAGCTTTCTCAGCCGGCTTCTCTACCGGCTTTTCTACTGGTTGCTCGACAGCTTGCGGAATCTTTTCCGGTTCGACGGCAGCTACTTTTTCCGCCTTTCCGGCTTCAGCCTTCTCCTTATCCAGCGGCACCAGTTTCAGCAGATCAGGGTTCAATTGCTGCTTCAGGCGCAAAGGATCGTGGCTGGGCGGGATCAGGCTATTCAAATAGCCATGTTCAAACGCGTACAAGCCGCCGTTGATCACTAACAATAAGCCGAACAGGATTTTTAACATGGGGAAGTATGTTGTATCGCTACTGTGTGCAAACCGATTAAAACCAGGTTATCGACGCGTGTGTAATCTATCGTAAGGTGCGGCGCAATCAAGTCTGCCGCACCGCCTGCCAGTATGCAAGGAACCGGCAAGTTCGGATAGCTGCGCATTTGCGCTGCCACCGCGCGCTCTATCGCACCCGCCTGCGCCGCCAGGCAACCACTGACTATCGCGGCATCCGTGTTGTCGGCAAACGGGTGCGTCAAGGTGCTTTGCAATGCGACTTGCGGCAATTGCGCAGTATTCTTCGCCAGCGACGAGGCCATCAGGCCGAGTCCGGGCAAAATCATGCCGCCTATGAATTCACCTTCAGCACTCAGTGCATCGACCGTAGTCGCCGTACCGCAGGTGGCGACCACCAGCGGCCCTGCAGGAAACAAGGCATGCGCACCGATCGCAGCGGCAAAACGGTCAGCGCCCAGTTGCGCCGGATTCAGGTAACGATTCTTCACTCCGCCCAGCTCGGCTGCCGAGGCAAACCATTCCAATGCCACCGGCCTGGTTCCCAGTGTGTGCAATACCGCACGCTCCAGCTCACCGCGCAATTCATGCCCCGCCACATTCGACAACATGACCCGACCTATGCTGAAACCACGCCATGCATCGACCAAAGCACCGGCTTCGGCACGCGCAACGCTGCCATGTTGCAGCCACTTACCCGGCGTCTGTGCCGGCAGTGAGCGATCCACCAGCGCCCATTTGATCCGTGTATTCCCTGCATCGACCAATAACAACATCGTTTAATCCTCCCTGATACGCAACGACACATCGCCTGCAGCTATCGTGATGCGCCCCTGCACGGTATCGAGCAACAAACGCCCGCTGTCATCTACTCCGGCAGCCTGACCACTATGCAGTACTTTGCCCTGATCAAGAATATTCACCGCCTGTCCGGCATACGCATCCAGTGCATTCCACGTCTCGACAAACGCGGCAAAACCGCGCTGCTCGAATACCGGCAAAGCTTGCGCAAAGCCATCCAGCAAAGCCGCCATGACGCGCTCAGGCTCATGCGCCAGCTCGCTTGCGGCTACTACCGCACGACCGGCTTGCGCACTCAAGGCAGACGCTTGCGCAATATTAATGCCGACGCCTATCACCGCCCATGTCGCTGTTGGCCCGGACTTTTCGACGACCGTTTCGATCAGGATGCCAGCCAGCTTGCCCTCATCTTTTAATATATCGTTAGGCCATTTCAGGTGCGCTTCGACACCGAAAGTCCGCAAGGCTTCAGCAATCACAACGCCGACCGCCAGCGGCAAGCCCAGCAAGCCTTGCAGCGGCAAGTTGAATTTCCAGGCCAGAGAAAACGTCAGTGCAGATCCGGGCGGTGTGTGCCAGGCACGACCGGCGCGCCCCTTACCCGCGGTTTGTCGTTGCGCCCATAACAATGTCGCTTGCTGCAGCTGCGGTGCACGCGCCAGCAAATCGGCATTGGTCGAGCCGGTTTCCGCCACGATCTCCAGCGCGATGCCTTGCGTAGCGGGTGCGCACAGGCTGGCCAGTCGTTGTGGTGATGGGAGTGCGGTCATGTGCGCATTGTAGCGGGATGCTTGCCGCGGCGAAACTGATGGCTACCCATATCTGCGTCTGCAGTGTCGGCGTGACGCAAATTCTATTCTCCCTTACACTTGCCTGCATGCATAACTACGCGTCACCCACCCTGAGTTATACGCAGAACGATCAGGCCACTGTCATCGCAGCCGGCTCATGGCAGGTGCGTGCGCTGGCCGATCCGGCGCATCCTGGTGTGATGGAAAAAATCAGCGCCACCCTGCGCGGGGTGCGCAAGGTCGATGAGGCGTACTGGAATTTGTCACAAATCGAAGCCCTCGATTACATAGGCGCGCAATTGCTGTGGAATGCCTGGGGCAAGAAACGCCCGGCCCGGCTCACCCTGGCCCCGCAACACGAAACCTTTTTCCAGCGACTGGAACAAACCGGCACCCTGCAGGTAAAGAAACCGCCACAACATCGCTGGTACACCTTCTCCGCCTATCTGCAATTCAAATTGCGGATGGCAGATCACATGCTCGGCTTTATCACGCTGATCGGGCAACTGGTCATGGACCTCGGGCGCTTCCTGCGACAACCGCAACGCGGTCCGTGGAAGGAAATCTCGGCCAATATTTTTCATACCGGTTATCAGGCGCTGGGTATTACCGCACTGGTCGGCTTCCTGATCGGCATCGTGCTGTCTTATTTGTCGGCACAACAATTGCATCAGTTCGGCGGTGATATTTTCCTCGTCAACATCCTCGGCATGAGCGTCATCCGCGAACTCGGTCCCTTGCTGGCAGCCATCCTGGTCGCTGGTCGCTCCGGCTCGTCGATTACGGCACAGCTCGGCGTCATGCGGGTGACGGAAGAACTGGATGCGATGCTGGTGATGGGCTTGCCGCATGGTTATCGCCTCATCATGCCCAAGGTCATCGCGCTCGCGATATCGATGCCATTGCTGGTGGTCTGGACCGATGCGATGGCGCTGCTGGGCGGCATGGTGGCGGCGAGTGCGGAGCTGGGACTATCTTTCAAATATTTCATACGTGAGTTGCCGGATGCCGTGCCCCTGTCCAATTACTGGATAGGTCTCGGCAAAGGCGTCGTCTTCGGCAGCCTGATTGCGCTGGTGGCCTGTCACTTTGGCTTGCGCATCAAGCCCAATACGGAAAGCCTGGGTGCAGGGACAACGATCTCGGTAGTGACGGCGATTACTGTTGTGATCCTGGCGGATGCCGTGTTTGCGATTGTCTTTAGCGGAGTGGGATTCTGATGCTGCCCGACATAGACCACAGCATGTCCGCATGCACCGACGACCATGCGGATAATCCGCAAACGATGATAGAAATCGATAATCTGAGCACGCGCTTCGGCGATGTGGTGGTGCACGAAAACCTGAGCCTGAAAATCAATCAGGGCGAAATCGTTTCACTGGTGGGCGGCTCAGGCTCCGGCAAAACCGTGCTGCTGCGCCAGATGCTGGGTCTGAATCAGCCAGCCAGCGGCAGTGTGCGCGTGTTTGGTGAAGACATTAATCGCATAGCCCCAGAGCATCTGCAGCAATTGCGCAATCGCTGGGGTATGCTGTTCCAGCAAGGTGCATTGTTCTCGGCGCTGACCGTTTTTGATAATGTCGCGCAACCTATGCGCGAATTACGCGTCTTACCCAGACAATTGATACGCGACGCCGCTTTGCTGAAGTTGCAAATGGCAGGCATAGGTCCGGAACATGCACTGAAAATGCCGGCTGATTTATCCGGCGGCATGATCAAGCGCGTAGCGCTGGCACGTGCGCTGGCGCTGGAACCGGAACTGCTGTTCCTGGATGAGCCTACCGCCGGACTGGACCCGAACGCGTCAGAAAGTTTCGTCAACCTGATACGGGAATTACACGACGAGATGCATCTGACCGTGGTCATGGTGACGCATGATCTCGACACCTTGTTTGCGTTGTCGTCACGCGTGGCAGTGCTGGCAGACAAACACATCATTGCCTATTGCAGGCCGGATAAAGTAGTCGAGTTCAAGCATCCGTTTATCGAAACATTTTTCCGTGGCGAGCGCGGACAACGCGCATTTGAAGCATTACCCGAAAAATCAGGGCAGAACCAGGGAGGAGAGTCGTCATCACTCTAAAGATCAATTATGGAAAATAAAGCGCATGCATTAATGGCCGGCATTTTCACGATCGTCCTGCTGATCGCCGCTGTGCTGATCGCACTCTGGTTCAATCGTGATCGCGTGGAACGCGTACCTTACGAAATCGCCACCACCCTGTCCGTGCCCGGCCTGAACCCGCAAGCCGGCGTCCGCTATCGCGGGCTTGATGTCGGTCGCGTCGATGCGGTATTGTTCGACCCGCAAAAGCCCGGACAGATCCTGATCCGTTTCAGCGTCTCCAAGGACACGCCCATCACCCATTCGACTTTCGCCACTCTCAGCTATCAGGGCGTCACCGGCCTGGCTTATGTGCAACTGGATGACGATGGCTCACAACCTGTGCTGCTGCCGTCATCGAAAAACAAGGTGGCACGCATCACCCTGCGTGCCAGCCTGCTCGACACCCTGCAATTGCGCGGACTGGCGATCCTGAAACAAACCGAAGAGCTGGCATCGAAAGTCAATCTGATGCTGTCTGAACAAAACCAGAAAACCATACTCGGTGCATTCAGCGATGTCAGCGCTGCCGCCAACAAGATAGAAAAAATCCCGCAACAGTTGCAACCGACGCTGGATAAATTACCGGCACTCGCAAATAAAGCTGACAACGCCCTCAACTCGATCAATCGCTTCTCTGATGAAGCCTCGCACATTACGGCCAAACTGAACGCGAAAGATGGCCCGATAGACAGCTTCAGCGATACCATTAACAAGGTCGGCTCTGCCGCCTCGACGGTGGAATACCAGGCGTCACCACTGATTGATGAAACACGCACCTCGATGCGCTCACTGAATCGCGCGCTGGAATCATTTAACCAACGGCCACAAGGCATACTGTTTGGTCCAGGCCGCACCCCGCCCGGACCAGGTGAAGCCGGTTTCAGTGCCCCGGCACCATAAGATCACTGTCCAGGATAGCCAAGATGAAGCTCACTCGCAGACTACTGTTAACACTGGCACTGGCCGGTAGTGCCGTGCTCACTGGTTGCGCCGGCAATGCGTCGGCACCAGTGCTGTATGACCTCGGCCCGCTGCCGGCACACGCAACACAAAACGCCAAGCTGCCAGCCATCAGCGTTGCCGATGTAGTGGCACCGAGCTGGCTCGATACGCCGATGATGTTTTATCGTCTGAATTACGCTAACGGCCAGCAACCACGTCCCTACGCAGGCAGCCAATGGGCGATGCCACCGGCTGAGTTACTCGAACAAAGACTGAAAGTCCGTTTGTCGCAAGCGGGTGGCATCGTGGTTCCGGCCGATAATGGCGCGGCTAATTTGCCGATACTGCGTATCGAACTCGACGACTTTTCCCAGTCATTTGACAGTGCACAGCACAGCACCATCTCGATTGCGATGCGCGCGTCCCTGTTTGACGGCCGCACTTTGCGGGCACAAAAAACCTTCAGCCGGCAATTGCCAAGCGCCAGCCCAAACGCGCAAGGCGGTGCCGCAGCACTGGCGACAGCCAGCGATGGAATCATTAATGAAATAGCGGCATGGTTATCAACAGTAGCAACGAAAAAATAATCCAGGCACAACAGCCACTACCGCAAGCATCGACGTTTTCACGCGGTGGCTTGCTGGCTTATCTATTCCTGATCGTTTATGCCAGCCTGTTTCCATTCACCGGCTGGCAGGATGTCGGCATACCGCTGCAAACCTATTTGCTGGCGACCATCCCGCCACGTTACTGGACCGGGTTCGACCTGCTGACCAATATCCTCGGCTATATCCCGCTCGGCATCCTGGCGGTATACGCACTGTATCCGCGGGTGCGTCGCTTCGGCGCGCTGCTGCTCGCTTTCCTGCTCGGCTTCGTATTGTCAGGTGCAATGGAAGCGACTCAGGCTTATTTGCCCAGCCGCGTCGCCTCCAACCTGGATTTGCTGACCAATAGTTGCGGTGCCCTGATAGGCGCCATCATCGGCATCGCCTCCAGCCATCTGGTGCTGGAACGCAGTCGCCTGCGCCATATCCGGCAGCGCTGGCTCACGCCCGAAGCCAGCCGCGGCCTGACTATTTTTGCGCTGTGGCCACTGGCGCAAATTTATCCGCAAAGCTATTTATTCGGCCAGGGCCAGCTCTTCCCCATCCTTTCCGACTGGCTGTCGGAATGGCTGGCAACGCCCATCGACCTCGGCGCCTTTTTGCGCAACGGCGTACAGCTCACCGTCGAGCAGTACTGGCTGACCGAAGCCGTGATTACCGCCTGCGGTGTTGCCGGCGCCTTGCTGGCGCTCGCCTGCATGTTGCGCGACAAGGCGCCGCGCCTGATCCTGCTGCTACTCCTGTTGCTGGCAGCACTGGCGGTCAAGGGGCTCGCTACCGCCATCTTCTTCAGCCCGGACGCCGCCTTTGCCTGGATGACCCCGGGCGCGCAAGGCGGCTTGATGATGGGACTGGCACTGCTGACCGGCCTCGCCTTCCTGTCGCGTACCCATCAGCGACGCGCCGCAGCCGGCTTGCTGATAGCGGGCCTGATCGTGGTCAATATCGCACCTGCCAATCCTTACTTCATTGCCACGCTGGAAACCTGGGTGCAGGGAAAATTTCTGAACTTCAACGGCGCGGCACAATTCCTGTCGCTGTTCTGGCCGTTTGCCGCCTTGTGGTTCCTGCTGCATTCCAGCCATCGCGTGAAGCGAAAATGACACGGGTGTATCATCTGGGTCTTTAACGCAGATCAAACTTCCCCTCACCTCATGTCTGAAGATAAACAGTTTTTTGGCCAACATTTATTCATTTGCATGAACCAGCGCGATGATGGCCGCGAATGCTGCGCCGAACGCGGTGCGCACGCTGCGCAAAAACACCTGAAGGCACGCGTCAAGGAGCTGGGCCTGAGCCGCAGCGGTGAAGTCCGCGTCAACCAGGCCGGTTGCCTCGGTCGCTGTGAAGAAGGCCCGGTCATCGTGATCTACCCGCAAGGCACCTGGTACACCTATGTCGATAATGAAGACCTCGATGAAATCATCGACGTCCATCTGGTCGGCGGCAAAGTTGTTGATCGTCTGAAAATCTGAAACCCGACGCTCTGCGCGACATCTGCGCAGCCGTCTTCTTCCCATTCATACGCCCCACCTCATGAACGCACAAACACAATATTTCTCCCTGGAAGGCGTCGCCGGTACGCTGGAATGCGCACTTGACCTGCCTGCCAGCGATACACCACGCGGCTTCGCACTGGTCGCCCATCCACACCCGCTGTATGGCGGCACCATGGATAACAAGGTTGTGCATACACTGGTGCGTTCTTTCGTCACGCTGGGCTACGCTGCCTTCCGCATGAATTTCCGCGGCGTCGGTGCATCCGGCGGCGTACACGACGGTGGCGCCGGCGAAACCGACGACATGACACAACTGTTAGCGTATGCACAAGAAAAATATCCGGACTTGCCGTTTGCGCTGTCCGGCTTTTCTTTTGGCACCTTCGTGCAGGCGCAATTGCAAAAACGCCTGGAAGAGCAAGGCCGCTCAGCCGAGCGCCTGGTACTGGTAGGCACCGCAGCGGGCAAATGGCCGCTGCCTACGGTTCCGGCCGGGACTATCCTGATCCATGGCGAACAGGATGAAACGATCCCGCTGACGAATGTATTCGAGTGGGCGCGCCCGCAAGACCTGCCGGTGCTGGTGGTTCCCGGCTGCGATCATTTTTTTAATCGCAAACTGCAACATATCAAGAATCACGTTGTCGAAGTGTGGCCGCGCTAAGCTGCCGCGTTGATAAACATTCATCTTGTTTCATCAGTCTGCAGCACCGCGCAGCGCTATAATCCGATAACTTTTCCAAATCGACGCCCGCATCAGTACGCGGGCATCCACCACAGAGTCCAATGAAAAAATTACTTGCGGCCATCGCTGCTACCGTCCTATCGCTTTCATCCGCTTTTGCCCAAAGTGTTCCATCGCCTACCATCGCCGCCAAATCATGGTTACTGCTGGATGCAACCAGCAACCAGGTACTGGCATCGAATGAACCTGATATGCGTATCGAACCGGCTTCGCTGACCAAATTGATGACCGCGTATGTAGCCTTCACCGCAATCCAGGACAAAAAACTGGACCTGAACCAAATGATCACGATTTCCACCAATGCGTGGAAAGTCGATCCGAGCAGCTCGAAAATGTTTATCGAACCGCGCGTACCAGTCAAAGTGAATGACTTGCTGTACGGTCTGATCGTGCAATCCGGCAATGACGCGGCAGTAGCGATCGCCGAAGCAGTGGCCGGTACCGAAGATGCGTTCGTCGCACTGATGAACCGCGAAGCAGAACGCATGGGCATGAAGTCCACGCACTTCGCCAATCCGCACGGCTTGCCTAGCGCCAGCAATTACTCGACCGCACGTGACCTGTCGGTACTGGCATCGCACCTGATCAGCGATCATCCAGAGTTCTATAAAATTTATTCGACCAAAGAATATACCTACAACAACATCAAGCAACCTAACCGCAACCGCCTGCTGTGGCTGGACCCGACCGTAGACGGCATGAAAACCGGTTACACCCAGGGCGCTGGTTACTGCCTGATTTCGACCGCCAAACGCCCTAACGGCACTGGCGAACGTCGCCTGATCTCGGTCGTGCTCGGTACGGTTTCCGACCAGGCGCGTGCACAGGAAAGCCAAAAGCTGCTGAACTGGGGCTTCCTGAACTTCGACACCGTCAAGCTGTATGCGAAGAACGAACCTATCGCGACACCTAATGTCTGGAAAGGCACACAAAACACCGTCAAGATCGGTTTCACCCGTGACGTCTATGTGACCGTACCAAAAGGCGTAGCCAACTCGATGAAACCAGTACTGGCGCGTAAAGATCCACTGGTCGCACCTATCGACAAAAACAGCCAGGTCGGCACCATCAAAGTAATGTCGGCTGACGGCAAAGTAGTTTCCGAATTGCCAGTCCTCGCGCTGGAACAAGTCGGACAAGCTGGCCTCTTCGGTCGTGCGCTGGACTCGATCCGCTTGTGGATACATTAATCCGCTAGAAATATAAGTACGCGGTGCCAGCTCACCGCACAAAAAACGGCAGGCTCAACTACGGTTGATCCTGCCGTTTTTACTTGGTACAAGGATGCCGCCTGTCAACATCTGTAGCACACGCACCAGCCTGCCGGCCTTTGTGCCAGAATTGGGACTCTCCCACTGAAGGAATGGTGACATGGACCACGATCCCCTCGTCTACCTGAACGGCAGTATGACGCCGCTCTCCGAAGCCAAAATTTCTGTATTGGACCGCGGCTTTATTTTTGGCGACGGCATCTATGAAGTCATTCCGATCTACGCCCGCAAGCCATTCCGGCCACAACAACATCTGGCCCGTCTGTTCCGCGGCCTGGCCGCCATCGGCATCAATAATCCACATACCGAGCAAGAGTGGCTGGAGCTGGTGACGCGCGTAGCCGCAGCCGCAGCCGTGCCGGATCAACTGGCGTATATACAGGTGACGCGCGGCGTAGCGAAGCGCGCGCACGCCTTCCCGAACGTGGAGTTGACGCCTACGGTCTTCATCATGGCGAATCCGCTCACGCCACCACCCGAGCACGTCCGCACACATGGCGTTGCCTGTGTTTCGATGGAAGATAAACGCTGGCTGCATTGCGAAATCAAATCCATCTCGCTGCTCGGCAATGTATTGGCGGCACAAAATGCAGCAGAACACGACGCCAATGAATCCATCCAGTTCCGCGATGGATTTTTGACAGAGGGATCGGCATCCAATGTCTGGATAGTCAGGCAAGGTATACTGTCGGGTCCGCCCAGGGATAATTTGATCCTGGAAGGCATACGTTACGGCTTGATGGAAGAGTTGTGTGCAGCGAACAACATTCCGTTCGCGTCGCGTCGCATCAGCCGTGATGAAGTATTTACTGCTGACGAAGTGCTCTTGTCGTCGGCGTCCAAGGAAGTCTTGCCTGTCATCTCCATAGACGGCCAGACCATTGGAAACGGGCAGCCCGGCCCCATTTATAAACAACTATATAAGGCATATCAGGACGCCAAATCGGCCTGAATTTACCTGACATGCAGTCCGGCAGCCAGCGAACTGCTGGCACAAATGATAACTTTCAAAAGCAGCCTACTATGACAGAAGCAAACAAACCAAGCGACGCGGTCGATCCGATGGAAAACCTGATCGACTATCCGAGCGACTTCCCCATCAAAGTCATGGGCCTGTCGCACGATCAGTTCGTCCCTACCATTATTGAAGTAGTCACCGTGCACGATCCGGAATTCCACGAAGGCCGCGTCACGCAGCGCCCTTCTTCGGCGGGCAACTATCTGTCGCTGACGATTACCGTGCGCGCCACCAGCCGTGAACAACTCGACAATCTGTATCGCGCCCTGTCGTCGCACCCGATGGTGAAGTACGTCCTGTAATACCGTGGATCTGTCCGTGCCAAGCCAGCCCCTGGTCCTGCAACGCGGGCTGGAAGCTTACGCGACCACATTCGACGCCATGCGCGCATTTACCGATGCGCGTACGGCGGCGACCGCCGACGAACTATGGATCGTCGAGCACCCGCCCGTCTTTACCCTCGGCCTGGCCGCTGATCCCTCGCATGTGCTGGATCCGCACAACATCCCCGTTGTGGAAACCGACCGCGGTGGCGAAGTCACCTATCACGGCCCGGGCCAGGCTGTTATCTATTTGCTACTGGATTTGCGTCGTCACAAGGCGGATGCCCGCCTGTTTGCCCGGGAACTGGTGAATAAAATCGAACAGGCTGTGATCGATACGCTGGCGGCGTATAATCTTGCCTGCGAGCGCAAACCCGGCGCGCCCGGCATTTATATGTCGGACGGATCGGCGCAAGGCGCCAAAATCGCTGCACTGGGCCTGAAGATACGTGGCAACGGTTGCACGTATCACGGCGTCTCGCTCAATGTTGCGATGGATCTGACCCCGTTTACCTGGATCAATCCCTGCGGTTATGAAGACCTGGCTACCATCGATATGCAAAGCCTGGGCGCGCAGGCGACATTATCTGAAGTGCAAAATGCACTGGCAGACAAATTAAGCAAAAGCCTGTCACGATAGACCGGCAGCAATAGCACTACCCGTAATACCATTATTTTCATCGTGGCAATGACGAACGTCGGCGCCACGCGTTCTTAGCCAGCACTGTTACCCGGCGCTGACATAAGGGCGACTGACATAAAGCGACCAGCCTGATGACTACCGAGACAAATCCAGCCGTAACGCCTGCCTACAACCCTAGCGAAAAACAAAAGGGGGCCGCCAAAACCATCCGTATCCCGATCAAGGTGATACCCATGGAGCGCCTGCCCAAGCCCGACTGGATACGTGTCAAAGCTGCTTCGCCGTCCACCCGCTTCTACGAAATCAAAGACATCCTGCGCGCCAACAACCTCGTCACCGTATGCGAGGAAGCCAGCTGCCCGAACATCGGCGAATGCTTCGGCAAAGGCACCGCGACCTTCATGATCATGGGTGACAAGTGCACTCGTCGCTGCCCGTTCTGCGACGTCGGCCACGGCCGCCCTGACCCGCTCGACGTCAATGAACCAGAGAACCTGGCGAAGACCATCGCTGCGCTGCGCCTGAATTACGTTGTGATTACATCTGTCGACCGCGACGATTTGCGCGATGGCGGCGCCGGTCACTTTGCCGAATGCATACGCCGTGTGCGTGAACTGTCGCCAAGCACCCGTATTGAAATCCTGGTACCGGACTTCCGTGGCCGCATGGACCGTGCGCTGGAAATCCTCAATGCAGCACCACCGGATGTGATGAACCACAACCTCGAAACCGCACCGCGCCTGTACAAGGAAGCACGTCCGGGTTCCGATTACGAATACTCGCTGAACTTGTTGAAACGCTTCAAGGCACAGCATCCGAACACCCCTACCAAATCCGGCATCATGGTCGGCCTCGGTGAAACCGACGAAGAAGTCTTGCAAGTCATGCGCGATATGCGTGCGCACGATGTCGACATGCTGACCATCGGCCAGTACCTGATGCCTAGCGGCGACCACTTGCCAGTGCGCCGTTATGTGCACCCTGACACCTTCAAAATGTATGAAGAAGAAGCCTACAAAATGGGCTTCGCACATGCAGCCGTCGGCGCAATGGTACGCAGCTCCTACCACGCCGACCAGCAGGCACATGGCGTGACCACTGCACTCAACGATGTCGTTAACAAGTAAATCGAAATAACTCAGCAACCCGCAACGCGGTTAAATATCAGGGAAGAAGGACAGTAACAATGAATGACCGACACGCGGGTAGCGAAAAGAAAAATTCGCCAGCCACCGTTTTATTCGCCAGTCTGATCGGCACCACCATCGAATTTTTCGATTTCTATATTTACGCCACTGCAGCAGTCCTGGTTTTTCCCACCCTCTTCTTCCCTTCATCGAATCCCACCGCCGGCATGCTGCAATCGCTGGCGACGTTCGCGATTGCCTTCTTTGCCCGCCCTGTCGGTTCCGCCGTGTTCGGTCACTACGGTGATCGCATCGGACGCAAGGCGACGCTGGTCGCCGCTTTGCTGACCATGGGTATTTCTACGGTCGTGATTGGTTTGCTGCCGACCTATGAAGCAATCGGCACACTCGCTCCGCTGCTGCTGGCTTTATGCCGCTTCGGCCAGGGCCTGGGCCTGGGTGGTGAATGGGGGGGTGCAGTATTGCTTGCAACTGAAAACGCACCACCGGGCAAGATCGCCTGGTATGGCTGCTTCCCGCAACTGGGCGCACCACTCGGCTTCTTCCTCTCCGGCGGCATCTTCCTGCTATTGAGCGAAACCCTGACCAATGAACAATTCTTCAGCTACGGCTGGCGCATTCCTTTCATCGCCAGTGCGGTGCTGGTACTGGTCGGCCTGTATGTGCGTCTGAAAATTACAGAAACACCAGTTTTCCAGAAGGTGATCGATAAAAACGAACGCGTCAAAGTGCCTATCGCCACCATCTTCAGTGAACACAGCCGCCTGCTGGTACTGGGTACCATCATCGCTACCGCGACCTTTGTACTGTTCTACCTGATGACCGTGTTTGCGCTGAGCTGGGGCACCACCGGCCTGGGTTACACCCGCAAGGAATTCCTCATCCTGCAATTGTTTGCAGTTGTCTTCTTTGCGCTGACCATCCCGATCTCTGCGCTGCTGGCAGATAAATATGGCCGTCGCATCACCATGATTCTGGTCTCGATCGCCATCGTACTGTTCGGTTTCCTGATCGCGCCTATGTTTGTCGCGAATGATGCAATCGGCGTCACAATGTTCCTGTCGCTCGGTCTGGCACTGATGGGCATGACCTACGGCCCGCTCGGCACCATGCTGTCGGAACTGTTCCCGACCGAAATCCGTTATACCGGCGTCTCGCTCACCTTCAATCTCGGCGGTATCGTCGGTGCATCACTGGCACCGTATGCCGCGACCTGGCTGGCGACCAATTATGGTTTGCACTACGTCGGTTACTACCTGTCGGGCGCAACCGTGCTGACGCTGCTGGCATTGCTGCTGGTAGGCAAGCAAAAGTCGATGACAGAATCGGGACTCACACCATCCGGCAGCAATTCCTGATCAGGTTTGTCTGCAAATAAAAAGTCCGGTACAGCATCAGCTGACCGGACTTTTTTTATGCGAGGTGTAATGGCTTACGCAGGCAAGCTTTCTTCGGCATCATCCTCTTCACCGAGGAAGCCACCACTCTGATGCGCCCACAGGCGCGCATACAAACCATTGCGTTCCAGCAGTTCGCGATGCGTGCCTTCTTCCACGATATTGCCTTTATCCAGCACGATCAACCTGTCCATCGCCGCAATCGTTGACAGCCGATGCGCAATCGCGACCACGGTTTTGCCTTCCATCAGTTGATACAAGCTGGTCTGGATCGCTGCTTCCGCTTCGGAGTCGAGCGCACTGGTCGCCTCATCCAGCAACAGGATAGGCGCATCCTTCAACATCACGCGTGCGATGGCTATCCGCTGGCGCTGGCCGCCGGACAATTTCACGCCGCGCTCACCAACGTGCGCGTCGTAACCGGTGCGACCTTTGGCATCGCTCAGGGTCAGGATGAAGTCATGCGCTTCTGCACGTTTGGCGGCAGCGATCATTTGGTCATCAGTCGCATCCGGACGACCATACAGGATGTTGTCGCGCACCGAACGATGCAGCAAGGACGTATCCTGCGTCACCATGCCGACTTGCGCACGCAAGCTGGTTTGCGTCACATGTGCAATGTCCTGACCGTCTATCAGTATGCGTCCTCGTTCGATGTCATAGAAACGCAGCAAGAGATTCACGATGGTGGACTTGCCCGCACCGGAACGCCCGACCAGGCCGACCTTCTCGCCTGGACGTATCGTCAGATCCAGCTTTTCTATGACGGAACGTGTACCACCGTAAGCGAAGCCAACACCTTCGAACACCAGCTCGCCTTTATCGACCTGTATAGGCAGTGCATCCGGCGCATCGACCACGGTATGCGCACGCGACAAAGTATTGATGCCGTCCTGTACGGTACCGACTTGCTCGAACAGGCTGGCCATTTCCCACATCACCCAATGCGAAATACCGTTCAGGCGCAAGGCCATCGCAGTCGCCGCCGCCACCGCGCCGATGCCGACCTGCCCTTGCGTCCACAACCACAGCGCGACGCCTGCAGTACTCAGAATCAGCAACATGCTCAATGCGTGATTAACGACTTCAAAGCCGCTGACCAGGCGCATCTGGTTATGCACTGCCGCCAGGAATTCCTGCATCGCATTGCGCGCATAGCTGGCTTCACGTCCGGCATGCGAAAACAATTTCACCGTACCGATGTTGGTATATGCATCGGTGATGCGTCCGGTCATCAGCGAACGCGCATCGGCCTGGCGCCGCGACACCTTGCTCAGGCGCGGCACAAAGTAACGCAAGGCGACCCCATACAAGGCGGCCCAGCTCATGAAAGGCGCCAGCATCCACAGATCGAAGGTGCCGACCACACTCACCAGCGTGACGAAGTAAATCAGCACGAACACCAGGATGTCGCCCATGATCATGCACACGTCACGCACCGCGAGTGCGGTCTGCATCACCTTGGCAGCAACCCGCCCGGCAAATTCATCCTGATAAAAACCCATGCTCTGGTTCAGCATCAGACGATGGAAGTTCCAGCGCAGCTGCATCGGGAAGTTACCTGCCAGTGCCTGGTGCTTGAACAAGGTTTGCAAGGCAACCAGGATCACACTGAGTATCAGCACCCCGGCCAGCAAGAGCAGGCTCTGACGTTCCTGCGTCCATAACAGCGCCGGCTGCACTGTGCTTAGCCAGTCGACGATGCGCCCCATCATGGCAAACAGCAGTGCTTCGAATACACCGATAGCAGCCGTCAACAATGTCATGGCCGCGATGTAACGACGCGCGCCTTTGGTACACGCCCAGACAAAGGCGATAAATCCGTTTGGTGGTGTAGCAGGCACCTCTTCCTGATACGGGTGCAACAATTTTTCAAACCAGACAAACATTCATTTCTCCAAATTAGCCGGATCAGATCAGGCTGCGAAGGTCACAACGCGCGTGTGACGATCTTCATGCAATTTTCTTTGTAATCCGCGGACCTTCGGCTACCCTATGGCTCTCTTATTCATTTCTCCCAGAGGACGCCCCATGATCATTGCGAAACTCCTACACATCCTCGGCTTCACGGTCTGGGTCGGCGGCATGTTTTTCGCGCACAATGCGCTGCGCCCGACTGCAGCCACTGTGCTGGAGCCACCGCAACGCCTGACTTTGCTGGCGGGGGTATTCAGCAAATTCTTCGTCTGGGTCTGGATCTCGGTCGCACTGATACTGGGCAGCGGGCTGTATATGATGGCCCTGATGGGCAAACCGCCGATGTACGTCACCCTGATGTCTGTCATCGGCATCATCATGATGCTGATTTTTGGACATATCTTCTTCGCACCCTACCGTCGTCTGCTGCGTGCAGTTGCAGCACAGGAATGGAAAGTCGGCGGTGCCGCGATGGCGACTATCCGCAAACTGGTGGGAATCAACTTGATACTCGGATTGGTGACGATAGTCATCGGTACGCTGGGACCTATGCTGCTGTAAATAACTCAGTCCGCGCATGGAATGTTTCTGCAACAGAAGTATTCCATGCCGTACAGCATACATGAATTGTCATTTTCGCGAGCAGCACCGCTACGCGGGCAGCAAGCCTTCCTCATCTGACAAATATATTCCGCATCAACTCCCCGTAACACGGCCAAAATAAAGCGTTCGCATCAATTTTAAAAAGTTGCAGGCGAGCATACAAAGCAAGTCTGTTATTATTGACGGGCTGAAAAAATCGGCAACAGGATTTTATAAGCAGTGCGCAACATGCGCGCGCACGTTTAGACATGCTGACCTCCGGTCAGTACCAGATGGGCCAATGGCGACCATCCGTCGGTACAACGCCATGTGTATCCAGATACGTTCAGGATGTTCAAGGAAGAAATACAAGCTGCACTTGCTCGCTGCAAGCGTGCGAGGCTGAGCCGGCGGTGTGCGCTGCAATAGCGGGCAGGAATTTTGCTAATGCAGCAAGTACGCGATGCCTTTCTTTTGCATTGAATTTTGATAAGCCCGTTCGTCTTCTATATAGATGGTGTGACCGGGTGCGAGCTGAAAATGAAACTTTCAATTTCCGCTTGCGTTCCCGTGCCGGGCGAATTGACGCGCAAGTGACATGTCAATTTGCGCCAGAGGATGGAGGTCTGAGCGACTTCGGTCGGCACTCGGCAGCAAGGTGCAGATTGAGACACTGATTTTTTATCAAACTAAAGGAATACACCTCTATGACATACACATCCTGAACTCATCCGGTCGACGGTCGCTGATGTAACCCGACTCGCCATTTCTCCTGATTGTTTTCCTGCGCATGTATAGACTTATTCCAGAATCCTTACTGTTACTCTCCCTCGTCATCGTTCCCTTCATAGGCTGCGTAATCGCCGCCTGTATGCCTGCAAATGCGCGTAACCGCGAATCCTTGCTGGCTGGCGGTGTCGCCCTGTATGGCCTGTTGGTCTCTGCATTCCTTTATCAAGAAGTCGGCTCCGGTGAAATCGTGCGCTACCAGGCAGCGTGGCTGCCTATGCAGGGCGTGGACTTTGTACTCAGGATGGATGGACTGGCGTGGTTGTTTGTCATGCTGGTACTGGGCGTCGGTTTGCTGGTGGTGTTGTATGCACGTTATTACATGTCACCGGAAGATCCGGTCCCGCGTTTCTTCGCCTTTCTGCTCGCCTTTATGGGCTCGATGCTGGGCGTCGTCCTCTCCGGCAATCTGATCCAGCTGGTCGTATTCTGGGAGCTGACCAGCCTCACTTCATTTCTGCTCATCGGTTACTGGCACCATCGCATTGACGCCCGTCGCGGCGCGCGTATGGCGTTTACCGTCACCGCTGCCGGTGGCTTGTGCCTGCTGTGCGGCGTGCTGATTCTCGGTCATATCGTCGGCAGCTACGATATGGACATCGTGTTAGCAGCTGGCGACAAAATCCGCGCCCATCACTGGTATGTCGCAGCATTGGTACTGGTCGCACTGGGCGCACTGACCAAGAGCGCGCAATTCCCTTTCCACTTCTGGCTGCCACATGCGATGGCGGCGCCAACCCCGGTTTCGTCCTACCTGCACTCGGCCACGATGGTGAAAGCCGGGGTATTCCTGCTGATCCGCTTCTGGCCTGCCTTATCCGGCACCGAAGAATGGACCTGGCTGATCGCAGGTGCGGGCGTATGTACCTTGCTGATCGGTTCCTTCATCGCGATTTTCCAGCATGACCTGAAGGGTTTGCTGGCTTACTCCACCATCAGCCATCTGGGCCTGATCACCGTGTTGCTGGGCATAGGCTCGCCGCTGGGCGTGGTCGCAGCCATTTTCCACACGCTGAATCACGCAATTTTCAAAGCATCGCTGTTCATGGCTGCAGGCATCATCGACCATGAAACCGGCACCCGCGACATGCGCGTGCTGCGCGGCCTGCGCCATGCGATCCCGATTACCGCAACGCTGGCGATCGTCGCCAGTGCGTCGATGGCAGGCGTCCCCTTGCTCAACGGCTTCCTGTCCAAGGAAATGTTCTTCGCCGAAACCTTGCATGTGGGTGGCACCGAGAACTGGTGGATGTCGTATGCGGCGGTGGCGATGGGTATATTCAGCGTCGCTTACTCGCTGCGTTTCATCAGCGTCTTCTTCGGTCAGTTGCCGAAAGACCTACCCAAGACACCGCATGAGCCGCCACGCTGGATGCGCTTTCCAGTCGAACTTCTGGTCCTGTTGTGCCTGATCGTCGGCATAGCCCCGGGCCTCAGCGTCAAACCCTTTCTCGGCAGCGCTGTGGTGTCGGTACTGGGCACACAAACCCCGGAATACGATCTGGGCATGTGGCATGGTTTCAATCTGCCGCTGCTGATGAGTTTTATCGCCCTCGCCGGCGGCATCGTTTTCTACATCATTCTGCGTCGTTACTTCTACCTAGCATCGCGCGAAAACGTGCCTATCCTGCATAGACTGAGCGGCGCACAAGCGTATGAATCAACGATGTTGCGCATCTCGGCCAGCGCTGCGCTGCTGGTGAAATGGCTGGGTACACGTCGTTTGCAACCGCAACTATTCCTGATGATGGTCGCCATGATAGGCGTGCCGTTATTGATGGTCAGGCCATTGCCGGTACTGAATGCCGCCTCCTTTGCCAACGTTGATCCGTTGTTTGCCCTGATGTGGGTCATCGGTTGCGTCTGTGCACTCGCGGGTGCATGGCAGGCGAAGTATCACCGCCTGGCAGCATTGATCCTGGTCGGCGGCACCGGTGTGGTCGTCAGCATGACCTTCCTGTGGCTGTCGGCACCTGATCTGGCGCTGACGCAAATGATGGTGGAAACCGTGACCGCCGTGCTGATCCTGCTCGGCTTGCGCTGGTTGCCGCGTCGCCTGGTACCGCGCGAACTGAATATGCAAATCCCGCGCACGGTCTGGCTGCGTCGTTCCCGCGATTTGGTTCTGGCCATCATCGGCGGCGTCAGCATCGCAGCAGTCAGCTATGCGGTACTGACCCATCCGCAACCAGCCAGCATCGGCGACTTCTTCCTGTTGCGCGCCTTGTCCGAAGGTGGCGGTTCAAACGTGGTGAATGTCTTGCTGGTCGACTTCCGCGGCTTCGATACCATGGGTGAAATCACAGTGCTCGCCATCGTCGCACTGACGGTCTACGCACTGCTGCGTCGCTTCCGTCCGGCACCGGAAAGCATGGCACCACCGGAACAGCAAATCAGCAATATCGACCTGGCGGCACGGCAAACCCCGGCCGAACAAGTCGAGGTTGGTTACCTGATGGTGCCAGGCGTTTACTTGCGCTTCCTGCTGCCTTTCATGGCGATGATCGTGGTGTACTTCTTCATGCGCGGCCATAACCTGCCGGGTGGCGGCTTTGTCGCAGGCCTGATCTTTGCGGTGGCCATCATCGTGCAATACATGCTGGCAGGTACCACCTGGGTGGAAACCCATTTGCACCTGCGACCACTGCGCTGGCTATCGTTCGGCCTGGTGACCGCCTGCCTGACCGGCCTGGGCGCCTTCCTGCTCGGCTACCCGTTCCTGACCAGCCACACGGCACACCTGCATTTGCCTGTACTCGGCGAAGTCCATGTCCCGAGTGCCTTCTTCTTTGACCTCGGCGTATTCGTCGTCGTGGTCGGTGCCACCATGCTGATCCTGGTTGCACTGGCCCACCAATCGATACGTAGTCGTCGTCCGCAACAAGGTAGCACTGCCGAAGCGTCTACCACCAACAAGCGAGGGATCGTCTGATGGAAATTGTTATCTCTCTCGCCATCGGTGTCCTGTTTGGCTCCGGCATCTGGCTGATACTACGCCCGCGTAGTTTCCAGGTGTTGACCGGTCTGATGCTGATGTCTTATGCGGTCAATCTTTTCATCTTCATCATGGGCCGGTTGTGGGTCAATCGTCCGCCGCTGACCCTGGGTGACGCCATTCCTGATCCGGCACAGTTCACCGATCCGGTGCCGCAAGCACTGGTGCTGACCGCGATCGTGATCGGCTTTGCGACCACAGCACTCTACCTGGTTGTCATGATTGGTTCGCGCGGCCTGACCGGCACCGATCACGTAGACGGCGAGGAGACCGATTGATGAAGCTGGAGTGGATACAACATTTGATCGTTCTGCCGGTACTGCTGCCGCTGCTGTGCGGCGCGCTGCTGATACTGGTGAATGAAAGCCGACATCAATTCAAGTTCTTCGTGAACCTGACTTCTGTCTTGCTGCAACTCGCACTGGCGATCGTCCTCATCAGGCTGACCGACAACGGCGACTGGATGGATGGCATAGGCGTGTACCTCGCCGCCAACTGGTCAGCACCTTTCGGTATTGCACTGGTCGCAGATCGCCTGGCTGCAATGATGCTCTTGCTGACCGCAATACTCGCAACCGCAGCCTTGCTGTACTCGATGATGCGCTGGAGCCGTATCGGTGTGCACTTCCACACCTTGTTCCAGTTCCTGCTGATGGGGATTAACGGTGCTTTCCTGACGCACGATCTGTTCAATCTGTTTGTGTTCTTCGAAGTCATGCTGGCCGCTTCCTACGGCCTGGTACTGCACGGCTACAATACCGCGCGCATCCGCGCCGGCATGCAATACATCGCCATCAACCTGGCAGCATCGCTCTTGTTCCTGATTGGTGTCGCACTGATCTACGCCAGCACAGGTACGCTGAACATGGCCGATCTCGCGGCTCGCATACCGCAGGTCGGCGCAAATGATCTGGTGTTCCTGAAAATCGGTGTCGCCGTGCTCGCCATCGCTTTCCTCGTGAAGAGTGCGATGTGGCCGCTCGGCTTCTGGCTGCCGACTACTTACTCTGCCGCCTCGCCACCAGTCGCTGCGATGCTGGTGCTGATGACCAAAGTAGGTGCTTACGTCATCCTGCGTTTGTGGCTGTTAATCTTCTCGCCGGACGCCGGTGCGGTAGCAGGTTATGGCTATGACGCGCTGCTGTGGGGCGGTATGGCGACCATCGTATTCGGCGCAGCAGGCATGCTCGCCAGTGAAGGTCTCGGCCGCATGGCCGGATACGGCGCTATCGTGTCATCCGGTACCTTGCTGGCCGTGATCGGTTACGGCCAGGCTTCGCTGGTCACGGCAGGCTTGTATTACCTGCTCGGCTCGACCATGGCGATGGCGGCCTTTGTGCTGCTGATCGAACTGGTGGAACGGATACGCTCACCGGGCGCCAACATGCTGGCACTGACGATGGAAGCGTTTGCAATTGAAGAGAAGCCTGAAGAAACCGCGGGTGTCGGCATCCCGGGCGCACTGGCATTCCTCGGCCTCGCTTTTGCCGGTTGTGCGCTGATCATTGCCGGCTTGCCGCCGCTGTCCGGTTTTGTCGCCAAATTCGGCCTGTTCCACGCGCTGCTGCATCCGGACGCCAGCAACATCCTCATCAGCTCGACCACCTGGGCCCTGATGACGCTGATCGTGCTGTCCGGCCTCGCGGCGATTATTTCCCTCATGCGTTTTGGTGTGCGTACATTCTGGGCGTCCGGCGCGATTGCATCGCCACGCCTGCACCTGAGCGAAGTACTGCCGATCAGCGCGCTGCTCCTGCTGTGCGTAATCCTGACTCTGCAAGCAGGACCGGTATTCGCCTATCTGGAACGCACCAGCCATGATCTGCATAGACCATCGCAATATATAGACCGGGTTATTTCCGAGCCTGCGGTACCGAATGCATCTGTATCCGGAGGTCGCCCATGAAGCGCTGGCTACCCTCACCGCTGATGTCCTTCATCCTGCTGCTGTTCTGGCTGTTGCTCAATGAAAGCCTGGAAGCATCTGCTTTGCTGCTGGGCGCGATCCTGGCAATTGCGATACCGCTGCTGACGCAACCTTTGCAGCCGCTGGGCTTCCCGCGCATTTCCAAGCCGCTGACTCTGTTCCGTTTGCTCGGCATGGCGCTGATCGAAATCGTGCGCTCCTGCATCAACGTGAGCCGTCTGATTTTGTTTACTCCGCGCAGCAAACTGAATTCGCAGTTCATCCGCATCCCGCTGGATATCCGTAATCCCTACGGCCTCGCAATGCTGTCCTGCCTGATCAATTCCACACCGGGTACAGTATGGGTCGAGATCCTGCCGGACACGCATGAACTCGCGCTGCACGTATTCGATCTGCACGACGAGCAATGGTGGATAGACACCATCAAGACGCAGTATGAGCGTCCCTTGATAGAAGTTTTTGAACAGGAGAATGTGACATGACGCTACTGCTGGAACTGTCAGTCAAGTTCGCCTTCCTCTGCATCATCCTGGCGATGCTGTGCTGCACGATACGCCTGCTGATAGGCCCGACCGCGCATGATCGTGTGCTGGCGCTGGATACCTTGTGGATGTGCGCGATGCTGCTGGCCCTGATGCTGGGCATACGCTTCGGCGACCTGATTTACTTTGAAGCGGCGATGATGATAGCCCTGCTGGGCTTCGTTTCGACCATCGCCCTCACCAAATTCCTGATGCGCGGGGAGATCATAGAATGAACGGATTTGAAACCTTGCCAGCCTGGGCCGCATTGCCGGTGGCAATATTGCTGATCATAGGCGGCGCTGTCATTCTGATCGGCGCACTTGGCCTGCTGCGCCTGCCCAGCTTCTACCAGCGCATCCACGGTCCGGCCATTACGGTGACATTGGGAGCCGGCTGTCTGCTGCTGGCGTCCATGCTGTACTTCACCGTGCTGCAATCGCGCCTGGTGATCCATGAACTGATCATCTCGGCCTTCATCCTGATGACGGCACCAGTGGTCGCCATGCTCATCATGCGCGCCGCCGTCTACCGCGACCTGCGTGCCGGCAAGCGTAATGCCGGAGCCGATGCCGGCGCGGTCTACACCTTTCCGGAAAAAGAGTAGGCCCTCCTTCCGCCCGGGTGCGCACTGCACCCGGCTCCCTGCTTCCCCTGCTGCTTTACAGTCGTCAACCACCAGTGTTAACGCTGTGTTAACACCGTTCCGGCGTTTGCATAAACTCACATAATTACGTATTCAAATCAGCAACATTGCTATCTGGCCGCTGGTAGAATTAACTACCCACCACTCCCGGCTTATGCTGAACTCCCATGGCTAACCTCCGCACTGAGCAGCTGACGCAATCCGTTCGCACATTCTCGGGCAAACCTGTCGTGCGACGCACCCTGATCGGCTTGCTTGCATTCATCGTCCTGCTTGGCTTGTTCGGCTTCTTTGCGTTGCCGGGCATCATCAAATCGCAGGCAGAACAAATCATTACGGAAAAGTTGCACCGCCAGACCACCATCGGCAAAGTCGAGGTCAATCCGTACGCGATGCGACTGACCATACATGACATGAAGCTGATGGAGCCGGAAGGCGACGTTACCTTTGCCAGCTTTGAAAAGCTGATGGTCAATGTTTCGTACAAATCGCTGCTGCGCTTTGCACCTGTCATCGAACAAGTCCAGCTCAGCACACCGTACGTGCACCTGGTACGCAAGGATGCGGCCAGCACCAACATCGATGACATCATCGAACTGATCAGCAGCCAGCCGCCTTCACCGGAACCTGCCCGTTTCTCGGCCTTCAATATCGAAATCGATAAAGGACACATCGAGCTCGATGACAAGACGGCACAAACCAAACATGAAATCACCGATCTGAAACTGGGTGTACCGTTCATCTCGTCGCTGCCATCACAAGTAGAAGTCTATGTAGAACCCTTGCTGAGTGCGAACGTCAACGGCTCGCCTATGCTGATCAAAGGCAAGGCGCATCCGTTTGCCGATCCGGTCAACGCCGTGGTCGACCTGAACCTGGATGATGTAGACCTGACCGATTACCTTAAGTACGTACCGGGTACACCGCACTTCAAACTGCCGAGCGCCAAGCTCGATGTACACCTGACCGCCGACTTCCGGCAGGAAAAGGAAAAAGCCCCGGCCTTGCTGATCAGCGGCAGCATCAAACTGAAAGCACTGCAACTCAACGATCAGAACGACAAATCAATAGTCAAGTTACCGGAGCTGGCCGTTACCCTGAACGAAGCCAAGGTTCTGAGCGAACGCTTTGAAATCGCCAAACTGGAAATCAATGGCGTGGAAGCCGACATTGCGCGTAATGCAAACGGCCAGTTCAACTTCGACAATTTGCTGACACCACCTGCGCCGTCCAAAACTGCAGCAGCCAATAAGCCTGACAGTGCACCTGCCGCACCAGTCCCGGCATCGACAGAGACAACAGAAAAAGCTGCCGCTAGCACACCAGCACCAGATTCAACGACAGCGAGCGCAGCGGCACCTGCCAAAACACAGCCCAAAACACCAGCGGCATTTACACTGGCACTGGGCGAACTCACCATCAACGACGCTGCACTACGCTATAGCGACGCGCAAGGCGAACGTCCGGTGAACGCCAGCATAGAAAAATTCAATCTGGCCGTCAGCAAAGTCGAAGTCGACACCGGCAAGAAAGCAGTCACGATTGAGGAAGTGTCATCCAACCAGGCCGGTTTCGATTTGCAGCAAGGCAAGCCACGCAGCAATGCAGCGCCTGCAAAGAAAACCACCGGTACCGACACACCGGCCAAAGCCGCAAGCAAAGCCAACGATGCACCGTACACGGTAGACATCAGCAAGATCGCTATCAGCAACTGGTCGGCACGTCTGGAAGATCGCAGCCTGCCAAAAACAGCGATCACCACCATTGATCCTTTGACGCTCTCGCTGCAAAACCTCTCGACCAAAGCGAATGCACGTGGTCAGCTTGACTTGAAAGCAGCCGTCAACAAAAACGGCCAACTCTCAGTCAACGGCAGTGTCGGCATGACGCCTTTACACACTGATCTCGCGCTCGACTTCAAGAGCGTCGATATCATGCAACTGCAGCCTTACTTCACTGATCAGGTTAACATCCTGCTGACCCGCGCCGATGTATCCGGCAAAGGCAAGCTACAGATCGATCAGGGTAAGGGTGATGCATTGATCGGTGGCTTCAAGGGTGATCTGACGGTAGGCAATCTCGCCACCATAGACAAGCTGAGCAGCAACGACTTCCTGCGCTGGAAATCGCTTTATTTTGGCGGCATGGATGTGCGCCTCGCACCGTTTGCACTGAGCATCGATCAAGTCTCGCTGAGTGACTTCTTCGCACGTATCATCATCGACCCGACCGGCCGTATCAATCTGCAAGACGTCAAACGCAGTGAGACCGTCGGCCAGAAAAGCGTGACCGAAGAAACCAAGCCAGCGACGCCGAACCCGCCGCTAGCCTCATCCAAAACGGTGGTACTGCCACCGCCGACCAAAGCGGCCAGCGACATACCGCCGATCAAGATTAAAAAACTGACGCTGCAAGGCGGGCAGATACGTTTTACCGATAACTTCATCAAACCAAACTACACTGCCAACCTGATGAAATTCGGCGGCACCGTCAGCGGCTTGTCATCAGATCCGAATAGCAATGCGAATGTCGACCTGAAAGGCCAGGTCAACAGCGCGCCACTCGCTATCGCCGGCAGCGTCAATCCGCTGAAAGGTGACCTGACGCTGGACTTGAAAGCAGAAGTACACGGCATGGAACTGGCACCGCTGTCACCATACTCCGGCCGCTACATCGGTTACGGCATAGAGAAGGGCAAGCTGTCCTTTGAAGTCGCCTACAAAATTCAGGATCGCGTACTCAGCGCGCAAAATCGTCTGATCCTGGAACAGCTGACACTAGGCAACAAGATAGAGAATTCAACCGCAGGCGACCTGCCAGTCAACTTTGCGCTGGCCTTGCTGCGTGATCGCAACGGCGTGATCGACATCAATCTGCCTATCGGTGGCTCGCTCGATGATCTGCAATTCTCGATAGGCGGCATCATCGTCAAGGTCATCGTCAATCTGATTACCAAAGCGGTGACTGCGCCATTCGCGCTGATCGGCTCACTGTTTGGTGGCGGCGAAGAACTCTCGAACCTGGAGTTCGCCGTTGGCCGGGCGAATATCGACGACACCGGAGAAAGCAAACTCAAAAGCATGGCGAAGATGCTGACCGATCGCCCTGCACTGAAACTGGAAATCACTGGCCGCAGCGATCCTGAAACTGATCGTGAAGGTTTGAAACAGGCGTCGATCGATCGCAAAGTACGCGCACTGAAACTGAAAGATATGGTGTCGCGCGGACAATCCGGCGACCTCGACAGCCTGACGATTACACCGCAGGAATATCCGGCCTTGTTGAAGCGTGTCTACAGTGCAGAGAAGTTTCCGAAACCACGCAATATGATCGGTCTGCAAAAAGATTTGCCAGTCGACGAAATGGAAAAACTGATGGTGACCAATACCACCGTCAGCGACGATGACCTGACCGCATTGGCGAATCGTCGCGCACAAGTGGTCAAGGACTGGCTGCTGCAAACCGGCAAAGTCCCGGAAGACCGCCTCTTCATCCTGGCCTCCAAATCCGGTGCTGGTGCTGCAAAAGAAGGAACTGCCAGCGCTAAAGCCAGCCGGGTAGATTTTTCATTGAAGTAAATTCCAACCACGCCTGCGATGCTGAGTAAGCATCGCAGGCATTCCACCGCAACAGTTGCAAGAGAGAAAACATCCGGCTATGCGCGGGCATTTTTCTCTGCTGTCAAGACTGGCGCATTCGCATTAATTGCGTATCATCTACCGCTCGTTGCACTCATTTTTCATTCTGATCATTCATGCTGCCTTCAATCGAACAACGTCTCGCCGCCGAACTCGTCGCCAAACCCAACCAAATCGCTGCTGCTGTCGCCTTGCTGGATGAAGGCGCAACCGTCCCGTTTATCGCCCGCTACCGTAAGGAAGTGACCGGCGGCCTGGACGATACGCAATTGCGCCTGCTGGAAGAGCGCCTGCGCTATCTGCGCGAACTCGAAGACCGTCGCGCCGCTATCGTCGCTTCGATTGAAGAGCAAAAGAAAATGACGCCAGCCTTGCTCGAAGCAATCATGCATGCAGAAGACAAGACCCGTCTGGAAGATTTATACCTGCCGTATAAACAAAAACGCCGCACCAAGGCACAAATCGCGGTCGAAGCAGGACTCACGCCACTGGCAGATGCATTGCTGGAAAACCCGGCACTGAATCCGGAAGAAGAAGCCGCCAAATACCTGAAGCCCGCTTTCACCGTAGAAGGTGTGGAGAATCCGGGTGTAGCGGACACAAAAGCCGCGCTAGATGGCGCACGTCAAATCCTGATGGAACGCTTCGCTGAAGATGCGACCCTGCTGCAAGCATTGCGCGAATACCTGACAGAACACGGCATTGTTGAATCCAAGGTCGTTGAAGGCAAGGAAGATGCAGGTGCGAAGTTCGCCGATTACTTCGACTACTCGGAAACCATAGGCACTATCCCGTCGCACCGCGCACTGGCCATGTTCCGCGGTCGCCGTGAAGAGATGCTGAACGTCAATCTGCGCCTCGACAGCGAAGAAGAAAAACCGAAATGGGATGCTCCGCATAACCCATGCGAAGGCCGTATCGCATCGCGCTTCGGCATCAGCAACCAGGGTCGTCCGGCGGACAAATGGTTATTCGATACCGTACGCTGGACCTGGCGCGTCAAAGTCTTCATGCATCTGGAAACAGAGCTGATGACCAATCTGCGCGAAAAAGCCGAAGTTGAAGCGATCAATGTCTTTGCACTGAACCTGAAAGCCCTGTTGCTGGCAGCACCAGCCGGCCCACGCGCCACCATGGGTCTGGATCCGGGCTTGCGTACCGGCGTCAAGGTTGCAGTCGTTGACGCGACCGGGAAGGTAGTCGATACCGCCACCGTTTATCCGCATCAACCACGTAACGACTGGGACGGCACACTGCATACGCTGGCGCAACTGGCAGAGAAACACCAAGTCGCACTGATCTCCATCGGCAACGGCACCGCCTCACGTGAAACAGACAAGCTGGCGCAAGACCTGATCAAGATGCGTCCTGAACTGAAACTGACCAAGATCGTCGTGTCTGAAGCAGGCGCATCGGTCTACTCGGCATCCGAATTCGCTTCGCGCGAATTACCGGATATGGACGTCTCCATCCGTGGCGCGGTCTCCATCGCACGTCGTTTGCAAGATCCTTTGGCCGAACTGGTGAAGATCGATCCGAAATCCATCGGCGTTGGTCAGTATCAGCATGATGTCGGCCAGTCCCAATTGGCGCGCTCGCTGGACGCCGTGGTCGAGGATTGCGTGAATGCGGTAGGCGTCGACGTCAACACCGCCTCTGCACCGCTGCTGGCACGTGTCTCCGGCCTCAACAACAGCGTCGCACAAAGCATCGTCAGCTATCGCGATATGAAGGGCATGTTCACCTCACGCGCCGATCTGCGCGCGGTACCGCGCCTGGGCGACAAGACCTTTGAACAAGCGGCAGGCTTCCTGCGCGTGATGTCCGGCGAGAACCCGCTGGATGCGTCGGCGGTCCATCCTGAATCCTATCCGCTGGTGGAGAAAATCCTGGCTGATATCAAAAAGGATGTGAAAAGCATCATTGGCGATGAAAAAGTCCTGAAATCGCTGAGCCCGGCCAAGTACGCAGATGAAAAATTCGGTATCCCGACCATCACCGACATCCTGAAAGAACTGGAAAAACCCGGCCGCGATCCGCGTCCGGAATTCACCACCGCAACCTTCAAGGATGGTGTCGAGGAAATCAAGGACTTGCGTCCGGACATGATTCTCGAAGGCGTAGTCACCAACGTCGCCGCCTTTGGCGCGTTTGTTGACATCGGTGTACACCAGGATGGCCTGGTACACATTTCCGCGCTGTCCAACACCTTCGTCAAGGATCCGCACACCGTGGTCAAGGCCGGACAAGTTGTCAAAGTGAAAGTGCTGGAAGTCGATGAAAAGCGCAAACGTATCGCTTTGACAATGCGTTTGTCTGACTCTGCACCGGTCGCCGGCAGCAAACCGGAGCAGCGCGGTGACCGTAATGACAGCCGTCGCCTCTCGCAGCACCAAAACCAGCAAAGCCGCCAGCCGGATGCCGGCAGCGCGATGGCAGCAGCGTTCGCCAAACTGAAGGGATAAGCAGCAAGTTTTCCCGGATTTTCTTATAATGTCAGATTAACCCATAGTGAGGCGGCAATGAGCGACGACGTACAATCCTGGATCAAGGAAACCGTAACCCAAAATCCAGTCGTTTTATTCATGAAAGGCACAGCACAATTTCCACAGTGCGGCTTTTCCGGCAAGGCAATTCAATTGCTAAAAGAAAGTGGCGTGCAGGATCTGGTCACGGTTAACGTGCTGGACGATGCTGAAGTACGCCAGGGCATCAAGGACTTCTCGAATTGGCCAACCGTACCGCAGTTGTACGTTAAAGGCGAGTTCATCGGCGGCTCCGACATCATGAATGAGATGTTTGAATCCGGCGAACTGCAAACATTGCTGAAAGCCTGATGTGACAGCGTCTGCTGACGCTACTCCGACGCCGCATCGGAAGCGATTAATTATCGCCATCACCGGTGCTACCGGCGTCATCTACGGCATACGCCTGCTGCAAGTACTACGCGATATCGCAAGTGTGGAAACACACTTGCTGATATCCGAAGCAGGTGTGCTGAATCTCCATCAAGAACTTGATATGAAGCGCAAGGATGTCGAAGCGCTGGCTGATGTCGTGCATAACGTGCGCGATGTGGGCGCTGCGATTGCGAGCGGCTCGTTTCAATCCGACGGCATGGTCATTGCGCCTTGCTCGATGAAAACGCTGGCGGCCGTGGCACACGGCTTCTCCGACAATCTGATTTCACGCGCTGCCGATGTAGTACTGAAAGAACGTCGCCGCCTGGTGCTGATGGTGCGTGAAACGCCATTCAATCTCGCGCATCTGCGCAATATGACAGCTGTTACCGAAATGGGCGGCATCATCTTCCCGCCGCTACCCGGCTTTTATCACCGCCCTGCTTCAATCGCAGAGATGGTCGACCACACGACAGGTCGCGTACTGGATTTGTTTGATATCCAGCACAGCCTGACGCCGCGCTGGAATGGCTTGAAAGACTAAATCCGTTCTACCCGCTCAGTTCGCCAGACGTCGTTTGCCGTCCTGGTAGGTGTAGATAGAAATGGTCGGATTCTTGATCTCGCCGCGCTGGTCGAACTGCACGTTCGACATCACCCCCGCAAAATGCACTTTAGCCATCGCCGGCAAATATTTCTGCGGCTCTATGCTGTTGGCGCTCTGCATGGCCTTGGCGACTGCCAGCACTGCGTCATACGAGTACGGGCCATGCATCTGGAACTGGCCAGGGAATTTATCGTCATAGCGCTTCTTCCAGGCACGGCTGGCTGCGGTGCGATCAAGCGCGATGCCGCTATGCGCGCACACCAGGTTGTCCTGTATCTTCATACCCTCAGTACGCTGCTCCATACCCTGTGTACAAATGCCGTCACCGCCGATAAATTTCTGGCGCGTCAGACCGAGCTGCTCCATCTGACGCAACATCGCACTGCCTTGCGGGTCCATGCCGCCGAAGAAGACAGCATCCGGATTGCGTCCCTTGATCGCAGTCAGGATCGCGCTGAAATCGACTGCTTTGTCATTGGTATATTGCTGGGTGACGACTGTCACCGGCGTGTTGCGCAGCGCTGTCCGGAATGCGTCGGCCAGTCCCTGCCCATACGCGCTGCGGTCATCGACCACGGCTATCGTCTTTAGCTTCAGCACATTCACCGTATATGCAGCGAGGGCCTGCGCCAGCGTGCTGTCATTCGCCAGCATGCGGAAAGTGGTGTTGTAGGCAGACTTCGTCAGCTCGGGGCTGGTGGCCGATGGCGACAGGTTAGGCAAGCCGCACTGATGGTAAATCCGCGCAGCTGGTATTGCCGTACCGGAGTTGGTATGGCCGATCACTGCGTTCACATGCAAATCGCAAAAGCGCTGCGCAACTGCCGCCCCCTGTTTCGGATCTGCAGCATCGTCTTCGGACAACAGCTCAAATCGCAGTTGCTTGCCACCGACGATGATTTTCTTTTCGTTCAGTTCATCTATGGCCAGGCGCGCACCATTCTGGCTGTCCTTGCCGTAAAAAGCCTGCGGTCCGGTCAGCGGCGCGGCCAGACCTATTTTGACGGTCTGTACGTCCTGCGCCTGAACCAGCGTAGCGGCAGAAACCAACAAGGGAGCAATGAAGAAAGAACTAGATTTCATGGGCACTAAAAAGAAAGGTGAGATGAATAGCCCCCATTCTAGCCGCAGATAGTGCCGGGACTGAACCATGCAAAACTACTGAGAAAAGAAAGGTGAGATGAATAGCCCCCATTCTAGCCGCAGATAGTGCCGGGACTGAACCATGCAAAACTACTGAGCATGGATGAAAAGCGAACATATAAGAAAAAACCCCTCATAGCGAGGCTATAAGGGGTTTTTATTTGGTGCCGACTGCCGGTTTCGAACTGGCCACCTGATGATTACAAATCAACTGCTCTACCAAATGAGCTAAGTCGGCTAAACTTTTGCAGAGCAGTATTATACTCTATTTGATGCGTGTGAGTGTAGGTCTTCCACCTTTTTTCGGCGGATCCGGCACATCGTCATTCCCGTCACCATCTGCATCACGATCTTCAGGCTTGTGCGGTGCCGTCGGAACCGAGCTTAACGCAGGCGCAGTATGGGCTGGCGCCACATCTTCCGCAGTTGTATCCTCGCCTTCCTCCTCTGCTGCTTCCGCATCGGCCTTGTTCGTGGCTTCGAAAGCCATGCCCTGCCCGTTCTCACGCGCATAGATGGCGACCACATTATCGACAGGTACCGTGATATCGCGGGAAACCCCGCCGAAGCGGGCACTGAAGCGGATCAGATCATTTTCCATCTTCAGGCCACTGGTGGCGCTGAAGCTGATGTTCAGAACGATTTCGCCGTTTTTGACGAATTCCATCGGGACCCGTGTGGCACCGTCGACGACGGCAGCCATATAAGGGGTATAGCCGTTGTCAGTGCACCACTCGTAAATGGCACGCAGCAAATATGGTTTGGTTGAAGTTTCAGACATGATGGCGATCAGCTCTACACGGCTAAAAAGTGTGCCATGAAACCCCGGCGATGTCGTTGATTGAAACATAAGGTTTCATACAAGGACACGACCGGGAACCCCACAGCGCAGTTTTTTAACGGCGCATGACCTTTTCAGAAGGCGTCAGTGCTTCGATATAGGCAGGACGCGAGAAGATGCGTTCAGCGTATTTCATCAGCGGTGCAGCGGTTTTCGACAACTCGATGCCGTAATGATCCAGACGCCACAACAACGGAGCAATTGCTACGTCCAGCATCGAGAATTCATCGCCCAGCATGTATTTGTTCTTGAGGAACAACGGAGCCAGCGTGGTCAGGCGGTCACGGATTTCATTCCGTGCTTTTTCCTGGACCTTTTCACCGCTGCGACCTTTGTCGTTTTCCAGCGTGTGTACGTGGATGAACAATTCTTTTTCAAAATTGAAGAGCATCAGACGCGCACGCGCGCGCATCAACGGATCTGCCGGCATCAATTGCGGATGCGGGAAGCGCTCATCGATGTATTCGTTGATGATGTTCGATTCATACAAAATCAGATCGCGCTCAACCAGGATAGGTACCTGGCCGTACGGATTCATAGTCGAAATATCTTCCGGCTTGTTAAACAAATCTACATCGCGGACTTCAAAGTCCATGCCTTTTTCAAACAGAACCAGACGGCAACGTTGAGAGAATGGGCAGGTTGTACCCGAATAGAGAACCATCATTTTTATAGTTCCTTAGAAACAAAAGGGTGAGACGTTTTACGGCTCACCCTAAAACAAACCCCGCACACTGCGGGCAAGAAAATTACTTGATATCTTTCCAATAGGAAGCATTCAAGCGCCAGGTGATTACGATGAATACACCCAGGAACAGCAATACCCAAACGCCTAGGCGTTTACGGGTATTTTGCGCCGGTTCGGCCATCCAGGTCATGAATGACACCAAATCGGCAACAGCTTTGTCGTACTCCAGCGGGGTCAGAAGACCAGGAGTAACTTGTTCAAAGCCAGCAAACTTGTGCACGACCTTGCTAGCGTCATGCGGATCTTTTTCGTCAACAAACTTGGCATCGCGGATGCCTTGCAACTCCCACAACACGTGCGGCATGCCGACGTTAGGGAAGACCATATTGTTCCAGCCGGTCGCCCGGGTGTCGTCCTTGTAGTACGAACGCAGGTAAGTATACAACCAGTCGGGACCACTACCCGCGCCGGATGCTTTGGCTCGGGCGATGACAGACAAGTCTGGCGGCACAGAACCAAACCAGTCTTTCGCATCTTTCGGCGCCATCGCGATGGTCATCATGCCGCCGACCTTGTCCGAAGTGAACAGCAGGTTGTTCTTGATCTGCTCTTCGGTCAGGCCGAGATCTTGCAACTTGTTGTAGCGCAGCGATGAAGCAGCGTGGCAGCTCAGGCAGTAGTTCACGAACAGGCGCGCACCATTTTGCAGGGATGCCAGGTCTTTGGTACGGTCAGGCGCATGGTCCAGCGGGAAATTACTTTCTGCCGCCAGTACCAGGCCTGGCAACAGCACCAGTGACGCAATCAGTTTTTTCAGCAATGTCATGATTCTGTTATCCCTTGGCTTAGTGCGGATGGAAAACAACACGATCCGGTACAGGCTTGAAGGTACCCATGGAACTCCACCAAGGCATCAGGAGGAAGAAGCCGAAGTAGATGAAGGTACCTACCTGTGCGATTGCAGTACCGACTGCGGTCGGCGGCTGCACACCCAGATAACCGAGAACGACAAAAACGAAACAAAACAGCATGTACACGTATTTGTGCCAGCTAGGACGATAGCGTATCGATTTGACCGGCGACACGTCCAGCCATGGCAGGCCAAACATGATCATGACGGACACACCCATCAACACTACACCCCAGAATTTCGCATCAAAAACGAACATGCCGGCGATAGCTGCCAGACCGATCACTGCAGCAGCGATCTTGAACTTGCTGGCAAGGCGGGTCTTCAGGATGATCAGCGCGACATAAGCCGCAACACCCGCTGCCAGCCAGATCATGAAATCCGAAGTGGTTGCACGCAGAATCGAATAGAACGGCGTGAAGTACCAGACCGGCGCAATGTGCGGCGGTGTTTTCAGCGGATCAGCCGGAATGAAGTTGTTGTACTCGAGGAAGTAGCCACCCATTTCCGGCGCGAAGAACACCACTGCGGTGAACACGAACAGGAAGATGGTCACGATGAAAATATCGTGTACCGAGTAGTAAGGATGGAAAGGAATGCCGTCCAGCGGGACGCCTTTTTCATCGACTTTTTCCTTGATTTCAACACCGTCCGGATTGCTCGAGCCCACTTCGTGCAACGCAACGATATGCGCGACGACCAGGCCGATCAGAACCAGCGGAATCGCAATGACGTGGAATGCAAAGAAGCGGTTCAGGGTTGCATCGGAAACCACATAATCGCCACGGATCCACAACGACAGATCAGGGCCGATGAATGGAATCGCGCCGAACAGATTCACGATAACTTGTGCGCCCCAGTACGACATCTGGCCCCATGGCAGCAGGTAGCCAAAGAAGGCTTCCGCCATCAGACACAGGAAAATCGCAACGCCGAACAACCAGACCAGTTCACGCGGTTTGCGATACGAACCGTACAGCAGGCCACGCAGCATATGGATGTAGACCACGACGAAGAATGCCGAAGCGCCGGTCGAGTGCATATAACGCACCAGCCAGCCCCAAGGCACATCGCGCATGATGTACTCCACCGAAGCAAACGCCAGGTTTGCGTCCGGTTTGTAATGCATGACGAGGAAAATGCCGGTCACGATCTGGATCACCAGCACCAGCAGTGCGAGCGAGCCAAAAACGTAGAGGAAGTTGAAATTCTTTGGAGCGTAGTATTCGGAGAGATGTGCCTTCCAGGTCGATGACAGCGGGAAACGGGCGTCAACCCAGTTCAGTGCCTTGTCAGCGATAGGTGCATCGGCAGGGAGCTGCTTTTCGTGGAATGCCATGATTACGCCTCGCCTTTCTCATCTTTACCGATGACCAGTTTGGTGTCGCCCTCGAACATATACGGCGGGACCTGCAGGTTGTCTGGCGAAGGCTTGTTTTTATAAACCCGACCGGCCAGATCGAAAGTGGAACCATGGCATGGGCACAGGAAACCGCCGTGCCAGTCATCCGGTAACGATGGCTGTGCACCGGTCTGGAATTTGGCGGTCGGGGAGCAACCCAGGTGAGGACAGATACCGACCACGACCAACAGGTCTTTTTGTCGGGAACGCCATTCATTCATGGCGTATTCCGGGGTGGTAGAGAATTGAGTACGGGAAGAAGCAGGATCGGCAAGTTCATTATCCGACTTGCCCAGAGCAGCGACCTGCTCCGGTGTGCGCTTCAGAATCCAGACTGGATTGCCGCGCCATTCGACGGTTTTCATCTCGCCTGGAACGAGGCTAGAAATATCGACTTCGACAGGCGCACCAGCGGCTTTTGCGCGCTCCGATGGCTGAAACGTAGAGACTAATACTCCAGTTGTGGCTAAGCCAGCTACGCCACCCGCCGCACATGTGGCGACGAGCAAGCCTCGCCGACCGGAATCGACCTGCTTTTCGTTACTCATACCAACCCCAATCAGTCAAAATGCGAAATCTGTACGAAACTTCTAGCAACCTTAGATTATAACGGAGCCAACGTTTGTTTTAAAGCAAATAGCATGCTTCAAGATAATTTTGCGGAACTTTTGAGCAATACGGCAACATGTAATTATTTTATTTGGGACGCATTATCCATCGAAATTGACAAAATTTGAGGAAATTTAATTTGACGTTTTTTGCGCCTATAACTAGGATACGTTGGCGCATTGCATTTTTACAAACAAGTTAAACGGAGGATTGCCATGGGCATGATGCAGGAATTCAAGGAATTTGCGGTCAAGGGGAATGTGGTCGATTTAGCGGTCGCCGTCATTATTGGCGCGGCTTTCGGCAAGATCGTCGATTCGCTGGTGCAGGATGTCATCATGCCGGTAGTCGGCAAGGTCTTCGGCGGTCTGGACTTCAGCAATTACTATATTGCACTGAACAACCAGGACCCGCATCTGACCCTGATCGAGGCAAAAAAACTGGGCGCAGTCCTCGCCTACGGCAATTTCATCACAATTGCGCTTAACTTCATCATACTTGCCTTCATCATTTTCCAAATGGTCCGTCTGCTGAACAAACTGAAAAGAACCGGACCAGCCGCTCCGGAACCGGAAGCAGCAACACCGGAAGACATCGTGCTCTTGCGTGAAATTCGCGATTCGCTGAAAAAATAAACAAAAAGGCCGCCCATCAGGCGGCCTTTTTTATTTGCAACTACGTATTCCTTAGCGCTTGGACTTCAACTGATCCATCTGAAGCAAGCCGCGGCGATTCGCTTCATACACGGCCTCACCGCGCGAGTGTACGGATAACTTATCGTAGATGTTTTTGATATGCGTCTGTATGGTACCGACCGACAAAGACAGCTGTCGCGCCACTTCACCATAGCTATCGCCACGCGCAATCAAATCCAGAATAGTCGATTCGCGCTTGGTCAGCGCCACTTGTTCCGCCGCCTCCTCGGCCGCGGCTGCATCAACCGATCGCTTACCGTAACGTATGCGCCCCAATACCTTGCGCGCAATCGAAGGACTCATAGGCGAACCACCAGCATGCAAGTCCAGCAAGGCACTAACGATATCGAGACGATCAGCATCTTTCAGCACATAACCGGAAGCGCCGGCTTCTATGCTGTCGAGCACATTATCCTGATCACTGGACGTCGTGATGACCATGATGTTGCAGGCAGGATGGCGATGCGCACAATAACGGATGACGTCGATACCGGAACCATCCGGCAAACCCAGGTCGACCAGCAAGAGTTCCACCGACTGCTGTTCCAGCCAGTCCAACGCGGATTTGACATCGCTGAGCGCCGCCAGCAACTTCAGCGACGGCGCCTTCTCAATTGCAAGACCCAAGGTGCGGCGCGTAAGCGCATCATCCTCGACGACTAAGACTGTAATCGGCCCATCGGCTACCGGTTCCTGCATTGATCCGTACTCCTCTCCGTGCCCGACACGCGAACAAAAACGCGCCTGTATTTTTTGCCAATATTTGTAGTTATACCATAGTAGCAAATTGCCATGCAGCATGATTACGCATGACATGCATATATGTCTGCATGCAAATTCTGAAAATGCATCAGACGGGATTATCGATATCGATGAAATGATGCTCGATACCAAAGGTGCGCGCGATGTGTGCACCCAAAGCCTGCACGCCATAGCGTTCGGTCGCATGATGTCCGCACGCAAGGTAGGCGACGCCACTTTCGCGCGCCAGGTGCACGGTAGGCTCAGAAATTTCGCCGCTCAGATAAACTTGCGCACCGGCGGCAATCGCATCGCCGAGGAAGCCTTGCGCCGCGCCGGTACACCAGCCTATCGCGCCCAGCTTTTGCGCCGGATCACCGATCAGCAAAGGTTTGCGTTGCAAGCGCTTTTCGATTTCCAGCGCGAGCTCGCCGACTGTCGTTACAGCAGGATTCGTGCTCTTGCCCAACCAGCCCAGATCATCTTCCGCAAAACGTGATTCGGCTTGCAGCCCGAGACGTGCCGCCAGTTGCGCGTTATTGCCGAACTCTGCATGCATATCCAGCGGCAGGTGATAGGCAAATAAATTCACATCATGTGTCAGCAAAGTTTTCAGGCGTTGATGCTTTTGCCCGATCACGCGCATGTCTTCGCCACGCCAGAAATAACCGTGATGCACGAGAATGGCATCCGCATCTTTTTCCACTGCCGCTTGCAGCAAGGCCATGCTGGCGGTGACACCACTAACCAATGTTTTGATTTGTTTGCGCCCTTCGACTTGCAAGCCGTTTGGGCAAAAATCTCGAAAACGGGTAATATCAAGCGTTCTCGCTAGATATTTGGCTAATTCATCCCTATCTATCGTTCCCTGACCCATTTTTCCTACCTTTTATGCGACGTCTTTGGCTGTTGTTTGCACAAACCGTAACCGTCGGTTTGGCAATTTTATTCATTGTAACGACCTTGAAGCCTGAATGGGCGAGCGGCGTACTGGGCGGCGCGCAAAAGGTGCGCAGCTCGACCTCGGTTTCCATGCTGGAAGCACCGCCCAATACGGCGCCGACGCAAGGCTCATTCCGCGATGCAGCCAAACTTGCGATGCCGTCAGTCGTGAATATCTTCACCAGCAAAACCGCCACCCCATCACAAAATCCGTTCATGGACGATCCGTTTTTCCGGAAGTTCTTCGGTGACCGCTTCGATGAGCAACAGGAAAAACAAGTCAGCCTCGGCTCCGGCGTCATTGTCAGCGCTGAAGGCTACATCCTCACCAATAACCACGTAGTCGAAGCCGCGGATGAAATTGAAGTGGCACTGACAGACGGCCGCAAAGCAATTGCGAAGGTAGTCGGCTCCGATCCGGAAACCGATCTGGCCGTGATTAAAATCAATCTCGACAACCTGCCTGCGATCACCCTGGGCCGGGTTGAGGAAGCACGCGTCGGCGACGTCGTGCTGGCGATCGGCAATCCGTTCGGCGTCGGCCAGACCGTGACCATGGGCATCATCTCCGCTCTGGGGCGTAACCACCTCGGCATCCTGGACGCATTCGAAAACTTCATCCAGACCGATGCTGCGATCAATCCGGGCAACTCCGGCGGTGCATTGATCGATGCCAACGGTAACCTGCTGGGTATCAACACGGCTATCTATTCACGCAGCGGCGGCTCGCTGGGCATCGGTTTCGCGATTCCGGTGACAACCGTCAAATCCGTGATGGATGGCATTATCAAAAACGGTCACGTGGTGCGCGGCTATATCGGCGTTGAGCCACAGGACATCACACCTGAACTGGCCGAGAGCTTCGGCCTGAAGAAAAGCACCGGCGCCATCATTGCCGGCGTATTGAAAGGCGGCCCGGCAGATAAGGCCGGCATGCAGCCTGGCGACATCCTGGTATCGGTAGAAGGCAAAAACATCACCGATATGGCCGACATGCTGAACCAGATCGCACAACTCTCGCCAGGCACCAAAGCCAAGGTAGTGGTATTGCGCCGCAACCAGGAAACCAATTTGAATATCACGGTCGGCAAACGACCGAGAGCAGCACAACGCTCCGAGTAACAACAGGCAAGACGACCATGCATATACGCGATCTCACCCAATTTCTGGCCGAGCTGTCCGAGAACAATAATCGTGCATGGTTCGTCATGAACAAACCGCGCTACGACATCCTGCGCGCAGAGTTCCTGGAACTGGTAACGCAGTTAATTACAGACCTCAGCAAGTTCGATCCTGCGGTTGCTGGCTGTAATCCGAAGAAAGCGCTGTTTCGCATTAACCGCGACATGCGCTTTTCCAAAGAAAAAATCCCGTACAAAACGCATTTTTCCGCAGCGATCAATGCCAGCGGCCTGAAAAGACCGCATCAGGGTGGCGGCCCGACCTACTACTTCCATATCAACGAAACCGGCACCTTGCTGATCGCAGCCGGTGAATGGATGCCGCCACCGGACCGCCTGCGCGCGATCCGCCAGCACGTGATTAACGATGCAGCCGGTTTCACCAAACTGCTGAAGAACAAGAAGTTGAAAGAGACTTACGGTGAGTTACAGGAAGAAGGCAAACTGAGCCGCCCACCTAAGGGCTTTGACGCCGATGTACCGCATCTGGAATACATCAAGCTGAAGAACTTCATCGTCTGGCATGAAGTCGAGGTCAGGAAAGTAGCAGATCTGGGGAAAATGCTGGCATCTGACTTCAAGGATGCTTACCCACTGATTACCTGGCTACGCCAGGCTTAAGGCATCACATCAGGCGCAGGCTGAGTGCCTGCGCGGAATTACATCGATTCAAATTCTTTTGGTGCCTGCGTAATTTTTACGAACAGCGGCGCCAGCAACAAACCCACCTCGTACAGCAAGCACAGTGGCACCGCCAGCAGCAACTGGCTCATGACGTCCGGCGGCGTAACGATGGCCGCAATTACAAACGCGCCTACGATCACATACGGACGGATTTGCTTGAGCTTCTCGACAGTAACCAGGCCCATACGCACCAGCACAATAACGATCACCGGCACCTCGAAGGTCAGGCCGAACGCGATGAACATGGTCATGACAAAGCCGAAGTAGCTATCGATATCCGGCGCAACCGAAATCGATTTAGGCGCGAAGTTATTGATGAAGTGGAAAATCACGCCGAATACAAAGAAGTAACAGAACGCCACACCGACCACAAACAGCGCCGATGACGAGATGACTAATGGTGCGATCAGTTTCTTTTCATGCGCATACAGGCCAGGTGCGATGAACGCCCACAATTGGTACAAGACCCACGGCAGCGACAGCAGGAAGGCGACCAGCATGGTTACCTTGACCGGGATCAGGAACGGCGTGATGACGCCTGTTGCAATCATCTTGCTGCCTTCCGGCAGCGCCAGCATCATAGGACGGGCCAGCACATCGTAAATATCGCCGGCCCATGGCATCAGACACAGGAAAATCACGATCACCACGAGCGAAGCCTTCATCAGCCTGCTGCGCAGTTCGATCAGATGCGAAATGAATGAGTCTTCGGTACCAGTCATTTTCTTTTCTTCATTCATTATGGCGCGACGGCATTCATCTCAGGTATCCGGGGAGGCATCAAAACCGCTGCACTCAGTTGCGCATTTGGCCCGGTCATTAATGAAAGAAAGGCGATGATTTACGGGCATGCGCAGGCGTATGCTTCGCCATGCGGGCTGCGCCGGAAATAACGCGCGATTTTTGGCCGCTTTGACGCTTGTACCAGGACGGGATCGCCGAGGTATGCGCGAGTTTCTTTTTACGGAAAGTTTTGGATTTGGCCGCGGTCTCGTCGTAGGTCGGCGGCTCCATCAACGGATTGAGCTCCATATCAGCCGACGCCACGTCGTCCCATGCCGAGTTGAGGGAGCTTTCGGCATGCGACACGCCCTGCGTAATCGAACGTTCGACATCGCTGGCAGCAGACTGCACCTCCTGGTGCATCTTGCGCAACTCGTCGAGCTCCATCTCGCGGCTCACTTCAGATTTGACGTCATTGATATAGCGCTGCGCACGGCCGAACAAAGTACCGGCCATGCGCGCCACTTTCGGCAATTTTTCCGGGCCGATGAAAACCAGTGCCGCAACACCAATGATCGCGAGCTTGGAGAAGGCGATATCGATCATATGATTAGCGATAGGCTGTACATAGTGCGAGCAAGCTCAGGCCGGATGGCCGCCTTGCCCGCAAGATGATCAGCTGTTCGACTTTTCTTTCACTTCAACATCGACGGTGCCTTTGTCAGCAACCTGCGATGGCGCAGCGTTCTGGGCAGCAGGTTTGTCGTCTTCGCCCTTCATGCCGTCTTTAAAACCTTTGACTGCCTTGCCGACGTCCGAACCCATATTGCCGAGTTTCTTGGTGCCGAATACCAGCATCACGATGACCAGTACAATCAACCAGTGCCAGATGCTAAATGAACCCATCATTTTCTCCTTGTTAAGCGTCGCCGCCCTAATTCTAGAATTATTGTTTTAAGCCAGTGATCTGCGCCACGGACGCGGTCCGCCTATCACGTGCATATGCAGATGGTACACCTCTTGCCCACCATCCGGCCCGGTATTGAACAGCGTTTTAAAACCACCCGTACCCGGGCCATTACCATCTGCCTGGTAACCAACGCCCTGCTCTTGCGCCAGCTTCGGCGCGAGCAAAGATATTTTACCCAACAACGCAGCGTCCTCAGCCGTGCAATCAGCCAGGGTCGCCACATGTTTTTTTGGAACGATCAGGAAATGGACTGGCGCAGCAGGATTGATATCGTTGAATGCGAGCAGATCGTCATCTTCATAAATAATCTGCGCGGGAATTTGTTTCGCGGCAATTTTACAAAAAATACAATTATCCAAATGAAACTCCATCGTGGTTGGTTCTCAACGCCAGCGTATCAGATGTGGTGATAATTAGTCTGCTTTGCGCGCAGCTTTTTCTTCAATTCCGGAAATGCCCTCGCGCCGCGCCAATTCATTCAGCACATCCTGCGGGGTCAAATCGAATTGCGCCAGCAAGACCGCAGAGTGGAACCACAGGTCGGCACACTCGTACAGCACCTTGGATTTATCGGCACTGACGCGCGCATCCTTGGCTGCCATCACGAGCTCAGTCGCTTCTTCGCCGATTTTTTTCAAAATCGCGTCGTCGCCCTTCTTGAACAACCGCGCCACATACGATTTCTCAGGATCGCCGCCATTCGCCGGTTTACGTGATTCAATCACAGCCGCCAGGCGCTTCAGGGTTTCACTCATGCGACTCTGCCTTTATTTGTAAATCGTTTCCGGATTCTTCAACACAGGCTCGACCGTTTCCCAGTCGCCGTCCTTGGCGCCACCCTCAAACTTCTGGAAGAAGCAGGAATGACGTCCGGTATGGCAGGCGATCGCGCCGACTTGCTCAACCTTGAGCAAGACCACGTCTTCATCGCAATCGAGTCGTACTTCGTGCACTTTTTGCGTATGACCGGACTCTTCGCCCTTGTGCCATAGTTTTTTGCGCGAGCGGCTCCAGTAGATCGCTTCGCCCGACTCGATGGTCTTGGCCAGCGCATCACGGTTCATCCACGCAAACATCAGCACATCATTGGTGCCGACTTCCTGTGCGATGACCGGCACCAGGCCGTGCTCATCCCACTTCACTTTATTCAGCCATTTTGCATTGCTGCTCATACCAACCTCATTGGAATACCTTGATCTGACATGAAACGCTTGGCTTCCTGCACCGTATGCTGGCCATAGTGGAAGATGCTGGCCGCCAGTACCGCATCGGCACGGCCGACTTTGACGCCATCGGCCAGATCCTGCAAACCACCGACACCGCCGGATGCGATCACCGGGATGCTGATTGCATCCGAGACCGCACGCGTCAGGTCCAGATCGAAACCTATCTTGGTACCGTCTCTATCCATGCTGGTCAGCAGGATTTCACCGGCACCCAGACTTTGCATTTTCTTCGCCCACTCGACTGCATCCAGCCCGGTCGCCTTGCGACCACCGTGTGTATATACTTCCCAGCGACCATCGGATGCCTTCTTCGCATCAATGGCCACAACTATGCATTGCGAGCCGTACTTCTGCGACGCATCGAAGACCAGTTGCGGGTTGCTGATGGCCGAGCTGTTGATACCAACCTTGTCCGCACCGGCATTGAGCAAACGGCGCACATCGTCCACCGCGCGCACACCACCGCCTACCGTCAATGGAATAAATACTTGTGAAGCGACCGACTCGATAATGTCGAGAATCAGGTCACGACCATCCGAAGTCGCGGTGATGTCGAGAAACGTAATTTCGTCTGCACCCTGCTCGTCATAACGGCGCGCGATTTCTATCGGGTCGCCGGCATCGCGCAACTCGAGAAAATTAACACCCTTCACAACGCGACCGGCGGTCACATCAAGACAGGGAATAATGCGTTTTGCCAGTGTCATGCGTCCGCTTCCGGTGCTTCGTCCGTCAATTCATCCGCTCTGTCCTGCGCCGAGCGCAAGTCCAGCGTACCTTCGTAAATCGAGCGGCCGCAAATCACGCCTTCGATACCTTCATCCTGTACCGCGCACAGTGCTTCCACATCCTTGATGTTGTGCACGCCGCCGGATGCGATCACCGGGATCGTCATGCTTTGCGCCAGCTTGACCGTTGCCTCGATATTCACGCCGCCCATCATGCCGTCGCGGCCGATGTCGGTGTAAATGATGGATTCACAGCCGTAATCTTCGAATTTCTTCGCCAGGTCGATCACTTCGTGACCGCTCAGCTTGCTCCAGCCATCGGTTGCGACTTTGCCGTCCTTGGCGTCCAGACCAACGATGATCTGCCCCGGGAAGGCGCTACAAGCGTCGTGCAGGAATCCTGGGTTCTTGACCGCAGCTGTGCCAATAATGATGTAGCTCAGGCCGTCATCCAGATAGCGCTCTATCGTATCGAGATCGCGAATCCCGCCGCCCAGTTGCACCGGGATTTCTTCGATGCCGTTTTGCTCAGCGTATTCACGCACTGCCTGCAAAATCGATTTGACGGCCGACTCATTCTTCGGCTTGCCGGCAAACGCGCCGTTCAAATCAACCAGATGCAGTCGGCGCGCACCTTGCAGTAACCAGTGACGCGCCATTTCGGCAGGGTCTTCGGAAAATACAGTGGCCTGGTCCATATCGCCTTGTTTCAGGCGAACGCAGTGACCGTCTTTGAGATCGATGGCAGGTATTAGCAGCATGGATACGATTGGAGTGTGAGGTTGTAAGTAGAAAAGAAAGCGATAAAGAATAAGGCTTACGGATTCCAGTGAACAAAGTTCTTGTATAGCTGCAGTCCGGCCGTAGCGCTTTTCTCCGGATGGAACTGCGTCGCAAAGATGTTATCGCGTGCAATCGCGCTGCAGAACGGCGCGCCGTAGGGTGTTTCACCTACCATATGGGCGAGATCAGCCGGGACCGCGTAATAACTATGCACGAAATAGAAGTAGCTGTCGTCAGCAATCTCGTTCCACAGCGGGTGTGACTGCGCCTGACGCACACGGTTCCAGCCCATTTGCGGGACTTTAAAGCGCGAACCGTCTTCCTGCAATTGCTGGTCGAGGCGGAATTTGATGACCTTGCCGGGGAACAAGCCGAGGCCGGCCGTATCGCCTTCTTCGCTCCAGTCGAACATCAGTTGCTCGCCGACACAGACGCCGAATAAAGGCTTGTTACGCGCGGCATTGAGCAGGGCTTCCTGCAAACCGGATTCCTGCAGGGAACGCATGCAATCCGGGATCGCACCCTGCCCCGGCAAGACCAGACGGTCCGCCGTATGGATATCATTTAGCTCACCCGAAATGCGAACATCCGCTTCCGGAGCCACTTTACGCAAAGCCTGGGCGACCGAGCGCAGGTTGCCCACGCCGTAATCCACTACAACAATTTTGTTCATACCGGTTGATTCAGATTTCAGTGTATTGAAATTCTCTTGCAGGCCGCGAGCAGCTTACAGGCTGCCTTTGGTCGATGGAATCGTACCAACGGAACGCGGATCCAGTTCTGCTGCCATGCGCAATGCACGGCCGAAGGCCTTGAATACGGTTTCGCACTGATGGTGGGCATTCGCACCACGCAAATTGTCGATATGCAAAGATACCAGCGCGTGATTAACAAAGCCCTGGAAGAATTCATGTGTCAGATCGACATCAAACGTGCCTATCATCGAACGGGTAAACGGGACATGGAATTCCAGTCCCGGACGACCCGAGAAGTCGATGACGACGCGCGACAATGCTTCATCCAGCGGCACATAGGAGTGACCGTAACGACGGATGCCTTTTTTGTCGCCTATCGCTTTGGCAAAAGCCTGGCCCAGTGTGATGCCGACGTCTTCCACCGTATGGTGGGCATCGATATGCAGATCACCTTTGGCTTCGATATCCAGATCGATCAGGCCGTGACGGGCGATCTGATCCAGCATATGGTCAAGGAAAGGCACGCCGGTATTCAGTTTTTGCTGACCGGTACCATCGATATTGATCGCAACGCGGATTTGCGTCTCGTTGGTATTGCGCGTGATTTCTGCAGTGCGTGGCGTAGACATATTCAATTAACAACCAGTTATGACGAAGAGAGTGATGCTCGTACAGCATCGAGATTTAAATCACTTTGCCACTTCAGAGGCAAAGCCTGGCCAAGTTTATGGCAATACATCCATTTTACCCATATTTTCAATGAGGACTTTAGCTTCGGGCACCTGAATCACCAGATACACGCCTTTTTAGCCCGGGAATCGAAGAAATCCGTACAAAAGCAGGAATGCTTGCCAATTCCACATCGAAATTAATCAGATTTCTTCCGAAGCCGATTTTTGCTCGTGCCCGCTTGCAACCGGACTTGCCGCGTCTTCCTGCGGCGTCAGCAACCGCAGACGCTTTTCTATCATTTCGCAATATTCGGCATTCAGCTCAAAACCAACGAAATGGCGCCCGCAGCGTTTGGCCGCTGCTGCCGTGGTGCCACTGCCCATAAAAGGATCCAGCACCACACCGCCCGGCGGACACGATGCCTTCAACATGCGTTCGATCACTTCCAGCGGCTTCTGGGTTGGATGGTCGGCCCGCTCGCGATGCTCTTTGTGCAAGCGCGACACGCTCCAGACATCTTTCGGGTTGTAGCCCATCTCCAGCCATTTGGCGCCGACGAAAATAGAACGCGAACGTGCTTTCTTGGTTTCCGCGTCGTAAGGAATACGCACCGCGTCCAGATCAAAATAGTAATCCCTGGCTTTGGCAAAGAAACCGATGGTGTCATGCACCGATGAAAACTTGCGGGTACCGCCGCCCATGGAGGGCACACGCCGGTCCCAGATAATTTCATTGAGCATCGTCATGCGCTTCTTCAGCATGACGAATACTTCCGGCGAATAACGCCAGGTCAGAAAAATATACAGGCAGCCATTCGACTTGAGCTTGGGCAATGCGGCATCTATCCACTGCTCCATCCAGTGCAGGTAAGCATCGGCATCCAGCTTGTCGGAATCGTTGCCGTAGTCCTTGCCCAGCCCATACGGCGGATCGGCAATGATCAGGTCAATCGCGCCATCAGGTATCCGCGCCAGCCCAGCCAGCGCATCTTCACAGAATATGCGATCACGCCAATCCGTCATGACTGAGCCTGGAACAATCTCATTTCAGGCGATATTCTGCAGAACGGGCATGGGCTTGCAAACCTTCGCCGTACGCCAGTTCAGCGGCAACCTTGCCAAGCGTCTGCGCCCCGCCCTGGCTGACCTGCAGCATGCTGGAACGCTTCTGGAAGTCATACACACCCAGCGGCGAAGAGAAACGCGCCGTACGCGAAGTCGGCAGCACGTGGTTAGGACCGGCGCAATAATCACCCAGCGACTCGGAAGAAAAGCGACCGAGGAACATCGCGCCGGCGTGGCGAATTTTGTCCGCCCATTGCTGCGGATTCTCGGTTGAGATTTCCAGGTGTTCGGCTGCAATCATATTGGCGATCTCGCACGCTTCATCCATATCACGCACTTTGATCATCGCACCGCGATTAGTCAGCGAAGTAGTGATCACTTCCTTGCGCGGCATGTCTGCCAATTGACGGTTGATACTTGCCGCCACCGCATCCAGATAAGCCGCGTCCGGGCAGATCAGGATGGATTGCGCCAGTTCGTCATGCTCGGCTTGTGAGAACAAGTCCATCGCGATCCAGTCCGGATCGGTCGTACCGTCGCATACCACCAGGATTTCCGACGGGCCCGCGATCATATCGATACCCACGGTACCGAACACGCGACGCTTGGCGGCAGCAACATAGGCGTTGCCCGGCCCCACGATCTTGTCTACCTGCGGGATAGTCGCCGTGCCATATGCCAGCGCGGCCACAGCTTGTGCACCGCCGATGGTGAATACACGGTCCACACCGGACATCGCAGCAGCAGCCAGTACCAGCTCATTCTTCACGCCGTTCGGGGTCGGCACCACCATGATGACTTCCTGCACACCTGCAACCTTGGCAGGAATCGCATTCATCAATACCGATGATGGATACGCTGCTTTACCGCCCGGCACATAAATGCCGACGCGATCCAGCGGTGTTACTTTTTGCCCGAGGATGGTGCCATCCGCTTCGGTGTAGCTGAAGCCGCTGGAACCGATCTCGGCTTTTTGCCGTTCGTGATACACGCGCACACGATCCGCTGCGGTCTGCAAGGCAGCACGGCGTACCGGCGACAATTGCGCCAGCGCTGCTTGCAATGCATCGCTGCTGATTTCCAGCGCCTGCATGCTGCCAGCTTCGACATGGTCGAACTGTTTGGTGTATTCAAGTACCGCGACATCGCCGCGCTTCTTCACATCCTCCAGGATGCGCTGCACGGACCGATCAATCGCTTCATCTTCACTGGCCTCGAAAGCCAGTACATCCGCAAGCTGCTGCTTGAAGTCGGGATGGGTGGAATCAAATTTGCGTATCTGTATGGACATCATTTTCCTCAATCAGGCCATGTAGGAATGAAATACTGCCGACATCAAGACTGACGTTTCGACGCTTGTTCAAACGCTTCCAATATCGGTTGCAGGCGCTCACGTTTCAGCTTCAGCGCTGCCTTGTTGACGACCAGGCGCGATGAGATGTCCATGATGCGTTCCACTTCAACCAGATGATTGGCGCGCAGGGTGCTACCGGTGCTGACCAGATCGACGATGGCGTCAGCCAGGCCTACCAAGGGGCCCAGTTCCATCGAACCATATAGCTTGATCAGATCTACGTGCACGCCTTTGGCAGCAAAGTGTTCACGTGCAGTCTGTACATACTTGGTCACGACACGCAGGCGTGCACCTTGTTGCACAGCGCTTTCGTAATCGAAGCCATCCTTGACTGCGACCGACATGCGGCAATTCGCTATGTTCAGATCGATAGGCTGGTACAGGCCTTCGCCGCCATGCTCGAGCAAAACATCTTTACCCGCCACGCCAAAGTCGGCAGCGCCGTATTGCACATAGGTCGGCACATCGGATGCGCGCACGATGATCACGCGCACATTCGCATCATTGGTTTGCAGGATCAGCTTGCGCGAAGTTTCCGGATCTTCGGTGACCTTGATGCCGGCAGCTTCCAGCAGCGGCAGGGTTTCTTCGAAAATGCGGCCTTTGGAAAGCGCCAGCGTCAGTTGTTGGGTCTCTTGCGTCATTATTTCACTCGCTGTATGTCTGCGCCGACGGCGGACAGTTTGACTTCCATACGATCGTAACCGCGATCCAGGTGGTAAATGCGATCTATCAGTGTTTCACCTTCTGCTGCCAGTGCTGCAATGACCAGCGAAGCTGAAGCGCGCAAATCAGTTGCCATGACCGGTGCGCCGACCAGTTTATCCACGCCATTGATGATCGCGGTATGGCCTTCGATGGTAATCGCAGCGCCGAGGCGGTTCATTTCCTGCACGTGCATGAAGCGATTTTCGAAAATTGTTTCGATTACACGGCTGCTGCCTTCAGCGACACAGTTCATCGCCATGAATTGCGCCTGCATGTCGGTCGGAAAACCCGGGTATTCGGTAGTACGGAAACTGACGGCTTTCGGACGCGAAGCCATTTGGACACGTATCCAGTCGTCACCAGACGTCAGGATCGCGCCTGCTTCACGCAGTTTGTCGAAAGCCACATCCAGCGTGTCTGTACGGACATTACGCAAGGTGACATCGCCACCGACAGTCGCCACCGCGCACATAAAGGTCGCGGTCTCGATACGATCCGCGATCACCGCATGGCTGGCACCGTGCAGACTCTCAACACCCTGAATCACCAGGCGATCAGTGCCTATGCCCTCGATCTTCGCACCCATCGCCACCAGCAGATTGGCCAGGTCGGTCACTTCCGGTTCGCGTGCCGCGTTTTCGAGTATGGTTTCGCCTTCTGCCAGCGTCGCTGCCATCAGCAGGTTTTCGGTACCGGTGACGGTAATCATATCGGTCACGATACGCGTACCTTTGAGCTTCTTGGCTTTGGCATGAATGTAACCGGCCTCTATCGTGACCTCGGCACCCATCGCCTGCAAACCCTTGATATGCTGGTCTACCGGGCGCGAACCGATCGCGCAACCGCCGGGCAAGGAGACCCGGGCTTCGCCGAAGCGTGCCAGCAAAGGTCCCAGCACCAGGATGGATGCACGCATGGTTTTCACCATTTCGTACGGCGCTTCCAGCTTATCGATGGCGCTGCCATTGAGAGTGACTTTGTCGCCGTCCTGCTCTGCCTGCAAACCCATCTGGCGCAGCAGGCGCAAGATGGTCGTTACGTCCTGCAGATTAGGCACATTGCTCAGTTGCACCGTATCGGCTGTCAGCAAGCCCGCGCACAAGATAGGCAGCGCTGCATTCTTTGCACCGGAAACAGTGATCTCGCCGGAGAGACGATTCCCGCCCCGAATTAAAAGCTTATCCATTTAAAAGTTTATCCATTTCATAGCTAGCCCAATCAAAGTTGGGCCGTTCAAATATAGCGTTGCTTACTTCTGGAACTCTTCAGGCGTCAGTGTCTTCATCGACAAGGCATGGATTTCTTCACGCATGCGATCGCCCAATGCTGCATACACTATTTGATGACGCTGGATCAGGCGCTTGCCTGCAAATGCTTCCGACACAATCACTGCTTCGAAATGCGCGCCATCGCCGCTGACTTCCAGGTGCGAACAATTCAAGCCTGCTGCGATATAACTTTTAACTAATTCTGGTGTGGGCAACATGATTCTGCCTTTATCTAATATGGTGATGATGGGATGAATAAATAAGGTGTATGCGTGTCAGTCCGGACTATTAATGGCGCAACTTATAACCGCTCTTCAGCAGCGACATGCCAACGCCTGCCAACAGCACCAGGAAAAATGCAACAACGGTAGAGCTGACCAGAGGGTTCACATCTGACTGACCAAAGAAGCCATAACGGAAGCCGTCTATCATGTAAAAGAACGGGTTCATATGCGACACGGTTTGCCAGAACGGCGGCAAGGAATGCACCGAATAGAATACGCCGGACAAGAAAGTAGCGGGCATGATCAGGAAGTTCTGGAATGCCGCGAGCTGGTCAAACTTCTCCGCCCAGATCCCCGCAATCAAGCCCATGGTGCCCAGCATAGCCGCGCCCAGCACAGCAAAGATCACGATCCACCATGGCGCGACGAAAGACATATCGGCAAACCAGGCTGTCACGATAAACACGCCACTACCAACCACCAGCCCGCGCACGACAGCCGCCATGACGTACGCACTGAACAACTCCCAGTGCGACAACGGTGGCAACAGGACAAAAACCAGATTGCCGGTAATTTTGGACTGGATCAGCGACGACGATGAATTGGCGAATGCATTTTGCAAGACGCTCATCATGACCAGGCCAGGGATCAGGAAGGCCGTGTATTTCACGCCGGGATAAACCTGCACATGGTCTTCCAGCACGTGGCCGAAGATCAACAGATACAAGACTGCCGTCAGGATAGGTGCCGCCACGGTCTGCGTCGCCACCTTCCAGAAACGCAGCATTTCTTTATAAAACAGTGTCTGGAAGCCTATCATTTCTCACCTTCCATGATCTGTATGAAAACATCTTCCAGATCGGCCTGCTGCAATTGCATATCCTCTATCGTCACACCGGCCTGACGCAGCTTCGCCAGTATCGGCTCGACATCGTTGTAATCGTTGACGCGCAAAGTGTACTTGTTACCAAAGGCCAGCTCTTCCGGATGCGAGACCAATTCCTTCAGTTCGTCCGGCAAACTGCCCGTAGCCAGCTTCACCACCAGTTGCGAACCGGAGATACGCTTGATCAGCGTGGATGTTGTATCCAGCGCGACAACCTGCCCGCCCTTCAACATGGCAACGCGATTGCACAGCGCCTGCGCTTCTTCCAGGTAGTGCGTGGTCAGCACGACGGTGTGACCTTCACGATTCAGGCGTGAAATGAATTTCCACAAGGTTTGGCGCAACTCGACATCGACGCCGGCGGTCGGCTCATCCAGCACGATCACCGGTGGTTTGTGCACCAGCGCCTGCGCGACCAGCACGCGACGCTTCATGCCGCCGGACAGTGCGCGCATGTTCGCGTCGGCCTTGTTAGTCAGGTCCAGGTTATGCATGACTTCATCTATCCATGCATCGTTATTTTTCAGGCCGTAGTAACCGGACTGCATGCGCAAAGTCTCACGCACGGTAAAGAAGGGATCGAACACCAATTCCTGCGGCACTACGCCGAGCAACTGACGCGCCTTGCGGTAATCGCTGACGACATCGTGTCCCTGAATGGTGACGTTACCTGAGTCGGCACGATTCAGGCCGGCGATGATGGAAATGAGCGTGGTTTTACCCGCCCCGTTCGGGCCGAGCAAGCCGAAAAATTCCCCTTCTTCGATAGAAAGTGAAACGCCATTCAACGCTTTTAGCGTGCGATAGCTTTTTTCGACGTTATTAATTTGAATTGCAGCCATGGTGGCTCAGAACACTTTACGCAAGAATGGAACGCTGACGGCCGCGCATTTCACGCTACCGGATGCGAAAACCTTTGATTATATTGGATTTTCACCTTGAACCCCTGCACGAGGGGCTGTGAAACGTAGTACGCAGGAAATTGACGACGGGGTCAATGATGGGGCAAATCGGTGCGCGCGGAGCTGGAACCGATCAATTCGGCCACGTCATAGAGGGAAATCAGGCTGCGCAGATTCCCCGGCAAGTTGTTGAAACTGAGGGAAACTGCGCGGGCACTGGCGCTACGACGCCAGGCCAGCATGGTGGCAACTGCCGCTGAATCAACAGTTTCCACTTTGGCAAAATCAAATTCCGTCTGCCCGGCAGCAATCGCCTGCAAACCAGCGCTCAATGCCGTTTTAGCATTGTCGAAAGTGAGCGATGTACCGGGCTGGAACATTATCAGGAAGCCTTGGCTGTTTTTGCCGTGCTGGCGGCAAGCTTCTTGTTTTTGTCGGCCAGGGTCTTGATCAGGCCGTCGATACCGGATTTGCTGATTTCTGCCGCAAAGCTACCTTTGTAGGTTTCGACCAGCCATGCGCCGAGTACATTAACGTCATAAATCTTCCAGCCAGCTGGCGATTTAGCCAAACGATAGCTCAGCTGGATAGGCTCACCACGTTGTTGAATAACTTGCGTATTCACAATTACTTCGGTGTCAGCAGGATCCGCACGCAGTGGGCGATATTCGAGTTTCTGGTCGCGGATTTGCGAGATCGCACCCGAATAGGTGTACATCAGCAAGCTGCGGAATTCATGGGTCAGCTGTTTTTGCTGATCCGGCGTTGCATCACGCCAGTAGCGGCCGGCAGCCAGCGATGTCATACGTTGAAAATCAACATACGGCAGGATTTTTTCATCAACAACTTGCTGGATGCGACGTGGATTACCGCCCTGGATTTCCTTGTCGGACTTGGCAGTCGCCATCACATCTTCGCTGATGCGCTTGATCAATACGTCCGGAGCTTCCTGTGCTGCGGCATAGCCGGCGAACAACAGAGCGGCAACAGCGAGCGATAATTTCTTCAATATATTCATATTTCCCTAACTCAATTTCTGACCGGTTGAGCGACATGGCGCATTACCAGGAATAAACACATGCCGCGATCACCGGATTACACCATCATGCGTGCAACCGGCTCGTTTGCATGCGATTCGACTGTTTTCAGCACATGTGGTTCAACCATGGTGCTTGCATCTGTCAACGAATCTGTAACAGGACGCAACCGGCTACTTAACTTTGCGGGCCAATTGCCTTTTCATTGGTCGGCTTGGCATCCGCACCGTCGCGCACCTGGCTTTCACGACGTTGCAAATAAGCACCGCGGATGAAGGTGTAACGATCCAGCGCGACGTCTTCGAGCAAGTTGGTTGCGTTCAATGCCGACGCACGCATGTCGATGACACGCACCACTGCACCTACGTTACGCACATCAACAGGCGTCGCATAAGTCCACAGGTCGCCGTAGATATCAACTGGCAAGGCGGCGGTATCACGCAAGGTCGAAGGACCGAACATAGGCAGAACCACGTACGGGCCGGAACCTACACCCCATTTACCCAGGGTCTGGCCAAAATCTTCCTTGTGCTTCTGAATACCTGCTTCAGATGCGATATCCAGGATGCCGCCGAAACCGAATGTGCTATTGACTGCAACGCGCATCACGTCGGACAGACCCGCTTCGCCTTTTCCTTGCAGGAAATTATTGACCATGGTCCAGACGTCGCCAATGTTGCCGAAGAAGTTACTGACGCCGGTCTGTACAAATGAAGGCAGTACGTCCTGGTAAGCAGTCGCGGCTGGTTTCAGTGCAACACGATCAACTGTATCGTTGAAGCTGAACATCGCACGATTAAAGCCTTCGAGCGGGTCCGACTGATTGGTGGCGGTGCTGCTGGCGCATCCGCCAAGCAACAATGCAGAAGCTAACAGGAGCGTTTTGCTGGTATTTTTCATTTTTGGTCTTCTTTCCCTTCGGTTGCTTTGCTAAAGAGAAATTGACTGATCAAGTTCTCCAGCACCATGGCCGATTGTGTCATTGTAATTCTGTCACCTGCTACCAGGTTGACGCTATCGCCACCTGGTTCCAAACCTATATATTGCTCACCCAGCAAGCCCGAGGTCAAAATCTTGGCCGACGAGTCTTTCGGGAAAACATAACGACTTTCAATATTCAGGGTAACAGTCGCCTGATAGCTTTTATCGTCGAAGGAGATATCGGCTACGCGTCCCACCACCACGCCAGCGCTCTTGACCGGTGCGCGCGGCTTCAGTCCGCCAATATTATCGAATCTTGTCACGACCGGATAAACCTGTTCGAAGGACATCACCGATCCCATGTTCCCGGCTTTCATCGCCAAAAAGAACAGTGCGGCAGCGCCCAGCAGCACAAACAGGCCAACCCATAAGTCTAATGATTTTCGTTGCATAAACAGATACCTCAAATATGGGAGAAATCGCTATTTATCAAAAATAGTGTCTCATCCATCAAACGAACAAAGCGTCGGAGGGGCGCACATTTTAATCCAAAAGTGCATGCGCCGCTCCGCGCCCCTTTATTTGAAACTTAGCTGAACATCAGCGCCGTCAACAGGAAATCCAGCCACAACACGGACAAGGACGCAATCACCACCGTGCGCGTCGTTGCGCGTGCCACGCCTTCCGGCGTCGGCTGGGCTTCATAACCCTGATACAAGGCCACGAAGGTTACTGCGAAGCCAAACACAATACTTTTAATGACGCCGTTGACGATGTCGTTCCAGACATCCACGCCGCCCTGCATCTGCGACCAGAAAGCGCCTTCATCGACACCTATCAATTGCACGCCGACGATGTAGCCGCCGAGAATACCGACCGCGCTAAAGATCGCAGCAAGAATAGGCATCGCAATCACGCCGGCCCAGAAACGCGGTGCCAGCACGCGTTGCAGCGGATTCACCGCCATCATTTCCATCGCAGACAATTGCTCACCGGCTTTCATCAGGCCGATTTCGGCCGTCAGTGAAGTCCCGGCGCGTCCGGCAAACAGCAATGCTGTCACCACAGGACCTAATTCACGCGTGAGCGACAAGGCGACCAGCAAGCCCAGCGCCTGTTCGGAGCCGTACTTATTGAGTGTGTAATAACCCTGCAAACCCAGCACAAAGCCGACAAACAAACCGGACACCGCAATCAGCACCAGCGAATAATTGCCGATGAAGTGGATCTGGCTGGTGATCAGGCGAAAACGACGCCACAAGCCACCGGACGCGCCGATGATGCCGAAAAATGTACGGGTAGCAAAACCGATATTGACTACGAACTCGCGAACCAGGCGTCCCAGCGTCTCCAACAACCAGATCATGAGCGCGCCTCCAGCCCCAAATCATCAGCCAGCGACTTACCCGGATAATGGAAAGGAACAGGGCCATCCGGCTCGGCATTCACGAACTGTTTCACGTACGGATCGCTGGAAGCCATCATCTCGGCCGGCGTACCTTGCGCAACGATGCTGCCTTTGGACAGGAAATACACATAGTCGGCGATGGAAAACGATTCGTGCACGTCGTGCGAAACCAGGATGGTGGTCGAACCGAGCGCATCATTCAGCTTGCGGATCAGGTTGGCCGTCATGCCCATCGAAATCGGATCGAGGCCGGCAAACGGCTCGTCATACATAATCAGTTGCGGATCAAGCGCAATCGAACGCGCCAGCGCAACACGTCGCGCCATCCCACCGGAAATTTCCGAAGGCATCAACTGGGCTGCGTTACGCAAGCCGACAGTGTGCAGCTTCATCAACACTAAGTCGCGGATTAACTCTTCGGATAAGTCTGTATGTTCGCGCAACGGGAAGGCAACGTTCTCGAACACCGAGATATCAGTGAACAAGGCGCCGTGCTGAAACAGCATTCCCATCTTGCGACGCAATTTATATAAAGCCTTGGTGTCGAGCTGATGCACTACCTGACCGTCAACTGCGACATGCCCTGCTTGCGGACTCAACTGCCCACCTATCAGGCGTAAAACCGTGGTTTTACCTGAGCCGGAACCACCCATAACGGCAATGACTTTGCCACGCGGGAAGTCCATGTTGAGCCCCGACAGGATCGGACGCTCACCATAACCAAAATGGAGATCGCGGATTTCTACAAGATTAGGCACTAGGGGAGTATTTCTTTTGCAATGTCATAATTGTAGTGCAGAAAACGAAATCTCTCCCAAGGCCATTTCTTTTGAGCAGCTTACATACACCAAACGTTGTAAAAAAACCCACCGGTCTTGCGACTCGGTGGGTTTTCTGTATAGAAACTTTTTTGCTTAGCGCGGCAGGACCGATTCGCCCATCAGGAACGCATCAACCTCGCGTGCGCACTGACGGCCTTCACGGATCGCCCAGACCACCAGCGACTGACCACGACGCATATCGCCAGCGGCAAACACTTTATCGACCGAAGTACGGTAGCAGCCTTCACCATCGGTAGTCGCCTTGGCATTACCACGTGCATCCTTGTCGACGCCGAAGGCGTCCAGCACTTGCTGTACTGGCGAAACAAAGCCCATGGCCAGCAGCACCAGGTCGGCTTTCATTTCGAATTCCGAGTTTGGCACTTCTTGCATGCGGCCGTCTTTCCACTCAACGCGGGCAGCGATCAGTTTCTCGACTTTGCCGTTTTTGCCTTCCAGGCGCTTGGTTGCAACCGCCCAGTCACGCTCACAGCCTTCTTCGTGCGACGAAGAGGTGCGCAGCTTGGTTGGCCAGTAAGGCCACACCAGCGGCTTGTTTTCTTCTTCCGGTGGTTGCGGCAACAACTCAAACTGCGCTACCGATGCGGCACCGTGACGGTTCGAGGTACCGACACAATCGGAACCGGTATCACCGCCGCCGATCACAACCACGTGCTTGCCGGTTGCCATCAACTGGTCTTTGACCTTGTCGCCTGCATTGACCTTGTTTTGCAAAGGCAGGAATTCCATTGCGAAATGCACGCCCTTCAATTCACGGCCAGGGACAGGCAGGTCGCGTGGCTGTTCTGCACCACCAGCGATGATGACTGCATCGAAGTCTTGATTGATTTGCTCAGGCGAGATGGTTTCTTTCGCCCAGTTGATGATGTTCGCAGGGAAATCCTTACCAACCAGCACGCCGGTGCGGAAGGTCACGCCTTCTGCTTCCATTTGCTTGACGCGCAAATCGATGTGGTTTTTTTCCATTTTGAAGTCAGGGATGCCATAACGCAGCAAACCGCCGACGCGATCATTTTTTTCAAACACGGTGACATCGTGACCGACGCGCGCCAATTGCTGCGCTGCTGCCATACCGGCAGGACCGGAGCCGACTACCGCGATTTTTTTTCCGGTTTTGACGCCAGGCACTTGTGGCACGACCCAGCCGTTATCCCAACCCTTGTCGATGATGAAGTGCTCAATCGATTTGATACCGACCGGATCTTCATTGATACCCAGTGTGCATGCGGATTCGCATGGCGCCGGGCAAATACGACCCGTGAATTCCGGGAAGTTGTTGGTTGAGTGCAGGGTATCGAGCGCTTGCTTGTAAGCGCCGCTATATACCAGATCATTCCAGTCAGGAATGATGTTGTTGACCGGGCAACCGTTATTGCAAAACGGGATACCGCAATCCATGCAGCGTGCTGCCTGTACTTTGGAATCTGCATCGCTCAGATGCATGGTGAATTCTTTGTAATGCGCGGTACGTTTTTGCGGCTCCTCGCTTGCTTCGCGCAAACGCTGGAATTCCATAAAGCCGGTAATCTTTCCCATGTTTCTCTCGCCTTCTAAACCATTCGTTTCGGCCCGATCATCTGATGATCGGGCCATGACATCGTTTGTGGACAGTGCTGCTTACAGCCCTATCAGCAACTGTTAAACCGCGACCTTGGTTGACACGGACTGCTCAGCTTTGGCTGCGTGCATCTCGGCCAATGCGCGTTTGTATTCCGACGGGAATACCTTAACGAACTTGCTGCGTGCGGTGCTCCACTCATCCAGCAAGGCACGTGCACGTGTGCTGCCGGTGTATTTGAAGTGACGCTCGATCAAACCTTTGAGGATAGCCTCATCGGTTTGCGCATCCGCGCCGCGCACATGGCTATGCCAGGAAGCGTGTTCAGCCTTGTTTTCCTGTTCAGAAGCCGATTCCACAGAGTGCAAGGCAACCATCGCCATATTGCACTTGCTGGCGAAATCACCTTTAGGATCGTAGACATAAGCAATACCACCCGACATACCGGCAGCAAAGTTACGGCCGGTATCACCCAGCACAACCACGGTACCGCCGGTCATGTATTCGCAACCGTGATCACCAGTACCTTCGACCACTGCAATCGCACCCGAGTTACGCACTGCGAAACGTTCGCCCGCTACGCCGTTGAAGAACGCCTCACCAGCCACCGCACCGTACAGCAAGGTGTTGCCGCTAATGATGTTCTCTACTGCGCGACCGCGGAATTCGGTGTTAGGACGCACGATGATGCGACCACCCGACAAACCTTTACCGACGTAATCGTTACCTTCGCCGACCAGATCCAGCGTGATGCCGTGTGCGAGGAAGGCGCCAGCCGATTGGCCTGCGGTACCTTGCAACTGGATATGGATGGTGTCGTCAGGCAAACCTTCATGGCCGTATTTCTTCGCGACCTGACCCGACAACATTGCACCGACGGTACGGTTGACGTTCTTGATGGTCGAGATGAACGAGACTTTCTCACCGTTCTCGATTGCCGCTTTGGCTTGCGCGATCAACTTGTTATCCAGTGCTTTTTCCAGCGCATGATCCTGGCCTTCAACGTGGTAGCGAGCAACGCCTTCCGCGACTGCAGGTTGGTAGAACATGCGGCTGAAATCCAGACCCTTGGCTTTCCAGTGCGAGATTGCTTTCGATTTGTCGAGCAGGTCAGCACGTCCGATCAGTTCGTCGAATGTACGGATACCCAGTTGCGCCATGATTTGACGTGCTTCTTCTGCGATGAAGAAGAAGTAGTTAACCACGTGTTCTGGCTTGCCGGAGAACTTGGCACGCAAGACCGGATCTTGTGTCGCAACGCCGACCGGGCAGGTATTCAGATGGCACTTACGCATCATGATGCAACCCTCAACCACCAGTGGTGCAGTCGAGAAGCCCATTTCATCTGCGCCCAGCAAAGCAGCGATGACGACGTCACGGCCGGTTTTCATCTGACCGTCAGCCTGTACGCGGATACGTGTACGCAAGCCGTTCAGGATCAGGGTTTGCTGTGTTTCAGCCAGACCCAGTTCCCATGGCGAACCAGCGAATTTAACCGACGACAATGGCGATGCGCCGGTGCCGCCGTCATGGCCTGCGATCACAACGTGATCAGCCTTCGCTTTGGCAACACCGGTAGCAACTGTACCGACGCCGACTTCCGCTACCAGCTTGACCGAGATCGATGCGCTTGGATTGACGTTTTTCAGATCATGGATCAGCTGTGCCAGATCTTCGATCGAGTAAATATCGTGATGCGGTGGTGGCGAGATCAAACCTACGCCAGGCACCGAGAAACGCAGGCGTGCGATGTACTCGGATACTTTATGGCCCGGCAACTGACCGCCTTCGCCTGGTTTCGCACCTTGCGCCATTTTGATCTGGATTTGCTCTGCCGAAGTCAGGTATTCGGTGGTGACACCGAAACGACCCGAAGCAACTTGCTTGATCTTCGAGCGCAGCGAATCGCCTGGCATCAAAGGCATGTCGACTTCAACCACGTCTTTACCGATGACCGACGACAGGGTCGAACCATCCTTGATAGGAATGCCGCGCAGTTCCGAGCGATAACGCTTGGTATCTTCGCCGCCTTCACCGGTGTTCGATTTACCGCCGATGCGGTTCATCGCAATCGCGAGGGTTGCGTGCGCTTCGGTCGAGATCGAACCCAGCGACATCGCGCCGGTAGCGAAACGTTTGACGATTTCCTTGGCTGGCTCAACTTCATCCAGTGGAATCGCGCTGGCCGGATCGAATTTGAATTCGAACAAGCCACGCAGTGTCATGTGACGCTTCGATTGATCGTTGATGATCTGCGCGTATTCTTTATAGGTGCTGAAGTTGTTGGCACGGGTCGAGTGCTGCAATTTAGCAATCGCGTCCGGTGTCCACATGTGTTCTTCACCGCGGGTACGGTATGCGTACTCACCACCAGCGTCGAGCGCGTGCGCCAGCACCGGGTCAGCGCTGAATGCTGCACGGTGCAAACGCAGTGCCTCTTCCGCCACTTCAAATACGCCGATACCTTCCACGTTGGACGAAGTACCTTTGAAGTATTTCTGGATCAGCGATTTGTTGAGGCCGATGGCTTCAAAAATCTGCGCGCCGCAGTACGACATATAGGTAGAGATACCCATTTTCGACATGACTTTCATCAAGCCTTTGCCGACTGCCTTCTGGAAGTTGGCGATTGCTTTTTCTGGCGACAAATCACCTGGCAAGCCTTTCGCCATTTCGCTGACGGTATCCATCGCGAGGTATGGATGGATCGCTTCCGCACCGTAACCTGCGAGCAGAGCGAAGTGATGTGTCTCACGTGCCGAACCGGTTTCCACAACCAGACCGGTCGAGGTACGCATACCTTTGCTGACCAGGTGCAAGTGGATAGCCGAAGTCGCCAGCAGCGCTGGAATGGCAACGTGGTTTTCATCGATCTTGCGATCGGAGATGATCAGGATGTTGTGGCCGGATTGCACCGCATCCACTGCCTGCGCGCACAGCGAAGCCAGACGCGCTTCTATGCCTTCCTTGCCCCATGCGGTCGGATAGCAAATGTTCAGCTCATGCGATTTGAACTTGCCGCCGGTGTGTGCACCGATGTTGCGCAACTTTGCGATATCCGCATAGTCGAGCACAGGCTGCGACACTTCAAGACGCATAGGCGGGTTGATGTTGTTGGTGTCGAGCAGGTTAGGCTTAGGACCAATGAAGGACACCAGCGACATCACCATTGCTTCACGAATCGGATCGATAGGCGGGTTGGTGACTTGCGCAAACAACTGACGGAAGTAGTTGTACAGCGTCTTGTCTTTATTCGACATGACAGCCAGCGGCGAATCGTTACCCATGGAGCCGGTCGCTTCTTCCGCGGTGGTTGCCATAGGCGACATCAGGAATTTCAAATCTTCCTGGGTGTAGCCGAATGCCTGCTGCAAATCGAGCAACGCAGTAGCCGATTTGGCTTCCGCTGCTTCTTTGTTCAGTTCGTTCAGTTTGATACGTACCGACTCAATCCATTGTTTGTATGGCTTGGCGTTAGCGTAGGTATCTTTCAGTTCTTTGTCGTCGATGATGCGACCTGCATCCAGATCGATCAGGAACATTTTGCCTGGTTGCAGGCGCCATTTCTGGATGATCTTGGATTCAGGGATAGGCAAGACACCGGATTCCGATGCCATGACGACCAGGTCGTCGTCGGTCACGATGTAACGTGCTGGACGCAAGCCGTTACGATCCAGAGTACCGCCGATATGGCGACCATCGGTAAATGCCATTGCTGCCGGGCCATCCCATGGCTCCATCATTGCAGCATGGTATTCGTAGAACGCACGACGGTTGTCATCCATGGTGGTGTGGTTTTCCCACGCTTCCGGAATCATCATCATCATCGCTTGTGCGATCGGGTAACCAGCCATGACCAGCAGTTCGAGCGCGTTGTCGAAGCATGCGGTATCCGACTGACCTTCATAGATCAGCGGGAACAGTTTTTTCAGGTCATCGCCCAGCACGGCCGATTTCATCACGCCTTCGCGTGCGCGCATCCAGTTGAAGTTGCCTTTAACTGTGTTGATCTCGCCGTTGTGCGCCAGCAGGCGGTACGGGTGAGCCAGCGGCCATTCAGGGAAGGTGTTGGTCGAGAAGCGTTGATGCACCAGCGCCAGTGCGGAGACGCAACGTGGATCCTGCAGGTCTTTATAGTACTCACCGACCTGATCAGCCAGCAGCAGGCCTTTGTAGACCACGGTACGTGCCGACATCGACGGCACGAAGAATTCCTGGCCGTGCAACAGGTGCAGTGCCTGAATCGCGTGACCGGAAGCCTTGCGGATGACGTACAGTTTGCGTTCCAGCGCGTCGGTCACCATGATGTCCTGGCCGCGGCCGATGAAAATCTGACGGATCACTGGTTCTTTGTCACGCACGGTCGGCGACATAGGCATCTCTTTGTCGACCAGCACATCGCGCCAGCCCAGCACGACCTGGCCTTCAGCCAGAACCGAGCGTTCCAGTTCCTGTTCGCACGCGATGCGGGAAGCGTTTTCCTTAGGCAGGAAGACCATGCCGACGCCGTATTCCCCTGCTGGTGGCAGGGTTACGCCTTGCTTGGCCATTTCTTCGCGGTAGTACTGGTCCGGGATCTGAATCAGAATACCGGCACCGTCGCCCATCAGCTTGTCAGCACCTACAGCGCCGCGATGGTCGATATTTTTGAGGATGAGCAAACCTTGCTCAACGATAGAATGGCTCTTCTTGCCTTTGATGTGGGCGACAAAACCTACGCCACAAGCATCATGTTCATTAGCCGGATCGTACAAACCTTGCGCATGCATAGCCTTCTCCACTACTTTTCAATGAGCCTGAAGGATAGTGCAGAGCAATCTCAATTTCAACCTCAAAAAATAGGGTCAGTGTCAATTAAATTTTCCCTACTCTTGTGTCAAATTTTAAATGGGGACAGAGTAATTCCTTTTTGCACCAAAATGGTTCAAAAGCGCATTAAAATCAAGAGCTTTTAGTGCGCGACTCCGCATTTTGGCGCGCTGGTCTGCCTCGCTTAACCTGGCGTATACGACGTTGAGTTTGTTTCTCCAATGACAACTTATACTGCTCACTACCCAAGGCCCAGCCTTTCATGGTGGCGTCGCTGACGGCCGCTACTTCAGCAGCACTCAAACCCTGTTCGATCCATGCCTTGTACGCCGCCTCCCGCTCAAACGGGGTATTGCCCAAAGCCCAGTACAACGGATGGTCGGTGATAATAGGGTCGGATTTCAGACCGATATGATGCGGATAACTGGACCAGGGGTAATCTCCCGCAGCAGCCACCAGGCCAGTACGCACCGGATTGGTTTCGATATAGCGACAGCAAGTCATCAGGTAGCCCTCGGCATCCACCACGGTTGCCTTATAGCGTCCCTGCCATAAGGTGCCGCTACGTTCATATTTGCGGTTGAAATAAGGTACGTAATGGCGGCCCAGCCATTGCACCATGCGTGATAAACCGTCCTGATCGACCGGCGTCGCCAGCAAATGCAAGTGATCGGGCATGAGCACATAGGCGTGGATGGACACCTTGAACTGCCTGGCCGCCTCGCGCAGGCGCGCCAGGAATTCCAGATAGTCGGCAGTTTCGCGGAACACCAGTTGGCGGTCATTGCCGCTCTGGGTAATGTGATGGGGCTGATTGGGAACAACCAGCCTGGGAAGTCGGGCCATGGCTTTGCACTCCAGTTGATTTATTGCATATTAAATCAACTCTGACCCCAATTACAGCATTTCTATACCCCTGCCGTACCGGCAAGGACACATCATCAACGCATGGTACGTGTCCAGGAAGGTTCGTCGCTTTTATTCCGATAACCGATCGCTTTGACCACCAGCGCGCGCAATTCATCCAGCAAGACCACTTCCTGCTGCGAAATTTTGGACGGCGGCACCGAAGCATCCCAGTCACCATACATGAAACCGACCGGATGGAAATTCAGCATCAGCGGCAGGATGACAAAGCTGCGTGCCGTCGATAATTCGTCGCGCCACCAGCGCGGCAATTTGCTGAGGAAAGCAGGCGCTTGCGCATCTTCGACGAAGATCATTTTGTCGTTTGCGAGTGCGGCATGGAACACGTCCGGCTGATACGCATCCTTGAAATTCAAACGCGCCAGCATTTCTTCGGTGCACTCACCGAAACACATGCGCGCAACATATTTACCTTCGTCGTGATTGCGCAGGAAGGCCACCGCACGACTCAGACCCAGGCCCTGATAGACTGTTTCCAGCGCCACTGTCATCACCTGCCCGGTACTGGCAGTCGCCACTTCGTCATGCATATCGCCGACGCCGCGCTTAAGAATATTGACCGAATCCAACGGTTTCCCCAGCGGCAAGGACATTTGCGCTTCCGGCTCGTCGGCTTGCTTACCATGGTGCGCCAGCGATTCATCTTCCGAAGCCTTTTGTGCAGCATCCACCGCAGACAGCACCACTGCAGAATCCAGCCCCAGCATTTCCGCGTAGTTTTCGGCAATTTCAGCCAGATCCACTTCAGCAGATGCCGCATCATCTTCACACAAGACCCCGGCACAGCGTGTCGACATGGTAGAGACAGCAGCCAGCCATTCCGAGTGTTCGAGTGGCTCGTGACTGGCGTCGCTATCTATACGTGGCGGCATTTCCTTCAGGCTCGCAACCAGACCACTCGGCAAACCCCAGCGCTTACCGATGAGGCGACCGATTTCGTCCAGCTCCAGTCCCAGCACGTCACGCGCGGCTTCATTCTCTGAAATATCGTTACTGATGGCACGCATCTGCACTTCCGCCCATTGCTCCGGCAGGTAGAAGGACACCATCAGGCGCCCCAGCGAATGTAGGATGGAACACACGACCACTTCTTCGGTATCGCGCCGCGTGGTCGACGATGCGACCTGGCGTGCAATCTGCCCCGCCATCACGGCACGTTCCATTTCGCTGCGCGTATCGGAACTACCAAGCGAAGCCGCCGATAAGCCATCTATCAGCTTCAAACCCAATGCCAGATGACCTATGGTTTCGGTACCAAGAACGATGACTGCTTTGGAAACGGTATTGATACTTTGTCCGAACGCGGAATACATCGCACTATTGGCGAGGCGCAGTACACGCTGCGTCAGCGTCGGATCGGACAAGACTGTCCGTGTCATATTGAATTCACGGTCGTCTTCACCTTGCATGGCGCCGACGATGGCGGTCACTACTTTTGAGAACCCGGGTAAATCACCGCGCTGGCGTACGCGTGTCCACAGTAAATCCAGTGTTCTTTCAGGATTAATTGCTGGGCTAATTTGGTTCGTCATGAATCGATGTCTTTTGACTTGGCGGGTTAATTTTGCAGAGCCAAGGCATCTGCTTTCAGTATATCGATCAGTGCATCCGGCAGTAATGGGAAGCCGGTATGGAAGCCCTGGATCAGTGAACAACCCTGTGCAGATAAAAATTCCATTTGTCGCTCATTCTCCACGCCTTCTGCCACCGTCATCAGACTAAGGTGATTGGCCAGGCTGAGAACCACGTTACAAATCGCCGCATCCTTGATGGAGTCTGGTAAATCCTTGATGAAGGTACGATCAATTTTGAGCGCAGCAATCGGAAAGCGCTTGAGGTAAACCAGTGACGAATAACCGGTACCGAAATCATCAATCGCAATGCGCACACCACGTGCAGTGATCTTGGCAAGTACGGCTTCCGCATGCTCAGGATCAGACATCAGGATGCCTTCGGTAATTTCCAGCATTAACTGATCGCCTTCCAGGCCGGACAACTTGAGCGCATCATCCATCATGCTGATGAACTGATCACTGCGGAACTGGCGTGGGCTAACGTTAACCGAGACGTATAGCTGGCGTCCGGCAGCCTCTTCAAACCTTTTCAATTGCACGCACGCAGACTTCAGCGCCCAGGCACCCAGCAAATTGATGAGGCCGTTATTTTCTGCCATCGGGATGAATTGATTCGGCGGCACCAGGCCGATATCCGGGCGCATCCAGCGCATCAGCGCTTCAAAGCCCATGATCTGGCGCGTATGTGCATCGACGATAGGCTGGTAGTGCAGCAGGAATTCACCATTCCGCACCGCCTCAAACATCGCCGCTTCCATCGTCACATCGTGCTCGACCTGATTGAAACTCAGGTGGTTATATATGATGCAGCGCGCTTTACCGGTTTCTTTCGCGCGATACATAGCGCTATCGGCGTGCGCCAGCAATTTAACATCGGTCTCACCATGCGCCGGATAAATCGCAACGCCGATTGAAGTGCTGACATAGAGCGCATTGCCATCAATTTCAAACGGCAACTGGATGGCCGCAATCATCCTGCGCGCCACATTGTGTATCTCTACTTCGTCTACCGCGCCATGCAAGACGGCAACGAATTCATCACCACCAACGCGAGCCAGCGTATCAACGTCGCGCAAGGTTTCGCGCAAACGTGCAGCCGCTACACGCAACAAGGCATCGCCGACCGGATGGCCAAGTGCATCGTTTACTTTTTTGAAACCGTCGAGATCCAGTGCCACCACTGCAAAGCCGCGGTCGGTGCGACGCGACTGCGCAATCGCCATGCGCAAACGATCTGACAACAAGGAGCGGTTCGGCAAGCCGGTTAATTCATCGTGCGTCGCCATATGGCGCAAGCGCTCTTCTGTGGCTTGCTGACCTGAAATATCGTGACCGACCACCAGCACGGCGGCTTCGGTGTCGTCATCGTAGGCAATCATTTGCAGCTCATACCAGCGCAATACGGCACGCGTAGCCATTTGCACACTGACGCGCGTCACCTCGCGCGAGGCAATCGCCTGTCTTAATGCTGCTTCGATTGCATGCCTGTCAGATAAGCGCACCAATTCAAACAGTTTCATCCCGGCCAATGGCGACCCGTGACCGATCAAGGCGTCGGTACGTTTGCTGACGTGGAGAATCTCTCCGCGCGTATTAAGTCGCAGCACAAGCTCACCAGCAATCTCCATCAAGCTGGATAGCTGGTTATCGGATGAATCGTTACGCTTTAGGGACATGCTTGAACGGCTAGAGTATTAATGGGCCGGGACTGGATCGCTTTAAAAACAGCCCCGGTTATTTTTATGACAATTTATTCCAACTCCGCGCTGACAAAATGTAAATTTTCTGCGTGGAAATGTAAAAACATCAAAACGTAACTCTCAAATCTTAATGCAGCGAAAACGAAAAGAATAGAAAAGATTGCAGCAAAAAAACAAAAATGTGCATTTAATGATTTTTCGCAAATAGTACGTTTTTCAAGTGTCAACAACGCCCCTCAAGGAAATACACGTTATCCCCAGAATTCGTGGTTTTTAACTCTTTTCGGCATCCGTTACGAACAAGATAACACCCGTCACCAAAACGCCATGCCCGGCATATTCCTTAGCTTGCAAACAACACTTCCGTCATTCGAGACTGTATTGACCTCATTTACGTACATATTCGTGCGAAAAAAACCTGTCAATCTTCATTCAGAGCCTGAAAACGCTCGGCCAGATAGTCGATCAACGCCCGCACCGATGGCAATACACCACGTCGCGAAGGAAATACCGCGTGAACGATTTCGCGCCGTGGCGCCCAATCCGGCAGCAAACTAATCAAGGTTCCGGCAGCCAGTTGCTCCCGTATCATCATGCGCGGCAACTGCACAATACCGACCCCGGCGAGCGCTGCATCACGCAGAGCCATCATGTCGCCAGTCACAAATCGCGGGTGATGATGCAGCGAGACATGCGCGCCGTCCGGCCCGAACAAATTCCACACATGCGTCTGCTGCGGCGAACCCAGAGCCAGGCTCGGCCAGTCCGCGATATCGGCCGGCGAATGTGGCCGCTCCTGCTTATTAAACAAAGCCGGACTGCCGACCAGGCATTGCCCGCGATCAGACAGCACCCGCATGACCAGGTCACTATCCTGGATCGGCGGTGGCCGCACCCGAATCGCGATATCCATCGCTTCCGCCACCACATCGACACGCCTGTTGGTTGCCTCCAGATGCACGGTCACATGCGGATTTAAAGCCATGAAATCGGCCAGCATGCCGCTGACATGCGCATGCAGCAAGGTAATCGGACAGGACAGCCGCACCACGCCGCGCGGCTCTGCCCGTGTCACATCGATCACATCCTGCGCCGCCTCCGCCTCTACCAGCATGGCCTTGCAGTGCTCGTAATAGGTTTGCCCTATCTCTGTCACCGAGAATTGCCGCGTTGTGCGCTGAATCAGGCGCACGCCCAATCTTTCTTCCAATAGCGCAATGCGACGGCTCAGTTTGGATTTCGGGATGCCCAAAGCACGTCCGGCCGGCGCAAAGCCGCCGTGATCGACCACCTGGACGAAAAAATAAAGGTCATTCAAATCCTGCATTGCAGCTCCATCGTTCACCAAATAGGACACTCATGGCCGATTTTACTGCCTACTCAAGCCATCGTCCCTGCACTATCCTTAATCCTGTTAAATAATCTCGCACCCGAAAGGAAGCAATCATGAAAAACATCATTGGCGTCTACAGCGCTCCTCGCCCGCATTGGGTAGGCGACGGCTTTCCTGTGCGCTCCATGTTTTCGTATCAAAGCCATGGCAAGCAACTCAGCCCCTTCCTGCTGCTGGACTATGCTGGCCCTGCTGAATTCAGCCCGGCACAACGTCCGCCTGGCGTCGGCTCGCATCCGCATCGCGGCTTTGAAACCGTCACCATCGTCTACAAAGGTGAGGTTGAGCATCGGGATTCGACCGGCCAGGGCGGCGTGATCGGCCCCGGCGACGTGCAATGGATGACGGCCGGGGCCGGCATCCTGCATGAAGAATTCCACTCGGAAGCATTCACCCGCTCCGGCGGCGCGCTGGAAATGGTGCAACTTTGGGTCAACCTGCCAGCCAGGGACAAAATGACTGCGCCGGGCTATCAGGCCATCGTCGACCATGACATACCTGCGGTCGCGATGCCGGACGGTGCGGGCACGGTGCGTGTGATTGCCGGCGAGTATCTGGGCCATACCGGACCAGCGCATACCTTTACGCCTATGCACGTATTGGATGTACGGCTGAATCAGGGCAGCATCAGCGAATTGCCGGTACCGGACGGCTGGAATGCCGCCCTCATCGTGCTGCGCGGTACGGTTTCGGTGAATGGTGATGCGATCGCACGTGATGCGCAAATGGTATTGCTGGATCGCGCAGGCAGTGGCATCACCATAGAAGCCAACAACGATGCCGTCGTGTTGCTGATCGCTGGCGAACCCATCGAGGAAGCTATCGTTGGCCATGGTCCGTTTGTCATGAATACCCATGAAGAAATCGTGCAAGCGATAGACGACTTCAACAGTGGACGCTTTGCGCAAATCCCCGCGCGTGCTGAATAAAAGTAGTTGAATATGTAGGGGTAAGCAGCCATGCCGGTTAATCCGGCATGGCTTTTTTCTTCAAGGCTCTATCTCGCCCGGTTCCGGATCACCATCTATGATCTGGAACTTGCGCATTTTTTCCCATAAGACCTTACGACTCATCTTCAAATGATTCGCCGTATCCTGCCTGCGCCAGTTATGCGCATCCAGCGCCTCAATAATGCGATTGCGATCAGCCGCATCCCATTTCTTGCGCACGCCGGTCTGATCTTCATGCTCGACGTCCACTTTCAATTCCTGCAAGGCATGGAACACACGATCTATCGCTCCCCGGTCCCAGTCGCCAAGCTGACGATGAATAATCGTGATGCGCTCGGCAATATTGCGCAGCTCCCTTACATTACCGCGGAAGCGCGTATTCGCCACCAGGCGTAATAGCCATTCCGGAACTTCCGGCAATGGCGCAGAATCGCGCGCAGCACTTTTGAAGATCTGATTCACGATGCCACTGAAGATCGCAATCTTATCAACCTCACCGCGCTCCTCCAGACTAGGCACGCGCAGCTCTATTACCGCCATCCGGTAATACAGATCGGAACGAAACATTTCCTGCTTTACCAACTCGCGCAAATTACGATTGGTCGCCGCGACCAGGCGGAACTCAACATCGATCTCGACAGCGGAACCGAGCCGCGTCACCTTGCTTTGCTCCAGCACGCGCAACAATTTGACCTGTTGATACAAAGGCAGATCGCCGATCTCATCCAGGAACAAAGTGCCGTTATCTGCCTGCTCGAAGTAGCCTTTGTGCGCCAGCATCGCCCCGGTAAACGCCCCCTTTGCATGACCAAAGAAATGCGACTCAAACAAACCGTCCGGGATCGCACCACAGTTGACGGCGACAAACGGCCCCTTGCTATACCGTTGATTATTCTCATGTAACAAGCGCGCGATGCGCTCTTTGCCGACACCGGTTTCACCGGCTATCAATACATTCGAATCGCAATCGGCAAAAGCCACGGTCTCCTTGAGCAAGGTCTTCATCACATCAGATTCGGCAATCAGCGGATCACGTTCCTGCGTGGACTTGATCCCACCATTCAACTCACCCGCCAAACCAAACACCAAGCGACGTAATTCGGCACACGTGAAGTCCAGCATCAGAATGTGAGAATACTCAGGCGGGTAGACGCGCGAATCGAAAGCACGCGGTGCTTCGGCGACCCAGATGACAGGCATACCATGCGCCTTCTGCCAGTCATCGGCATTGAAGCGACCGCTATCTATCATGGTCACGGAAATAATCGCGATCGCTGGCGACACCCTCGACTGATCCGACATCAAATCCATATGATCGGCACGCATCACATCCACTTCTGAACTCACCAGACAGCGGACGATACGATCGTAAATATCCGATTTACCTTCCCACACGTAAATGTCGATATTTTCTTGCGGTGCTTTATTTTTTAGCATTCTTTGCTTACACAGTTTCCGTCATTCGTTATTCAAGGCACGCACGTTCGGCACTTTGCGGTATGCATCCATACGTTCCTGCCGACTCGATAGCAAATTGCGTATCTCGACCAGCCGCGCATAAATATTAAAAGCCAGTATCAACAACTCGCACATCAGGCGCCAGAGCAATAAGGACAGCACCGTCGCAATCAAGGCCAGCAGCACACCGCCCAGCCCACGCTGCGGCATATCAAACGTAGCGAAGAAACCGCCGATGCCCGCACTCACGATGACGAGTACACCTACCCAATAGATCAGCTTGATCAGAAACGGCGCAATGAAATGATCAAAACCGAGATAGCCGAACCACTTTCCAAACGAGGATTTATTTTTCATGGGCAAATATCGAGAGTCGTTGTAAGACATTTAGTGAGCCAGTCTGACGTTATCACCGCCGCCACATTTCAAATCGATCAAGGTGACATCGACCTGCCCCAGGCCTATGCCCAATAAATTATTGAGCAAACTGGCGATCTGGGAACCAAGACCGTTCAGGACGGGCTCCAGCAATTTTTCCACTAATCCAAGCAAGGCCAGCAATACATTGCTAACAGCAGAATTGCTGCTATTGCCGCTTAACTGGTTCTGCACCTGGCAATGAGAGTTACAGAAGAGCAGATTCAACAAACCACCGACGACACTGTTCAGCAAGTTGCCCACACCGGTCAGCAGTCCATTCACCAGTCCACCTACACTACCCAGCAGATTCACCACGCCTGAACCCAATGAACCACCGGCTATCGTCTTGACGTCAGTATTCAGGCTGTTGACAAAAGTCTGCAGCGAAGACAAAGAACCCTTGAGCGTGTTCAGTGTCGTCTGCAACACGTTTCCATCCGCACTCAAAAGGGCTGTTGCGAGATTATTGTCGTTAACAGGACCTTGCTTATTGTTTAGCAATTTTCCAAGTAAGGTGACCAATATTGCATTCGTTAAGTTGGTGACAGTCGTCCCGATCGGCAGATTGTTATTGCCTACGGTCGCCGTCTGTCCCTTGCTTAGGGTAACGCTGCCGTTGCTATCCAATGCCCTGAGCACGACCTGATCGTTGATGCTTAATGCACCGCCCAGGATGCTCAGCATCTGTTTGTTCTGCAAACCCACCTCGCAAGATGTGTTCGTAGAAAAGGCCGTGGCAGCGTCGATATTGCCGATACAAGCCTGCAAGATAGGTGCAGTCACCGCGATCGTTGCAGTCTGGTTTCCACTCGCATCCGGTCCGTTGCACATCGCCGTGATAGTGCCCTGGCCATTGACGACATCAATCGCCATCGGTAAATCGACACTCAGCAAACTAGAGAGCGCAGCAGAAACCGGCGGTGCCGGCGCCTGGATCCGGCTGAACAGGCGCACCTGGGAAGTAAATGCAGTCGCTCCTACGCCACCGATACCTATAGAAGGAGGTTCCACTATGCCCACTTTTATCTGCGAGTTAAGCACACCGGGAACACTTGCGCTCAAGGGCACATCAGCAAAGCGGTGACCATTGGCCACACCTATCATCGCGGTCAGCAACTCGAGTGCATTCACGTTGGCCGTCAACGCCGCCTGCCCACTCGCCGTATTCACCAAAGCAAATATGCCGCCACGTCCAGTCGCGTCGGAAAAGAGTTGCACGGGCAACTTCAATTGCGTCGCGCTCAGACCAAGCGCACTGAGCAGATTCTGCTGCCCCGCGACGATGGAAACGGCACCAATTAAAGCCTCCAGTGTGCAAACTCCATTGTTGCAACCACTTACGTCTGCCATCACGGCTTGCTTGATCGTGCCGACGTCAGCATTGACTGGAATCGGGAAGCCTAGCTGCGCCAACAATCCACCTGGCGTCACGTTGACATTGGCCAGACCATTATAAGAAACCAATGCAGTGCCACTGATATCAACCCCCAGCCGGCTCAATATGCCTGGCACCACGCCACCATTTACCCGCAGCAATCTGGAACCCACCGAAAACACGGCAATCTGCGCCTCAGCCGTTGCAACTGCCATCGCAGCAACCTCCCGCGTACCTCCAAAGAAGGTGCGGAAGGAACGGGTAATCCAGACATTTACAGCTGTTGCGGCCGGCCGGCCAGCCGGCGCCACTCCCCCCGCATACGCCTCATAATGCGGCGCGTCAGCAACCACCGCCGGATCCCATCTGCCACAGGAAGCCACAAATTCTGTTGTCGTAAAACCTTGCGTAACCTGCATGTCCGCATTCGACTTAGCAGAGCTTAGTGCTAATGCGCAGGGATTCGGCGCAGCTGAAGATCTGGCTAATTGCTGCGCACCCGCCAGTGCCGCCAGGTCCGCAACTTTTTGTAAATCACGCTTCTGAAAAAACAGATAACCGATATCGACGGAAGCTAATGCAATAACGACTGTAGAGATGACGATTGCGGCGACGACGACAATCGACCCGCGCTGGGTCGATGCCGCCACTCCGCCAGTATGCGCGGCCTCGCTTCGAGAGAAAGATCGCAATAGGATTTTCATACATCGCCGATCAACGTTACTTACTGGCCGCCAGTATTACTTTTACTGACAGCTCTCTCAAATGACTCCGGGATTTTGTGTTTAAAACTATCCTTGTAGCGCTCCCAACTGAGTGAGCTGGTCGCCCCCAACATAGGCAGCGCAGGACCGGCCATGCTGCCGCTGACCTGCATCTGCAATAAGGAAGAGGTAGCGTCCCCTATCTGACGGGAAGCAACTCTTTCTTGTATGACGGGTTCTTGCGAGACTACGGGATTCTGCGCGTGACACAGTGATCCAAGATTGACCGATACAAATACTGTCAATGCAATACACCGCGTAACTGGTGCCTGTTTCAAGAAAGGTTGTTTCATAAATCCCCCTGATTACTCGCTGCGAGCGGATACGCCGGACTGTGGCGACAGAAGCTGCATTTGCAGCTGTAATTGCATCCCGCTTCCGCTGGCGACTACCGGCATAATGCGGCTCCTGGCATCCTGTGTGCTGGCTGATTTCGGCTTGCCTTTTGTTATCGATTCCTGACGCTTAAGTATTTCAGCCCGAACCTCTGATGACATCTTCGCTTCTTTCATCAAGGCTTCCGCTTTCGCCTCATCCCCTGACAACATAAAGAACAGAGCCAGATTACTGATGACCTTACGGTTGCCAGGCGCAAGCTCAACTGCTTGCATCAAAGGTATGCGTGCAGCATTGTTGTCTCCGTCAGCCAGCAAGGCATAACTCAAATCGCTCAATACCAGCGCATTGGTCGGATCGAGCCGACTCGATACGCGCAAGTTTGAAATTGCCTTGGCAGAACTGCCTCGTTGCGCCTCCAATAGTCCCAGACCGTGCCATGCAGCCGCAGCTTCCGTTCCATTCAGCAGCGCTCTGTACTGCTTCTCGGCAGAGTCATCCTGTCCTGTTGCGCGCAAAGCGTCAGCATAAAGGCGCTGCACTTCAGGCGAAGTGCCGTAGGTTTTTTGATAGGAATCTATGTGCGCGATAGAAGCAAAATACAAGGAGCGTTCCTGCATTTTTTTGATCATATCCAGATAGACCTGTTTATTGTCCAAAGCAGGTCTGTCCAGCTCAACCTGTTGTCGCTGCGAGGCTTCCTCATTGCGCATCGCATATTCATTGGAAGAAGCGTTGAAACTGGCGCAACCATTACACGACAGCAGAACGATCAACGCGCAGAACACGCCTTGGTGCAATCTATTTTTCATGTGGCGCCTCCCATTTTTGACAAAACACGAACGATCGCCAGGAAACCCGCGCCGCCTGTAATTATTAATAAAGCAGGCAACAAAGCCAGCACCATCACACCAGTCATCTTGACCGTCAGCTTGCCTACTTTTTCTTTCATATCCAGTTTGCGCTGCTCCCTCAACCTGTCGCTAAACTGTTGCAACGGCTGCTGGACTGCGCCGCCATAACGATCAACCTGAGCAATCAGGCGTGCTACGGCACTCATATCTTCGTTTTCAAAAACGGTCGAAAAACGACGTAATGATTGTTCGCGTGTGCGTCCGTTCATATACTGCTGCGCTGCCATTTGCAGCTCCTTGCTTAATATCGGAAGTGAGCGGGAGAACTCGTTCTCCACCACATGCAAACTCTGATCGATAGACATCCCTACCCCTTGCAGCAAGCGCAAAAGATCGATCAGTAGCGGCAGCTCTTCCGCCGCTTTCTGCCTCCGTTCTTTCGCCCTGATTTGCATCACCCATTTCGGCCCCATATAACCAAGCGCAAATCCCATATAACCAAGCGCAAATCCCATGAAACCGGCAATCAGCCAGATCGTTCTTGATTTATCAGAAAAAATGATCCATGCAAGAATCGGCAAGCCGATGCCGAGTAATACCCGGGTCGCAAAAAATAGTGTTTTTCCACGACTATCATTGACACCACACTGATCCAATAATGTTCTGTCCTCTTGCGCCACCAGTTGCTTGCCTAATGGGGTATCGACCCAGTGCGCCATGTATGCGAGGAAGCCATCCAGCCAGCGCCGCAGCAATGGTCCTTGCGGCAACTTTTCCTGCCCTGGATGCTCTTGCACATCAATCATTTCTTCCAGCATTTTTTCACTACGCATGAATTGCCAAAGTTGACGTAGCAAAACACTGCCGACCAACAAAGCCGCTGCCGCAAATAGCAAGATGGATAGAATCTGCAGGACATGCTGGCTCATTTTTCTCTCACACCGATTTAGCTAAACGATATAACCAGTAGGCACCAAGCACTTCCAGGGTCGCGGCAAAAATCAAAAGATTTTTACCTATCGGATCCTCCAGCATCGTGACGAACATCTGGTTGTTGAAAATCACCATAAAGACACCTAAACCGATAGGCAGCAAGCCCAACACCCAGCCAGAAAGCCTGGTTTCCGCCGATAAGGCAACGAGTTCGTTCTGCGCATATTCGCGATCCCGCATAAACGCAGCCATCCGCTCCAATACCATGTCAGCCCGCCCGCCGAAACGCAAAGCGACACCGATCACTGCGGCGATCAGCTCAAGTTCCAACACTTGAAATACCCGTGCCTTTTGCAGCAACGCATGCTCCAGATCCATACCAGCCTGCACCAGGCGGTTACTACGATCCAGCAATTCGCGCAAAGGCGCTTCCGTCGTCAGCACAGTTGCCTGAAAAGCCGACTCCAGACTGTTGCCAACAATAGTCAGGCGAACCATGGTGTCCAGAAATGCCGGTAATTGCCGTACCATTTTTTGATGCCGACGAACTGCTTTCATCCATAGACGAAAATAGGACAGGGTCACGTATAAAAATATCGTGCCGATCACCGACAACACTCCGCCAAAATACGCGGCCAGTAGCGTAAACAAGATTCCTGGACCGACCAGAATCGCGTAAAAAAGCGGCGTTTCTACTACCCCTGCCCGCAATAAAAATTTGCGCCAGACATTGGACTCAATACGAAACTGCAGTCCTGCCTGCTGTTCTATGTCTTCCGCCGTGATTGCCTGCGACTGCTCCATGCTCCGAATCTGATGATCAACAAATGCCGATGTCGCATCCTGTTGTTGATGCAATTGAGCGTTGTGCCATAAGACAATCCCGCCGGCGAGCAGCAGTATCGCCACAGCAATCATCCATAAAGCGAACACAGGCATGATTAATTTCTCTTTTGTGAATTGCTGCCACCAGGCGTCTGCGGCCGGCGTTTTTGCAGCTTCGGTGAATGCGGCTGTATACCCAGAGAAACCCAGCGATCTTTTTCCTCGCCATCCGGACCGCTGTAACTTTCATGGCGATACAGTTCCTGAGTCGTGATGATGTTGTCGCCGACTCCGGTCACTTCGGTAATGGAGACAATGCGGCGACGGCCATTTGATAAGCGCCCGATTTGCACAATAAAATCAAGCGCACCGGCAATCTGGCGACGCAAGCTGGATTCACTGCCCTGGAAGCCTGCAAAGCCGGCCAGCATCTCTATCCGGTGCAGACATTCCCGTGGCGTATTCGCGTGTATCGTGGCCATGGAACCGTCATGACCGGTATTCATCGCCTGCAACATTTCCAGCA
>NZ_QAJP01000005.1:0-82353 GCF_003852535.1 Herminiimonas sp. KBW02 | reverse complement strand
TAAACTGTTACGAATCAGGTCACGGATGGTCACGACACCAGTTCCTTCAAAGCTGCCTATGCGCGATTCCAGACGCACCACATGGGGATGATTAAGCGAAAGCTCTGCAGTGTCCTCAACCGTCACAACGCGTTCATTTTCCGGCAGGAAGAAAGCGAGTGCATTGAGCAACGACGTTTTACCGGAACTGGTGCCGCCGGAAATCAGGATGTTGCAGCGTGCTTTCACCGCACTCTCAAGCAAACCAAACAATTCATCGTTCAGGGTGCCCAGTTCCTGCAAGTCGGATGGTTTCAATGGGTCACGACGAAATTTCCGTATCGAGACCATAGGCCCGTCTACCGCCAGCGGCTCGATCACGACATTCAGGCGCCCGCCATCCGGCAAACGTGCATCGACCATCGGGTTAGACTCATCCAGCCGACGTCCGAGCGGAGCCAGGATGCGTCGCACGATGCGCAACAAATGATTATTGTCGGTGAAGCGCAAGGTCTCACGTTGCAGCACGCCATGCCGCGAAACAAAGACATCGTTGTAGCCGTTGATCAAAATATCCTCAACGTCGCCGTCCGCTAATAAATCCTCCAGCGGTCCCAGCCCGGCCAGTTCCTTGGTCAATGCATCGGCAATCAGCCGTACTTCGTTTTCATTGAGTGGAATACGACGCAGGCGCACGAAGCCATCGACGTCCAGATTGACGAATTGTTGTATCGCCGAACGTGACCAGCGCCCGAACTCGGCACCGAGCTCTTCTATCCGCGTCAGCAGATTGTCGTACGCAGCTGTTTTGATATCCTGAAACCTTTGTGTGTTTACAAAGGCGCCATCCTCATTGGCTAATCCCACTTGATCGTTCATCTCGCTATGCCTCTATCCCGGCCATGGCCGTTGTATGCGTTATGGTTTGAGAAAGCCTGGTACCCAACTCGACAACTTTCCGCCATGTTTCTCGGCATGCGGATTCAATAATTTTTCTGCCATATCCTGTATCGCTCGCACGTATGGATCGTGCTTGGCGACTTCGTGTAATAACTTTCCCTGATTGGCACTACTCATCAAGCGCAATGTACATTCCGGCAGCGCAGCTGCCAGTGGCAAAGAAAAACGTTCGGCAATCTGCTGCGCACTCATGCCATAACGAATGTCATAGCGATTGACGATCAGTTGGCGGCGACTCGCATCGCCACCGTGTTTGTTGAATTCCTTGAGCATGCCGGAGAGGGAGACCAAAGCGCCTGCACTTTGATCCGTCACAAACAGAACCTGATCCGAAGCGTTTGCCATGCATTCAACCAGCTCCATATCTGTCAGGCCACCGAGGTCCAGTATCAGCACATCAAAATAGAGTCGTAGCTGCGTCAACAATGACAGGACATCTTCAGGCGAGATACCGGTCATTTCCTTTAATACACGCGGCAGGGAGATTACTTTGATGCCGTTATGACTGCTGGTCAGTGCAGTCTGAATCAGGGTGCGATCAAGACGATGACGATTGCGCAAGGTATCAATAAAACTATAGGTACCCGCAACATTCAAATAGAGCTGCCCGTCACCGACAGGCAAGCCCAGATCAAGCAAACCGATTTGATAATCCTTATGCTGGCCGGATTTGCGCAATTGCAGCAGGTCAGCCAGATGCACCGATACGGTAGTACTGCCAACTCCTGGCCGCGTGCCCAGCAACGTAATCAAAGTTCCCTGGATGGCAACCGCAGGGGCTGAAACTGCCGCGACCAATTTGTAAATTACATCGTGTGCCTCTTCAACCGGAGCGGTCATATCAATGAAGTGATGCACCCCGGCACGCAAAGCAGCGACCGCGCCTTCCGGATAATCCATGGTTCCGACCGCAACCACAGGTACCTGAGGTAATTTGCTCTTCATCATTTGCGCCAGCGCGATCATGTCGGCAGTACAGTTCGCCGTGCTGTCTCCACAGTTGCCCGAAAAATCAAGCAATACCAACCGTGGCCTGCACTCCGCCACACGCGCGGTCAGTAAAGCAATCGGAGCCAACTCTTGCTGCACCACATGCCACTCTTTCAAAGCATGGGCCAGCCAGCGCAGATGCACGCCGTTAGACGAGCAAAAGACAAAGCGATTGCTGTCATTCAGCGTTGTTTCACGCTGCTGACTATGTTCCATGAGCTTTTCCAAAGGTTTTTTCTCCACTATTTACTTTGAAAATCCTGGTAAATCGTCGCGCCCGGCAACGCCCATCACATAACTACCCCAGGCATTCGCCGGAGAGTCGCGTCGTTCCTTGTCCTCGCCAGGCAATGGTAGCTGTGCACCTTTGGCAATCGGCTTCACCAGGTGAGGCGTCGCGATAATCACGAGCTCCTTCTCATCCTGGTTGTATTGCATGCTGCGAAAGAAGGGGCCGAGTATCGGCAGGTCGCCGAGGAAAGGCACTTTGTTCACGCTTGATTTAGTGGTACGGGAAACCAGGCCGCCAATGACAAAACTCTCACCGTCGCCGAGTTCCAGCGTCGTCTCTGTGCGGCGTGTGGATATCGCCGGAATCATCATGTTGTTGGTTACGATTGCATTGGCATAATCCAGGTCGCTTGCTTCAGGAGCGACCTTTAAGGCAATGCGATTTGCCGACAAGACCGTAGGAGTAACCGTCAGGCCTATACCAAAGGCTTTATATACAATCGTGGTTGTCCCCAGACCGCCGGATTGCGGAACTGGTAATTCGCCACCAGCCAGAAAGCTGGCACTCTGACCGGAGAGCGCAATCAGCGACGGACGTGCCAGCACACGTGCCAATCCGTTTTGCTCTATGAGTTTTACCCTGGCGTTCACGCTTGTGCTACCCAACAAGTTGAACGCTTGTGAAACGGGTGTTTGCACAGCCGACGATAAAACATTGGAAAAATTGTTCAAGCCAAAACTGAAGGTCGCTCCGCGATTTTGGTTAAATATGAAATCAAACCCGGCTTCCTTCAGGACATTGCGACTAAATTCCACGATCTGCACATCAATCTGCACCATGCCGCTGGTGCCAACCGTTGAGGTATCCAGTATTTTTTCCCGGCCCACGGCCTGAGATCCGACGCCCGCCGTATTTGCATGCGATAACAACGAAGGCGCCTGTCCACGCAAGCTGGCACTCTCTCCACTTATCCGCAGTTCTGCGCCTTCCTCAGGCAATTGCCCCTGCAATGCACTTTGCACCCATACTTGCCACACTCTGGTCGGGCCATTACGTTGCCACGCTGTCACAGTCGTGTTTCCGGGCTTTTTACCCACCAGCATGATGCTGCCAGGCCGTTTGCTTGACCCCTTGATGATCAAGACATCGGCGACATCCGGATCAGCAACGGCGATACGCTCCAAGTCCACCGGCGTCTTCAACTGAAGTTGCTCACGCACTTTGACCGTTACGTTCATATCTTCCGCCGACACGGAGGAGGACAGTAGTCCGGCAGCAATCACAAGGGCATTAATTATTTTCATTTTTCAGCCGTCCGCTTCAGATTATCGATAATTGGTTTGAAGGTTTAGAAACTGACGTTTTCCCGTTGCGTTCCTTTTATGACCTCTAATGTGTTCGACGATCTGCTTTGCGTCTTTGGTACAGAAGTACTGGATGGAACAGAGGCGCGTGTCGGGCTGACACCACCGGCCCAGCTGGAAAAATCGATCCCGGCATAAGCCTGGTTATCGCCTGTCTTCATATCCTCTTTATCCTCTTTTGATAAACCATTCCGCTCCCGCAAGACATTCTTAGGTTCAGGGAAAAGCGTCATATCCGCGACTCCGGTATCTCCCGGATGACGGAGTACCAGCGTTAGCTTTCCGTTCTGCGCTGCCAGTAAAAGTTGATTAACCTGATCTATAGGCGTTGCTAACACCGCCGTACGTGCCTGAGACGATTGTGTAGTCTGGCCATTGGCCATCGGGCTTTGATTTTCCTGTGCTTCGCCCATGGTCGTGGTGCCGTATGTCAACACAAGACGGCGTGAAGCCAGCAGGCGCGACTGCCCGACATCAATGTCATTACCTTTTTTGAGGGTAAAAAACACATCGACATAATCACCCGCGGCAATGCGATTTCCCACTCCGACGACTTCATCTACCGGGATCGCCACCGCCCTTTCTCCCTCGGCCAGTTTCAAGGCCAGACCTCGTACCAGTTGTTCCTCTGTCACCAGGGTGTCCGGACCTATTTCTACTGCAGGCACTTTTCCGATAACGTCAGCGGCATTCGCATACGTGCCGTTTGCCGTCATGGGCAACATCACCAGCTTCACGCTATCGGCCGTAATCTGCTTCCCTTTTTCCAGTTTTTTTGCGGCAGCCACAACCGCATACTCGGCCCCCTTCGGCGTACTGGCGGCTTTGATCTCTACCGCTGGCGGCGGCGTTTGATGCCCCATCCACCAGGCAAGCGCTGCCAGCGTCACTGCCAGCAGGACAAGAATTACAGCGATGATCTTTGTAAGTTTATTCATGAGCCCGTTACTCTTTATGGAGATTCATCAGTCGATCTGAATAATTGCCGTGCTTTCCAACTTGTCTGGAACCACTACACTCATCAACGGTCCCAGCAGCAAAGGCACCAGCGGATTTTGCGTATAGCCCGCATACGTAACCGTCACGCGATAACAACGGACGCCTGTATTGTTGTTCGCCGCACTGCTATAGGGGCACGCCGATAGTGTATTCACCACTGTCAGACGTGGTGCCAGCCAATAAGCGGCACTGTCGGCCCCGATCGCAGCGTTCGTCGCATTCGTTGATCTCGCCGTATCATCCGCGGCGAAACGTAATGCGGCACGCGCACCTTCCGCCGCAGCAAGCGTGATCGATTGCTGCGCTACAAATATCAGGCCGTAAGTAATGATTGCGTAGAAGATGACAAAAAACAGCGGAAAGACCAGAGCGAATTCGATAGCCGCCGCACCGTTATTTTTTTTTGAAAAAGGCATCGCATTGTTCATTGCCCCCTCCACGTCATCATCAAATGAAAAAGAACGCCTATTGCCAGATATGCCGCATAAGGAGCCCCTTTTCTCCCCTGCCGTACAGTCACGACGCGCTGATAAAAATCGCTCTGCCCGACTTGCTGCACTACGCGATGAATAACTGGCGGAATAAATCCCACCCATATCTGTGATGCATAAAATAAAAGTGCATGCAAACCTGCGATCAGACTTCCAATCAGCCACACCGTTAGCAAGCCTGATACCCCCAGCACCGCGCCCAGCACAATCAATAATTTGACATCCCCCGCACCCATTGCCCGCATCGCATACAGAGGGACAAAGACAAGTAATGCAACACCCGCCCCTATTAATGATTGCGACAAATCAGTACCCAGCACCCCCGCTCTTGCGTACAACATGTACCCGCTGTGTACCAACAGCGCCGTTAAAAGCAAACTGTTAGGTACACGCCGGAACAAGAAGTCATAGCCGATAATGAAGACACAAAAAACAATTAACAGTACGATCATTTGCCTTCACCAATTTCAGGAATGCAGGCCTATCCTTAGGTACTACCGCCGCCGCCACCTACCGCAGGGACAACGGATTTCAGCTTCGTCGAGATTGCATTAAAGACGGCCGACAAATCGGTACCTACTGCTGTCACTGCAACGATGATCGCAACCGAAATCAAACCTGCGATCAAGCCGTACTCAATCGCAGTCGCACCTTCTTCATCTTTCATAAAACGGATAATTTGGCTTTTCATTTCCTGCTCCTGTTTCTGTCAAATTGATGTCACTTCGTTTTAAACGACGCATTCAATCGAACCGTCGTCCATTTTTTTCTGATGCCTTCTGTTCGTTTTCGATGTCAGACTCCTTTCTCCAACACAGCCTTTGCAATTAATAGGAAACGCTTTTCTCCCCCATCTGGCTGCCTTGTCTTGCGCGGCGGCCTTCGTCTTATCCTGTTCTAATCCAACTGATACGAATATCCGAGGTTCAATCTCGGCGCACGTTTGCTCGCGTTAATCGGGATCTCGCCCACTGGTTGCGCAATCGACAAATCAAGCGAGTAATGACGCTGGTCCGTAAAGCGCACACCCATGCCTACCGATGCAATCTCGCTATGCGACAAACGACCGGCGTTGACGTAGACCCTGGCCGCGTCAGCCATCACATATGGCTGGATGCGTTTTACATAGTTACCGTCATATGGGAAAGCGCGATTGAATTCGAGCGATGCGCCCCAGCCTTTGTCCCCGGCGATTTCGCCTACCGGATAGGCGAGGCCGTATAGTTTTGCGCCGAAACTGACCTGTTCCGACAGAGGCAGAATGTTGCTGCTGTATTGCCCCATACCGCTGACCGTCATGCCGTAACCATCGTCAAATGTGGTGGTGCGCGTGAAGCTGCCTTTGACGCGCAGGAAATCGAGATCGATGTTGCCGTTGAGCTGACGCGCGCCCAGGCTATCGAGTCCCTGATAGATACCAAGCGACCATTGCATACTGCTGCGATCCGATACTTCTATCGATGTGAGCTCCAGACTCAGGGCACGGATATCCGAACTGAATTCGATGCTGGGCGCCGGAGCAGGCACGTTCAATGCGTATCGCGAAGAGTTTTTGACCGCATAGATACCGCCGGACACGGTCAGGCTACGCGTGGGTTTCAATATCAATGGATAGCTCAGGCTTGCGCTGACGCGTTGCGTTTTGGTTTGATAACGCGATTGCAGTTGCTGCGCAGGAAGCGACTGATTTTCCGGCTCACCCTTGTAATCGGAGAGCGTCACTTGCAGCAACATTCCCTGATAGCGGATCGGTTGTATGTAGTTCACACCCACATACTCTTCGCGCGAAGGGCCGCGTGGTGCAATCGCACTCACCGTCACCTGTTCACCGAGCGGCGTCAGCCCGTTCTCTGTCACGCTGAAAATGCCACGCAACGATGAAGTCGCGGTGTCCACAGCAAATGAAGTGGTAATTGGTTTACGGCTGACATCCAGCGTCATCACGGACGCGCCATCGGTATTTTCCGGCGGCTTCACGGTAGCCTTGATGCGCATGCCTGGTTGCAAACTCAGGATAGTCGTGATGCGATCAAAGGTATCGCGGCTAAGCGGGCGATCTTCCTTCAATTGTTCGGCAATACTCCGCAGGCGCTCTTCCGACGCACCCGGGTTGCCTTCTATCTTGACCGTGCTGACATAACCTTCGACCACATTGATCTCGACAATGTTGTCTTTAAAGGTTTGTGCCGGCACGAAGGCAAACGAGAGTGGATAGCCTTTGGCCTGGTAGATCTGCGTCACCTTGTTTGCTGCCTGCAGCAGCTCGGCGACGGTAATTTCGCGATTGCTCAGCGGTGAAAATTCTGCGGCAACGAGTTCAAAGGGAATGCTTTCGACGCCGGAGATTTTGAAGCGCGAAGGTACGATACGACTGGCCAGCAAACGCTGCATGGCCGGATCCGGCGCTTGCGGCTGGATATCTACGGTGACGGCGGGTGCAGGGCTGGGTTCGAGCTTGGGCAGGTTATCGAGAGGATTGCCCTGACCGGCGCTGCGTGCATCTGCGCTGGCATGCGGCATCAGGGCCATTTGGCCAAGCGCGCTTGTCAGACAGACCGCAACCAATCTCTCGATGAATCTTTGCATACAGTCCCTTTGTCAGCATGCTGTAACGCATACGTCCTTCCAGTACTACACATCCCGATATCACTACGTTTTAAGGAAACGGCCCAACTTCAGCTTAGTTGCCAAATAGCAAGAGTCAAACTCAAGGTTTACAACTGTGTACTTTGGTAAGTGCTTACTGACGGTCTTACACTTTGAGCAAGCACTGTACAAATAATGTGCAGATAAAATTTGCAGTTGTTAACCAATTGAAGTTGCTTCAAAGAATGAGCGTGTCCGACTACTATGAACATCCCATAAATGCGGTATTTTTGGAAAAAAACGACAAAAATATTGCTATGAATCAACACTTTAAGGAAAACATCTCATAACTTGCACCAACATAATTCACGCTCGTTAATACCGCATGAGGCAGGCATGCTGTGTCAGCATAAAATCCTTCTCGCTAAAGCATTCTGGTAGTTCTATATCCTCTGTCATTCTGTTTATGACGTAAGACTTTTTCCCTTAATACCCGGCCGTTGTTCTTACCGACTCTCCTCGTGCAAAATCCTGATCACGAGGATCAGGATTTGCAGAGGAAAGAAACAGGTTCTTATCGATTACCGAGCAAACCATTCACGAGTGTGGCCACGGTATTGGTCACTGGTGCCAGCACATTCGTCGTACCGGTTGTTCCGGTGGCGCCACCCACAGCACCGCCAACCAATGGTGTAATGACAGGTGTCACGATGTTGGTAACAGGCGACAACAAGTTACCTGTGCCTGTACCACCAGCCACACCGCCGAGCAATGGGCTAACGATATTGGTCACTGGAGCCAACACGTTACCGGTACCCGCACCGCCAGCCACACCGCCGAGCAATGGATTCACGATATTGGTCACTGGGGCCAGCAAGCCGCCTGCACCGCTACCACCGCCCAAACCGCCCAGCAATGGATTCACGATATTGGTCACTGGAGCCAGCAAACCGCCTGCACCGCCACCGCCAGCTACACTACCGAGCAGTGGATTAACCAGGATTGTGATTGGTGCCAACAGGTTACCTACGTCCGCACCGCCACCGATACCACCCAGGCTACCGCCAAGCAGCGGATCAACGATGCCGACAACAGGTGACAACAGATTGCCTCCACCAAGACCACCGCCTATGCCACCCAGGCCACCGCCAAGGACAGGATTAACAATGCTGATCACTGGTGACAGCACATTAATCGTACCGCCTTCACCACCTACGCCGCCCAGCAGGCTACCCAGCGAGAACGAACCCGATGCGCCGCCTGTGCCATGCAACAGGATGCCGGCGATGGATACAGTGTTACCCGTAGTGATGACTGGACCACCCAGGTTGTTCACGACTGGCAAACCACTGGTTTTTACTGTGCCGCCAACTTTGCTGACGGTGCCGCCCAAAGCAATCAGCAAATTGCTGACTGGTTGGCCCAGGCCTGTTGTTTTACCGAGCGACTGTGTCAATGTAGTCACCTGGCTGGTCAAGGGCACGATGGTATGGCTCAGGGTTTTGGTCACTTGTTCCACTGGTCCGGTCGTCAGGACCTGGGTTAAAGGTACCGAAACATTGGAAACAGTTTCACCGACTTTGGTGACCAGGCCACCGACAGGCGCAGTGACAGGCGCTAACGCAGCCAATTGACCGGTACCCAGGTTGCTAACCAATGTGCCGGCGCTTTGCACTGTTACACCGGTTTGTTTGACCACACCGCCAGTGCTACCGACAGTGACGCCGACAGGGTTATCGATCAAGCCCATTTGACCCAGACCGCTGCTGATGCCATTGCCCAAGGTGGAAACAATGCCGCCGCCTTCCGATACGACGTTACCCAAATCGGTTTGTGTTTGTTGCGGTACGACAGGCAAGTTCAGGTTCCCGACTGCAGTGCCGGTATTCGATACGGCATTACCGGTGGATGTCACGATATTGCCGGCGCCATTCGCGATCTGGCCGGTTGGCGTCGCGGTTGCGGTCACACCGCCGCCACCGCCGAGGCTGGCACCGGTAGAGCCGCTGCCAGTTGAAGAACAGCCTGCCATCAAAAGAACTGCGGACAAGACTGCAAGGCTTGAAATGCTTTTGTTCAGTTTCAGATTCGTGTTCATGTTCGTTCTCCCTCGTTGTAATTCAAAATTAAATTGAAGAGCCCCCGTACTTTCCAAGTGGCAAATTGCATGCCAATCGAAAAATGCCTCAATTCATTTTTTTGTTTTTTAAAAAACCATTTAAAAATCAATTACTTGAAAGGAAAATTATTAATAAAACATTGTTATTTTTAACATGAAAAAACAGTTGCTCCGTGTTACTTGTAACGTTACGTTCGAAACAAAATGTTCTGTTTTTCTGGCTTTATCCGCCAAAAAATTGGCGCATTCCGCCATTTCGTCGCCGCCAGCCAATGGTTTGGCGGAGCGAAGCAAACAGGTATGGCTATAAGTGCGCTCGACAGAAAAGTGCAGCGCCTTAAACTTGCATGCCGGAGAAGATGCGTTGAGGAGTGGAGATGACGCGAGGGGAACCTGAAGCTGCCGGGCAGCTTCAGGGAGCAATACGGAAGATCAGGCGCAACTTAATCAGATCTTCATTTCCAGGTAGGTGTAGATATAGTTGGAGCCACCATTCACATCGCCGAGCAATCTCGACGAACCAAAAATTCCTGACCGGTGTGAGACGCCGAGACCTATATATGTCTCTTTCAATCCCGGCGAACCGATCAGGTCACCGAGACTGACATCGATAGTCGGATCGAGGTAATTCAACAGGCGCGAGGTAGGCCGGTCACGTGCCGCCTGGCTGCTGGCTTCGGTATACGGCACACGATTGGCGAAGGAAACGCCCAGGCCCCAACCTAGTCGGGTCTTGACCTTGTGATTCCATGGCAAGCCGTAGTAGTACGCCTTCATGAACAAATCAGCCTGGATACCATTCGCCTGCAGGTTGCGGTCATTGTGATAAACCAGACCGGCATAACCAACAAAGTCGAGCGGCCAGCCATTCAGCTTTTCAATAAATGGCTTACCTATATGCACGCCAGTAATGCTGGTCGGGTTCACCTTATCGAGGTCTGCGCACTTGAAGGTCAGGATACGCGCCAGGTGACAGCCGTCATCAGAAGCGCGGCCATACAACACACGCACATATGTCGGGGTACGTTCGTCCGACCATAGTTTCTTGTAGCTACCGAAATCGTAAGCAGCACCGACGAAGAACGATGGCTGCAAGCCGCGCCGTACGATCGGGCTATCCTGTACCTTGCCGTCGAATGAAGTCACGGAGGCGCCTGCCAGCAAGCGCCAGCGCTCAGTCAGCTCATACGTGCTGTACAGGTTCAGCGAAACATTCGTGCCCGAACCAGGCGCATACGCAGGACGCCCTGCGATAGCTTCATTCGCACGTACACCGTAGTAGTAATTATTGAGCTTGGAATCGCGCAATGAGACATTCAGACTGGGACGCAAAGACAAACGTCCGGAGCGCCATTCATATGCATACTCCAGCGCCAGTTCCGTACCGTTCGAAGTGTTGCTCACATCGTGCAGGATCGACGCATACAAAGTCCCCCACGGTTGTTCATAACGATAGGTAAAACCCAGGTCGACGCCGGTGTTGCGCACTTCCATGCCGTTCAGCGATGCGACTTTGCCCGCTTCCGGAAAACCTTCCAGCCGACGCTTGAAGTACACATCAAAACGCTGCTCGGTACTCGGCGTAAACTTGATGCCAATGCGATTGGCCTGCATCGAAACATGCTCACCTTCATACAAATACAGCGGCAACAAATCCTGCCGTGTGCCGCCGCCGACATAGGGCGAACTCTCGAAGCGCGTGACAAACCCAAGCCCGGCACCACCCGGCTCGGTAATCAAATCGCTGAACGGGCTGGCAGCGGTCTGCGCCTGAACACTCCATACAGCAGAGAGTCCAAGCACGGAGAGCGCTACATGACGCAGGGTTTTATTGCGGTGCAGGGCAAATGACAGCATCAGCATTTCTCACTTCATAGTTATGGACGTAGCACCATCAGGCGCAATTTACATCTGCGCGCCACGCATTCTGGCGGAACGCAAAGTCAGCCACGAGATAAACCAGGCCAACAATGCACATACTGCTATACCGGCCACCATAGGCCTCGCCGTACCGTCAACAAAGAGCCCCGTCACCGCCATCACAGCGGCACCGGTCACGAATTGCAAGGTCCCCATCAGGGCGGAGGCGGTACCGGCTATCGTCCCGTGCTCTTCCAGTGCCAGCACGGTGGTGGTCGGGATCACCAGACCGAGGAAACCAAAACCGATAAATAACATGACCAGCATCACGTCGAGACGTTCAATGCCCATCAGGTTAACTACGAGCAAGGCCGTCATCACCAACGCATACGCGGCCACCGCCACCTTCACTACCGGTACCAGGCCGAAACGCGCACTCAGGCGACCGGTAAATTGCGACACACCGATGAAGGATGCCGCATTTGCAGCAAAAGCGATACTGTATTGGCGCGGCGTCAGTCCATAGTGATCAATCAATATGAATGAGGAATTCGCCAGGTAAGCAAAGAAACTGGAAATACCAAATGCACCTATAAACACCAAACCATGGAAGTGCGGGTCGCGCAGCAAAAATACATAACCGCTGAGCGCACTACGCACGCTGCTATCCACACGCTGTTCAGGCGGGCGCGTTTCCGGCTGGCTGGTCGCCATCAATATCAGTGCCAATACAGCCGCCACCGTCACCGCCCAGAACACACTGCGCCAGCCCCACAGCTCAATCAGCAAACTGCCGGACAAGGGCGCAAGTATCGGTGAGACGCTAAAAACCAGCATCAGCAGCGACATCAGGCGTGCCGCATCATTGCCGGTATGCAGGTCACGCACCACCGCGCGCGGGATCACCATCCCTGCGCTGGCCCCCAGCCCTTGCAGAAAGCGCAGCACGATCAGGGTTTCTATATCAGGCGCTATCGCACAACCGACACTGCACACGGCAAACAGCGCGAGACCGAAATACAAAGGCGGCTTGCGCCCCACCATATCCGAGATCGGCCCATAAATAATCTGCCCTATCCCGAGCGAGATGAAGAACGCCATCAGGCTGGCCTGCACGGCGCTCATAGAGACGCCCAGGGTCTGGCCTATCGACGGCAAGGCCGGCAGATACATATCGATAGCGAAGGGACCGATGGCAGACAATAAGCCCAGCACCAACGCATTTTTCAGAAAAGGCGTATTCATTGATTAATCTATTCAGGAAACGAGGTCTTGCAAACCCTGGAGCAGGACCAGGATCAATTGAGCGCGCTGCCTGGGGAGAGTTGAGGAAAATATTTACTCTGGCGCAACAAGCATGCCGCAATGAAAAACGGAACCAGCATAGGTTCCGTAGCAATCTGCGTGTATCTGGAACAGATCATATCTCAAGCGCGCCGCATTTTCCACGCAAAAGACTACGCGTCATGATGCCGGATAGACATCCGGTAAAAAGGATCGTTCTTTGTAACAGTCACAGCAATACTTACTGCCGCATGCCTATCGCCAGGCGATTGAAAGCACTCATCAACGCAATCGCAAAACTCAGGTCGGCAATTTCAACATCACTGAAATGCTCCTTGAGCGGTTCGAAATCCTCGTCCGGCGCGTGGGTTTTGTCGACGTGCGTCAGTGCTTCCGTCCACGCCAATGCGGCGCACTCCCGCGCGGTGAAATGCTCACTCACACGCCATCCGGCCAGGCTATCAATCTTGGCATCCGGCACACCGCTGGCACGCAAGGCCTTTGCATGCATTTCCAGGCAAAAAGCACAGCCGTTGATTTGCGACATACGCAACCAGGCCAGCTCTATCAATTGCTTGCCTATGCTGCTTTTCTCCACAGCCTTTTTGGTCGCAGCAAAGCCCTGATAGGCTTCAGGGGAAAGGGTCCAGTAGGACAAACGCAGGGCACTCATGACTAATCTCCAGTAAGTAAGAAGGATAACAATGCGCTCACTTGCGTGACGCGTCTGCCCATACTTTAGGAGAAGAGCGGTCTATGGCATAGGTGCAAGATTTGAAGAAATGGATAGGACATTGCCAGCCCAAAAACAAAGGCCTAAAACCAAAGGTTTTAGGCCTGCCATATACATCTCGTAAAACTGGTTCTTAGAACGGAATGTCGTCATCCATGTCGTTGAAGTTCGATGCTGCCGCTGGTCGTGCTGCCGGACGTGCGTTGCCGCCACCACCCGAGCTTTGGCGTGGCGCTGGCGCGCTGCTGCCGTAGTCGTCATCCATACCGGCGCTGCTGCCACCGCCTGCACCTGGACGACCGCCCAGCATTTGCATGGTGTCTGCAATGATTTCGGTGGTGTAGCGCTCTACGCCATCCTTGTCGGTCCATTTGCGTGTCTGCAAACGACCCTCGATATATACCGACGAACCTTTTTTCAGGTATTGACCAGCGATTTCAGCCAGCTTGCGATAGAAGGTGATGCGGTGCCATTCGGTGATTTCTTTTTTGTCACCGCTGTTTTTGTCTTTCCAACTTTCTGTGGTTGCGACGGCAACATTGGTCACGGCTTCGCCATTTGGCATGTAACGTGTTTCAGGATCGCGTCCCAGGTTGCCGACGATGATGACTTTATTAACTGATGCCATTGCTATTTCTCCGATTAAACGACTGCAGCCTGAACCTGGCTGCGACGCGGTAAGTTTTTCATATTGGCGGCAATTATAAGCCACACGACACACAAAGCAGAACCAAGAATAAAGACCGAAGCCCCTCCAAAATACTGCGTGATCCATCCCCCCAGCGCACCGCCACAGAACAGGCCGAGTGCCTGCAAGGTGTTATACACGCCGAGTGCCGCGCCCTTGCTGCCTGGCGGCGCGATACGCGACACCAGTGACGGCTGGCTGGCTTCAAGTATGTTGAAAGCAACGAAGAAAGCCAGCAACAAACCTACCAGCCATACCGCATGCAACTGCGTTTGCGACAAGGCCAGCCACATCCCGACCTGAACCAGTAATAATAAAGCAATGGCGGCGACAAATACCTGTTTCGACTTGCCACGTTTCTCACCGATGAAGATGGGCGGCAACATCAGTACGAAAGAAGCAATAACCACCGGCAAGTAAATCTTCCAGTGCTCGGCCAGCGGCAATTGCGCGAAGCGGATCAACGCTGACGGTACCACGACAAACATCGCCATTTGCGTCAAATGCAGCGCAAATACGCCGAAATTCAGGCGCATCAACTCACCATGCGCCAATATCTCGCGTATCGATACTTGCGTCGGCGGCAGGCTGGGTGCGGCAGGCACGATATAGATAACAACAAAAATCGCCAATATCGACAGAATTCCGGTCAACGCAAAGATGCCGCCCATCCCTATCCATTGATACAGGAGTGGCGACAATATCAACGAAGCCGCGAAGGTCAGTCCGATCGAGCCGCCGACCATCGCCATCGCCTTGGTGCGGTGCTCTTCCCTGGTCGAATCGGCAATAAATGCTGTAACCGCCGCAGAGATCGCGCCGGCGCCCTGCACCGCGCGCCCTATGATCACCCAGATAATATTGTCGGCGGCGGCAGCGATGAATGAGCCCAGCGCAAATAAGATCAGTCCGATCACGATGATGCGCTTGCGGCCATATTTGTCGGAAGCCATCCCGAACGGGATTTGCCCGAAAGATTGCGTCAAACCATAAATCCCCATTGCCAAACCGACCAGAGTTGCACTTTCGCCGCCCGGCAAGGTTTTTGCATGAACGGCAAACACCGGCAGGATCAGGAACAGGCCCAGCATACGCAGTGCAAAAATCGACGCGAGCGAAGTGCTGGCGCGGATTTCGCTGCGGGTCATGCCTGTGTCGGGCTGGTTTGAAGATGCTGGGGACATGTATTACTGGAAATAGGGAAGAACGGGTTTTACGGGTAGCTTTAAAACCCGCTATAGTAGCAGGTTGACCCGTTTTAACCCGCTCGCGAACCTCAAAAAGGAACGCGAACATCGGAAAAGCCTAGCTGAAAGAGTGAATGGACGAGATTCGTATCCGAGGTGCGCGTACGCACAACCTCAAGAACATCAATCTGGATTTACCGCGCAATAAGCTGATCGTGATTACCGGCCTGTCCGGCTCCGGCAAGTCGTCGCTCGCCTTCGATACGCTGTACGCGGAAGGCCAGCGCCGTTACGTCGAATCACTATCGGCTTACGCGCGCCAGTTTTTGCAATTGATGGAAAAGCCGGACGTCGATCTGATCGAAGGTTTGTCGCCTGCGATCTCGATCGAGCAAAAGGCGACCTCGCACAATCCGCGCTCCACCGTCGGCACCGTCACCGAAATCCACGATTACCTGCGCCTGCTGTATGCACGCGTCGGTACACCTTACTGCCCAGACCATCCGGAGAATCCGCTGGCCGCGCAATCGGTGTCGCAAATGGTCGACGCCGTACTGGCCATGCCAGAAGATACCAAGCTGATGATCATGGCGCCGGTCGTCGCCAATCGCAAAGGTGAACACGTTGACCTGTTCGAACAAATGCAGGCGCAAGGCTTCGTGCGCTTCCGCGTACAGAGCGGCACCAACAATGCACACATCTATGATGTCGATGCCTTGCCGAAACTGAAGAAAGCAGAAAAGCACACCATCGACGTGGTGATCGACCGTATCAAGGTCAAAGCCGACATCAAGCAGCGCCTGGCCGAAAGCTTTGAAACCGCACTGCGCCTGGCTGAAGGCCGCGCACTGGTGCTGGAAATGGATACCGGCGTCGAACACCTGTATTCGAATAAATTCGCCTGCCCGGTCTGCGGTTACTCGCTGCAGGAGCTGGAACCGCGTCTGTTCTCGTTCAACAATCCGATGGGTGCATGCCCGGAATGTGACGGTCTCGGTCATATCGAATTCTTTGATCCGAAACGGATCGTCGCCTTCCCTAACCTTTCGCTCGCCAGCGGCGCAGTCAAAGGCTGGGACCGACGCAACCAGTTTTACTTCCAGATGCTGTCCAACCTGGCGGAGTTCTACAACTTCGACATCGACATGCCATTCGAGAAGTTGCCGGAAGCAGCGCAGCAAGCCGTACTGTTCGGCTCGGGCAAACAAAACATTCCATTCACCTACGTGAATGAAAAAGGCCGCACCGTCATCCGCGAACATACCTTCGAAGGTGTAGTGAACAACCTGCAACGCCGTTATCGCGAAACCGATTCGATGGCGGTGAAGGAAGAACTGGCCAAGTTCATCAATGAAAAACAATGCCCTAGCTGCGAAGGTGCACGTCTGCGCGTAGAAGCACGCAACGTCATGGTCGGCAACGGCAAGCAAAAACGTGCCATCTTTGAAGTGGCCGCGACCCCGTTGCGCCAGACCCTGGAATTCTTTGAAAGCCTGGTCTTGACCGGCGCGAAGAAAGAAATCGCCGATCGCATCATCAAGGAAATCGTCTCGCGCCTGAAGTTCCTCAACAACGTCGGCCTCGACTACCTGTCGCTGGAACGTAGTGCGGACACATTGTCCGGCGGCGAAGCACAGCGCATACGCCTGGCTTCGCAAATCGGCTCGGGCCTGACCGGCGTCATGTATGTACTGGATGAACCATCAATCGGCCTGCATCAGCGCGACAACGATAGACTGATCGAAACTCTCAAGCACTTGCGCGACATCGGCAACAGCGTACTGGTGGTCGAGCATGATGAAGATGCGATCCGCTGCGCCGACTATGTGGTGGACATGGGCATAGGTGCCGGCGTACACGGTGGCGAAGTGATCGCCGAAGGTACGCTGAAAGACATCCTGAAAAACAAGAAGTCGCTGACCGCGCAATATCTGAACGGCACACTCGGAATTGCCGTGCCGAAGAAACGCACCACGCCGAATCCGAAAAAACAATTCGTGATTACAGGTGCAACCGGCAACAACCTGAAAAATGTCACGCTGGAATTACCAGTCGGCTTGCTGACTTGCGTCACCGGCGTATCGGGCTCGGGTAAGTCGACACTGGTTAACGACACGCTGTATCACGCCGCATCGCGCCACTTGTATGGCTCGCAGGCAGAACCGGCACCGCATGATTCGATCAGCGGCTTTGAGCATTTCGACAAAGTCATCTCGGTCGACCAGGCACCTATCGGCCGCACGCCACGCTCCAATCCGGCGACCTACACTGGCTTGTTTACACCGATACGCGATTTGTTTGCCACGGTGCCGACTTCGAAAGAGCGTGGCTACTCGGCCGGACGCTTCTCGTTCAACGTCAAGGGCGGTCGCTGCGAAGCATGCCAGGGCGACGGCGTCATCAAGGTTGAAATGCACTTCCTGCCGGATGTCTACGTTCCTTGTGACGTCTGCCACGGCAACCGCTACAACCGCGAAACGCTGGAGATCCAGTACAAGGGCAAAAACATCACTGAAGTGCTGGGCATGACGGTGGAAGAAGCCTATGACTTCTTTAAAGCGGTTCCGGTCATTGCCCGCAAACTGCAAACCTTGCTGGATGTCGGCCTCGGCTACATCCGCCTGGGCCAAAGCGCCACCACCCTCTCCGGCGGTGAAGCACAACGCGTCAAGCTGTCACTGGAATTGTCGAAACGCGATACTGGTCGCACCCTGTACATCCTGGATGAGCCGACCACCGGCCTGCACTTCCACGATATCGATTTGTTGCTGAAGGTAATCCACCGCTTGCGTGACCAGGGCAATACCGTCGTCATCATTGAACACAATCTGGACGTGATCAAAACAGCCGACTGGCTGGTTGATATGGGGCCGGAAGGTGGCGCAGGCGGCGGCCAGGTGATAGGCGCAGGCACACCGGAAGACCTGGCCAAGAATCCGGCCAGCTTTACCGGCAAGTATCTGGCACCGTTGCTCAAGCAAAAGAAATCGGCAGCCTAAGTAATCAGGCGCAAACAAAAAGGGCGAACCGTGGTTCGCCCTTTTTTATGTCTTAACAGTTTAATTGGGCAAGCCCATCCACAAGCCTATAGGTACGAATACCAGTGCCGCCACATTGCCGAGCAGGACGATGGATGCCACCTTGTCCGGCTCCTGTTTGTACTGCTCAGCCACCATGAAGCAAAACACTGCTGGTGGCAACGAAGCAAACAGGAACATCTGGCCACGTTGCTCCGGATTAAGGCTGAACACATGATCCAGCAACCACGCGATGATCAGACCTGCAATCGGGCACACCGCAGCACCAACCAGACCGATGTGCCAGCTCTTGAGGCTGACATCCATCATGCGCACACCCAGCGCAAACAACATCAATGGAATACAGGCATCGCCCAACATTTTCATCGCCATGAACAGCGGCGCGGGCAAAGGCACATGCACGATCGCGAACGCCATACCGATGATCATTGAAATCATCATCGGATTGGCGAGGAATTTCCATGGCGAGACGTGCACACCGTCACGCCCTTTGCGGCCACTTTCTATAATCTTGATACCGACCGAGAAATAGACCAGGTTGCAAGCCATGAATAAGGCAACCGCGGAACCGAGAGCCGATGCACCGAAGGCCAGCATCGCCAGCGGCAAACCCATATTGCCACAGTTGTTGTACATCATAGGCGGGACGAAGCTGCGCACATCGTAACCAAACATGCGCGCAACCGGCCACGCCAGCAAACCCGAACCCAGCGAAATCAGTGCACCTGCCAGGATCAGCGTGCCATTGTGTGCGAGGTCAAAATCCTTGGCTGCCAACGCGGTAAACACCAGCAACGGACACAGCACATCCATGCTGACCCGGTTCACGGCCGTCATATCTGAACGCACGGATTCACCGCGTAGCCGGGCGTAGCCATAGCCGAGCGCGATGATGATAAAGACCGGCAGGATAATGCCGAGTATGCGTTCAAATATTTCCATTTTTACCAACCGTCTTCAGCGACATGAAAAATGCCGGAATGGTTGACGTCCATTCCGGCAAGCTAATGCCTAGCTTACTGCAAATTCTATTTTTCCTGACTTGCATAATTTTCACGTGCAGCGTCAGACTTCACGAAGTGCTCCACATTATCCAGCACCGGCGCCAAACCACGCAGCGGCCACGAAATTGCGGCAACCAGGGTAGCGTGGCTGGTACGGTCAAAATACAGCTCGGTTACCGCCACCCCCGCGCCGCGTAGCTGTTGTGCCAGGCCAGCGGTATTGCGCAGCGGATTCACGACTTTGTCATCATGCGAAGCGATCAGCAAGGCTGGCGGTGCAGCACGCGAGACATGGCTGATCGGTTGTGAGTCCGGCGGGGTGTTCGGAAAGAAGAAGACCGGCTTCACATCCGGATTCTCGATCGGGATAAAGTCGTACGGTCCGGCCAACCCTATCCAGCCGCGCAATACGGCTGGCGTCAAACCCTGCTTCGCCAGCCAGCGCGGGTCCAGTGCCACCATCGCCGCATTGTATGCGCCTGCGCTATGCCCCATGACGAACAAACGCCTGGGGTCGCCGCCGAAGCGCTGGATATCCTTCGCCGCCCAGGCCACTGCCAGCGCGGCGTCATCAACAAAATCCGGATAACGTACTTGCGGATACACACGGTAATCCGCTACCACCGCGATAATACCGCGCGAGGCAAGTGCCTCACCGACAAACGCATAATCGGCACGATTGCCGCTATTCCAACTGCCACCGTAGAAGAACACGACAACTGCCGCAGGCCCTTTCAAGTCGTGCGGCACATAGACATCGAGCCGTTGCCGCACATCCGCACCAAACGCAATATCGGCCGTCTTGTCATAGCTGCGCGAACTGGTCAGCGCATTGATCACCGTCAGCGGCGCACATCCGATCAGACCACCCAGCAATGCGGTGGCGGTGATCAGGGCGAGGGTCTTTTTTTTCATAGTCGCCAGCCTTTCCTTGTGTCCAATGAAAACTGCTTCAGCAACTACGCGCCGCTCACTTCATTTACTGCGGTCTCGGTATATCGTAACGCTCCAGGAAGCCACAGCCATACACCGGCAGGAATGATGGAATCCGGTAATACATATTGGCGACTGTCTTCAGGATGCGCTCACGATACACATCGTATTTGAAATCCGTGCCGTCGGCATACCAGAATGTCATGCCATCCAGCTGCATCGTATGCACGGTAACGGTCGCAAAGTAAGGCTCCAGCTCAGCCGGATTAATCGCGCGACGATCAAAGATGCGTATGGTCTTGCCTGCATAGGTTTTGAAATCGACCAGCAAGTCATCCTGGCGCGCATGGAATTTACCCTGGCCAAATGTCGGCAAGTACTCATCCGCATGGTAGGACAACAAAGCAGCAGGTGTATAAGCACGTGCCATGATGGCGGCGCCCTGCGGCAAATCCTTGCGCAGGTTGGCGACGATGTTCTTTGCTTCCTTGTGGAAGATGATGTCGTCATGCAGCGCGTAATCCTTCCACATCGTGGTCGGCAGCAAGATGAGAGCAGCCAGGAACAGGAAATGCGGCAGCGAGAACCAGGCCGTCCATTTCGCATATTTGCGCAAATCTTCCGCACTGCTGCAGGTACCGACAAACAGGAACAGGAAAGGCATAAAACCCAGCACCCAGTGCAAGCCGATGGTCTTTTCCATCGACAGCAAGAGGAACAAGGCAAACGGCACCAGGAACAAAACAACGATAGCGCCACGCTGCGCCATCATATTGGCGGAGCGCAGCAACTTGACGAAGACCCAGGGCGTGATCAGGTAAAACATCATCAACACGTATTCACCCACCGTGTACAGCGACCACGATGCGTTTTCATTGCGGTTAATCATATTGAACATCACATTCGACCAGCAGTGATGCGCATTGAAGGCGATGGTAATGGCAAACAACGGCGCAGAGCACAACGCGATAACGATCAGGTTCAGCCAGCCGCGACGTGTACGGCACAGGTAAACGAAATAAGCGATCGCCAGCAAACCGGCAAAGTACTTCGACAGCAGTGCACAGCCGAGGAAGATACCGGCGCCGACGTACCACAGGATCTTCTCGGACATGGTGCCGCGTATAAAGCAGTAACCAGACAGGAAGATAAAGAAAATCAGCGGTGTATCGGTCGTCACCAGATTCAGCAACAGCGAGAATGGCAACACCAGGAACAAGGTCCCCAGCCAGTAGGCAACACCTTCCTGGAATGGCGAAATGCGACGCAGCAGATCAACCAGACCAAGCGCAATCAGACTCCACAACAGTACGGTAAAGAAACGCAGCGATAAAGGATGACTGGAGAAACTGTTCAGGACAAACAGCAACCAACCCACCATAGGCGGATGATCGGAATAGCCCCAATCCGGGAACACACCCCATTGGTAAAAGAAGGCTTCATCGCCGGTCATCGGGAAATACGCCGCCAGCCACAACTTGATCAGCAGCGTAATACCAAACGTCCACTTGAACACCTGTCGCGCGCGTACCGGATCTGCGCCAGCGTACAGCGAACGCGTCGAATTCAAATTCATTACTCTTCCTTAATTCTTAACTCTTTACCGACAGGATAACGACACCTGTAATGATCAAGGCCACACCCAGCACCTTATAAATACTGACGGACTCACCCAATATAAAAATTCCGGCCATAGTGGTCAGCACCACACCCAGCGAGATGAGTGGATAAGCCATGCTGACTTCCAGTTTGCCCAGTACCAGCAACCACAGGCCAGCACTCGCACCGAAACAAAACATGCCGCCCCAGATCAGGGGACTGCTCAATGCCAGCCAAAAGACGGAACGCATATCAGCAGCCATCGCTTGCTGGATCGCCGGGGCCGACATGCCCATCTTCAACAGGACCTGCGCCAGTGCCGTCAGGCAGACGCAAAAAAAAGCCAGGCCCAAAGCCGCGATCTGACTCATACGCCCCCCGGCCAGGAAGCGGCCAGCGCAATGCAGCCGATAATAAATGCCACCACCCAGCTCGCCCGATCAGTGATCGCAAACAGCAGCGGGTCGTCATGAATTTCCATGCGGGAAATTTTCAGCCACAAACGCATGATCCAGAATAGTACAACCGGCAATATCAGCCACAGCCATTCAGCATGCGGATACATCTCGCCGCCAACCTGGCTGTCGATGTACAGCGCCAGCAACATCACCGAGACAAAGCCGCTGGCGATGCCCATCGAAATCAAATACGACAAATCACTGGTGCGATAACCGCGCCCGGCCAGCGCAACCTGACCATCACCACTCATGAACTCGAGTTCGGCACAACGCTTGACCAGCGCCAGACTGAGGAACATAAAGAGTGAGACTGCCAGTAACCAGTTGGAAATCAATACATCACTGACCACGCCACCCGCCAAAATCCGGTGTGTGTATAAGGAAGCCAGCACCAGCACATCGACGATCGCGATTTGCTTCAGACGTGCGGAGTACAACAACGTCACGACGATATACAGCAACATCAGGCCGAGGTAGACCGGCGAAATCACGGCGGCCAGCCAAAGCGATAGCGGCAGCAATACCGCGATCAATACAATGCCAAAAGGAATCGTCAGTGTCGCTGCCGCAAAAGGACGTGCCCGTTTGCGCGGATGTGCGCGATCCGATGCGAGGTCAAACAAGTCGTTCACAACATACGTTGCAGAAGCACACATGCCGAAGGCAATGAAAGCCAGCAAGGTTGAGAACCAGGGTGCAGCGGTTAACTCATGCGCCGCCAGCAAAGGCACGAACAACAAAGCATTCTTGGCCCATTGGTGCAGGCGCAAGGCTTTCAGTACCAGACGCAATTTGAACGGACGCGGCGGAATGATGAGCGTCGGTGTTTTCAGTTGTTGCGCCTGCTTCACGATGGAGGGTGCCGCATTGACGACGATCACTTCTGTCGCACGTGACCATACGGCGATGTCGGCAGAACTGTTGCCGGCATAAGCAAAGCCAGCTGCACCAGCGTCTTTTTCTATGGCTTCCAGTTTCGCAGCCGACTTCAGATTGGTGGCGACATCACTGCCCATGACAGCGGAAAAAATGCCCAGATGATCGGCGACCATCTGTACCAGATGACGGTCAGAGGCGCTCGCCAGCACCAGGCGACGACCAGCCGCATGTTGCTGCCGCAGATAAGCCAGGAGCTCTTCGTTATAGGGCAACAGTGCAACGTCCAGCCGTATGCGTCGGGCGATTTGCGCTTTCAGGTAGCCACGCCCCTGCAACAGCCACGCGATGCACAGGAAGATATATAAAGGATTGCGCTTGATCAGCAGCAGCACCGACTCAAATAAAAGATCGGTGTAAGTCAGTGTTCCGTCGAGGTCGACATACAAAGGCAGCATCGCAGCAGCAGCGGCAGAATCGCGCGCACTTGCGGGCAATTCATTGGACGCATCAGGAAAACTGCTGGGGGAAATGCTCAAATCACCACCTGGAGACAAGAAAAGTACTCAATTTTGAAGAAAATCGGTCACTGCGTCCCGATTCAGAAAAACCGCCGCAGCCTGGCTTCGGCAGCGCGACCCTGCCCGCACCAGCCCTACAGGCGTTGCTCATTGCGGGTTGGCAATTTTCCGTCTTCGCATGGATACCGTCAACCACAAACGCCACGCATCAGGACTTCAGAAGACGGGTTTCAGCCCGTGCCAGCTCCTCAGGACCACCGCGCAGGACGATAGTATCGCCCGCCATCAACGTCATCTCCGGCGTTACCGTCAGGCGCTCCTTGCCGCGCCGTACTGCCGTGACTTCCACACCCAAATCCTTAAGATCCGCCTCCGCCAGGGTTTTACCCACCGCTTTGCAGCTTTCACCCAAAGGAACGGAATGCAAACGAACTTGCACACTATCCGCGCCATCCGATACATCGCTGCTGCCGTGGAAAAAGCCGCGCAGAGTCGCATAGCGCTCACTGCGCGCGGCCTGCACTCTATGCACGACCCGGCGCAAAGGCACGCCCAGCGTCAGCATCGCATGCGAGGCTAGCATCAGGCTGCCTTCCATCGCTTCCGGCACCACTTCCGTTGCACCCGCCGCACGCAACTTATCGAGGTCGCTGTCGTCATGGCTACGTACAATGACCGGCAAATTAGGCGCCAGATCATGCATATGATGCAAAACCTTCAAGGCCGACGGCGTACTCGCATAGGTAATCACCAGCGCCGCCGCGCGGTTAATACCAGCCGCGACCAGACTTTCGCGCCGCCCCGCATCACCGTAGGAAACAAAAGCTCCGGCCGCCTGCGCTTCATTGACGCGATCCGGATCCAAATCCAGCGCCTGATAGGTAATACCTTCCGCTTCCAGCAATTTGGCCAGACTTTGGCCGCTGCGGCCGAAGCCTGCAATGATGACGTGTTGCTGGGTAGCCATCGTACGCGTTGCAATTTGCGTCAAAGCCAGCGATTGCACCATCCATTCGTTAGCGGACAGTTTCAGCACAATGGCGTCGGCATTCGCAATGATCAGGGGAGCGGCCAGCATCGACAGCACCATGGATGCCAGTATCAGTTGCAGGATCAGGGGCTCCACCAGGTTCAGGCCACCGACCTGGTTCAGCAACACAAAACCAAACTCGCCAGCCTGTGCCAGCGCCAAGCCGGTACGCAAGGCCACGCCAACCGGCGCGCCGAAAAGCCTTGCCAGAAGCGCAATCAAACCAAATTTCAGCAACACCACGCCACTCAACAGCAGCAAAACCAGCCACCAGTGCTCGATCACCAGGCGCACGTTCAGCAGCATGCCGATAGTAATAAAGAACAAGCCCAGCAGCACATCGCGGAAGGACTTAATGTCCTCCTCCACCTGGTGCTTGTATTCAGTCTCGGAAATCAGCATGCCGGCGACAAAGGCACCCAAAGCCAGCGACAAACCCGCCATTTCGGTAATCCAGGCTGCGCCCAGCGTGATCAGCAAGAGGTTCAGCATGAACAATTCCTGCGAACGACGCTTAACCACGATGCGGAACCAGCTACGGATTAATTTATGACCGATAAACAACAAGAGGAAAAGGACGATGACTGCTTTCAACATCGCCCACAGCAGCGTGGTGCCCAGATCGCCACGCGGATTGGCCAGCGCCGGGATCAGGATCAGCAAGGGGACGACTGCCAGATCCTGAAACAGCAAAATACCGATAATACGACGTCCATGCTGGCTTTCCAGCTCGACACGCTCTGTCAACAGCTTGGAAACAATCGCGGTGGACGACATCGCCAGCGCGCCGCCTATGGCCAGTGCAGCTTGCCAGCTAATTGCACTCAGCCGTGTTGACAGGTGTGCCACCAGCCAGCCAAACACCATGGTCGCGCCGATAGTCAGCAGCACCTGCGCCATGCCGAGGCCGAATACGGTACGCCGCATGGCGAGTAATCTGGAGAGGGAAAACTCCAGTCCTATCGAAAACATCAGGAACACTACGCCAAACTCGCCCAGGGCATGGGTCGTGGCGTTATCTTCAGCCCAGCCCAGCGTATGCGGCCCTATTAATATCCCCACCACCAGGTAGCCCAGCATCGGCGGCAAGTGCATCATGCGGAAGGCGACCACACCCAATACCGCAGCCGCAAGCAGGAGGAGCGTGAGTTCTAATGGGGAAAGCATAGTGAGGCCGCGACTGAAGTAAGGTGCTGGTTTGGTAACTTATACGAACAGAACTATCAAACCACATTTTTGTTACGTCTGGCAGGTTTTTTGCTTTAGGAATTCGTTTATACTTTCGAGCATGAGTGTATCCCATGCCCCAAACCCACCGGCAACTTTTGATGCCCAAAGCACTGCGCGCGCCTTGCAATTTGCTTGCGACACCCTGCAAATCGAAGCCGACGCCATCCTCGCGCTAAAAGAACGCATTACCCATGAGACCAGCGGACAATTCATCCAGGCCGTCACACTGCTGTTGAACTGTAAAGGCCGGGTGGTAGTTTCCGGCATCGGCAAATCCGGCCATATCGCGCGCAAGATTGCGTCGACGCTGGCCTCCACCGGTACACCAGCCTTTTTTGTGCACGCAGCGGAAGCTTCGCACGGCGACCTCGGCATGATCACCGCCGATGACGTCCTGATCGGGATTTCCTATTCGGGCGAAGCAGGTGAGTTACTGGGCATTATCCCGACCATCAAGCGCATGGGCGCACACCTGATCACCATTACCGGCAACAATGCTTCCAACCTGGCGGTACAGGCCGACGTTCATTTGAACGTCCATATCGACAAGGAAGCCTGCCCGCTCAACCTGGCCCCGACCGCCAGCACCACCGCCACCCTCGCCCTCGGCGACGCACTCGCGGTTGCGCTGCTGGACGCACGTGGTTTTGGCGAAGAAGACTTTGCCCGCTCGCACCCGGGCGGCGCACTGGGTCGTCGCTTGTTGACACATGTACGCGACGTCATGCGTACCGGTGACGCCATCCCGACTGTAGCGAAAGACGCGACACTGTATGCAGCCCTGCTGGAAAGCAGTAAAAAAGGCATGGCAATGACAGCAGTCGTCGACGCAAATGGTCATGCCATCGGCGTCTTTACCGATGGCGACTTGCGCCGCCTGATCGAAACCCAGCAAGACTTCTCCAAACTGTCGATCGCCGAAGTCATGCATGCCAATCCACGCAGCGTGCATCCGGATCAATTGGCGGTCGATGCGGTCGACATGATGGAAACCTTCCGCATCAACCAATTGCTGGTCACCGACAGCAACGGCAAGCTGGTCGGCGCCTTGCACATCCATGACCTGACACGCGCGAAAGTAATCTGATGAGCGCGCCCAACGATACCGTCGCCATCCAGCGCGCATCCAATGTGCGACTAATGATTTTTGACGTCGATGGCATCCTGACTGACGGCAGCCTGCACTTCGGCCCGGACGGCGAAGTCAGCAAGACCTTCAATGTGCTCGACGGCCACGGCATCAAACTATTGCAGCAATCCGGCGTCTCGACTGCCATCATCAGTGCCCGTCAGTCGCCCATCGTGCTGCGTCGTGCTACCGACCTGGGCATACACCATGTATTCCAGGGCATACACGACAAGCGCAGCGCGTTTGAACAATTACTGGCGCAAACCAACACCAGCGCCGATGCCTGCGGCTTTGTCGGCGATGACGTCATCGATTTGCCGATTTTGCTGCGCGTCGGTTTTGCCGCCAGCGTACCGAATGCGCATGCGGAAGTACGTACGCGCGTGCATTACGTGACGCAAGCCAGCGGCGGCCGCGGCGCGGCACGTGAGTTATGCGACTTCATCTTGCGTGCGCAAGGCAACTATGAGGCGGCGCTGGCGCCGTATCTCGCATGAAAGCCCCGCGTCCAGCCAATACCGTCCGCCTGATCGTGCTGATAGCACTCAGCGCGGCGCTGGCGCTCGGCAGTTTCTGGCTGGTCGAAGTCATGCGTCGCCAGACCGACGACACACTGCCGGTCCAGCAACGCAGCGACCCGGATTTCTATGCGGAGAAATTCAATTTCGTACGTATGGGCAAGGATGGCGTGGCACGCTACAACCTGACCGGCACCGAGATGAAACACTACCCGCTGGATAACTCGTATCAAATCCAGAAGCCGGTGATGTATAGCTTCAGCAAGGGTCGCCAGCCGATGGTGAGTCGTTCCGAACGTGCAATGGTTGAGAATAACAACACCGAAGTGCACATGTACGACAACGTCATCATAGACCGGCCACCAGCACCAGGCTCGCAGCACTTCCAGCTCAAGACTTCATACCTGCTGATCTTGCCGGATGATGAGATCATGAAGACGCCGAAGCACGTCGACATCAAGGTCGGCACATCGACACTGAATGGCAGCGGCATGTTCGCCAACAATGCAACCGGCGAATTCAATTTATCCAGCAACGTCAATGCGCTGTACCAGGCAGCACACCCGCGCTAAGCGCATAGACGACTTTTATCCGAAACAATCATTTAGAGAACTTTCATGAAACGTTTCCTCTCCGTAGCTCTGGTTCTCTGCGGCCTGGGCACTACCCTGGTCTCTTACGCTGAAAAAGCGGACGCGACCAAGCCCACCAATGTCGAAGCCAATAAAATGGAATACGACGACATCAAGCAAATCAACACCTTCACCGGCAATGTCGTACTGACACGCGGCACCATCCTGATGAAAGCCAACAAAATGGTGGTCAAACAAGACCCAGCCGGCTATCAATTCATCACGCTGTATGGCTCATCCGATGCACTGGCAAACTTCAAACAAAAACGCGATGGCGGCCCGGACCAATGGATAGAAGGCCAGGCCGAACGTATTGAATACGACGACAAGGCTGAAATCATGAAGCTGTACTCCAAGGCACGCATGCGTCGCCTGGAAAACGGCAAGCCTACCGATGAAGTCGAAGGCGAATTCATCTCCTACGATACCCGCGCTGAATTTTTTACCGTACATAACACTGCAAGCGGCGACAGCAAACAAGGCGGCGGCCGCATCAAGGCCGTGATCCAACCGCGTGCCGCAGATACAAAGGCAAAATAAGATGTCCAGCAAGCTGATTGTTAATGGATTACAAAAGAGCTACGGCGCACGCCAGGTAGTGCGCGATGTCGCGCTGCAAGTCGAAAGCGGCGAAGTGATTGGTTTGCTCGGCCCGAACGGCGCAGGCAAAACCACCTCCTTTTATATGATTGTGGGCCTGGTGCCATCCGACGCCGGCCGCATAGAACTGGATGGCGTTGATATCTCACGCCAGCCTATCCACAAGCGCGCACAACTGGGCTTGTCTTACCTGCCGCAGGAAGCATCGGTCTTCCGCAAACTGAGCGTAGAAGACAATATTCGCGCAGTACTGGAATTGCAGCGCGTCGATGGCAAGGCCCTCAACGGCGAGCAACTCGAACAGCGCCTGGATACCCTGCTGGCTGACCTGCAAATCGAAAAGCTGCGTGAAAATCAGGCCATGTCCCTGTCTGGCGGCGAACGTCGTCGCGTAGAGATCGCCCGCGCACTGGCAACCAATCCGCGCTTCGTGCTGCTGGATGAGCCGTTTGCAGGTGTCGACCCTATCGCCGTGATTGAAATTCAACGCATCGTGCGCTTCCTGAAAGAGCGCGGCATCGGCGTCCTGATCACCGATCACAATGTGCGCGAAACCCTCGGCATCTGTGATCGCGCGTACATCATCAACCAGGGCGCGGTCCTGGCCAGCGGACGACCGGACGATATTATCGCCAACGAGTCGGTCCGCCGTGTCTACCTGGGTGAACACTTCCGCATGTAAGCGGAAGAGAAAACATCTATGAAGCAATCCCTGCAACTACGAGTCTCCCAACATCTGGCGCTGACGCCACAACTGCAGCAGTCCATCCGCTTGCTGCAGTTATCGACTCTTGAATTGCATCAGGAACTGGAACAGATACTCACTGACAACCCGATGCTGGAACGTACCGATGATCCGCTGGATCACGCAGTGCGCCTGCTGGCCGACGGCGCCATGGGCGCCAGCGGTACCGCACCGGAAGGTGCCAGCGTCGAGGCCAATACACCAGCACCGGATAGCGAAGGCGGCTCTGAAGCACCCGATCTGCCGGAAGCCGCGAGCGGCGACAGCGACTGGAGTTTCGACGATGTCGCGCGCACCTCCAAGGCACCGGAAGACGATGATGGCCGGCCGCAACTGGAAGCGCATGAAACGACCTTGCGCGAACATCTGCTTGAGCAAATGCGCGTTACCGTCCGCGAGCACCGCGACCGTGCCCTGCTCGAACTCATCATCGACGCACTGAATGACAACGGCTATCTGGAAGAAACGCTGGAAGAAATCCATGCGCGCCTGCCGGAAGAGCTGGAAATCGAACTGGAAGAGCTGCAGATTTCCCTCAAAATGCTGCAGAGCTTCGACCCGCCGGGTGTAGGTGCACGTGATGCCGCCGAATGCCTGGCTCTGCAAATCAGGCGCATGCCCAAGGTCGCGATGGTAACGCGTCGCATGGCACTGGCAATTGTAGAAAATCACCTGTCGTTGTTTGCCCAACGCGACTTCAATAAATTACGCAAGGCACTGGATTGCGATGACGAAGACTTGCGCGAAGCACAAGCCATCATCAAGCAATGCAATCCGCACCCAGGTTCCATTTTTGCAACTGATGCTTCCGATTACGTAGTCCCTGACGTCATCGTCAAGCGTACGCGTAGCGGCTGGCAAGTCATGCTCAACCACGATGTGATGCCGCGTCTGCGCGTGAATAGCATGTATGCCAACATTTTGAAGCAAAGCAAAGGCGAGGCATCGCTTGGTTCTCAGTTGCAAGAAGCGAAATGGCTGATCAAGAATATGCGTCAGCGCTTCGACACCATATTGCGTGTCGCAGAGGCAATTGTCGAACGTCAAAGGAACTTCTTTTCGCACGGCGCGGTCGCAATGAGACCGCTTGTTTTACGTGAAATTGCTGATACACTGGGACTACACGAGAGTACTATTTCACGTGTAACCACCCAGAAGTACATGCTGACTCCCCACGGGATGTTCGAATTGAAATACTTTTTCGGCAGCCATGTCGCAACAGAAGCCGGTGGTGAAGCATCATCGACAGCGATACGGGCACTGATCAAACAATTGATAGGAGCTGAAGACCCGAAAATTCCATTCTCTGATAGCAAGATTGCCGACATGCTGGCAGAACAAGGCATGGTGGTAGCGAGACGGACAGTCGCAAAATATCGCGAAGCCCTGAAAATCCCACCGGTCAATCTGCGCAAGTCGTTGTAGATATCGTCCTTTGTAGTTTTTTGTTGTAGTAATACGTTGCTGTGTTCGGCGTAGTCACTTAACAAGACGCGCATAACCTCCAGTGACTTTCATAGGAGCACTGTATGAATCTCACAATCAGTGGACATCACCTCGAATTGACCCCCGCCATCCGCGAATATGTACAAGGTAAATTGGAGCGCATCAAACGACATTTTGATCACGTTATCGATATTGCAGTCATCCTGACTGTAGACAATCTCCCCGAGAAGGAAAAACGCCAAAGGGCAGAAATTAACTTGCGTGTGAGAGGCAAGGACCTGCATGCAGAAAGCATTGCAGATAATTTATACGCTGCCATAGATGCACTGATCGACAAACTCGATCGACAAGTCATCAAATACAAAACCAAACAGCAAGACCATCAACACGATGCGATCAAACGATTGCCGGATGCGTCAGATGCTGTAACGCCTTAAATAAAAGGCAGGCCGAACAAATCGGCCAGATGAAATGAAGGGCGCAAATTGCGCCCTTTTTTGTTTTGTAGTGCTTGCCAGATTCACACGCTTATTCAAGCTTCTTCGCGATGTTTTCGACTGCGCCACCTTCCAGCACGACTTCAATTTTGAGCTGACTCTTCACCGGCATCCCTGCCACTTTTCCAGGCTGGAATTTCGTTTTTGAGAAAGCATCCTTGATCAATTGCTGCGCGGGCTCGGGCAAGGAAGAGTTTTCCAGGATGACATCGTCAATATCGCCACTTTCATTGATGAGCAAATCCAGCACCGCAAGCTGCGACACTCCGCTCGCAAAGACTGCACTCAGATCGGGAGAGATATCGACCAGCACAGCGGGCTGTTCGGTCAGTTCGCCGGGCTGGAAGTAATAAGGTTTGGGTAATGCGATCAGATTAAAAGAGGCGGCAGCATCAGCATCCGCTGCGTCACGCGCTTGTGGCATACGGTCAGTCTGATCCGTTGCCGCAGCAGATTTTTCCATCACATCGGCAGTCGTGCTACGGTAAGCACCCATGCCTTCTTTCCCCGTCACGGCATGTGTCAGCATGGCCTCACGAGATGGCGCGGCTTCCTGCTGCACGTTCAGCAAGTCCACTATCATCGCCGACGATTCCGATGCATAGGTCGCGCCGCCGACACTGCCATGTACGGCATACACGAAGCCCACCGCCAAACCGCCATGGGCGAGCAATGACAACGCCATTGCCAGTCGCTCAGTAGCAGTTTTTTGTCGGATAAGGGCAAACATCTTCATGCAGAAATCCAGACGGGATGATGTCTTGCGCCATCATCCCGTCACATCTCAGGGTGCGTTCAGGACACGCCAGGATACGCGGCGAGTACCACTTCCCGGAGGAGGCTCAAGCGGCGGCGGTTTTACTATGGTTCCGCCAAGATCGGTACCGCTGGAAGCACCACTCGATGTACGGATCAGGGCCCGCACCGTACCATCTGCCTGCAATATCATGACTGGACGTGTGACCAGCCCTGATCCCAGACTGATTCCACTTACACCATTCGCCGTACTGACAGGAGCCCCGGTCAAATAATTCAGCGCATAGAGAAAACTGGCGGCAGTCCCGGTGGTAGGTCCGCAAGCACTGACGGTCGAGGCTTGCGGTGTAATCGTGGTGAATAGCAATGTTCCCAAAGCAAGTGAAGGGTCAGTACTTGAGCGCTCACCGCCACTCATGAAATCAATGTACCAGCCATTTTTAGTCGTCCAATCCACCGCATTGCTGGTACTGGTACGCACCTCCTGCTGTGCAATACAAACCGACGACGAGGTACCCTCAGGACAGACGCCACTCGTCATCGTTTGCACCACAAAATTACTGCTGCCTGTGCGTGGATTACCGAGCGTTACCGTATCCAGATTATCTTTGATTGCGTAAAAGGATTGTATGTTGCTATCGGTGACATCGGTCGTACCCAAATAACGTCCGGTACCGACATAGACCACTGGCTTGCCACTGAGCGTCGCAATCACTGGCTTCGCCGTCATTGGCTGGGCCCTGCCGCCAGCATCCGTCAGACTGACCAGCAACTGTGCGTCATATCCTGCCGCACCTATGTCATTATTAATATCGAAACGCCATACATTACCGAGCACATCCCCACCATATGCAGCGATAGCGGTACTGTCTGTCGATGATTGCAGTACATGCGCGGTGACACGTGACAAACCGCTCGGTGTCGTTGCACTACCGGCACTCGTCGCAATACTTCTGATGAGCTCACCTGTACCTGCATTCAACACATACAAACGACCTTTACCCACATCCGCACTGACCGTACCGTCGATATTGTTATATCCGGAAGGAAGCAAGACGACCCAGGTGCCATCCTTCAGTTTAGTGATGCTTGGATTGCCATAGGTGTAACCCAGGTTCTGATCCGTAAACTCCCACAACAATGCAGGGGATGCCGGATTAGTGATATCAAGCGCGAAGTAACCTTTGCCACCACGATTCAAACCGCCCACCAGAATGGTTTTCCACTGCCCTGATGTACAAGCGGTGGTTGGCGCCGTCGGACAGATGTCACCGGTTTCTGGCGAGTTATCGACGTAGAACTGGTGCTTGGTTGAATCGCTCGGATAATTTTTATCCGCCAGCTTGTACAAATTCGGCAAAACCATGCTCGGAATGTACGCCCACAACTCCTGGCCTGACGTTGCATCGAACGCATGCAACATCCCATCATTCGCACCTACGTAGACCGCGCCGGCACGGCTGGCCTTGTCTGTTTTAAACGCTGTGTAGTTGCTATCCAGATAGTTATACAAAGGTGTCTGGACATAGCGCGCTTCGGAAGAAACGATGTCGCCCAATACATGCGTGCGTTGACGATAATAATTCCCGTCATTGCTGCGGTCACCGCGCAAGAAGTTAACCAGGGCTTCACCCGCCGCGCCGCCGGTAGCGATTGTATTGTTGCTTTGCAAGGTAGTGCTCAAACAGGCGCCACCCGCCGGCGAACAGAATTGCGACAAGCCCGCGGTTGCCGACGCATAAGTAATCGCGGGCGCGGTGAAGAATGCTCTCTGCGCGTTGGACAAATTAGCCCATTCAAACGAAATCAATCCGGTCGAACCTTTGGTATAAATGGTTCGGGTAGTGAGCGGCACGACAGGCTGTCTGGATGCCGCAGTTTCATCCGCATTGACTACCGAGGTATGGGCATCATCTATTCCTGATGCATTGAAAGTAGCACCAGAGACATAGGCAGTATTCACCGTATAACAGCGATTACCCTGGCGGAAAGCGCTACCCACGACATAGCTGGTAGATGCCGTCCACGCTGTGGTGGCGCAGTCGAGCAAGCGCATGGCCGACCAGTTCTGCGCCGTCAATGTACCTTCAGGCGTAATTTGCTGGCGTATCAGTTCGCCGTACCATTCCACTGATTTGTACGAAGAACTGAAGACATAGTTATCACTTGCACTAACGTTAGGATTGCTGCTGGCTGCGGCCGCTGCAGTGCCAGGGCGCGGCGTATTGACGATCGTAGTCAAGGCACTGATCAGACTGCTCGACAAGGAAGCCGGATCGGAAGCACTGAAGTAAGCACCATGTCCATTGATCGCGGCATGCCACAAATCATCAATATTCGCATTCGAATTCGATGCAGGAATAGGCCAGGTACATGCGCCACTGCTTTGCCATGAACATATGCCGCTGGCAGGATTTGCAGTAGTGCCCTTTTTAATGTCGTAAAAATCGCCGCTGGTATCGTTCCAGTAATCCTTGCCGTCAGTCGGCGCATAGATCATTTGGCCTTGCGCTCCCAAACCCAGCGTAAACGTAGTCATATGCTGCGTAGTCGCCACGTCCAGACCATTCGCAGGAACATTGTTATCGCACAGATTATTTGCCGTCGTACTTGGAGCAATGATCGGGCCGGTACAAGTGCCTGTTGCATCAGCACCCGTGGCATCGGAATTGCGCAAATCCGTGTTGTAGTAATACGCAGCTACGTCAGCCAGGGTGTCCGAAGTTCCGCCACTACTGGATATCGTACGACAAGCCTTTGCCGCCCCTACCGTATATGTCGGCGCGACTGATTTGGCAATCGGAGTACACGTGGTCGCGGATGCCCATGTACTATCGACATACTGACAATCACTTCCGTTACTGATGCTCCAACTGCCGCTCCCGCTACTGTAACTAATCGCGCAGCTCGATACATTGGTCCAGGTCGACCAGTTGTAACGACATTGCGTATTGTTGTTGGCCTGGCAGGTGGTGGCATTGGTCCAGTTCCCTTTGCCCGATTTAAGTTGCAAAGCACCTGTGCGTTGTTGCAAGGTACTTGTTTGCGCCTGGAGTTGCGGCGTACCGCCATCACTGTATGGCGCGCCCAATCCTACGTCCTGATTCCCCACCGATGTAGAACCGTCCAGTTTTGAGCCGGCACTTCCGTTCCAGAAACCATCCGTCGATAAGATCGTATAGTTTTGCTGACAAGAGTATTGCATCGGATCTGATACTGTACTGCCGCGGTAACTATTGCCATTGAGTGTTCCCCCATACAAGCGACCCGCAGTTGAGAGCGTCTCACGCAAACCCGTCCCGTTTTCAGGATCTGCGCTAATAAGTTTGTTGTACCAGCTGTACTTATGCGCGCCGGAAAATTCACCCAAATTCAAATAGTCGCTATCAGTATTGTTATTGATGCTCATGTAGCCTAAGCGAAAGCGAGAAACATTGTTTGCAATGTCAGCGGCTGAATCAATTGTCGCAAAGGCATTGCTGGCCGCCGTTTTCATCATTTGCATACGCGTCCTGTAATACGTCCACCAGTTCGCGTAATTGGTCATTTCTTCATTGTAGGTACACGTGGTACCCGCGCAGTCTGTACGAGCTGCAGCCTTCACACTGGTACCAGGATACGGATAGCTGTTTACGGTCGGAACGATCGTTGTCCGTATGTTTTGTCCTTGAATCGACGTATCCGGAACAGCAAAGGATGTCGTCGTTATCGTCATGGAAGCACTTTGCGTCACCACGGGGGCGCTGGTACTCACCGCTCCCGGCGCAAGAGTGACTACAACAGCATCCTGGCACTGAACGCGATTCCGCCCCGTGCTGACACTCGTACATGTCGCTGCCAAATACCAAGCCCCATATGTACTGCCAAAATCACCTGAATCTCGGCGCAATAATTGATATGAAGCACTGTAGCCGCTAATAGCACAAGTCCCTGTGGTGGTAACACTGCAAGGATTTATTCGCGAAACAATATTCTGCGCGATAGTCGCTGGGTTAGTGGAAACCGTACCCGTGCTGTTAGACAATATTTCGAAACCGTTCACGCGGACACTACTCACACTCGTCGATGAAGAGCCTGTAATCGCGATTGTCGCTATTGCTGGCGATGGAGCTCTAACCCAGGTGTAGTTATTACCGAAAGTCGCACGACACGCAGTCAGTGTGCCATCTGTACACCAGCGGACTGTCGCCGGGAATGGATACGTTGCCGTCGGTGCCGTCGCATCAATACAGATCGCCAGATTAGGACTCGTACAGTACTGTCCGGGTACCATGGTGTAAAAGTAAGGCGGTGTTGTCGTATTCGTCCGCAAATTAGATGTACCGGTGATTTGCACGCCATAAGCATCGTTCTTGACAGCGCCCCAGTTAGTACCACCCGTCGCGGCCGAAGTCCCGGTCTGACTTGGATAGGTCGTCGTATTCAGTACACCGGCACTATCAACAGCAACCGGAGGAACATATTTGACCGCTGGGTTGTAGTACATGCCGTTATACGCAGCGTTCCTGAACCAATACTCTGGTCGCGCCGACGAAGTGCTTTGCCCTACACTGCCGCATGAAGAATTCCGCGAAGAACTGGCGGCGCAGGCCCAATCCGGCATGAAGTCCCAATCCATACTTCCTGAATCATCGAGGATAAAGAAGACATTCGGCTTTACGTCAGTTGAACTAGGAGCCGAGTAAGTGTTCAACGGGGTAGTCGAAATATCCGTTACTGCCGCATGCGCGGGAACGAAAAGAGCCAGAGCAATCAGCAATGCACTGACATCTTTGGACACTGAATGAGTCTTCATGGAAATCCCCTGAATTTGCAACACATCTTGCACGTCTACAAGAAGAATAATTTGTGCTATCTGCGTGAGACCAGGCCCCTACATCGACACCATGGCCTGCACATAACTGACCGTATTTTTTGGACCTGTCACACGAACCGTGATCCGGTAATACACCACCGATGGCGCATTCAATTGAATTTCAACCCCTTCGTTATTCCCGGTTGCCGTGGTGACGACGGGCGATGCAGAACAAGAGGCGCCTGTCGTTTTACCACCTGCGTTATTGCACATGCGATCGATCACATACGAAACGACGTTGCCAGCCTCGTCAGCCGAGCCATTCCTCAGGGTCATTTTCCGGTTCTCGAGATTCGCTACCCAATACGCGTCCCAGGACTGTCCCGCAGCCGGATTCAATCCTGCTGAGCTACCGTTCGCGGCGTAGCCATTTCCTGCACTGTCCGTTTCCAGCGTCACACTGGATGCACCCTGCAGAAAAGTAATCCCGGCCTCAACCCCGGCATCCGCGGAACGGGTTGCCGCCTGCTGGAAGGCCAGATTGCCGGCAATAAGATTGGTGGTATCCACCGAGCGCATCAGCGCCAGCCCAGCCAAAGTCATCGCGACCAATACAATCAGCGCAATGATCAGCACCAGGCCGCGTTGCCTGTCACGTCGTACAAGGGAAAATGTGGCTGGTCTTAACATCCTATTGGTACTCCCATCCACGCCACATTACGTATCGGCACGACTGTCTGAAATACTTTGTATCGGTAATGCTTCCACGGCTCGTCCGCTACGGCATCGGGCCCCAGGTATCCGGTGTTGGCGACGATGGGATCCGTGTCATTCCCGGCCCAGCTAGGCGCATTTACCGGACTGCCGGCATTGACGGTGGTGGTAGTCACCACATCTTTTTCATACTGACTGTTACGCGCTACGATAGCCAGGCGGATGGCAGAAATGCGCGCCCAGCCACAAGCCGTCGACGGCTGGGTCTGATCAAAGACGTCCGGAATGGCATCCATGGTGCCACTTGTATCACGTGCATATTGCGCCTTCATGCTGGCGATATTGCTTGCGATCGGCACCCAAATCGATACGTTGTCCTTGTTGGCGTCCAGTCCGCAATCGTTGAGCATGTAGTCACATACCGTCAGATTCCCGCCGCGCACGGCATACGCCAGCACCGTAGGATTCGGCCCCAGGTTGTACAAGGCGGCACCTGCCGAACCCGTTTCCACAGTAACGGTGTTAGTCGATACCGCAGTGACACGATCTATGATCAATGCACCACATACGGCAGGAGAGGCAATGACTTTATCGCCGACGCCATTGGCACCTGGTGTAAAGGAGCTCGGCATTTGCACCGTATATACCGGTGCTGCCTGCGCTGTAATGACGTTGCCCTGCGGCTGTCCATTCGGATTTCCATAAATGACCAACAAGCGATCCGTATTCAAATCTCCGATCGGGATAATCGCGGCATCAGGATTAATCGTTACTGGCGCAAGCGGCACTGCGGTAGCGATATTCACGTTAGAAGCGATGGGCCAACGCAAACTGCAATTCATCAGATTAACAGCTGCAATGCCATAGCCAGCCTGGCCAATTTCATGCTGTAGTTGATACATCATGAGCGCGCCATTACTCTGTGCATCGCCACCGCTGGTGGTCGTGCGCTTGCGCCCTTCTGATAACGCAAACACCTGCAAAATAACGATGACAGCCAGCATCCCGATGGCAAGACCCACCATGATCTCGACCAGACTGAAACCAGAGGCGCGAGGAGAAGATTTCAACTTGCTAGACAATTTACGCTCCTCACCTTATCTGCGCGACGGTGACATATTTATGTACCGGTGATGACGCGTCATCACCTGGAGCACGCCAGAATATGGTCATCGTTACGGTGCCATCATTCACACCACCCAATGAAGTCACGTTCACTGTCGGCTGATTTTCATCCGCAGTAACTCCAGGCAATGTTGCCACCACGGCAGCTTTCCAGTTGGTCAACTCTGTCGATGTGCCACTGGTGGTATCAAAGTTGGCTTTTAAAGCAGCCGGGGTTCGATTGCTGACCCACATCGTGCCCATCAGCTGATTCGCCAGCATGCTGGCATCCGAGCGATATTTGGCGTCCGTTACTTGTTTAACCGCCACGCCTTGCATCCCGACCAGCGCCAATATGCCGAGGGAAAAAACCAGAATGGCGATCAAACCCTCCAGCAACATGATCCCTGCCTGCTTATCCAAAGCAGGTCGCTGTATGAATTTTTTTCTCAACATGCTTGGGCATCCCCAGACCGAGTGAGCGCCGGATCGCACATACGGACCTGACCACCCGGCGTCACCACTACGCGCAAACAACGCATGGACCCGCTTACTGCAGCGCAGGTACCGCCATCCGGATTGGTGACATCGAAAGCGGCGTTATGTCCGGCTGGCAAAGTGGCCGTCGTTACACGCCCCAGACTATTGAAACTCAGGATGGAATCAAAAACCGGTGTACCCGCTGCCAGGCCGGTCGTCGCAACGACTTCTGAAGTAACCACCCGAATATTGGACGATCCGTTCGTACCGGCCCGAGTCTGGATACTGGCGGGGCAATCATTGGTCGCCGTCTGGCAACCGACCACCCAGGAGGTGCCCGCACCCAGAGCAAACTGCACATTGGTATTGCGACGCACTGCTTCCACCCGCGCCAGGCTGAGGCCATTCTGGATCGCCTCGGCAGAAGTACGGATTTTGCTGTTCTGCATAAAAGTGCTGAAATTAGGTACCGCAATCCCCAGCAAAATGGCAAAAACCGCCAGCCCGACCATCAATTCGATCAGGCTCACACCGCTCTGCAGATAACGCTGCTTCAGCACACGCCACCTTTTCTCGTAACCCAGCAATTGGCATTGCCGGTCCAGCCTGAAGGCGCACCGGAAGTCATCGTGGTCGCCTTGGTATTGTTTTGATCTATCGTATAAACAAAGCCGTTCATCGAACCGGTGCCCACCGCCTCTATCGTATAGGCCGTTGTTGTTCCGGCCACACCGTAGGTCCCGCCGCAATCAAAGGTGAAATATTTGCTGGAGCTGGAAACACAAGGCGGGGCGTTGACATAGGTATGGTTATCCTGGAAAAACTGCTCCATCTGTACACGTTTAGTGGCCAGCGTAGAAGTCGCCTCCGGGATTTTCCCTCGCGTTACGTAATCGGTATAAGCCGGCACCGCAAAAGAAGCGAGGATGCCGATGACGGCTACCGTCACCATCAGTTCTATCAGGGTGAACCCTAGGCAGGCAGGCGATTTGGGGCAAGTTATATGTTTCATAGGAGCTTTCTTATAGTTAACATTAATTTAAACCAACTGCTTTCCAGCGCCAGAACGATCCGACAAACGGTGCAATCCGGCTCCTTAGTGGTTGCGCTGAATTGCCCTCCCTGCAACAACATAAGCCGATAAAATGGGCGAACTTTACTTACTCGATCACCGCATCATGTCTGAACAACACATACGCTCTACTGTTGAAAATGGCCTCGCGCGCCTCACCCTGGACCGCCCCGACGCCATGAACTCCCTGTCCTTGCCTATGGTGCGTACGCTGGCCGAGCATCTGGCCGCCTGGCAAGATGACGCAGCGGTGCGCGCCGTCGTCATCGACAGCAGCCTGCCCAAGGCATTTTGTGCCGGTGGTGACATCCGTTTCTTCCATGAAGTGGCGCAAGGCGGCTTAACCGGTGGCAGCGCCTTGCTGGAGGATTTTTTCACCGAAGAATATGCGTTGAATCATTTGATCCACCACTATCCAAAACCGTATATCTCGGTACTGGACGGCATCGTCATGGGTGGCGGCATGGGCATCGCGCAAAGCAGCGCATCGGCCAGCATCCGTATCGTCACCGAACGTACACGGATGGCAATGCCGGAAGTGAATATCGGCTTGTTTCCGGATGTGGGCGGCGGCTACTTCCTGTCGCGCCTGCAAGGCGAACTCGGCACCTATCTCGGCCTGACCGGGGAAATCGTCGGTGCGGCAGATGCCCTGTACGCCAATCTGGCGGATGTATTTGTGCCACGGGCTGAACTCCCTGCCTTGATGGCTTTGCTGGCATCAATCAATGGTGATCAATACCGCCAGGCGATAGAGGATTTCGCGGCACCGTTTACATCACAAATCGATCCGGCCGGCAGCTTGCTGGCCAGACAGCACGCCCTGATCGATCGCCATTTCGCGCACGACCACGTTGCAAGCATCGTCGCATCGTTGACAGCAGACAGCGATCCGTTCGCGCAAAAGACGCTGGAGATTATGCGTAAGCGCTCACCGCTGATGATTCATGTGTCGCTGGAACAAATACGCCGTTCGGCACAAATAGAATTGGCAGATTGCCTGCGTCTGGAGCGCACCATGGTGCGTCGTTGCTTTGAACACGGCGAGACCGTCGAAGGCATACGTGCACTGGTTATCGATAAAGACCTTGCGCCGCAATGGCGACCTGCGACGCTGGAAGAAGTGACGCCGGAAATGGTCGCGCCATTTTTTACCTCAGCCTGGCCGGCCTATGCACACCCGTTACGCAAGCTGACTTAAGTCAGCGTTGACGCCTTACATCTCATCGATCATGAACAGTCGTTTATGTTCGCGTATCGCGTAGCGATCCGTCATCCCCGCGATGTAATCCGACACCTTGCGCGCCTGAGCTGAAACAGCCTGGGGATCATCGCTCCTGGCCTGCTGATAATCCGGCGGCAGCAGATTCGGCTCGCGCATAAAGGTATCAAACAATTCGGCGACGATGCGACGCGCCTTGCTGGTCATGCGATTGACCTGATAGTGCTGATACAGCTTGTCACGCAGAAAACGTTTCAGCAAGGCCGCTTCAACACGCATCTCATCGGAAAAGGCAATCAACGCTGGCGCATTGCGCACATCGTCTATCGACTTCAATTGCGCTGCCTGTATGCGCTGTTGCGAAGTTTCTATGACATCGACGATGAGTGCGTTGATCATGCGACGTATCGTTTCATTGATCGCACGTCGTCCGGTGATGCCGGGAAACGCCAGCTCGACCTGATAGCGATGACGCGCATAAAAATCAATTTCATCCAGCTGCGCCGTCTTCAGCAAACCCGAACGCAAACCATCGTCGATATCGTGGTTGTTGTAGGCGATCTCATCGGCGAGATTCGCCAGTTGCGCTTCCAGGCTCGGCTGCTTTCTGAGTATGAAACGCTGCCCTATCGCATCCAGCTTCTTAGCGTTCGCCAGCGAACAATGCTTCAGTATGCCTTCACGCGTTTCAAACATCAGGTTCAAACCGTCGAACGCGCCATAGCGCTGCTCCAGCGTATCGACTACACGCAGGCTTTGCAGATTGTGTTCGAAGCCACCGTAATCGCTCATGCAGGCGTTCAGCGCATCCTGTCCGGCGTGGCCGAAAGGCGTATGCCCCAGATCGTGCGCCAGCGAAATAGCTTCAACCAGATCCTCATTCAATTGCAAATTACGCGCAATTGAGCGTGCGATCTGCGCCACTTCTATGCTGTGCGTCAGACGCGTACGGAATAAGTCACCTTCGTGATTAACAAATACCTGGGTTTTGTATTCCAGTCGGCGAAAGGCCGCAGAGTGAATGATGCGATCGCGGTCGCGTTGAAATTCGGTACGCGAAGAAGTGGACGGTTCAGTATGGTGGCGACCCGCCGATGTATCGGAACGGGCCGCGTAAGGCGCGAGATGAGCCTCGATATTCATGTCAGGACAGTGCCAGACACATAGTCATCTGATGAGTGATCAGGAGACGCATGCGCTTAAAGTTTGCAACAACGCTTCTTGCGGCACCGGCATGATGACCGAAGTACCCAAGGGCTTGAGCAGGATGAATTTTATTTGGCCGCCTTCATTCTTTTTGTCGACTTCCATCAATTCCAGCCAGCGTTCGGTGCCGAGATCGGGCGCGACCGTTGGCAAACCAGCGGCTTTGACCACGGCGGCGATTCTGTCTTTTGTTTGCGCATCGATGAAACCAAGGCGATGCGACAAATCCGCCGCCATCACCATACCGCAGCCCACCGCTTCGCCATGCAACCAGACGCCGTAACCCATGCCTGCTTCGATCGCATGTCCGAAGGTATGGCCGAAATTCAGGATCGCGCGCAAGCCGCCTTCGCGTTCGTCCTGGCGCACCACGTCTGCCTTGATCTCACACGAACGTTTGATGGCATAGGCCAGTGCTGCCGGATCTTTCGCTACCAGCTTGCCGATATTGGCTTCTATCCAGTCAAAAAACGGTGCATCTATAATCGCGCCGTGCTTGATCACTTCCGACAGACCGGACGATAACTCACGATCAATCAGGGTATTCAGGGTCGCCGTATCAGCAATGACCGCTTGTGGCTGATAGAACGCTCCTATCATGTTCTTGCCCAGCGGATGATTGATGCCGGTTTTGCCGCCCACCGACGAATCAACTTGCGACAACAAAGTAGTCGGTACCTGTATGAACGGCACGCCGCGCATATAAGCTGCCGCAGCAAAACCAGTCATATCGCCAATCACGCCACCGCCCAATGCAATCAGGGTCGTCTTGCGATCGCATTTTTCCGCGAGCAAGGCGTCGAAGATTTTCATCAGGTTTTCCCAATTCTTTTCTTCTTCGCCATCCGGCAACACGATCTCTGTTACCTGCTTGCCAGCCGCGCGCAGCGACTTGCTGACCTGCTCCAGATACAAAGGCGCCACCACAGTATTGGTCACAATGGCAACGCGTGAGCCCGCCACGTGCGCAGCCAGCAAAGCGGAATCGCCGAGCAGGTTTTGCCCGATGGTGATCGGGTAGCTACGCGCACCCAGATCAACCTGCAAGGTGTTCGAAGTAGAAGAAAGCGGAGACGTCATGGAATGTTTCGATAAAGAATGATGATCCTGTAGTGCAGCTGTCGGTGCTTCCGCCTGTAAATGTTCAGGGCCAAGCTGGGACAAAATGGACTGCATCAGGAATTGTACGTTAGGACGCCCGGTGTCGATGACGATGTGCGCAACCTCATTATAGAGCGGCTCGCGTATGCGCGATAATTCCTCTATGGTTTTACGCGGGTCGCCGGTCTGCAATAGCGGGCGATTCTTGTCGTGACTGGTACGCTGGACGATGCTGTTGACGCTGGCACGCAGGTAAATCACGGTGCCGCGGGATTTGAGATAGGCACGGCTCTCTGCATTCAGCACAGCGCCGCCGCCTGTTGCCAAAACAATATCTTGCTGCGCGGTCAGGTCGCGGATGACTTCCGCTTCCCGCTGTCGAAAGGCCGCTTCGCCTTCGATTTCAAAAATCAGCGGGATAGTCGCGCCCGTGCGCTCTTCGATTTCGTGGTCGGAATCGATGAATCGTTTGTTCAGCCTTTTTGCCAGCGCACGACCGACTGTCGTTTTGCCGGCACCCATCAGACCGACCAGAAAAATGTTTCCACCCACGTTACACAAACTCTCTTTACCAGGTGCAGCAGCCGACATGGCGCTGCCTATAAGCGGCATCCTACCTGATTGAGACCTTGTCAGTCAGAATTTTAGGTGTCAGGAAGATCAGCAATTCAGTCTTGTCGTTGGTGCGACCCGTGGTTTTGAACAAATTACCAAAGACCGGGATATCACCGAAGAATGGCACTTTTGACACTGAATCACGCTCCGTTTGCTGGAAAATACCGCCGATCACCACGGTACCGCCGTTATCGATCAGGACCTGGGTTTTCACGTGTTTGGTATCAATCGCAAAGCCGGAACGGGTTTCAACACCGACCGTATCCTTATTCACGTCTACGTCCAGGATCACATTACCGTCAGGTGTAATCTGCGGTGTCACTTCCAGCTTCAGGTTCGCTTTGCGGAAAGACACGCTGGTCGCGCCGCTACTGGTCGCTTGTTGATACGGCAACTCCGTACCTTGCTCGATCAGGGCTTTCAATTGATCAGCAGTAATGACACGCGGGCTGGAGATGACTTTACCTTTACCGTCCGCTTCCAGTGCCGACAATTCCAGGCCAATAAAGCGGGTCGCCGCCGCATTGAACAGGGTCAGAGCGACCGAACCTGGAGTGTTGCTGTTAATCGCGCTCGCTGGCAAATTGACCGCACTGCCCCCTATCGTCGGCTGCCCCACGGCAGTAGTCGTGCTGGTTTGGCGGCCACCCAGCTCAAAATTGCCCTGGTTAGAGACGCCGAAGGACAACTTCGCACCAAGGCTGCTGCTGAACTTGTCATCCGCTTCGACGATACGCGCCTCGATCATCACCTGGCGGGTCGCAATATCAGTCTTCAGTACCAATGCACGAATTTCTTCGAGTTTGGATGCAATATCTGTAATGAACAGCTGATTGGTACGTGGATCAACCACTGCACTACCACGCTTGGTCAGGATGCTGCGGCTACCGCCATCAATACCGAAAATCTGTTTGAACGATTCCGCTTTTTGATAATTGAGCTGGAAGGTTTCTGTCTTGATTGGTTCCAGTTCTGCAATTTGTGCGCGCTGTTCCAGCTCCAGTTTTTCTTTGGTCAGCAACTCATCACGTGGCGCGATCCACAGCACGGAGCCGTTCTTGCGCATATCCAGACCCTTGGCCTGCATCACGATATCCAGTGCCTGATCCCAGGGCACATCCTTCAGACGCAAAGTCAGGTTGCCGCTGACGGTGTCGCTGGTAATGATGTTCAGGCCGGTAAAGTCGGCAATGACTTGCAGTACAGCGCGCACTTCCACGTTCTGGAAATTCAGCGACAGTTTATCGCCACGATAATCACGTACGCCCTGGCCGAGCTTGTTCGGCTCTTCCTTCAATGGCTTCACTTCGATGACCAGTTGGGTATCGCTCTGATAGGCGCTGTGCTCCCACGAACCCTTGGGCTCAATGGTCATGTGCACGTTATCGCCTTGTTGTGTGGTCGTGACTATATTCACCGGGGTACCGAAATCAGCCACATCCAGACGACGGCGCAATACTTCCGGCAAAGTCGCTTTCATGAAATCGACTTCGATTTTTTTACCTTGTTGACGAACGTCTACAGCAACCTGGTTGTTAGGTAAATCGACGACGATACGACCTTCACCGTTATTGCCACGACGAAAATCGATATCACGCAAGGCTTGTCGCCCTGCATTTGTCTGTGGTGTCGGAACCGGCAAGCCAATGGCATTCAGCGGCGTCGGAATCGCGCCTGTGCCATCTATCGTGACGATGACCGTATTGGCATCGACAGTCGTTGCGTAGTTGAGAGGACGCGTCAGATTAAAAACCAGGCGTGAACGATCGCCGACCTGGACAATATTGGCGTTGCGTACGTCGCCCAGACCAATATCCTGCAGACCTTTGCCGGTTCCATTCGCGGTATTGGCGAAATCCAGTGCGATGCGGGCCGGGCTATTAATCGTAAATCCGACCGGCGGTTTGGCCAGCGGGTTCTTCAATGCGACTTTCACGACGATATTGGAACCTTGCTGATTCGCCGTGATGGATTGAATCGCGTTTTCCTGTGCGGTGGCTACACCGCCGATGAATAAGAGACCGACAAACGCAGAAAGTCGCCACATTTTTTGCACCATCCCTTGAGAACTTTTGAATTGTTTTTGTAGCGTGATCATTTTTGCGACTCCTGCAACTCCAGCTTGGCTTCACGCTCGACCCAGTCACCGGCCGCATCCTGAACTACTTCCTTCAACGACACATCACCATCAGTAATTTTTGTCACCATGCCGAGGTTTTGCCCGACGTAGTTGCCCACCTTGACCTGGTAAATCGACTTATCGACTTGCAGCAAGGCATAGGTCAAACCGGGCTTGGTCAGTGTGCCGACCATGACCACGGTATCCAGCGGAAAACTTTCCAGTGCCTCACGACGTCTATCCAGATCCGGACGTATGGTGCCGCCATCCTTGCGCGCCTTGGCTAAAGCCATCGCCAGTTTATTCGGGCTATACGGATCTTCGCGATTCTTGGCGTCGTAGCTGAACGGCGTAAATTTTTTCGGTTCGGATAAGGGCTTGATGGATACACGCGTCTGCTGACGCACCTCCTTCATCCACTGGCTGACATCAGCAGTGCCGCTATCGCCGCAAGCGGAAAGGCTCAGCGCCAGTACAAGCATGGTGGCGGACTTAGTGACGGGGATACGGGTAGAGATAGGCATCATCATTTGCCACCTTTTTTGTTGCCTGCAGCCGCTTTACGTTGCGCCGCGACTTCCTCTTCATCCAGATAACGGAAGGTCTTGGCTACCGCATCCAGGGTCAGGGTATTACCCTTCGCCACCACCAGATTCATATTGTTCAGGGTCACAATCCGCGGCAAATTCGCGATATCGCTGGAGAATGCGCCGACGTCGTGATAACTGCCGGTCACCTTGATCACAATCGGCAACTCGGCGTAGTAATCACGCACCACGACTTGTCCTGGCTTGAACAATTCAAAAGCAAGTCCGCGCCCCAGACCAGCCTGGTTAATGTCTGATAACAAGGCATCCATCTCAGCCTTGCTCGGCAATTGTTTTTCCAGGGTGGAAACGTATTCGTTCACCTGTTCTTTTTGCTTGCGCAAACCGACCAGGTTGATAGCCTGCTGCACCTTGGACTTATACGCATCCTTCAGCGTTACCTCTTCAGCCACTGCGCGATCCAGTTCGTCGAGCTGATCACTCCAGTACAGATACCAGCCTACCCCGAGCACCGCCACCATCACACCTGCGGCACACAACATGCGCGGCACTATCGGCCACTGGCCAGGATGCAAGCCGTTCAGGTCACGGAACTGTGAGCTGATCGATTCCCCAATATTTTTCAGATCTGCCATGGTGCCTGTCTCATATCAAGGTTTCCGTGGCGCAGCGACTGGCGCAGCGGCAACGGCGGGATCCTGGTCACGTGGACGCTTGATGCCGGCATTGATGGTGAATTCAAAGACTTTCTTCGCATCCTTGCCCGCGCCGATGCCGGTGGAACGAATTTCGATCAAGTCCGGACGCTCCAGCCACGGCGAGTGATTGCCCAGATTGCGCAACAATTCAGATACGCGCTCATTCGACTGGGCGTAGCCATTCAGGAGTACACGTTGCCCATCCTGTTTAAAGGATTTCAGATAGACGCCTTCCGGCACTTGCTGTGCCAACTCATCCATCAGGTACACCGGCTGGTTGCGATCGCTTTGCAAATCTTCTACCGCTTGCTGACGCGCCTTCAGTGCTTCGATCTCCTGCTTCAGATTCGCCACTTCCTTGATTTCACCATCAAGTCGTGTGTTCTCTGCCTTGATGAACATATTGCGCGCCTGTTGTTCTGACAGTTGCGCGGAAAAGTAAGTACCGACCGCGATCACGATCAAGGCGCCGAAAATCCCGCTCAACAGCATCAATGCAACAAAATCCTTTTGTCGCTGTTTGCGCCGCTCTTCACGATGCGGTAATAAATTGATACGGATCATCGGTCAAACCTCCGCATCGCCAGACCACACGCCACCAGGTATGCGGGCGCTTCGATACGCAACTGCTTCTCACGCACATTTGAACTCAACTGCATGCCCTTAAACGGACTGACTACCGAAGCCGATAATTTGGTGCGATTCGCAACGGTATCCACCATGCCCGGAATAATCGCGCAGCCGCCAGCCAGGAATAACTGGTCGACACGGGTATAGGGAGTGGAGGTAAAGAAGAACTGAATCGCGCGTGTTACTTCCTGCGCCGCCGTTTCCAGGAAAGGCTCGAGGATTTCGGTCTGATAACCGTCCGGCAAATCATTGTTACGTTTTTTGACTTCAGCTTCTTCATACGACAAGCCGTAGGTCCGCACTATCTCTTGCGTCAATTGATGACCGCCAAACGGTTGTTCACGCTCGTAAATCAATTGGTCGTCCAGCAACATGGATACATGCATGACTTGCGAGCCGATCTGGAACAACGCCAGGATTTGTCCTTTGGCACGATTCGGCATTTGCTCGGTCAGGCGGGAGATCGCTGCACGCGCAGCATAAGACTCTATGTCCATGATGGTCGGCTTGAGGCCTGCAGCTTCGGCAACAGCAACCCGGTCTTCGACTTTTTCCTTGCGGGTTGCGGCGAGCATGACTTCGACGTCATCCGGCGAATTATCAACCAGACCGATCACATCAAAGTCGAGGCGCACTTCATCCAGCGCAAACGGAATGTACTGGCTGGCCTCGGTTTCGACCTGCAATTCCAGTCCCTCTTCCGACAAATTGCTGGGAAGTATGATTTTTTTGGTAATAACGGAAGCGGGCGGCATACCCATGGCTGCTACCTTGGCGCGCGTGCCACTTTTTTTCCACACGCGCAGCACGGCATCCGACACCTGATCGATATTTTCGATATTACCGTCCACCACCGCACCACGCGGCAATGGTTCTGAGGCGAAACACTCCAAACGCAGCTCGTTTTTCCCAACCTCGGACAATTCAACGAGTTTCACCCCGGAACTACTAATATCCAAACCTATCAATGGCGGATTTTTCTTGCCGAATAATGAGCCAAAATCTAAAGCCAAGGGCAGTTCTCCCCAGAAACGTTGTTTAGTATGTGAACGCCATGCCGTTTAGCTTGTCAAAAACCCGAGCGGAATGAAAAGTATGATTTTTTTAATAAAAATCGTTTAAAAACTTATATTTAGAGCACATTGGTAAAACGTTACATTAAATCGTAGCAACAAGCCTTCAAAAGTGTAAAGCACTTTCCACAAAGTAATTTGCAAATCCGTTGCCAAAAATCCACGCGGAAAAACCGATGTTGCAATTAGCGCGGTTTTAGAACTTATTTCGCAAATAATCACGTGATCACTGGCGCATATTTTTATTAAACGAGTTCTTGTAACAATCACGCCCCCACGCGGCAGACAGCTATAATGGCTCGAATATCGACCCCTCACTTTTCCTCCCTGCATGGCTTCCAAACAATCATCGTCCGATAGCACTGAATCAAAATCACCAAAAAAACGCGCACCGAATCTGGCGCTACGACTCACCCTCGGCGTAATCGGCCTGATTACCGGCCTCGGTGTAATAGGTGCATTGATACTGGTGTTTGCCCTGGCCATGGCCTATCCGAACTTGCCGGCACTGGACTCGCTGACCGATTACCGGCCGAAGATACCGCTGCGCATCTTCTCTGCAGATAACGTGTTAATTGGCGAATTTGGCGAAGAAAGAAGGAATTTAGTCCACATCAGGGAAATTCCGGACATCATGAAGAAAGCCGTATTGGCGATCGAAGATGACCGTTTCTTTGAGCACGGCGGCGTTGACTATGTCGGTATCGTGCGCGCGGCCGTACACAACCTGAGCGGCGGCGCACGCCAGGGCGCGTCTACCATTACACAACAGGTGGCGCGCAACTTCTTCCTGTCCAGCGAACAGACGCTGAAACGCAAGATTTACGAAGTATTGCTGGCGTGGAAAATCGAGAAGAACCTGACCAAGGATCAGATTCTCGAGGTCTATATGAACCAAATCTATCTGGGACAACGTGCTTACGGCTTCTCCTCCGCTGCACAGATTTACTATGGCAAGAAGCTGCAGCAAATCACCATCGCCGAAGCAGCGATGCTGGCCGGCCTGCCAAAAGCGCCGTCAGCCTACAATCCGGTCGTCAATCCAAAACGCGCAAAAGCACGCCAGCAATACATTTTGCAGCGCATGTACCAGCTCGGCTACATCAGCGAGCCGCAGTACATGCAAGCCAAGGATGAAGAGCTCAAGATCAAGACAAATAGCAGCGAGTTTGGCGTACATGCCGAATACGTGGCCGAAATGACCCGTCAATTGGTATACGAACAATTCAAGGAAGAAACCTATACCCGCGGCCTGAACGTGTTTACCACCATCACCAAAGCCGATCAGGACGCCGCCTACCTCGCGGTACGTCGTGGCGTCATGGATTACGAAAAACGCCATGGTTATCGCGGCCCGGAAAGCTTTATCGAAATCCCTGACAACAAGGAAGAGGCCGAAGCAGCAATTGAAGTCGAACTGGCCAATCACCCGGATAGTGACGACCTGGTCGCCGCCGTCGTACTGGAAGCCACACCCAAGCTGGTACGCGCAGTACTGGTATCCGGTGAAGAAATCCAGATTGAAGGCGCGGGCCTGACCTTTGCCGCCAATCTGCTGAGCGAAAAAGCGGCGCCAAACAAACGTGTCAAACGCGGCGCCGTGATCCGCGTCATGCAGGAAGGCAAGAGCTGGAGCATCATCCAGATGCCGGAAGTTCAGTCTGCCTTCGTCGCAGCCAACACGGATGACGGCGCCATCCGTGCACTGGTCGGCGGCTTTGACTTCAATCGCAACAAATTCAACCATGTGACCCAGGCGTGGCGTCAACCCGGCTCCTCGTTCAAGCCTTTTATTTATTCCGCCTCGCTGGAAAAAGGCTTGTCGCCGGCCACCATCATCAATGACGCGCCGATCAGCTTCGATGCCGGTCAGACTGGCGGCCAGCCGTGGGAACCGAAGAACTATGACGGTAAATACGACGGCCCGATGACCATGCGCAAAGGTCTGGCCAAGTCGAAAAATATGATTTCGATCCGCATCCTGCACAAGATCGGCGCGAAGTACGGCCAGGAATACATCACCCGCTTCGGCTTTGATGCCGACAAGAACCCGCCTTATCTGACACTGGCACTGGGTGCGGGCAATGTCACACCACTGCAAATGGCCGCAGCGTATGCCGTATTCGCCAATGGCGGCTATAAAGTCAGCCCTTACATGATCTCCAGGATCTCCGATGCGAATGGCAAGACACTGTCTGAAGTCAAACCCGAGCGCGCCGGCGATGAAAACAATCGCGTCATCGACCCGCGCAATGCCTTCCTGATGGATAGCATGCTCAAGGGTGTCGTCACTTCCGGTACCGCAGTCAAAGCCATGGCACTAAAACGCACCGATCTGGCGGGCAAAACCGGCACCACCAACGACTCCTTTGACGCCTGGTTCGCAGGCTACCAGCCGGATATCGTCGGTGTCGCATGGATAGGTTTCGATCAGCCGAAAAACCTGGGCAATCGCGAAACCGGTGGCGGCCTGGCATTGCCGATCTGGATCAGCTACATGCAAAAAGCCCTGAAGGATGTGCCTATGGTTGAGCGTACCGTGCCGGAAGGCATCGTGACGGTCAACGGCGAGTTCTACTACGCAGAAAGCCCGCCGGGATTGGGTGTACGCAACCTGGATGCGGGCGAGGCAAGCAGCCCGTCGAATGCACCGACCAAAGATGAAGTGAAAAACGAGTTGTTCTGATTTTGACAATAAAAAAGCGGGAAGCCTGATGAGGGCTTCCCGCTTTTTTTACATCCGCAATTAATGTGCGTCTTGCAACACCACCGCTATCCTACCCTGCTGGCTGACCATTTCCGACAAGGCAGCGAATAACTCGGCACCGTCGCGTGTATTCACCCATTGCGTGCCCGAGGCCTTGAAATGAAAACCGCCGGATTTGGCCGCCACCCACAGCTCCTGCATGGGTGCCTGGCTATTGACGATGATTTTTGAGCCGTTATCGATAAACTCGATCTCCAGCACATTGCCGCTACGCGTGCATTCGACGTCCAGCTCACTGCTATCAGCCAGATCTTCCAGGCTGGCTTCAATTTGGCTCAAAGTTGCTTCTGCTTGCTTCAGGAATTCTGATTCGGTCATGCTACACTCCAACACGTTTCGTTAAACAGTGATTCTAATCGTGAAGTCCCAATCTGGTTTATCGCGCTTCGTCGCGTTGCTTCCTACTCTTGCCGGCATTGCCTGCATCAGCCTGCTCGCCGGTTGCGGCCAAAAAGGCCCGCTCTACATGCCGGGCACCAAGCCGCCATCCGGGCAAAACAAGAAAGCCGTGCCGACCATACCGGCACAAACTCCTGCTCCTGCAGCTCCGTCATCCGAGACCAAGTAAAACAACCAATCATGTCGCATTTTTCTTACCAAGACGGTGTACTCTGCGCGGAGGATACACCGCTGGCGCAAATCGCCCAACAATTCGGTTCGCCAACTTACATCTATTCCAAAGCTGCGCTGGTTGAGAACTTCTCTGCGTATGCTGACGCCTGCAAACAGCATGGCCGCAATGATGAAACCTCGCTGGTTTGCTATTCCGTCAAATCGAACTCCAATCTGGCGGTACTGAACCTGCTCGGCAAACTGGGCTCCGGTTTCGACATCGTTTCCGGTGGCGAATTATTACGCGTATTGGCAGCTGGCGGCTCACCACGCAAAGTTATTTTTTCCGGTGTCGGCAAATCGCGCGAAGAAATGCAACTTGCCCTGTCGCACGACATCCTGTGCTTCAACGTCGAGTCGATTCCGGAATTGCACAGATTGAATGCGGTTGCTGCAGAAATGGGCAAAAAGGCTGCAGTCTCACTGCGCGTTAATCCGAACGTCGATGCCAAGACCCACCCTTACATCTCGACCGGATTGAAAGACAATAAATTCGGTATCGCCTACGAAGACACGCTGACGACCTATCGCGTCGCAGCCGCTCTGCCCAACATAGATGTCGTCGGTATCGATTGCCATATCGGCTCGCAATTACTGGACGACGCTCCTCTGCTGGAAGCGGTAGACAAACTGATCGAACTGATAGACACCCTGGACGCTGAAGGCATCCATCTGCATCATCTGGATATTGGCGGTGGCATCGGCATCAACTACGACAACGATCAGCCAGTCGCAGTCGGCGATTATCTGGCGCGCCTGTTTGCAAAGATAGATGCATGGCGCAAACAAAAACACGGCGGCGCGCCGATCAAGGTTTTGTTTGAACCAGGTCGCTCCATCGTCGGCAATGCGGGCATCCTGCTGACCGAAGTCCAGTACATCAAACACGGCGAAACCAAAAATTTCGCCATCGTTGATGCCGCGATGAATGACTTGATGCGTCCTGCCATGTATGAAGCCTGGCACGGCGTACTGCCGGTGCAACAACGCGCTAGCGCGGCCGCGACCTACGATGTGGTCGGTCCGGTATGCGAGTCCGGCGACTGGCTGGCGCGCTCGCGTGAGCTGGCGATAGAAGAAGGAGATTTGCTGGCGATCATGTCGGCAGGTGCGTATGGCATGACCATGTCATCCAACTACAACACCCGCGGCAGAGCAGCAGAAGTCATGGTGGATGGCGACAAGGTACACCTGATACGCAAGCGCGAAGTTGCCAGTGATTTGTTTGCACTGGAATCACTGCTGCCTTGATAGCTTGAAGACAAACGGGATGCAAAGCATCCCGTTTTTTTAAGTCGCGCGCCCCGCCACGACCGGCGCCTGCGCCCGTTTTTGCCACCACCAAACGACCCGCAGCAACAACAGCACAGCGACGATAGAACCGAAGATAATCGGTTGTTCAAAATCGTGCTTGCCCGCCTTCATCCACCAGTAATGCAATATCCCCAGCAATGCAATCGCATAGATCAGGCGATGCAGCCATTGCCAGCGCTTGCCGCCCAGCCGTTTGACCATGCCATTCGTACTCGTCACTGCCAGCGGAATCAGCAAGACAAAAGCGGTGAAGCCCACGGTAATAAACGGGCGCTTGAGCACGTCGGCCCACATCTCGCTGACATCAAAGAAATGATCGAACCAGAAGAAGGTCATGAAATGCAGGCTGGCATAAAAGAATGCAAACAAACCCAGCATACGACGTAGCTTGAGCAACCAGTTCCATTTGCTGAAGCGACGCAACGGTGTCACCGCCAGCGTCAGGCACAGGAAGTATAGGGTCCAGTCACCGGTGTTGCGCGTAATGAATTCGATAGGATTGGCACCCAGCTGATCCGTTGCCGTGAACACCGCGAGACGAATGAAAGGCAGCAAAGCCAGCAGGAATACCACGCATTTCAATAGCGTGAGTTGGCGCGGAGAAGGATTTATATTCATGATACTTAATTCGTCAGCCGCGCCCAAAGGTTACAGAAGTAACTCAGAAAAATTTCTTCAAATCCATACCGGTGTACAAAGACGCCACCTGGCTATAACCATTGAACATCAGGGTCGGGCGTTTCTTCGTAAACAAGCCATCCTCGCCTATCCTGCGCTCACTGGCTTGCGACCAGCGCGGATGATCGACTTGCGGATTTACATTCGAATAGAAACCGTACTCTCGGGGCGCAGCCAGATTCCATGCGGTGCGTGGCTGATCTTTGACGAAACGTATCTTCACGATGGACTTGGCCGACTTAAAGCCATACTTCCACGGCGTCACGATGCGCACCGGCGCACCATTCTGATTCGGCAGTACTTCGCCATACATACCCAGCGTCAGCAGCGTCAGCGGATGATTCGCCTCATCTATGCGCAAGCCTTCCACATACGGCCAGTCCAGCACCGCACGATTCAAACCATGCATCGCTTCCTTATCAGCGAGAGTCACGAACTCGACGTACTTGGCGTTGGAATTGGGCTCCACTTTCTTAATCAATTCAGACAAGGAATAGCCTATCCACGGAATCACCATCGACCAGCCTTCTACGCAACGCAAGCGATAAACACGCTCTTCCAGTGGCGCCAGTTTCAGCAGGCTGTCGATATCCAGCGTCATCGGCTTCTTGATTTCGCCCTCTATGGACACCGTCCAAGGGCGCGTCTTCATAGCGGATGCATAGCGCGCCGGGCTTTCTTTGGCGGTGCCGAACTCGTAGAAATTATTGTAGGTCGTGGCGTCTTTATAAGAGGTTTGCTTATCGAGCACCACATAAGCCGGATTTGGCTGTGCCGCCAGTTTTTGTGCGGATGTTGCGGCAAAAGCTTCGCGCGCGGCCATCTCCAGCAAAGCACCACCGGCAATCGAGCCTGCCGCCAGCTTGCGGATAAAGTCACGCCGCGACTCAAAAACATGGCGCGGCGTAATTTCTGATGCAAATGGAAGCTCGATCCCATTTGAATTGCGTTTGATTAACATGGCGGCTCCGTATAAGGATAGGACTCCTGAGCATATTCAGACTCGTCAGCCTGCAAGGAGTTTCAAAACAGAAAGGGGAAACTGTAAATTCAGCTTCCCCTTTCAATCCCACTGTAAAAGTGTGTCTTTTTTTAATACCGGATATTACAGTTCACCGTATGAATGCAAACCCGACAGGAACATATTCACGCCCAGGAATGCGAAGGTAGTGACCAGCAAGCCGATCACTGCCCACCATGCCGCCACCCTGCCGCGCAAACCCTTCATCAGGCGCATGTGCAGCCACGAAGCGTAATTTAGCCAGACTATCAGCGCCCAGGTTTCTTTCGGATCCCAGGACCAGTAACCACCCCAGGCTTCCGCGGCCCACAAGGCACCGAGTATGGTAGCGATGGTAAAGAAGGCGAAGCCAACCGCAATCGCCTTGTACATCACGTCGTCCAGCACCTCCAGCGCAGGCAGGCGATCAACCAGCATGCCATGCGATTTCAACAGATAAGCAATCGCCACCATCGCGGCCAGCGCAAAAGTACCGTAGCCGATGAAATTGGCCGGTACGTGTATCTTCATCCACCAGCTTTGCAAAGCCGGCACCAGCGGCTGGATCTCTGCCGCATCGCGTGACACCGTGTACCAGAGCAGGAAGCCGACTGCAGCCGAAATCACCAGCAAGACAAACGGCCCGAGCTGACGTGTTGCATAGACCTGCTCGTAGTACAAATAGAACAAGGCGGTAATCATGCAAAACAGGATGAATACTTCATACAGATTGGAAACCGGGATATGCCCGACATCCGCACCGATCAGATAAGACTCATACCAGCGCGCCAGCATGCCAGTAAAACCCATCACTACCGCGGCCCAGCACAATTTGCTGCCAAGCGAAGCCCCCGTCGCCGAGCGCGCAATCAGCCCGCCCCAGTAAAACACGGTGGACAACAGGAACAGCGTGCTCATCCACAAGATTGCGGACTGGCTGGACAATAAATACTTCAGGAAAAAGCGTTGATCAGCCGCTGCCAGTGTGCCGCCGTACATGGAAATCGCAGACAGCGACAAAACCGCCAGCAGGGCCATCAGCCAGCGCACCGATTTCCAGTGCCAGCCCAACCATGCAAACGTCGGTGCCGCCAATACAAGGATGACTTCCTCATAGATATCCATATGATGGCCGAAGCGATTCAGCGCAAACAAGGACCCTGCCAGCAAGGCTGCACCATACAGCCAGTCCAGCACTGTCAGCCGCTTGAAAAATCCGGGCGGCTGCGTATAAATCTGCTCTTGTACTGCATCCATTGCTATCTCCGTAATGATTACTACCGATCACCCGAGCCTCGTCAGAGGCAGATCGGATCAGCGCGGTGTAAATTCTTTATGTGCATCTTTTATAAAAGCGGAACGACCAACACAACTTAGTATAGTTGAGCGGCTTATTTCTGTGCCGGTGCTGCTTGCAATAGTTGCTGTTTAAAACCTTCAAATTCTTTTTCGAAATCCAGTGTCTTGCGCTGTGAACTCATCGCCATGATTGCATGCGCACCGCCGTCATCTTCCGATTTGATCCAGATCCATACCCGGCGTTCACGTATATAAAACATCGAGAACACGCCCAGCACCAGCAACAGGCAACCGAAATAGACGATGTTTTTCCCCGGTGAACGTGTCACTTGCAGGACCGAAGCCTTGACCTCGTCAAAACCTTGCAGTTGCAGATAAACCGGGGCGCCATAAAAGAAAGAATCGGAAATCGCATTCGTCGCCAGTTGCAGGAAGCGCCCATGCTTTTCATCCAGCGCTACCGGTTTCAAGCCTTCTTTCTCGCGCGCAATCTGCCACAAGTCCCACATGCTGCCGTTCATAATCTTCATGAAAATATCGGCGGCCTTTTCCTGATCCTGTGCCGGGATACGCTCCAGAAACTTCGACACGGCAATATAACCCGCATCCTGTCCGTCACCCGCAAAGATGGTCAAACCCTTCAACGCTGAAGCCTGCAATTGCGCGCGCAAGGCGCTGACGCCGTCGCGTGCATCCGGCAATGCGCGTTGTGCATAGCGCTGTGCGGCAAGTTCACGTAGTTGCGGATTGAGGATGGCGGCGCGCAAACGCATCCATTCATCTACCGTATCGTTTTCATCGGCAGGTATGCGCAGAAAGCGGAACGGATCTGCCGGCGATTCACGCATGCCTGCCAGGAAGACATACGCACCATCGACCAGCACTGGCTGCATATAGTTGTGATACTCACGTGCCTGACCATTGCGGTCACGCAATTTATATTGCACGCTTGGACCGACGTTTTTCAGGTCTTTATTATTGGCACTCTTGGCCGCAGAACCGAGATGCTTGTCAAAGCTGGATGACAAACCCTGGTTCGGATTCACGGCCCGCACATCCTGACCGTTCTTCGCCATATTCTCGACGTTGAAAGCGCGGAAGCCTGACCACTCAACTGTGTAATCGGCATTCTTGCCGGACGCTGCCAGCGGCGTGCTGCCACCTACTTCGCCCTGCAACGAGAAGGCCGCATGTGCCACACCCTGCATCGGATAGCCGGTGACTTTCAATTTACTGCCACCATCTTCAAACGAAGACTGATACACCGCCACACCACGATAAATCAAAGGTTCATTCACCTTGATCGTTGCCGGGAAAACTTTGCCGTTTTCATGGTCCGTCACGACCACTTCACTGGCAAACAATTTAGGCATGCCGGTCGAGTAATAATCAATGATGAAACGCTTGAGCTGGATAGTGAACGGCAAATCCTGGATCAGCACACCATCCTGCTGCGAAATAATCGCGGTACTGCTGCTGCTTCCTTCAGGGATCAAGGTATTGCCGCGGAAAGTCGGATTGCCCAGCCCCAAACGATGTTGCTCAGGAATTTGCGCAATGATGCCGTTGCCGACGAATGGCGTTTTATCGAATAACAGCTTTTGTATGCGTATCGGCAGATCGGAATCAAGCAAGCCACCAAGACAGATAATCACGATGGATGCATGCGCGAAAATATAGCCCCATTTATTGCCTGCGCCCTGCTTGGCCGCAATCAGCGTGGCATTTTCTTTTTCCACGACTTTGGTTTTATAGCCATTCGCCGTGACCCGCGCCAGCGTTTGTGCAGTGAGAGCTGCGCGTGAAATATCAACCCGCCATTCCGCTTTGTGATGGAAGTTGCGCAGTGACTGTTCACGCACATTTTCGCGCCAGCTGCGCATATCCTTCAGCATCTTGGGTGCATTGCGCAGCAGGCACAAGGAAGTCGATACGACGAGAAAACCCATGATCACCAGGAACCACCAGGTGGAATACACGGCGTACAGATTGAGCTTGCTGAAGACTTCAAACCAGAAAGGACCGAACTGATTGACGTAGTTGGTCATCGGTTCGTTTTGCTTGAGGACGGTACCGATAATCGACGCAATCGAAATCAGGGTCAGCAAACTGATTGCAAAACGCATAGAAGACAACAGTTCAACACCATCTGCCAACCAACGGCGGCTGGTCTGTAACTCCCAGCCCCCCGTACTTGTTTCTGTTTCGCTCGTCATTCCTTCTTCCTCAATCTGCTACCAGGACTGCCGCCGGCCACAAACGCAGCCGCGAGTAGTTGGCTGTTTGGCACGACGTCTCCGTATAAAGCAAAAAGGGGTAGCCTGAGCCACCCCTTTTTATTATTTTTCTTGGTAGTTATTTTATTATTTCAGGCCAGCCACATAGTCCGATACAGCCTGAATTTCTTCGTCCGACATCCGCTTGGCAACGGTCGTCATCAGTTCGCTATTTTTACGCGTACCTTTACGGAAAGCGATCAGCTGTGCTTCGGTATAAGTCTGATGCTGACCAGCCAGGCGCGGGTACTGTGCCGGCAAACCGGCGCCGTTGGCGCTATGGCAGGCTGCACATGCCGGAACATTCTTCTCGGCGATGCCGCCACGGTAGATTTTCTTGCCCAGTTCAACCGTATCTTTATTTTTCGCCGCACCCGGGGTTGGCTTTTGCTTGGCCAGATAGGCGATGACATTCTGGATGTCTTCTTCCGTCATGCCTTTAGCGATAGGCGCCATGATCGCGTTATTACGCGCCGTGCCTTTGAAATCGACTAATTGTTTGTGGATATAGGCGCCGTGCTGACCCGTCAGTTTCGGGTTTTCGGCAATGCTGGAATTGCCGGCAGCGCCGTGGCAGGCGATACAGGCAGTGACATTACGGGTTGCGTCGCCGGTGTTATAGAGAGCCTCCCCTTTGGCTGGATCGGCTTTGACAACTTTCTTATCTTCAGAAGCATTAGCGGTAGAGGCGATTGCCAGTAGCGCAACGAACAAGGATTTTACGATTGGTATACAAATACGATTCATTCAAACACCCTGGAGACTTATTAATAAATTCTGCCCGATTGGCGACTTTATACTGCCACTTAAGATGCTAGTTCGCTTCTGCGCCGCAACAATGCGCAACCACTCATTGTACAATAGCTTTCCGGCATTTTTGCCACCCATTAAGCATTTTCTCCCATCCTATGTCCCTACTTTGGCAAGCCCGCTTCTTCACCACGGTCAATCATCTCCGTGACTTGCCAAAAACGCAAGTCCCCGAGATTGCATTTGCCGGCCGCTCCAACGCGGGTAAATCAACCGCGATCAATGTACTTTGCAACCAGAAAAAACTGGCATTTGCGTCCAAGACTCCCGGCCGCACACAGCATATCAATTATTTTTCCATCGGCGGCGCCCACGTCGGGCAGCACCGCAAGGATGAAACCAGGGTCGATGAGATCCGCGCCCTGCTGGTCGACCTGCCCGGCTACGGCTACGCCGAAGTATCCGGCTCGGCCAAATTGCACTGGCAGGAACTGCTCGGTGATTATGTACAGCGTCGTGAGCAGTTGGCCGCGCTGATCCTCATCGTCGATTCGCGCCGCCCGTTCACCGAACTCGATATCCAGATGCTGGAATGGTTTGCCCCTACCGGCAAACCCATCCACTGCCTGTTAACAAAATCAGACAAACTCAACCGCAACGACTCCGCCAATGCATTACGTACCGCGCGTACTATATTGGGCAGCTATGTCGACGAAAACGGACAGCCGTTCCCGTTCACGGCGCAATTGTTCTCGTCGCTCAAACGCAGCGGCCTGGATGAAGCCACCGACAGAATTATCGATTTGCTGGGATTAAATGAGGAAGTAGCGGACGAATCGAACGACCCGACCGCAGGTGATGTCTGACGATAACAGCTGTAGACAAAAAAAAGCCCTGGAGAAAGGGGAGTATCTCCAGGGCAATAATGCCATATCGCGCTTGTGCGACTTGGCCCCGCTCAGGGAGGAGAAGCGGGAGATGCAAAGCATCTGCTACTAGGATGAGCATGCGGCAAAAAAGTTTCATTTATTTTTTCCGTTTCGTTTTTAAGTAATTTAGACAACCCTCATTTCGCTGAAAACTGCCATGTCCAAACTTATACAAAACGCACAATTCCCGGCTTTGCGCATGCGCCGTATGCGCAAGGATGCATTCTCACGTGCAATGATGCGCGAACACGTCGTCACCCCGGCCGACCTGATTTATCCGGTCTTTATTACCGAAGGTGAGAACCAGCGCGAGAAGGTATCGTCGATGCCGGGCGTGGAACGCTTGTCGGTCGATTTATTGCTGAGTGTGGCGGAAGAATGCGTCGAGCTGAACATCCCGGTCATGGCGCTCTTCCCTGTCATCCAGGCGTCATTGAAAACACCTGACGGCATCGAAGCCTGCAATCCGAACGGCCTGGTACCACGCGCCGTACGCGAACTGAAAAAACGTTTCCCGGAGCTCGGCATATTGACAGACGTTGCGCTCGATCCTTACACCAGCCACGGCCAGGACGGCGTGCTGGATGCGCATGGTTATGTACTCAACGACGAAACCTGCACCATCCTCACTCGACAGGCACTGGCACAGGCTGAGGCCGGTGTGGACATCGTGGCGCCTTCCGACATGATGGACGGTCGCATCGGTGCAATACGTTCGGCACTGGAATCGCATCACCACATTTACACCCGCATCATGGCTTACTCTGCCAAGTATGCGTCGGCTTTTTACGGCCCGTTCCGTGATGCAGTCGGCTCATCGGCCACGCTGGGTAAAAGTAATAAATCGACCTACCAGATGGATCCGGCCAACAGCGACGAAGCGTTGCGCGAAGTTGCGCTGGATCTGGCAGAAGGCGCCGACATGGTCATGGTCAAACCCGGCATGCCGTATCTCGACATCGTGCGGCGCGTCAAAGACGAGTTCAAGGTACCGACCTTTGCGTATCAGGTCAGTGGCGAGTACGCGATGATCAAGGCAGCCGCACAACAAGGCTGGCTGGATCATGACAAAACCATGATGGAATCCATGATCGCCTTCAAACGCGCTGGCGCTGACGGCGTGTTGACTTACTTCGCGCGCGACATTGCACGGCGCCTCAAGCTGGGCTAAGCCTCACCGCAAGAAACCGCCGCATAAAAAAAGCATCCGGATGGATGCTTTTTTATTTAACGTGACTTGATTACTTATTTGGCTGTGGTGTCAGACGCAGATAAGGACGTTCTGCTTTGAAACCCTTAGGATACTTTTGCTTGATGATGGCCTCATCCTGTACGGTCAACGGAATAATGACGTCGTCACCATCACGCCAGTTACCTGGTGTCGCAACAGTGTAACCATCCGTCAGTTGCAGTGCATCGATCACGCGCAAGACTTCATCGAAGTTGCGGCCGGTGCTCATAGGGTAGGTAATCGTCAGACGGATTTTCTTTTGCGGATCAATCACAAACAATGAACGCACGGTAGCAGTTGCCGATTGATTCGGATGGATCATGTCGTACAAGGTAGAAACCGATTTGTCGGCATCTGCAACGATAGGGAAACCAACAACGGTTTTTTGTGTAGCTTCAATATCCTTGATCCACTCGACGTGTTTGTCGGCCGGATCCACTGACAGCGCAATCGCTTTCACATTGCGCTTGTCGAATTCTGGTTTCAGCTTGGCAGTCAGGCCCAGCTCGGTGGTGCAGACCGGCGTAAAGTCAGCCGGGTGCGAAAATAAAACAACCCAGGAATCGCCTGCCCATTCGTGGAATTTGATTTTGCCGATCGACGAATCCTGTTCGAAATCGGGGGCAGTATCGCCTAAACGTAAAGTCATTGCTTTCTCCTTAGCTTCGTAATCATCAATGTCTGACTATAGCCTCGCCAGACCACTTTCCCAACGACAAATAACAACTATACAAATAACGGGAAGCTATGATCATAGCGCAAGCCGGGCCGCACTTAGAATTGCTTGATCAAGTCCAGTGATTGCGTGAACTTATCGGCATTCTGAAAACCGATGACGCGCCCGCCCTGAATTTCCTGTCCCGCTTTATCAAAGAAAATAATGCCCGGCGGCCCAAACAAATTGAAGCGCCGCAACATGGCTTTGTCTTCCGCATCGTTCGCCGTCACATCCACCTGCAGCAGAACCATATCAGCGAAGTGGGCACGCACACGTTGATCAGTGAAAGTCAGTTTTTCCATCTCGATGCAAGAGACACACCAGTCCGCATAGAAATCCAGCATGACATGTTTGCCCTGGGACTGTGCCAATGCCGCATCCAGGTCCGCCACTGTTTTCACCCGTTTAAACGTCACCTTCTGCTGACGCTCACCCTGCAAATGTTCAAGCGGTGCCAGTGCATCACGTCCACCGGTCGCTACACCTACCAGTTGCAACATACCCAGTACCACGCACACCAGGCCAACTGCCTTGGAGAACCAGCCACCTTTTGCGTCCCACAGCAAGTAAGCGCCGTAACCGACAAACAAGGCGGTCCAGCCCAACATTTGTGCGACGGCCGGAATCACCGGCGACACCATCCACAAAGCAACCGCCAGCATCAGCACGCCGAAGAAGCGCTTGACCGCATCCATCCACATGCCGGCACGCGGTAACAATGCGCCAGCGGACAAACCAACCAGCAGCAAAGGCACACTCATGCCGATTGCCATCGCAAACAACGCACTGCCACCTATCATCACGTCACGCGTCTGACTGATGTACACCAGGGCGCCTGCCAAAGGTGCTGCCACACAAGGACCGACGATCAACGCCGACAATGCGCCCATCACGAATACACCGATCAGCTTGCCGGCAGATTGCTTTTCCGACGCTTGCGTCAGACGCGTTTGTATCGCGGCCGGCATCTGCAATTGATAAACATCGAACATCGCCAGCGCCAGCACCGCCATCAACACCGCAAAAGTGCCCAGCACCCATGGATTCTGCAAGGCAGCGGCCAGTCCCTCGCCTACCAGGCCAGCAGCGGTACCGAGCAGGGTATACACAATCGCCATGCCGAGCGAATACACCAGCGCCAGAACAAAGCCACGACTGCGTTTTACCTGTGTCCCCTCACCGACAATAATGCTGGAAAGAATAGGCACCATAGGCAGGACGCAAGGCGTAAATGCCAGCCCCAGGCCGAGCAGGAAAAACAGCGGCAGTATCGTCAACAGATTGCCGCTTTTCAGCGAACTTTCGATCCGCCCCATTTCCGTTTGCGGCAATGCGCTGCCAGCTTGCGCCGTGACGCCTGCTACCGATGAAGAGAGTAGCGTTACCTTGCCATCGCCTACCGAGAAACGCGCCTCGGTATCCATAGGCGAGTAACACAAACCTTTATCGGAACAGCCCTGGCTAGTCGAGATCAACGTGAATGGTGCGCTCGCCTCTACCGGTATCCGTATCGTTACGCTATTGCGGAAGGTCTCTACGTCTTTCTGGAAGGTTTCATCGAATTTGATTTTGCCGTCTGGAATCTGCGGCTCACCCAGCGTTGCGCCGTTTGCCCTGAATGCAAAGCGCTCGCGATACATGTAATAGCCATCTGCAATCGCGTAGGTAACGGCTATGGTTTGCGCATCATCCATACGCGCCGAGAACTTAAACGCTACTTCCGGCGCCAGGAATTCTTCATCTGCATGTGCCAACGGCGTCAGCAGAGCAAGCATGACTAAGCAACTCACGCCCAGCATGAATTTGTGCAGCAACGATGTCATACGATGTATGCCCGGCAGGGCTGCCATCTGAATCTTAAACATTTCTATCCTTGTCGGTTTCCTGTCTGACCCAGTCCAGATAAGCTGGCGCGCCTTCAGTGACAGGAAAGGCAATAATTTCGGGCACCTCATACGGATGCATGATCTTGATGGCAGCTTCCACCTCGGCATAACGTGCTTGCGTCGTCTTCATCTGCAGCATCACTTCGCTGCCTTCTTCCAGCACACCTTGCCAACGATACATGGACTGCACTGCAGGCAGGATATTGACGCACGCGACCAATTGGCGCTCGAGCAGATGCCGCGCCAGTTTTTTCGCACACTCCAGATCCGGCACGTTGCTGCACACAAGCAATACTTGCGCTGGTATCGACATCGCCACTGCCCCTTCGTTCAATTCAACAGACGCTTACGCGTCAATACAATCGCTGCATAAAAGGCAACAACGCAGTACGCGAGCAATATGACTATGTCCCGCAATGGCGCGGCAGGCAATTGTCCAAGCAGCAAGGGTCGCACCAGATTCACTGCGGCGCCCAGCGGCAAGACACTGGCAATTTCTTGCAACCATCCTGGCAACTGCGCCACCGGATAGTACACGCCTGACAGAAAAACCATCGGCGTCAGTATCAGCGTGAAATAGTAGGTGAAAAAGTCATAACCTTTGGCCAGCGCATTCACGACCAGCCCCAGCGACGCAAACATCATCCCGATCAGGAACAACAAGGGCAGCACCAGCAGTGTATGCAGATGCAAGCCTATGCCGAGGGCAAAGATCACCAGCAAGATCGCTACACCGGAAATCAGTGCCTTGGTCGCTGCCCACAACATCTCGGCCAGCACCACATCATCCAGTGCCAGCGGCGCATTCAGCAGCGCCTCCCAGGTCTTCTGTACATGCATGCGCGAGAAGGCCGAATACAACGCCTCAAACGAAGCCGCCATCATGATGGACATGCAAATCGAACCGGAAGCGAGATACTGGATATACGGAATACCATCGACATGGGTCAGCAAACTGCCCAAACCATAACCGAAAGCCAGCAAGGTAATCAAGGGATCGGCGATATTACCCAATACGCTGGCACCAGCCAGCTTTTTCCATACGAGGAAGTTACGCTGCCAGATCGGAAAGGCGCGCGTGGAAAATACCGGGAATGTGTAGATAGTCGATTTCAATCGCGCATCTCCCGACCAGTTAACTTCAGGAACACATCCTCCAGATTTGCCGGTCTGTGTACATAGCGTACATTCGATGTTTGCGCCAGGCCGTGCAGCAAAGGCTGCGCTTCATCGGTGTAGCAGAAGATGGTTTCCCCGCTCACCTCATAGCGCGCTGCCTGCGCCCGCCCCTGCTCTGCCCCCCAGGCGGCGGCGCCATCGCCATAGACTTCCAGTACCTGGCTTTCTATGTGCTGCGCGATCAGTTCGCGTGGCGATCCTTCCGCAATCAGCTTGCCGTAGTCCATGACGGCCAGACGATCGCACAAGCGCTCCGCTTCATCCATGAAGTGGGTGGTGAGAAATATCGTTTTGCCGCGCGCCAGCAAAGCTTTGAGGCGCTCCCAGATCATATGGCGCGCTTGCGGATCGAGCCCGGTAGTTGGCTCGTCCATAAAAATCAGATCGGGATCATTTACCAGCGCGCGCGCCAGCGTCAGGCGACGCCGCATGCCGCCGGACAACTCACCGATCTGCGCGTCTTTTTTACTCGTCAGGTTCGCGAATTCCAGCAAGGACGGAATCCGCGCCTGGATAGTCTTATCGGGTAGCCCGAAGTAGCGACCAAATACCAGCAGGTTTTCTTCTACCGTAAAGTCCGGATCGAGATTATCGCCTTGCGGCACAACTCCAACCCTGGTGCGTGCTTCACGCGCATGCGCGGGGATAGCATGCCCGACCAAGGTAATGCTCCCGCTGTCCGGCGCAGTCAGACCCAGGCATAAACGCAGCGTGGTCGTCTTGCCCGCACCGTTCGGCCCCAGCAAACCGTAGCACTCGCCGCGACGCAAGGAGAAAGACAGCCCGTCGATTACTTTGCTACCGCTACCGTTGCGGCCAAAGGATTTATGCAGGTCAGTAACGGCAAGGATGGCTGGATCGTTCATAGGCACAGAGCACTTGATTAACTATGCCCATCTTGCCATAAGCCGGCATACAAGATGACAGAGCGGAAAAGCAAAAAGCCAGGCTAAGCCTGGCTTTTTTGACATTTGCTATCGCTATGCGACGGCCGGCTTATTCGCCGCTGTTGTCTTCTACTGCTTCGGTGGTGTCTGGACGATCTACCAGTTCAACGAAAGCCATAGGTGCATTGTCGCCAACGCGGAAACCCATTTTCAGGATACGCAGGTAGCCGCCGTTGCGGTTTGCGTAGCGTGGGCCCAGTTCTGCGAACAGTTTAACAACCATTTCGCGATCGCGCAGACGGTTGAACGCGAGGCGTTTGTTTGCCAGGCTGTCAGTTTTGCCCAGGGTCAGGATCGGTTCGATAACGCGACGCAGTTCTTTTGCTTTTGGCAACGTGGTTTTGATTGCTTCGTGACGCAGCAGGGAAACAGTCATGTTGCGCAACATCGCGAGACGGTGCGAAGAGGTACGATTTAATTTACGGAGGCCGTGACGGTGACGCATGGTAATACCTTTCTAGTTGAGTTTAAATCCAGTTCTTCTATCGCCACCACTTCAAGCAGGGACGCGGACCGGTATCTATATTTTTACGACGGTGGATTCTACTACAAAAGGGATAGGGTTGCCCCTATCCCCCATTACTAATTACTTCTCCAAACCGGCTGGTGGCCAGTTTTCGAGTTTCATGCCCAAAGTCAAACCACGGGATGCCAGTACTTCCTTGATTTCATTCAGGGACTTACGGCCGAGGTTAGGCGTTTTCAACAGTTCATTTTCGCTACGTTGGATCAGATCACCAATGTAGTAAATGTTTTCTGCTTTGAGGCAGTTAGCCGAACGTACTGTCAGTTCCAGATCATCCACTGGGCGCAACAGGATAGGATCAACTGCAGGTGCGCGCGATGGTGCATCTGCCGGTGCTTCTGTACCTTCCAGAGCAGCGAATACATTCAGTTGATCAACCAGAACGCGTGCCGATTGACGGATCGCTTCTTCAGGTGTGATCACACCGTTGGTTTCGATGTTGATAACCAGTTTGTCCAGATCGGTACGTTGTTCAACGCGAGCCGACTCCACAGCGTAGGAAACGCGACGTACAGGCGAGAACGATGCGTCCAGAATGATACGGCCAATTGTCTTGTTGGTATCTTCGGACAGGCGACGAACGTTACCTGGTACATAGCCACGGCCTTTTTCGACCTTAATCTGCATGTCGAGTTTGCCGCCGGCGGTCAGGTGAGCAATCACGTGATCCGGATTGATCAGCTCTACGTCGTGTGGCAATTCGATATCGGATGCCAACACAGCGCCTTCGCCGTCTTTTTTCAGGGTCAGGGTGACGTCGTCACGGTTGTGCAACTTGAACACAACGCCCTTCAGGTTCAACAGCAGATCAACGACGTCTTCTTGCACGCCGTCGAGCGATGAATATTCGTGCACAACACCAGCGATCGTTACTTCAGTCGGCGCGTAGCCAACCATCGACGACAACAGGACGCGACGCAGCGCGTTACCCAGTGTGTGGCCGTAGCCGCGTTCAAACGGTTCCATCACGACTTTAGCGTGACCGGCACCGAGCACTTCAACTTCAATAATACGTGGCTTCAACAAACTGTTTTGCATGAAATGTCCTTTTCAATACCCTCGGCTCATTACACCGATAAGGCTGATGGCATTACGAGAAAAGCCCACCAGAAGGTGGGCCGGGATTCTTTATTAACGGGAATACAATTCGACGATCAGCGATTCGTTGACGTCGTTAGCGATTTCGCTGCGATCTGGAGCAGCCTTGTAGGTGCCTTCCATTTTCTTCGCATCAACCGAAACCCACGAAGGCATACCCGATTGTTCAGCCAGCGACAGGGCTTCAACGATACGCACTTGTTTTTTCGATTTTTCACGAACAGCGATGACGTCGCCTGGTTTAACCTGGTACGAAGCGATGTTGACAACGATACCGTTGACGGTGAACGCTTTGTGCGAAACCAATTGACGCGCTTCAGCACGGGTCGAACCGAAACCCATACGGTATGTCACGTTGTCCAGACGCGCCTCCAGCAACTTCAACAGTGTTTCACCGGTGTTGCCTTTACGACGATCTGCTTCTGCAAAGTAACGGCGGAATTGACGTTCCAGGATACCGTACATGCGTTTAACTTTTTGCTTCTCACGCAATTGATTGCCGTAGTCGGAGGTACGAGCACCGGAAGTGCGACCATGCTGACCAGGTTTCGAATCAAGTTTGCATTTCGAGTCCAGCGAACGACGTGCGCTTTTCAGGAAAAGGTCGGTACCTTCACGACGGGAGAGCTTAGCTTTAGGTCCAATATAACGTGCCACGAGAATTTCCTTTAAATATATGACGCTCCGAATGAATTTTTTGTTTATTAAAATTCATCACAAATTCATTGAGCGCTAGTCTGTGCGGCGTGCAACAGACGGTGGGCTTAAGAACAAAACCCGCCAAGGTCGTTGGCGGGCAATTTACGGTACAACAAACTACCGTTGATACAACAAATGCTTAGATACGACGACGCTTAGGTGGGCGGCAACCGTTATGTGGCACTGGTGTAACGTCTTGGATCTGGGTAATTTTGATGCCCAGATTGTTCAACGCACGCACAGCCGATTCACGGCCTGGGCCTGGGCCCTTGATGCGAACTTCCAGATTCTTGATGCCGCATTCGATCGCGACTTTACCTGCTGCTTCAGCTGCAACCTGCGCTGCAAACGGAGTCGATTTACGCGAACCCTTGAAGCCAGCACCGCCAGACGTTGCCCATGACAGCGCATTGCCTTGACGATCGGTAATCGTGATGATGGTGTTGTTGAACGACGCGTGTACGTGCGCGATGCCTTCAGCAACGTTCTTTTTAACTTTCTTACGCACACGTGCTGCTGCGGCGTTATTAGGTGCTTTTGCCATTATTCTTTCCTTGAATCCGACGTCTAATCGAACTGCTTACTTGAATTATTTCTTCAGCGATTGTGCTGCTTTACGCGGACCCTTGCGAGTACGTGCATTCGTACGGGTACGTTGACCACGGCAAGGCAGACCTTTGCGATGACGCATACCACGATAGCAACCCAAGTCCATCAGGCGCTTGATGTTCATCGAGAGTTCACGGCGCAGATCGCCTTCAACGATGAATTTTGCAATCTCATCGCGCAGCTTCTCGAGCTCGTTGTCGTCCAGATCTTTGACCTTTTTAGTGGTCGGAACACCAGCGGTTTCGCAAATTTTTTGCGAACGTGGGCGGCCAATACCATAAATAGCTGTCAAGCCGATTACGGTATGTTGGTGGTTGGGTACGTTTACCCCTGCGATACGTGCCATTCGTTATTCCTCAATCAATAACGTTAAATTAACCTTGGCGCTGCTTATGACGCGGTTCGATGCAAATTACTCGAACGACGCCCTTGCGCTTGATGATCTTACAGTTGCGGCAGATCCGCTTAACTGATGCGAGCACTTTCATTTTTGCCCTCTTTCTTACAGTTCTTGATTCGTTTTTAAAGTTACTTAGTACGGAACACAATACGTGCCCTACTTAAATCATAAGGTGTCAACTCTACCGTCACCTTGTCGCCAGGGAGAATGCGAATATAGTTCATACGCATTTTTCCTGAAATATGACCAAGCACTACGTGCCCATTTTCCAACTTAACTCGAAATGTTGCGTTCGGGAGATTTTCTAGAATCTCCCCCTGCATTTGGATTACGTCGTCTTTTGCCATTCGTTCGCCCGTTTTCCTTCGCGCTTAGCGCGTTGGAACCCCGCCCTTGAAATTCGCTTTGCGGAGCAACGATTCATATTGCTGCGACATCACGTAGTTTTGCACCTGTGCCATGAAGTCCATCGTTACAACCACAATAATCAGAAGTGATGTTCCACCGAAATAGAACGGCACCTTCCAGCGTGCGATCAAGAACTCAGGCAGCAAACACACCAGCGTAATGTAGACCGCGCCAGCTAATGTCAACCGAGTCAGAATCTTATCAATATACCGAGCGGTTTGGTCACCAGGACGTATGCCTGGAACGAACGCACCACTCTTCTTCAAATTATCGGCTGTCTCTTTGCTGTTGAATACCAAAGCGGTATAAAAGAAGCAGAAGAAAACAATCGCAGCAGCATACAGCAAAGCGTGTATCGGTTCGCCTGGCGCCATCGAGGCCGCCAGATCTTTCAGGAAACCGACGAACTTGCTTGTCGTTTCCCCTGATGTGAACCAGCTCGTAATCGTCGCCGGGAACAAAATGATCGACGAGGCGAAAATTGGAGGAATCACACCAGCCATATTCAGCTTCAGCGGCAAATGACTGCTTTGACCACCGTAAATCTTGTTACCCACTTGACGCTTGGCATAGTTCACCAAGATCTTGCGTTGGCCACGTTCAATGAACACAACCAGATACGTTACTGCAGCAACCACTACACAGATCAGAATCGCCGACAGCGCATTCATCGAACCGGTACGAACCAGCTCAAACAAACCTGCCACTGCACTAGGCAAACCTGCTGCGATACCTGCAAAGATGATGATAGAGATGCCGTTACCCAAACCACGTTCGGTAATCTGCTCACCCAACCACATCAAAAACATGGTGCCGGTTACCAGCGTAATGACTGTCGTGAGGCGGAAAGCCATGCCTGGATCAATGACCAGACCAATCTGCGATTCCAGCGCCACTGCGATGCCCAAGCCCTGGAAGGTCGCCAACAACAACGTGCCGTAGCGCGTATATTGGGTGATCTTACGACGGCCGGATTCGCCTTCTTTCTTTAACGCTTCCAACTGCGGAGACACTACCGACATTAACTGCATGATGATCGATGCAGAGATGTACGGCATGATACCGAGAGCGAAAATCGTAAAGCGGGACAAAGCGCCACCAGAGAACATGTTGAACATGCCCAGAATGCCGCCTTGATTCTGCTTAAACAACTGCGCTAACTGTTCCGGATCAATTCCTGGTACAGGAATGTGCGCACCAATACGAAATACTACCAATGCACCGAGCAAGAACCAGAGGCGACCCCATGGAAATCCACTTGTCGCACCCTTAGCAAGCTGAGGAGTAGTCGCCAATGTTTACTCCGTTATCAGACTACAAACTTACGCAACCGAACCGCCAGCTGCTTCGATAGCTGCTTTAGCACCTTTAGTTGCGATCAGGCCCTTTACGGTCACTTTTTTAGTGATCGAACCGGACAGGATAACGCGAACTACACGTGCGAGCTCACCGATTACACCAGCTTGTTTCAATGCCAGAATATCGATTTCCGTTACTGGCAATGCTTCCAGGTCGGACAAGCGAACTTCCGCTTTGTATGGCGTTGCCAGCGATTTGAAACCACGCTTAGGCAAACGACGTTGCAAAGGCATTTGACCGCCTTCGAAACCGACTTTATGGAAACCGCCTGAACGGGATTTTTGACCTTTGTGACCACGGCCCGATGTCTTACCCAGACCGGAACCGATACCACGGCCGACGCGGCGTTTGTAATGCTTGGCGCCGTCAGCTGGTTGAATGCTATTCAATTCCATGATTTTCTCCGTGTGCAAGCCGAAGCTTACGACACTACTTTCACGAGATACGATACTTTGTTAATCATGCCGCGAACTGCCGGTGTGTCTTCCAACTCGGATACCGAGTTGATACCGCGCAAGCCCAGGCCGCGAACGGTAGCGCGATGTGTTTCGCGGGTACCGATCAAACCTTTGACCAATTTAACTTTAACTGTGTTTGCCATTGCGCTCACCTTAGCCCAGGATTTCTTCAACAGATTTGCCGCGCTTAGCTGCAATTTCCGAAGCGGTGTTCATTTTTGCCAGGCCGTCCAGAGTTGCACGAACCATGTTGTAAGGGTTGGTCGAACCGGTGGATTTCGCCACAACGTTCGTTACGCCCATTACTTCAAAAATTGCGCGCATAGGACCACCAGCGATCACACCAGTACCGTCTTTAGCTGGCAGCATCAAGACTGACGACGCACCGTGCTTGCCGGTTACTGTGTGTTGCAGAGTACCGTTTTTCAACGTTACCTTGATCATTTTGCGGCGCGCTTCTTCCATTGCTTTTTGCACTGCGACCGGCACTTCTTTCGATTTGCCTTTGCCCATGCCGATGCGGCCATCGCCATCACCGACTACAGCCAATGCTGCGAAACCCATGATACGACCACCCTTGACCACTTTGGTCACACGGTTGACCGCGATCATTTTTTCGCGCATGCCATCATCCGGCTTATCGCTTTGCATTTTGGATTGCATTTTTGCCATGACGATTCTTCCTTAGAACTTCAGACCAGCTTCACGCGCAGCTTCAGCAACTGCTTTGACGCGGCCGTGATAACGGAAACCGGAGCGATCGAACGCAACTTCGGCGATTCCTGCTTTCAGTGCTTTTTCTGCAACGCGCTTGCCTACCAGTGCAGCAGCGGCAACGTTACCGCCTTTGCCGGACTGACCAGCCAACTCTTGGCGAACTTCAGCTTCGAGTGTCGAGGCAGATGCCAATACTGTGGCATCTGGTCCGATGATGCTGGCGTAGATGTGCAAGTTGGTGCGATGCACTGCCAGGCGATTCACCTTTAACTCAGCAATCTTGGCTCGAGTTTGGCGTCCGCGGCGCAGACGTGATTGTTTCTTATCCATCGTCAACCCTTACTTCTTCTTGGTTTCTTTAATCACAACCACTTCGTCCGAATAACGAACGCCCTTGCCTTTATAAGGCTCAGGTTCGCGGTACGCACGAACTTCAGCAGCAACCTGACCAACTTTTTGTCGATCAATCCCTTTAATCAGGATCTCAGTTTGGGTCGGCGTTTCGACTTTGACGCCTTGCGGCATCTGGTGCACGACTGGATGCGAGAAACCCAACGAAAGATTCAGCTTGTCACCTTGTGCCGCAGCACGGTAACCAACGCCAACGAGCGTCAATTTCTTTTCAAAGCCTTTAGTTACGCCAGTGACCATGTTATTGACCAATGCGCGCAACGTACCCGACATCGCATTTGCTTCGCGGCTGTCGTTAGCGGCTTTAAAATTCAGCGTACCGTTGTTGTTTTCAATGTTCACCAGGCCATTCAAGGACTGGGACAGGCTGCCCAACGGGCCTTTAACTGTGATTTGCGCTGCGCTGATGGTCGCTTCCGCGCCACTTGGCAGTGCAATCGGCATTTTACCTACACGAGACATCTTGCACTCCTTAGGCGACGTAGCAAATAACTTCGCCACCGACACCGGTTGCGCGCGCTTTGCGGTCAGTCATAACGCCTTTTGGTGTCGACACAATAGCCACACCCAAACCGTTCATGACGTTTGGAATATCGTCCTTGCCCTTGTAAATGCGCAATCCTGGACGGGATACGCGCTCCAAGCGCTCGATGACTGGACGACCTGCATAATATTTCAAACCGATTTTCAGCTCTGCTTTACCAGCAGCTTCTGTTACGGCGAAGTCTTCAATGTAACCCTCGTCCTTGAGGACGTTTGCAATTGCGATTTTGACTTTCGACGACGGCATTGCTACCGAAGTTTTTTGTACTACTTGCGCATTGCGGATACGGGTCAGCATATCGGCGATAGGATCGCTCATACTCATTGCTTATTCTCCTATTACCAGCTGGCTTTAGTCATACCCGGGATTTCACCACGCATGGCGATTTCACGGAGCTTAATACGGCCCAAACCGAACTTACGGAAAGTGCCACGGGGGCGACCAGTCAAAGTGCAACGGTTACGTTGACGAGTAGGAGCCGAGTTACGTGGCAACGCCTGCAATTTCAGGCGCGCTTCGTAGCGCTCTTCTTCCGACTTCGATTGGTCATCAATGATCGCCTTCAACTCAGCGCGTTTGCCGGCATATTTCTTTACCAGGTCTGCACGCTTTTGTTCACGGTTAATCAGTGCCAGTTTTGCCATGGCAACCTCAGTTTCTGAACGGAAATTTAAATGCGGCGAGAAGCGCTTTTGCTTCATCGTCGGTCTTTGCAGTTGTCGTGATACTGATATTCATACCACGCAATGCATCAATCTTGTCGTACTCAATTTCGGGGAAAATGATCTGCTCTTTCACACCGATATTGTAGTTGCCGCGCCCATCGAACGCCTTGCCGGACACACCACGGAAATCGCGCACACGTGGCAACGCAACTGTGATGAAACGATCAAGGAACTCATACATCTGAGCGCCACGCAAAGTCACCATACAACCGATAGGATAACCTTCGCGAATTTTGAAACCCGCAATCGCTTTACGCGCTTTGGTAACTACTGGCTTTTGGCCAGCAATCTTGGTCAAATCGCCAACTGCGTGTTCGATGATTTTCTTGTCCGCAACCGCTTCCGACAAACCCATATTCAGGGTGATCTTCAGGATGCGCGGAACTTCCATTGCCGATTTGTACGCAAATTTTGCGGTCAGATCGCCAACGACTTTTTCTTTATAGAATTCTTGGAGACGGGCCATGATCTCTTAAACCTTCACTGCTTCGCCGCTTGACTTGTAAACGCGGACTTTTTTACCGTCCACATCTTTAAAGCCAGCGCGATCTGCCTTGCCGGTTGCAGCATTGAACAATGCAACATTCGACACATGAATTGGCATCAACTTATCGACGATGCCGCCAGTTGCGCCTGTCATTGGGTTAGGCTTGGTCGCTTTTTTAGCAACGTTGACACCCTCGACAACCACGTAGTTAGCATCAACACGGCGTTGCACAACGCCACGTTTGCCTTTGTCTTTGCCAGTCAGCACAATGACTTCGTCGCTTTTACGAATCTTATCCATCACGACTCCTTACAGAACTTCAGGCGCAAGAGAAACGATTTTCATGAAGCGCTCAGTGCGCAATTCACGTGTAACCGGTCCAAAAATACGCGTGCCAATTGGCTCCAGCTTTGCGTTCAGCAAAACTGCTGCATTGCCGTCGAACTTGACCAGGGAACCGTCTTGACGACGAACACCTTTGGCAGTACGCACAACAACTGCGTTATAAATTTCGCCTTTTTTCACACGACCACGTGGTGCTGCGACTTTGACGGTGACTTTAATCACATCGCCAATGCTAGCGTAACGGCGTTTTGAACCGCCCAGCACCTTGATGCACATTACTTCGCGGGCACCAGTGTTGTCGGCTACTTCGAGCCGGCTTTCAGTTTGAATCATAGTATTTTCTTTCCCAACTTAACCCGCTCACTGCGCACAATGCACACTCGCGGTCAGTCTTGGTCCCGGCAGCCCGCCGAAAGCAGACTGATGAGGTGGACGATTTCCAAAACTTCGATTAGCACAACAAACTTCTTGGTACTAAAGCTTTTTACTGCTTTGCAACTATCACATTGCAATAACGAAGCCCGCCATTATTACACCTAAATGGCGGGCCCGCAACAACTAATTAAACTATTTGTGCAGCTTGTACAACACGTGTAACGGTCCAAGCTTTAGTTTTGGAGATAGGGCGACCTTCTTGAATTTCGACCGTATCACCAGCTTTTGCCTGGTTACCTTCATTATGCGCATGGTACTTGCTCGAGCGCATGATGATTTTGCCGTACAACGGATGCTTGACGTGACGCTCGATCAGCACGGTTACGGTCTTGTCCATCTTGTCAGACACGACTTTGCCAATCAACGTACGCTTGAGCGCTTGTTTTACTTGATCGTTCATTATTTGGCGTCCTTCTGATTCAAGACCGTTTTTACACGTGCTATATCGCGACGTACTTTTTTCAGTTGCGAAGTGTTGTTCAACTGTTGTGTTGCAATCTGCATACGCAGACCGAACTGCGCTTTCAGCAGATCGTTCAGTTCTTTGGTCAAAGCCGCTTGGTCTTTGCCTTGGAGTTCAGATGCTTTCATGTTCGCCCCTATTATTGGCCGACTTGACGAACGACAAACGTGGTCAACAGCGGCAGCTTAGCTGCAGCCAACCGGAACGCTTCGCGTGCCAGTGCCTCGTCCACACCATCCATCTCGTACAACATTTTGCCCGGCTGAATTTCAGCCACGTAGTATTCCGGATTACCTTTACCGTTACCCATACGGACTTCAGCAGGTTTGTTCGAAATCGGCTTGTCCGGGAAAATACGGATCCAGATACGGCCACCACGTTTGATGTGACGCGTCATTGCACGACGAGCCGCTTCAATTTGGCGAGCAGTAATACGACCACGACCGATTGCTTTCAGACCGAATTCACCAAACGACACGGCTGTGCCGCGCGAATGAGAAATACCGGTATTACGGCCTTTTTGCTCTTTACGATACTTTCTGCGTGCTGGTTGCAGCATGATTATTCTCCTGCTTTCTCAGCCGACACAGCAGCGTCGCCATCCGGCTTTTTAGCGCGAACACGCTTAGCGGCCGGTGCGCCACCTGGTGCAGCTGCACCTGGTTGACCTTCTGGACGCGGAGCACGTGGACGACCGCTTGGTTTACCATCGTCACGGCGTGGGCCACGACGTTTTTTGTCATCATCGGATGCAACATCGATTACCGGCGCTTCACCATTGGCGAGGCGGTCACCTTTGTAAACCCAGACTTTGATACCAATAATGCCGTAGGTTGTTTCAGCTTCGCCGAAACCGTAGTCGATATCTGCACGCAGTGTGTGGAGTGGCACGCGACCTTCGCGATACCATTCTTTACGTGCGATTTCGATACCGTTCAAACGACCGGACGACATGATCTTGATACCCTGTGCACCGAGGCGCATTGCATTTTGCATTGCACGCTTCATTGCACGACGGAACATGATGCGTTTTTCCAATTGCTGAGCAATCGAATCAGCGATCAGTTGTGCGTCGGTTTCTGGCTTACGAATTTCTTCGATATTGACATGAACCGGCACACCCATCATTTTGGTCAGTGCGGATTTCAACACTTCAATGTCTTCACCTTTTTTACCGATCACGACACCTGGGCGCGAGCTGTAAATTGTGATGCGAGCATTTTTAGCTGGACGCTCAATAACGACGCGGCCAACTGAAGCGTTTTTCAGTTTGGTTTTCAGGTATGCACGAACTTTGAGATCTTCGTTGAGCATGGTGGCGAAATTGCTATTGCCAGCATACCAACGCGATGCCCAGTTACGCGAAACCGCAAGGCGGAAACCGGTTGGATGTATCTTCTGTCCCATCGTGACTCCTTAATTACCGACAGTCACGTAAATGTGACAGGATTGTTTAGAGATACGATCACCACGGCCTTTTGCACGCGCTGTGAAGCGCTTCAAGACCGAACCTTTTTCAACATAAATTGTTGTAACTTTCAATTCGTCGATATCAGCACCATCGTTGTGCTCGGCGTTCGCAATTGCGGACTCGAGTACACGTTTGATGATTGCAGCACCTTTTTTAGGGCTGAATTGCAAGATATTGAGCGCTTGATCCACTTTTTTGCCGCGGATCTGGTCTGCCACAAGGCGGCCCTTTTGAGCCGACAGGCGCACACCACGGAGGGTAGCTTTAGTTTCCATCATCGGACCTTATTTCTTAGCCTTCTTATCAGCAGCATGACCTTTGAACGTGCGGGTCAGCGCGAATTCGCCGAGCTTGTGACCAACCATGTTCTCGGATACGTAAACCGGTACGTGTTGCTTACCGTTATGCACCGCGATCGTCAAGCCGATGAAGTCAGGCATGATGGTCGAACGGCGCGACCAGGTTTTGATTGGCTTTTTGTCTTTGTTCGCTTGCGCGGCTTCAACTTTTTTCACCAAGTGGGCGTCACAGAACGGCCCTTTTTTTAATGAACGTGTCATGTCTTATCCTTATTTCTTGCCGCGACGCGAGACGATCATAGAAGTAGTACGCTTGTTGCTGCGTGTCTTCTTGCCTTTTGTCTGCTGGCCCCATGGCGATACTGGGTGACGACCTGCAGCCGTTTTACCTTCACCACCACCGTGTGGGTGATCAACCGGGTTCATGACCACACCGCGAACGGTAGGACGAACACCACGCCAGCGCATCGCACCTGCTTTACCGATTTTGCGCAGGCTATGCTCAGCATTGCCAACTTCGCCAACGGTTGCACGGCATTCGATATGCACACGGCGAACTTCACCGGAACGCAAACGAACTTGAGCGTATGTACCTTCACGTGCCATCAACACGACGCCAGCACCAGCTGTACGCGCCATTTGCGCGCCTTTGCCTGGCAACATTTCGACGCAGTGCATTACGGTACCGACAGGAATGTTGCGGATAGGGAGGCAGTTACCCGATTTGATCGGCGCTTCCGAACCGTTCATCAATTGATCGCCGACAGCCATACCTTTGGTTGCGATGATGTATTGACGTTCGCCATCTGCATACAACACCAAAGCGATGTGAGCCGTGCGGTTTGGATCGTATTCGATACGTTCCACTTTCGCCGGGATACCATCTTTAGTGCGTTTGAAGTCGATAACGCGATAGTGCTGCTTATGACCACCGCCGATGTGGCGAGTAGTGATGTGACCGTTGTTATTACGGCCGGCAGTTTTCGATTTCTTTTCGAGCAGGCCTGCGAATGGACGGCCTTTGTACAGGTCGGCATTAACGACCTTGACCATGCCACGACGACCAGGCGAGGTCGGCTTGACTTTAACGAGTGCCATTATTTAGCCTCCTCGGTGAAGTTGATTTCTTGACCTGGCTTCAGGCATACAAACGCACGACGTGTGTGATTGCGACGACCATTGAAGCGGCCCGAACGTTTTTGTTTACCTTCACGGTTAGCAACCTGAACAGATTCAACCTGAACCTTGAACAGCAGCTCAACCGCAGCCTTGATTTCTGGCTTGGTAGCATCTGGCATCACCAGGAAAACAACTTGTTCGTTCTTTTCAGCAACGAAAGTAGCTTTCTCGGAAATGACTGGCGCCAACAACACTTTCATCAGGCGTTCTTCGCTATATTTCTGAACCGCGCTCATGCCAGCATCTCCTCAATCTTGGCCAATGCCGGCTTCGTGATCAGGATCTTCTTGTAGAAGACCAGCGAAACTGGATCAGCATGACGTGGCTCGCAAATCAGCACGTTAGGCAGATTGCGCGATGCCAACAACAGGTTTTCATCCAGGCTGTCAGTGATGACGAGCACGGAATCCAGACCCATACCTTTCAATTTTTGCGACAAGAGCTTGGTCTTAGGCGCATCAACTGACAGGCTTTCGATGACGGAGAGACGACCTTCGCGAGCCAACTGGGAGAGAATCGAGCAAACACCTGCGCGATACATCTTTTTGTTAACTTTGTGCGAGAAGTTTTCGTCAGGCGAGTTCGGGAAAATACGACCACCGCCGCGCCACAAAGGCGAAGACGACATACCAGCACGAGCACGGCCCGTACCTTTTTGACGCCATGGCTTTTTGGTCGTGTGATGCACTTCTTCACGATCTTTTTGCTTGCGATTACCGCTACGTGCGTTTGCTTGATAAGCAACGACGACTTGGTGAATCAGCGCTTCGTTGTAGTCGCGACCGAAAATAGTATCCGGAGCAGCAACGTTCGAAGCAGCTTGACCTTGGTCATTCAGGAGCTTGAGTTCCATGGATTAAGCCCCCTTCTTTGCTTTGACTTTAACAGCCGGCGACACAATCACCTGACCGTTTTTTGCGCCAGGAACAGCACCTTTAACCAACAACAGTTGGCGATCAGCGTCGATACGAGCGATCTCGAGGTTTTGTGTGGTGCGAGTAACGTCACCCAGGTGACCGGTCATGCGCTTACCAGGGAAAACACGACCTGGATCTTGCGCCATACCGATGGAGCCTGGAACATTATGCGAACGGGAGTTACCGTGGGATGCACGACCGGAGCTGAAGTTGTAACGCTTGATGGTACCTGCGTAACCCTTACCGATAGTGACACCTTGCACGTCTACTTTTTGACCGACTTCGAACAGGCTGGCAGCGATAACATCGCCAACTTTCAGTTCGGAAGCAGCAGTAGCGGCAACGCGGAATTCTTTGAGCAGTGTGCCAGCTTCAACGCCAGCTTTAGCATAGTGACCTGCTGCAGCTTTGTTGACACGGGAAGCACGACGGCTGCCGAAGGCGACCTGAACAGCCGAATAACCATCGACTTCAGATGTTTTGATTTGCGTCACACGATTGTTTGACACGTCGAGCACGGTGACAGGAATCGAATCCCCGTCATCCGTGAAGATGCGCATCATACCAACCTTGCGACCAAGCAGGCCTTGGCCTTTATCTTGGTTTTGGTTCATTTTTTCTCCATTCCCACCTACGATTGGGCGGGGCTGATGTATTTAAACTACGAGTACCACAAGGACTCCAAAGAGGAATCCATAGCGAAGCCCGAGATTGTAACCGGTAAACAAGGCTTCCACAACACATAAATGTGTGAATTGTTGTTCCCAGCCCGCACAAACAGAGGTTTTGGCTCAATTACCCGAACCACCCCCTGTCAGATGCAAAATTATTGCAACTTGATTTCTACATCAACGCCAGCTGGCAAATCCAGTTTCATCAATGCATCAACTGTTTTGTCGGTTGGGTCAACGATGTCCATCAGACGAACGTGCGTACGGATTTCGAATTGGTCGCGCGAAGTCTTGTTGACGTGCGGCGAACGCAGAACGTCAAAACGCTGAATGCGTGTTGGCAGTGGTACTGGACCCTTAACAACTGCGCCGGTACGTTTTGCTGTATCAACGATTTCGAGTGCCGATTGATCGATCAGACGGTAGTCGAATGCTTTCAGACGAATACGGATCTTTTGGTTTGGAGCTGATTTCGGTGCTGTTGACATTTTGATTCCTTAAAAGAGCGAGCCGCGAGCGGGTTAGCACTCGCGGCGATATTTAAATGACGGGGTTGCCCGTCATTTAATCGGGTTTATTACTCAATAATTTTAGCGACAACACCTGCGCCAACGGTACGGCCACCTTCGCGAATCGCGAAACGCAGACCTTCTTCCATCGCGATCGGGTTGATCAGCATGACTGT
>NZ_QAJP01000004.1:389246-1080116 GCF_003852535.1 Herminiimonas sp. KBW02 | reverse complement strand
TGCCGGGCCACACCCGGCAACGCACTTTTCCACGAAGAGCAAACAGTATCAAACCCGCACAATCTCCACCGTAATATGCGCCAGCTCCTCATGCACTGCCAATTGCTGCCTGAAGTAATCCGGCCCTACATCCTCCCGCACCACTAAGGTCAGTATGCAGGCATAGGTCTGCTTGCCAACCCGCCACACATGTAAATCGCAAATAGTCGCCGCGATGGGGCTGGCAGCAATGACTTCACGTATTTCCTCTACCACCGGCGCGTTCATTTCTGCATCCAGCAAGACACGACCACTATCCCGTATCAGGCCGTAAGCCCAGATCGCTACCAGTCCCGCACCGACAATGCCCATCACCGGATCCAGCCAGCTTGCGCCCCATAGCTTGCCGCCGAAGAGGGCGATGATGGCGAGCACTGATGTGGCTGCATCAGCCACCACATGCATGTAGGCCGAACGCAGGTTCAGGTCGTGATGATGGTCGTCATGCGTATGGCCGTGGTCATGACCATGATGATGATCGTGGCCGTGCGAGTGATCGCCTTTCAGCAGATAGGCGCAAGTCAGATTGACCAGCAAACCGATGATGGCGATGGCAATGGCCTGGTCGTAGTGCACAGCGGTCGGGTTAATCAGGCGTTCTATCGATTGATACAGCATCAGTGCCGCCACTAGCAGGAGCAGCAGGGCGCTGGTGTACGCGCCCAGAATTTCTATCTTCCAGGTGCCGAAGGCAAAACGTTGATCATTCGCATAACGCCGCGCCAGTACGTAGGCCATGACGGCGAGACCAAGGGCGACCGAGTGTGAACTCATATGCCAGCCATCGGCCAGCAAGGCCATGGAATTGAAGGCGTAGCCGCTGATGATTTCGGCCACCATCATGACGGTAGTGAGCAGCAAGGCCCATGCTGTTTTCTTTTCCGCTATCGGATTGCCACGATTGAAGATGTGTTCGTGCACCAGATGCGCCGGGACCTGTGGCGTGGTTTTGGGAGTGTTCATATGTCTTAGGCAGGAAATTTAATATACTATACCCCAGTATATTAACAGGCTGTCTGAAAGGATGTTTGCAAATGTCACATACCCATGGAAACAAGAAATTGCTGGCGCGTGTGCGCCGCATGAAAGGGCAGGTTGAGGCGCTCGAGAAGGTGCTGGATGGCGCCAGTGATTGCGGTGCGGTGTTACAGCAGATTGCCGCGATACGGGGCGCGGCCAATGGCTTGATGGGTGAAGTGCTGGAGAGTCATATTCGTGAGCATCTGGGCGCAAACGTTGTTTCTGAAGAGGAACGTCAGGCCGATCTGGAACAGGTCGTTACTGTCCTCCGTTCATATCTGAAATAGCCATCATCATCTGACTCAAATCGCCGCCTTCATGTATCATCTGCGCGCTGTTGAAGGACTGACAGTCAGTGTTTCAAAAGCAATGCGAACCATGAGTTAAAGCAATTGTAAGGAATAGAAATTGAAGAAATTGATGTTGGCAGCTTTGCTGTTCGCTTCGTCCGTAGTTCAGGCACACGATGACGCGCACACCAAACCGGCATTCGATGCGAGCAAGGCTGAGCAGAAAGAATTTGGGATAGCTGGTGATCCGGCCAGGGTACACAGAACCATCAAGTTAATCATGAACGACGATATGCGTTTTACCCCGACCCGGATCAAGGTCAAGGAAGGCGAAACCGTCAAGCTGGTAGTTAAGAATAAAGGCAAGATGATGCACGAAGTCGTCCTGGGGACGATGGCGTCATTGCAGCAACATGCGGCCATGATGCACAAGTATCCGACGATGGCGCATGAAGCCCCCTATATGGCACATGTAAAGCCGGGCGGTATTCAGGAAATCGTCTGGACTTTTAATCGTCCGGGCCACTTTGATTTTGCCTGTCTGATTCCCGGCCATTTTGAAGCCGGCATGGTCGGCAAAATCGAGGTCGGCGAAAAGAATCGCCGCAATTACTTCAACTGATCGCACATCTGCTTCATTCCGCAGCGCCCTTGTGCACAGGGTGTTGCGGTCACTCTTCCAACGCGCATCCTGCGCGTAGCCATTCCCCGTCTCCCCCACGCAATTTTTACACCTTGTTTACACCAGCACGACTAGTCTTTACGAATTTTTTAGATTGATAAGACTACGCTTCTATTCATCAACAACCTGTATGGGGAAGATGGATGGACATTGTATTTATTGCCGCGATTGCGGTGCTGTTTGGTCTTACTTGCGCCTACGCTAGCGGCTGCGACAAGTTGGGAGAGCGGTTGGGAGAGCGCTCATGAATATGTTTTATATCGTGGGCGCGGTCGTTGCCGTCGCTATCCTGGTGTATCTGCTGGCAGCCTTGCTGCATGCGGAGGATCTGTAAATGAGCACGCAATCTGTCATTTTGCTGGCAGTGTTCCTGCTGGTCTTGCTGGTGCTGGCATATCCGCTCGGTACCTATCTGGCTAAAGTCGGCGGTACGGCGCCTATACGCGGCCTGGGCTGGCTCGCACGGTTCGAACAGTTTCTGTACCGGCTGGCCGGTAGCAATGCGCAAACCGAAATGAGCTGGAAAGCTTATGCCATCGCCTTACTGGTCTTTAATGTGCTGGGCACGTTATTTGTCTATGCAGTGCAGCGTCTGCAAGCCTGGCTGCCTTTAAATCCGCAGGCATTCGCTAACGTCAGCCCGGATTCATCGTTCAATACTGCTGTCAGCTTTGTTGCCAATACCAATTGGCAAGGCTACGGCGGCGAATCGACGATGAGTTATCTGACGCAGATGCTGGCGCTGACCGGACAAAACTTCTTTTCCGCTGCGACCGGTATTGCGGTGATCTACGCCTTGATACGCGGCTTCAGCCATCGTTCGGTCAAGTCGATCGGCAACTTCTGGGTCGATCTGACGCGTTCCACTTTGTATGTATTGCTGCCTTTGTCCGTGATCGTGGCGGTCATCCTGATGAGTCAGGGCGTGCTGCAGAACTTCTCTGCCTATAAGGAAGTCGCGCTGATTGATCCGATTACTTACCAGCAGCCGCAAGTTAACGCTGACGGCCAGCCTGTGCTCGATGCACAGGGGGCGCCGGTACTGGAAACGCTGACCGCCAAAACCCAGACCATCGCAATGGGGCCGGTCGCTTCGCAGGAAGCAATCAAGATGCTGGGCACCAATGGTGGCGGCTTCTTCAATGCGAACTCGGCGCATCCTTATGAAAACCCGACTGCATTCAGCAATCTGCTGGAGATGCTGGCGATCTTCCTGATCCCGGCTGCGCTGTGCTTTACCTTCGGCCGCATGGTCGGTGATATGCGCCAGGGTTGGGCCATCCTCGGCGCGATGACTTTGCTGTTTGTCGTACTGACTGCGGTCGTGATGGGGGCCGAGCAACAGGCACATCCGGGCATGGCAGCACTGGGCGTGGATCAGGGGGCGAGCCTGTTGCAGGCGGGCGGCAATATGGAGGGCAAGGAGACTCGCTTCGGTATTAGTGCCTCCGCCTTGTTCGCAGCTGTTACCACGGCGGCTTCATGCGGTGCAGTGAATGCCATGCACGATTCCTTTACGCCGTTGGGCGGCATGATCCCGACCGTGCTGATGCAACTGGGTGAGGTTGTGTTTGGCGGCGTCGGCACGGGTTTATACGGAATGCTGATATTTGCCATCCTGGTGGTATTTATCGCTGGCCTGATGATAGGTCGTACACCGGAGTATCTCGGCAAGAAAATCCAGGCTTATGAAATGAAGATGGCATCGCTGGTGATACTGGTGACGCCTTGCCTGGTCTTGCTGGGTACGGCGATTGCAGTGGCGGTAGAGCCGGGCAAGGCCGGCATTCTGAATCCGGGTGCGCATGGATTCTCTGAAGTGTTGTATGCATTCACCTCCGCAGCGAATAACAACGGCAGTGCGTTTGCCGGACTGTCGGCCAACACGCCTTTCTATAACGTGATGCTGGCCATAGCGATGTGGTTCGGACGTTTTGCCGTGATCGTGCCGGTGCTGGCAATTGCCGGTTCGCTGGCAGCGAAGAAGCGGCTGGAAGTCAATGCCGGAACCATGCCTACGCATGGCCCCTTATTCATCGCTTTGCTGGTCGGTACCGTCTTGCTGGTCGGTGTCCTGAACTATGTACCTGCATTGGCGCTGGGGCCAGTGGTCGAGCATCTGCAACTTTTTAAATAACAAGCAAAGAGAAACCATTATGCGTATGTCAGAAACCAAGGCAGCCAGCATGACGCGCAAGAACCTGTCGCTATTCGATAGCAAGCTGATAGGTCCGGCCATCGTCGATTCGTTCAAAAAACTGCATCCACGCACGCAATTGCGCAGTCCTGTGATGTTTGTTGTGTATGTCGGCAGCATCATTACCACGCTGTTGTTCATCCAGTCGATTACCGGGCAGGGCGAAGCCAGCCCGGGCTTCATTCTTGCCGCTACCGTATGGCTGTGGTTCACGGTGCTGTTTGCCAACTTCGCCGAATCGCTGGCAGAAGGTCGCAGCAAGGCACAAGCGGCATCGCTGCGCGCCTTGAAGCAAACCGTGCTGGCGAAGAAGCTGGCAACACCGAAACACGGTACTAGCTGGTTGCCAGCATCGCCAGCCGACTTGCGTAAAGGCGATACGGTGCTGGTAGAAGCGGGCGATGTGATCCCGGTCGATGGCGAAGTCATAGAAGGTGTGGCGTCGGTCGATGAAAGTGCGATCACAGGCGAATCCGCGCCCGTAATCCGCGAATCCGGCGGTGACTTTTCAGCTGTCACCGGCGGTACGCGCGTCTTGTCCGATTGGCTGGTGGTCAGGATAGCGGTGAATCCGGGCGAAGCCTTCATCGACCGCATGATCGCGATGGTCGAAGGGGCCAAACGTCAAAAGACGCCAAATGAAATCGCACTGACGATATTGCTGGTGGCCTTGAGTATCGTGTTCCTGGTGGTGACTGTGACCTTGTTGCCTATGTCTTTGTTCTCGGTAGAAATGGCGCAGGCGGCGGGCGTAGCCAGTTCGCCGATCACGATCACGGTGCTGATCGCCTTGCTGGTGTGCCTGATTCCGACCACCATAGGCGGTTTGTTATCCGCCATCGGCGTGGCTGGCATGAGCCGCATGATGCAGGCAAATGTGATTGCCACGTCTGGCCGTGCGGTCGAAGCGGCAGGCGATGTGGATGTGCTCCTGCTGGATAAAACCGGCACCATCACCCTGGGTAATCGCCAGGCGTCCGAATTCTATCCGGCACCTGGCGTGACGCAGATACAGCTGGCCGACGTTGCACAGCTGGCTTCGCTGGCAGATGAAACACCGGAAGGTCGCAGCATCGTGATTCTGGCCAAACAGAAGTTCAATATGCGCGAACGCGATATCGCTGCCTTGCAGGCGAGTTTCGTGCACTTCAGTGCACAGACCAGGATGAGCGGCGTCGACCTTGGTGATCGCGCTATCCGCAAAGGTTCGGTCGATGCAGTGAAAAAGCATGTGGAAGCACTCGGTCGCAGTTTCCCGGAAGAAGTTGCACGCATGGTGGATGACATCTCACGTCGCGGTAGCACGCCATTGGTAGTCGTCGACGACGGTCGTGTGATGGGGGCGGTGGAGCTGAAGGATATCGTCAAGGGCGGCATCAAGGAACGGTTCGCCGAGCTGCGTCGCATGGGTATTAAAACCGTGATGATCACAGGCGACAACAAACTGACAGCGGCCGCAATTGCGGCGGAAGCTGGCGTCGATGACTTCCTGGCAGAAGCCACACCGGAAGACAAACTTAAACTGATACGTGATTACCAGGCGCAAGGCCGGCTGGTCGCGATGACGGGTGACGGCACCAATGACGCTCCGGCGCTGGCGCAAGCTGACGTGGCGGTGGCGATGAACTCGGGTACGCAGGCGGCGAAAGAGGCCGGCAATATGGTTGATCTGGATTCCAATCCGACCAAGTTGCTGGAGATCGTCGAGATCGGCAAGCAAATGCTGATGACGCGCGGTTCGCTCACAACCTTTTCGATTGCGAATGACGTGGCCAAGTACTTCGCCATTATTCCGGCTGCTTTTGTAAGCACCTATCCACAGCTGAAAACACTGGACGTCATGCAACTGAGCAGCCCGTCGTCGGCCATCATGTCTGCCGTGATTTTTAACGCGCTGATCATTGTGGTGTTGATACCGCTGGCATTGAAGGGCGTGAAGTATCGCGCGGTCGGTGCGGCATCGCTGCTACGTCGCAATATGCTGATTTATGGCCTGGGCGGGATCTTGGTGCCGTTTGTCGGCATCAAGCTGATCGACATGATTCTGAGCCTGCTACACCTCGTTTAAGGAAATAAGATTATGAAATCCACTTTTCGTCCGGCCCTGGTCATCTTCGCGATGCTGACTTTGATTTGCGGCGTGATTTATCCGTATGCAGTAACCGGCATCGGCAAGCTGGCTTTCTCCAGCCAGGCCGAAGGCAGCATCGTTACGCAAAATGGTACTGCTGTCGGTTCCAGCCTGATAGGCCAGGCATTCAGTTCGCCGCAGTATTTCTGGGGACGTCCTTCGGCAACGGCGCCGATGCCAAACAACGCAGCTGCTTCTGGCGGCTCCAATCTGGGCCCGACCAATCCGGCATTGCTGGATGCGGTGAAAGGCCGGATCGAGGCTTTGAAAGCTGCCGATCCGGGTAATACGGCTGCGGTGCCGGTGGATCTGGTCACTGCATCCGGTAGCGGTCTCGATCCCGAAATCAGCATCGCTGCTGCCTACTATCAGATACCGCGGGTAGCACGAGTACGTCAATTGACCGAGGAAAAGGTCAAAGCCATCGTGGATCGCATCAGCCAGCCACAGTACCTGGGATTTTTCGGTGAAAACCGCGTGAACGTACTGGCGCTGAATCTGGCACTGGATCAGCGCTGAAACGCATGAGCGGCAGCAATTAAGTATAGTTCGGGTGTTGCGTAAGCAGCATCCGAATGTGTCACAATCGACGTCACATCATAGTCAGACCTTACATGCCATCCAGCGAATACCAACGCCCCGATCCTGACACCTTGCTCGCGCAAATGCAGGCGCAGGAAAGGCGCGCGTCGCGTGGCAAATTACGGATTTACTTCGGGGCGTCAGCCGGGGTGGGCAAGACCTACGCAATGCTGAACGCCGCCCGCAGCATGCAGGCGGAAAAGCGCGATGTCGTGGTGGGCCTGGTGGAAACGCACGGGCGCAAGGAAACGGCCGCTTTTCTGGATGGACTGGAAGTCCTGCCGCGCAAGGAAATCGCCTATCGCGACAAAACCATCGCCGAGTTCGATATTGATGCGGCGCTGGCGCGCAAACCGGCTCTGATCCTGGTCGATGAACTGGCCCATTCCAATGCGCCGGGTTCAAGGCACCCGAAACGCTGGCAGGATGTAGAGGAATTGCTGGGTGCAGGCATAGACGTGTTTACGGCGGTCAATGTACAGCATCTGGAAAGCCTGAACGACGTCATCGGCGGCATCACCGGCATACGGGTGGCAGAAACGCTGCCGGATACCGTATTCGATCAGGCCGATGAAATCGTGCTGGTAGATATTCCGGCCGACGATTTGCTGGCGCGACTGAAGGAAGGTAAGGTTTATCAGCCGCAGCAAGCCGAGCGCGCATCGCGTAATTTCTTCCGCAAAGGCAATCTGATTGCGTTACGCGAACTGGCCTTGCGTCGCACTGCAGACCGGATCGAAGACGATGTACAGGCGTATCGCATCGAAAAATCCATCAATGCAGTATGGAAAACCGATTCTGATTTGCTCGCCTGCATAGGGCCGCGCACCGGCGCCGAACATGTGATCCGCAGCACGGCACAACTGGCCAGCCAGTTGAATGCGCAGTGGCATGCCGTATATGTAGAGACCCCGCAATTGCAACGCCTGGCATCGTCCGAGCGTGAACGTATCCTGAAGACATTGAAGCTGGCACAAGACCTGGGAGCGACGACCGCGGTCTTGCCCGGCAGCGATATCGCGCATGAAATTGTCAGCTATGCACGCAGCCACAACTTCTCACGCATCACGCTCGGTCGCAATCACAACCGCTGGCCGTGGCGCAAAGCACATGCGCAGCGCATTGCCACTTATGCGCCGGATATCGACTTGATCGAAACTGGTGAGCGGCAGGAACGTGCAAGCGTTGCTGGCAAAACGCCTGCTAAAGCTGTAGCGCAGGATGACGAGGCAGTGGCAAGCGGAAAGTCGGCCTACCTGCCTTATGTGTGGACAGTGGCGATTTGTATCCTGACCGCACTGGTAACGACGCCGATGATGCAGCACCTGGATCTGGCGAACATCGTCATGTTATTTCTGCTGGCAGAAGTCCTGATCGCGGTACGCTTCGGGCGCGGGCCGGCGGTGCTCGCCGCTTTCCTCAGCGTTGCCGTATTCGACTTCTTCTTTGTCTCGCCGCGCTTTTCCTTCGCGGTCAGCGATGTGCAGTACCTGGTGACTTTCTCCGTCTTGCTGGTGGTCGGTCTGATCGTCGGGCAATTGACTTCAGGCTTGCGCTTCCAGGCCAGAATAGCGGCACAGCGGGAAGGCAGGGCGCGTGCCTTGTACGAATTCGCACGTGAGCTCTCGAGTGCCTTGCAAGCAGAGCAGGTATTCGAAACCACGCAAAACTTCATCCAGCGCACCTTTCGTGCCCGCGCCATCCTGCTGTTGCCGAATGACGAGGCGAAACTGCAAACCACGCAAAGCAATGAAATCGATCCCGGCATCGCGCAATGGGCATTTGATCGCGCGACGCCTGCGGGCATGGGCACGGATACTTTACCCGCCAGCGCGTACTTTTACCTGCCCTTGGTCGCACCTATGCGGACCCGTGGCGTGCTGGCGATCAAGCCGGATAACCGGCGCTGGATGCTGGTTCCGGAGCAACGCAGGCAGCTGGACACCTTTGCCGCATTGGCCGCGATCGCACTGGAACGTGTGCATTACATTGAAGTGGCGCAGGATGCCTTGCTACGTATGGAGTCGGAGCGCCTGCGTAACTCCTTGCTGGCGGCGATATCGCATGATTTGCGCACACCTTTGACGGCGCTGGTTGGCTTATCCGAATCTCTGACACTATCCAAACCTGAGTTGGGCAAGGCACAGCAGGAGCTGGCGCATGCCTTGCACGACGAGGCTTTGCGCATGGGAAATCTGGTTACCAATCTGCTGGATATGGCCCGTATTCAGAGTGGTGAAGTGAAACTGAACCTGCAGTGGCAGCAGTTCGAGGAAGTCGTCGGCAGTGCACTGCGCGCAGTGCAATCGCTGCTGGGCAAGCATCAGGTCGTGACCAGACTGGCATCAGATCTGCCCCTGGTTAATTTTGATGCGGTGCTGATAGAGCGTGTGCTATGCAATTTGCTGGAAAACGCCAGTAAATACACGCCACCCGGTTCACAGATCACGATAGCGGCCGAGACCAGCGGGCAATATCTGAGCGTGATGGTCTATGACAATGGTCCTGGTTTGCCAGCGGGGCAGGAAGAAACTATTTTTGAAAAATTCACGCGCGGCGAACGGGAGTCAGCGACGCCCGGAGTCGGTCTGGGCCTGGCAATTTGTCGTGCGATCATCGAAGCGCATCATGGCACTATTCGTGGCGGACACGCGCCGCAAGGTGGTGCTGCCATTATCTTTACTCTGCCTTTAGGCACGCCTCCCGCCATGCCGGACATGGAAGAAGGCGATATAACAAATCAGACACCATGAGTGAATCAGTCCCGATAGCATTGCTGGTAGAAGACGAACCACAAATTCGTCGCTTCGTACGTGCCGCGATGGAGGAAGAAGGCTGGCATGTGTTTGAAGCCGAAACCATGAAGCGCGGTCTGATCGATGCAGGCACCCGCAAGCCCAACCTCATCATTCTCGATCTTGGCTTGCCCGATGGCGACGGCATGAACTTCATTGCGGACATACGTGCATGGTCGCAGGTGCCGATTATCGTGTTGTCAGCACGTGTCAGCGAGAGTGACAAAATCAAGGCGCTGGATGCCGGTGCTGATGATTATCTGATCAAACCGTTCGGCGTCGGAGAATTGCTGGCGCGTGTGCGCTCGACGATAAGGCGGCATAGGCGGGTGGATGGAGATGCGCAAGGAAGTTTCAGTTTTGGTGACGTCAAAGTTGACCTGAAGGCGCGCTTGGTTACCAAGGCGAATCAGATGGTGCATCTGACGCCGACTGAGTATCGGCTATTGAGCGTACTGGTTGCCAATGCCGGGCGTGTCGTGACCAATCCACAACTGCTACGCGAAGTGTGGGGGCCATCACATTCGGAGAGTGGGCATTACTTGCGGATATATATGGGGCATTTAAGACAGAAGCTGGAGGATGATCCGGCGCAGCCTCGTTATTTGTTAACCGAGACGGCGGTGGGGTATCGGTTGTTGCAGCCTTTGTGAGCTGAGGGTTCTGATACTGTTCTTTCTTCGATCAGACTTGGTTTGCCGGGCGCCCCCCGGCAACGCACCTTTCCACGGAGAGAGAAAATTACCTCCCGTCCCATTCCTGCAAAAAAGTCCCCCGAAACTCATACAACCACTCCAACCGTTCCTGACCAAGCCTCCTCCCAGCCTCAGTCTGCATACTCGCAGGCAGCGTCGCCAACTTCACAGCAATATGATCCAGCGCATACCGCTTGTCATCCAGCTCCCGCTGCGTACCCAAAGCATCATCAGGATGTGCCAGCTCGCTCCCCATCCGTCCTGCGATGTAAAACAAGCGCGCCAAACCAACCGCACCGAGGGCATCCAGCCGATCAGCATCCTGCACTATGCGTGCTTCTATCGTAGTCGGTGTAATCGCTGCGGAGAAACTATGCGCTTCTATGGCATGCGCCAAGGCAGGCAGTTTGTCTGCCGGGAAGTGCATGGCGCCCAACTCACGGCAAGCAAGTTCAGCCGCCTGGCGTGAGGCCAGATGGCGTTGCGGATCGTTCTTCGGCAGGTTTACCAGGTCATGCAGATAACATGCAGCCTGTACCACCAACGCATCCGCTTCCGGATAATCGGCCAGCAAGGTTACTGCTGTGTGCCAGACACGATGCAAGTGATTGATGTCATGTGCACCGTCATCACCAGCGGCGTCGGTAGCCAATTGGATAAAGCGCGTTTGCCAGTTGGCAGAAGGATGATTCATATGGAATATAGACCGTGATGCGAGAAGCGCCATGATAGCAGCCGCCCCATGCACCCAGACCGGTAGTTAAACTGGCCTGGGCTTCAACGGAGACTTATCTCCCTTCGCGGTGCTCTTCCTGCCGTGGTGCAGGGCGAGGCCGCTCTTGCACATGCTGTTGCGGACGTTCCTGCTGCACTCGTTCCTGCATATGTTGCGGCGGGCGTGGTGCTTGTATCCGCGGCTCCTGCGGATGCGCCATCTGTTGTGGCGGCGCTGGACGGAACTGTGGCGCTTGCGGTTGCGGCATCTGCTGCATTTGCTGATGTACTTGCGGCTGCGGATTCATTTGTGGTGCGGCCGGCGGATTGTAAGGGCGTGGTTCCGGACGCGATTGCTGTCTGAATTCTTCATGCCGCTGATTGATTCCGCTGTGCTGTACGTCGCCGGAACGCAAGCTGGTCGGGCTACGGTTTTCCATGCGCTCCATGCTGCGCTCAGGTGCAGTCTGCGGACGACCTGCAGTAGAAAGTGAGTGACGCGAATGTGAACCCTGCATGTCGGCGGAATTCAATCTTTCACCTGTCTCCGAGCGTGGACGATTATCCTGTCTGCGCTCGCGCTGGCGTAGTTGTTCCTCTCTTGCCGGCAGCGCTGAAGCAGGGCGGTTTGCGTGGAACTGCTGTGTCGGCACAGGTGCTGCCGGACGTGCGCCAGGATGTTGGTCCGCCGCAGAGAAATGCGGCATGCTCATCGGGCCATTATTTGGTGGTGGTCGGTGTTGATTCGGATTGCCGAAATTCGGCCGATTGTCATTGGCGTTGTCATGCACATTACCGCTGACTGGCGGACGACCGGCGTCGCCGAAGTTATTGGTCGTGATGCGTGTATCGTAGTTGCGGTTGATCGTGATACTGGAACGTGGTGCGTAAACCGTATTGTTATAGGTCACTGCAGGACGTGCCCAGCCATTGCCGGGGCCATAGTTGGGTCCATAGCCGGGGCCGTGACCGCCCCAGTTCATCCCCCAGGAATGCCAGCCCCAGCCGCCATGATGCGTAAGTGCGGAACCGACGATGACACCGATGCCGAAGGAAATGATGCCGGTAGTGATGTAATTGCCGCCATAACCGGGGTGATAAACGTAGCTGGGATAAACCGGTATCGGCGCGCCATAAACCAGTGCCGGATTGTAATCAGGTACATACACGACATCAGGTTGTGCGGATTCGATGACGATGGTTTGCGGTGGCGGTGGTACCGCGTAGTAACGGGCGTCATCTGCATACTCAGGTGGCGGTGCCAGGCGTGCGCTGGAAGTGACTTTCAGGCGATTGCTGTTTTTCAGATTACCGGATTGCTGCGCGCGCAGGCGCATCGTTTGTACTGCATTCATTACGTCGTTGGGCGCATTGGCGTAAGCCGTGCCCAAGGCGGTGGTCCACTGGATATTATTGGCCATCTGACTCAGTACTGCTGGAAAAGCAGTCAGTGATTTGACACTGACATCCCAAGCTTGCTGATTGGCTGCATCCTGCAGCGCATTTCCTTTCAGTGCCGGATTCTGTGTCAGCCATAGATTGGCGGCGCTAATCTGATCCGGGTACTGGGCGCCCGCGAGTACTTGCGCCAGCAGCTTGTCCGGGAATAAGGCGATCGGCGCCACCATTTGCGTGAGTTGCTCGGCAGTAGGCGGCGTGTAAACGGGGGCTGTCGGAAGTTGCGGAGAGGGCGTGACGGCGACCGGATCGGCGGCCTTGCTGTCTTGTGTCTTGTTACAAGCTGCCAGCGCCAGCAAGCTGATGATCAGCGACGACGAGACAACGGTAGTGAATGTGTTTTTGCCAGCTTTCATGTTGTGCACCTGTCAGCTATTTTTTGAGGCGCTTCTGCGCATTCAGTCCTGTTGGATCTAAAACGGCTGTCGGCTAACGGCAGTTGACCCGGCCTTGTTACCGACTGTAACAGCTGACAACGTTTCCCGATAATACTAAGACCTTACTTCCCCGTCGGCAGTTCCTGCCGGGGCTACAGCTTGCCCCGGTGCATGAGCATGCTGTAGCTGGCAATCAGCGCATCAGAAGGTCTTGCTGATGGAGAGTATGACGGCGTTCCTGCCCATGAATTTGCCGTTTGCCGGCGATGCGTAAACCGATTTGTCGGCGTCAGTTCCGATGACGGCCAGCGCGCCTGTCAGTATGCCGAAGTCCTTGGTAATGCCCAGTTTCCAGTCGGTATAGCTCAGACGATCATTGCTGATGCCTGCATTGTCGCCGGCAACCTTTTGGTGCCCGGCATGCAGGTTGAGAATGTAGCCGTTGCTGATGTCGACGTTGGCGCCTATATCCAGATAAGCACTGTTCTTACTATCCGCGAAGCCAAACAAATTAGTGAGCGCATGCGAGTACTTGATGTAAGCGGGGCCATAGGAGAGCTGGCCATAGACTTCGGTGGTGTTGGCATTCGGGCGCAGGCCATTCGAAGGATAGATATAAGTCAGTACCCCGAAATCGTAAGCGACCTCTTTGCTGATCTCTCCACGCTTGCCGCCATAGATATCGATTTCTACATCGCTACTGCCGCCGCCGTCCTTGACCCATTTGATGGTGGACAGCCATGTGCCGGCGTAAAAACCGCTAGGCTTGTGTACATAATCAGCGCCGCCTTGTAACGCGGGCTGCAAGCGTGTTTGCGAAATGCCGCGATAACGGTAGTCGGAAACCGCTGCTGCGTTGAAGCTGACTTCATTGTCCGGTTTGCTGTCCTCTGCGTACGCAATATGGACGCTAAGGCTTGCTGCGATGGCGGCGCCCAGGATTAATTTTTTCATGCTGCCTTTCGGTTTGATTGAATAAAACGATGTGAAGTTGTCTGCGTAGTGCAGCCATCAACTTGTGCATCAGCTTATTCGTCAGCACGTAAAAAATTTCTAAAAAGACGCAGCAGATCTATAAACAGAATGTATAAATTTTGTGATCCCTGGCGGTGTAATTTCGTATGCGACCAGATGTCACCGCTGACGTTGTTCTTGTTTGCAGACGCAATCATTAGAATTGTAAGTGAACGACTGTAATTTATTGTTTAACAATTAAATCATTACTTGAGTAGAATAGACCCACAAGACTGAGATATTAGCTGTACGGAATATCTGCCCGTACAGCTATGTGTTTGCACGATAGATCGCCATTTTTCGACAATATCATTACTAAAGGGAGCAAATATGAAGCGATTTCTGGTTGCCGGTATATTGATGACTGCAGCTGTATCTTCTGTTTATGCGCAGTCGAATCTGAGGTTCCTGCAAGACACCCCTATCAGCAAGTTCAAAAAGGCCGATACCGACCTGATGTTCAAAACCCTGTATCAGGCACTCGATACAGCGGAAGACGGCAAGGCCGTCACCTGGGAAAATCCTAAAGCTTCGAACAGCGGCAGCATCACGCCTGCCAAAGATCCGCAAGGACGTGCCGATTGTCGTCTGGCCAAAGTCGAGAATCGTCATCTGACCCTGTACAGCACACATGATGTTGTGTTTTGCAAAGTTGGCGGCAAGTGGAAATGGGATAAAGCAGGCAAGCAATAATTAATCTGCGCCACAAGCACAACTGATCCGTTCAACTTCAGGGGGAACTCTATGATGAAACGTTTAATCGGCATCGCCTTGCTGGCTGCCAGCAGCGTCGGCCATATGGCTACCGCGCAGGACAAACCGATGGCAGCGCCAGGCACTACAGATGAAGTCAGGGTTGTGAAAAAACCTGACAGTCTGGGTATAGGAGAAACGGTTACCACACGTGGCACGATTACAGCTATTGATCAGGCGACACGCCTGATGACGGTACAGCGTGCAAATGGTGAAACAGTGGTGGTACAGGTCGGCAAGCGGGTGAAAAATTTCGATCAGATTAAAGCCGGCGATCAGGTTGTGTATCGTGTCGGTGAAGCTGTCCTGCTGGAGCTGAAGAAAAAGGGCGATGGCATACGTGAACGTACCGAAACCGAAGGGGCAGGCGTGTCAAAACCTGGTGAAAAACCAGGTGTAGTGGTGGCGCGTCAGGTGCAGGTCGTGGCTGATGTGACGGCTATCGATAAAAAGAAAGGCAGGATCACTTTGCGCGGCGTGAAAGAGACCCACACGCTGAAGGTGAAAGATCCTAAGGTATTGTCCAAAGTAAAGGTCGGCGATCAGGTTGAGATCACCTATCTTGAAGGTGAAGCCTTGTCGGTAGAAGCTGCGAAGTAATTAAAAAGCAGAACGCATCTCCCGCTCAATTGCGAGATGCGTTCTGGTATCCGGCCTAGTCGCGCGATCAGGCCGGAGTGTCAATGGCATCCGCCGCTATGTGTGCCGAGGTTTTTCGGTTCGCTGTCTTCCGCATCCGCCAATCCTTGCAATATTCCGCATTCTTCCACCGTTTGTGTCGTCATGCAGCGGCTGCGCAGTTGTGTTAACTCAGTTTGCAGGGCCTTCAATTCCTTGATGCGATGGGATACGTGTTCGATATGTTTATCCAGCAAGGTATTTACGCCGGCGCAATTTTCTTCCGGCGTATCGCGGAAGCTGAGCAGGGTGCGTATCTCGTCCAGCGTCATATCCAGTGAACGGCAATGACGAATGAACTGCAGGCGTTTGACGTGAGTGTCGCCGTATAAGCGATAGTTGCTGGCGGAGCGCAACGCTTGCGGCAACAGATTTTGCTGTTCGTAATACCGTATGGTTTCTACCGAAGAACCGGTTTGCAGCGCCAATTCGCCGATCTTCAAAGCTTGCTGAGTCATTTGCATATCCTCCTGCAGCGGCATTCCCCGCATTGTCACGCTTCTTCAAATAAGTGCTTGACCCTATAGTCGCTACAGGGTTTCTAATGCATACAATAGTGACGCATCCAGTGCTTTGCAAGGAGAGATTTATGCATTGTTGTGACCATGACCATAAACCGGGCGGCGATTCACATCAGCACCAGCATGCTCATGCGCAGGCTACGGTACAGCCAGCGATTGCGGCCAGCGGCGCTGCACAGGCTGTCCTGTTGATCCAGAAAATGGATTGCCCGACCGAAGAAAAACTGATCCGTGATCGCTTTAACAAGATGGCGGGCATTGTTGCGATGGAATTCAACCTGATGCAGCGCGAACTGACCGTGCATCACAATCTGCCGTCAGTGGCAGACATCGTGGCAGCATTGAAGAAGCTGGATCTCGATCCGGTCGTTAAATCCGATACGCAAAATCTGGCACGCGAAGGCCTGGCTGATCACGGAGAGCTGTCCGGGGATTATCGTATATCACCATTGAAATGGACCTTGATGGCGATTTCCGGCGCAACTGCGATCAGCTCTGAAGTCGTGGCCTGGACCACAGGCAATGAAACGTCGTGGCTAGTCATCGCACTGGCGCTGACCGCCATCCTGAGCGGTGGCCTGGATACGCTGAAGAAGGGCTGGATCGCCTTGCGTCACTTCTCGCTGAACATGAACTTCCTGATGTCGCTGGCCGTGATAGGTGCAGTGCTGATCGGTCAGTGGCCGGAAGCCGCAGTCGTTATCTTCCTGTTTGCTGCAGCGGAAATGATAGAAGCCCTGTCACTGGATCGTGCACGTAATGCGATCAAAGGGCTGATGGCAATGGCGCCCGAAATGGCGACCGTGCGCAATGCAAACAATGAATGGTTGCCGCTCAGTGCCACGCAGGTGCAATTGGATGCCTTGGTCCGCGTTAAACCGGGTGAACGCGTGCCGCTGGACGGCATCATCGTTGACGGGCAAAGCACGGTAAACCAGGCGCCGATCACGGGCGAAAGCATGCCGGTTGCCAAACAAAGTGGCGACCCGGTATTTGCCGGCACCATCAATGAACGCGGCACCTTTGACTATCGTGTAACCGCCTTGCAGTCAAATTCGACGCTGGCGCGCATTATTAAGAGCGTGCAACAAGTGCAGGGCGAGCGTGCGCCTACGCAACGTTTTGTCGATCAGTTTGCGCGCTACTACATACCTATCGTTGTGGTATTGGCGATACTGGTGGCTGTGTTGCCGCCATTGCTGCTGGCGCAGCCATTCCAGCCGTGGCTTTATAAAGCCTTGGTATTACTGGTGATTGCCTGTCCATGTGCATTAGTCATTTCCACTCCTGTCACGGTAGTGAGCGGGCTGGCCGCGGCCGCACGGCACGGCATCCTGATCAAAGGCGGGGTCTATCTGGAACTGGGACGCAAACTGAAAGCAGTAGCGCTGGATAAGACCGGCACCATCACGGTCGGCAAGCCGGTCGTCACGGATACCCAACAGATACAGCAAGGCGACTTGCACACGATGCTGCGCCTGGCAGCCAGCCTGTCGCAACGCTCGGATCATCCAGTGTCTTCGGCCGTCGTCGCGCACTGGCAGATGCAACAAAGTCCTGAGGCGCTGCTGGAAGTCAGTGACTTTGAGGCACTGACCGGACGTGGCGTACGTGGCGTCATCAACGGCGAAGCTTACTACCTGGGCAACCATCGCCTGATACATGAACTGGGAATTTGCGGCCCCGAGCTGGAGGCGGCGCTGGACGCATTTGAGCAAACCGGTAAAACCGCGGTGATACTGGGTTCCGGTGCCTCGCCCTTGCTGATCCTGGCCGCGGCCGACACCATACGTGACAGCAGTCAGGCCGCAGTAGGCAAGTTGCAGCAAATGGGCGTGCAAGTCGTCATGCTGACTGGCGACAATCCGCACACTGCGGAAGCGATAGGCAGCAAAGTGGGGATCAGCGATGTGCGCGGCAATCAATTGCCGGACGATAAACTGGCTGCGATCAATGAGTTGCGTGATCGTTATGCTTATGTCGGCATGGTCGGCGACGGTATTAACGATGCGCCAGCCCTGGCCAGGGCCGATATCGGCTTTGCAATGGGTGCTGCCGGTACAGATACCGCGCTGGAAACCGCGGATGTCGCGCTGATGGATGACAACCTGGGCAAGCTGGCTGATTTCATCGCTCTCAGCAAAAAAACGCACGGTGTGTTGATGCAAAACATTACGCTGGCTTTGGGGATCAAGGCCGTGTTCCTGATCCTGGCACTGGGTGGTGAAGCGACCTTATGGATGGCGGTGTTTGCCGATATGGGCGCCAGTCTGTTGGTTGTTTTTAACGGTTTGCGCCTGCTGCGTGCGGTTTAACCGGTGCTGTATTTTTTCTGAAATAAAACGATGTTATGATTCAGACCGTGAAAAAACTGCTGATCATTCTGATGCTGTTAGCTCTGCCGCTCCAGTTCACCTGGGCCGCGGCGGCTGCCTACTGCCTGCATGAAAATGCCACGGCAGGCGCGCACTTCGGCCATCACAAGCATCAGGACGATATTGAACTGCCGGGCGACAATCCACAGTCGCTGAAAGTCCATAAAGACTTCCATCATCCTGACAGCCAGGGCTTGTTCCTGTCGCAATTGCCACCAGCATTGCCAACGATAGCGACAGTACATACCGAGTTACATCCTCCGCTTTATTCCTCGCATATCCCGGACGGGCCCAGACGGCCTGATCGGCATCCCGTCGTCTGACTCGACGGGACTATCCTTCATTTTTCTACCCACTGACGTCCCGTCGAATTCCATTCCCATCAACAGGAGAATTCGATGTACAGGTATTTATTGCCGCTGGGCATAGCTGCGTTTGCGCTGCAGCCTGCGTATGCACAAGACACTATTTACGAACCGGTTGCGAGCGGCATCACCGCAAACCGTGTCGTGGAGCCGCCGGAAGGCATTACGCTGGAGGCCGCGCTCAGGATGGCGCTGGACGGTAATGCTGATTTATCAGCCGCACGTAATGAAGCGGCCGCTATCGATGCGACCATCAAACAAGCCGGGCTGATACCGAATCCTGAAGTGTCGGTGCAACTTGAAGGCGCGCAGCGTGATACGCGTACCACCACCTGGCAGGTAAACCAGCCGATCGAGCTCGGCGGCAAGCGTGCCGCACGTATCAACGCCGCGAGTCGTGCTTACGATACTGCCTATGCTGACCTGAGCAGCAAGCGGGCGGAAATACGCGCTGTCGTCATCACCGCTTTCTTCAATGTACTGAATGCACAAGAACGGCTGCGCCTGGCCGATGCTTCCTTGCAGCTGGCACAGCGTGGCAGCCTGGTGGCGTCGCGTCGGGTTGCAGCTGGGAAGGTGTCGCCAGTCGAAGAAACCAAGGCCCGTGTAGCAGAAGCAAACGTACGCCTTGAACTCAGCCAGGCTAAAAGCGAACTCGTCATTGCGCGCAAACGTCTGGCTGCAACCTGGGGCAATCCGGTGCCGCGTTTTCAGCAGGCGCAGGGGAATGTAGAAAGCCTGCCTGCCTTGCCGCAGTGGCCTGAACTGAATGCGCGCCTGAACCAGTCTCCATTGCTGACACGCGCAAGGCACGAGCTGGAACGCTTGCAAGCAGTAGCGGAAGTCGAGAAGAGCCGCCGCATTCCTGACGTCACCGTCAGCATGGGCGTAAAGAAAAATGGCGATGCCGGCAACCAGGCGGTGGTCGGCTTGTCGATTCCATTCCCTATGTTTGACCGCAATCAGGGCAACATCCTGGAAGCCTTGCGCCGTGTCGATAAAGCGCGGGATGAGCTGAATGCAGCGGAAATCCGTCTCGATGGCCAACTCGCGCAAGCATACGAACGGCTGAATACCACGCGGACGGAAGCGGAAACCTTGCAACGCGACATCCTGCCAGGTGCGCAAAGTGCCTACGATGCAGCCACTACTGGTTTTGAGTTCGGTAAATTCAATTTCCTTGATGTGCTGGATGCACAGCGCACATTGTTGCAAGCCAGATCGCAATACCTGCGTACCTTATCCGAAGCCCACAGCGCCGCCGCCGAGATCGACCGCATCATCGGTGTGCCCTTCAACGCGAACCAGCCTTAAGACGACATCATGAAAATCAATCTGAACAAAAAGCAAAGCACAGCCATCGCCATCATCGTCGCGATCGGGATTTTATTGGGCGGCCTGATTCTGTGGCCAGGGAAAAATAGTGCGGGTGGCGACGGCCACGGCCATGCAGACAGCCATGGCGATACCGAACATCATGCAGAGGATAAGAGCGAAAAGAAAGACCATGCCGATGCAGATAAGCACGCGGACGATGAACACCACGACGAAAAGCCAAAGGCCGAGGCAGAAGGTCACGATGACGAAGAAAACAAGATCGTCCTGACCGATGTGCAAATCAAGACGGCTGGTATCGGCCTGCAAGTTGCCGATGGTGCGCACATCAAGACGGCCCTGGTGTTACCAGGTGAAATTCAGTTCAATGAGGATCGCACCGCGCACGTGGTGCCGCGTCTTGCCGGCGTGGTGCAAAGCGTGCCTGCCAACCTCGGGCAGCAGGTCAAAAAAGGGCAGGTATTGGCAGTCATCGCCAGTACTGGTTTGTCGGAACAGCGCAGTGAATTGTTTGCTGCGCAGAAGCGCCTGACGCTTGCCAAGCTGACGTTCGAGCGTGAAAAGAAGCTGTGGCAGGAAAAAATCTCGGCAGAACAGGACTACCTGCAAGCGCAACAAGTGCTGCATGAAACCGAAATCGCAGTGCAAAACGCACGTCAGAAACTGGCTGCCCTCGGTGCCGATTCCGGTTCGGCAGGCGCCTCCAATCGCTATGAAATACGTGCACCATTCGACGGCATCGTCGTGGAGAAACACATCTCGCTGGGTGAAGCGGTGAAGGAAGATACCAATGTCTTTACCTTGTCCGACCTGAGCACGGTGTGGGCGGATATCGCCGTACCTGCCAAGGATCTGAACGTGGTACGCGTGGGTGAAAAAGTCACGGTAAAAGCCAGCGCGTTTGAATCCAGCGCCACCGGCACCATTGCTTATGTCGGTTCCTTGCTGGGCGTGCAGACGCGTACCGCAAATGCACGTGTGACCTTGCCGAATCCGCAAGGCACCTGGCGTCCGGGCTTGTTCGTGAATGTCGAAATTGTGTCGAACGAAGTGCAGGTGCCGGTCGCAGTGGCGGTTGATGCAATACAAACCATCAATGACAAACCTGTCGTCTTCATCAAGGTCGCGGATGGCTTTGTCGCGCAGGAAGTGACCACCGGGCGCAGCGACGGCAAGCGCATCGAAATTAGCAAAGGCCTGAAAGCCGGCAGCGAATACGCGGCCAGCGGCAGCTTCGTCATCAAATCGGAATTGGGTAAATCCAGCGCCGAACACTCGCATTGATGCGAAGGAGTCCTGATTATGTTTGAACGTTTAATACGCTTTGCCATTGCGCAGCGCTGGCTGGTGATGCTGGCGGTGGCCGGTATGGCTGCATTAGGAATTTACAACTACCAGAAGCTGCCTATCGATGCAGTACCTGACATTACCAATGTACAGGTACAGATCAATACAGAGGCGTCCGGTTATTCGCCGCTGGAGACCGAGCAAAGGGTGACCTTTCCGCTGGAAACCGTGATGGCCGGTTTGCCTAACCTGAAACAAACACGTTCGCTGTCACGTTATGGCTTATCGCAGATTACGGTTATTTTTGAAGATGGTACCGATATCTACTTTGCGCGGCAGATGATCAGTGAGCGCCTGCAGGAGGCGCGCGAGTATTTGCCCGCCGGTGTGACGCCACGCATGGGACCGATCTCCACCGGACTCGGCGAAATTTACCTGTGGACAGTGGAAGCGAAGGAGGGCGCAAAGAAAGCGGATGGTTCGTCTTATACGCCGATGGAGCTGCGTGAAATCCAGGACTGGATTATCAAGCCACAGCTTCGTAACGTCCCGGGCGTCACGGAAATCAACTCTATCGGCGGCTACGCCAAGGAGTATCAGGTCGCGCCGGTTGCAGAACGACTGGCATCGTATGGTTTAAATCTGCAAGACATCGTTACCGCGCTCGAACGGAACAACGGCAATGTCGGTGCAGGTTATATCGAAAAACGCGGCGAACAATTGCTGATACGTACGCCCGGGCAGGTGCAATCGATTGCCGATATCGGCAATATCATCCTCGGTAACGTGCAGGGTGTGCCGATCCGCATCCGCGATGTCGGTACGGTCGAGATTGGCCGTGAATTGCGTACTGGTGCTGCCACCGAGAATGGGCGTGAGGTGGTACTGGGCACGGTCTTCATGCTGATCGGGCAGAACAGCCGTACCGTCTCGCAAGCGGTGGACAAGAAGATGGTGGAAATCAATCGCACATTGCCGGAAGGTGTGCATGCGGTGACCGTGTACGACCGCACTGTGCTTGTCGATAAAGCCATCAATACGGTGAAGAAGAACTTGCTGGAAGGGGCGGTGCTGGTCATCGTGGTGTTGTTCCTCTTCCTTGGCAACTTCCGCGCCGCACTGATCACCGCGATGGTGATCCCGCTCTCGATGCTGTTTACCTTCAGCGGTATGGTCACCTATAAGGTCAGCGCCAATCTGATGAGTCTGGGGGCACTGGACTTCGGCATCATCGTCGATGGTGCGGTCGTGATCGTAGAGAACTGCGTACGGCGGCTGGCACATGCGCAAGCCGCAGCAGGGCGCTCGCTGAGTCGCAGCGAACGTTTCCAGGAAGTCTTTGCTGCCGCGAAGGAAGCGCGACGTCCGTTGATTTTCGGCCAACTGATCATCATGGTGGTGTACCTGCCTATCTTCGCACTCAGCGGCGTCGAAGGTCGCATGTTCCATCCGATGGCGTTTACGGTCGTCATTGCGCTGGTCGGTGCGATGATCTTGTCCATCACCTTTATCCCTGCTGCGGTCGCGCTCTTCATCGGCGACAAAGTGGCAGAAAAGGAAAACGCGCTGATGCAGGCCGCCAAGCGCTGGTACGCGCCGGCACTGGACTACGTCATGGGTAACAAGCCTGTGGTGCTGACCTTTGCCTGCGTGCTGGTTTTGTTGTCCGGATTGCTGGTAACGCGCATGGGGAGTGAGTTCGTACCTAACCTGAACGAAGGCGATATTGCGATCCAGTCCCTGCGCATACCAGGCACCAGCCTGACGCAATCGATAGAGATGCAGAAGCAGCTCGAAGTCGCCTTGACGAAAGCGCATCCGGAAATCCGGCGCGTCGTCTCACGGATAGGTACGGCGGAAATCGCATCCGACCCGATGCCGCCAAATATTTCCGATGGCCTCGTGATGCTAAAGCCCGAAAGCGAGTGGCCGGAACCGAGAAAATCGCGTGCTGAATTGCTGACGGCTATACAGAAAACCGCAGCGCAGCTACCGGGTAACAACTATGAATTCTCGCAACCGATTCAATTGCGTTTCAATGAACTGATCTCCGGTGTGCGTAGCGATGTCGCGGTTAAATTGTTTGGCGATGATATGGATGTGCTCAACGACACCGCAGCGAAGATCGCGACTGTGATGGAAAAAATTCCAGGCGCAGCAGAAGTGAAGGTTGAGCAGACCACAGGTTTGCCTATGCTGACCGTGAATATCGATCGCGAAAAAACTGCGCGGTATGGCTTGAACGTGGCCGATGTGCAGGATACGGTAGCGACGGCGATAGGTGGCAAGGAAGCCGGCACCCTGTTCCAGGGCGACCGTCGATTCGACATCCTGGTTCGCTTGCCGGAAGAAGTGCGGAACGATCTGGACGCGATCAGGCGCCTGCCTTTGCCGTTGCCACGCGAACAGGCTGGCGCCGGACGCACCAGCTATATCCCGCTGTCTGAAGTGGCGACACTGGATATGGCTCCCGGCCCGAACCAGGTCAGCCGCGAAAACGGCAAGCGGCGCATTGTCGTCAGTGCGAACGTACGCGGACGTGATATCGGCACCTTTGTCTCCGAGGCAGAAGAGCAAATCGAGCAGCAAGTCAAAATCCCGTCCGGTTACTGGACGAGTTGGGGTGGTCAGTTCGAGCAATTGCAATCGGCGACGCAACGCCTGCAACTGGTGATTCCGGTCGCACTGGCGCTGGTCTTCACTTTGCTGTTTGTCATGTTCGGCAATATGAAGGATGGCTTGCTGGTCTTTAGCGGAATACCGTTTGCGCTGACCGGCGGCATTATTGCGCTGTGGCTGCGGGACATACCGATTTCGATATCGGCGGCGGTTGGTTTCATTGCGTTGTCCGGGGTGGCGGTGCTGAACGGACTGGTGATGATTTCCTTCATCCGCAGCCTGCGTGAGGATGGCCATACGCTGGCGGCGGCAGTACGCGACGGCGCTTTGACGCGCTTGCGCCCGGTTCTGATGACGGCACTGGTGGCCTCGCTTGGTTTTGTCCCGATGGCGATAGCAACCGGAACTGGCGCTGAAGTGCAGCGTCCGCTGGCAACCGTGGTAATCGGCGGCATCCTGTCGTCTACCATGCTGACGCTGCTGGTCTTGCCCTTGTTGTACCGGATGGCTTACCGCAAGGAAGAGGAGGCGGAAAGTACGGCAAATAGCTGAGCGCGCACATGAAAATGGCCGGGTGGTGCATAATCTAGGGCTGGACCGGGTTCGCTACAGGCGACGGGTCGCACCGTGGATGCATGCAGGCAAGTTGAGTACCCCGCAGCATCCGGTCATCGTATGAAAGGCAGTTCAGGCAGTGAAACCGAGCAGAAACGATCCTTGCCCTTGCGGCAGCGGCAATAAGTACAAAAAATGCTGCGGCAAGGTTATACAAATAGCACCTGCAGCACCCGTCCGCCCAGTGCCCTACAGCGCTGCACGTCGCGAGTGCGGCGACTGCACCGCATGCTGTGACGGCTGGCTGAAATCGACCATTTATGGTCACGAAATGCGGCCTGGCGTGCGTTGCCATTTTGTGAAGGATGGCGGTTGCACCATTTATGAAACGCGACCTGATTCGCCTTGCCGTCAGTTTATTTGCGGCTGGGTGGATGAAGGCAGCCCGTTCCCGGATGAGTTCAAACCGACCAAACTCGGTGTCATCATTGTGCAGACTACCTGGCGCGGCCAGCCTGCTTATCGTCTGGCATATGGCGGACGCGACCTGGAGAAGAGCGAACTGGAATGGATGATGAATTTCAGTCAGAAGACCAATCGTCCTTTCTTCTACGAACAGCATGGCCAGACTCTGGGTTACGGCCCGGCAGCCTTCCTGGAAGATATGCAAATGCGCATACAGCGCGGCATGCCACTATTTGAATCACACGCGGCATCGCGTTAATTTCATTCGTTTTTTTGAATACAAGGCTGGATCAGTTTAAGGACTGTTCCGGCCTTTATTTTCTGTCTGGGGTATCGCCAATCCGGTATCTGCCGCATCAAAAACTCCATACCCGACATCAATAATTAGCGTTAATGGCTGTTGCTGTCATCGCGCCGTCATGCTGCTTGCTTAGCATAGTGCTGCTTAGTACGCGGCGTATCGAACAGTCTGCGCTGGTGCCTTCATTAAATGTCACACAAACGAGTATTTATGATGCGTGCAATACAACGTAGTTTCTACAAGTCCGGGCCGTCGTTTGCTTACATCCGTCATTCTCTGCTGAATGACCGCATTAAGGTCCTGGCGTGCCTGCTGGGCGTGATCTTGCCGCTGGCCTTGTTTTGTGTTCTTGCGGACACGATTCGGAACAGCGGCTGGCTTGCACTGGAAAGAACGATACTCTGGTCATTACGCGTACAGACTGAATCCCTGCTGGGACAATTCGCAGTGTACCTGTCGATGCTGGTAACAGTCGTCAGTGTAGGCATATTGTGCTACCTGTTGTATCGCCAGCTTTGGCGTATCGCCTTGTTCTGGTTGTGCGCTGTCTCGGGTGCAGCCATCCTGGGCAATATCATGAAGGGCTTGATTCAGCGCGCCCGCCCGGAGCTTTGGCTGGATACACCGGACACCTCATTTGGTTTTCCCAGCGGCCACGCTACCCATTCAATGGCCATCGTTATTGCATTGCTGGTACTGCTGCGTCTGAGCAGCTGGCATAAGGCGGTATTGTTCAGCGGTTTGCTATTTGCTGCGCTGGTAGGGCTGAGCCGCATGTATCTTGGCTATCACTATCCGAGCGATATTCTGGCCGGATGGATGGTCGCTTTGTGTTGGGTGATGACCTTGCGCGTTTTATTCCATCACAATTACCTGACCTTGCACGCAGGGCAGGGGCTGTCCGGGCATTGGTGGCGCAAATAATTATTGTCGCAATTGAATTTCGCCGTGCGCTGGCGTACAGTCTGATTGTCGTACCGCACTTACTATCGTTCTCAACAGGCCATTCATTACAGAAGGAGTTGATATGAGCAACGCGTGTAAAGAAAGCAGATCACTATTAGCTATTCATCTGATCGAAGAACAGCTAAGAGTGTTGCCTGTATCAATCGCCATGATCCTGCAACCGGCCAAAGCCGGCGAGTCAGAAGCAGGTAATGCGCCAGTACTCATGTTGCACAGGAAGAAAAAACAGGCAAAAACAGGTTCTGCCGGAAACATTGTGGTGGACAACGCGCAAGCGACGACCGTACTGGATTTGCAGGCTTCCAATAAAACCCTGCATGAAGGTCCCTTGCAAAAAGCGACTTATCTGCGCGTCGTCATTAGCAATGCCCTGTTATCGATAGGGATGTTCCTCAAGGAACACGATCTTGGTTCCATGCGCACTCCGGAAATCCAGTTCCTTGATCACGTCATGGACGCTATCCTGAATGCCAACACCTTCAAAATCCCGCAAGGGTATATCCCGATGGCGACCTTTGACGGACTGGTGATAGACAGCAGCCTGACCGGCAAGCCCTTGTTTGGCGATGGCGAGCAGGAAGGCTTTATGGAGTTTGGCGATGCGGTGGCGCTGCTGCAATGGCTCGCGCATTACCTGCATAAAGAACGACATTTTGTCAGCGGTGGTGACGCCGGTTAAACCCGGTTTATGCGCAAAACCACCTCGGCATGAGGTGGTTTTCATTTGATTACAGCGCTCAGGACACTCCCAATATCATTTGCCCCCAAGCTGCGTGCCAGGCTTGGATTGCCCGCCGTCAATAGCGTCTTATGCCTGGATGTCTTTATGACAAACAGCTGTCAATGACGACTGTAACCTTTGCGTCCGAACTCAGGCAGATGCAGAATTTCGGACGATTGTCCCACACCTGTATGATCATTAAATACTTTGCCAGTGTGATCCAGCAAAATCCTTTTCAGAACAACTTGAAGGAGTATTGTGATGAAAAGCGTGAAGTATCTGATGCAAGTACAAGACAAATACGCACTGAAAAATGATGCTGCGTTGGCCGAGAAACTGAAGATCACAAGGAGTGCGATCAGTTTGTATAAAAGCGGTCAGCGCATTATGGATGAAGACACTTGTCTCAAGGTCGCGGTAGCACTGAAACTCGATCATCCGCTGCCGGTATTAATGGCGGCGGGGACAGATCGGGCAAAGAAATCCGGCAAGAAATCAATCTGGGGGTACTTCGTGCGCAAACAGGGCAGAGAAGTTTTTCAGTAAAGTATTCCAGGCATCGTTGGTATACGCTTGATTACACGTAACAAATGTAATCACAGCACACAAGAAAGCAGGGCGCCGGATCACACTGGCGCCCTGTCGCGTTTACCTACATTAAAATGCGTAGCCAACACCTGCACTAATCGTCGTATAGCGGGTCCTGCTATCCGGCTCCCAGGTAATCGTGCCGCCGACCGGATAATTGGAACTGGCTCCGTACTTGAACGCCGAGTAATTAATGCCCACATTCCCCCTGAATTTTTGCGTGAACGCGTAATCCGCGGACAAGCCAGCCCTATACAGATTGGAGTTCCCCAATCCACCGGAAAAGCCGAGCGGGCCGTTCACGCTGATATCGGAACTGAAAGTCCGGCCGATCAGGGCGTTGGCGCTCAACACCAGGCGTGGCATAGGTGAGTACTGCGCCAGGGCGCCGATGCCGTAATAATTATTGGTATAGGTTTCGCCTTGATTGACGGCACGCTTCCATTCATGCCGGCCGACTTCCAGAAACGGAGTGAACATGCTGCTCTGGTTTACGGTGAAGCCTTTACCCCAACGCAAGCTGTAATCGGTCAACGTCGCATCATTCTGCTGTACCGCAGAACCGAACACGCCGCCGGTCAGGCGCGAGCCTGTGTAGTCGGTATGCCCTTTATTCCTGCTGTACTGGAACTGCAGATAATCGTTCCCGAACAGCCAGTCCTGCATCACAGAAGCCGATACAGCAAAGCCCGGTACCCAGCCTTTTTCTGTGTTCAGCTTGCCGACCGTCGTGCCGAATCGGCCATCGTTGGTTTCCGTATAGTCGACGTAGCTGGAAATGCCTTGTATACCGATCTGATTATTAGACGATTTGATTTCCTGGATTTGCGCGATGGCGCTGACGCAGGATGCGGATGAGACTACAAAAATAATTGCTTTGCAGATATTCATGGCAGTCTCCGGCATGGTTGGACGGCAGATGAAGACACGGCCAAGGCATCCTCTGATGAGTGGAGGGTGCCTGACACTGAGCTGGTTGGGCATTGATCAGTTAACAACAGTTAAGCACAAGATTGAAACTAAAGCTATGGCTTCGCAAACTTCAGGTTCTCGATTAACTTCAGCAATATAGCTCGCTGATTATGTTAAGAAAATTCGATAATTTTTCTTCTGAACCTCATACAGTAAACACCTGAAAATAAGTTTTCACTTCACTTCAGGCTGGCAGCTCATCACACAAAACTGGAAATAATTTGATACTAAGTTGATCTGGTCTTTCAACGATGGCAGATCAGAAGAACGCGAACGAAATTGCCGTGTAGCTGGCCACAAGGCTAAGGGCGACATTCTCGATCGCTGCGAGCAAATTGGTGCTGATCGCTTGGTGACGTTGACCTATAGAGAAAACCTGACAGACAGTGCACAGGTACTCAAGGATTGGAAAGAAATCACCCGCCGACTACGCAAGGTGCAGCATGCATTTCAATATGTAGCCATTATGGAAAATCAGAAGAGGGGAGCGATACACTTCCACATCGCCGTGCAAGGGCGCAAGAACTACGAGCTCCTACGCTTTATATGGCAACGTGTCCTTGGCAAAAATGAGCTTGGCCAGCAAATGGGGCAGGTCAACGTGCGTGACCCGCATCGGTTCGGATTCGGTAAGAACGGCATTCACAAGCTGGCTGCATATATAGCCAAGTACTGCACCAAGGCGATGGATTGCCGGGAGATTGATCAAAAGCGGTTTTTCTCAAGCCGTGGCATTTCTAAACCGGAGATTGTTCAATGGCGCTTGCATAGCGACGACATGCTGGGTGCAGTCAATGCTGCTGTCGCTGTAGCTCTTTTAAGGTGACACCAGATTTAGTTACAAAATCGATGACGTCACTACTTATCGGTACACCAAAACAGGTATTTTGCTATGCACAAGAACCTTTTGAGTTTCGCTGCCTATTAGGAAGCCTTGAATACCTTTACGGCCATGAGATGCCATTGTTATCAAATCACATTTATTGTCATCGGCAGCCTTGAGAATTGCCTCATAAGGATGCTCGCCTGTTACTTGAACCAATGCTGCTGGTACGCCAGCTTCCTTTGCTCTGTCGCTGATTACGGCCAGAAACTTTTCTGCATGCGATGCCGCGAGCTTTTTAAAATCTTGGCTTGTATCCGTGAGCATTTCTGCCTGCCAGGTCAATATCTGGTATTCAGGAATGACGTATAAGCCGGTTATTTTGGCACCGAGGACCTTGGCAAGGGCTATGCTTTTCTGAATGGCAATTTCGGACAGGGCTGATCCATCGGTCGGGAGCAAGATATTTTTAAACATTTTGTTCTCCTTTTCTGGTCGTGCTTCAGTGTAGGATTTCTTTGCATCTTTTCAACGTGATTCCTTACCTATGCGGTTGATCTGCAATCCATAAGCGCTCGGAACTAAAGTTCCAACCTTCCAAAGTCAACTGAATTTCATAAAAATCAACAGTTTACAAATTTATTTTGATGCTTCCTCCTAACTCAGATAGCAACTTTAGTTCCTTTTTATGGAAGTAATTTTGTAAAAATAATGCTGCCGGAACTAAAGTTGTTAAAACTATGCGCGCTTTTTATCAAGGCCGGACATCGTTATCTTGACATCGCATCGTTTTGAACTAATGTAAAAAGCCCGACCTTAAAACGCGCCTTTTGGACCGCGTTTCCTGAAGGTGCTTTGATGAAATCAAATCCTTCATTGAAGAGTACGCAGCGTTTGCATGTAATGGACGCATACCGCGCGCGTGGGCATAGAAATAATAATCTTTGGCTAATTTACAGTCCCAAGATGAATGCCGACTGGTTGCTGCCTAGCGATCGGCAACTTGTTCATTGGATACATTTTCTAGAAATTAATCCTGAGGTCAAATCCTTTGACCTCCATCCCGAAAACATCATTTCTCACGACGAAAAAGAAGCTAGAGGAACGCAGCTCGATGCCATAGTTGAGTTGACTAATGGTAAAACAGAGTGGCATGAAGTAAAAAGTACGGAAAAGGAGCTGGTCGAAGCCCGACCTCAACTTTTGGCTCAATCTTCCGCTGCGGCCAAACAAGGAGTTTCGTATCGTGTTTTCAGCGACAACGAACTCAAGCCGCATGTGCAATCTGCTTGTAGGTGGCTGAAAGCTATTGCTTTCGCCGCAGCCATTCGGGATCAGCACCAAACACCCACTCTAATAGCGCTTATTAGTAGATTGCGAGATCAATCAGATGGGACAGTTGGAGAACTGCTTTCCGATTTGATTGATTATGACGAATCGGTGGTAATGGGGCTTCTTGTTCGTTACGCGCTTCAAAGCCATATCTCCTTAGATCTTACGAAGAAGCCATTCGGCAGATCTACAAGATGGACATGGAATCAAAGGGCTCGATATGTGGAGTCGTAGAGAGGCCGTAGCTACGGCATTACCACTTGACCTCTGGCCGAAAGTGCAAAAAGCAGCCTTGAGGTCTGAAGATGTCGAGAAGTACGAGAGCAATGAATTGGCAATGCGTCTCTATTTCGAATACCAGTCAGTAAAATTTATTACCGAAAGAACCGGCATTGCCGCCGCGAGTCTCCCACGCATGGCGCGAAAATGCTTGGAAATTGCATCTGACGGAAAGATATTCGGCTTTCGGGCACTGGTACCACATGTTCGGATCGAACCATATAGGCGTCGCGCGCCATTAGGGAGGAAATTTGGCGAGCAGCAAGGCGGCCAAACCGGTGCGCTTGGCATGATGTTGGATCGCTTTCCTGAATTAGAAGAAAAACTTACTCGCTTCATCAGGCAAGATGCAAAGTACAAAGATGTCCCAGAATTTCGACTGCGATCTCGCGACCTGCATAAACTTTTTATTAAGGCTATCAAAGAGTACGGGGTGAGTGCTTCCGAGTGGCCTTTTACAACCAAACATCGCGGGATTAAATCCATCCGTAGTTTTATGCGTGATGTCTTAGACCGAAACTTTAAGCGCGCTGTAAATATCAGGGAGGGGGCAGCTGCGAAAGCACACCTTAATGTTGGTACAGGGCACGCGCCATTTTTGTATTTCAGTGAGCCTTATGATGTAGTGGAAATAGACGCATATCGAATTGACTGTCATTCAACTGTAACTTTTCGCACTCCAGAAGGAACTGAGAGAGATCTACTTCTGGACAGACTGTGGTTGATTGCAGTGGTAGAGGGTGCTTCCGCAGCTATATTGTCCTACTTGGTCGTGTATAGGAGCGAAGTAACGAAAGAAGACGTGATTAAAGTTGTACGCGATGCCATCACAAAAAAATGGCATCCAATAGAGCTTACTGTTGACGGGCTGAATTACCCTCCCGATGCTGGACTACCAAGCGGAATTATAGAGAGGGCTTATGGCGCGCTTTGGAGCGTCACTAAGCTTGATGGTGCATTGGCGCACTTGGCGCAACCGGTTCATGAGAATCTGCGGAAAGGCCTAGGATTCGTCATTAATTGGGGAGCAGTAGCTCATTTTGAGAGGCGAGATAGTGTTGAGCGCACGTTTGGTCAAATCGCCGACAAGCTGTTTAAACGACTGCCATCCACAACTGGAAGTAATCCGCATAGTGGTCGTGCGCCCAATGCGCAGAAAAAAGCGTTAAAGCATAAAATTAGGGCTGCAGAAGTGGCTGAATTATTGGATGTAACGATCGCTCAACATAATGCCACGCCGAATTCAGGCCTTTCAAGTTTATCTCCATTGCAGTACCTACAATATCACCTAGAAGGTGAAGTTCCGCTTTGCACAATCAGACACCTTCCTAAAGAGATGTCAAAGAATGGACGAACATTCTCTACTACGATCAGTGTCACCGTGCGTGGGGGGAGAGAGTCAGGACGTCGCCCCTACATACAACTCGACGGTGCGCGTTATACGAATCCAATTCTCGCTGAGGCTGGCTATTTAGTTGGAAAACGTTTGTTTATCGATATTGATAATGCCGATGACGACTTCCGCCAAGTGCGAGCCTACCTAGAAAATGGTGCGGATTTCGGCTATTTGTGTGTCCAGGGAAAATGGGCGCACACCAAACATAGCCGTAGAACACGTAAGGTCATAAATAGTTTGGTCTACCACAGGACTATTGTGGTGTCTGAGTTTGACGACCCTGTCCACATCTATATGGCATATCTCGGCAAGACCAACTCGAAAACTAAGAGAGGAATACAACCTCTTTCTGCAAAACAAGTAACCAAGGCGACGCAGGTTTCTAGAGAATCGGGCCTTGAACTTGTTATCGATGCCAAAGCAAAGCCTGATGAATCCCATATTCGTACGACGAAGGTTGTTGCTAATCGTAGTTCGCTGTTGGATACCCCGGTTGTAGGCTTGATGAAAGTAAAAAATCGGAGATAGGAGTTTGTATGCCAGAGTCGATCAATACAGTTGATCCTGCCATCATCGGCAAGGCGGAACCGTGCGAACTCTCACCAAGACGCCGTGAGCAGCTGTTGGAGTTTCACCCTGTACTTGAACGGGACTACACGCTTCCCACACCCATGCTCGAACGTACGTACAGAATTGCACGAGAAAAAGTATGGACCAGACGTACTGGCGTCGTCTTTTATGCGACTCCTAGAATGGGTAAAACAACCTGCGCCAAGGAGATTCAAAATCTGTTGAATAACGAATTCCCGCGAACATATACGCTACTACTAAGTGCTCGACGATCAAAGCAATCGTCGGAATACCACATGTATTCGTTGATACTAGAAGCCAAAAAACATATCTTGTCGAGCCGTACAAAAGTAGGTTTTCTTCTGGAGAATATTAAGACCGACACAATTCTAAAGTTGAGCAAAATTGGAGGGTCCCAGTTTGTCTTAATTGTGGACGAAGCACAGTTATTGTCAGATACGGATCTGGAACAACTTTTCGTTTTGCACAATGCCCTAGATCTGATGAAAATAAAAATGACGACGATATTCTTTGCCCAACCTCAAATCATGCATCGCCGCGCTGCACTATTGGTCAGTGGGCAACATCAAATCATCGCTCGCTTTCTCAGCGAACCCATAGCTTTTGAAGGTTGTTCCAGCATGATTGAGTTGCAGCTTTTATTGAAAGCCTATGACGAGCAGTCTGAATATCCTGAAGGATCTGGCTGGAGTTACACACGCTTTTTTCTTCCGGAAGCATTTGCCAAGGGATTTAGGCTTCATCGTTACGCATCCAAGCTGTGGGAGGCACTAGCCGCAGCCGCTGGCCCACTAGGGCTTGGTATGGTTCCAATGGAGCATGTATGTTTGTCTATAGAGTATTTGCTACTCGCATCAAAAAAGGAAGACTGCAGTAATTTTTCAATCTCGGATAGCGATATTGCGATTGCAGTCGAATCGTCGAACTTAGCCAGTTTCAGTGCTCTCCTTCAGTCGCCCAGTAAGGAAGGTGGATGGGAACAATGAAAATTAATTGGAACGAAGAGAGTCGGCTAACCTGGCCTGACGGCAGTCTTGCCCCCTACGAATCCAGCAAGATGATCGTCAGAAAAATCATCATGCTTAATCATGTCGATATCAATGAGTTAAAAAAGCTAATCGAAATTGATCCTAAGTTGACCTCGGCCTATGACATTGCGAATTTGTCCTGCAGCGGATGGATTAATTTCGATAAATTGGCACAGCTTTTGAACGCAAAAAAACATGAAGTATTGAACGGCTTTGTAGATCAAATCGTTCCTATCAATGGTCAACAGTTTTTAACTCGTTATTGCCCTCAATGCTGGAAGCATAAGTACCATTGTTCTTTGTTTGACTTGCCCATCCTACGGCAGTGCCCTTGGCATCGGTGTGACCTTACCAGTGGTTGTAATCGATGCGTTACCAGAGCATCGCTCAACGCGATATGTAAAAGCCAATCTCCTTCTAGTTGCTCAAGGTGTAGCAGGGAGTTTCTTGGTTTCGAGGAAGTAATGTCATCTAAGCAGATGCCTCCGGACCTGTTGACGCAAATTAGCGAATGTTGTGATTCCTTTGCTGCTTGGATTCATGTGCTCAACGAGAAGCTTGGCGACAGCAGCATGTTGCTCAAAGAACTATTCGATGGAGCGGATCTAGATGCGAATGATGGAAAACGATGGCTTCTTGGACTGGCAATAGCTGTAGCTGGCCCCCCGCCTGAAGGATGGGAATTTTTCTTCGAGCCTATCGCTGCTGATCTAGTTCGTTTAGAAGGTGTCATCGATGAAACTCCTATCTACAATGAGTCCTGCAATAGGCAGCATTTACTTCAAAGTGATATAGGGCATTGTTACAGAAGTCTCAGGCGGCATATTGCCAATGCTTATGTCCACAACCACAAAGACTGCTTAAAAGAGCTTTTAGGGTTGGATTGCTATGAGGCCAATGCGCTAAATGGCGTTTTGGTCTGTCCTGTTGCGCTTGCATTCCTTACATGGAGAATGTCGATTGAAAATGTAGTGCTCGATCAGCTGAAAGATAAAAGAGATGCAAATACCCAACTGAGTTTCATGGGGCCTTATCCGGCGTTTAGACTTTCAAACAGAGATCTTCTGCGATGGAGTTACTTTTCATTTTTCTGTATCTGGCATCAGATTAATGAACGATGCGGCCGCAACAGATTCAGAATAGAAAGAATTAATTTAAATAGGGATGGGCATGTTCTTTGGAAATGCAATTTTCCTAGCAAAAAACAAGACGCATTTCAGAATAAGTCCAGGCAGAGAGTAGGGCAGTGCCACGCAGTTTTTCCATCTTCCGATAGGCTCGTTAAAGCTGCTGCTGGCAAATGTGATGAGAGAAGACGAGCAGGAGAACTAATGCTAGATTACCAGACTTACAATAACTACGCGATGTTCGCTTCCTGGACGGGCAAGAACCGTAAATTGGGTGAACGACGATTTACTATTTCGAAAACCAAATTCTTTCGGAATCAGGGCCATTATGATTATCTCTATGTCTAAACGCCTGGAGATACGAGAGTTTTAAACGACACTCCCCATAATTGCCCGAATGCATCAAATCAACTGCGTAGTGCGTCTTAATATCTCACCATAATGGTGAAATCATCTGTTTTCCATTTCAAAATTAAATACTTTGCGAGAATTTTTTAAAACTGCTATAAAATAAGCACAATTATGCGACGCTTACTAGTCATCCTCATGCTTTTGATCGTACCGCTCCAGATTAGCTGGGCAGCGGCAGCGGTTTATTGTCAGCATGAAAGTAACCCGGTAACTGTGCATTTCGGTCACCATGAGCATAAGCATATTGCATCGTTGAGTGATCAAAAAAGTGATGTGCCGAAGTCTAGTTCGGCATCTGATATAGATTGCGCATTCTGTCATCTTGGTGGCATTGCTATTGCAGAAATTCCTGCAGCCATTCTGATTTCTGACATCGTTAGCGTAACACCACGTATACCTGACACTTCTATACTTGCTTCAATTCTCCCTCCGCGTCCAGAACGCCCAAAGTGGGTCTACGCCGCTTCCTAATCCGGCACCCGCTCGTTCTATTTTTTCCTCGTTCTTGATGTAGTTCATAGCGTTGGCTGCTGGATTCCCTTTGTCTATTACTAAGGAAATTCGATGCAAAAGCCGTTATTGCCGCTTCTATTTGCGGCATCTCTAACATTACAAATTCCTGCTTACGCGCAGGTAATATCGTCATATGGTGGCGAAACCACTCAAAGTGGGCAGATGAAGGCAGCTAATATCTCGCTGCTCACACTTGCTGCCGCTCTAGATCTGGCATATGGCGCCAATTCCGAAATTTCTGCTGCTCGTCGTGAAGTAGAAGCTACGGAAGGGATGATTCAACAAGCTGGAATCATTCCTAATCCTGAGCTTTCTACTACGATAGAAGACCTCAAACGTGACACGCGTACGACGACGGTTCAGATCAGCCAGCCCATTGAACTTGGGGGCAAACGGAGTGCACGTATCGCAGCCGCCGAACGTACCCGAGATCTTGCGTTAGCAGATCTTTCAGCCAAACAAGCTGACATACGAGCGCTCGTAGTCGCTGCATTCTATGACGTAGTTATCGGTCAAGAGCGTTATCGGTTAGCCTTAAGCACAGTTGAACTAGCACAGCGAGCAACGACCATTGCCTCGAAACGTGTATTGGCAGGGAAGATTTCTCCCGTTGAAGAAACAAGAGCACGTGTCGCCGAAGCCGGCGTACGTATCGAACTTGCCCAAGCCTTAAATGATTTGGGGACAGCACGACGCGAGCTGGCCGCTACCTGGGGAGCTCGTACTCCAGACTTCGACAAGGTACAAGAACCTGCTGAAGATCTGCCTCCTCTTATTCCTCTGCCTGCTTTGATGCAGCGCCTCGAGCAATCTCCGCTTTTGGCGCGTGCAAGGATAGAAGTTGAGCGAAGAAAAGCTATGACTGCGGTAGAGCGCTCACGCAGGATCCCTAATGTCACGCTCACTCTAGGTTCTAAGCGAGATGAGCAAGTGGGTCGTAATACAGCAGTAGTTGGTCTATCTATCCCGTTGCCACTATTCGATCGCAATCAAGGAAATATTCTCGAAGCCCTACGTAGGACTGACAAAGCACGTGACGATTTGACCACAACCGAAGTGAGTTTGAATCGTGAACTTGGGCAAACGCACGGACGTTTAAGTACTTCAATTACTGAAGCAGAAATGCTGAAGTCGGAAGTCGTGCCTGCCGCGCAACGTGCCTATGAAGCAACGACCAAAGGTTTTGAACTAGGTAAATTTAGCTTCCTAGAAGTCCTTGATGCTCAACGCACTTTCTTCCAAGCCAAGTCGCAGTACTTGCGCTCGTTAGCCGACACACACCGAGCCGCAGCCGCAATTGACCGTCTGCTTGGCGAACAATTTTCTGCCACAAAGAACTAGAGGCCACGATGAAAAACATTCCCCGTAACAAACAAACCACCTTCATCATAATCGTAATAGCTATCGGCCTTCTTTTAGGAGGCTTGATCTTAGTCTCAGATCCGAAAGGCGCGCAAAATGAAGAGTCCGGCAAAGGACATGCGGAAACTAAGGAGCACGCTGACACTGAGCATCATGGAAAAAAAAGTGCGACAAAACATGATGATGCGGGTGGGCATGAAGACAATGAGCATCACGCCGAATCAACGCCTCAAAGTGGTCCTAAGGGCGGGAAATTATTCACTAAAGATGGATACAGCCTTGAGCTGACTATTTCTGAAAATGAGGGCAAGCCTCAATTTCGTATATATACCTACCAAGATGGAAAGCCAATCGATCCAGCCGCGACTAAGGCCGTCGTAATTCTGGAGCGACTTGGACGAAGCCCTCAAAGTATTTCATTCTCAAAGGAGAATGACTATTTAAAAAGTAACTCGATCATCGAAGAACCTCACTCATTTAAGGTTCAGATCAAGGCCACCAAAGGCGACCAATCATATGAGTTCTCATATGCGCAAGAAGAAGGCCAAGTTGCTATGAGCGACGAACAATTAACAAAAAACGGCGTAAAAATCCTCAAGGCAGGGCCTGTCCGCATCAAAACAGAGTTGCAACTAATCGGAGAAATTCGTCTTAATGAAGACCGCACCGTCCAAGTGGTACCTAGACTAGCGGGCATTGTTGAATCGGTCCGTGCAAACGCTGGGGATCGGGTGCGTAAGGGCCAGATACTTGCAGTGATATCTAGCCAAGCGCTTTCCGATCAACGTAGCGAACTTCTTGCCGCTCAAAAACGTCTTGCGTTAGCTCGTACTACCTATGAGCGCGAAAAAACATTGTGGGAAGAAAAAATATCTGCTGAACAGGATTATTTGCAAGCTCGTACCACAATGCAGGAAGCACAAATCATTGCACAAAGCGCGCAACAGAAGCTCGCTGCTTTAGGTGCGTCACCATCCTCGACAAATCTGACTCAATACGAAATTCGATCGCCAATTGATGGCGTCATCACTGAGAAGCGTATTTCTGCCGGAACAGTTGCGAAAGAAGACGCAAATATCTTTGATATTTCGGACTTGTCCACAGTGTGGGTTGATCTGACCGTCCGCGCTCAAGATATCAATGCCGTAAAAACTGGTCAAAAAGCGACTGTGAAGGCGACAGCATTTGATGCTGAAGGCACTGGAACGGTTTCGTATATAGGTTCCCTCGTAGGCGAACAAACGCGCGCTGCTAAAGCACGGATAGTGATGGCGAACCCTAAAGGTACTTGGCGTCCAGGCTTAGCAGTTAACGTTGCGTTGGTGTCTGATGAAGTCGACGTTCCTGTGGCAGTGACGACGGACTCTATCCAAACGTTAGGCAATGCAACCGTTGTTTTCGGTCGCTATGGTGAACTCTTTGAGGCACGACCGCTTGAGCTTGGCCGTCGTGGCGCGAAGTACGTTGAGGTTCTGAAGGGGCTAGAGACTGGAGAGGACTATGCAGGGACAAACAGCTTCCTTATCAAAGCTGAATTAGGCAAAGCGTCCGCTAGCCACGCTCATTAAGGATATCGATATGAAACAGATCATCGCGATTATTCAGCCGCATAGGCTTGACGCTGTCGAACATGCCTTGCAAAGCCTTAGTCATTTGCCTGGTTTTACCTTGTTTCAAGTACGGGGTCACGCAAGAGGTCGTGGAATAGGGCATCTATTCGCAGCGGATGAATGGAATCCAGATATGCATGAGCACACTGCGCTGCTGATGTTTTGTTCTGACGACATCGCCCAAGAAGTTGTTGAAGCTATACGAAGCGCGTCGCACACCGGCAATACAGGAGACGGTCTAATTGCCGTTTCCACGGTTGATGACATTGTGCGCATACAAAGTGGCGAACGCGGCAACGCAGCCCTCTAGCTCAAGGAAAATTCATGTTTGAGAAAATCATTCGCTTTGCCATCGACCAGCGATGGCTGGTCATGTTAATGACATTAGGTATTGCAGCATTTGGTATCTATAGTTACCAGAAACTTCCTATCGATGCTGTACCAGACATTACCAATGTCCAGGTTCAGATTAACACCAGCGCTCCAGGCTATTCCCCATTGGAGTCTGAACAACGGATTACCTATCCAATCGAAACCGTTATGGCAGGTCTGCCTAAATTGGAGCAAACGCGCTCCATTTCGCGGTATGGCCTGTCCCAAGTAACGGTCATCTTCAAGGAAGGGACCGACATCTATTTTGCTCGACAACTGGTCAACGAACGAATTCAAGAAGCAAAAGATAAGTTGCCTCCAGGTGTTGTCCCAGCGCTAGGCCCAATTTCGACTGGTCTCGGTGAAATCTATATGTGGACAGTCGAGGCTGAAGAAGGTGCATTGAAACCGGATGGAAAGCCCTACACGCCGACCGATCTGAAAGAGATCCAAGACTGGATTATCAAACCGCAATTACGTAATGTCCCTGGCGTCACAGAAATCAATACTATTGGCGGCAACGCAAAGGAATTTCAAGTCGCACCATACCCCGGGAAATTGATGTCTTACGGGCTTTCTTTAGCGGATTTAGTTACAGCCCTGGAACGCAATAACAACAACGTCGGTGCCGGTTACATTGAGAAACGTGGCGAACAGTACTTGATTCGTGCCCCAGGACAGGTGACTGACTTGAACGATATTTCAAATATCGTTATCGGTACCAAACAAAGTATTCCTGTGCGAATCAAGGATGTAGCTGAAGTTATGCTTGGCTCTCAATTGCGAACAGGTGCTGCCACAGAAAATTCTCGTGAAATAGTCTTAGGTACGGTGTTCATGCTGATTGGCGAAAATAGCCGTTCGGTGGCCGAAGCCGTAGACAAAAAAATGGACGAAATTCGCCGGACATTACCGGAAGGTGTGGTGGCGGCTACTGTCTATGACCGCACGGTTTTGGTTGATAAGGCAATTGCAACAGTTAAAAAGAATTTGATGGAGGGGGCATTACTTGTCATCGCGATTCTCTTTCTTTTCTTAGGCAACATTCGCGCTGCAATTATTACCGCGATGGTAATTCCATTGGCCATGCTTTTTACGTTCACCGGCATGGTCAATAACAAGGTAAGCGCCAATCTTATGAGTTTGGGGGCGCTAGATTTCGGGATCATCATTGATGGTGCCGTTGTTATCGTAGAAAACTGTATTAGGCGGCTATCACACGCCCAAGCGCACGCTGGAAGGTCTTTGACACGAAACGAACGCTTCCACGAAGTCTTTGAAGCTTCAAAGGAGGCGCGTCGTCCACTGATTTTCGGGCAACTGATCATCATGGTTGTGTATCTCCCGATTTTTGCCCTATCAGGGGTAGAAGGGAAAATGTTCCATCCGATGGCATTTACGGTGGTGGTGGCTTTATTTGGAGCGATGATTCTTTCGCTTACCTTTATCCCCGCGGCTGTAGCGCTTCTCATCGGTGACAAAGTTTCTGAAAAAGAGAATCGTCTGATTGGCTGGTCCAAACGTCGCTATGAACCGATGCTGGATTGGGTAATGGATAGAAAACCGCTCGTTCTTACAACTGTTAGCGTTACGGTAGTGCTTTGCGGCTTGTTGTTGACACGTATGGGAAGTGAATTCATCCCGAGTCTCAATGAGGGTGATATTGCTCTGCAAGCGATGCGAATACCTGGAACTAGTTTGACGCAATCGATTGAAATGCAGAAGGAGCTCGAGCGGAATCTTCGAACTTTCCCTGAAGTAAAACGCGTCTTTGCAAAAATTGGTACGGCAGAAATTGCGACAGATCCGATGCCGCCGAATGTCGCTGACACTTTCATCATTTTAAAGCCAGAATCTGAATGGCCGTCTCCTAAACGTACAAAAGAAGAGTTGGTCATGGCTATGCAGAAGGTTGTAGCTCAGGTCCCCGGCAATAACTATGAATTTACGCAGCCAATCCAAATGCGTTTCAATGAACTGATTTCAGGTGTGCGCGCCGACGTTGCGGTGAAAGTATTTGGTGACAATATGGACGTCATGAACGCCACTGCGGATCAGATTTCCGACGCACTATCTAGCGTGCCGGGTTCTGCTGACGTGAAAGTAGAGCAAACTACTGGCTTACCTATGCTAACAGTTCAGATAGATAGAGATAAGGCAGCAAGACTGGGAATCAATGTTTCTGATATTCAGGATGCTCTGTCTATTGCTGTAGGTGGACGAGAGGCAGGGATATTGTTTCAAGGTGATCGCCGATTCGACATCCTTGTTCGTTTGCCTGATGACTTACGTAACGATATTGACGCTATAAAGCGTATACCTATTCGTTTGCCTATTGCGGAGGGCCCTACGCCCGGTCAAGTTGGTTATACGCAACTCGGCGAAGTAGCAGACCTTAATCTCGCACCAGGCCCTAATCAGGTCAGTCGTGAGAATGGGAAACGTCTCGTTATTGTGACAGCCAATGTGCGGGGACGTGATATCGGTTCGTTCGTAATGGAGGCTCAGAAGAAGATTCAAGAGACCGTCAAAATACCTTCAGGCAACTGGATCAGTTGGGGCGGCACGTTTGAGCAACTGGAATCCGCCACAAAACGTCTACAGATCGTTGTACCAATTGCTCTATTGCTGGTATTCCTGCTTCTCTTCGTTATGTTTGGCAATGCCAAGGACGGGATGCTTGTCTTCACCGGTGTTCCTTTCGCACTAACCGGTGGCATCGCAGCGCTTTGGCTGCGAGACATTCCTCTTTCAATTTCGGCGGGGATTGGCTTTATCGCGCTTTCAGGTGTCGCTGTTCTTAACGGCTTGGTGATGATTTCATTTATTCGAAGTTTGCGCGAAGAGGGTAGAACGCTTGATATCGCGATACACGAGGGCGCATTAACACGACTGCGGCCAGTATTGATGACGGCGTTGGTTGCGTCCTTAGGTTTTGTACCGATGGCGATCGCCACAGGTACCGGCGCAGAAGTTCAGCGACCACTCGCCACTGTCGTCATTGGCGGAATTATTTCTTCGACGATATTGACCTTATTGGTGTTGCCGTTGTTGTACAAGATAGCGCATCGCCGAGACGAAGAAGGGCCTGCTGATTCCGAAAACTCACAACCAAGTTTCATGCAAAAACTCGCGTTCTGGAAAAAATGGGGCAATTTAAGCTCTAAAAGTATCTAGGTGAGGGGGGGGTGTCGGGGCTAAGTATGCTCCGACGCCCCTATTCAAGAAGGTATTGAATAGTACGAACGTATTAGTACTAAGAAGAGGACTAATGTGGACTGGAAAATGGAATTGCTATTTGCCGCCAGGATCGTGCTTTCAGGTCTGTTAGGCGCAATTATTGGCCTTGATCGAGAGCGTCAAGGAAGCGATGCAGGCGTGCGTACTTGTATGGCTATTTCGATCGGCTCTTGTGCATTTAGTCTTATCTCGCTTCATGTCGTTAATGGCGAGCCAACCAGGATTGCTGCACAAGTTGTGAGTGGAATCGGCTTCCTTGGCGCAGGCGTGATTCTCCAAGTTCGAGGAAGAATAGAAGGACTAACGACAGCAGCTACCTTATGGGCGACTGCATCTGTTGGTATGGCAAGTGCGTTCGGTATGTATGTGCTCGCAATACTAACTACTGCACTCATCTATGGCATGTTAGTGCTTCACCATTTCCCTGGATGGAAACGTTTTACGCGCAGTAAATGCAGGGCTAAAAATGAAACTGAGTAGTCTGGTAGTGGAAAGTGGATTTGTATCTTATGGCAGTTAACAAAGAAAAAAGGAAAACATCATGGGCATCTTTGAGCGACTTTTAGGTGGCGGACATCATCGTCGGGATGGCGGTGGTCATCACGGTCGATATGACAATTCTTATCCGAGAAATCAGGACGAAAACTGGGGTAGATCACAGCCCACGGCAGCACCATCGACTCTGTGCAATGCGTGTGGCACTTCAAATAGCAGTGCCGCCCGGTTTTGCCAACAATGCGGCACGTCGATGACTCCACATAAATGTACGGGGTGTAATGCAGATATGGCTCAGGGAATGAAATTCTGCGGAAAGTGTGGCAAGGAACGTTGACAAGAGTTGGCTGGAAGGTTGCACGTTAAACGTATATTCAACGAGACAGATAATCTATTTGAGGAATCTCATGAGCGCCGGTCATAACCATGCACTACCAAAAGGGCAGAATCAGAAGTATCTGCTGATAGCGTTCGTATTAACGTCAACTTTTCTGGTCGCTGAAGTAATAGGCGGGTTGGTAACAGGAAGCCTGGCATTGCTGTCTGATGCCGCACACATGCTGACGGATGCCAGCGCACTAGCTATTGCGCTGATAGCGATTCAAATAGCCAAACGTGCTGCCGACTCACGACGCACGTTTGGCTATCATCGCTTCGAAATATTAGCTGCGTCATTCAACGCGATCATGCTGTTTTTCGTGGCCATGTACATTCTCTACGAAGCATATCGCCGCTTTAAGTCACCGATAGAAATCCAATCGATGGGGATGCTGATTATTGCGTCTCTGGGACTGATCATTAATCTGATCAGTATGAAATTGCTGAGCTCCGGAAAGGATGCAAGTCTCAATGTCAAGGGGGCTTATCTTGAGGTATGGAGCGATATGTTGGGTTCAGTTGGCGTTATCGCTGGCGCATTGATCATTCGCTTTACAGGATGGGCCTGGGTTGATTCGGTAATTGCGGTCGGGATAGGATTTTGGGTTCTTCCACGGACATGGATTTTGTTAAGAGAAAGTATAAATGTCCTACTGGAGGGGGTGCCTGAGCATATTGATCTAGAAAAATTGCGCAAATCGGTGTCCGATATTGCAGGCGTCCGAAGTATTCACGACTTGCACGTTTGGTCAATTACAAGCGGAAAAATTAGTTTGACCATGCACGTCGTTAGCGATCTTGAGGCCTTTAACAAAGATAATTTGTTGAAAGAAATTCAAACAACACTGGCCGAGCAATGGGAAATTCACCATACAACGATACAGATGGAGGCAGAAGCATGTGATCAAGCCACGAACGAGCACACCTTTGGTCCGACTGGTGAATCCGAAAAATATCTCACACCAGAAAAATGAAACTGATCCATTAATGGAATGTTTCGACTTGATTACACATTATGTTTTTAGAAAATAGATGGGTACCGATGAATCTCGCCAATACGCTTATTGGCGTATCGATAATTATCGCCATAGTCATTTTTGGTGCATTAATTTGGTTTGGCCGTTCGGGAACGAAATCTTCTACACCACGAAATGAAAAGCAGCATAAAACCAAGAGAAAAAGACGGAAGTTGCGTAGAAAAAAATAGTATATGCAAATTTAATTGGTCATATATTTAAGTGATATTCTTCTTTTTCTAAAGGTCGGTAGAGGCATTAAATTACAAAATCATGGGCATATCATTTTCGAAATACTTCTCGTTGTTAATGTTGGTCATATTTGCATTTATGACCAACGTTGGCATATGGAGTAACCATTCGAACTGGCTCACTCATGATCTTGAACACAACGTGAATGTCATTCCTGATCAGGCGACGGCAGATTATGTTGCATTGCATGATGTTGAGTCGCCAGACGATATTAGCGCCACAAGCTCTTTAGCTGTCGAACACGAATTACTTCATGCTGCCAATCATTTACAGTATTTTTTAGGAACAGAACAGAAAATTTCGCTCCTTCCTCTGTCTACGATCATAAAGACATACCCCCATTTTAGGGAGCTCCCTCTCGCAGCATTTGACGCACCTTTTCGCCCCCCTCGATCCACCGCCCTCCCAATCTAGCAGTCCGCCTGCGATTTCGTGGGCAGCTGTCGGTTCACTGTTAATAACTAAAAAGTACATCTTGCACAGAAGTTTCGTCGCAGCCTTAGCCGCTGCGTCTGATAGCTCTTGTTTGCGCTTGTTGGATTAGTTTTCAAATGAATGAATAAATATTTCGATCTTTATTCATTCATCGTCCACGCGCGCCCGCAATTTGTCGTGAAAGAAAAGAGAAGTGCGATGGAAAACCTATATTCAATCTCTAGTTTTGAAGACGTCAAGACTTCCTCATACAAGTTGTCCGTAATTGTCCCTCTGTTCAACGAGGAGAGTGTTTTGCCGATTTTTCATGAACGTTTGAAAAATGTACTTTCAGACCTTAATCATGATTGGGAAATTATCTACGTTGATGATGGCAGCACTGACAGATCATATGCTCTGTTAGGGCAACTACGTGCAGATAACCCAAAGGTCGGCATAGCTCGTTTCACCAGAAATTTTGGCAAAGAAGAGGCCATGAGCGCTGGGTTGCGTTTGGCAACCGGGGATGCTGCGATCATTATCGATTCCGATCTTCAAGACCCTCCTGAACTCATTCCGAAAATGATCACGGCATGGCTGGCCGGTGCCGACATTGTGAATATGCGTAGGCGCCAGCGCAGCGGTGAGTCGTGGCTAAAAAAAGCAACCGCACATGCTTTCTATAGAGTCATTAATCGCTTAAGTGATGTGCCAGTACCAGCAGACGTTGGGGATTTTCGTTTGCTGAGCAAACGCGCGGTAGATGCACTTAATCTCTTAGAAGAGCGCAATCGCTTTATGAAAGGCTTGTTTGCCTGGGTGGGATACAAACATGTGACGTTGGATTACGACCGTGACGCCCGTGCAGCCGGCACAACCAAGTGGCGTTACTGGAGACTATGGAACTTTGCACTTGAAGGCATTACTGGCTTTTCGGTCGCACCTTTAAAAATCGCAACTTATCTAGGTTTGGTCTTTTCGAGTATGGCATTTCTTTATGCCTTGTATTTTTTGGTAAAGACATTGCTCATTGGCGAGTCGGTGAGGGGATTTCCAACATTGATCGTCACTGTGATGATTCTCGGCGGACTGCAATTGATGGCTATTGGAATTATCGGTGAGTACTTAGGACGTCTTTTTATTGAGAGTAAGCGTCGTCCTCTCTATCTTCTAGAACAATACCAGCCTCCATCTCAATCTGAAGATAGCGTAAATCCTGCGATCGGTTCCTATCAAGAATCTGTCATGTGGACAAATAAACATTGAGTTCCATATATGCCTGCGAACAAATTACTTAAGTCCTATCCGGACATTTTATTTGCTTCGGCTACGGCTATCGTCTTAGTCGCCCTTTGTAATTGGCAATTTTGGACGACGCTCACGAAAAATATGTCGCTATCTGGATTTTCCGGAGCTGCCTTCATTTTTTCTTTGCTTTTGCTTTTTACCTGGTTGTACGCCGTCTTGCTTTTATTGATCCCCGGGCGTACTGCAATGAGGCTGCTAGGCGTCACCTTAATTATCGTAGCTTCTTCTAGCGCTTATTTCGTCGACAATTTCGGTATTGGAATTGACCTTGAGATGTTTCGCAATGTCGCGCAAACAGACTCAACCGAAGCATTTGGTTTGCTTAATGTCCGTCTTCTTGCCTATATTTTAGTGTTTGGCTTTGCTCCAGCATGGGTGCTATGGAAGATCAAATTTCAGCCTATTTCATTTCGTAGATACGCTCTTCAACGGATCGTATTCATTTGGATTGGCGCGATCTTTGTTCTTGTGGCGATACTGCCTCAATCGGGGAAATTTGCCACGTTCTTAAGAGAGCAAAAATCAGTACGTTACATGATGAACCCCGGCAATCTGATGTATGCAGCTTGGAATTATGCACGTCATGAAGCCAGGCCATCAGATTCTGCCGTAACAGATATTGATGGAAACACGCATCGCGTCATTTCGACCTCTAGTTCTAAACCATTGCTCATCTTCCTCGTCATTGGGGAGACGGCCAGAGCAGTCGATTTCCAGCTGATGGGACATTCGCGTCAGACGAACCCGAAACTCAGTGCGATAAGCAATCTTTATCGTTTTACCAACATGACGAGTTGTGGAACATCCACAGCTGTTTCATTACCCTGCATATTTTCTGGATTAGGTAGAGAAGACTTTGACGTTGTCAACGAGCGTAACAGAACAAATCTACTTGATACACTATCTAAAAATGGCATCGCAGTAGAGTGGCGAGACAATAATAGCGGCTGCAAAGGAATTTGTGTCAGGGTTAAAACTGTCGTTATGCAACCTCAAATGGCTCCATCGTTGTGTGAACAGGACTACTGCCATGACGAGATATTGCTCACCGGATTGTCGGAATCAATTACTCAACAATCGACAGATCAACTAATGGTCTTACACAAAATTGGAAGTCATGGGCCAGCATACTGGCGTCGATATCCCGCAGCCTTCGAAGTTTTCAAGCCAGCATGTCGTACAACGGATTTAGGGGCATGTTCTCTAGACGAGATACATAACGCCTACGACAACACAATTCTTTATACCGATCATGTTCTTAGCCAAATGATCAGCATGCTCCAAGGCCTGTCAGACAAGTACGACACCGTATTTCTATACGTCTCTGACCATGGTGAGTCGCTTGGTGAGAATGGTTTGTTCCTGCATGGCGCACCGTATTACTTTGCGCCAGATGTCCAGAAAAACATCCCCCTTTTGTTATGGATGTCGGAAGGGTATCGCAGCCGGATGGCAGTTGACGCCAACTGCATGAAGTCATTGCAAACCAAATCGTTTAGTCATGACAACATTTATCACACGATTCTTGGCATGACAGAAATTGAAAATGCTGTCTACACGCCAAAGCTGGACATGTTAAGACAATGTCGTCGTTTATAAGGAGCGGTCAAATGGACAATGTTACAAACAAGGGGCACATACCTATTGGAAACCAAAGTTCGGATGATCGCTTCTGGGAAACATCGGTACGGTTGTTTAGCAAACGATTGGAGATCGTCGCTTCTAACATCGCGAATGCGGATACACCAAACTATAAAGCGCGAGACATTGATTTTAAGACGGCCTTAAATCGAACGTTATCAGCGCCAAATAAGCTCGCGCCATCAACGACCTTACCGCCATCAGCTGCCGTGAATGATGTATTACCTAAACTTTTATATCGCACCCCTTATCAACAGAGTATCGATGGCAATACCGTGGAGCTTGATGCGGAACGAGCAGTATTTACAACCACCGCAATCCGCTATGAATTTGCAATGGAGCAGGCCGTGAGTACATATAAGGAATTAAGTGATCTTTTCAAAAATTTGAAGTAGTAGTTTCCCTATTAATGCATTGCTTAACGATGAGCGAACAAAAGAAAATGGCCTGAAAGGGCCAGGTTCTATATGAAATTCGGAGGTGTTTATCCGCCGTATATTTGTTCAAATTTTCGTGGCTCTTCGCTAGTTCGGGCCTGCTTCAGTTCAGCCTTTGTTTGCGATCGGCTTTTTGCTGCTTCTGCTGACTCCAGGATCGGATAGGCGCTATCCGAAGTCGTTAGTTCGCCTGACGTTATTCATTCGAAAATGTACGACTAGAATCCTTATCCTATCTGTAGAGATCGAATTTGAAGCTATGCATTAAATCACACTGAATTTCTCCTCTTTCATTAAATTAGGTTAGACTATATAAAACTTTGTAAGTACAGCTAATGCAACGCTCACTTTCATTATTTTCCCGTTCGATTGCCTTGCTCCTGGTCATGACTGTTCTGACCTCAGGAATAGCAATGGCTGCCTACGTCTGCCCGCAGACTTTGGTTTCGGTGCAAGAAATGGCAACGGGTGACATGCCATGTGCAGGGATGGACATCGAAAAGCCAGTTCATTGTGCTGAACAACAATCAGGTTCCGAACAAGCACTTGAGTATTTGGCAACAGCACCTTCGCTGACACCAAGCACCGTTTCTTTCATCATTCCGGCCGTTCTGCCGATTATTCCTGCCGTCTTGGCATCAGCTTGGACTAGCGCTCCTCTGGAATTAGGCGTAGACCCGCCTTATCTCCGAACTCAACGACTCCGCATTTGATTTAACCCTCAGTTGTTCCGCTGACCGGCAATGTGCCGTGGTCGGCGTTCGTCTTTACTACTGGGGGTTATATGTTTTTGCGTATCCACGCGCGACTGAATTGTCAGTCGCGCAATCTCTGTCGAGTCTGCGTTTTACTGGCGCTGACTGTTGGCACATCTCTTGTTCACGCCCAATCTAACGGGCTTACATTAAACGAAGCATTGCGGCTTTCATTGCAGCGGTCATCTCTGACCAAAGCTGCCAATGCTTCCGTGTCGGCCAGTCGCGAATCCGCGGCGAAAGCTGACCAGTTACCAGACCCGATGCTGAAAGTAGGCATCGACAATCTACCAGTGACGGGTAGCGACCGTTACAGCACTACGAGTGACTTTATGACCATGCGTAGGATTGGAATCGAACAGCAATGGGTCTCTTCCGATAAGCGTGCTGCACGTTCAGAACGTGCCCAACGCGCTGTCGAAATGGAAGAAAGTACATACCTAGAAACCATTGCCAAGGTAAGGGAAGAAGCAGCCAAGGCATGGGTCAATGTACTCTACGGCCAGCGCACATTGGCATTGGTCAGCGCAATGGAAAAAGAGGCCGCGGCAGACCTCAATGCGATGAATGCTGCACATCGTGGTGCCAAAGTAAGCGCTTCGGACGTGATGCAAGCACAATTGACGCTTTCTCAGGCGGAAGATGCAACGCGAAAGAACTCACAGGATTTAAGAAATGCACGCCTTGCGTTAAGCCGTTGGACCGGCATGCCAGCCGCTACTGTCGCGGACGAGACGCCTACACTGACCTCACATGTGCCTGGGTTGCCAGTAGAAGAACTTGAAAAATATCATCCAATGCTTTTATCTGCGCGTCGAGCGGTCAATCTGGCTGATGCCGACAGCACCGTCGCGACACGCGAAAGCCATCCTGACTGGTCGTTCGAAGCGTCATATAGTCAACGGGGTAGCCAGTACTCAAACATGGTGTCCTTTGGCATCAGCATTCCTCTAGCGGTTAATCGCGCACAAAAACAGAATCGCGACATCGCTGAAAAATCTGCCCTGGGTACCAAAGCCAGGATGCAGTACGAAGAGGCATTGCGTGACCTGCAAACTGAAATCGAGAATCAGTCATCCACTCTGGAAAGTCTCAAATCCCGTGTCGTGCAACTCAATACGCAATTGCTACCGCCTGCATCACAGCAGGTGGAGCTGGCAACTGCAGCTTACCGTTCGGGTGCCGGCAGTCTAAGTGCCGTTTTCAATGCGAAAAAAATGTTGTTGGAACGACGGCTGCAAATAGTTGAGCTTGAAAGAGAAGCAGCACTGACTTGGGCTGCGCTGGAATATCACGTGGTTCCACACGACATGGTGTCTGCAGGAGAAATGAAATGAAAACAAAATTCGCATTGAAAGCGATTGTCTTGGTACTAGCAGGTGCTGGTCTGGTGTTTGGCGGGTATTGGTTCGGGACACAAAGAAATATGGAGGGCGCAACTACATCCGGCGCGACAACCGGGAAAGTTGACCCAAAGACGGGGCGCAAAGTCCTGTACTGGCATGACCCCATGGTCCCGGGAAACAAGTTCGATAAGCCTGGCAAAAGTCCTTTTATGGATATGCAGTTGGTTCCGGTTTATGCGGATGAAGGTTCGGAAGATGGTGGGGTTAAAGTCAGTCCAGCACTTCAACAGAATCTCGGTATTCGCTTTGCAACCGTAAGACGTGAAGAAGTACGAGATGCATTTGAAATGGTCGGCACGACTCAGTTTGATGAGAGTGCATCGGAAGTCGTGCAAAGTCGCGTGACGGGATACATCGAAAAACTGTATGCCCGCTCACCTCAGCAACGCATTAAACGCGGAGAGGCAATTGCTTCTATTTTCGTTCCCGACTGGATTGCACCGCAAGAGGAGTATCTGGCACTCAAACGTGGTGGCAATACCGAACTGGCGGCAGCCGCTCGACAAAGAATGCGAGCGATGTCTATCCCGGACGGATTGATAAATCAGGCGGACCGTACCGGGCAATCACAAAAACACTACACCCTGACATCGCCAGTTACAGGTGTTATTACCGAGTTGTCCGTGCGCGATGGCGCGATGGTTGCGCCAGGTGTGACTATCGCGAAAGTTTCTGGTTTAAACAAGGTTTGGCTGGTAGCAGAGGTACCAGAGACGCTCAGCAATGCCGTGCGCTCCGGGATGACGGTTGAAGCGATGTTCTCCGGGGACACGAATAGAAAGTATAACGGCAAGGTTCGCGAAATCCTGCCGGGTATCAGCACTGCAACGCGGACCTTGCAGGCTCGACTGGAGCTGGATAATCGTGATGGCAGTCTTACACCTGGCATGCTCATGCGTGTTCGCCTGGATGCTGAGAAGCCAGTTTCGCGGCTTCTGATTCCGAGTGAGGCCGTGATTGCAAGCGGCAAGCAATCCGTCGTCCTAGTGGTTGGTGAAAACAACAGCATGCAACCTGTGGTGGTTACGACTGGCCGAGATACCGGCAACGATACCGAGATTTTGAGTGGATTGAATGAGGGGCAGAAAGTGGTCGCCTCGGGACAATTCCTTATTGATTCGGAAGCAAGCTTGAAGTCAGTGCTACCTAAGTTTGCTGGAAACAACCAGACAATGCAGCCGGCAGCATCTGCTGTTCACCGGGGCATAGGCACGGTGGAGAAAGTAACGCCAAAAGCATTGACCCTGTCGCACAAACCCATTCCGGAGCTTGAATGGGGGGCGATGACGATGGACTTTAACAAGTCAAGTCCTGAGCAATTCAGCGAAATAAAAGCAGGGCAGGAAGTTGAGTTCTCGTTCAAGGAATACGATGACGGCTATCTGCTCGAAAGCGTGAAACCGGTTGGAGGCAAGCGATGATTGCGCGAATTATTCGCTGGTCTATTACCAATCGATTTTGGGTACTACTTGCCGCGCTCGTCATCGCAGGATGGGGGCTCTGGTCGTTGAACAAAACGCCTTTGGATGCATTGCCAGACTTGTCAGACACGCAAGTCATCATTCGCGCTCAGTATCCCGGCAAGGCACCACAGATAGTGGAGGACCAGGTCACTTACCCACTAACTACGGCGCTGTTGGCCGTTCCCGGCGCCAAGACCGTTCGGGGTTATTCCTTTTTTGGTGACTCATTCGTCTATGTTCTTTTTGACGATGCCACGGACCAATACTGGGCTCGCTCCAGAGTGCTGGAGTACATCAGCCAGGTGCAAAGTCGCTTGCCTCAGGGTGTACGCGCAGAACTTGGGCCGGATGGAACTGGAGTCGGCTGGGTATTTGAATATGCGCTGGTCGACCGAACTGGGCAAAACGACCTCAGTCAGTTGCGAACATTGAACGACTGGTTTCTGAAGTTCGAGCTCAAAACCGTTCCAGACGTGGCCGAGGTCGCCAGTATCGGAGGCATGGTGAAGCAGTATCAAGTCATCCTCGACCCGGACAAGTTACGTGCTTTCGGTATCTCGCATGCAAAGGTGCTTGATGCATTGGCGAAGGCAAATCAGGAATCCGGTGGTTCGGTCGTCGAAATGGCTGAGACAGAATATATGGTGCGTTCGCACGGGTATTTGCGTTCACTAGAGGATTTTCGCAATGTTCTGCTCAACGCAAATGAGGCAGGGACACCTGTGTTGCTTCGGGATGTCGCGACAGTTCGCATTGGGCCTGAAATGCGGCGCGGGATTGCTGAGTTGAATGGCGAAGGTGAAGTTGCTGGTGGCGTCGTCGTCATGCGCTCTGGTAAGAATGCGCTGGAAACCATCAAAGCAGTCAAAGCAAAACTCGCTACTTTGCAAAGTTCGCTTCCTAAAGGCGTGGAAATCGTCACGACCTACGACCGCTCCAAACTGATTACCGCGGCAGTGACCAATCTGCGCGACAAGCTGATTGAAGAGTTTGTTGTGGTCGCACTGGTTTGCGCGATATTTCTATTTCATCTGCGTAGTGCCTTGGTCGCCATCATCTCGCTTCCTTTGGGCGTGCTCGCGGCTTTCATTGTGATGAGATACCAAGGAGTCAATGCTAATTTGATGTCGTTGGGTGGCATCGCGATTGCGGTGGGTGCTATGGTCGATGCGGCAATTGTCATGATTGAGAATGCGCACAAGCATCTTGAAGCCTATTCGCACGCACATCCAAATCAGGAAATTAGCCCGGGTGAGCGATGGGATTTGATTGCAGAGTCTGCGATTGAGGTTGGGCCAGCGCTGTTCTTCTCGCTCCTTATCGTTACGCTATCTTTCATTCCTGTATTTGCCCTGGAAGCGCAGGAGGGTAAGCTATTTGCACCATTGGCCTATACAAAAACCTACACCTTGGCTGCCGCGGCTGGCCTGGCGATTACGTTGATACCAGTATTGATGGGATACATGATTCGCGGGCGCATCCCGAGCGAGGCTGCGAATCCGATTAATCGCGTATTGATACGAGTGTATAGGCCTTGGTTAAATGCTAGCCTGGCGCATCCGAAATGGACGATTGCGATAGCGTTTATTGCTCTCGTCCTGACGGTGATTCCGCTGTCCAAGCTAGGTGGCGAGTTCCTGCCACCTCTGGACGAAGGTGATTTGCTGTACATGCCTTCTGCGTTGCCGGGATTGTCTGCGTCCAAAGCCAGCGAATTGCTGCAGCAGACAGACCGCCTCATTAAGACAGTGCCTGAAGTCGCTACGGTCTTTGGTAAAGCCGGCCGTGCAGAATCTGCAACCGACCCTGCACCTTTGGAGATGTTTGAAACGACGATTCAGTTCAAACCGAAAGACCAATGGCGTCCTGGTATGACATCTGCAAAGCTCATTGAAGAATTGGACCGGATAGTCAAGGTTCCTGGGCTATCGAATGTTTGGGTGCCGCCTATCCGTAACCGTATCGACATGCTTTCGACCGGAATCAAGACACCAGTCGGTGTGAAGGTGTCTGGTGCCGACCTAGGCCAAATCGACAGAATCGCCACGCAAATCGAAGCCGTCGTCAAAAAAGTGCCAGGGGTGACTTCTGCATTGGCGGAGCGCGTAAGCGGTGGGCGTTATATCGATGTCGATATCGACCGGGCAAAAGCAGCGCGATATGGCCTTGCGGTGACGGACGTGCAATCGGTTATCTCGTCCGCGATTGGTGGTGAGAACGTTGGTGAAGTTGTGGATGGACGCCAGCGCTTTCCTATCAATGTCCGCTACCCTCAGGATTACCGTAACTCTGTGCAAACATTGCGTGATTTTTCTATAGTCACAGAGAGAGGTGCGCAGGTAAGGCTGGGGGATATTACGAACATCAAGGTGACCGACGGGCCACCAATGATACGCAGTGAGAACGCGCGGCTTTCTGGCTGGGTCTATGTCGATGTGCGTGGGACCGACTTGCACACAGCGGTGAAGGCAATGCAGGCAGCAGTGGCAAAAGAAGTAAAACTCCCACCTGGATATTCCATAGGCTGGTCGGGACAGTTTGAATACCTGGAGCGAGCCGTCGCCAAGTTACAAACCGTCATTCCGCTAACGTTGGCGGTTATCTTCATTCTTCTGTATCTGGCGTTCCGTTCTACCTCGGAAGCGTTCCTGCTCATGTTGACTGTGCCTTTCGCACTTATCGGCGGCTTCTGGTTTGTGTGGTTACTGGGTCATGCCGTCTCGGTGGCGACTGCGGTTGGGTTCATTGCATTGGCGGGACTGGCGGCTGAGTTCGGCGTTGTGATGCTTGTGTATCTACGCAACTCCTTGAATCAAAAATTGCAGTCAGGCCAACCGCTGAGCAAGCAACTCATTGCGGAAGCGATACGAGAAGGAGCTGTACTGCGTGTGCGTCCCAAAGCCATGACAGTGGCAGTTATCTTGGCCGGTCTTATCCCAATTATGTTCGGCAGCGGTGCTGGCTCTGAAGTAATGCAAAGGATTGCTGCACCGATGGTGGGTGGCATGATTACCGCACCATTGTTGTCGCTTTTTGTGATTCCAGCGGCATGGCGTTTGCTTCAAGAACGCAAATTACGTTTAGCAGTACGAACCAAATCAATTTAACTACTAAGGAGTATCAAATGAAAAAATCGCTTTTAAATCTGGTAGCCGTCTGTGGATTTTCTTTGTTGGCTGTGGATGTCTACGCTGAACAAGGTAGCAAAGGTATGGACATGGCAGGTATGAAGATGGATGGCATGCCAGCGAAAACAACGAACACGACAGTCTTGGCGGATGGCGAAGTCAAAGCCATCAATAAGGAGAGCAACAATATTACTTTGAAACACGGGCGCATCAAAAGCACAACAGTTGAAATGGGGCCTATGACAATGTCGTTTCCAGTGAAAGACAAAGCTCTACTTTCCAATGTTAAAGCCGGTGATAAAGTGAAATTTACGGTTGAAAATGTAAATGGCGAGGCAATAGTAACTGTTCTATTAGTTCAAAAGTAATTAGGCACTTTGGTTTCGTCATGGAAAGCGGCCGGAGTGGAAGTTTCTCTACTCTGACCGCGGATTGATGACCGATAAGCGATCCTGCTACAGAAGTTCAATGGCAAGAACAACCTGTTAGTCCTTGTAAAATGCCGCACGTTTCTACATGCCGAACACCTGAACACCGTTTGCGTAATACGACCAATTGGTTCTCCAACTTCAACAGCGCTTCTACGCGGGTTTTGACCTCTTGGATATGGACATCCAAGAGCGCATTGACCTCGCTGCAGTCCCGATTTGGATTGTCCCGGAAGTTCAGTAATGTCTGGATTTCTCCCAGTCTCATGTCAAGCGAACGGCAATGGCGGATGAACTGCAATCGTTCTACATGTGCGTTGCTATATAGTCGAAAATTGCCGTCGCTGCGCGCTGGCTTTGGCAATAGTCCTTCCTTTTCGTAATAGCGGATGGTGACGATCTCACATCTCGTCCGTTTGGCAAGTTCACCAATTTTCATTTCCATGGTTCATCCTTATATATTGCTTGACTCTATAGTAGCTATAGGGTCTTTAATAAGCAATACGGAAATCTACATTAAGGAATTGCTATGAGTGATTGCGGTTCAAAGGGATGCGGCTGTTCGACCACGCCAATCAGTCAGCCCACCGAGCAAGTTGAATTGACGGATGGGCAGGCTCAAGCCGTCTACCGCATCGAGAACATGGATTGCCCCACGGAAGAAGCGTTGATCAGGGCTAAGCTGGCTGTGATGCCGGGCGTGCTCGATCTTGATTTCAATCTAATGCAGCGCACCTTGTCCGTGCGGCATGAATTGCCTTCGCTGGCCCCGGTTGAGCAAGCCTTGAAAGCCATAGGCATGCAAGCCGTACTTATGAATAAAGCTTTTGGGGAACAGACTACCAAATTGGTCATCGCCAAGATGGACTGTCCAACGGAAGAAGCGCTGATCCGCAAAAAGCTTACAACGGTGATTGGGGTGACAAATCTCGATTTCAACTTGATGCAGCGCACTTTGTTGGTGACTCATACTGCGCAAACCTTACCAGAAGTATTATCTGCGCTGAAATCACTGGATTTTGAGGCGCAAGTGCTCGATACGCAGATTGTCGCTTCTTCGCCAGCAGGTATCACAGACACGCCGACGAAATGGTGGCCACTTGGCATTTCTTTGGTCGCTGCCATGTCTGCAGAAGCAGTCTACTGGTATCACAGCGGCAACCATTGGGCAGTCGTCGTCCTTGCGCTTGTCGCCATCTTGACCGGCGGACTTTCGACTTATAAAAAGGGCTGGATTGCGCTCAAAAACCGCAACCTAAACATGAATGCCTTGATGTCTATAGCGGTCACGGGGGCGATGCTGATAGGGCACTGGCCGGAAGCGGCAATGGTGATGGTGCTGTTTACCTTGGCCGAGTTAATTGAAGCTAAATCGTTGGACCGAGCACGCAACGCAATTCGCGGCCTGCTTGATCTGGCACCAGAGCAAGCAATGGTGCAACAACCGGATGGTTCCTGGCGCGAAGAGGCTGCGAAAAAGGTGGTCATTGGTAGCAGGGTTAGGGTCAAGCCAGGTGAACGTATTGCACTCGATGGGGAAGTGTTGGAGGGGCGTTCTACGATCAACCAAGCACCAATCACCGGCGAAAGTCTTCCAGTTGAAAAAGCCCCTGGAGATCAGGTGTTCGCAGCCACTATCAACGAATCCGGTTCATTCGAGTATCGGGTTACAGCTGTGGCCACCGATTCCACATTGGCTCGCATTATTCACGCGGTAGAAGCTGCGCAAGGTAGCCGCGCACCGACCCAACGTTTCGTTGATCAGTTTGCGCGTTGGTACACGCCATCCGTGTTTGGTGTGGCGGTCGCGGTTGCCCTGATTCCTCCGCTATTCATGGGCGCTGCATGGCTTGACTGGATTTACCGTTCGCTGGTTTTGTTGGTCGTTGCTTGCCCATGTGCATTGGTGATTTCAACCCCAGTTAGTATCGTCAGTGGTCTTGCCTCTGCCGCACGTCAAGGTATCCTCATCAAGGGTGGTGTGTATCTGGAAGAGGGGCGCAAACTTCGCTGGCTTGCACTGGATAAGACCGGCACGATCACGCATGGTAAACCTGCGCAAACCGATTTTGTAGCGTGGGGCGATGAGTTGCCTGCCGACAGTCGTCGGATTGCCGCCAGTCTCGCATCGCGTTCTGACCACCCCGTTTCTAAAGCCCTCACGCAAGCCGCGAAAGACGACGTCGTTGCGCTTCATGAGGTTGTCGAATTCGCTGCACTACCTGGTCGTGGTGTTCGCGGCAGCATTGACGGTATCGTCTATCACCTTGGTAACCATCGAATGCTCGAAGAGTTAGGGCATTGCACCCCTGAATTGGAGAGCCGTCTCGATGCACTGGAGAGTGAAGGTAAAACAGTAGTAATACTGGTCGGGCCAAAAGGTGCGCGGGCTCTCATCGCGGTAGCTGACACCATCAAAGAAAGTAGCAGAAGCGCAATAGCCGATTTGCATGCACTTGGCATTAGCACCATGATGCTGACAGGCGATAACACACACACGGCACAGGCGATTGCCACCCAAGCCGGCATTGATCGTGCACATGGTAATTTGCTACCTGAAGACAAGCTGCGCGAGGTAGAACAGTTGGCGAAGATAGGTAAAGTCGGCATGGTAGGTGACGGGATCAACGATGCCCCCGCGCTGGCACGCGCTGACATCGGATTTGCCATGGGTGCCGCAGGGACCGATACAGCTATTGAGACGGCCGACGTGGCTCTCATGGATGACGACCTGCGCAAGATTCCGACATTCGTGCGGCTGTCACGTGCGACGGCTCGGGTTCTGATGCAAAACATCGTACTGGCCCTTGGCATTAAAGCGGTGTTTCTGGTGCTTACCTTCACTGGCAACGCGACCATGTGGATGGCGGTGTTTGCCGATATGGGCGCTAGTTTGCTTGTCGTGGGCAACGGTTTGAGATTGTTACGTAAATGAATTGGAAATTCGTTCTTTATGACTGGTATGGTTTTAACGTTACGTTGTTCCAAGCGGTTAACACTGGAACACCTGCCTCACTTGCGCCGTTGGTGTCGTTCTTTAGCTTCTTCGGAAGTTATTGGACAGCTCCTTTGCTACTGGCAGGGCTGTGGTGGTGGTCGAAAGAAGTAACCGATCCAGGTCGCGCGGACGCAGTTTGGCAGCGGCTCATTGGTTTTATTATTGCCTTCCTGTTGGGCTTGCTGGCCGCCACTGTATTAAAACTGGTATTTGACTTCCCGCGTCCGCCCGTCGTTCTTGGCGAATTGGTACGTGTTATCGGTGAGCGGGAACAAAACTATAGTCTGCCAAGCGGACATGCCACTTATTCGGCATTAGTTCTCGGCGTGCTTTGGCCTTTGGTGGGCCGCCGCGGCCACATCGGCTTGGTGCTCTATGCTGTTTTGGTTGGCTGGTCGCGCATCGCTGCAGGAATGCATTTTCCGGCTGATGTGGTGACGGGCTGGTGCCTAGGGTTGGGTAGTGTCGTTCTAGCCGGACAACTAATATCGCTTACCACTCCCGCGTGGCAGGTGATTCGCCACAAGTTGTTTTTAGTCTGGTATGCGGTGGCGGTTTGTGCCTTCATAGCTGACCAGCTCACAAAGCTCATCATCGTCCGCACGTATGCATATGGCGAACAGGTTGAAGTAACGCCATTTTTTAATTTTGTTCATGTGCTGAATCCGGGGGCTGCGTTTAGCTTTCTGGCAAACGCAGACGGTTGGCAACGCTACTTCTTCATCCTCCTTGGCTTGGCAGTTTCGGCTTGGCTGATGCGCATGCTGAAACAGGGGTTACCACGCCTCGAAGCTCTGGGATACAGCTTAATTCTAGGTGGGGCGCTTGGAAATGTCGCTGATCGTCTGTTACGGGGGCAGGTCGTAGACTTCCTAGATTTCCACTGGCAGAACACGCACTGGCCTGCCTTCAACTTTGCCGATGTCGCCATTATGTCAGGAGCGGCCTTACTTATCATAAGCACTCTAATCCAAGGCAAAGCAACTAACGTAAGCGCAACTGAGCGTCACACGCATTTGAAACCGTAGGTCAGTTTTGATGTTAATCAATACAGTCATGCGACAAATTTACGTCTGTTCTTTTCATACAAATGATTCAATCTTAGAATGTGAATAATTCTTATTTTTATATTCATCATGCATATCCGTTCAAAGTTTAGCCTTTTCATTACTGCCGTTTTCTTGGCTCTTTCAACCAGCGTTATTTCTGCTAATGCCCAAGATACGGTGACTCAAGAAAAGGTAAAGCAAATATGGCAAGTGCTGGATTACTTGGCAGTTGATTACGGCGCAGCGGTACAGAATGGCGTAGTGGTTAGCAAAGACGAATATGGCGAGATGCAGGAATTCTCTGCGAACGCAGAAAAGCAATTGTCCGAGCTACCAAAAACAGACGCTAGCGCGAAATTGGTGGCACAAGCAGGCAAGCTTCAAAGCATGATTGCTGCCAAAGCGCCTCCTGAAGAGGTGGGTAACTACTCGAGAGCTTTGGCAGCAGAAGTGCTCAAAGTCTATCCAGTGCCACTTTCACCAACACAGGTACCCGATCTCAAAAAAGGCGGAGCACTGTATCAAGCAAATTGCGCTTCGTGCCATGGTGCTTCAGGAAACGGTGACGGTCCGCTTGCTAAAAGTTTGAATCCTCCTCCGATCGCTTTGTCGGACAAAGAACGTGCTAAAGAGCGAAGTGTCTTTTCGCTGCAGCAGATTATTTCCCACGGTGTTGCTGGCACCTCTATGCCAAGTTTCGCTCAACTGTCTGAAGATGATCGTTGGGCTATCGCCTTTTTTGCATCCACCATGTCTTATACCGATGCTGATCGTGCGGCTGGTAAGAAAGCATGGACGGAAAACAAATCGCTCCACAATGCGGTACCAAATATCAACGCCCTAACGCAAGCCACTGAAACAGGTTTGGAAAAGCAGATAGCATCAAACGCACGTCCAATCTTGGCGCATCTCCGCAGCGAGCCAGACCAATTGATGGCCTCTAACGAGGACAGTCTTGCATTGGCGAAGAAGCGCTTGTCAGAGAGCGTTCAAGCATTGCAAGCGGGCGACAAAGCAAACGCATCTCGACTGGCTCTTTCTGCCTATCTGGATGGCTTTGAAATTGCTGAGCCGGCGCTCGCTGCTAAAAATAAAGAGCTGTTCAATGATTTGGAAAAGGGCATGGGTGCGTTCCGCGCAATTGTGAATCGTGGTCAACTTGACGAAGCAAAAAACGCGGAACAGCAACTGCAAGTAAAGCTGACCCAAGCGCAAGACGCATTAGCCACCGCTACAGATGATCCGCTTGCAACATTCCTTGGCGCCTTCACCATTCTTTTACGCGAAGGTTTGGAAGCACTGCTGGTTGTCGTCGCGATGGTCGCATTTTTGAAAAAGGCAGATCGACGTGATGTGCTGGTATACGTCCATGCTGGTTGGATTGTGGCATTAGCCGGTGGCGCCGTCACTTGGGCTGTGGCGACTTACCTGGTTGATTTAAGCGGCGCAAGTCGCGAGATGACGGAAGGGTTCTCGGCAATATTCGCCGCGGTTGTTCTTCTTGGAGTCGGGATTTGGATGCATCAGAAAAGCATGGCGGGACGTTGGCAAGCATACGTGAAAGAAAAACTATCCTCGGCACTCAATCGTCGCTCAGCGATGATGCTTTTCCTCTTATCCTTTGTAACAGTTTATCGCGAAGTTTTTGAAACAGTCCTTTTCTATGCGGCACTTTGGACCGGTGGAAATGGTATTTATATGTTGCTCGGTATGGGCGCAGCAATTCTGATATTGACTGTGGTTGCATTTGTTTTGCTTCGCACTTCAGCTCGTCTTCCTATCGGGAAATTCTTTGCTGCCAGCTCAGCACTAGTGGCAATACTGGCCTTCGTTATGGTTGGCAAAGGAGTGGCAGCATTGCAGAAGGTTGGTGTTTTCGAGATTTCCCCACTCCCGTTTCCACAAATAGAACTGCTCGGAATTTTTCCAACTATGCAAACGGTCGTTGCGCAAACATTGATAGTGGCAATTATTATCGCGAGCGTTGTTTACAACATTCGGTCAGCTAAAACGTAGAAGACTAAGACCGCCGTGATTAATACCTTTTATAAGATAGGGTCACGTCAGATTTCTGTTCTTATCTCCAGATTATTTGACCGATTCTATCGGGCTAATACAGCGCCTCCAAATTCTGCATCCTGTACTGGATTGGGCTTAGCCATTGCTTAATCCAGTATGCTTTTACATGGAAAGAAAGGAAAAGCAACAAGTGTAAAAATGGATTTACCACTTTCGCCTTATCATCATCCAAGTATTGATCCTGAAAAGGCGTACATAAGAGCTGGACTTATTTTTCAACTGTGGATTGCTGCGTCCAGTGCTTTCTGATCTGTTCATGGACTTTTTCCTGAGCTGCGAGCGCCGCGTTGGATGCGGCCAGGGCCAACTCTAAGCGATGTGCCTCTTTGCCCATTTCATTTGTCTGCAGTAATGTGTCGAATACTTGCTTTACAAGCTCTTCTATACGCACGTCTTTTTCGCCAATCTGAAGTTCAAGCAGCGCGTTTCGTTGTAGAGCTTCGTGCCATTTTTCTAATTTTTGCCCGGCCTCTCTTTCTTGATTTTTGAGCTCGTAAATAGATTTCTGCGCGTGCGACAAGTCGGTTACTAGTCTCGCGCCTTCTTGATTAAGCCGAGTGACCTCATCCTGTTTGACGATCATACTTTGCTGCAACTGGCGCATTTCAGCCTGCAATTGTTGAACTTGGTGTTCATGACGGCGTTGATCCTGATCTCGCTGCTCCTTCATCGATTGGCGATAATGCTCCAACGCCTCGCGCGAGTGACGATGCTTTTCTTCTAATGAAGCGCGATATGACTCGTTTTCTAGTAAGCGTTCCTTAAGATTTATAACCTGTTGATCCGCTGCGCGTCGAACAAGCTTCTCTTCTTGGAGGAGCTCTAGCATCTCAGATTTTGATGTTTGCTCCTGGAACAGATCAGCCTCAAGTTGGCCAATTTGGTTACGCAGGGCAGCAACCGTGTTTTGAAGCTCAGAAATTGCGGTGATGTGCTCGCGATTTTTCTCGTCACTCTGCGTAAGAATCTCTTCAATTTTGGAGTCGGCTTCGGTCTGCAATTGAGCCGCCAAACGATTCACGATATCCAATAGAGATTCACTTATCGACGGAGCAGGGCGGTCAGCTGCATCATCTAACTCTTTGAGATATTTATGGATGGTTGTCTTAGATCCAGTATTGCCAAGAGCGACTCTTACCGCATCGACAGAGGGATTGATTTGCTGAGCCAATAATGAATCTCGGGCTTTTTTTACATCCGATTTTAACAATCCTGAGCGCGCCATAATTTTCCCATTTACAAATAAGATAATGTATTACGTAATACGTAATTACATACTAATTTAACCCTTATATTTCACTCATTCAAGATTAAATTAAGATTGGGTAATATTAAGTTATCCGATGTGATATTGATTTTAGTTGTCGTGCGGCAATAATTGAAGTGTAATGGACCGGTTACTTCCTGATTAACTAGTACCGGGATCTCATGTGAATTGGCGACCACCCGGCTTTCTTTAAGGCTGACAATGCAAGCTCCAAACACATTTACTTTGCCTCAAGACCTGCTTCCGGAATTTGGCACCTTCGCGGATGAGCTCATTCAACTAACCCCTTCCGAAACTGTGCTAGGGCAGGGTGTAAGGCAACTTGTTAAAACGAAATCCCTACTAGATCTCCTCACCAAAGAAAGAGGAGGCTCCGCTGTAGTTGGCCAAGTGATGGGATCCCATTATTCTTATGGAACGATAGACGCATACAGTTATGTGCATGCCTTGTTGCCATTCTTTCGCTCACCACGGGAGCGCAGCAAAGAATCTGCGGATTACAAGGCGCTGGTTTCTCCGGAAATAACAATTGGGGAAAGCTGGAAATGGACACCAGAGAGCGAAACAAAAGAACACAACGATGCGGTGGTAAGGGCATCATTCAATGCACTCGTGGAAGAGAAAAGTTCACACGCCGCCAGTTATACCCTTATCCCGAAGTTGGGTCTGGTCTTGGCTGCAGAGGGCAAAAATCGGGTCGCATTATTTCGGAAACTCGATTTACCAATCCCTGCATTGGTAAGCGATCAAGACTACCCGGACGCAAAACGAATTCGTCTTATTTATCTTGACAGAGCAACGTTTGCCATTCTCGATGATCGTTACGTGCAACGCCTGGCTAGTCCTGAGTTAACTCGAATAATTCTGGAGCCATATGGCGTCAAGGTAGAAAAAGTTTGGCCAGAATCTTATCCATCTTTGGAGCGGATATTTGAAGCATTCGACCGTAAAGCATACTCGGCCGACAGCAGATTTAACGACATTGATATGCAACCAGTTCAGTATCGGCAGTTGGCCGACGAGACGATCATTCCAGCGTCGTTAATGGATTTTGAAAAAGGCCTAAGACCGTCGTTGCTCACGATTTTCTATGGATTTGCTATCGCTCTAATGTTGTCGGTGATTACAGGCATGTTTTGGGAAGTACGATTGCTATCGACGATAACTCTTTCATTGGCCGTGACTTGTTATGCCGCGTTAATGCTTGCATTCGCGCCACTATTTCGCTGCCAAGTCCAACAACTCGGAGAAGATGCGGCCCAGAGGCATCGGCTGGATTTAATTGAGAAATATAGTCGAAACAATCCATATTAAGAATGGCCCACTGACGACCGCGCGATAGCCAATTCCGGGAAGTATTAGCTGAGTTTTTCGGCTAAGCTATCGTGATGAACAACGTTGATCACTATCTCTATGCTGCCACGCGCGAGAACACGCGTAAAAGTTATCAGGCAGCCGTTCGACACTTCGAGGTAGAGTGGGGCGGTTTTTTACCTGCAACTGCGAACAGTGTGGCGCGTTATCTTGCGGACCATGCCGAATTACTATCGGCAAATACGTTGCGCCAGCGTTTGGCGGCACTAGGCCAGTGGCACATCAACCAGGGCTTTCCAGATCCAACGAAAGCGCCGATCGTGCGGAATGTGTTTCGCGGTATCCGTGCGTCGCATCCATTGCAGGAAAAACAAGCAAAGCCTCTTTTGCTAGCAGAGGTAGAGCAAGTAGCAATATCCCTGAGTACTGCCGCTGCTCAAGCTCAAGAAATGGGGGACCGGCCACTGTCTCTCCGCCTTAAACGAAATCATGCACTTTTGCTCATCGGATTTTGGCGCGGATTTCGTGCTGATGAGCTGACCAGGCTCGCGGTTGAGAGCATTAGCGTGACGCCAGGAGAAGGCATGATTTGCTATCTTCCACACACGAAAGGAGATCGGCAATATCGCGGAACGCCATTTAAGGTGCCCGCGCTGGCTAAGTTATGCCCTGTGAGTGCCTACCAAGATTGGCAAAATGCGGCCCAACTAGAAGAGGGACCTGTTTTTCGAGCCATTGATCGGTGGGGGCATGTAGGTGAGCGGGGCATGCATGTCGATAGCATAGGACCGCTTCTACGTTCAATCTTGTCTGAGAACGGCGTTGTATCAAGCGAACTCTACAGCAGTCACTCTTTGCGTAGAGGATTTGCAAATTGGGCTATTTCCAGCGGATGGGATATCAAAACATTGATGTCGTACGTTGGATGGAAAGATGTGCAGTCTGCCGCTAGGTACGTAGATGCAGCAGATCCTTTTAGAAACCATCTGCTTTCGAGCGTTTCGTAACACTGTATCAGGGCGCTATAGTAGGTAGCGACGTTCATTCCGAATGCGAAAATCGCGACTCTCAACTAGTGCAGAAATGCACGCACCCTCAAAAAATCGACTATAACCACTCAAGGGGCGCATTTGTCAAAAAATAGCCACCACCCCCTCACTCGCCCCCAAAACCGCTCAATTGTGTCTTTTATGGCGTTAGGAAGCGCATTTAATTTTTCACTGTAAAAAAAAACAGTGAAACCATTAGCAATCACATAAAGAGAGTGCTAATATTGCCGAGCTGAAAACAAAAAGTCGAAGACGCCTCTCGACGTCTCCGACTTTTGACTCAAAGCACCACGGCTCCCAAACAATGCTCCCGCGAAGAAACTTGTTTGGTAAATTTTTAGTACTTAAAGCGGTCTGCATTATATGAGCGAGAAATCTGTGACGTAAAGCTTTTAAATGTAAATGTTTTTATATTGCAACATTTACTGGTCAAGATCAACCGGCTTGTTTCTGTAGTCGCTTTGGCATAGAGAAAGGACTTATATGCCTCAGCATTTGGCCGATTGTCGCCAAGACAATCTAGCATTTCATTTGGATCACTTCCTCAGAGGTGGCAAATGAAACGCGATATTTTCCCTCCCCAAAAACACGGCTACTCTGGCCGTTCGAGCTCAGCATTTTTTAGATTGGCCGAAGTCATTGGGAAAAGCAATGAGCCGACCCAAACTCAATTCTCGATTCTTCAACGTGCTTACGAAAGCACTGCAGAGCACCTGGCAGAATCCACGTCCTTCAAAGACCAATTTGAAGAAATCCACGCGCATGGATCGCGGCAACTAGGCACCTTGGTCAGGCCGCGTGATGAAGGACGAGATGGCTTCGACGTTGATTTGATTGCCCGCCTGCCTCACTCTGCATACTATTTATATAGTGATACCGGCGGGCCGTCACGATTACTAATGAATTTGTTTCAAGCATTGCAAAGCTATGCCGACAAACATCAGTTACAGATAAGGAAATGGGAACGTTGCGTTACGCTCGAGTATGCGAGCGGTATGACCGCAGATATCGCCCCGGTTATTGACGCGCCTCAGCATGCCACCGCATACGGTGATACACACGCCTTGATTCCAGATCGGGATCAGCGTGCGTTCCACTCCACAAATCCTCGAGGTTACGCAAAATGGTTTGATCAGGTGGCGGCTATTTCGCCAATATTTACGCTAGTGGAGCGATCTATCAGTGCTATGGATTCTGTATATAGCTCGACCGAAATCGCGCCATTGCCTGATGCACAGGAAGTTTTCCAGCGCATGCTATGCCGGCTGGTTCAGATGGTGAAGTTACATCGGAACGAGTTTTTCTTCGGAAAGAAAGATGCCCCCAGCTCGACCTTTATCACTACATTGGCGGCTCTGGCCTATGAAGACCAGGCGCGAATTCCTCACGAAACTCCGTTGGACTTATTGCTTGATATCGTGCACTCGCTGCCACTATATTTTTCTAGGGAACCGGTAGGGCATCGTCTCGAAGAATGGCGCTTAGACAATCCATCTACCAGCCGTGACAACCTGGCCAGCGGGATGAATACACCTGCGCACCAAGCTGCATTTTGGGTCTGGCATGCGCAGTTGGTTGGTGACATCAAAGACCTGGTGATATCTATCGAGGATAGGGCTGGATTCGATATTCTTCATAAAAAAATCCAACGTGTGTTCGGCGATCGCGCGGCCCGTGCGATACAACAAAATCAATTGGAACATCGAAATACTGAACGCAAAGCTGGGACGGTCACTTTGCTCACTGCTTCAGCAGTTCCGATGACTATTGGATCAAAGAGTCATAACTTTTTCGGGAAGCCGTAATGGCTTTTCACCGAAAGAAAATGCCCACTCTGGCTGAGAGGGCATGGGAACTTCGCCAATTGCACTTGCCAGACTCTCGCGTTGAGCTACGTGGCGGCCGTGAATTAATTTTCTATTTTGCGGTATCTCCGAGTGATTACTCGCGGCTTTATCAATGTACGCTTCATATCAAAATGGGAGATCCATTTCCGTGGGTGGTTGTCCGCTCACCGGATCTTCACGCACTGACAATTGACAAAATAATTCCGCATATATACCCATATGAAGGGAAGGGAACCAAGCTCTGTTTGTGGTGGCCATCCGGACATGAGTGGAATCAACAAATGAAGCTGCGTGAGACTTACATTGCATGGACAGTTGAGTGGCTGAGCTATTTTGAAGATTGGTTAGCCACAGGAATATGGGAAGGGGGTGGGAAGCACCCTGACGATAAATGTATCGCCAGGCACGTAATAGAAGGTTCACGCTGCGCAGGAGATACTTAAATGGCGACAACAACGATTGCCGCGTTCGATGATTTTCTACGAGATCAAGTCAATCTGGATTCAGCCATTACTGACACAGCCCGACGAAGCAGGGATTGGTTGATGGATCGTATTCATGGGTTTCCTGTCGTTGATCAGTTCTTCCCTAAGTTGTATAACGAAAGAGATATATTTTTTGGTTCGTTCGAACGAAGAACAAAAAAAAGACCGCTGGACGACATCGACATCATGATTGGCCTACACGCGGATGGAGCAACTTATGAAGAGTATGGCGGCAAAATATTTATATCAACTACGAATGAGACTTCTGCACTCTTCAAACTTCGATTTGAAAATAGTAACTACATAAATTCAAAACGTGTAATCAATAAGTTCGTGAATGCGTTATCAAACATACCGCAATATGGCAATGCGGAGATTGGTCGAAAAGGAGAAGCTGCAGTATTGAGCTTGAATTCGTATCCATGGGTGTATGACTTGGTTCCCTGTTTTTATACTAGTCCGGATGTGAATGGAATTGAGTTTTATCTGATACCGGATGGAGACGGGAATTGGCAAAAAACAGATCCCCGAATTGATCGGGCGAGAGTTACTCGACTGGAAAGAAGTCGCGGTAAAAATCTGCTTGATGTAATCCGCCTCGTAAAATTTTGGAATCGCCGCCCAACGATGCCGTCACTTCCGTCATATCTGCTTGAAAATATGGTGCTGGATTATTATGAGCAATCGATTTGCAATATCTATCCTGATTTAGAGTTTAGAGACGTCATAAATTACATTCGAAGCGCTGTCTATCATTCGGTATTTGATCCGAAAGGTATTCAAGGTGATTTGAATAATGTTGCCTGGACAGAACGAGTTGAAATAGCCACTAGATGCGCTTTGGATTATGCAAAAGCCCTCGAAGCTAGGGAATTCGAATCTAAAGAAGACTATCGGGGTTCCATCAATAAATGGAGAGAAATTTTTGGCCCCACATTTCCTACGTTTGGTTAAGTGACAGCGATGAATAACATAGTAAAAAAACAGAACAGTGAAACTTCTATTAAGCGTCTTGCTGCTCAAAGTGCATTGTACTCAAGTGCAAAAAACTTTCTCGCGGCGCAGTTCGTTTTTAGCGTACCCGTTGCTGTCTTAATTGCGTTTGTCGCCTTAACGTTAGACAAAGAGTTGTTTGGTCTCCCCAAGACAGACATAGCCTGGTTTGTAGGACTCTCTTCTGGAATGTCTTTTCTGTTGATAGAGCTTTATCTCAATCCTGTAATGAATTATAAAAAGGAAACTGCGGCAAAGATTCAACAATATTTTGACTCAGATGTACTTGGCATTCCAATGTGCAATATCACTTATGGAAAACCGCTGGATCAAGAGATTGTTGAGGTATGGGCAGAAGAATCTTTTACCAGCGGCACACCAAAAGAAGAGTTTACCAATTGGTATCGAGTTGAGGTCGATGCCTTGCCGATGGAAGTGGCTCGCATTATCTGTCAACGAGCCAACTGTTGGTGGGATGAGGATCTTCGGCGTCGCTATAATAAAATGATTCGCGTTGTTGGCATTGCTCTCTTTGTCGTGATTCTTATTATTGTTCTCGCATTGGATTGTACGATTACTATAATTCTCGGACTGATTGTTCCATTGATTCTGCCATTCGTCTCGGTTGCATCTAAAGTAATACAAGAGAATCTAGAGGCCATAACAAGACTTGCTTCAATGCGTGAGGCCATTAACGATGTTTGGCAAAGAATCTTGACTAATGTTGCCACTAACGAAGAATTGATAGGATTCGCAAATACGATACAAGCGGGCATCTATAACAACCGCAGAAATAATCCACTAGTTTTCGATTGGATACACCGACGCTCAAAACGAAAACATGAAGACACCACAAGTGCAACTACTGCGTCTTATGTGGCTGAGTATCGGCGGTCACGAGCATCTTGACGGAGGTCTGGATTGTTTATGCATGCAATTGATGACTACCACCCGCTTTTGGAGATAAAAAATGTTCTCTAACTTTTTCTGCGAAATAGGTTTGTCGCACTTTTTGGCATAGAAGCATGCAGCCCTCCGCCGCCTGGTTCGATTACGAAATTGTTTTACGCGATATTTACCGCCTCATGTTAATGATTGAGTATCGCGCCAATATAAATAGCCCTACGCTTAACGACAATAAATGGCTGAATGAGCTTCACCAAAAGTACTTTAGTAATGAGGCAGCCCATCTTTTGGTATCCATTGCAAGTTCTGTTAGAAGGATACAAGACACGGAATGGCGTTCACTTTCTGCAGATGAGCGCTCAACCTTAAAGGGCAGGGTAGTAGGAGATAAAGAACGCGTTGGCTTCCATTTACTGGGGTCTGGCAATGGCGTGCTTAATTTTGGTTTGAGAGATGCATGTAATTACATCATGCACGCCCACACTATTGAATGGCATGCAGCAGGCAACGGCAGTTTATCCCAAGCATATCGTTTACCTTTTTATGATCTTGTTTTGGAATCGTTCAAACGCGCAGACACCAAGAACATTTTATTGACAGAGGAAGCTGTCTATTTAGCCGACGATACGGCAGGGAAAAGTTGGGAAGTTTTGATTGAATTAAACAAATTTCTGAAAGCAGCGGCTAACAAAATCTCCGTTGATATGACTTCAGTAAATTCTTAATTTATTTAAAACAGGCGGATCATTTCCTGAGCGTCGTAAAAAATGAATTTGGCGACATATTAAGTTCGCAGATAGGTCTTTTGCACATAGGTTCGTTCAAGGAAGTTCGTTTATTAATAAAATTGATTTTTGGTAAAAATATGAGCATCAGTCAAAAAATTCGATCATTACATTGCGGGTTTCAGCGAGGATTGGGATTCGAAGTCATTGCTGGAGAGAACTGTATTTTGATCAAGAATGTGCCATTTGAGCTAGAAGGCATCATTGCAAAATGGATCGATGAATTGCCAATAGAACTAATGAGTGGTCCTGTTGCCTTGGTAAAGCTCTACCCAACTGAAGGAATGGCACTAACTGAATCCGGGTGGAGTGCGTTTATTAGTTGGATGACCGAAACGTTAAACAGCGCGCAGCACGAACCAAATTTTCCGCTGAAAGTACGACAATCAGCTAAAAGCTCTGCTCAGTAAGTCTATAGGTGAGAATTATGGCTGCAACGTTGAAATTGTCGGATGAATTAATTGATCTTGCTACGCCATACGCTGTTGCGGCGCATAGGTCAGTTTCGCAGCAGATTGAATACTGGGCTCGCTTGGGAAAGGCCGCTGAAGACAACCCTGAGTTGCCTATTGAATTTATAAAAAACACATTACTTGCCGTTGCCGAATCGGATGCCAAACTACACACCGATTACTCAATTCGTAACTAGGGGCAATGTTCGCTCTCGAAATCTCTAGATTAAAGGCTCTGTTCGAGTGGACCCGAATCGGAAGTAAAGTTGTTAAAACTATGCGAAGGGGTAGATTTTACATCTTTAGTTCCCCCAAATTTACAACTTTAGTTCCGCAGCCTCCATAAAAGGTGATCGTTGGTTGCAATCCGCATAGATAAACTTCGTATAATTTGTGTTATGTAAAATTACGTACGAACGCAAACAATGCAGATTACGGCACAAACTCCACCACCACCTCACGCCCATCCGAGCGCCCGTCCTGATCGATAACCCGAATCTGGTAATTCCCCGGTGTGGCCGGTAGCCAGTTGATGGAGTTCCCGGCGCGTGCTTTGCCGATCAGTCCGCCATTCGCAAACCAGAACAGATCCTGGCGCGCATTGACCGCACTCGCGCTCAGGATAATTGGTGCGGTCTTCGACAGGCGCAATGTGTAAGTTGCCGACGTGGCGGGTGCAGTAATCGTCACGCTACCACCACCAGACGCACGCATATCAGCCTGGTCGCAGCTTACTTCTGCTGGCGGCTGGCGACGCGGCATGCCGGCATCCCTGAATAGCTTCTGCATGTCGGTCGGCCAGTATTCATAGACTTCGGTTTTGGTATATGGCCCCTTGCTGCACGTGGCCAGGCCAGTTCGGCTGTCTATTTGTACCGCCCGATGCAGATCGCTGACTTTGATCGGGGATTTACCCGGGATGAACCAGGTCGGCGTGAGGTCCGGACAAAAAGCGTTCGGCAGATCACCACTGGCGCGGCATACGTCTACACGTTTGACGTTCTGCGGTTGTTTGCTGAGAGGCATAGCGGCATCCGGTGTTTGCAAGCGTAAGCCATCGACGATGCGGAAGAATAACGGTGCCGCCGTTTGCACACCGACGAAGGCAGGATTGCCTGCGCCATTGAAGTTGCCGACCCAAACCAGCAAGACGTAACGACCAAAGATGCCGACCGTCCACGCATCACGAAAACCCCATGAAGTACCGGTTTTCCAGGCGACTGCTGGTTGAGATGGTTCACCTGTTTCCGGGCGCGGGTTTTCCTGCAGCATTTGCAGAGTAAGGAAGGCTGCTTCTTCAGATAATAAGCGCTGCGATGCGCTTGCTTGCGGTCGGCTTTTTTCGTTAGTTTCGGTGTTTGCAGTCGTCCTGGTATAGCTGAGTGGTTTAACCAGGCCACCGTTACCCAGCATCAGGTACAAGCGCCCTAGTTCCTCCATCGTCAATTCACCGCCGCCTAGTGCCAGCGCCAGGCCGTAGTGGCGCTCGGCTGCCATTTTGGAGACACCTGCTTGCTGCAAAAATTCATACAGGCTCGGCTTGGATAGTTGCGACATCAAGGTAACGGCCGGGACATTGCGGCTGCGTATCAGCGCCAACTGTGCAGAGATAGGCCCGACAAAACGGCCATCAAAGTTTTCCGGACTGAAGGGGCCGAATCTGGCGGGTGCGTCCTTCAGCATGCTCATCGGATGTATCAAGCCCTGATCGAGTCCGAGCGCGTAGATGAATGGTTTGAGCGTGGATCCGGGTGAGCGCTTGGCTTGTGTGCCGTTTACCTGGCCTTCTATCGCAGCGCCAAAGTAGTTGGATGAGCCGACCAAAGCCCGGACTTCACCGGTCTGGCGCTCTATCAGCATTGCCGATGCGTTGTTGATGCCTGCGCCGCCGTGATTGGCGATGAACTGATGGATGATGCGTTCCAGCGCTGCCTGTTGCCGCAGCTCCACACTGCTCCAGATTTCGCCGGATCGCTGGCTGCGCAATAGATAGTCCGTGGCATGTGGTGCCAGGAACGGCATGTTGTTGGTGCCGTATAGCCTTTGCGGTGCATGCAGTTCGTTTTGGTAGTTCTGCAGTTCAGGGTGTTCTTGCAGCCAAAGTTGCGCCAGGCGGCGACGTGCCTGGTCACGTGGCTCCGGCAATGAGCTGTATCTGTTGGCAGCGGTCTGGCGTTGCATGCCGCCGCGCTTGCTCGGGTTTTGCGGGATGATGGCCAGCGTCAGTATTTCCGGCAGGCTCAGGTGACCGACACGCTTATGGAAATAAATAAGGCTGGCAGTGGCGACGCCTTCGATATTGCCGCCATAAGGTGCCAGGTTGAGATATGCCTCGAGTATTTCGCGTTTGCTGTAACGTAGTTCCAGCCACAATGCCGCGGCAATTTGCCTGAGTTTGCCGAGCGGCTGCTGGCTACGTATGCCATATACGCGGCGCGCCAGTTGCATGCTGATGGTCGATGCGCCTTGCCGTACACCGTTGCCCAGCGTGGATGTTAGCGCCCTGCCTATGGCTACCGGATTGACGCCTGGGTGCCAGTAAAACCATTTGTCTTCATATAGCAATACCGCGTCAATCAGGCGCGGATCCATTTCAGATAAAGGTGTCCAGATACGATATTGATCGTCCGCAGCCAGCGACAAACGCATTAACTCGCCGCTACGGGCATAGATCGCAGCCGAGGTCGGTGCAACCCCGCTCAGTGGTGCATGCGGCAGGATGCGCAGCAAGAACAGTACTGTAGCCAGCAGTCCTGCACCGACCATCCAGCGACGGGATGGTCGATACCATTTGCTTTTTTGCTTGCTGCCCTCCTCCATACGCTACTTCTTGGCCGGTGCGGTTACCGTCATGATCCGTCCACCAGCGGAGCGTGCTTGCACGCTGCGTTCATACATCGATTCAGCGTAGGCCGGTGGCACCAGGAAGCGACCGCTGTTAGTGGCTTTGATGCGGTAACTGATTTCGCTTATGTCCTTACCTACGGTGCCGTAGAACACGACCCGGTCTTCGCGTACATCCACATATTCAAGAGCGCCGGTCGCACGTCCGCCGGACAGGATAGCCATAGGCGATACTTCATCTCCTTCTTCGGCTTCGTTTTCCTGTGTCATACCGGCGTCAAGCACGGGCTCGAATCCGCCCGGCGTGAGGTCTATCAAGGCCACGCTTGGAACGTAGTCACGCGCAGTCGTACGGACGCGCAGGCGCACGGTGATTTCATCGCCGACATTGACGCTGCTCACAGCCTTGCCATCTGCTCCGAGGAACTCACGCTGCACTTCCAGACCCGCACGCATTTCCTCTTTCAGCGGTGCTTTGTCGAAGCCGCTTTCAACAATGGAGTAATACGTTTGTGCACTACTATCGTTGCTCAGGCGTAGCTTGCTGGCATCCGCCGAGAACGGGACACGCGGCACCAGGTTGGCTGGCAGGCTGAGTGCCGTTTGCTTGCCGGCAGCATTGATTTCGGCGATACCCAGTTTGCCTAGTACGGCCGGATCTGCCACCGACGCATACGCATCAAAGGCCATGATCAGGTAAGCACTGGACAAGGTGTTGTAGTAGCCGTCAACGATAGGCTGCACCAGGGTTGTCATTGCCGCGGGCGGCAGGTTTTTGACGCGTGCCGGGAAGTGACGCGCCAGCAGATACAAGGCCTGCGCATTGCGTATGCCGGTTCCATAGTAGGCACTGAAAGCCGGATCGGTTTTTTCTTTGCCGGACTTGATCAATTGCTCGACCTGCACGTCCATCAGCGCGCCCGCGACCTTGTCCTGCTTCTGCAATTGATAGGCCGCCGCTAGGTAGGCTGCAGCCAGATCCGACTTCCATAGTTTCGGATAGCTGGCTTCCAGCGATTCACGTATGCCGCTCAAGATAGGCGTCGTCACGACCATCTGCCGCGTCAACAAATAAGCTGCATAGGCACGCACGCGCAGTTCCGGTAAACCGGAACCCGGGCTGGTGGCCAGACGCTGGATGTAGGCCATGGATTTCTGCAGCATATCTGCTGGCACGCTTTCACCTTGTTCGTGCGCTTCCAGCAGCAGGTGTGCGGCATAGACAGAGACAAATTCATCCGACTCTATCGATGCCGTCCACAGGCCAAAGCCACCTTCTGCATTCTGGCGTGTGCGCAGGAACTTGATTGCATCGGTAAAGCTGCGTGCAGCAGGCAGTGCCGCTGGCCCCTTGAAGAACTCGGGACGTTTGGATGAAATCAGCGCGGGTATCGCCTGGCTGATCATTTGCTCGGTACACAGATGCGGAAAGTTCGCCAGATAAGCCGACAAGCCATTACTCAGCACCAGTGGCAAGGAAGACACGCCGGCTTCCAGCACACGATATTGCGGATACAGGCTGCGTTTGACCTGCACCTCGGTCGAACTGGTGAAATTACCTGCAGTAACCTGCGTATAACGTGCCGTCGCCGGACGTACAGAGACATCGGTACTCAGCTTGCTTTGCTTGCCACCGAGGCTGGCAGTAAAGCTCAGTGAAGCAGAACCCAGCATGGTCTGCGCGCCGTCCAGCGCCTTGATGCGGTAGGTGGCCACACCTTCGCGCGATTCACCTATCTTTAGCGTCTGTACGCCATCAGCGCCACTGCCACCTATTACTGCAAGATGGGGCGAGGTTTTCAATGCCAGGCTGACAGCAGCATCCTTGCCGGAACCAGCGACGTTGTTAGACACGCCGACTGTGACATCAAATTCATCACCCGGTGCTACCGCGAGCGGCACATTCGGCGAGATGACAAAGTCACCGCGTACCAGGGCTTTTGTTTGCGCTGTTCCTATGGTTTTGTCATCGATGGCGACTGCCATGATGCGCATGCTGCCATTGAAGGTATCCGGCACCTGATAGCTGAATTCCTTGCTGCCGTTAACATCGACGATGCCGGACCAATAAACGGCCGGTTTGTCGTGCTTGCGTTTGAACGGATTTAAATGCTTGCCTATGCCGCCGTCACCGTCACCACCCGGTGCGCTGATCGCCATCAGGCGTTTGAATTCAGGCAGGATCAGATCCAGTATCTGCGAGCTGCGCACTTCCAGCATGCGCTTCTGGAAGAAGAATCCCAGCGGATCTGGTGTCTGGTAGCGCGCCACCTGCAAGATGCCCTCATCCACCGCGAACACAACGGCCCGTGTCGGCTGTGATGAAGTGAGTTTCATGCGCATTGTTTGTCCCGGCTTGACCAGATCCGGCGCGGTCAGGCTGAGTTTGTTGGTGCGCGATGCCAGGCTGGTAGCGAATGGCACGACGCCATAACTCAACGGACTCATGAAAATCTCATCGGATGACGGATCACGTATGAATTGCACGCTGATGTAGCCATTCCCTTCAAAGTCCTTCGGCAGGCGGATTTTCTGTACCGATGCCAACGTGGTCGAACGGAACCATTGATGCGTGAACACTTTATCGCGCTCGATCGTAATCAGACCGGCACCGATATACGGTGCACGTATGCTGACCTCGATTTCCTCACCCGGCAGGTAGTCTTTCTTATTCAGCGTCAGTTGCAGCTCGGCGTTGCGTTCGAGGTTACGCGTCACATTGCCCTGCCCTGCAACGCTGTAGTCGATACGATTGAATTCCACGCCTTGCGCATCGCGGATGACGTAGGCGTAGTTGCCCGGCGTATCACTGGCTAGCGCCAGGTTGTAACCGTTGGCGGGGAGTACCAGAGGTGTTTCCTTGAGCAGGATGTCTTTGCGACGTGACTCGTATTTGTAGCCACCGTCGATTTGCCTGGTCAATACGGAAACGTATTTGCGCTCCATATGCAACAAGGTCAAACCGGTAACAGCCGTGCGTTGCGCTTTCGGATCTATCGCCAACAACGACACATTGCGCTGCCCGCCACGACTGACGAAGTCCAGCGCGCCATCACTCTTGAAGCCGACCAGATAAGGCAGCTCTGAGACCAGCGCGGATACCTCCGCCGCAACGCCACGTCCGCCTTGCGGTTCGTAGGCACGGGTCAGGAATTGCAGGCGATAGGTCGCTTTCGCATATTTAGCCAGGCCGAGATCGAAAGTGCTATCGCCTTTCTGATCAGTCTGCTGGTCGCCCAGCTGATCGGTGTAACCTTCTTTCGCTCGTTGCGGGTCGTAGAAGCGATAGTCAGGGTATTGTTTGAAGGCCGGGAACGCCGGGCTCAATATCAGGTCTGCCGTCACGCGGCGATTTTCTGCTGGCGTACCAAACAGGTTTTGCGCGTTGACCACGACTTTCAGATCACGTGGATGCAGCCAACCCTCGGTGCTCGCGATACCATCCGGCGTCGTGAACTTGGCATTTACTTTCATGCGGTCAGGCTGGAATTCCTGCACTTTCACGGTGGTGCTGCCGATTTGCGCGCCCGCCTTGCCATCCCTGACCAGATAGAGGTTGATGCTATAAGTGCCGGTAGCCGCACTCTCTTCTGTCGCATACGAAATTTCGCTGAAGCCGCCAGCAGGCAACTTGATTTTTTCGCGTTTGACCGTCAGGCCACGCGCATCAGTGACTTCAACTTCCAGCGGCAAGCCAGTGATAGCTCCGCTCCAGTTGGCTGATTTGGTGATCATGCCGATATGGAAGGTATCGCCGGGGCGATAAATGCCGCGATCACTGAACAGATAAGCAGAAACCTGGTCTGGCACGCTCGCATTTTTGCCGCCACCGACATCGAAACGCGACATGTCCAGAGAACGATCCGCCGTATTCAACGGCAGGAAGCTCAGGTCGCCGGCCTTGCGTACCAATATCATCAACGGTGCACGTTCACGTGACATGCCGTCTATCTTGGCGAAATGCACGCGGCCGCTGGCATCCGTATTCTGGCTAAACAAGGTCTGACCATTCTTGCCTATGATCTCGACGCTGGCGCCTTCGACAGGCTTGCCGGTGTAGATCGATTGCACGAAGACATCCTGCGAACCATCAATGGATTTTTTCACCAGGATACCCAGATCCGTCACGACGACCAGGCGCTGGTCAGACTTGCTTTCATAGTTCTCTGTGGAGCCTGCGTCCTGGCTGTCCGCGTCAGCCTCGTCACCATCACTGGCTTGCGCTTCACCAAGCTGACGCTGGTTACGCTCTTTTTCCCTCTTCGCGCGTTCCTCGGCACGCGGATCGTAGCCGGAAATATTCAGCAGGAAAATACCGCGCCGCGCATCACCCTCACCCTTGAGGTACTGATTCAGATCGATGGCTTCGTAATGCGCCTTGCCTTGTGGCAGTCCCAACAGTGGGATTTTCGATTCAAACCGTTCGGTCAGGTTGTCTGCACCGAAACGTCCGTAAAAATGCGGATGCGCAAAATCGCCATCTGCCTGCGACACCAGATGCTGCAATTGTGCCGGCAGGATGCGGCCGATCTCCACCTTCACGCCTGGTACATCGCGCACCAGTACTGCTACCTTCTTGTCGCCACTCATCGCGAGCAAAGAACCCTGGCTCAGGATCTTGATTTCAGCAGGGAATGCCAGCACAGACAGCACGTGCGCAACAGCCTTGCTCATGATGTAGCCGCCAAAGGACTTGATCCCGCCATCGATCTGCACATAAATCTGCGCGCCGACATCGGCGTTGTACCTGAAGTTATGTTCGCTGGTGTACTCAAACTCAGCAGGGATTTGCTCCAGCGGCAACACACGCGACTGCTTCAGAACCTGGGCCGTGATGTCCTTGCGCGGCCAGTTATAGACCGGATCGCCCGATTCATAGGGCTTGGGTACACCTTGTTCATCCAGAGGTGTTTTCGGCAAAACCCAGGCACGCACTGCCTTCTTCATTTCACGCTCATGCACATTCGCATTGGTGCTGATCATGAGTACCTGCTCTGGTTCATTCTTGTCGTTGTTGGCAACCAGCGGCGTCGCCTGCGTCACGCGCAAGCTATACAAGCCGGGCACGGCAATCCGGCGTGTCATGGGCTTGTCCAGCGCCGGGCCGTCGCGCACGGCGACGGCGCCTTTATCCAGAGTGAAGCCGAGCGAACTGTTTTCCTTAGGGATAGCCAATACTGCAGAGCGCACATAGGCGTGCAGTTTGAATTTGTCGTAGCTGACGCTAAAGGCCGTAGTTTCCTTGCCTATGCCGAGTACGCCGCCAGACTGTTCGCTGAGCTGCAACTCTATGCGTTTTTCCAGCTCGGCCGTATTCACAGGATGGCTGAAGCTCAGTTCAAACACACCTTGTTTGGTGACGGGATTGATAGGATCCTGATAAAACTCCGCGCGAACTATGGATGCGGTAAAGGCCGGGGTACGGAATACGGTCTGATACTCAGCCAGGCGCACCTCGGGCTTGAACATCCTGGCGTCGAAGCGCACCGTGTACTCCGCGCCAATTGCCCAGTCAGCCGCTGGTGTAAAGGTCAGCGTATCTTCGTTACTCCAGCGCCAGACGCCAGCCAGGGTCGGCGACGTGGAAATGCCTTCGCTAAGCACTTCGCCGCTGGCAGCCAGTGGCGCGACCGAGTGATCGAAATGGATTTCCAAAGATTTAGGCAGGCGCGCGGTGGGATCTTCCTGCTCAATTTCGGTACGCGTCGGAGCGGTGACTTTAAAAGTAACTTCCACCGGTTGCGGCCGTGCCTGCCACCAGCCATAGGCGTACCAGGAGCCTGTCATCAGCACCAGGGAAGCCAGCGCAAACAGTGCAGTGCGCTTTGGTTGCTGCCGGATGGCAGTGCCTGCCTGCTGCATGCGTCCTTGTGTCCAGCGCGCCCAGGCAGGCGCTTGCCAGTCGAACTTGCCAAACAGCTGTTGCAATACCCAGCCCAATCCCAACCAGGCTAGTTTTACTGGAGTGGAAATGACGTCCCGGATCATGGAGAAAATGCGTAGCAAACGCGATTTATTGTTCTTATCGTTCTCGTTCTGCGACATCGTTTTCCTCTGTGACAAGATGGTGACACGGGCAGTGGCTTGTTCGGACGACTACAATGCAAACGTCATGGAATGGTAGCGTCGGAAATTATCATGAAAATCGACGCCATATAAATGGGATGGCTCTTGAATGCGCCGCTCTGGCAAAATACGACTTAATGTAGCAGCAAGCTCATCACATCGTCCATAAGCACCAACCCTAATCATGAAAAGTATTTTTCTGATCGCAGCCCTTGTTTTTACCGTGCCACCGGCTATGGCCCAGGCACCTATCTACAAATGCGTCAGCAAAGGAAAAACCGTCTATTCCGAATCCCCCTGCCCGATCGGAACCAATAAACAGTCCACCATCGATACGACGCCGGAATACATGGGCAATCAGACGTATGACAGGGAAACGATAAACGCAGCCAGAGCCAGGATCAGGGCCGGGATGGATGAGCGCGGCACCGGCATTGCGACACCCAATCCCATGCCTATAGGCGCAGGCGGCGCAGCAAGGAATGCCACGCCCGCACAACGCGCTGAAATGTGTCTCTGGGTGCAGAACGAAACCAGGTATCTGGATAGCTGGGCCAGATCGCCGCAAGGAGGCTATTCACATGACTGGATCAGGCAGCGCAAGCTTGAAGCGCAGAGGGTCGCGTACGACTGGGGATGTTGAGTGCTACCGAAATCTTTGTATTATGTAGCCATCCTGGTCAGACACGATTCAGGAAAATACATCGCACAGGAACATCATGACCGCACCCAATAACAAGCTCCCGGTACTGGAATACCTGCAAAAGTCATTGGCAGGCACCTTGCAGGATGGCGATACCACACATATGCAGTACCCCACTCCTATTTCGCAAACTTTGGGTATACGGATCGTTGAAGTCGGACTGGGTACAGCAACTGTGGAGATCGACGCGTCACCGGACCTGCATGGCAATCAGCAGGCAACCGTGCACGGCGGTCTGATGTGCGAGCTGGCAGATGCCGCAATCGGGACGGCGCATTCAACCCTGATGGCCGAAGGCGAATCGTTTGCCAGCATCGATCTGAAAATCAACTTCTTCCGGCCTGTCTGGGCTACCAGGCTACGCGCTACGGCAAAACCGATACAGAGCGGGCGCACCATCACTCATTACACTTGCGAGATAGTGCGCGAGGACGGCAAGGCCGCGGCAACCGTGATCAGTTCTGTCATGACCTTGCGTGGAGAGCAAGCGCAAGGACGATAAGGTAATAGAACTTATCCCTACTCCTGGCGACACAATCAACGATATTGAAACCCAAAAATTCTTTGCTGAAATCAATCGTTTTCATCATTATTTAGTCCATTGGCACGTCTGTATTTTTATCCTGAGATGGCTTTTCGGGCCTTACTGACTCGCCTGGATTTGCTGAGACATTCTTACCTGTACAATTTTTGCAATACTCATCGAACTGATTTTTCAGGCAGTTTTCGTTGCAATGTCCAGCGTCGGTTTTTTGATCGCATCAATACCGTGATTCCTCATATCTTCATATGAAATCTTCTCTCCAATTTTGATATTGTTTCTGGCGAGAATTTTCTTTAAGGCGCCGTGTGCCGCGCCATTACTTCCCCAATACCCATTCGTTCCCTCAAGACATATCCTGGGCGTGATCCATCCCGCCCTTGTTTAAACAGAGCGTCGCCATTATTATCCAAGGCTATACTTTGATATTCAGCGTCTTATTTCAGGAATTTCCATGTCCGTCACTACCTCCATCTGGCTATTCCAGGTCGTGTTTGCTATCGGCCTGGCCAATTGGCTTTCAATCGCAGCGATCAATAACCTGCGCGCATTCCGCGCATCGGTTTGGGCAGTCGGCGATACCATGGCCATGACGCCGCTAACGCAGGAACCCCGCATAGATATTCCCTTGCAAACACGTGCAATCAGTTCACCGACCCTGCATCGTCTGGCACTGGTGTTCGTGATCATCTTGCAAATCGCTGCCGCGTTAGCTTGCTGGCTGGGCAGTTATCAGCTGGCACTCGCAGGCAACCTGCAGGCCGCGCGGCCCTGGCTCAATCTCGCCTTATGCAGTTTTGCCGCCTGCATCTTTGCGATGCATCTGGGCGGTTTGTGGTTTGCATACTGGATACGTCAGGGTGAACTGCAACTGACGCATATCAGTTTGCTGCTATGGGTGCTGTCAGCCTTCTTCCTTTTCAACTTCCAGTGGATTAGCTGAGCATGCGCGAACGCCTGGAGAAGTTGCTGGCGGAAGGACGCGACAACGCCCTGCTCCGTTTCGGCCTCGGCAACAGCTGCTTGCAGGAAGATGATGCCGCCAGCGCTGTTATCCATTTGCAGCAGGCGACACTGCAAGATCCATCCTATTCAGCTGCATGGAAATTGCTGGGCGTCGCCTTACGGAAACTGGAACGTCTGGATGAGGCGGAGCTGGCGTGGAATACCGGAATAAAAGTCGCGCAAGAACACGGCGACTTGCAGGCGGTGAAGGAAATGACGGTCTTCGTTAAACGTTTACAGAAGCCGAAGTGACACCATGATTACCCTGCGAGCAATACCAATAACAGCGCGATGAGTCCGGGCAAAGCCTGTACATATATTATCTTCCGCGCAGCTGTCACTCCGCCGTAAACACCTGCCACCACAACGCAAGCAAGAAAAAATATCTTGATATCGTTGCCCGCAGCACCCAGCCACACGCTCCACAGCAGGCCTGCGGCGAGGAAGCCGTTATACAGGCCCTGATTCGCGGCCAGCACTTTCGATGCCGCCGAGAACTCTGCCGTCAGGCCGAATGCACGCCTGCCTTTCGGTGTATCCCATAAAAACATTTCCAGATACAGGATGTAGATGTGCAGAATGCCGACTAGTGCTGTGGCGATGCTTGCGATGGTGTGCATGTCTTGCCCTCTCGTTCCGTCTGTTATGCCCATCTGCTACGCAAATAATAAGGGCGAAATATGCTTGCACACATTTCGCCCGAGTACCGTTTTCTTACCTATGCATCAAAGTGCCAAGTCAGCCGTTTCACGTTTAGGTGCTGGCGCAGGCGCTGCTTGCGGCACGACCGTGCGATCAATCGCGGGCGGCGGTGTCAGTTGCAGGATCTGGCCAGTGCTCAGCCATTCCTGATAAACCTTATCCGGCGAATCATTCAGCTTGGTGCCGTAGCTCGGAACGATCTGGCGGATTTTGTTTTGCCAGGCTGGTGTAGCGACTTTATCCTTGAACACTTTTTTCAGTACATCCAGCATGATAGGTGCAGCGGTCGATGCGCCTGGCGATGCGCCGAGCAAGCCGGCTATGCTGCCGTCTTTCGACGCCACCACTTCGGTACCGAGTTTCAGCGCGCCGCCCTTGTCGGCATCACGCTTGATGATTTGCACGCGTTGACCGGCCTGCCACAAGCGCCAGTCTTCTTTCTTCGCATTCGGGAAGTATTCCTGCAATGCTTTCAGGCGATCATCATCCGACAGCATCAACTGGCCGGCCAGGTATTCCACCAGCGGGTATTCTGCAACACCGACTTTGACCATAGGCCACACATTGTGCGTCGTCGTGCTGGTCAGCAAGTCGAAGTACGAACCTTCCTTCAGGAACTTGGTAGAGAAAGTCGCAAACGGCCCAAACAGGATCACGCGCTTGCCATCCAGCACACGGGTATCCAGATGCGGCACCGACATGGGTGGCGCACCGACCGATGCCTTGCCATAGGCTTTCGCCAGATGACGCTCAGCGATTGCAGGGTTCTCGGTTACCAGGAAGGAGCCGCCGACCGGGAAGCCTGCATACTCATTGGCTTCCGGAATGCCGGATTTCTGTAGCAGGTGCAAGGCACCGCCACCCGCACCGATGAAGACGAACTTGGCGTCGGTTTCGGTTTTTGTTCCATCCTTCAGGTTTTTATAGCCTATGCGCCAGGTCCCATCAGCATTGCGCTTGATGTCTTGCACTTCACTGGAAAGCTTGAGCGAGAAGTTAGGCTTGGTTTGCAGGTTGGCGACGAATTGGCGGGTGATTTCACCAAAATTGACGTCGGTACCGATAGGCGTCCAGGTCGCTGCGATCTTTTGGTTGGCCGGACGGCCTTCCATCATGAGCGGCACCCATTTCTTGATTTGTTCAGGATCTTCCGAGTACTGCATGCCACGGAACAAAGGGCTGGCTTGCAATGCTTCGTAGCGTTTCTTCAGGTATTTGACATTCTCGTCGCCCCAGACGAAGCTCATGTGCGGGGTTGAGTTGATAAAAGAGCGCGGGTTCTTCAGGACGCCGTTCTTGACTTGCCAGGCCCAGAATTGACGTGAGATCTGGAAGGCTTCATTGATTTCGATCGCTTTTGCAATCTCGATCTTGCCGTCCTTGGTTTCTGGTGTGTAGTTCAGTTCTGCGAGTGCTGAGTGACCTGTACCAGCGTTGTTCCAGCCATTCGAGCTTTCCTTGGCGACGCCGTCCAGACGTTCTACCATTTCCATGCTCCAGCCGGGTTCCAGTTCATTGAGCCAGATTCCGAGTGTGGCGCTCATGACGCCGCCACCGATCAACATAACATCTACTTTTTTTACTTCTGCGGCGTGCAGAGGTGTGACTACGAGGGTAAAAATAAAGCCAAATATGGCGAGGTGATTTTTTTTAAACATTATCGAATCCCTTGATTCATTAATTAACATCGGCTTTCATGTAAGGCAACGGTACTTGCTACATGGACAAACCAAAGGACAGTGTGTGTCCCTGGCAGTGCTGATATGGTGAAGATTCAATACGGCGGAGCAACGTCCACCTGCGACTGTCTTTCCTGCGAGTAAGCTTTCTGAAACAGACCCGTGGAATTTTACTCCTCCTTCGGTTTTCAGGCGTTGAAGCGTAATTTGACTGCTATAGTCCTGCCTCCACACTGCATAGTGCATCGCGCAGAGTTGGAGATTGCCCTTACTGCTTAAGAGTGGAACTACCCGCAAGCCATGAATTTGAAGAGCCTATTTCGTCCTGCCTTAGTGTTGTCATGCCTGTTGCTGACAACTGCTTCGGCATCCGCTGCACCGCGCGCCAAGCCCTTGCATGAACGCATCTATAAAAATTGCCTGGTAGTTGGTGTCACCGACGGCGACACATTGAAAGCGCGCTGCGGCAAACCGGGCGCGTATAAAACGATGATCGTCCGACTGGGCGGTATCGATGCGCCGGAACGCAAGCAAGCTTACGGCAACCGTGCGCGCAAGCTCCTGAGCAATCTGACCTTTGGCCGACAAGCCAATCTGGTGTGCAATACACGCGATCAATACAAGCGTCACATATGCAAGGTAATGGTAGCGCCCCGCTCCGCCCCGAACGGAGCGAAGACGCTGGATAGCGGCCTCGCACTGATTACAGTTGGCCTCGGTTGGTGGTACAAGGCATACGCGCATGAACAAAGTCCGCAAGAGCGCGGCCAATACGAATTCGCAGAGTTTGAAGCACGAGCCAAACGTGCTGGTTTGTGGGCCGATGCATACCCGGTCGCGCCCTGGGAATGGCGCAGGAATGAAAAAGCGCGGCGTGAGCGCCTGCATTGAGGAATAAAAAAGGATGCGCGCAGCATCCTTTTTTACAGCATTCATCAGTCACGCACGCAGATTTATTTATCGGTATTCGCCTGCAAGACCTGACCGATGGCGTAGAAATTGCCGCCAGCAATATAGTGCAGGCTGCCCAGTTCCGGGCTGGCATCTTCAAAATGCCAGTGTCCGTCCCTGAACACGCGGGTATCTGACCACGCACCGACGACTTCACCGATAAACAGGTCATATGCCTGCTGATTGTGTGGCTCGGGTATCAGGCGGCATGCCAGCCAGGCTGAGCATCCGGCGACGAATGGCGTTTCATAACCATCTATGTGGAACAGTTCCACGCCGGCACGTTCCAGTTTGTCCGGCTCCTGTAACAGGCTCTTGCTGCCTACATCGTGCGTTAATTGCAGTTGCGCCACCGTCGGCACCTGGATCACGAACTTGCCACTGTTCTCTACCAGCGCACGCGTCCTGGTCGCCTTGTCGATCACAACTGTCAATTTAGGCGGAGCAAAATCCAGTGCGCAACACCATGCCGCTGCCATCACATTGCTTACACCTGCATGACCGGACGACACGAGTACGGTCGGCCCATGGTTAATCAATCTGTAAGCCTTCTCCAGCGCGACCGGCGCGATATGTTTATCCATGCAAATTCATCCGTGTAAAGAGCGTAACGACGAGGATAACAACAAGAAGCGCATCATGCCTGATAACGTCTAATCACGCTGAAACAGAAGCAGGTATAAGACAAGTTCGCTATGCAAGCGCTCTCTTTATTCGCCCTATTCACGATGAGGACAATATGACGACGAACGTATTGACCTCTACGAAGCTGAAATCTTCAAGGTGTAATCGGATTTGACGCCCTTGCGCGCCACTGCGCGGTTGAGATAAATCCGCACCGTGTAATTGCCCGACACATCCAGGCGCTGCCGCCACTCGTTCGCGCCTTGCATTTCACCGACAAATAAAGCGGTCGCATCATCCGGTGGGAGGATATTGAAGTACGTCGAGTTGGCTTTGCTTGCCTTCAGGCTGACTGTAAGCGTTTCGCCTTGCTTGACGAGCACAATAAAATCTTTGGTCGATTTCTCCGGCCCCTGTAAGCGGCCCTTCAATGTAACAGGCTCGGTACCGCGTAACGCGACCGCATATACCGGTATGCTTTCGTCTGCCGTAACCACGCCTGCCACACCCAGAAAGGCGCAGCCAAGCAAGACTGTTTTTGCGAATTTACGCAACATATATACGTCCCCTGAGAATAGCCTTGCGTCAAATGAATGACGCAAGAACTTTATGTTTTCTGTTTTTTTCAGGTCTGTTATTTCAGACGGATCACGCCACAAGACAGACGCTTGCCAGAGTTGCCGGTAGGCTGGGTGACGAAGTCATCCGGATCAGCATGCACGATCAGGCCTTTACCTATGATGCTGTTGGCGGCATTCGGATCGAGCGTGATCTGGCTGGTGCTGAGGCTGAGCGACGCATTGCCGTTGGAGTCAGCGGACAGGTTGCCGAAGTCACCGCCATGATGTTCAGAGTGCCCTGGTGCGCCATGTTTCTTACCGCCAGGATTAAAGTGGCCACCTGTGCTCATGCCATCAGGCGCACTGCAATCACCTTTTTCATGGATGTGGAAACCGTGCAAACCAGGCGACAAGCCGGTAATGCGCGCGCTGACCAGTACTTTGTCGCCACTTTGCTTGAAGCTGACGACGCCGTTGGTAGTATTGCCTGCCGTTGGTTGCATCACGGCCTCTGCGGTCGGACCTGAACCGTAGCTGGCACAGCCGGTGGCGACCACGGCAGCTGTCAATAATGTAAGGACTGGAAGGGTTTTCATGTGCGCGCTCCTCTTTTGATATGGATCGTTCAATCAACAAAAAATACCTGTTTCCTGCGACTACATCACTACCAATACGAATGATTGCTTGTGACATTTAGCTGCGAACCAGGTTTCGTTGTACACGTCCTGCGCAGTAAATGCCAATTTTTCTATGTTGCCATAATGACGTCGCAAGCGGCGACTAATTCCGTCGCCAGCGTTTTGGTGTGTGTGGAGGCACCGTCCTGCAAATGCAAACTCAGTTCCAGATCAGGCAAAGCAGCAAAGCCATCCGCCTCGCCCAGTATCCTGTGCTGCGCCGCGATACGACGTGGCAACAAACTGATGCCCAGCCCATCTTTTACCGCCGCGCTGACGCTGGCCAAGCTAGTGCTGACAAAGCCGATGCGCCAGCGTTGCCCGGTCGCATCCAGCGCATGCGTCATCTCGTTACGATACAAGCCACCAATAGGAAACGCTACCAGCGGCACCGGATTGCGTGCAGCGGCAGGACGTTCCAGGCTGTCAACCCAGCACAGCGGCTCAGGCCAGCTGGCAATACCCGGCGCACTGCCTTTGCGTTGTTTGACCAAGGCCATATCCAGTTTGCCTTGCTGGAACAAGCGCCACAACTCATGGCTGAGTCCACTGGTAATCTCGAGTCGTATGCCTGGATAGTTTTCTGCGAATGCAGCCAGTATCGGCGTCAGGGCATGTGACGCGAAGTCTTCCGGCACGCCCAGCTGGATTTCTCCCAATTCCACACTTTGCGTCAACTGTTCGACCGCTTCATCCATCAATTGCATGATGCGCCGGGCATAGGCAAGCAGGCGTTCGCCTTCTGGTGTGGTGGCAACATAGCGACCATTACGGTCCAGTAAATCGCAGCCGAACTGGATTTCGAGACGTCGGATCTGCTGGCTCACCGTCGATTGCGTCAGGTGCACACTATCTGCGGCGCGCGTGAAACTGCCGGTGTCTGCGACGGCAAGAAAACTGCGCAACAATACCGGGTCCAGTATTTTCGAGGCTGACATCGGGGTGGACATGTATATAGGAAGGCTTCCGGATGCGATAAAACTTCAGGTATTGGCAAAGGCACTGATCAGCATTCAAACATTTAATTTTCAAATCCACAAGTGCCTGCCTAGAATGATGTATATACCGATAAGCCATCTTGCCAGATTGAAACGTTCGATGTTCAAACGCCTATGTTGAAACGCTTATACTCGCTCCTCATTCTTGCCTGCTCCATGCTCTTACTCCCTGTGCATGCAACGCCTTTGCTCAATGCCGTTGCCAACAATGATTTAACTGTCGTTCAGTCCATACTGCAGCAGCCCGCCAAACGCAGCCAACTGGAAACGCGTGATGAATTGGGCCGCACGCCCTTGCTGCTGGCAACCGACCATAACCGCATAGCCATCGCGCGTGCACTGATCGCCGCTGGCGCCGACGTGAATGCCAAAGATGCGCGACAAGACAGCCCTTACCTGCTGGCTGGCGCACAAGGCCGACTGGAAATACTCAAAATGACACTGGCGCATGGCGCCGACCTTAGTAGCACCAATCGTTACGGCGGTACTGCCTTGATACCGGCTGCCGAGCGCGGCCATGTGGCGGTAGTCCGCACTTTGATAGAAGCAGGCGTCAAAGTGGATCACATTAATCGCCTTGGCTGGACCGCTTTGCTGGAAGCCATCATTCTTTCCGATGGCGGCATCCGTCACCAGGAAATCGTGCATCTGCTGATAACCGCAGGCGCGGATGTAAATCTCGCAGACAAAGACGGCGTCAGGCCGCTACAGCATGCGCTGCAGCGCAATTATGTCGCCATGGTGGCGCTATTACGCGCTGCCGGTGCGCGCTGAAAATTAAAAATTCATAGATCGCAAAACAATCATAAAAGGAGCCAACACATGCCATCCCCTCACGAAAAATTCCTGCGTCAGGCAGTCAACCTCGCCAAGGACAACAAAACCCGCGGCGGTCGTCCATTCGGTGCGGTGCTGGCCGTCGGTGGCGAATCAATCGCCATCGGCGTCAACAATATCGTGCATACCAATGACCCGACCACACATGCGGAAATGGAAGCGATACGCGTCGCCAGCCAGAAGCTGGGACGTCCGAACCTGAAAGGCAGTGTGATTTACGCCAGCGGCCATCCCTGCCCCATGTGTCTGGCGGCAATGCTGCTGACTGGTGTCGACGAGGTGTACTACGCCTTCGATAACAAGGATGCCGCACCGTATGGCCTGTCCAGCGAAACCGTGTATCAGAAACTGGGCGTGACTTTACAGCCGCAACCATTGCCGCTGACACGACTGGATGTAGGTGTGACTGCAGCCCAGCTGTATGGCGACGAAGCCTGAAGCCAGCCTGTCAGAAATGAAAATGCCTGAGTCGGGATATGATTCCCCGCTCAGGCATTTTTGTATGCACGCTCCAGCGTCGCAATATCCGGTTTCTTCATTTGCATCATCGCGGCAACCGCACGTTGTACCGCGGCTGCATCGTCGCCTTTCAGCATCTTTTCAGTGGCAGGTGGATCAGTCAGAGAGGGGCAACTCTGCGCGCAAATCAATAGCATGTAGACCAAAAGAAGAAAAAGACCTGATTAGCATCTACCTAGCCTCAAAATTACATTAATTGGATGGGTCAGATTTCGATGCAAAAACCGGGGCAATATTCGGCGCAATTCAACACTCCACCGAGTTCATAACACGCGTTAAGTGTTATCGATGTGCTCAAAGATGTCCCATTTTTTGCCATCGAATCGCAGCAGGTGCTTGGATGCTAGCGCCCACAGCACCCCTTCTTTAGCCTCAACATCTGCCACTTCTGTCATTTTCATCTTTAAGGTTGGCTCTGTTGCAATGACATCGCCCCTGAGGAGTTTGTATAGGCCATCGCTTGCCCCTATGTAGACCTCATCATTGAATTTCGTCATGGCGTAGAAGTCCGCCTCAGTACTCTTTCTTAATACAGCCTGGAAGCCAGACTGGGCATTTCCTTTGAGTAAAGTCCCCTGAGACCCTGCAATCCAGACATCATTGGCTGACTCTATGTAAAGGCTGTATAGGCATGATTGCGTTTTTGGCCGTAAGCTTACCCAAGTGGATCCGTCATAATGCGCGATGAAACCATGGTCGCCTACGGCGTAAATATCCGTTTGACTTACTCCGTTTACGTCCAACACATCAATTACTTCCGCCTCATTTTTCATCCATTCTTCGATTTTTGATCGATCAGCTGGCATAGGGAGAGACGGCTTTCGCAAAAGCCCCTGATCAACATGCCGCCAACCTGTTCTGCCCCTTTTGTATAACTGCCCACCGTAACCGCAAGCAAAAAGGGCTCCTCCGATCAATCGAACTCTATTTAAATAGCCATAGCCCTTGCTGCTGTCGCTCAGGCCTGCATCAACAATCTTTTCTACATGCGATCCATTCCTGTTGTACACCTCAATCCCGCCTTCCTCACTCAACGCAACCACTGAGCGCGGGGTCGTCCCGTGTTCTGGAAGCAGGCAGGTGGACACGACTCGCCAGCCCGGCTGGTCATGATAGAACCACTTTTCCTTGGTTTGATCTTGATAAAAGAAGAGACGGGAGCATGGTTCGTCGATGGCTGGATCATCTAAAGAGCAAGACATGTAGTAGATGTCCGCACTAACTGCTGTTCCAGCGCCCATGGATATCCTGGATTGGGTATGTTTGGTCATTCGCATCACTCAAAATAGTTCTGGTTCAGCAGGGACGCCCGTTGCTTTTGTATTGGCACGCTACAAGACAGACTGATTTTCAGCTAAAATAACACTCATATGTCAGTTCAGCTGGCAAACATAAGAGGAGAATTGCATGGGCGTCTTGTCTACCCTAAAGGCATCACAATGATAGCCGTCATCTTTGAAGTCATTCCCCATCCGGAACTGAAACAGAATTACCTCGACACCGCCGCGGCACTGCGCCCGCACCTGGAAAAGATGGATGGATTCATTTCTGTCGAACGTTTCCAGAGCCTGACCAATCCGGACAAGGTGTTGTCGCTGTCGTACTGGCGCGATGAAGCAGCGGTGCAAAACTGGCGCAACCTGGAAGTGCATCGCAAGGCGCAGGCTGCTGGTCGCGACCACATCTTTGCCGACTACCGCTTGCGGGTAGCGCATGTACTGCGCGATTACGGTTTGAATGAACGAGCTGAAGCACCTGGCGACTCACGTCAGGCGCACAAAGCCTGAATAAAGTAAGACCCGGACGCCGGTACTCGTTACCGGCGTTCTTTATGTTCCCGGTCGAATTTTTTCTCGGCCTCAGCCAGATGGCTGATCAATATATGCGAGATGATGTTCACGCCTATGCCGGCGAAGATGGCCGGGATCAGATACAGCGCCACCGACATCTCCGACGCAAAAATACTATCGTCGAGCAAGGATGGCGTGTCCTTCGCCATGATGCGCAGCAGATGCAAGAGGAAGATATTGCCGCCTGACACCGCGATCAGGAGCACGCCGAACATCAGCACCACCTTGCGCGAGATCGAGCGCTTCCACATCATGTAACTGTAAATACCTATCGGAATCACAAAGGTGCAGACTATCAGCATGAAGAACTGAATCTCTACAAACACGGAATTATTCATTTCCTGCCCTCATTTCTACCGAACTCCGACCAGACGGGTCGCCTGCACAGACATTTCTATGGCTTCAGGCTATTTTAAGCATGTGTATGTAAAGTTATTCCTTCGCTTTTGAGCGCTTTTGTAAAGTAATTAAACGCTCAGGTTTTTTATGTAAATGCGCAATATAATCAATCTCCCAAATCGCGCAGATATCACCCGCCGCACATGACCGACCATACCGACACCAGCACTCCACCACTGCCCCGCCCTCATCGTACGCGTCCTGGCAAAACCCGCCGCATCCTGATCTGGACACTGATCATATTCATCGCTGCAGGCCTCGGTTTCTGGTGGTGGAAAAGTCCGTCTTCCGCGAATAAATCGGCGCAAGGTAATGGCGGCGGGCGTTTCGGCGGGCCGAATATGGTGCAACCGGTATCGGTCGCGGAGGCGCGACGCCAGGATATACGCGTAACAGTCAATGCTATCGGCAGCATCAATGCTGCCAACACCGCCATCGTGCGGGTACAGGTCAGCGGCGTACTGCAGCAAATCAACTTCAAGGAAGGCCAGCAAGTTCAGGCCGGACAATTGCTCGCGCAAATCGATCCGCGCGCATTCCAGGCAACCCTGGGCCAGGCCGAAGGTGTGCTGGCACGCGACAAGGCACAACTCGATAATGCGCGTATCGACCTCGCCCGTTACAAGGATCTGCTGTCCAAAGACGCCATCCCGAAACAGCAACTCGATACGCAGGAAGCGCTGGTGCGTCAGCTTGAAGGCACCGTCAAGTCCGACCAGGGCACGGTAGATAGCGCCAAACTGCAGCTGTCCTACACCCGCGTCACCGCACCTATCGCTGGCCGCGTCGGTCTCAAGCAAGCGGATCTCGGCAATGTCGTGCAGCCTTCAGACACCAATGGCGTCGTCATCATCACGCAGACCCGTCCGATTGCACTGGTATTTTCCGTACCGTCAGCCAACGTTCCTGCCATCACCAGCCGCTTGCGTGCAAATGAAAGCATGGCGGTCGAAGCCTGGGATCGCACCGGTAAAACCAAGCTGGCGACAGGCCAGCTTTCAACCGTTGACAACACCATCGATGTGACCACCGACACCATCAAGGTCAAGGCGATGTTCCCTAACCTGGACGACGCACTCTTCCCCAACCAGGCGGTCAGCGTCGTGATGCAGCTCAATACATTAAAAGATGCACTGACTGTGCCGCAGGCAGCAGTCTTGCGCGGCGCACAAGGCTTCTATGTATACGTCGTCAATGCCGACAGCACAGTCAGCACCCGTGTGGTTAAACCGGGTGCCATCGATAGCGGCTGGATGGCGGTTGAAGCGAAGCTGGAAGCAGGCGAAAAAGTGGTAATCGATGGCACCGACCGCTTGCGTGAAGGCGGCAAGGTTGAAGTCATCGCCGCCGATCCGAAACAGCGTGCAGGTGCAACTGCGCCGCCGGCAGACAGCAAGCGTCGCAACATCCCGCCGGAAATGGCAGAGAAACTGAAGAACATGAGCCCGGAAGAACGTCGCGCATGGTTCCAGCAAAACGGTGGTGGCAAGAAAGACAAGCAGGACAAACCAGCCGCTCCGTCCAACTGAAGTAGTTTTAAAAAGCCTGCACCATGAATCCATCACGCATCTTTATTGAGCGTCCGGTTGCCACTTCGCTCTTGATGCTCGCCATCCTGCTGGCAGGCTTGCTGGCGTATCGCTTGCTGCCGCTGTCCGCCTTGCCGGAAGTTGATTACCCGACCATCCAGGTCACCACCTTGTATCCGGGCGCCAGCCCGGACGTCATCTCGACTACGGTGACGGCACCGCTGGAACGTCAGTTCGGCCAGATGCCAGGTCTGAATCAAATGACCTCGACCAGCTCGGGTGGCGCTTCGGTGATTACGCTGCGCTTCTCACTGGGCCTGTCGCTGGACGTCGCCGAGCAGGAAGTACAGGCCGCGATTAATGCTGGTAGCAATTTACTGCCCGGCGATTTGCCTATGCCGCCTATTTACAGCAAGGTGAATCCGGCCGATGCACCGGTACTGACGATAGCGATCACCTCGCCGACGCTGCCGATTATTAAAGTGCATGACCTGGTGGAAAACCGCCTTGCACCGAAGTTGTCGCAAGTGGACGGCGTGGGCCTGGTCAGCATCGCCGGTGGCCAGCGTCCTGCCGTACGCATACAGGGCAATCCGCAAGCCCTGGCTTCGCTCGGGCTGTCGCTGGATGACATCCGTACCGCTATCGTGGCGGCCAACGTGAATCAGGCCAAAGGCAGTTTCGACGGTGCACAACGTGCGTCCACCATCGATGCCAACGACCAGCTGAAATCCGCCGCCGAGTATCAAAACCTCATCATCGCGTGGAAAAACGGCAATCCGCTGCGTCTGAGCGATGTCGCACAAATCGTTGACGATGCAGAAAACCTGCGCCTCGCGGCATGGGTCGATCGCACCCGCGGCGTGATCCTGAACGTACAGCGCCAGCCGGGCGCCAACGTGATCGAAACCGTGGACAGGGTCAAGGCGCTGCTGCCCAAGCTGCAGGCTTCATTGCCCGGTTCGGTCGATGTACAGGTGGTTGCGGATCGCACCACCACCATCCGCGCCTCGGTAGACGATACGCAATTTGAATTGCTGCTGGCGATCGCGCTGGTGGTAATGGTGATTTTCCTGTTCCTCCGCAGCGCATCGGCCACCATTATTCCTAGTGTGGCGGTGCCTTTGTCACTGGTCGGTACCTTCGGCGTGATTTATCTGGCTGGCTTCTCCATTAATAATCTGACGCTGATGGCGCTGACCATCTCGACCGGCTTCGTGGTCGATGATGCGATTGTCATGATCGAGAATATTGCGCGCTTCGTCGAAGAAGGCGACTCACCGATGGAAGCGGCACTCAAGGGTTCCAAGCAGATCGGCTTCACCATTATTTCGCTGACGGTATCGCTGATTGCGGTGCTGATTCCGCTTCTGTTCATGGGTGATGTGGTGGGTCGCCTGTTCCATGAATTCGCAATCACGATGGCAGTCGCCATCCTGATTTCTGCCTTCGTATCGCTGACGCTGACGCCGATGATGAGCGCACGCCTGCTGCGTCCTGAGCGCGAAAACAAACCGACCCGCATCGGCAAATGGAGTGAAGAGCAATTCAACCGCATGGTCGCTGCTTACGGTCGTGCGCTGGTTTGGGTGCTGGACCGGCCACGTGCCACGCTGGGTGTATTTGGCCTGACACTGGCACTGACTGCCCTGCTCTACGTCATCGTGCCAAAAGGCTTTTTCCCGGTGCAGGATACCGGCCTGATCCAGGTCATTACCGAAGCCACTCAAACCAGCTCCTTTGAAGCGATGTCGCGTCGTCAGCAGGCGCTGGCGGATGTGATCCTGAAGGATAAGGATGTCGAACACCTCACTTCCTTCATCGGGGTCGATGGTGCGAATCCGACCCTGAGTACCGGGCGCATGCAAATCACACTGAAGCCGTTTGCTGAACGCGACGCTTCCGCCAGTGACATCATCCGCCGCCTGAATGACGCCACCTCGCGCATACCCGGCATCACTGCCTATATGCAACCGGTGCAGGATCTGACCATCGAAGACCGCGTCTCCAAAACCCAGTATCAATTCCTGCTCAGCTCGCCTGACTCTGCCGACCTCGCCAGGTCGAATGAATTGTTGCTGGCGCGTCTGAAAGAGGTGCCGGAACTGGTCGATGTCGCCAGCGATCTGCAGAACCAGGGCTTGCAAACCTATGTGCAGATAGACCGCGAAACCGCCGGTCGTCTCGGCGTCACCGTCGCGGCCATCGATAATGCTCTGTATAACGCTTTTGGCCAGCGCCTGATCTCCACTATCTATACGCAATCCAGCCAGTACCGCGTGGTGCTGGAAGCGGAAGCCGGACGCAGGCGCGGTCCGGTATCGCTGGAGGGCTTGTATGTGCCGGTCACCAACAACAATACCAACACCACCAACGGCACTGGCGGCACCAGCTCCACACTGGTGTTCCCCGCGACCGGACAAGTACCGCTGACCTCGGTGGCGCAAATCATCGAACGCCCTACCGCATTGGCCATTAACCATGTCGCGCAATTCCCGTCCGCGACGATTTCATTCAACCTCGCGCCGGGTGCTTCGCTCGGCAAGGCGGTCGATGCCATCAAGGCCGAAGAAGCAAAGCTGAACCTGCCGCCGAGCGTGGAAACCAGCTTCCAGGGCGCGGCGGAAGCCTTCCGCGCGTCACTCAGCAGCACCCTGCTGCTGATCCTGGCGGCGGTCGTCACCATGTATATCGTGCTCGGCGTGCTGTATGAAAGCTACATCCATCCGGTCACCATTCTCTCCACCCTGCCTTCGGCTGGTCTCGGTGCTTTGCTCGCCTTGCTGGTTGCCGGGCTGGATCTGGGCATCGTCGGCATCATCGGTATCGTGCTGCTGATTGGTATCGTGAAAAAGAACGCGATCATGATGATCGACTTCGCACTGTATGCGGAGCGGGAAGAAAACCTGGCGCCACGCGAAGCGATTTACAAAGCCTGCCTGCTGCGTTTCCGTCCTATTCTGATGACGACGATGGCGGCCTTGCTCGGTGCCTTGCCGCTGATGCTGGGTACCGGCGCCGGACATGAACTGCGTCATCCGCTCGGCGTCACCATGGTCGGCGGCCTGATCGTAAGTCAGTTGCTGACGCTGTTCACCACACCCGTGATTTACCTTGGCTTTGCCAGACAGGCGCAACGTCTGAAGGAATGGCAGGAACGCCGTGCCGCTGAGCGTGCCGCAGGTGGAAGCGCAACGTGAACATCTCTGCGCCCTTTATTGCACGTCCAGTCGCGACCACACTGATCACGATAGGCATCGCGCTGGCCGGCATACTGGGCTTCAACCTGCTGCCGATTGCACCGTTGCCGCAAGTGGATTTCCCGACGATCTCGGTCAGCGCATCTCTGCCTGGTGCCAGTCCGGACACCATGGCGGCCACCGTCGCCACGCCGCTGGAACGCGCACTTGGCAGTATCGCCGGCGTCAATGAAATCACCTCGCGCTCTTCATTAGGCTCGACCAACGTCGTACTGCAATTCGACCTCAATCGTGATATCGATGGCGCAGCACGCGATGTGCAGGCCGCGATCAATGCGGCGCGTACGCTATTGCCAACCGGGATGCCGAGCAACCCGACCTACCGTAAGGTGAATCCGGCAGCCGCGCCTATCATGATCATTGCGCTGACTTCGGATACGCTGACGCGCGGCCAGATGTATGACGCCGCCTCGACCGTACTCGCGCAACGCCTGTCGCAGGTCGATGGCGTCGGCCAGGTCAATGTCGGCGGTGGCGCGCTGCCGGCGGTGCGGGTACAACTGAATCCGGACAAGCTCGCCAACATCGGCATCTCGCTCGACAATGTACGCACCGCCATCACCAATACCAATGCAAATCGCCCGAAAGGTGCGGTCGAGCTGGATGATCTGTACTGGCAAATAGGTGCAAATGACCAGGCACGTACCGCCGCCGAGTATGCACCAGTCGTGATCAGCTATCGCTCAGGTGCGGCAGTACGCCTGCGTGACGTCGCCGAGGTGGTCGATTCAGTGCAGGACGTGCGCAACTATGGCCTGGCGAACGGCAAACCGGCGATTATGCTGTTCCTGCTGAAGGAGCCGGGTGCCAACATTATTAAAACCGTAGAAAACGTACGCGACATCCTGCCGCGCCTGCAGGCATCCATCCCGCAGGCCATACAGATGAATGTAATTACCGACCGCACCCCGACCATCAAGGCTTCGTTGCGTGAAGTCGAACGTTCGATGGGGATAGCCGTCGGCCTGGTGATCCTGGTCGTCTTGCTGTTTCTGCGTAACTGGCGCGCTACGCTGATCCCTGCGGTGGCCGTACCAGTCTCGCTGGCGGGTACCTTCGGCGTCATGTATCTGTGTGGTTATAGTCTGGATAATCTATCGGCTATGGCACTCACGGTCGCCACCGGCTTCGTCGTCGATGACGCGATTGTCGTGCTGGAAAACATTACGCGCTATCTGGAACAAGGGCTGACTCCGCGCGAAGCGGCGTTAAAAGGCGCGCGCGAAATCGGCTTTACCGTGGTGTCTATCAGCCTGTCGCTGATCGCCGTCTTCATCCCCTTGCTGATGATGGGAGGCGTGGTAGGTCGCTTGTTCCGTGAATTTGCGGTGGTGCTCACGGCAGCCATCCTGGTATCGATGGTGGTTTCGCTGACCACCACACCCATGATGGCCGCCACCCTGCTCCAGCAAAAGCGCGCGACCCGCAATCCGGGACGTATCGCCGCATGGTTCGGTCGCTTCAACCGCGCAGTCATGCGCGGCTACCGTCACACGCTGATCTGGACCCTGCGTCATCAACCGCTGGCGATTATCGCTTTGCTGGCAGTGGTCGCATTGAACGTACATCTCTACGTAGCGATTCCGAAAACCTTCTTCCCGCAGCAGGATACCGGCGTCCTGATCGGTGGCGTGCAGGCTGACCAGGGCAGCTCCTTCCAGATGATGCAAAAGCGACTGGATACCTTCTCCGACATCATTCGCTCCGATCCGGCGGTCGCCAATGTGAGCGGCAATACCGGCGGCGGACAAAGCAACTCGGCCATGTTTTACATCACGCTCAAACCGCTGGCAGAGCGCAAAGTCCCGGCAGATGTCGTGATTGCCCGTTTGCGCAAGCAACTGGCGCATGAACCGGGGGCCAACCTGTTCATGGTGCCGGTGCAGGATATCCGCATCGGCGGTCGCCAATCGAACGCACAGTACCAGTACACGCTGCAAGCTGACACGATAGAAGATCTGCGCACCTGGGATCCGCTGATCCGCAATGCGCTGGCGCAAATCCCCGAGCTGACAGACGTCAACTCCGATCAACAGGACAAGGGCATGCAAACCTCGCTGGTGATAGACCGTGAGGCGGCAGCACGCCTGGGCATCAGCGTCGCCACCATAGACAGCACGCTCAACAATGCCTTTGGCCAGCGCCAGGTCGGCGTCATCTACAACCCGCTGAATCAATACCGGGTCGTGATGGAGCTGGCGCCGGAATTCCTGCAAGGGCCGGAAACCCTGAAGCGCCTGTACGTCACCAGCAATACCGGCGCACAAGTACCGCTGTCTGCCTTCACGCGGGTTGAAACCACGAATACGCCGCTGGCCGTCAGCCATCAAAGCGGTACCCCGGCATCCACCATCAGCTTCAACCTGCCGCTGGGTGTATCGCTGTCAGACGCGACGGTCGCCATCAATACTGCAATCAGCAAGCTGGGCGTGCCGGTATCGGTACGCGGCGGTTTCCAGGGCACGGCGAATGCCTTCCAGGAATCGCTGTCGTCGCAACCCTTGCTGATAGGCGCCGCCATTATCGTGATTTACCTGGTGCTGGGCATACTGTATGAAAGCCTGATCCATCCGATTACGATTTTGTCGACCTTGCCGTCGGCTGGTGTCGGCGCGCTGCTGGCGCTGAAAATGTTCAATACCGAGTTCTCCATCATTGCCCTGATCGGCGTCATATTGCTGATCGGTATCGTCAAGAAGAACGCCATCATGATGATCGACTTTGCGATTACGCGGCAACGCCACGGCGCCATCAGTGCCGGCCCTGCCATTTATCGCGCGGCGTTATTACGCGTGCGCCCTATCCTGATGACGACCTTTGCCGCCATCTTCGGTGCTTTGCCACTGGCGCTGGGTAGCGGCGACGGTGCAGAACTGCGCCAGCCGCTCGGTATCGCCATCGTCGGCGGCCTGATCCTGAGCCAGTTGCTGACGCTGTACACGACCCCTGTCGTCTTTGTGTTGATGGATAAGCTGCGCCGCGACAAGCATAAGCACAGCCCGGCCCCACAACTGGCTACGGCCTGAGTTTTAGAGGAATTTTATGCGCCCTTACTTATTAATCATTGCGCCCACACTGCTATTGGCAGCCTGCGCCAGTGCACCTGTGCCACCGCCCGCAGCGCCTGCGCCGACACAATTCAAGGAAGCGGGATTGTGGCAGGAAGGTACAGCAGCGAATGCCGCAACCGTGCCTGATGACTGGTGGACCCTGTTCAACGATCCGGTGCTGAACGATCTTGAAGGCCGTCTGGTAGTCGGCAATGAAAACCTGAAATCACTGGTCGCGCAGGTCGCGGCTGCACGCGCGGCAGTTGCCGCCAGCTACAGCGCACGCCTGCCTACCTTATCGGTCGGCCTGAATGGCACGCGTACCAGCAACGCGACCAGCACCACCCGTTCGACGACGGTACAGAACCCGAACAACAACGTCTCGTTGTCCGGCAATGCAAGCTGGGAGATAGACTTGTGGGGACGTCTGGCACAAGCCACCACCGGCGCACAAGCCAGCCTGCAAGCCAGCGTCGACGACCTCGCCGCCGCACGCTTGTCGGCCCAGGCCACGCTGGCGCAAACATACTTCTCGCTACGCACCGCAGATGCGCAAATGGTGGTGCTGGAACGCAGCGTGGCGGCTTACCAGCGCTCGCTCGACCTGACGCAGTTCCGTTATGGCGGTGGCGTGGCGGCGCGTGTCGATGTGCTGCAGGCCCAAACCCAGCTCAAGGCCGCGCAGGCGCAATTGGCCGAAGCTGTTGCCCAACGGCAGATACTGGAACATGCAATCGCCGTATTGCTGGGCGTACCGCCGTCCGCATTGGCACTGGAACGCAATGCCGCTTTACCGCAAGCACCACTGGTGCCACAACTGCTGCCGACCACCCTGCTCGAACGTCGGCCGGATATTGCCGCGGCACAAAGAAGAGTAGCCGCAGCCTACGCACAAATCGGCGTCGCACATGCAGCCTACTTCCCTTCACTCGTGTTGTCTGCCGGTGGTGGTTATCAAAACAATTCGCTGAACAATCTGATCAGCGCACCGAATCTGTTCTGGTCGCTCGGTGCGTCCGTAGCGCAAGCCATCTTCGATGGCGGTCAACGCCGTCTGGCCAGTGCCCAGGCCCAAAGCGCCGCCGACCAGGCCACGTCAACTTATAGGCAAACCGTGCTGACGGCATTGCAGGAAGTGGAAGATAATCTCATCCTTGCCGCACAGTTGCAGCAAGAAACCCAGCTACAGCGCGAAAGCCTGGAAGCCGCGCAAAGAACGCTGGAAATTACGCTGGATCAATATCGCGCGGGTACGGTCAGCTATCTGAATGTAGTGATCGCACAAAACACTGCATTGACGAGCGAGAACAGTTTGCTCAGTACACAGAACCGTCAATTGGCAGCTGTGAACATTCTGTTGAAGAACATTGCCGGACGCTGGGAGGCGGATAATCCGGATGCGGCCAAAGCCAGCAAGGAAACAAAAGTCGAATAAATTCAAATGCTTGAAACAGCATCTGAATGTTGATTAGCTTAAGTAAATTATGACCAGATTATCCGTACTGCAATATCCTGATCCGCGTCTGCACACGGTTGCCGCACCGGTGCAACTGGTCAACGAGGATATCCGTCGCCTGGTCGCCGATATGACGCAAACCATGTATGCACTCGACGGCATAGGCCTGGCCGCAACCCAGGTCGATGTGCATCTGCAAATCATTGTGCTGGATGTATCCGAACGACGAAACAGGCTGCAGGTCTTGATCAACCCGAGCATCATCAAAATGGGCGGCAAGGCTGAATTCGAGGAAGGCTGCCTGTCCGTACCGGATGTGTATGAAAGCGTCAGGCGCGCAGCATGGGTGCATGTGCGTGCGCTGGATCTGAACGGCAAGACTATCGACGTGCAGGCGGAAGGTTTAAAAGCAATGTGCATCCAGCATGAGATGGATCACTTGCAAGGTATGGTGTTTGTCGAACACCTGTCACCAACCAATCAGCGACGGATTCTGAACGCGCTCAGCAAACAAGGCAGACGTAGTAATAGCCGGGCATAGCTCAAGCAAAGCTATTTCATCTAAATCAAATGCTTGCAGCAGCATTTGAATGTAATCTGAATGCTCAAAACTGCACGAGCAATCAGATCTTCATCTTGACGGAAACGCTGTCGACATTAACTACCCGGATTAAAATGTTTGCCAAGTGATGCAGGCATATTGAGTTTGATACGGTTCGCGTTACTCGAAATCAAGACCAACACAAGTATGGTCGCCAGATAAGGCAACATCGAAAGCAATTGCGATGCGACGGGTACGCCCTTGCTTTGCATGAAGAAGGTCAAAATGGTGACGCTACTGAACAGATACGCGCCCGCCATGATATGCAATGGACGCCAACTGGCAAAGGTCACCAGGGCCAGTGCGATCCATCCCCGCCCTGCCACCATGCCCTCCAGCCATTGCGACGTATAAATGAGTGACAGAAACGCTCCCGCCAGGCCGCAACATGCACCGCCAAACATCAGGGCTGCCAGACGAATCAGACGCACCTTATAGCCAAGTGCGTGGGCGGACAATGGCGACTCACCTACTGCGCGCAATACCAGACCTGCACGACTGCGATAGAGAAACCATACAATCGCAGCACATAGCAGCATCGAGAAATACACCATCGGGTGTTGCCTGAATAAAGCGACGCCGAGAAACGGAATGTCTTGCAACCACGGTATGCTGAATTTGCTATTTTGCAGTGTCTTGCTGACGTAGCTGATGCCGATATAAGCAGACACGCCACTACCAAACAAGGACAAGGCCAGACTGGTTGCCACCTGATTCGCACCCAGCCATACTGTCAGCCAGGCAAAAAAAGCGGCCAGCAACATGCCGGAGCCCGCACCCGCGATCAGCCCCATCGTCACGCTACCAGTCTGGACCGTCGTCGCGAAGCCGACTATGGCGGCGACCAGCATCATGCCCTCGGCGCCGAGATTCACGACGCCTGATTTCTCATTAATCAATAAACCCAACGCAGCCAACATCAAAGGCGTGCCGGCATTGATGGACGCAGCTACCAATAACGCAAAAGTTTCCATCATTCACTCCCAAGCAAGCGGGCATGTGTGGCGGTATTGCTCCAGCGGAGCTTGTAATTGATCAGGACGTCGCAAGCCAGCAGCGAAAACAGCAATATCCCCTGGAATACACCAGTAATGGCATTCGGTATCCCAAGGCGTGATTGCGAAAGCTCGCCACCTATATAAAACAGCGCCATGATGAAGCTGGAAAATATGACACCTATAGGATGCAGGCGGCCGACATAAGCCACGATGATGGCGGCGAAGCCGTAGCCTGGCGATACCGACGGCGTCAATTGACCGATAGGCCCCAGCACTTCGCATACGCCAGCCAGTCCGGATAAGGCACCGCATATCAGCAAGGAAGTCCAGAGCGCCTTGCGCGAAGAGAAACCGGCATAGCGTGCAGCCAGCGGCGCCATACCGCCGGTTTGCAGGCGAAAACCGGCAAAGCTTTTCGCTAAAAATAGCCAGGCGATGAACGAGGCCAGCAACGCAAACAGTATGCCGATGTGCAAGCGGGTTTCTTCCAATAATACTGGCAGCAGAAACCCTTCAGAAAACATCCGGGACTGTGGAAAGTTATAGCCGTCCGGATCTTTAAATACGCCCTGCACCAGGTAGCTCAATAGCAGCTGCGCGACATATACCAGCATGAGCGACACCAGAATCTCATTGGCGTTAAAACGATCGCGCAGGAAGGCCGTAATCGCCGCCCATGCCATACCGCCCAGCATGCCTGCCAGCAAAACAACGGTAATCATGAATGCACCGCCAGTACTGCCATTATCCAAATACAAGCCGACGGCCCCGCCGGCTATCGCGCCGCATACCAATTGCCCTTCCGCACCGATGTTGAATACATTGGCACGGAAACATATCGCCAGGCCAGCGGCGATCATGAGCAACGGCGCCAGCTTGACGCCCACTTCTGACCACCCATGCAAATCTTGCAGCGGCTCCAGGAAAAATACCGCCAGACCGGCAAGCGGATCCTTGCCCAGAGTTGCAAACAAAATCGCACCGCAGATCACGGTCAGCAACACCGCCAGCACTGGCGACATCCACGATATGAGTCGGGATGGACGTGCGCGCGCCTCCAGCTTAAGCATAGAAGACCTCCTTGACTGGCATAGGTGCAGTGTCGTGCCACATGCCGCTCATCCACAGACCGATCAAATCGATAGTTGCATCGGCAACCGGGATCGACGGTGAAAGACGCCCCTTGGCGATAACCTGCAAACGATCCGAAATTTCAAACAGCTCATCCAGTTCTTCCGAGATGACCAGCAAGGCGCATCCTGCATCCCGCAATGCGACCAGCTCGGCACGTATTTGCGCGCTGGCACCGACATCCACACCCCAGGTAGGCTGCGCGACGACAAGTACGGCAGGCTTGCGCAGGATTTCGCGGCCGACAATGTACTTCTGCAAATTCCCGCCGGACAGATTGCGTGCTGCGGCATTTGGCCCATGCGCTTTCACACCGAAACGCCGGATGACATCGGCAGCCATTTTTGCGATGGAATTTTTACGAATAAAACCGGCCACAATGGTTGCCGCGTTCTGATGCGACAGCAAGATATTGTCCGCCAGCGACATTTCAGGCACCGCACCGCGTCCCAGACGTTCTTCCGGCACAAAACCCAAACCGTGGGTACGCCGTTGCGCAGAATCCATGCGCCCAGCAGACACTCCCTGCAATACAATCATTTCAGCCCCGGCACGCGTATCTTCACCGGACAAGGCTGCCAATAGTTCCTGTTGCCCATTGCCGGAGATACCGGCAATACCGAGGATCTCCCCGCCCCGTATGTCGAAGTTGATATCGGACAGTTCCGTGGCGAAAGGATGACTCTTGCGCAAGGACAGGTTTTTCACCGCCAGCAAGGTCTGGCCAGGAGCGCGGGGAAGATGCCTGATCGGTGGCGGCTCGCGACCTATCATCATGCGCGACAGGCTGGCCGTGGTTTCCCTGCGCGGATCGCAGCTCCCCACATTTTTACCCGCACGTACAACCGTACAGGTATCGCACAAGGTGCGTATTTCATCGAGCTTGTGGCTGATGTAAAGAATGCTGCAACCTTCTGCGGCCAGCTGGCGCAGGGTTGCGAACAGTTTTTCGACCGCTTGCGGCGTCAATACCGAAGTAGGCTCATCCAATATCAGTAATTGCGGCCTGGCCAGCAAGGCGCGCACTATCTCCACGCGCTGACATTCACCGACCGACAAAGTATGCACATGACGCTGCGGCTCAAGCTCCAAACCATATTGCTGCGCTGTCTCTGAAATGCGCCGGGCCAGCTCATCCAGCCTGGTATCGCGCGGTAAGCCTAAGGCGATGTTTTCAACTACGGTCAGGGTATCGAACAAGGAGAAATGCTGGAATACCATCGCGATACCCAGATGCCGTGCCATCGCCGGATTAGCAATATTCACCTGCTTGCCATTCCAGAACATCTTGCCGGAATCGGGCCTGACCGCACCGTAGATGATTTTCATCAAGGTGGATTTGCCCGCGCCGTTTTCTCCTAATACTGCGTGGATGCCACCTGGCTTAACAGTTAAGTTGATGCCATCGTTCGCGACAACCGAAGGATAGCGTTTGGTAATGCTATGAAGTTCCAGGCGATTTGTCATTTGTCTCTTTATTTCTTATAGTGAAAAATCTTCTTATGCAAAGCAAACTCATCATTCAGACGCTTTGCGACGCAAATCTTTTCCTTTCATATAAACCGCACTGACAGGCCATATCGCGCCGGCCTTAAAGCGTAGGAGCAAAAATCCCCGACATGCCGACAAATCCTGGCAACCGTCTTACCCTCTCTATCCATCGCCGGATCGCCGGATAATCGTCGCGCATGATATTGCCTTCGTGCGACATGGCGATGTAGGGGAAGCAGGCTATGTCGGCGATGGTTGCCTGGTTCATGGCCAGCCAGTGCTGCCCTATCACCTCCTTGTCGGCCAGATGGTCATCAATGATGCGGAACAGCGCATGCGCGTCGGCGCGTGCTTTTGCTATGTCCAGCACATAGCCGAGTGCATCGTGCAGGCGTGCGGCAGAGGCGGTGCGGGTAATCTCATCGGCAACGGCAAGCCACATAGTGATCTGCCCCATTGCAGCCGGATCGTCGGGATACCATGTACGCTTTGCGTCGTACTGAGTGGCCAGGTAAACCAATATCGCCTGTGCATCACGCAGCCTTAGTGCACCGTCTTCCAGTACCGGTAGTTGTCCGAACGGATTGAGCGCGAGGAAGCGTTTTGATTTGTGTTCCCGTCCAGGATAAAAATCCACTGCGATGGCGTCATAGGGCAGCTTCAGCATGCTCATCAGCAGCCGCAGCTTGTAACAGTTACCGGACAATTCGTAGTTATAGAGCTTGATCATGCGCATTCCTTCTGTTCTGGTGTTCGGGAGCATCATGTAACAGATGCTCTTCAGGCAGCCTTTTGCACGCCGTATTGCAATCCGATCTCGCGTAACCAGCGTCGATAGGCAATCGAGGATGCATCGGCACGGGTCGGGATCTCCGACCTGGGATCAAGCGGGATCAGCTTGGGCAACTGACTTTCCAGGATGGGCTTATCCTGGCCAAAAATCGTTTGCTGGAAAGCGATCAGTTCGCCATCGGTATGCATGTCGTCAAACAAGAGCATCCATAGCGCGACCTTGCACTCTTCTTCGCTGACCGGTTGTACATAGAGGCCAATGACATCCCGTTCGTCCGCTCGCGTCGGGCAGGTCTTGTATAGCGCGGACGTAAATGGCTGCATCACCCGATAGGTATATTCGACATCCAGGCCATCGGTCGCTGAAGCCGCCGCCCTGGGTTGCCAGAATCGGCATTCCGTGGCCCATAACTCCTGGGTCTCGGCATCCGTCTCCACCTTGTAATCCTTGACTTCGGTATGGGGCTCTTTGCCCAGAATATCGGTATGCACGAAAGGAAAATGCCCCATATCCAGGAAGTTTTCTATGATTCTCAGGCCTGACGCCTTGACACCAAACGAACCGCAATCGACGAAGCGACGTCCGGGCTGAGTGAATTCCGGGAGTGAATAGATATCCCTGACCGGCTTGCCAAGCGATACCCATATATAGCCATAACGCTCGCAGACTTTGTATTTGCCGCACACTTCGTCGGCACCATGTCTGGCGGCGTGCAGGCTGTCGTCGGCCTCGCGCCAGACTGCGATGGCTACGCCCAACAATTGGGTGAGCAAAGGCTCGCCTGGCAATAATGTGTGCGCTGCCGAGACGACAAACCAGTCATTCAATACGACAGGATCCAATTGGGCTGACATATATTTCTCCGGATGATTGATGGGTGTATATCTAGACGCAGGCTTCAAGCTGTTGCCTGTGTTGTTTGAAATAGGCGTTGTTACGCTGACGCACGCTATTAACGTCTTCCGTTGCATCGCTGGAACTGGCCCATAGATGCGCAATGGATTTGCCTTCTGCCATCGGCTGCAGCAATACGGTTATTGTTCCGCCATTGCCATCCTGGCCTACCAGTACGTTAGATTCCGGCGACTCGTAGCGATCTGCCGCAAGCTGCTGCAGTTGATACATCACCTTCTCGGCAGATTGATAGATCACAAAGCTGCGACAGAACACGGCGTGCTGTCCGACATCTGCCAGTGCCGGCAGATGCGGCGGTTCTGCGACCGGAGCACCCAGTGAAGCCCAAATCATTCCATAGCGCTCGACTGCCGGATAAGTCTTTGCGCATACGTTCTTAGGCGGCTGTAATTTGGGGTGCGCCGGAATATAAGTGCATAGACCGCCACTGCCAAAGCGCCAGCCATGGTAACCACAGGACAACTGGTCATCGACTATGCGCCCCAGCGTGAAGCGTGTGCCGCGATGCGGACAGCGATTCGCCCATATCTGTATCTCTCCGGCGGCATTGCGCCAGAGCGCCAGTTCCTGCCCATGCAAAAATGCCTGCACGATTTCGCCTGTCGCTACTTCGGCAGAAGTCGCTACCACGGACCAGCTATGCATGGCGTCTGCGTTGAGAGTCATAGTTAACTTTTCTCCTATAGGTTTATGTTTCGGGCTGCGATCACTTCTTGCTGCTTGTACTAAAGCTGGCTTTACCAAGACACGAGCGGAGCTACAAAAACGGCGCTACAAATCCAGTACCAACAAGCCACTCTTTGCTCGTGATACACAGGGCATGATCTTGTCGCACGATTTTTTTTCCGCAGCGGTGAGGTACACGTCCTTGTGGTCCGGAATTCCTTCCAGCACCGCTGTGAGGCAGGTTCCGCACACGCCCTGTTCGCACGAAGTTTCGATATGAATGCCGTGTTGCGCCAATACTTCAACGATGGTCATGTCCGGCGGAATCAGATACGTGCCGCCCGAACGCTCCAGCCTGACTTCAAATGACACGTGCTCCGCGTCGCGGGATTGCGGTTCGGCATTGAAATATTCCAGATGTACTGCTTCCGGCGGCCAGCTCGCAGCTGCAGCGGATTCGACCAAATCCATGAACACACGTGGCCCGCATAGATAGAGCGCACTATTCTTCGGGTAAACCGATAGCAACTGCTCCAGATAAGCGCGCAATCCGTCCGGCTCGAGCCCGTAATGAAATTGCACGTGCCCGGCGAACCCGGCACCGGATAGCAAAGCCTGGAAGGCCGTGTGCGCAATCGAACGGGTGAAATAATGCAGTTCGAAGCGGGCGTCAGCCGCCAGCAGATGACGCGCCATCGCCAGTATTGGCGTTACGCCGATACCCGCCGCCAGTAACAGATACGGCCCTCCCGATTGCTCAAGCGGAAAGTGATTGCGCGGACTGCTGATGGTGATCAGGTCGCCCTCCCTGATGCGTTCATGCATGGCCAGGGAGCCACCGCGTGAAGCAGTTTCTTTTTTCACGGCAATCAGGTAGCGGTCAGTTTCATCCGGCCCGTTGCACAAGGAATACTGGCGTATTACTCCCTCCCCCAGTCGCACATCGATGTGCGCACCCGGAGCAAATGCGGGTAAAGCTTCGCCTGATGCGCTCAGCAATTCGAAAGACTTGATGTCGCACGCCTCTTGCGTGATTTTGTTCACACGTACAGAGAGATTAGTCATATGCCGGATACAAAGAGTCCCGCCACCCGGCCTTGCGGCGGCGGTCACTTATACAAGTTGATGGGAATAAGAACCTTGCCTAGCTTCTCGGCAAATTGCCCTGCATGCCTTCGACAAACCAATTGAAGCCCTTGATTTGATCTTCATGCAGCACAGCCCCGGCCGCTACCCGCTGATTGCCGCGTTGATCCCGTAGCGGTCCGGCAAAGGGCAGTAATTTTCCGGCGATGATGGCGCGTTCCTGTTCTGCCACATAGGCCAGAACATCCTTTGGTATCGCCGGGTTGTAAGGGCTCATTTTCACCACCCCTGCTTTCAATCCGTCCCAGCGGTGGCTGGAGGTCCAGGTTCCGTCCATGACGGTACGTGCAGCATTGATGTACTCACTGCTCCAGTCCACCATGAACGATGTCAGGTGTTTTTTCGGCCCGTATCTGGACATATCACTCGCATAGCCGACTGTCCACACGCCTTTTTCTTCGCCTACTTGTACGGTGGTCGGCGTATCCGTCATCGACATCACAACATCCGCCCCTTCCGAGATCAGTGCATTGGCGGCGTCCCGCTCCTTCGCCGGGTCATACCAGGAGGACAGCCAGATAACCTTGCACGTCATTTTCGGGTTGACGCTGCGCGCACCCAGCAGAAAGGCATTTGCCGGCCCCAATATATCCGGCACCGGAAAACCGCCGACAAAGCCAAGGATATTGCTCTTGCTCATCTTTCCGGCAATGATGCCGGCCAGGTAAGTCCCCTCATAACAACGCGCTTCGAATGCACCCAGGTTTTTCAGGGTCTTGATCCCTGAACACAGTTCAAATGTGGTTTTGGGCATCGCCTGGGCGACTTTGAGCATCGGGCTCATATGCGAGAAGCTGGTACCGAAGATCAGCTTGTTGCCCCTTGCTGCCAGATCACGGAAGACCCGTTCGGCGTCCTGCACCTGGCTGACGCTTTCAACTTTCACCACCTTGATCTTGCCCGGAAACGCAGCTTCCATCGCCTGTCTTGCCAGGTCGTGCTGCTTGGTCCAGCCTATCTCGCCGACCGGAGAAACATACACAATCGCAACCTTTAAAACATCATCAGCAAAGGCATTCAATGCTCGGCTTCCTGCAAATGCAGTCAAACCGATAGCGGAAAGCCGCTTAAGGGCATCACGGCGGGTAGGTCTCCACATAATCTGTCTCCGATTTTGTAAGTTTTATGGTGCGGCTCTTTTTGATAACCCGGGAAGTGACCCGACCATCATTCAATACATACCAGGCATGGGTGATATACATTCCCCCTTACTTCACTGCCCGTCGGCGCTGTTATGATTTAAAAGCTCCTGGCACCGAATCGATGTGCTGATGTGGGGCACTATAGTTTTTCCTGAAGTACGGCATAAGGGGATGCATGAAAAGGTCTATTCCATTTTTGGCACAGTCGGTTTCAGTCATTTCCTATGGACTGTCCGCGCAATGATGGACATCAAACTCATAGAGTCATTTGTGCTCCTGATGCGGCACGGCAGCCTGGGGCGCGCCGAAAATGTAGGCGGCATTCCCAAGACCACTATCAGCCGGCAGATCGCAAAACTTGAGGAAATTTTGGGGGTGCAGTTATTCCTGCGCTCGACGCGCCGGATAGCACCGACTGAGGCCGGCACAGCTTTCTATGCTCATTGCGAGCAAATTCTTGCAGAGCTCAACGCGGGGATCGCCACTGCGCAGACGGATGTACAGAATCTGTCTGCAGGACTGCGCGGCGATCTCTACATGCTGACGAATAGTCACCTGGGGACCAGTTTTGTATCGCGGGTGCTCGGTCTGTATCTGGATAGCTATCCTAACGTTACCTGCCACCTGGATCTGGTGGGGGAAGACATAGCCAGCATTCCGGACAATGTCGATTGCTATGTTTGCTCGCGGCCGCCCAATCAGCCCAATCTGGTGGCGAAATTGCTGGGCTATCTCACTTATCGTCTCTATGCCAGCCCGGACTATTTGCGGCGCCATGGCACGCCGACACGTCCGGAAGACCTGGAACACCACCCACGCATCATCCTCACGACCGCGCCGCACGGGGGACGATGGCATTTACATAAGCAAGGTGCGTCCTGCGATAGCCAGCCCCGGACTATCGTCACCACAAACGACTACTGGATAACAAAAACCTTTGCGATAGATGGCTACGGTATTGTTTTACTGCCGGACTTCTTTACCCGGCCGGAAATTGATGCGGGGATTTTATCCGCCGTCTTGCCGGATTGGCATGCTGACAAAGTACCGGTGTATTGCGTTTATCAACAGCAACGTTATATGGGAAGAAAGCTCAGAGCCCTGGTAGATCTGATGGCAGAGAGCTTTATATTGATTGAATCGTTCCAGAAATATGTAGGACATGCGATCCACAAACGCCGAGAGCAATGAATCCAGATGGCAATTGTTAAATAATACTATTTACTTTAAATTCAATAAGATGCTTAATTTATCTCATTTAAATTACCAATATATTTAACCTGCTATTTTGCCGCCAGACGAGCCTCTACCGGTGCCATCGCCCCGGTTGCCGGATGCCTGAGTTTGCTGACGCGCGCCACCAGCACCTGCTCCAGTTGATCCCGTTGCAGCTTGTGCCTGCTCAGGAAATCATCCGGAATGTCGATCTCCGCGATTACCAACCCTTGCTCGCGCGCAATCTCTAGCGCACTCACCTTGCCGAACAAATCGATTTGCAGGCCGGTTACCGGATTACGGATATCGATAAAACGCGGTTCTATCGCATTGATGAATTGCTGTTCATTCAGGGAACTCAGAACCGGAAAACATCCGCTGATTTCTATTCTTGTCTTCATTAGAACTCTATATATATGCGTACCCGCACCCTGCCGAAGTGCACAGGCATGAGTCGATTATTTCCACATGGAAATCTTATCTGCGCTTTAAAGAGCCTATTATCTGCCGTTCGTTGCGCTTTAACAAAATTAATGAAGCGCAAGTTCTATTTTGGCAATAAATTCGCGGAGCGCGAGACGACTTGAGATAAAATTCGGCCTTCCCCGCTTCTTTTACCGCCAATTAGCCGCCGTAGAGAATGAAAACCAAGCTCGCGCCAACAATCCGCTCAAAGCTGGTTTTACTCGTCATGGCGTGCGTGGTGCCCGCGGCCTTAATGGCCGTCCTGCTCATCGCCCATGATTACCAGCGCGCCCGCGATCAGTTGCTGCTTAATTCGCTGAGCACCGCACGCGCGATGATTTCGGTGGTTGACCGGGACTTCGCCAGCATCGAATCTTCGCTGATTACCCTGGCGACCTCCCCCTACCTCGCCTCCAACAATTTACGCGCTTTTTATAATCAGGCGCAGCAAGTACTGAAAAACCAGCGCGACCAGGATGGCATCAACATCGTGCTGTCCGACAATCAGGGCAACCAGTACCTGAACACACATCAGCCCTACGGTTCCGCATTACCACCACATACGGAAATCATTCGCCTTGAAGAGTTGTTCAAGGATGAGCAGCCGGTAATTTCCGATCTGTTTTTTGGCACCGTCTCCAAACAAAATCTGTTTGCGATTACTGTACCGGTGCCAGGCAATCGGCAAACTCGCTACAGCCTGAGCGCCGGCGTCATGCCGGAGCGCATGGATAAACTACTGCAACAGCAACACGTACCGGAAGGCTGGATCGCCGCCATCTTTGACAGCGCCGGCACCATCGTCGCCCGCACTGGCAACAAGCCGGAACTGATAGGCAAGAAAGGCGTGCCTGAAATCGTGCGCCGCATGCGTAGCGCAGATGAAGACATGTTCGAGAGCGTGACTTACGACGGCACTTCAGTACACACTGTCTTCAGCCGCTCCAAGCTGTCGGACTGGTCGCTGGCCATCGGCATTCCGACACAAAGCATCATGTATGAGCTGCGCAATACTTTGTTCCTGCTCATCCTGGCCACGATTATCCTGCTGGCTTGCAGCGTATCCGCAGCCTGGTTGATTGGTGGTCGTATCGCCGATTCCATCCATGGCCTGACCGGCCCGGCGCTGGCATTGGGCGCTGGCAAGCTGGTGATCGTGCCGCCACTGCATTTGCGCGAAGCAGACGAAGTCGGTACCTCGCTTGCGCGCGCGTCGGAAATGCTGCATCAGGCCCAGCACCAGGCGAATCACGACGTACTCACCGGTCTGGCGAATCGCGCGCTGTTCCATGAGATCGTCAGCCAGCAACTGGCACTGTGCGAACGCAACAAGACTGTGCTGTCTATCCTGTATATCGACCTCGACGGCTTCAAGGCAGTCAACGACAAGTACGGCCACGAAGCGGGCGACAAATTACTACGTGCGGTCGCGACACGCCTGAAAACCAATAGCCGGCATTCCGACGTGGTCGCGCGACTGGGTGGCGATGAATTCGCCATGGTGATGGTCGGCGCGACCATGGAGAATGCCCGCTTTGTTGCAGAAAAGATGGTGGATGCCATTTCTGCACCTTACGTGCTGGACGACACGCTCACGTCACATATCTCTGCCAGTATTGGCGTCGCGACATATCCGGATTCCGGAACGACCAGCGAAGGTTTACTGCATCGTGCCGACGGTGCCATGTATAAGGCCAAGAATCTGGGCCGACGACGCGTCGCGCTGGCTACTTCGCATTAGCACCGGCACACATCATTATTTACCCGCGGGTAAGAGATACAAGAAAGACTTGGCATGCGTTTTACCCCACACTCCCCCCTCCTGCTGCGTAGCCTGCTGGCCTTGACCGCCACGGCGAGCCTGAACACCTACGCTGCACGCCCGATGATCACCGATGACGCGCGCATCGTGGATGCCAAGGCCTGCCAGGTCGAAAGCTGGGTCAAGGGAAATAAAAACAGTACCGAATACTGGGCCATCCCGGCCTGCAATTTCACCGGCAATCTCGAAGTCAGCCTGGGCGGCTCCGCCATCAATCAAAACGGACAAACGCAAAACCAGAGCTACATCATGCAGGGTAAAACCCTGTTCAAAACACTGGAAAAGAATGGCTGGGGCATAGGTCTGGCCTTCGGCAATGCAATGCAGCCACGTTCGGAGAGCCAGCGGCATTTGTTGAGCTCGCCGTACGCTTATGTACCAGCCAGCTTCTCTTTCCGCGACGATCGCTTCGTACTACATACCAATGTCGGCTGGCTGCATGACAAGCCGAATAACCGCAATCGTGCGACCTGGGGCCTGGGTTCCGAGACGCAATTGTCCGAGCGTACCTGGCTGATCGCAGAAACGTTCGATCAAAGTGCAGGCCGTCCTTTTTATCAGGTCGGCGTGCGTCACTGGCTGGTGCCTGACCATGTGCAGATCGATACCACCTACGGCAACCGCTTTGGCAGCGGCAGCGAAGAGCGCTGGATCTCCATCGGTTTGCGTCTGTTGTCAGTTCCGTTCCTGCCTTAAGGTACGCTGTCGCAAGGCACGGACAAGCGAAGATTAAGCGCTGCAATATCAAGCACTTGCAGACGCTGGTTTACGCGAATTATTTAAAGTGAATTCAGAAAGAAAAACAGCCACTGCAAAACTGCAGTGGCTGTTTTTTTTGGGCATGCGCCGCAGATCGGATTAGCCGCGATACAAATCGTCGAGGCGCTTCTTCTCTTTTTCTTCAGGCGTACCTGGTGCTGGTGCAGATGGTGTTTGCAGTTGTGGCTCGGTGTTCGGACCAGAATTGAACATACGTTCCCAGAAACTCTTCTGCTCGTCTACATCCAGCGATTTGACTGAATCGCCATTCGCGTACTCGTCGTACATCCAGTCGCCATCCACCTGCGTGACGCCCGGCGGCGCTATCTTTGCCATCTCCGGTTTGCCGCGCAAGGCGGTACGCATATAGTCGATCCAGATCGGCAAGGCCAGCGTGCCGCCGAACTCACGCGTACCCAGCGAGCGTGGCTTGTCGTAACCCATCCATGCCACCGCGACGATATCGCGGCCATACCCGGCGAACCAGCCATCCATCGCGTTATCAGTGGTACCTGTTTTACCAGCCAGGTCGCTACGACCGAGGCGCTGGCTGGCCAGATAGCCAGTACCGGAACGCACGACGTCACGCATCATGGAATCGGTAATGAAAGCATTACGCGGATCAATGGCGCGGGCGGTTTCATCACCGGCTTGCGGATGCTGCGCTTCCAGCAAGACCTTGCCGCGCGCATCAACTACTTTCTGGATCAGATACGGCGCCACCTTGAAGCCGCCGTTAGCGAATACCGAGTACGCGCCCGCCATCTGCAGCGGCGTAACCGAACCGGTACCCAGCGTCAGCGTCAGGTTGGCTGGCTGCTTGTCTGCTTCGAAACCGAAATGACCGAGATGCTCGATTGCATACGCAGGGGTAATCTTGCGCAGGATGCGGATGGAGACCAGATTCTTCGAACGCTTCAGGCCGGTACGCATAGTCACCGGACCGTCGTATTTACCATTGTCGTTACCCGGATTCCAGGCTTTGCTGCCCTGCTCGCCTTCGCTGTCTTCGGCCAGCGGCGCATCATTAATCAGGGTGCCGGGAGAGAAGCCTTTTTCCAGCGCGGCCGAATAAATGAAAGGCTTGATGGTCGAGCCCGGCTGACGCCATGCTTGCGTAACGTGATCGAATTGATTCAGTGCGAAGTCGAAGCCACCGACCAGCGCACGGATGGAACCATCCTGCCCATTGACGGCAACGAAAGCCGCAGCTACCTCAGGCAATTGCGAGATCATCCATTTCTTTTTCGCATCCTGTACCACGCGGATGACGGAACCCGGCACCAGTTTCTTTTGTGCCGTCGCCTTGTCGGACAAATAGGCAGCCGCGAAACGCAAGCCTTCGCCGGTAATCTCTACCGTTTCGCCGGACAGCAATTCAGCGCGTATCAGTTTGGCATTTGCTTCCGTCACCACGGCCGCGCGCAAATCGTCGCTATCCGGGTACTTGGCCAGCACATCATCGATCGCTTGCTGCCTGTCTTCCTCATCCTTCGGCAGATCGATAGCCCCTTCCGGTCCGCGATAGCCATGACGGCGGTCATAGTCCAGCACGCCACGGCGTACCGCATCGTAGGCGGCATCCTGATCGGCCTTGGTCAGTGTGGTGTAGACAGTGAAGCCGCTGGTATAAATCTCGTCTTTGTACTGTGCGTACATGAACTGGCGCACGGTTTCCGCTGCGTGTTCGGCATGGGTGCGGAAGCGATTGCCGTTCGGCAGCACGTTCAGTTTCTCTGCGGCCGCCTGCTTGTACTGTTCATCCGTGATGAACTTCAACTCATGCATGCGCTTGAGGATGTACTGCTGACGCTCCGTTGCACGCTTGGGATTAACGACCGGATTGGCGCTGGCCGGCGCTTTCGGGATACCGGCCAACATCGCCGATTCGGCGATGGTCAGGTCCTTGATCGGCTTGCCGAAGTAAATCCGCGCCGCGCTACCAAAGCCGTAAGCACGTTCCCCCAGGTAGATCTGGTTCATATACAGCTCAAGAATCTGGTCTTTGCTCAGGTTCTTTTCGATACGGTAAGCGAGGATGACTTCCTGCAGTTTACGGCTGTAAGTTTTCTTGCGCGTCAGCAGAAAGGTACGCGCCACCTGCATGGTGATGGTCGACGCGCCCTGCGACCGGCTGCGTACCAGGTTGGCCAGACCCGCACGCACCACGCCCAGCACATCCACGCCGCCGTGTTCGTAGAAGTTATTGTCTTCAATCGCGATGATCGCGTTCTTCATGCTGGCCGGGATATTCGCAACCGAGACAAAGTCACGGCGCTCTTCGCCGTATTCACCGATAAGGACGTTGTCTGCGGTGTACACACGCAGCGGAATCTTGGGTTTGTAATCAGTCAGCGCATCAATGGACGGCAGGTTCGGCACGATAAAGAGCAGCGTGTAAGCGACACCCAGGATGGCTACGAAGATGGAAGCGATGAAGGCAGCAATGGCTGCTTGACGGAGCTTGATATTGGTTGGTCGTTCAGACCAGGCAACAAACTGTGATGAAATATACGAGAAAAACCGCAACGCGATCCCCTATTAAGTCTTAGCGTCGCAACTTTAGCAGGCATTGGCCATTTAAGTTGAAACCAATTGTTATCTTGTTAGAAATACATTTATGTTTTAAACACCTGTTTACCCTATCCATATAGCAATGGCCCGCTGTAATGCGGGCCATTTTGTAGTGTTTTTGTAGAGTATACGGCTGTAAGCTGGTTACTCAGTATCTGCTCTGCCTGTTATCTGCGGCCGATTTCATTACCGATCACGCCACCTACCGCCGCACCGCCCACGGTACCCAGCGTGCTGCCGCCGGTCAGAATAGCGCCACCGACCGCACCGATACTGGCACCGGTCACCATATTGCGATCACGGCGCGACATGCCGCTACAACCAGCGACAGTCAACACTACGACAGCGATCACAGCGGTACTGGCAATTTTTTGCATCATTTTCATTGAAAGCCTCAAAACAGATAATGTAAACAGGTGTTGAAAAAGTTAATTACCTGTCACTGACAACAAAGACAGTGGAAAGATTCCCTGCCCATCGCAGCAAATTTCCAGTCTTGCCGACACTCAACAAAACATGTGGTGCATGATCAGGGCGAAAACTGCGACAGCGGCGTCATCGTAAAAAAACCTGCCTGAGTTAGCCATCAGACAATGCAGCGACTTGCTGTAGGAATCCGGGAAGATACGGATCATTGCCAACAGCCTTGCAACGGATTTTTTGAAAATTTGATGAAAATAATTCGCATTTGGCCGGATTCGCTATATACGTTTGGACATAGCTCGCTATAATCAAACCTCATTACCGTATTCAGGCAGCATGATGAGCACTACACAGTATTTGGCCGCCGTCGATCAGACGATCATGGAATCGCGCCGCGAAGTCTACAAAGGCTGGAAGATCCTGGTCGAAATCTCCGGCGCCTCCCGTTATGAAGATGCCTCCATGTGCATGTATGCGCCGCGCATCGTCGTCACCGAACAACTTTCCATTGGTTTCCGCGAGCTGGATGTCGCCACAGAACACTGTTTTATGACGCCGGCACAATGTTTACAGGGCGGCATGATGATTGCGCGCGATTTTATTGACCGACGCGGTTAGCAGTTTTCCTATCTTTTGCTAGAATGCGGGCGATATTATTGTCGACGCCCGTCAGAAATATACTTGGGGCACTATTTAAATAAGGGAAGCAAGCATGAGTTCGAACTATTGGCGTGAGCGCTGGATCAAGGCATTGGTAAAAACAGGCATGGACCGTAGTGCCGCAGAAGCTGCTTTCGCAGCAACCTACAGCAAAGAACCGGCAGACCAATCGAAAAGCCCGGAAATCCAGGCCCTGATGTCGATCGACCTCGGCAAAAGCAGCTTCAAATCAGCTGCCCCTGCCCACGCTTAAGACCTTAGTCTCTCAGCAAACCAGCCAGGCCTGACACTCGTCAGGCTGTCTGTCCGCCGAATACATAGCTGGACACGACCACATTCATTACCTTGTCTTCGAATATCTTACGTCCGGTATCGTCCCCGGCAGCACCGGCTGCGACCATCAGCGGCAGCAAATGATCCGGATGCGGTTGTGTCAGTTTGGCGTCCGGCGCTTGTTCCCATTCCGTCAGCAAGGCATCACGTTCCTGTGCGCTCGGTGCAGCAATGCTATCGCTGAGCCAGGTATCGAAGCGTTTCGACGGTTCGGTAAAGGCTGGACTAAAGCCGCGCATATTGTGGAAGCTCATGCCGCTGCCGACGATGAGTACGCCTTCGTCGCGTAACTGCTGCAAGGCGGCACCAGCCTGCAGGTGCTCGGCCGGGTCCAGCGTCTTCTTCATCGATAATTGCAGCACCGGGATATCCGCATCCGGATAAATCAGCTTGAACGGGATAAACACGCCGTGATCGTAGCCGCGCTGATTATCGGTATGCACCGGAATATTGGCAGCCGTCAGCAATTCGACCACGCGTTGCGCCACATCAGGCGCACCGGGTGCCGGATACGTCAGCTGATAGGTATGCGGAGGAAAACCGTAGTAATCGTAGATCAGCGGCGGCTGCGCCGTCGTCATCACGGTGAACTCATCTTCCATCCAGTGGCCGGAAATAATCAGGATGGCTTTGGGTTTGCTACCGACCTCCTTGTGCATATTGCGCAGGAAGTCCGCCATCTTGTCCCACATATGCGGGTCACCCGGCCAGTCCATGAAAAAACATGGACCACCACCGTGTGGAATGAAAAAAGTCGGGACGCGTGTCGAGTCGGTCATGGCTATATCCTGTCGCTATGTATTAAAGCAGTACCTGGCAAATTAGTACTAATTAAAACAGTATTGTGCGGCCATTGCGATTTTTTTGCTGGCGCTGCGTTTTCAGGTGTCAGCGCACGGCAGGAACAAGCTATTACCTGATTACTCCGCTTCGTTTTCCGGCAGTTTGAGCTGACCGGTGTGATAGTCGTATTCATAGACTTCACCATAACGCCCCCACTCCACCACCACTTCCAGCACGCGCTTGGCTTCTTCTTCCTTGAGGAATTCTTCCAGCGTATCCAGGAAACGTTTTTCCGACAGCGAGCCATTAGGTTCACGCTCCAGGCTGTGACGTATATGTGTGGCCAGCGGCACATGCGTCAGCAATTGCTGGCCAAAGATTTCCTTGCGCCGCATATGTGCTGCCTGCGCATAGCCATGACCGAGGGCAGTCAGCGTAATGTCGCCCTTCTCTACCTGCGCCAGTCCCAGCAAGCCGAGCGCTTCGTAAGTCGGGAACAATTCTTCGTCCGGCAGCTTCGCTTCTTCGGTCAGTTCCGGCAAGTCGGCGCGTCCATTGAATGGTGGTGCTGCGAGTAAATCGAGTACGCCTTCGATGTGCGCAACGTCGGTTTCCGGCAAGCGATAGCTGAGGTTGGCCTGCAAGGCCACACCGGTCGTCGCTTCCTGCGGCGTGCGCATGGTCATCAGCGCATACACCTCATCTATGAGTGCGCGTACTTCAGCAGAGTCCGGATTGCGCGGACGCGGCAAAGTAATCTTGATCTCACTGCGTATGCGTCCCGGGCTGCTCGACAACACCAGAATACGATCCGACATCATCACGGCTTCTTCAATATTGTGCGAAACGATGAGGATGCCCTTGGTTGGAATACGTTTTTCTTCCCACATCTCGAGGATGTCATCGCGCAGGGTTTCGCCTGTTAACACATCCAGCGCCGAGAAGGCTTCATCCATCAGCAACACATCCGGCCCGGTCACCAGCCCGCGTGCGATACCGACGCGCTGCTTCATGCCGCCCGACAGCTCGCGCGGCAACGCGCCACCGAAGCCCGCCAGCCCGATCAGATCCAGCATTGCATCCGCACGTTTCTCGCGCTCCTCCGGCGGCACACCTTGCGCTTCCAGCCCGAGCTCCACGTTTTGCTGCACCGTCAGCCACGGGAACAAGGCAAACGACTGGAACACCATTGCGATACCTGCGACCGGACCATAAATAGTCTGACCACGATACGTCGCACTACCGCTATCGGCAGGAATCAGCCCAGCCATGATGCGCAACAGCGTAGACTTACCGGAACCGGACTTGCCAAGCAAGGCAACGATCTCGCCTTCAGTCAGCGTGAAATCAACCTGCTCCAGCACACTCGAAGGTGTGCCGTCCGCAGTCTGGAAGGATTTATCGACGCCCTTCAAATCTATCAATACATTCTGGCTCATCATGCCTCCTCAACGACTGCGGTCTTCTGCCAGCAGGTACAACTTGCGCCAGAAAAATCGGTTCAACAACATTACAAATATGCACATCACGCCGATGCCGAGCGCGATGCGGTGGAAATCACCCGCATCCGTCATCTGCTTGATATAACTACCCAGGCCATCGGCGACCAGCGTGGTCTTGCCCCAGGTTACATACTCAGCCACGATGCTCGCATTCCACGAACCGCCGCTGGCCGTGATCGCGCCCGTGATATAGCTGGGGAACACGGCGGGCAGATAAACCCGTTTCCACTTCAGCCAGCCCTTGAGTCCCAGGTTATCTGCTGCCAGGCGCAACTCATTCGGGATCGTCGATGCACCCGCCACTACGTTGAACAGGATGTACCACTGCGTACCAAACACCATTAATGGACTGAGCCAGATATTCGGATTCAGTTGCAGGGTCAGCAGCAAATACACGACCAGCGGGAACATCAGGTTCACCGGGAACGCCGCCAGGAATTGCGCTACGGCCTGCACACGTTGCGAATACCTGGGACGCAAACCTATCCATACTGAAATCGGCACCCACACCAGCGAGGCCAGCGCGATCAGCAACAACACACGCGTCAAGGTAATCAATCCCAGCCACACCACATGCCCGACCTCGGCCCAGCCGACATCACTATGCACAAAGGTCGCCAGACGGTATAAGGCCAGGCAAGCTGCAACCAGCAAGAAAACATTCCACGCCCGCATCCACACCGGATTGATGGATCGAGGATTTGCACGTGGCGCAGTGCCGTCATACGAGACGCTGAACCAGCCCAGCGTACTACGCAGCATCGCCCACATGCGGTCAGTCCCCGCGCGCATCCAGCGGCTGCGACGTCCCCAGTTCAGCAACCATGAACGCTGTTCGGTCTCACCCTGCGATTCTTCAAAACGGAATTTATCGGCCCAGGCCAGCAACGGGCGGAAGAACAATTGGTCATACAGGACGATACCGGCCAGCATCGCCACAATCGCCCACAGGATGGCGTGCAAATTCTTTTCTTCGATCGCTACCGCGATATAAGCACCGATGCCGGGCAACTTGATATCCTGGTTAGCCACTGAAATCGCTTCCGCCGCGACCAGGAAAAACCAGCCGCCGGACATCGACATCATCATGTTCCACAACAGGCCCGGCATCGCAAACGGCAACTCCAGCCGCCAGAAGCGCTGCCAGCCGGACAGGCGGAACACGCGCGCCGCTTCATTCAGCTCCAGCGGCACTGTACGTATCGACTGATACAGGCTGAATGCCATATTCCACGCCTGCGACGAAAAAATCGCAAAGATAGCGGCGCACTCGACACCGAGCAAGCTACCCGGAAACAATGCGATGAACGGCGCAATCGCAATCGCCTGAAAACCCAGGATAGGCACCGACTGCAGGATATCCAGCGTCGGAATCATCACCTTCTCGGCCGCGCGGTACTTGGCCGCAATCGCCGCAAACACAAAGCTAAACAGCAAGGCAAAGCCGAGCGCGATAAACATGCGCAAAATCGTGCGCAACAGGTAGTAAGGAAGATTCGATGGGTCGAGCGAGATAGGCGTCACTTCACCGACCACGAATGGCCGGGCCATCTGCATCGCACCGAAACCTGCCGCCACCAGTACCGACAGCACCAATGGCAGCAAGGCCCAGTCCCAGCGATTGGGAGTGACCGCGAGCAGGGAACGCTCAGTCTTGCTAGGAACGGCTGCCTCTAACATATTAAAAAACCTTGTATTCAGGGGTATCGGCGACAACGGCACAAGACAGGATGACAGCCATATGTGACGACACGCTTACGCGTCCATAGCGAAATCAGCCTGGCATGCCGTCAGCCAGATACAACGCAGCCAGGCCCTGTCCGGTGCACACGCGCAACGCAGGGACCAGCTATGTAATAGAAAACCTAGGGAGTAGATAAAGGACTAACGAGAACCGTCAGTCCGGTATGCCACTACCCGCCATTGCGGCAAGGTAGCGATGAGGAGATGAGCTACCTTGCCAGTGTACTGCCTGTGAGAGAACTACAACTGGAACAGCCCATACTGAAACCCCGTAACAAAATAATCGACGCACTTTACCACCAAGTCAGAACCTCCGCCAGCGGATATGCGGTTCTTGGTTTATAGCAAAAAAACTTTTATTGGCAGATATACCTGCACGCTTAATCCGGTACGCGCTGCTCTTGCGGAAAACAAATCGCACCAACGATCACCAGCACGCACAAACCTCCCAGCGCCTGCAGCATCAAGCCAAAGCCACCACGCTCATGCAAGCTTGCGACCACGCCGACCGACACACCGGCTGCGGTGAAGCCGAGGAAGTAGCGCACGGAATAGGCACGTGCGCGCCACTCATCGCTGGTGTACTTGCCTATCATCGCGTCATTCACCGTGACCTGACCGAAGATACAAATCACGATGCCTATGCAAGTCAATATCAACGGCAGACCGGACAGACTCGCGCTGAAGTACAGCAGCGGTGCCAGTGTGAATGCCAACGGCAGGAACAAGGTTTTCAGCGAGTGCCTGTCCAGCAAATGGCCGATGATGTACTGCGCAAGGGCGCCGAACACATAAGTCCCTGCGACGATCACGCCCAGCAATGCAGCATTCACCGTGATGCCTGACAGACGTTCTGCAAATAGCTTAGGCATGGCGACAGTGAAAGCGTTGAAGGTTGTCGAGCTGGCGATGATGGTGATCACCAGCGCCGCGATCACGCGCCACATCGCATCCTTGGAAACACGCACCGAACTCTGCTGCCCTCCTTTGCGCACAGCGCGCGCTTCATGCTGAATGCTGATGGCAAACAAGACCCCGATTACTATTGTCGCCAGGCCCGGCAAGAGGAACGCCCAGCGCCAGCCCAGGTACTGGCAAACGATGCCGGTAATCAATGCCGACGACGCCACGCCGAGATTGCCCCAGACGCCGTTAACACCGACTTCGCGCCCTAATCTCTCAGCATGTGCGACCAGCATGGCAGTACCGACCGGATGGTAAATCGCAGCGAACAAACCGACTGCCAGTAAGGCGATGCCCAATTGCTGTGGTGTCTGCGTCAAGCCTACCGCCATCATCGCGGCGCCGATGCCGACGAAGAAAATCACCATCATGTGACGCCGACTCCAGCGATCACCCAGCCAGCCTGTGACCAGCGAACCCGCACCGAAAGCGACAAAACCCGGCGTCGCGTAAGGCAGCAACTCGCCGTAGCTCATGCCAAACACCGGCGCGATGACGATCACCGCCGCTGCGAATACCAGCATGGCGTAGTGATCGATAAAGTGGGCGATGTTGATGTATGCGATGACGCTGCGAGGTTGATTCCGGGACTGATCCATGAGCTGCTTTCCTTAAAAACAGCCGCTAGGTTAATATGACCAGTCATCGATAGGAAGACAAGCAACATCGACCATGCGCCAAACTGCATGTTTGCAATCAGTTACCGTCTCGGGAAATGTAATGAATATAGAAGCCCGGTTTTATCCACGCGGCACGCACCTGGGTTTGCATGTGCATCGCGAAGCGCAATTGCTCTTTGCGTCCAGCGGCGTAATGCAAGTGACGACACCGAAAGGACGCTGGCTGGTGCCGCCTGCACGTGCCGTCTGGCTGCCGCCGGGGATAGAACATGCGGTCGATATGCTGGCAGATATAGAAATGCGTGCCTTGCTGATTCCATCGGAGATGCTGGCCCGGCATCCGGCAGCACCACGGCTGGAAAAAGAGTTTGTTGTGGCAGTCGGCCCCTTGTTACGCGAAACCATACTCGCTGCGTTCAAACCTGGTTTGAATTCATCGCAACATCCGCGTCGCATTGCGCTGCTGATTGAGCTGGCTTTGTTTGAGCTGGCGGAAGATGAAGATGCAGCCACCTTCATGCCCATGCCTAACGATGCGCGTGCACGTCGCGTCGCAGACATCATCCTGGCCGATCCGGCAAACGATAGCGAACTGGAATTACTGGCGCACACTGCAGGTGCGTCAGCACGCACCATCACGCGTTTGTTTCCGGCTGAGACCAATCTGACTTTCAAGGAATGGCGGCAACGCGCACGCATCATGGCAGCCGTCGAAGTGCTGGGCAATGGCCACACATCTATCAAACAACTGGCATCGCAACTGGGCTTTAGCAGCGTCGCTGCCTTCGGTCACGCGTTCCGGCAGATCATGGACATGACGCCGAGTGAAATGATGCAGCGTTCCGATACCGAAAACATATGACATCCAGCGCGATGAATTTTGCAATTGCTGCAACTAACTTCCTGCATTCTTACAAGAAGTCGCAACATGCGCCGACATCGCAATTTTTTATCTTCGGATACTATGTTTCCCATCACACCGGAGCCGGCGGTTCGAAAATATACCGGTACCAATTCTATTGCTGAAACACCTGCCTATCTGCAGTTTCGGCACACATCTCCCTCCTCACGCAGCGCTCAACACGCAGTCGTCTTTAGGCTGTATCGCGATTAATTTATCCGCAAGTCGCGGCAAGCAACTCAGGAATTGTGCTGCGCCAGGATGGCGTTCAGCAAGCCGGGGAAACGGCTTTCAATATCGGCGCGGCGCAATGTATTCATGTGGATGGTGCCGGTATTTTCCGTATGCACCAGGCCGGACTCGCGCAATACCTTGAAATGATGGGAGACGGTAGATTTGGGACGCCCGCCATCCAGCTCACCGCAAGTAGCAGCATCAACACGTGCGAGATGACGCACGATGTCCAGACGTATCGAATCGCTCAACGCATACAGCACACGTTCGAGCGAAAACTCACTGGCAGCAGGATGTTTAAAAGGACGCATGAGCAACATTATACGCTTTGCGCTATACTTCTTCCATTGTTCGTATATATACGAACTAACGAAGCATCGAACGCGCCACACAGATCATTTATTTATAGATAACTTACCGAAAGCCATCATGTCCGCCCTATTCCAGCCTTACACACTTAAAGACATCACCCTGCGCAACCGCATCGCCATCCCGCCTATGTGCCAATACATGGCGGTCGACGGCGTCGTCAACGAATGGCATCAGACTCACTACGCCAGCCTGGCACGCGGCGGCGCTGGCCTGGTGATCGTCGAAGCGACAGCGGTCGCGCCTGAAGGTCGCATCACACCTGCCTGCACCGGCATCTGGAATGAAGAACAGGCACAAGCGTTTATCCCTATCGTGCAAGCGATCAAGGCAGCCGGCTCCGTACCCGGCATCCAGATCGCACACGCCGGACGCAAGGCCAGCGCCAACCGCCCATGGGAAGGCGACGACCATATCGCTGAAGATGATGCCCGCGGCTGGCCAACCATCGCACCGTCCGCCCTCGCCTTTGGCAAAGGTTTGCCGAAAGTGCCAAGCGCAATGACACTGGACGACATCGCCCGTGTCCGCCAAAACTTCGTCGATGCTGCGATCCGCGCACGTGACGTTGGCTTTGAATGGCTGGAACTGCATTTTGCACACGGCTATCTGGCGCAGAGTTTCTTCTCCGCACACTCGAACCAGCGTGATGACATTTATGGCGGCAGTGCAGAAAACCGTGCGCGCTTCCTGCTGGAAACCTTGCGCGCAGTACGTGCGGTGTGGCCGGAAAACCTGCCGCTGACCGTCCGTTTCGGCGTACTCGAATACGACGGCCGTGATGAAGAAACGCTGGTGGAATCGATCAATCTGGTCCGCGAATTCAAAAAAGCCGGCATGGACATGATCAGTGTCAGCATCGGCTTTACGATTCCTGAAACATCCATTCCGTGGGGTCCGGCATTCCTCGGCTCAATCGCCGAACGTGTACGCCGCGAAGCCGGTGTACCGGTTTCATCCGCCTGGGGCTTTGGTACGCCGGAAATTGCCGAACGCGTAGTTGCAGAAGAACAGCTGGACATCGTCATGGTCGGACGCTCGCACCTGGCTACGCCGCACTGGACTTACCAGGCAGCGAAAGAACTCAAGGTTGAACGTGCTTCGTGGACTTTGCCGGCGCCATATGCGCACTGGCTGGAACGTTACTGATTAACTGCGTGAAACAGGCGGTGACGTTGACGCGTCGCCGCCTATTTTTTTGAGCGTACAAAGCTATACCACAGCCCCACTACGATGGGTGCAGCCAAAGCAGCCCATGCGAACCAGTGCCAGACACCGGTCTTGACCAATGCAATGATCAGGCCGAACAAGGTCAGCGCAGCCAGCAGCAAGGGCATGCGCCAGACGAACCAGAAGTTACTGCGTTTTGCAGTGTGAGCAGGTTTCATATTCTTTCAGGTCTCTAACTGATGCGCCTGTATCAGCTTCTCCATGCGCGCCTCATTCGTCTTGCGCCGTACTATCCACAAATACAAACCACTGCCTAGTACCACAATGGAAATCAGGTCGAGTATCGCCCACATGATTTGCATAGGACGGCCACCGTAATCACCGAAATGCAAAGGCTGCGACAACAACAGACCCGTCAAATACCACGGCAAGGTACGGCTGTCCGTTACCTCACCGGTAGTCGCATCAACCAGTACCGGCTTGAACAAACGCGAAGTCAACGCTTCCGTTCCACGCATGAAAATACCGTAATGATGCGGACTGGTAAAACTGGTACCGGGGAACGCGATGAAGCCCATCTTCATATCAGGCTCCAGCGTGATCGCCGCATCCACTGCTTTTTGCAATGAGCCGAGCTCAGTCAAAGGCGGCTTGCCCTTGTATGGCGCGACCATCTCTGCCATCTGATCGAACTGCCAGTACTTCACCAGCAAATCAGCCCAGGTATTGATCACACCTGTCGCACCGACTACCAGCAACCATGACAGCGTCACGATACCGAGCAGATTATGCAGGTCCAGCCATTTCAGACGGTTGGATCGTTCAGCGCGTACCGTGCCGAACTCCAGCTTTTTCATGAATGGTCCGTACAACACCACACCGGACACGATAGCCACCAGTAGCAAGATGCCCATGAAGCCGAGGAACAGCATCCCGGCCAGACCGGCAAACAGATTCACGTGCAGCGAAAACATGATGTACATAAAGCCACTGCTTAACGGTGGCTGTCCGAGCACTTCGCCAGTACGCGCATCCACCGCTACCTGCTTCATATCCACTTCAGAAGTCGGCGTTGTCGCCAGCGTCACGAACCAGATGCGATCATCGTCCGGTTCCTGCGAGGCAAACATGCCGACCTTGTCCGGATGCTGCGCCAGCGCAATCTCCATCACGCGATCCATGCTGATGCGCGACGTATGCGCAGGCATCTCCTTCGCCTCTATCTCGGTACCGAGCAAATGCCCGATCTCGTGATGGAAGATCAGTGGCAAGCCGGTCACGCATAGCAGCAGCATGAACACTGTACATACCAGGCTGGACCACTTATGGATCCAGGCCCAGCGCCTGAGTTTGGTACCCGTCATCAGAAGTCGACGGAAGCGGTCAGGGTGGCAGTACGTGGAGCGCCCAGAACAAGGTAGTTATCCGTAGCACTTGCACCACCGGCAGACGCCCAGTAATTGCGATCAGTCAGATTATCAATACGAGCACGCAAGGTAACCAATTTACCACCTAGCATCGTCAGGTAGCGCGCGCCTATGTCCAAACGTGTCCACGAAGGGATGCTAAGGGAGTTATCCTGGCTCGCGTACTGCGAACTCGTGTACAGCGCTCTTCCGGTAAGTGTCAGTCCTTTTAGATTTGGCACATCCCATTCGACACCCACGTTAGCCTGGGTATCCGGTGAGCCGATCGCTTTCTTGCCACTAAAGCCGCCATCCGTCGCCACTTGCTTGGCATCCAGCGCGGTTATCCCACCCAGCAGACGGAGGCCTCGTTGTAACTCGCCATACATGGTCAACTCGATACCTTTATTTTCTTGCTTGCCGTCGATGACATAAATTTGATTAACACCTCGACCGGTTGCACGGTCAGTCATAAACAAGCTCAAGGCTCCACCAAAACGACCACCGTCATATTTAACACCGACTTCTTTTTGCTTGGATACATATGGATTCAATGCTGCTCCCACATTCAGCATTGCCACACCCTGGCTGGTTGAAGGTGCATTTCCGCCATCAACCAAGGCTTCGATGTAGTTACCATATAGGGAAACTTTATCTGAAGCTTTGAACACAAGACCTGCGACAGGAGACAGACGGCTTTTTGAATTTGATAAATCCGGCGCACCAGTGTTGTAATCGAAGGAGCTGCTTTCGATTTTCTGATGCCGGGCACCAAGTGTAAGCAATACCCTGTCATCAACGAAGGACATCGTGTCAGCAATCGCAAAACTGGAAGTTTTTGTCTTTGCTTGTAGCAACGGGTTGTTCAAATTCCCACCGACCGATGCCGTAGCAGGAGGCGCAGCTACCGGAAACGGGTTGTACAAATTGCCCGCAAAACCAGCGAAATCAGAGAATGCGTACGCATTCTTTTTCTCCAGCGAGAATATAGAAGCGGAAGCGACCAAATTGTGTTTTACTGCGCCGATGACGACTTTGGCACGTATACCTATCTCTCCGGTTTTTGCTGTTTCTTCACGTACATTATCAAAGCGATACGTGGAGGTAACGCCGTTTGCGTCAGATCTCGGGTTGGCCAATACATTGGACTCATCTCCTTTTCGCACACCTGCGGCCGCCCAGACTGTTACGGTATCGCTCAGGTCAAATTCGCCACGCAAGGTACCGAAAGTATCCTTCTCCTTCGAGTAAGTCCAAGGTTGAGCAAAGTTGCTGGAAGCATCTGGCGCACGCGGGATACCACCATTCGGCGTTACGCTCGGACGAGGCTGATCAATGCGATGGTTTTGATAACCGATATCTGCCGACAAGCGCGCATTACGACCACGCCAATCGAGACCGATAGCCAAAACGCTAAGCTCACGATTCTCGTTTTTCACCGATGTTTCACCATCACGACGCGCTGCGTTGAAGCGAACACCTGTACTTTGATCAGGACCAAAGCGGCGCGCTATATCGACCGCACCGTACGCTTGCCCACCACTTTCTATACCTGCGGTGAATTGTGTCAACGGTTCGTTCGTCGCGCGTTTAGGCATCAGATTAATTGCCCCACCGATACCGCTACCACCCGGTGCCGCACCATTGAGGAAGGTGTTTGCGCCACGGAAAACTTCTACTCGCTCGACCAGCTCAGTAGCCACAAACTGACGTGGCAACATTCCATACAAGCCGTTGTAGGCAATGTCATCTGAATAAACAGGAAAACCCCGAATGACGTATAACTCCTGAAAATTTCCGAAACCGCGTGCTACTCGCACGGAGGGATCATTTTGCACCACGTCCGCGACGCTACGCGCCTGCTGATTCTGTATCAGTTCATTGGTATAACTGGTAATGGAGAACGGCGTATCCATATTGTCCTGCGTACCCAAAATACCAGCGCGCCCGCCGCGTGCTACCTGCCCGCCTGCATACGCTTTCGACAAACCTTCCGCCGATGCGTCGGCACTCGATGTCACCGTGATCGCTTCCAGCTGCGTAGTAGTCGGTGCTTGCGCAGTCTGTGCATGCGCTGCATTAACGAAGAATGGGAGCGCTGCCTGCAAGGCACACACCAGTAAAGTCGGTTTGAAAAAATCCTGAAGATTGAGATGGACAGCCATCGATGTTTCCTTTGTTCTTGAAGGGAGAGAAGCGGATGCTGAATGCTGGAAACAGCTGCAAATAAATGAAAATGATTCTCATTATAATTTTTATGCAAAGGTGTCGCAAATGATCTTTAAGCAGACGAGCGTTTTCCTTCTGCCGGAACAAAGGCAGCAACATCGCTATAGAGGGAGATGGAATGTTTGCAGCTGTGGTCAGTGAACAACAACCTACACGAAGTGCGAACCGAGATCGCGCTGATTGGCGATCAATTTGTACATGCCGATGATGTGTCCGTCGTTTTCTGCAACGTAAGACCTCACTCCGGATGCAAACCAGTATGTGCATGCATCGTCGTAACGGATATCTGCAGCGAAGACATCACTCACACCCGGCGCCAGGACCTTTTGAAAAATAGGCAGCATGGCGCCGAAGTCTGTTTCTCGCGCACGACGAAGAATCATTTCAAAGAAACTGCTGGCCCGAAAGCCGGAATGTTAACCTGCTTCTGCGGCAGGCTGCTGACGATGAAGCAAGCGCGCTCTTTGCAGCAGATGGACATCTGCTTCGTCTTCGTAGTTGGCGCTTTGTACGCGCGGTGGCTTACGGACTTCCAGCGCCGCATGTATTCTGCGCGGCGATTTGCCGACGATTTCGCTGCGTGGCTGGAAGCCTTGCGCGGTGAAATTGTGCTCCAGGAAGATCTCGATGAAATCACGCGCCGCTTCTGGTTCTTTGGCTGCCAGCGGAATCGTTACTGCATGCGAGATGGCGGAGGCCTGCACGATGTTTTTTCCATCGCCAGTCAGGTCATGCTTTGCAGTCGAATAATGCGCATTGAATGCCGGATTAGAAAGGTCCATCGTGTCTGGCAAGGATGCGTACGATATCTTTTTTGCGATGCACTCCGTACGGTAAGCGAATGCATAGTCAGTCACTTCCGCATCGGCTGCCACTACTTTACGGCCTGGGTGGTTCAACAAGGTGCACGACATGCCCGGTGCCACGCTGTCAGCCAGCATGCACGCCATCAGCGCGGCATACCCAACCGAGTGTGCATTTGGTTCCAGGTGGGAGATCGATACTTTCGGATCGCTCAGCTTTTCACGCCAGTTCTTCGCATTTAGTATCTTTCCTGGTGCATAAGCCAGCACCATGCTGTTACCGGCAAAGACGTAATAGCCGTCTGTATGGTCCGGCATCATCGCAGCGGCCACGCCGCTATCTGCCAGAATCGCCAGATCGTACACATCGCCTGTTTTCAGTTGTTGCAGGCAGTCTTTTGCACCAGCAATGCTGACTACTGCCTGTATTTCCGGGTGGCTTGCGTTAAAACGCTTCAGTGCCTGACCTACCTGTGCCGAGAAACAAGCATCAGCGAGAATACGAAGTTCTTTCATGTCGTTCATTCTTTAAACAAAAATTTTCGGTGGTAACGAAAGATGCATTTGAGCCTGCACGATTCGATATGCACGGAAGGATATAGCGTTGACCTTCACTACGCAAGGAATTGATGCGCAAAAATGAAGAAATTTCAGATAGCGAGATGCTTGATAACTTCTGCTTATCAAGCGATTACATGCAGTAATCAAACATGAGGTTTGAACAAGTGACGGGCAATAAAAAAAGCACCCGATCAGGGTGCTTTGTAGCCATCTATATATAGCGATGTTTAGCTGGATGCCGCTGCCCTGGCACGTGCCTGATGCAATTTCCGGTAGCTATCCATGAGACGATGATGCCTGTCCAGACCGTCCAGTTGCATGTTAGTAGGCGTTAATCCATAGAAACGCACGCTGCCATCGACCGAGCCCAGCACCGCATCCATGCGTGCATTGCCAAACATGCGACGGAAGTTGACCTCGTAGTCTTCCAGCTCCAGATCGTCATCCAGCACGACTTCCAGCACCACGTTCAGCGCCTGGTAGAACAAGCCGCGCTCTACCGTGTTGTCGTTGTATTGCAGGAATGCGCCCACCAGATCATGCGCGTCTTCGAACTTCTTCAGCGCCAGATTGATCAATAGCTTCAGTTCGAGCACGGTCAGCTGGCCCCAGTCTGTGTTCTCGTCAAATTCAACGCCGATCAGGGTGGCAATGTCAGAGTACTCATCCAGCTCATTGTTTTCCAGGCGATCCAGTAGTGCTGCCAGCTTCTTCTTGTCGAGTGTATGCAGGTTAAGGATATCGGCGCGGAACAGCAGCGATTTGTTGGTGTTATCCCAGATCAAATCTTCTACCGGGTAGACTTCGGAGTAACCCGGCACCAGTATGCGGCAGGCAGTTGCGCCCAGCTGATCGTACACAGCCGTATACACTTCCTTGCCCATGCCCTCGAGTATGCCAAACAGCATCGCGGCTTCTTCCGCATTCGAGTTCTCGCCCTGCCCTGAGAAATCCCATTCGACGAATTCATAGTCAGCCTTGGCACTGAAGAAGCGCCATGACACCACGCCGCTGGAATCAATGAAGTGTTCAACGAAGTTATACGGCTCGGTCACGGCATTGCTGGCGAAGGTAGGACGCGGCAAGTCGTTTAGGCCTTCAAAGCTGCGGCCCTGCATCAGCTCCGTCAGGCTGCGCTCCAGTGCGACTTCCAGGCTGGGATGCGCACCGAACGAGGCAAATACACCGCCGGTGCGTGGGTTCATCAGCGTCACGCACATGACGGGATAAGTACCGCCCAGCGATGCATCTTTCACCAATACCGGAAAGCCCTGCTCTTCCAGGCCTTTGATCCCTGCCACTATGCCCGGATATTTCGCCAGTACATCCTGCGGCACGTCCGGCAAGGCGATTTCGCCTTCGAGAATTTCGCGTTTGACGGCGCGCTCAAAGATTTCAGACAAGCATTGCACTTGCGCTTCCACCAGCGTATTCCCTGCACTCATGCCATTGCTGGCGTACAGGTTCTCCACCAGGTTGGACGGGAAGTACACGGTTGCACCATCCGATTGCCGCACAAACGGCAGCGAACAGATGCCGCGCTCGACGTTGCCGGAATTGGTATCGATCAGATGCGAGCCACGCAATTCGCCATCCGGATCATAGATAGCCCGGCTGTATTCATCGAGGATGTCGGCGGGCAGCGCATCTTTACGGCCCGGTTTGAACCAGCGCTCGTTCGGATAATGAACGAATTCCGCATAGCCGAGCGCTTCACCCCAGTAGGTACCGGCATAGAAATGGTTGTTGCTCAGGCGTTCGATGTACTCGCCGAGCGCCGAAGCCAGCGCGCTTTCCTTGGTCGCGCCTTTGCCATTGGTGAAACACATCGGCGAATGCGCATCGCGGATATGCAGCGACCACACATTCGGCACGATGTTGCGCCAGGAAGCGATTTCTATCTTGATGCCCAGTCCGGCCAGCAGACTGGACATATTCGCAATGGTTTGTTCCAGTGGCAAATCCTTGCCTGCGATATAAGTGTGCGCATCAGCAGCCGGTGCCAGCGTCAACAGAGCCTGCGCATCGGCATCCAGGTTGTCTACTTCCTCGATCACGAAATCAGGGCCTGCCTGCACTACTTTCTTTACCGTGCAGCGCTCGATCGAGCGCAAGATGCCGCGGCGATCTACATCCGGCAGGTCTGCCGGGAGCTCAACCTGGATCTTGAAGATTTGTTTGTAGCGATCTTCCGGATCAACAATATTGTTTTGCGACAGACGAATGTTCTCGGTCGGGATATTGCGCGTATTGCAGTACAACTTGACGAAATACGCCGCGCACAAGGCAGACGAAGCCAGGAAATAATCGAATGGGCCGGGTGCGGAACCGTCGCCCTTGTAGCGTATGGGTTGATCGGCGATCACCGTAAAATCATCGAATTTGGCTTCCAGACGAAGCTTATCGAGAAAGTTGACCTTAATTTCCATGGGGGAATTCCAAAAATGATGCTTGATATGAAGCGCTCGGCGCTCTGGCGGCGACACTTTAACACGAGCGCTCCTGCCAGGCAGCGCAGCACGCACGTCATCCTGCGTACAAATCCGGCATTGCACAGAACACCTATCCCGTTGAAAATTGCGTTTCTTCAAAGACGGATAGCAAGAATGAATGTCGAAAACATAAGGTCGCAGCTGGAGGAAAGGCAAGTCGCAATCTACTTTGCGGCAGTTGTCATCGCGGCAATCGCTGCCATGCTGATCCCCGGCACTACTGCGGCCGAGGCTGCCATCAATCCGGCGCTGGCGTTCATGCTCTACGTCACCTTCCTGCAAGTGCCATTGGTCGAGCTGGGCCAGGCACTCAAACAGCTGCGTTTCATGGCTGCGCTGTTGATTTCAAATTTCATCGTCATCCCGCTGCTGGTGTTCACGCTGGTTGGGGTTTTCCTTGACGATCCGATGTTGCGTCTGGGCGTGATGCTGGTCTTGCTGGCACCTTGTATCGATTACGTGGTCACCTTCGCCCACCTCGGCCGCGCCGATGCCAGGCTGCTGCTCGCGTCCACACCCATGCTGCTGATCGCCCAGATGCTGATGCTGCCGCTTTACCTGAGCCTGATGCTGGGCGCGGAAGTCGCCAACTATATAGAAGCAGGTCCTTTCGTCCATGCCTTCGTCTGGCTGATCGCCGTGCCGCTGTTTCTGGCCGGGATCACCCAATTATTTGCCCAGCGCAGCCGCACCGGCAAAGCCATCAGCAGCTATCTGGGCCTGACTCCGGTTCCGGCCACCGCACTGGTACTGATCATCGTCATCATCGCGGTACTGCCACAACTAGGCACAGCCCTTGCATCGGTACGCCAGGTATTGCCGCTGTATGTAACCTATGCCGTACTCGCACCAATTTGCGGCTGGTGGATCGCGCGCAAGGCAAAACTGGCTTCCGCCTCGTCCAGAGCGGTCGCCTTCAGTTCAGCCACGCGCAATTCACTGGTGGTTCTGCCGCTGGCATTGGCCGTTCCCGGCGCGATACCAGTGCTACCTGCCATCATCGTGGCGCAGACGCTGGTGGAATTGATCAGTGAACTCGTTTATGTGCGCGTAATCGCTCGCTGGGGACAGGAATGAAACTGACTTTATCTGCATTCAATTTGAAAAAGGCTGCCTGATGGGATGGTTGTATTTAATACTGGCGGGTCTGTGCGAAATTTTTTATGCCGCAGCCATGCCCAGAACGGATGGCTTTACCAGACTCGGGCCCAGCCTGTTCTGTATATTCTTTATCGGCCTCAGCATGTACTTCCTGTCGCTGGCCACACGCACGATTCCTATCGGCACCGCTTATGCAGTGTGGGTAGGCATAGGCGCACTCGGCACGGCGATCTACGGCATCACGGTGCTGGATGAAGACAAGGGCTTGCTGCGCATGTGCTGCTTTGGTCTCATCCTCGCCGGCATCGTCGGCCTCAAACTGGTCTCGCAAGAGCGCTCGATTTAAGACTGCCACAGCGGCATCACTCACCTGCTTCTACATCATCAATTTCCCCCTTTAGGGGCAAATTTGCCTCGACCGTTTACAATGTCGTATCTGAGCGTAGAAATGAAAGCAGCAAATGCCGTTTGTCGTTACCGAAGCATGTATTCAATGTAAATACACTGATTGTGTCGTCGTTTGTCCGATGGACTGTTTTTTTGAAGGTCCGAACTTCCTGGCCATCAATCCGGATGAATGCATAGATTGCTCGGTGTGCGTACCTGAATGTCCGGTCAATGCCATTATCGGCGCGACCGAGGTGGCGCCGGAACAGCAGCACTTCGTTGCATTGAATCGTGAGCTATCACAGCATCCTGACTGGAAACGCATCAGCAAACAAAAAGACCCCATGCCCGAACACGAGAAATGGGCGCAGGTCAAAGACAAGTTGCCCTTGCTGCTGATTGATGACAAGATCGCATGAAGTAACATTCGTTCGCACCAGATAAACAAATTACCGTCTTGCCCTCGCATCACGGTTTACATGAGTAAAGAATACGAGCCAGGAATATGAGCCAGCCTTCCCCCACCAGCACAGATCCCGCTTTGAGCGTCAACGCGTTACGCGCCAGTTGCTCCACCTGCAGCATGCATCAGCTGTGTCTGCCGATGGGCCTGGGTGAAAACGATATGGACAGGCTGGACAAGATTATCGGTCGCCGTCGCAAGGTGGCGCGTGATGATTATCTGTACCGGATGGGCGATGCCTTTACCAATCTGTATGCGGTGCGCGTCGGGCATTTCAAAACCTGTCAGATCAATGCCGGTGGCGAACAACAGATTACCGGTTTCCAGATGACGGGCGAATTGCTCGGCATGGATGCGATCAGTACTGACCGTCATCATTGCAATGCAGTCGCACTCGAAGACAGCGAAGTCTGCGAAATCCCGTTCCCGCGTCTGGAAGAGTTGTTCAGCACGATGCCGACCTTGCTGCGCCACTTCCATCGCATGATGAGCCAGGAAATCACACGCGAACAAAGCGTCATGCTCCTGCTGGGAAATATGCGCGCCGAACAGCGCTTTGCGGCTTTCCTCGTCAACCTTGCATCGCGTTACACAACACGTGGCTATTCCTCAACCAATTTCCAGTTGCGCATGTCGCGTGAAGACATCGGCAACTATCTCGGCCTGACTATAGAAAGCATCAGCCGCCTGCTCTCCAAGTTCAAGAAGCAGGGGCTGCTGAAAGTCAACAACCGTGAAATCGAATTGCTCGATCTGACGATGTTGAAAGCGATGGCAGCAGGCACCGAAACCTGCGCTTAAGCTGGCTGCGCCTGTGTTCTGCGGTCAGAACTGCCGCACATACATGAATCGTGCACCAGCTGCGTTATTGCCATAAGCCTGTTGCGACCAATACAAGCCGCTCTGAATGGTGCTGTCCGGCGTCAACAGATAACGCGCTTGCGCGCCTATCTGCGCACGTGTACGTTTATCAGGCGCAGCATTCCGGCTGTAATTTCCGATGTAATCCATCGCAACCGCGAAGTTGCGCTGATCAACCGAGATATCACGTGTAACACCGATAAGGGCTGTCAGCGTTAACTTATTATTTACCTGTCGCGCCACCCGTAGTCCGCCATCCACGCTAGTCGCGCTACGCCCCATCGCTGCATAGCTGGCGGCGAAAGCGAGTTCGCCGACCTCAGTGTAAGCCGCGCGACTTACATTGCTGTAAGCGAGACCTGCATATGGTTCAAATTGCAGACCATCCTGCCAGATATAGCGATAGCCTGCTTCGATACTCGCAGCCTTGCCCCTGATCTCGGCACGTCCGACACCCGTTTCTGTATTCGCCATGCTTGTACGTGTAATGTTCACTCTGGACTGCTGATAAGCAGCCGCCACTCTCGTCTTCCAACCCAGACCATGTTTGCTTGCGTTGAACTGGGCGAATACGCCCAGGCCCGGAACGTGATGACCGGCCTGGTAGTTGGCAGGCAAGCTGTTGCTCATGTTCTGGTTCAGATTCATACCGATGCGCCATTGCGATGTCAGCCGCTTACCCAGAACCAGATTCGCAGTGTTGACACGCGCTTCGTGATTGCGGTTGTAGGAAGCACCTGCTCCTATACAGTAGGAGCCAACATCAACCTGACAATCCTGTTGCAACAACATCTGCAGTTGTGCGCCGCGCATGTCCAGAACTTTCTGCGCCTGCTGCGCTGTTTGATTCAGTGCCATGACAGTACTGTTTACATCCACGATCACATTGCTCTTCCAAAGCGCTGCACGGCTATCGCCGTTTGCAGCATCAGCATACCCGGCGATGACCGAACCGTCGGCGGAAATACCAGTGGCAACCGAGGTATTCCCTCCCAGCGTGCCAAGATCGATCATCCCGCCGCTATCCGTATACCTGAATGCATGTGTACCAGTGGCCGTATCACTTTGCCCGATGATGACTGCGCCATTGGCAGAAACCGCCGCGGCAACCGAAGCGCCGTTTTCAAGCGTACCCAGACTCACCATACCGCCGCCATCCGTATGCTTGAAAGCGCGCTCACCATCTGCGGAATCACTGCCTCCCACCACCACTACACCATCCTCTGAAACAGCTGTGGCAAATGAGTTTAGGCCACCGGACAAGGTTCCAATGTCCGCCATCACAGCTCCTGCATGCTTGAAGGCATGGACCGCACCACCTGCAATCTCACTTCTCCCCACTACCACGCGACCATCTGCCGATACCGCAATTGCATTGGCTTTCGCTCCGCCGCTCAAAGTACCCAGATCCTCCATTACATGGCCATCCGTGTACTTGAAGGCATGAACATTGCCACTCGCCACATCGGCACTGCCAATTACCACTGAACCGTCAGCCGAAACACCTGACGCAGTTGAAAACACGCCACCGGGCAATACACCCAGATCCTGCATGCCGTCATGATCGGTATATCTGAAAGCATGAACATAACCGCCAGTCGTATCGCCTGCACCAACCACCACTTGTCCGTTCGCAGAGACCGCAATAGCAGATGACGTGCTGCCATCAAGCAATGCACCCAAATCCTTCATGCCGTCGCTATCGGTGTAACGAAACGCACGGATATGGCCACTGGCCGTATCGCTAACACCGATAATCACCATGCCATCCGCGGAAACGGCGCGCGCGGATGAAAATGTTCCGCCTTTCAACACCTTAAGATTCTCAATGACACCGCTATTTCCATACCTGAAAGCACGCAAGCCATCCGTAGTGCTGATTTCTCCAACGGTAACCGCGCCATTCGCAGAAATTGACTTTGCAGCAGAACTACTCCAGTGTGCAGCCCTGTCCAGATCATGTACGTCTACTTCCGCATACGCTTCAAATGAAGTGAGTATGAATAGACCCATTAATGTAAAGGTGAGTTTGGTGTTACTGACATGAGATATCGTCCGGGCATCCTGAGCATGAAGTTTCGACATACTTTCTACCTCCCTTTGTACCGAATACTTACGCAAAGAGCCTATGTATCTTTCCAAATCCTGAATGGGTAAAAATATGCGTACGTACTCCTTAATAAATATCTTTGCTAGACATGGCTCTACTTACACGTTCGACCATATGCATGGCAATTCCAACAAGGGAACTCTTATTTCACGGATAAAAGGCACGCTTCCCGAGGCGTCGGGAAGGAGAGATAACGGACGCTAACAAGCGCTTACAAATTATTTTTTGCCACCCAGTCACGCACAACATACTTCGCTTAAAAACATGCTTCTTCTTATGAAAGATCCATAAGAAAATTCCGAGCAGGACTCAACAGCGAAATCAGGAATCATGTTTCCGAACTGAGTTCAGTAATAGCAAGGGTGCAGACAAGGCGCCCTGCTCCGATACCTTGCCCAGATCCACCATACCTTTGCTATCGGTATGCATGAAGGAATGTATATCGCCATTCGCCATGTCGGCCATGCCGATCACGACCACGCCATCTGCCGACACCTCATACGCAAATGAACGTGACCCTCCGGGGAGCGTACCCAGATCCTGCATACCGCCTTGATCGGTATATTTGAAGGCATGGGTCTCACCGTTGCGCAAACGACTTTCGCCAACGGCCACCTCACCATCGGAGGAACTGGCGCGCACTGCTGAAAAATTCCCACCCAGAGTGCACAGGCTGACCATACCCTGGCCATGTACATGTCTGAATGCATGGTAAGAGCCATCTGCCCGTTCACTGACACCCAGCACTACCTTGCCATCGGCAGATACAGCAGTGGCATTGGAGTGCTTGCCACCCAGCGTGCCAAGGTCAGTCATGACGCCATCCACATACTTGAATGCATGATTGCTATCGCCTGCCATGATTCGCTGGCCAATGATGGTACGGCCATCCGCTGATACCGCGGTCGCGGTAGCTCCCTCGGCCAGGGTACCCTGATCCGTCACCTCCCATTCGGCATGCGCATGCAAGGACAGCAATGAAAGGGCGATGGCAGCGAAGAAATGATATTTCCTGTGCACGCACTTCGACGCGACATGTAGCGTTTGTGATCCGGACATCTGTGTTCTCCATGACGACATCACATACCGCAGCAACAAGCATCGAGATGTGCCTGGTACTGTGCAGCAACCTGTGACAATGAAGAGAATTGTCCGGCACGGCTGATCAAAAAGATTTGATCAGCGTCCGTTCATGGAAATATCGTTCGAAGATTGACGTTTGTTGACGTGACGACATCGTTACAAATGTGTCGCACTTGATGTACGCATCGATCCTTTGCGCGCAGCATGGAGCGGTGCATAAAGAGAGATACGAGAGAGAAAACGTCTGTTAACTTACCAGGCTCACATTACTGTGTCTGGTCGGCATCCAGCGCCAGACTGTCTTGTGTCGGCCACAGCCAGACGCCGCCGAGGCGCCATTCACGTTGCTTGTTCTCCACCAGGACCTGCCAGCGCCCCGCTTCCAGATAAGGCAGGCTGATTTCAAATCGTCCGGCCTCACCGGTCTGTGCGTAGAGCACAATATCCTTCTCAGGCAGGGTCGCGTGGATCAGTCGTAGCTGGATATCACCTATTGCCTGGCGCGCATCGCTGGAAACCTGGCCGGCCAGCTTCTGCTTATCGCTATCGTAGTAGACCTTGAAATGCATGCCCAGACTGCTGGCCACCCGGTCGCGACGCAAGTCCTGGTTAATCGCCTTGCCTTGCTTGTAGTAGTCATCGACCACCAGTGCATCCTGCTGCTTGACCGCTATCCATATCGTAAAAATGCCTGCAATGACGACTGTGAACGGTCCCAGCATCAGCAACCACGGCCAGCGATGCTTGTACCACGGCGCTTCTTCGGGCAGGCGGTTTAATACCGGCGATGTCGTGTTCATGTCTTTCTCCTCGTTACGCATATCAGCGCGGCACAAAAAATACCGCTTTTTCGGTGACGTGCAGGCTCTCATCATCCACGGCCTGCAGGCTGAAAGTAATATCGTTCGACCCTGGCGCGCCCTGTCCTGCTTCTGCCCGCACCCGTACCGGTACAGCGCGTGTTTCTGTGCCATCCAGCTGGACTTCATCCGACGTAAGCAGCGTCAAGGTATCGATACCATCGACGGTGATTTTGTATAAATGAGCTGTCTCTGAAGTGTTCATGATTTGCAGGCGGTAGACGTTTTCTATCATGCCGTCCTCCACCTCACGTCCCAGCGCGCCGCGATCACGTATGACATCCAGCTTGAGTGGTGTGCGCATGGTCAGCGCCGTGAAGAAGGCAATCACTACCATGCCCAGGATCGCGCCATAGATCAGCACGCGCGGCCGCAAGGTACGCCGTTTGATTTCCTTGACGGACAGATTGTTGGCCAGTGCGTTTTCGGTCGTGTAGCGTATGAGTCCGCGTGGCGCTCCGGTCTTGTCCATCACCGAATTACAGGCGTCGACGCAGGCCGCGCAACCTATGCATTCGTATTGCAAACCATCCCGGATGTCGATGCCGACCGGGCACACTTGTACGCACATCGAGCAATCGATGCAGGAACCGAATTGAATACCTTTAGCGTCGCTGTGTTTGTTCGGCATGCCACGCGGCTCACCACGCTTGCGGTCGTAGCTGATGATGAGCGAATCCTTGTCGAACATCGAACTCTGGAAACGCGCATACGGACACATGTATTTGCATACCTGCTCGCGCAGCCAGCCGGCGTTGCCATAGGTGGCAAATGAGTAGAACAGCACCCAGAAGGTTTGCCATGGACCCAGTGTCATCGCAGCTACCTGCAGCGCCAGTTCGCGTATCGGGGTGAAGTAACCGACGAAGGTAAAGCCTGTCCACAACGCCACACTACCCCAGGCCAGATGTTTGGCTGCTTTTTTTGCATACTTGGCGACCGAGGCCGGCTGCTTGTCCAGACGCATGCGTGCACTGCGCTTGCCTTCTATCACGCGTTCTATCCACAGGAAAATTTCTGTGTAGACCGTCTGTGGGCAGGAAAAGCCGCACCATACCCGACCTGCTATCGCGGTAGCAAGGAAGAGTAAATAGGCGCTGATGATGAGCAAGGCTGCCAGGTAAATGAAATCCTGCGGCCACAAGACGATGCCAAAGATGTAGAACTTGCGCGCCGCCAGATCAAACAGCAAGGCCTGCCGACCATTCCAGCTCAACCACGGCAAACCGTAGAAGGCCAGTTGCGTCAGCCACACGCACAGCCAGCGTATGCTGGCGTAGCGTCCTTTGATCTCGCGCGGATAAATCTCCTCACGTGCTGCATACATCTTGATGACGGAGATTTCCGGCTTGCTGTTTTCCATGCTCATTACTTGCTAGCTGCGTCTTTCTTTTCGGCGTTCGACAGGCTCCAGACATAGGCCGCCAGCACTTGTATTTTGGCGTCACCGAGGAAGTCTTCAAACGGCGGCATATTGTTGTCGCGCCCTTTGCGTATGGTTTCCATGATGGAATTCACACCACCGCCATGCAGCCATATCTTGTCGCTCAGGTTGGGCGCACCCAGTGCCTGGTTACCCTTGCCGTCCGCACCGTGGCAGGCAGCGCAAGCCGCCATGAATTTCGGCTTGCCGAATACCACCTTGATCGGATCCGCTGTGCTGCCGGACAGGCTGAGTACATAGTGCGCAACGTTTTCCACATCCTTGTCGGCACCCAGCGCAGCCGCCATAGGCGGCATCACGCCATGTCGTCCGTGCAGGATGGTGGTCTTGATGGTTTCCGGGTCGCCGCCATACAGCCAGTCCTTATCGGTCAGGTTCGGGAAGCCCTTATTGCCGCGGGCATCCGAGCCGTGGCATTGCGCACAGTAGTTGAGGAACAAACGTTCACCGATGGCTTGCGCCTGCGGGTCAGCCGCCACTTCCTTCAGATCCTGCTGCTGATACTTGGCAAACAAGGGGCCGTATTCGGTATCGGCTTTCTTCAGTTCGGTTTCGTATGCACCTGCCGACTTCCAGCCCAGCTTGCCGGCATAACTGCCCAGCCCTGGGTACAGCACCAGATAGGCCAGGCCGAAGATGATGGTCAGGTAGAACAACCACATCCACCAGCGCGGCATCGGTGTATTCAGTTCGGTCAGGTTTTCATCCCAGACATGGCCGGTGGTTTCCGACACACGTCCGGTTTCCTTATCGACCTTGACCTTCACTTTCGATTGCGACCACAGCAGGATGCCGCAGCCAAAGATACCGAGCAGCGTGAGGACGGTGATGTACAGATCCCAGAACCCGTTGGTGAAATCAGCCATGCTTATTCTCCTGCTGTTCCATGTCTTCTTCATCGGCAAACGGTGCGCGTGCCGCCACGGCGAAGTCGGCGTCACGATGCAGGATGAAGGTCCAGGCCAGGATGCCGAGGAAGGTCAGAAAACTCACTACGGTGACGATGCTGCTGGCATCTATGCTGATATTGGCTAGTGTCATGATTAACGTCTCGTTTTGATCAAAGTGCCCAATCCCTGCAGATATGCGACCAGCGCATCCTGCTCCGTCTTGCCTTCCAGCTCGGCTGGTGCGGCTTTGATTTCTTCATCCGTGTACGGCACACCGAGACGTTGCAAGGCGCGCATGCGCGGCATGATTTCATTCGGCACCAGCTTGGTTTTCGCCAGCCACGGATAGCCCGGCATATTCGATTCCGGTACCAGATCACGTGGTCTATCCAGATGCGCACGGTGCCATTCATCGTTGTAACGTCCGCCTACGCGTGCCAGATCCGGGCCGGTACGTTTCGAGCCCCACTGGAACGGATGGTCGTAGACGAACTCACCTGCCACCGAGTAATGGCCGTAGCGCTCGGTCTCGGCGCGGAACGGACGGATCATTTGCGAGTGACAGTTGTAGCAACCTTCGCGGGTGTAAACATCACGTCCGGCCAGGCGCAGCGGCGAGTACGGTTTCAGTCCGGCCACCGGTTCGGTCGTTGATTTCTGGAAGAACAGAGGCACGATCTCTACCGCACCACCAACGCTGACCACCAGCGTTACCAGTGCGATCAACAGCCAGGGATTCTTTTCTATCCACTCATGGGAAAATTTCATACTTGCTCCTTGCAACTATTCGATATGCGATGTTCAGGCGTGAGCCGTGACGGCAGGTATGCGCGCAGCCACCGCTTCGCCGTCACGCATGGTCATGAAGGTGTTGTAAGCCATCAGCAACATGCCACTCAGGTACAGCGCACCACCGACAAAGCGGATCACGTAGTACGGATACGTCGCTTTCACGCTTTCCACAAAGGTGTAGGTCAGGGTGCCGTCCGGATTCACCGCACGCCACATCAGGCCCTGCATCACACCGGCGATCCACATCGATGCGATGTACAGCACGATGCCGATAGTCGCGACCCAGAAGTGCAGCTCGATCAGGTTGGTGCTCCACATTTGCTTCTTGCCGGACAAACGCGGGATCAGGTAGTAGATCGAACCCATAGTGATGAAGCCGACCCAGCCGAGCGCACCAGCGTGCACGTGACCTATGGTCCAGTCGGTGTAATGCGACAAGGCATTCACGGTTTTGATCGACATCATCGGACCTTCAAACGTAGCGATACCGTAGAAAGACAAGGAGACGATGAGGAATTTGAGGATAGGATCCGAGCGCAATTTATGCCACGCACCGGACAAGGTCATCATGCCGTTTATCATGCCGCCCCATGACGGCGCCAATAGGATCAGCGAGAACACCATGCCGATGGACTGGGTCCAGTCCGGCAATGCGGTGTAGTGCAAGTGATGCGGACCCGCCCACATGTATGTGAAGATCAGCGCCCAGAAGTGGACGATAGACAAGCGATACGAATACACCGGACGCTCTGCCTGCTTCGGAATGAAGTAGTACACCATGCCGAGATATCCGGCAGTCAGGATGAAGCCCACTGCGTTATGGCCGTACCACCACTGAATCATCGCATCCTGCACGCCGGCATAGGCCGAGTAGGATTTACCCAATGAGGCAGGACTCACCGCGCCGTTGACGATGTGCAGCAAGGCCACCGCAATGATGTAGGCGCCGAAGAACCAGTTGGCGACATAGATATGCTGTACTTTGCGCTTGATCAGTGTGCCGAAGAAAACCACTGCATACGCAACCCAGACGATAGTAATCAGGATGGCGATAGGCCATTCCAGTTCAGCATATTCCTTGCCGCGGGTCCAGCCCATAGGCAGCGTAATCACGGCGAGTACCAGCACCAGTTGCCAGCCCCAGAAGGTAAAAGCGGCCAGCTTGTCCGAAAACAGTCGCACCTGGCAGGTACGCTGCACCACATAATATGACGTGGCGAACAGGCCGCAGATACCGAAGGCGAAGATCACGCCGTTCGTATGCAAAGGACGCAAGCGTCCGTAACTCAACCACGCAATATCGAAATTCAGCGCCGGCCATGCCAGTTGTGCTGCGATAAAGACGCCGACCAGCATGCCGATCACGCCCCACACAACTGTCGCGATCGTGAACTGCCTGACGACCTTGTAGTTGTAATTAAGTGCTGTATCCACTGACCACTCCCCTAGTAACTCACTATGATGATCAGAGAGTAAGTGCGAGTAGAGTCTGACGTTTTGATTTGCATCAAACGGAAGTGAAACAACAGACGGGGCGCGGCTTTTATCAGACACAGGCTGGTATCAGCAAGGCTGATGACAAGTGTCGTTTAATCAAAGAAAAGCGCGAGTATGGAATCAGCCGGCTGTGCTGTCATCATCCTGCAGGATGCGTTCGGCCGGTCCTTGCAAGTCTTCGAACTGCCCGCCGTCGGACGCCTTGAAGAAGAGCCAGATCGCAAAGAAGACCAGACCGGTACTCAGCGGGATCAAGAGATACAGTGCTTCCATCTACCCTCCTACATCCGTAACGGACGCGCAAGGCGTGCCGGTTCAGGTGCGAATCTGAGTCGCGAGACACGACGCAGGCGCAAGGCGTTCAGCACCACCAGCGCCGAACTGAGCGACATGCCTATGCCCGACATCCACGGGTTGATCCAGCCTATGGCTGCTGCCGGAATCGCTATCAGGTTGTAGGCCGTGGCCCAGCCCAGGTTTTGCCGGATCACGCGCATGGTGCGTGCTGCCAGCTCCGCAGTATCGGCTATAGCTGACAGGCGTGGGGACAGCAAGACGGTATCTGCATGCGTCTGCGCCAGCTCGGCACCACTACCCATCGCGAATGAGACATCTGCAGCCTTCAATACCGCCGCGTCATTAATACCGTCACCGACCATGGCCACCATCGCGCCCTGGTGCTGCAGCTGCTGGACATAGGCCAGTTTTTGCTCCGGCAGGCAGCTGCCATGTACTTCGCGTATGCCCAGCCGTTCGGCCACGTATTGCGCAACATCCTGTTTATCCCCACTGAGCAGGACAACTTGCTTGCCCAGCTTCTGGAAATGCTGCACCACTTGCTGCGCATCGCTGCGTATCGCATCCGCCAGATCGAAGCGCGCCAGCCAGGTGCCACTGCAACCGAGATACACAGCTGTCATTCCTGCTGGCACCTTGTCTTGTATAGGTGTGCCGGTCAGCTCGGCGACGTAAGCCGCATTACCGAGTCGATACGGGATGCCGTCAACCAGACCTTCCAGTCCCTGCCCCGGACTGCTGACGACTTCATCCGCCACCACTTCCGCCAGCAAGGTGATATCCGCTGCGGCTACGATGGCCTGTGCCAGCGGATGCGCACTGTTCGCTTCCAGCGCAGCAGCAAATTGCAGGCAGGCGGCACTTTCCATTTCATCGAAGGTAATCAGTTTCTGCAAAGCCGGTTTGCCGACTGTGAGCGTGCCGGTTTTATCGAACACGATATGCGTGGTGCGATGCAGGACTTCGAGTACATGTGGCTGCACGATGAGCACACCTTGCCGCACCAGCCTGTCAGTCGCTGCCGCCAGTGCAGTCGGCGTCGCCAGTGACAAGGCACATGGACAGGATACGACCAGTACCGCAATCGCTATCGGCCACGCACGTACCGGATCATGCCATTGCCAGAATGCGAATACGGCGATGGCGAACAGCAACAAGGCCGCTACGAACCAGCTCGCTACGCTATCGGCCCACAGCGCGATACGCGGCTTGCCATTCCCGGCGCGCTCTATCAGCTTGAGTAATGAAGCGAGTGTGCTGTCTGCCGCTACCTTGCTGACACGCAGCACAATCGCCTGTGCAATATTGATCGCGCCACCCGGCACTTGCTCGCCTTTGTCTTTGCGCATCGCAGCGCTTTCACCTGTCAGCAAAGACATGTCCAGGGAACTGCTGCCAAACACGATTTCGCCATCGGCCGGTATCGCTTCACCCGGTTTAACCAGGATGTAATCTCCTGCCCGCAACTGTGCTGCCGCGACCACCTCCACTTCACGCCGGGCCGGATATGCGGGCATGCGCGCCGCCGAGGCTGGCAAGGCATGCTGCAGTTTTTCCAGCGCACCTGCGGCCTTGCGGCGTGCCACCAGCTCCAGATAGCGGCTGCATAGCAGCAGGAAGATGAACATGGTCACCGAATCGAAATACACTTCACCGCTGCCACGCCATACTGCCAGCACGCTGGCGCCGAAAGCTGCGGCTATACCGAGCGCGACCGGCACATCCATGCCCAGCGTACGCTGACGCAGGTAAGCATACGCACCACGGAAGAATGGCAAGGCCGAATAGCAAACCGCGGGTATCGTCAGCAACAGGCTGGCCCAGCGCATTAAACCCGCCATATCGGCATCCAGCGTGCCGTCGTCAGCAATGTATGCAGGGATCGCATACATCATGACTTGCATCATCGAGAGACCAGCGACAAACAATTGACGGAACAGGGTTTTACCGGCGCGGCGCAATTGTGCTTCGTGCCGTCCGGCATCGTAGGGATAGGCGGCATAGCCGATATCACGCACTGCCTGCAAGACGGCGCTGGGCTTGCAAGCGGCTTTGCTCCAGCGCACATACAAACGTTCAGTCGCCACGTTCAGGTTCACAGCCAATACACCGGGCACACGCACCAGTCGCCGTTCTATCAGCCAGACGCAGGCGGCACAGCGTATGCCTTCAACGGTCAATGTTGCTTCCGCACTCTCTTCATCCAGATCGAATTGCTGCTGCGCATCCGGCAAATCGTAGAGCAACAACTCCGGCGGCAGCAATGATTGTCTGTCCACCGTTGATGCAAAAGCAGAACGGGTACGGTAGTAATCTTCCAGTCCCATGCCGACGATGGCTTGCGCCGCAGCTTCGCAGCCGGGGCAACACAACGCGCGAGCCACGCCATCTATCTGTACGCTCCAGGCTCCGGCCATCGGCAACGGTAAACCGCAGTGGTAGCAAGCGTTAACTTGTGAGGACATATCCATCAATGGCCTCCGGTCTGTGGCGTCAGGCACAGGATATCCAGCCAGCCGTTGGCGACCACACCACCTGCGCGCAGCAAACCCAGCACGCCGAAAGCCAGCACGATTAAACCGCAAGCGATGCGCACACTGCGCTGCTGCGCCAGTTCACGCAAACGACTCCCCAGCATGCCCAGCCCCAGCAGCGCCGGCAAAGTACCCAGGCCAAAAGCCAGCATCACGCTGGCACCGGATAAGGCAGAACCGGAAAACATCGCCGTCAGCAAGACGCTGTACACCATGCCGCACGGCAGCCAGCCCCAGATCCCGCCCAGTGCGAAGGCTTTGCCCACCTTATCCATAGGCAGCAAAGGCTGCATCAACGGACGTAAACGCGACCACAACACTTGTCCCCACGCTTCCAGTCGCGCCAGGCCGCGCCACACATCCATCAGGTACAGACCCAGCGCCACCAGCATCAGGTTCGCCAGCCAGTAACCGCCTACCTGCAAGGCTGCAATATTGGTCAGGCTGTGCACACCACCGGCGAGGCCACCGACGATAGCGCCTGCCACTGCATAGCTACCTATGCGACCTGCGTTATACGCCAGTACCTGTGTGGCATCTGTTAATGCCTGATGACGAACGGTAGGTATGGTGACAACTACCGCTGGAAATGGACGCCTTGGTCCCGATGCCGCAGAGAATGCACTAACGATACCGCCGCACATGCCTATGCAATGCAGGCTGCCGAGCAGGCCTAACATGAAGATGGGTATGAGTGCGACGCTGCTCATCTGTCTATTTTTAAATCGTTTTGGAATAACGCAAAGGCTGCGTCGTGCTGTCGTCAGCCCTGGCGCTCTGCGCAGACGCCAGGTAACGATCAAACACCATGCAGATGTTGCGTATCAGCAGTCGCCCTTTCGGCGTGACTGTGATCCACTCTTCATCGATGGTCAGCAAACCGCTCTGCTCCAGCTCACGCAGCTTCACTAGTTCGGTAGCGAAGTAGCTATTGAAGGTAATCGGATAAGCCAGCTCTATCGATGCAATCGACAGTTCGAAGTTACACATCAGCATCTGGATGATGATGCGCCTCAGCAGATCATCCATATTCAGCTTGATGCCACGCGCTATCGGCAATTCGTTTTGCTCTATGTGTTCGTAGTATTCATCCAGCGTTTTAACGTTCTGGCTATAGGTCGCACCGATTGCGCTGATGGCGGAGACGCCGCACGAGACCAGGTCGGCACCGACATGCGTCGAGTAGCCCTGGAAGTTGCGATGCAGCCTGCCCTGGCGCTGCGCAACCGCAAGGTCGTCAGTCGGCTTGGCAAAGTGATCCATGCCTATATAGATGTAACCCGCTTCATTCAGACGGCTGATACACAGCGCCAGCATATCCAGCTTGGTTTCAGCAGATGGCAGGTCGGCTTCCGCGATGCGCCGTTGCGGCTTGAACAGATGCGGCATGTGCGCATAGTTGTAAATGGCGATGCGATCAGGATCGGCGGCAATCACCTTCTGCAAGGTCTGCTCCATCGTGTGCAGATTTTGCTTCGGCAGGCCGTAGATCAGATCCACGCTGACTGAACGGAAACCGGCAGCGCGCGCAGCATCGATGATGGCGACGGTTTCGCTTTCCGGCTGGATGCGGTTGACGGCTTCCTGCACGTCCGCATCGAAGTCCTGCACACCAAGGCTGATGCGATTGAAGCCCTGACGGCGCAAGCTGTGCACCCGTTCCGGCGTGACGGTGCGCGGATCGACCTCTATCGAATATTCACCTTCCGCATCCGGTGCGAAGTTGAACCAGCGTCGCAAGTGCTGCATCAGGTCGCCCATCTGCGCATCGCTGAGGTAAGTCGGCGTGCCGCCGCCGAAATGCAATTGCTCGATCCGGTTGGCCCCGGCCAGCAGCTTGCCCTGCATTTCGATTTCGCGCTTCAGGTAAACCAGGTAGTTAGCCGCCTTGCTCCTGTCCTTGGTAACGATCTTGTTGCAGCCGCAGTAGTAGCAAATGGACTCGCAGAACGGAATATGGATGTAGAGCGACAGCGGATGCATATTGCCGCGTGCGGTAGCGCCGGTCACCGCCTGCAAGTAATCGCGGTAACCGAACTCGGCGTTGAATCTGTCTGCGGTCGGGTACGAGGTATAGCGCGGCCCGAGCTGGCTCAGTTTCCTGATCAGCGCCGTATCGAATTCAACCGTTTGCGTTACGGGTAGCAGTGCTGCCGATCCTACCGTTCCTTCCATGCCTGACTCCTGGTGCCGGCCGCGTCCGACATGGATGCGCCCAGATGAGTTCAGAGTGTAAGCAGGGTCAGAGGTAGTCGCTTTGACATATATCAAAAACGATAGAGAGCGCCGGAGAAGGTCGGAAGGTCGCCATGTGTGTACTGCAAGCGACGCATACAGGCCAATATCATTATGGTTTTCACAAGTTAAGTGTAGCTTTGCACAACTCTACACGCGATTTAACAATGGTTTACTCGTGGCGGCCAGTACCCTTTGCTAAGGTGGAAGCAGACCAGTAGCAGCCACATATACATCGGCCCCGGAAGGAATGCCATGAAAACCCATCGCACTACGATCTCCGTCCAGTCCGTCACCGTCAACAACGAAGATGGCACCCTGCGGGTGATGCATCCACTGCTGGCCAGCCGCGCGCGTCGCGTGACGCACTGGCTGGCGCTGCAACTGGGTGTCGAGCGTCCGCATGACGCGGGCTTGTGGTTACGCCGCATTTTCGTACGTCCGGAGCAAACTGTTAACCTGACGCTGCAGCAGGTGCCTGATCCGCTGCATGTGCTGGCAACTCACCTCGGCGTAAAAAACCGCCATTCGCCACTGGAATGGCTGCTGCGGACATTCTTCATCGCCCCCAAAACGGTCGTACAACAAGAGCTGCGCCTGTCGCCGGACGATACTTTGACACGCCGCCCTGCAGCAGCACAGAAACCGGCCAGCGAACAACGCTACGCCGCCTGAATTCTACCGCCCGGCCCCAGGCTGGATAGTTTGCAGATCCAGCCACACTCCCCCACCTCCGTGCTGCATGCCGTCGCCATCATAGGTCCCGGTATAGCGGTCGTACGAGGCGTCTGAAAATATCAATTTGCAAATATTCCACCAGCGACCCAACTCAGGGTATGCTAACGAAAGTTGACAGAAGATATATGCTTTAAGCGATATCCGAACTCGACCGCGGCTTCGGCAGTAAGCAGACTGGTATTGGCAGTACATGGATTTTGTTTCTTTATAAGTAGCAAACCCCACTTCAAACTATCCGAGTCGGAGCGCTGAGATGCAGTACTGGAGCTTGTACTTCTTTGCCAAGTTCGCCTTGTATTTCAACCATGCGATTAAATTCAACTGGTTCCTGAATCTCTTGCTCGCGGTTTTCGTCACATTCAGTATCCGCCACCCACGCTGGCGCATCGCCCGGCAAACCGTCGCCGTCATTGCCGCCGTCGCTCTCCTTTACTCCGAATCCAGCCTGCCCCCACCAGCACGCCTGCTGGCCGAGGCCGGGCGTATGAGCGGCTATAGTTTCGACTATTTGCTGGAACTGCTGGCCCGCTTCATCAACCTCTGGTACGTCTTTATATTTGCCGTGATGGTGGCGCTGTATGCCTTGCTGGCCAACCGCCTGCGCTTTAGCAGCTTCGTTTTTGTCGGCATCCTGTGCATACCGTTATTGGCGCAGATGGGTTTCCCCGGCAAGGATGTCGAACTGGTTGACGGCGGTACTGAACGCGACCCCGGCGTCATGTTGAATGCCTTCTACGCCGAAGAAAAAGGCCGCAAGCTCAGCCTGCCGTCCATCGCCCAGGCCAAACATCCGTTCGATATCGTGATCCTGCAGCCGGGAGAACTGAGCTGGGACGACCTGGCCTTCGTCGATGCCCCTTATCCCAGATTCCTGAATCGCTTTGATGCAGTCATGCTCAACTTTAATTCGGCGACCAGCCATAGCACACCAGCCGCCAGGCGCCTGATGCGAGGCAGTTGCGGCCAGAGCAGCGACAGCGTGCTGGCCGCAACCGCGGCGCCCGGCTGCGCACTCTTCCCCGGTCTGAAGCAGGCTGGCTACGATACCGCGGTCGTCATGAATCACAATGGCCGCTATAACGAGTTCGGCACCACCATCAGCGCTTATGCCGGGACTAAAGCACAGGAAGGAAAATGGGGTGCTGTCACCATGCACGGCTTCGACGGCACCCCGGTCTATGACGATTTCTCGGTGCTATCCAAATGGTGGAGCAAGCATCACTCCCATCCGGGCGGCAAGCCCATCGCACTGTACTACAACACCATCACCCTGCATGACGGCACCACCCTGGATCATGCACGCGCCATTAATAGCGTACAAAGCTATAAGCCGCGGCTGGATAAACTGCTGCAGGATTTCGATCAATTCATCGACCAGGTGGAGCAAAGCAAACGCCCCACCGTCATCATCCTGATCCCGGCCCATGGTGTCGCAATGCGCGGCGACACCCTGCAGGCCGCCGGGATACGCGAAATACCCAGTCCGAAACTGACGCTGGTACCGGTCGCCATCAAACTGGTCGGTCTGGAACGCAACAAGGAAGCCGGGCCGCCGCTGGAAGTGAAGCACCCTATCAGCTACTTCGGCCTATTCAGTTTGGTGGCAGACCTGATGGCGGATAGTCCCTACGAACATGTCGGCAAATCCTGGGCCGAACGCCTGGCACTCCTGCCGGAAACCAGCTTCGTCAGTGAGAATGAAAACATCATCATCATGCGACGCAACGATGGCTATGTGATGCGCTCAGCCGAAGACCTCTGGATCAAGTACAACAGCGATTGACACCCGGAAGCACGACATCGTCAAACAAAATATTTCTGCATTTTGGGCTGGAATGACAGCTCCTGATATGTCAGATTATGGTATTAATTAATAGCTTTAATTTTCATAAGCAAAAGATGATGGCAACGTCATGTAAGGTAGTAGAAGCAAACACTAAAAATAATGGAGCGAGACAGATGAATACATTCAAAAAAACTGCAATTAGCCTGCTGTTCCTGGCGGCCCTGCCTGCGTTCGCGCAAAACAAACCTGTCGTGCAATTCATTGCTACCGGCGGCACGATTGCGATGAAGATAGACCCGGTCAAGAACGCGCCTGTCCCGGCGATTTCCGGTGATGACTTGCTGGCGACGGTGCCGGATGTCGCCAAATACGCGACTATCGAAGTCAACAACCTGTCGAATGTGCCATCCGACTACATGGACCCACCGCGCTGGATAGGCCTGACCAAAGCAGTACAGACGGCACTGGATCGCAGCGATGTGTCCGGCGTGATCGTGTCGCACGGCACAGACACGCTGGAAGAAACCGCTTACTGGCTGGACCTGACGGTCAAGTCAAACAAGCCTGTTGTTCTGATCGGCGCGCAGCGCAATGCCTCGGTGTCCGACTTTGACGGCCCGCGCAACCTGCTCAATGCGGTGCGTATCGCGGTTGATCCGCAAGCCAAGGACAAAGGCGCAATGCTGGCGATGAATAACCAGATCAATGCCGCGCGCTATGTCACCAAAACACATACCGCCAACGTCGAGACCTTCAAGTCCGGCGACTATGGCTTCCTGGGCGAAGTCTATCCGGATCGCGTGACCTTCTCCTACACCCAGCTGCGTCGCATGCACATCCCTATCCGCACCGAGCAGATGCCGGAAGTTGAAATCATTGCGATGTACGGCGGTGCCGATGGAGCAGCTTTGCGCAATGCGGTTGATCGCGGCGTACGTGGCATCGTGGTACAGGCACTGGGCATGGGTAATATGAACGTCGCCATGCTGGAAGCAGTGAAGTACGCAATCTCGAAAAACGTAGCCGTCGTGGTATCCACCCGTGTCCACAACGGTCGCGTACTGCCTAGCTACGGCTTTCAGGGCGGCGGCAAAACCTCGTTCGAGGCTGGTGCTGTGATGGCGGATGACCTGAAACCAGCGAAGGCACGCATACTGCTGATGCTGGCGCTGCAACACGGCATCAGCACACAAAAAGGCCTGCAGGAAGTTTTCGACCGTTAATCCAGGCACTTGCCGGATTAACTGATCAAGTAAAAACGCCCGGCAAACACCGGGCGTTTTTTAATCTTCATCGTATTGCAAATGCTGACGCTGGCTCAGGCTGCGACCCTGTTGCGGCCCATGTTTTTAGCCCGGTACATCATTTCATCGGCGCGTTGCAGCAACGCTTCAAAACTCGGATCACTATCCTTGAGTTGCGCCACACCAAAGCTCGCGGTGAAGGCCAGCTTTTTACCCTGGTAATGAATTTCTTCGGCAATCACCAGTTCGCGCAGCCGTTCAGCGGTCGCCGCAGCCTGCTCGGCGGTCGAGCCCGGCAACAGAATCGCAAACTCTTCACCACCTATGCGCGCCACGAAATCGATCTCGCGTACCGCATTCCTGCTCACACTGGCGGCCGCCCTGATCACTTCATCTCCCGCAGCATGACCATAATTATCATTGATCAGCTTGAACAGATCGATATCGAACGAAATCATGGACAGCGGCTGGTGATGACGCCGTACCTTGGCAAACTCCAGTGTCGCCACCTCATTGAAGTACCTGCGGTTATAAGCCCCGGTCAGTGCATCTATGCGCGACAGGCGTTCGGCCTCATCCCTGGCCTTGCATAGCTCGGCGGTGCGCTCCGAGACGATGCGCTCCAGATCATCCTTGGCCTGATGCAGCAAGGCATGCGACTCGAGCTGGTGCTCGATGATCCGCTTTTCCGTCGCTTCATTTTGCAGGCGCAGGAACTTGATACGATCTGCCAGGGCCAGCGACAGCAGGATCACGTCCAGCAGGATGCCAAATTCGACCGCATGGAAAGTGACGAAGCTATACGGCATGAAGCCGCTGACCGTCATCGCGGTAATAAACGCGCCGACCAGATTGCCCATCGATGCCACCACGAAGAAGCGCGCGGCCGGAAAACCGGCACGCCAGGCCAGGAATCCGGCTATCGCGGTCAGAGGGGAATACAGGAATACAAAGTACACGCCGGTCGCGTTATGCAAGACCGGATCTGCAAAGATCAAGGTAAACAGCCACGCCGCTACCATCGCATACAGGAACAGACACAGCACCCGGTGCATGCGCGGCAAACGCTTGGCCGTCTCCAGGAACACCATCGCAAATATGATCGCCATCAGCTGATACAGGAAAACCCAGCTGGTATAAGTCAGGTTCGCCCAGCGCGGCAATTCCGGCCATAAGTACTGGAAGGAAAAGCCGTTGTAAGAGAAGTTCATGATGAAGAACGCCGCCAGATACAGGCAGTAATACAAATAACTGCGATCCCGCGTTGAGCCCCAGATGAAGGCGTTGTATAGCAGCATGACCAGCACCACGCCGTAGAACATGCCGAAATAGCCCAGCAACAGGCGGTCGTTGTCATAAAAAGCCTGCGCGTCCCACAACTCGATGGGCGAGAGCAAAGCTTGCGTGCTTCTGATGCGCAGATAATAGGTTTGCTTGCCGGGTTGTACCTGCAAGTCGACCAGGAATTGCGGATTCGGATGCAGGCGCTGGACAAAGGGCAAGCTATCCCCGAGCTGTATGCCGCGGTAACTGCCCTCACCTTCCGGTGTGTACACGCTGATGTCGTCCAGCCAGGCAGTGCGCAGGACCAGCATCATATTGCGTACATCGGTTGACGGATTATCGACTTCGAAGCGGAACCAGTAAGCCGAGTCAGTGAAACCGAAGCTGAACACGCCGGTATGATATTCCCTGAAGGCAATATTTGAGGCGTCTTTGCTGACATCCGCAAAGTTAAGCTGCCCGCCCGGATCTTCCATCACATCAACGACTTTGTGCACCAGATAGCTGTCGCGCGCCGGCTCCAGCTTAATCACGCCGGCTTGTGCCAGCGAGGCGCAGGCAAGCAGCAGCAACAGCGACCAGCGCAGGCTTTGCAAGATTCGTTTAATGATTACCATACACATGTCATGCCGCGCGGGCCCTGTTCACCTTGCGTATTAAAAGACCGTCCTTACTTAATAGCGGCCTTTCAGTAAAGAATCTTTAGCAACAGCACATTCGTTGAGTGATTAATCCTCCTTATGGAGCTAATAATAATACTATCCGGAAACGACTCGGGAGAACCACATGAAAGTATTGGTTTTTGGCGCCACCGGCATGGTGGGCCAAGGTGTGTTGCGGGAATGCCTGCTGGACCCCGAGGTCACGCAGGCACTCTGTCTCGGGCGTAATCCGACTGGCCAACAGCACCCGAAACTGCGCGAGATCGTCCATACCGATCTGTACGATTACAGCAACATCGAGGCGGAATTAACAGGTGTAGATGCCTGCTTTTATTGCCTTGGAGTATCTTCTGTCGGCATGAACGAAGCCGACTACGCGCATATCAGCTACGACATGACACTGGCCGCCGCCGCCACTTTGGCCCGGCTCAACCCGAATATGGTGTTCACCTACGTATCAGGCGCGGGTACCGACAGCACGGAAAAAGGAGCCGTCATGTGGGCGCGCGTCAAAGGCAAAACCGAAAACGCACTGCTGCGCCTGCCGCTACGCGCGTATATGTTCCGCCCCGGCATCATCCAGCCCTTGCACGGCGTGCGTTCCAAGACCCGCCTCTATCAATTCTTTTACACGCTGGCGGCACCGCTCTTCCCTGTGTTCCGCGCCATCTTCCCGCAACAAATCACCACCACCGAACAGGTGGGCAAGGCCATGCTCATCGTCGCCAGGCGTGGCAGCGATAAAAAGCTGCTCGAAAGCAAAGATATCGCGACACTGCGATAATGACGCACCAATCAGTTTGCTGTGCCGTTCCTGTAGCAAACCGCAGCAACAGCATCACCCCATATCATTAGCGACAGCGCCCGCGCATCCCGCCCGCGCCGCCGTTCACTATTACGGAGGCAGTTTGCAATCCATTATTTCCGTCCAGGGCCTGACCAAGCAGTATGCGTCCGGCTTCCAGGCACTCAAGGGCATTGATCTCGACATCCGGCGCGGCGAAATCTTCGCCCTGCTCGGCCCGAACGGCGCCGGCAAAACCACCCTCATCAGCATCATCTGCGGCATCGTCAATCCCAGCACCGGCAAGGTTCTGGCCGATGGTCATGACATCGTGCAGGATTATCGCGCGGCGCGTACCAAGATAGGCCTGGTACCCCAGGAGCTATCGACCGATGCATTTGAAACCGTCTGGGCGACCGTCAATTTCAGCCGCGGCATTTTCGGCAAACCGAAGGATCACGCGTATGTAGAAAAAGTACTGCGCTCACTGTCTTTATGGGAAAAACGCGACTCCAAGATCTTTGCGCTATCGGGTGGCATGAAGCGTCGTGTGATGATCGCCAAGGCTTTGTCGCATGAGCCGCAAATCCTGTTCCTGGATGAGCCGACTGCCGGCGTTGACGTCGAACTGCGGCGCGATATGTGGGAAATGGTACGCGGTCTGCGTGAAAGCGGCGTCACCATCATCCTCACCACCCACTATATTGAAGAAGCCGAAGAAATGGCTGACCGCATAGGTGTGATCCGCAAAGGCGAACTGATCCTGGTGGAAGACAAAGCGGCGCTGATGGCCAAGCTGGGCAAGAAGCAATTGCGTTTGCACCTGCAACAGCCGTTACAGACCATCCCGTCGGAACTGTCGAACTGGCAGCTGGAACTATCTGCCGACGGCAACGAACTGGTGTATACCTTCGACGCACAAAGCGAACAGACCGGCATCGCCGAATTGCTGAAGAAGCTGGGTGAACACGGCATCGACTTCAAGGACCTGCAATCCAGCCAGAGCTCGCTGGAAGAAATCTTCGTTAATTTGGTAAAGGCGCCGGCATGAATATCTACGCAATACGCGCCATCTATAAATTTGAACTGGCGCGCACCTGGCGCACCCTGATGCAGAGCATCGCGTCGCCGGTGATCTCCACCTCTCTTTACTTCGTCGTGTTCGGCGCCGCTATCGGCTCGCGCATGGTCGAAGTCAATGGCGTCAGCTACGGCGCCTTCATCGTACCGGGCCTGATCATGATGGCCTTGATGACGGAGAGTATTTCCAATGCATCGTTCGGCATCTTCATGCCCAAGTATGCCGGCACTATCTATGAGATATTGTCTGCGCCGGTCTCTTACGTCGAGATTGTGATTGGTTATGTCGGCGCAGCCGCCACCAAGTCCATCATCCTCGGCGTGCTGATCCTGGTAACGGCGCGTCTGTTCGTCAGCTTTGAAATCGCGCATCCGCTGTGGATGATTACCTTCCTGATCCTGACCTCGGTCACCTTCAGCATGTTTGGTTTCATCATCGGGATCTGGGCGACCGGATTTGAGAAGCTGCAAATCATTCCGATGCTGATCGTGACACCCCTGGCCTTCCTGGGCGGCAGCTTTTATTCAATCAGCATGCTGCCGGACGTCTGGCAAAAGATCGCACTGGTGAATCCGGTGGTGTACCTGATCAGCGGCTTCCGCTGGAGTTTTTACGGGGTCTCGGATGTCAGTGTCGCGGTCAGCATCGTGATGACACTGGTATTCCTGAGCGCCTGTATGGCTGCGGTCTGGTATATCTTCAAGACTGGCTATCGCCTGAAAACCTGATTCCTGGCTGCGGTTTTATTGACGTTAATCAAAATATCAAGCAAGCTGTCGCGGTAGGCTACAGACCTAGCAGTCCGCGACATATGCGCCTTTACTTCTTTTCAACAGGGATACGATGAATAAAATTACACTGGCTTTTTTGACCTTGCTCCCGGTAGCCGCTTTTGCCCAACAAGTTGATCCTTGTCTCTCCAAAGGCACGCCACAAGAAATGAATGCCTGCGCCAAGGAAGCCGATCAAAAAGCGCAAGAGAAGCTGGATACAGTTTATAAGGCTTTGCTGAAACAAATCCCTAACCAGGATCAGGAAGGCATCCCTTACACCGCGACCAAGAAACAATTACGTATCGCGCAAAAGGACTGGAGCCAGTTCGTCGAACAGGATTGCAAGACCATCAGCATCTACAACAAGGGCAGCATCCTGAAGGATATCGAGTACTACAGCTGCACCCGTCTGCACGCAGAGCAACGCACTTCCGACCTGGAACGCTTCCTGAGCCGTCGCAGCAAGGCTAAATCGTAATCATCGTTATACCTGCCGGCCTGACCTGAACCTTATCAGCGTTCGTTCAGGTTGGCGCGCATGCTTCCATACGGGTCGTCGATAATGTAACGCCACGATCCGTCTTCCTGCTTACGCAAGACTTCCAGTGTATCCACGCTGGCCTGCACCAGCTTCCCTTCCGCATCTTTCCACGATAGATCCGCTTTCATGCGATTGGTCGCCAATGTGCCGTCGCCGCTCAGTGTGAACTTGATGAAGGCGATATCAAACTTCGGCTTCAGTGCGATCAGCGCTGCATTGTTTTTACGTATCTCGTCCAGTCCCGTCATGGTGCGGCCTGATTTGGAAAACAGCACGGCACTTGCTTCATACACCGCCAGCGAGGTTTCTATATCACCTGTTTCCAGCGCCTGCACCAGCACACGGCTGACCTCATCAGGTTGACGCGTACGTGCACTCAAATCGTTGTTTGTATTCGACATCATCATTCCCGGAAAAAATAAACGGCAAGTACAGGGTACTTGCCGCTCTTCATTTTGTCACTAGATGCCGACTGCAGAATACATATGAGCAAGGCAGCAACAGGAAATTTGCTTTATTCTGCTGACATGAAACTGGTTCCCCTGAACGAAGACAATGTCTTGCAGCGCTATGAATGGAGAGATGAAGGCCGTCTGATCGGCTTCATCGACTATTACGTCCTGGATCAGGTATGCATGATCATGCATACGGAAGTATCACCCGCGCTCGGCGGCCAGGGTTACGGCTCGCGTATGGCGACCATGGCAGTCAAACATATACAGGCGCTGGACAAGCGCATCGTCCCTATCTGCGGTTTCTTCATCAACTATCTGCGCAAGAACCCGCAACATCACGCCCTCGTAACAGCAGAAAGCCGACGCATTTTCAGCATCGGCATTCAGTGACTACTTAACCCAGTGCCGGGTAATCGGTATAGCCTTCAGCATTGCCGCTGTAGAAGGTTTCCGGACGTGGTGCATTCAAAGGCGCATTGTCTTTCAGGCGACGTGGCAGATCAGGGTTGGAGATAAACAATTTACCGAATGCGACTGCATCCGCCTCACCGGTAGCAATGATGTTCTCTGCGATTTCCCTGGTCATTTTTTCATTCGCGATATAGACGCCACCGAATGCTTTTTTCAGCTGCGGGCCAAGGCGATTTTCACCGAGTGATTCACGCGCGCAAATGAAAGCGATACCGCGTTTGCCCATTTCTGCGGCGACATAGCCAAAGGTAGCCGCCGGATCCGAATCGCTCAGGTCGTACGAATCGCCACGTGGTGCAATGTGCAAACCGACGCGTCCCGCGCCCCACACTTCGATACATGCATCGGTCACTTCCAGCAGCAGGCGGGCACGGTTTTCTATCGAGCCACCATAGATATCGGTGCGCTGGTTGGTGCTGCTTTGCAGGAATTGATCCAGCAGATAGCCGTTGGCGCCATGCACTTCTACACCGTCGAAACCAGCGCGCTTGGCGTTTTCTGCGCCTTTGCGATAAGCCGCCACGATGCCCGGGATTTCATCCAGCTCCAGCGCACGCGGCGTCGGATACTCGACTTGCGGACGCACGATGCTGACATGGCCTGCAGGTTTGATTGCACTAGGTGCAACCGGTAAATCACCATTCAGAAACATCGGATGCGAGATACGACCGACGTGCCACAGTTGCAGCGAAATCAGGCCACCCGCTTTATGCACGGCATCGGTCACCTTCTTCCAGCCTGCAACCTGCTCTTCCGACCAGATCCCTGGCGTATCTGCATAGCCGACGCCTTGCGGTGTCACTGCAGTGGCCTCAGACAGGATCAGGCCTGCCGAAGCACGCTGCACATAGTATTCGACCATCAGCTCATTTGGCACGCGACCGCCGCCGATAGCCCGCGAACGGGTCAATGGCGCCATGATGACGCGATTAGCAAGAGTCAGGTCACCGACTTTAACAGGAGTAAATAAATGGCTAGTCATCATATTCTTTCAAAAAAATTATTCAGAATTAAGCTACTGCAACAGCAGGTGCTGTCGCGTCTTCACCAGCCAGGCGCATTGATACGCGCATAGCCAGCACTGCGGTCAGCGCAAGCACGCCTGCTGCCAACGGTACTGCCTGCAAACCAAAACCGGCACTGATCACGGAGCCACCGACCCACGCGCCCAGCGCATTACCAACATTGAACGCGCCGATATTCAGCGTCGCCACCAGATTCGGTGCCGCTTTGCCAAAGATCATCACGTTGACCTGCAAACCTGGCACAGCGGCAAACGACACCATCGCCCACAGGAATAAATTGATTTCTACCGAAATTAAATCAGGGCTGGTCCAGCGCACGATGGAGCTGACCACAGCCAGCGCCAGGAAGATGCCAGTCAGTGCAGTGCCCAGACGCCAGTCGGCGAGACGACCACCGATATAGTTACCGACCGTCAGGCCGACACCAATCAGGAACAGCGTCCAGGTCACGCCACGCGGCGACAGATGGGTGACGTCTTCCAGCAGCGGCGCGACATATGTAAACAAGGCAAAGGTCGCAGCGGAGAACAGCATGGTGGTTGCCAGCGCCGCCCACAATCCGGCATTGCGCAATTGACCTATCTCGGCACGCAAATCGGTTTTTTCTTCATGCCGGTTCACCGGCATCACGCGCCACAAACCGATCAGCGAAAGAACCCCCAGTACTGCCACGGCCCAGAACGGCATTTGCCAGCCGGCGACCTGACCCAGTGCGGTACCCAGAGGTACACCCAATACGTTTGCCAGCGTCAGGCCGGTAAACATCAATGCAACTGCTGAAGCCTTGCGATTTTCCGGTACCAGGCTGGCCGCGACGACGGAGCCTATGCCAAAGAAAGCGCCGTGACACAGCGCAGTGATAATGCGCGCCACCATCAGGAAGTTGTAATTGGTCGCAACCGCACACAAGACATTACCGACAATGAAAATACCCATCAATAAGAGTAAGGCGCGTTTGCGCGGCAAGGACGCCGTCGCCACCGCCATGATGGGAGCGCCGATTGCGACGCCCAATGCATAACCGCTGATCAGCCAGCCAGCGCTGGGTATGGATACCGACAAACTGCGTGCCACGTCGGGCAGCAAGCCCATGATGACGAACTCCGTGGTACCGATGGCAAAGGCGCTAAGCGCCAGGATGACTAAAGCTAAGGGCATACAGCCTTTCTGAATATGGGATTACAAATCGCCGTGTATCGAATCCAGAAAGGCCTGGATCGTGGCTTCATTGCGTTTGAAAAACACCCACTGACCAACACGACGCGGAGTAATGAGTTCCGCTGCCTGCAAGGTCGCCAAGTGGGCAGAAATGGTGGATTGGGACAAGCCGCTGCGCTTGTCGATCATGCCGCAGCAAACACCGAAATCCAGCGGGTGCTCCTGCTCTGCAAAATACTCTTCAGGCGATTTCAGCCACTGCAGGATTTGCCTGCGTACCGGGTTAGCCAGCGCTTTGTGAATAGCATCTATGTCCATGATCTTCATCTGTCCTTATGTCTCTGTTCAGTACTTTTCGTTAAAAGGCGAAACGAATATCGCCTTCCTCAGAATTTAATATCGTAATTGTACGATATATAAAAATTGTTTGCTGCCGACCGCCTATTTTGTCGCCGCCCGCTCTCAAATTCGCGTGGATTTCAATTCCTGGCGCGCTTGTTAACAGATGATTCCTTGTCATAAGCCTGTCATGCGCCGGTGCAACAATGCCGTACGGAAACATCTTCAAGCAAGTCCCAACGGTCTTACGCCACGCGCTCCGCCTGCGGCATTTGCCCACCATCCAATGGAAGACCCTCTGCCATGACCATACGCCTGCGCATCACCCTCCTCGTCATACTGACCTTCATCGCCATTTCGCTGATCGGTGGCTACGCGGTCTTCCAGTCACGCGGCAGCGCTGTCGAGGTGAAGTCTGTTACTGAAGGCGTGGTACCAAGCACGCTCGCTTCATCGGATCTGGTAGCGCAGCTGAAAGAAGTACAGCTGTCGGCGATGGCCATCGTGTCCGAGCCGGATGCGCAGATCGCAATACAGAACAATGAAAAACTGGGCGGCAAGAAAGCCATCCTCGAAAAAGCGCTGGACAAGCAATTGGCGCAAGTCGACAGCCAGGCACAACGCGGCCTGGTCGAGCAGGCGCAAGAAAGCCTGGTCAATTACTTCGATGCGATAGACAGCACCATGCAACTCAAGCTGGCAGGCAAGGAAGAAATCGCCAAGGCATCGCTGTTCGGCAACGTAGTCCAGTTCCAGCAGGAACTGGAGCAAATCATCGACACCCTGCGCATAGAGAAAAACCGCAGCAAGGACGTCGCTATCGCCGCGTTGAACGAAAACCTCGCAACAACTACCACGGCAATTACAGTCGTCACCATCCTCGCCGTGATCTTCCTGGCGACCATCGGCTTCCTGCTGTATCGCCAGATTACCGGCCCGATCAGCCGTATGCAAAAAATGATGAGCGAGATCGCCGCCAGTCAGGACTTTACGCGCCGCGTCCCTATCCATCGCATGGATGAAGTCGGTCATTCGATCAAGGCCTTTAACGGCATGCTGGAGAAAATCGAAGAAGCATCAGCACTGGTGCGCCAGAAAACGGCCGACATCCAGACCATGCTGCAAAATATTCCGCAAGGCATTCTGACCATCGTCGATGGCAACAAAATCCATCCCGAATACTCGGCGTATCTGGAAACCGTGTTTGAAACCAAAGACATCGTCGGTCGCGACATCATGGACTTTGTGTTTTCCGATACCAATCTCGGTGCCGATGCACTGGCGCAAATGGAAGCAATCGGCGGCGCCTGCATAGGTGAAGACCTGATGAACTTTGAATTCAACCAGCATCTGATGGTGGGTGAAATTGAAAAACGCATGGCCGATGGCCGCATCAAGGTGCTGGATCTGAGCTGGTCGCCTATCGTCGATGAAAACGACATGATAGTTCGCCTCATGCTGTGCGTACGCGACGTGACGGAACTGCGTCAACTGGCGGCAGAAGCCAATGAACAAAAACGTGAACTCGAAATCATCGGTGAAATCCTCGCCGTCAGCCAGGATAAATTCCATGACTTCATCGTCAGCTCGCTGAAGTTCATCGATGAAAACGAACTGATCATCCGTCACAGCACTGACACCGGCGAATTCACCATCGCCAAACTGTTCCGCAATATGCACACCATCAAGGGCAATGGCCGTACCTATGGCTTGCTGCATCTGGCCGACGTCGTGCACGAAGCGGAACAACACTACGACGAATTGCGCAAGGCGGACAGCGGCCGTGTGTGGAACCAGGAATTGCTGCTGGATGAACTGGCTGGCGTACGTGCTGCAGTCGAACGTTATGCACGCATCAATGAAGTCAGCCTGAGCCGTCAAGGCCCGGGCCGTGGCGGCAAGGTCGACAGCTATCTGATGATCGATAAAAAACACATCCAGGAAAGCCTGCACCGCCTGGAAAACGTCAACACCGCCAACCTGCATGAACTGGTTGCCGTGCGCAATGCAGTGCGTCGCACCCTGCGCCTGCTCGGCACCGAACGTCTGGATGAAACACTGTCCGGCGTGATCGCCTCGATGCCGGCGCTGGCACAGGAACTCGGCAAGCAAGCACCAGTCATCGACATCAAGGATGGCGGTTATGTCGTGCATAACCAGATCAGCGCCCTGCTCAAGGACGTCTTCATGCATTTGATCCGCAACGCCATGGATCACGGCATAGAAACAACGGAAGTACGCGTCGCACAAGGCAAAGCCGAAGCCGGCAAGATCAGTCTGCACATGGACATGGACGAGCACATGCTGAACATCAGCCTGCGCGACGATGGTCGTGGCCTGGCATTGAAACGGATACGCCAGATCGCACAGCAAAAAGGTTTGCATGAAGCGCCAGAACAACTGGATGACCTGGCTGCAGCGCGTCTGATCCTGCAGGCAGGTTTCTCGACCGCCGATAAAGTCAGCGAAGTCTCCGGTCGTGGCGTCGGCATGGATGCAGTGTTGGCATTCGTCACCCGCGAAAACGGCACCATCGATATCCGCTTTGACGATGAAGCCGTCGGCGCTGACTTCCGCCAGTTCCACATCATCGTTGCCCTGCCTGCCGCCTTTGGCGTGAAGGCGGATGAAGCGGATGACACGCTGCTGCAGGAATTGCTGCAAGCACCGCTGTCCGAGCACAGCAATAGCAAGGATGCACAGGACGAAAGCCGCGTCGCGTAAGCAACATCATTCATGGTCTACTGAACAGAGAATCACATTCATCATGCTTAACTCTATTATTTTCTTCGTGGTCGGATTCCTGCTGTGCGGCCTGTTGCAGCAACTACGCGTCCGCAAGCTGCAACAACGTCTGACCGGCATGGTCGACATCGCACAAGCGCAGACACTGGAGCAGGACTTGCAAAACGTCATGCGCGACATGCAGCAAAAGATGGAACAACATGCAATCCTGCTGGAACAGGAAAAACTCATGAATCAGGATCAGCTGTCGCAATTGCAGGAAGAGCATGAGCAACTGATACAGAGCCTGTCCGAACGCAATGCCGACAGCAATGCAGCCGCAGTGGAGAACTGCGAACGTGCCGCCGATACCATCGCGCGTCTGATGGGACTGATCAAAACCTTTGAACGCTGGCACGACGACATGGGCGTGCTGATCAAGCACAACCGCGAGATGCGTGTGAAGAATGACGAGTTCGCCCTCATCGTCAATCAAGTCATCATCGTCGCGCTGAATGCATCGATAGAAGCAGCTCGCGCAGGCGAACATGGCCGCGGCTTCGCTGTGGTCGCCTCCGAAGTGCGTTCACTGGCACAACGTGCAGAAAAACTGTCGAAGAGCTATCGCAGCAATCTGCATGAAAGCGACCTGATCACGACCACCACCTTCCAGGACTTGCAGGCAGGCGGCAAGATGATCGTCGGTGCGGTCATCGGCCTGAATCTGGTCAACGATAAAACCAAAGAAGCACTCACCGTCTAAGCATCATGATCAGCCCAAACGCCCAGGAAGGTTTCGACCTCTTACTCATACGTTCACTGAAGGCCAGTCTTCCGTCCGCACTGGAGCACAGCGAAATCGGCATCACTTCCGACGTCGCCGGCCTGGTCGAGCAGGAGGCCGTTGTGCTGACTGTTTCGTCCTATCTGTTCCGACTGATGGTGATGATCCATTTCAAACAGGATGCACCCACCAAATCGTATATGGCAGGCATGCATGAAACAAGTGAAGGCGGCGACGACAAGCAAACCTTTCTGGACGCCATTGCCGAATACGGCAACCTGTTCTGCGGCATCCTGAACCGCGAGCTCGGCAGCTACTTCCCGCACATCGGCATGTCCACGCCGAACTTCCTCGACGGTCACTGCCTGTCGTATATCGAAATGCTCAATTGCAGCCACATCCAGCACTTCGCGGTTGATGTGGATGGCAGCCCCCTGTTCCACGTCAGTCTGTGCGTCAGTGCTTATGACGATCTGGATTTTGAAGTTGCAGAAGATGAAGCAAGCGCCAGTACCGGCGAGCTTGAACTGTTTTAAACCTATTATTTTAGAAATTACTTGAGAAGAAAAACATGGCACAAATACTGGTAGTCGATGATTCCGCCACCGTCCGTAACGAAGTGGGCGATTTCCTGAAGAAAAATGACCTTGATGTCGTTCTCGCCGTTGATGGCCGCGACGGCCTCGCCAAACTGAAAGGCGACAGCGCGATCAAGCTGGTGATTTCAGATGTGAACATGCCGAATATGGATGGCTTGACCATGGCCGAAAAAATCCGCAGTGAACTCGGCAACAGCGGCGTTAACATCATCATGCTGACCACGGAAAATTCGCCGATGATGAAAGAACGCGGCAAGGCCGCCGGCATCAAGGGCTGGATCGTCAAACCGTTCAAAGGTGACGCCGTACTCGCAACACTCAAGAAACTGGTTGCCTGATAGCCTTACTGCGGTTGCTAGTTATAAATAGGCAGCGCCAGGAATAGCTTGATCACCAGCGCATTCGCGATATCGATGAAGAATGCGCTGACCATAGGTACCACCAGGAAAGCTACATGTGACGGCCCGAAGCGCTCAGTCACCGCCTGCATATTGGCAATCGCAGTCGGTGTCGCGCCCAGCCCAAAACCGCAGTGCCCTGCTGCCAGCACCGCGGCGTCATAGTTCGAACCCATCACCCGGAAAGTGACGAATGCGGCGTACGCTGCCATCGCTACCGCCTGCACGGCCAGTATCAGCAGGACAGGCAGAGCCAGCGACGCCAGATCCCACAAACGCAAACTCATCAGCGCCATTGCGAGAAATAACGACAGGCTGACATTGCCCAGCAGCTGGATTGCGCGCTCAAAAATCTTGTAACCGACCAGTGCTGACAAGCCATTGCTGAGCACCACACCGACAAACAATACGCACACAAAGGTCGGCAATTCAAATGCGGTGCCGTTCAATTGATTTGCAAGCACGGTACCCGCTGAAAGACTGATCGCTATTAATGCGAGCGCTTCTATGAAAGCCTGCGGTGTAATCAGTTGCACCGCTTTGGGTTTCTCAAAGCTCTGCTGTATCGTGTTTTCGCTATCCTGCTCTGTTTCGCTTGATTGCAGTTTGAAGCGTTTTACCAGAAATCCCGCCACCGGACCGCCTACCAGGCCGCCCAGAATCAAACCGAAAGTGGCGCAGGCAATCGCGATCTCGGTCGCTGCCGCCAGGCCATGCCGCTCTGCAAATACCTTGCCCCAGGCCGCACCGGTACCATGTCCGCCGGATAAGGAAATCGAGGCGCCGAGCAAACCGATGAGCGGATCCAGCCCCATCAGCTTCGCCATGCTGATGCCTATGATGTTTTGCGCGACCAGCAAGCCCAGTACGACAACGAGGAATAAAGCCAGGGTCCGCCCGCCCGCTTTCAGGCTGGCCAGATTCGCATTCAGGCCTATGGTGGCAAAGAAAGTCAGCATCAGCGGCCCTTGCAGGCTGCCGTCGAACCTCACTTGCGTATCCGACACGCCACGCAGCGCAAACAACAGCAAGGCGACCAGCAGGCCGCCGACTACCGGCTCGGGGATGCTATAGGCTTTGAGGAAAGAAGAAGACGCGACCAGCTTGCGTCCCAATAACAGTACCAGCGATGCTGCAACCAGCGTTTCCAGCACGTCCAGGCTAATCATCTGCTTCCTTTCGATACGTAGACCGACGATCAGAACAACAGCGATAGTCCCACATTACAGCACTGCAATTTTTCCTTCAAGCTGCTTAGTCATGACCGAAGCACGCAATGCCTCGGCAAACGAAGTCAAGGCAGGCGTCCAGCCGCTGCTGTCGGCCGCGACGAAATAGGTATCCACTGCCCCCAGTCTCGGTGGCAGTTTCAGGCTGTAAATCGGGAAGCGGTGTTTGTGCGCATCGAACACCACCTTGGGCATCAACGCATAGCCCATACCGGCACCGACACAACCCAGGATCGCATCAAGCGAACCGAAATCGACCATGCGCGATGAAAACACGCCGCTGTCGGCCAGCAGCAGATCGACGCGCTGGCGGTAACTGCAGCCCTGGCCGAATACCAGGAACGTTGACGCCCGTAATGTCTCGGCCGACGGCATGCTCTTCATCGGTGACGCAGACACCAGCACCAGCTCTTCTCTATAAGCTTTGTATTGATACAGACGCGGGCTTTCCAGCTTGCCCGCGATAAAGACGCAATCGAAACGCCCTTCATTCAAGCCAGCCACGAGTTTGGCAGTCGGCCCGGTGGTCAGCTTCAGGTCAACCTCGGGATGGTCGGCGTGGAATTGCGTCAGCATGGGTGGCAGACGCAGCGCGGTTGTGGTTTCCATTGCGCCTACCCGCAGGCTGCCGCTCACCTTATCGCCCTTGAACAAGGCCAGCGCTTCGTCGTGGGTCTGTATCAGGCGTTCGGCATAGGCCATCAGTGTAAAACCTGCCGAACTCGGACGAGCACGTGCGCCGCGTTCTATTAATTGTGCGCCTACTTCATCTTCCAGCTTTTTGATATGCGCGGTCACATTCGACTGCACCGTGTGATGACGCTCGGCAGCCGCCACAAAGCTGCCTGTTTCGGCTACTGCCAGGAATAAACGCAGCGACTTCAGGTCCATGATTCGACTCCGGAATACATCTCTAAACGTGATACAGCATATCATTACTAATCGTTTGTAGTGTTAGCCAGCCCAGCCTATGATGTATCCATAAGAAGCACTCTTGCGCCACAGGAAACCATATGCCTTCACGGAGCGACTTACCCGCCATCGCCGTCGGTACCACAGCCACCCTGGCTGCCATCGGCCTGGCACGTCTCGCCTACACGCCATTGTTGCCAGCTGTCATCCATGAAGGCTGGTTCCACAGTTCGCAGGCGGTGTACCTCGGCGCTGCCAACCTGCTCGGCTATCTGCTGGGAGCCTTGCTGGCGGTGCGTCTGCCGGAACGTTTTGACACGCGCAAACTCCTCGGCCTGTCCTTTGTCGCTATCGCACTCAGCTTCATCCTGTGTGCATTGCCTGAGGTATTTAGCTGGTTCTTCGTCTGGCGCTTTATCTCGGGACTGGCTGGTGGTTTATTGATGGTGATCGGGCCGTCGGTGGCATTGACCGCGATACCGCCGGAGCGCCGGAGCGCAGTCGCCTCTTTCGTGTTCACCGGCATCGGCATGGGTGCCATCCTGTCGGCCAGCATGATCCCCATGCTGTTGCGCCTGAACCTGAGCGCGGCCTGGCTGGTACTCGGCCTGCTGGCTATAGGTGCAGGCTTGCTGGCTGACTGGGGCATGCGTCGCATCGCCATACATAAAGCATCTGTACCAGTCCAGTCAGAGGTGGCGCAGCCGGTGCCGGCACTCAGCCTTGCCGCACTGCTGGTAGTACTGGCCTATGGTCTGGACGCAATCGGCTTCATCCCACACACCGTGTTCTGGGTCGACTTCCTCGATCGCGAAAAATCACTGGGCACTGATGCTGCGTCGATGCAGTGGTTGCTGTTCGGCATAGGGGCAATCATCGGCCCGCTGCTTGCCGGTTACCTCGGCAAGCGTTTCGGCTGGCACCGCAGCCTGGCTTTGGGATTCTTTATCAAGGCAGCGGCAATTGCGATTCCACTGCTGTCGATCACGCTATTTTGGCGCTCAGCCTCCTCACTCATCGTCGGCACTATGGTGACCGGACTGGTGACGCTGACCTCGGGGCGTGTGATGGAACTGGTCGGACCAGCAGCGTATAAACGGGTCTGGGGTATAGGCGCAGTATCCTTTTCCAGCGCGCAAGCTTTGTCTGCTTACGGCATGTCTGCGCTTTATGGCGTACTCGGCACTTACCTGCCCCTGTTTGCCATCGGCAGCCTGTTCATGGCCAGTGGCTGCCTCCTGCTGATGCTGACACCCAGATCTGAAACCAAACCCGCAACTACAATCAAACTTTGCAAGAACGGAAACTGATATGGAACTACTGCTGAATCGCACCTCACCCTATGCCCGCATCGCGCGTATCGTCGCGCTGGAAAAAGGCTGCGCCGACAAGCTGCTATTAATATGGAGCGACCCGTGGAATGAGGATGCCAAGCTGGTACAACACAATCCGGTGCGACGCATACCGGTACTGGTCACCGATGACGGTCTGAGCATTAGCGAATCGCTGCTGATCGCTTTGTATCTGGATCGCGTCGGCAGCGGCGACATCTTGCTGCCAGCCGATCGCTATGCCGAAATCCTGCAATTGACAGGCTGGGCGCAAGGTTTGATCGATGCCGCATTTACCACCATGATCACGCGCAAACATCACGGCAAAGAAATCGATGACAGCGTGCTCGGCCAGCGTCGCCTGCAGGCGATAGAACGCACCTTGCCTGCGCTGGATACGGCGTATGCTGCATCTTTGCCTGCATCCAGCTCACTGACACTGGCAGATATAGTCGTCGCCGTTGCACTCGACTACATCGCCTTTCGTTTGCCGGAAGTCGAATGGCAAGGCAAGTATCCGGCGCTAGCTGCTTTACGCACACGCATGCTGCAACGCGAGAGTTTCTCAGGCACTGTTTTCAGTTGATGACGGGCGGCTGAGCCACCAGAACAGCAAGGCCGATCCGCTTACAGTAGCTCCCAGCAGACACACCACCGACCAGCCGCCGTAAGCAAAGGCCCGGGTCGCGGCAATCGCACCGAGGCCGCTACCGGCTGCATAAAACAGCATGTAACAACCGACCAGGCGACTGGACGATCCCTGCTGCACATTAAAGATCATGCTTTGATTCGTCACATGTATCGCCTGTCCGGCCAGATCCAGCGCGATGATGCCGACGATCAGGAAGATCCAGCCATGCTGCATCAAGGCCAGTGGCAGCCACGACAGGACTAACAGGATCAGGGCAGCGGCACTGGTCCTTTGGCCCCAGCCCTGATCCGCCCAGCGTCCGGTGCGACTCGCTGCCAGTGCACCCAGCACACCGATCAGGCCGAGCGCGCCTATCGCAGTCTTTGAATAGTGATAAGGCGCTGCGCTGAGCGGCAACACCAGCGCACTCCAGAAGATACTCAGCGCGGCAAACATCAGCATCGCAATCACGCCGCGCACTTGCAACACACGCTCGCGCCACATCAGCTGCCCCATCGACGCCAGCAATTGCAAGTAAGACAAACCGGATGCCTGCGTCTGCTGGCGCGGCAGCACGCGCAATAAAAGCACGGCCAGCATCAGCATCAGACCGGCCGAAACCAGATACACCATGCGCCAGCCGGAGATATCGGCAATAGCACCCGCCAGCACACGCGCCGACAGCAAACCAACCAGCACGCCAGCCTGCGTCGTACCGACCACGCGACCGCGCTCGCCCGGTGCCGCTACCGTCGCGGCATAAGCGATCAGGCCCTGCGTCATCGCCGTACCCAGCATGCCGACAAACAGCATCCCTATCAATAAATAAGCAGGTGTCGCTGCAGCCGCAACCAGCGTTAAAGCCAATGCCAATGCCCCAAGCTGGGTAAGCAGCAAGCGCCGACGATTCAGCATATCGCCCAGCGGCACCAGCAGCAGCAAGGCCAACGCACTGCCGGCCTGCGTCACGGTGACCACGATGCCGATCACGCCGGTTGCCAGCCCGAAGTCGGTCGCCAGCGCATCCAGCAAGGGTTGCGCGTAATAGACATTGGCCACGCTCAAGCCGCAGGCGACGGCGAACAGCCACACCATCCAGCCTGGGACACTGGCAGCTGCGGCTGATACGGCACATGGATTTATGGTTGCTGCGGATGCTTGCGGGCAAGTCATGACGACTCCAATCTGGTTTCAAATTAAAACCAGTTGAAGCATATCGAATATGGTTTTAAAATGCAACCAGATATTTTTATCCTCAAGGATCAACACCATGCCCGGCAAAATCACCCTGCAAGCTGAACCCTGCCCGGTCGCCCGTGCACTCGACGTCATCGGTGACAGATGGTCGCTGCTGATCGTGCGCAATGCTTTTGACGGCATGGGTCGCTTTGGTGATTTCCAAAAAGGCCTGGGCATCGCCAAAAACATCCTGTCGGACAGGCTGCACAAGCTACAGCTGCAAGGAATACTGGAAGCCGTCCCGGCGACGGACGGCAGCGCGTATCAGGACTATGTACTGACGGCCAAGGGCGAAGCACTCTTCACCCTCATCGTCAGCCTGCGGCAATGGGGCGAGGAATATCTGTTTGATAAAAATGAACCGCGTTCGCTGTTGCTGGAAAAGCAAAGCGGCAAGGCCATACCAAAAATGGAAGCGCGCTCGGCTAACGGCCGCAAATTGAACGCCAGCAATACCCTGGTACGAAAAATCGACCGCTGATTACACCTCACCAGGGCGCAAACCGCCTTAAGTTGTCCTTAAGTATTGCCGCCTAATCTGCTTCCCGTACCAGTTAAAAACGGGAAGCAGGCATGAACCAGACTGATAAAGCGCCACCTTACACATCCCTAGTCGCCACCGCGCGCACGCAAAAGCTGTCCATCAAGAGCGTGATGCCCTTGCTCGGCGTATTCCTGCCGGTATTGCTGTTCTGTGCACTTGCAATCGATATCAAGAACGACGTCGGCTACGCCTTCGACTCATCCTTCCTGCTCGCACTGCATGCGTATGCAACGCCTTTACTGAACAGCATTGCTCTGAAAGTATCGGCCGCCGTTACCGCACTCAGCCTGCTGGTACTGGCGCTGCTGGCACTAAAACGACAATGGCATGCCGTCATGTTCTGGCTGGTAGCCGTCGGCGGTTCCGCCATCCTGAATGTGGTCGTCAAACATGTAGTCGAACGTCATCGCCCGGCCTTGTGGGCGCTGGCCGCGCCGGAAACCACCTTCAGCTTCCCGAGCGGCCATGCGATGCAGGCGATGACACTGGCGCTGGCTCTGGTGTTCCTGCTGCGTGCGTCGCGTCACCTGCGCAGCATCATGGCCGCAGCGAGCGTATTTGTGCTGCTGGTTGGACTATGCCGCATGTATCTCGGCTTGCACTATCCGTCCGACATCGCCGCCAGTCTCTTGCTCTCGCTGGCCTGGGTCACCAGCGTCACCATGCTGTTTGACCAGCAGCGCTTACACCTCACGACTACCAGCAAGTTTCCTTCAGGCAAGCAGACGTATGCTTAACCCGCTCTTAACGTCGGTAGCGCTAGCCTGCTCGCTCAGGCTGACCTCGACAGGGTCGGTGTTGCCATGAATGGAGCAAGCATGCGGGTACTACTGGTAGAAGACGATACGATGATAGGCGAGAGCCTGGAAGAAGGATTACGCAAGGAACACTACGCAGTCGATTGGGTACAGGACGGCCATGCAGCCGACCTGGCGCTATGCAATCACAGCTACGACCTGATCCTGCTCGATATCGGTTTGCCGCGCAAAGACGGCATCCGCGTACTGGATGATTATCGCCGCAAGCATGGTGATGCCGCAGTATTGATCCTGTCGGCACGCGATGCGACCAGCGTCCGCATACAGGGTCTCGATGCGGGCGCCGACGACTACCTGGTCAAACCATTCGACCTCGATGAATTGTTCGCCCGCATGCGCGCGCTGATCAGGCGCCGTGCCGGACGCAGCAATCCGGAACTCACCTACGCAGACCTCAGCATCAATCCGGCGACCCGCACCATTACCTACAAAGGCGCACCGCTGCATTTATCGGCGCGCGAGTTTGCACTGCTGCTGGCACTGATAGACCAGCCAGGACGCGTCATGTCACGCGCACAACTGGAAGAACGTTTGTATGGCTGGAATGAAGAGATAGGCAGCAATGCGATCGAAGTCTATGTGCACGGCTTGCGTAAAAAGCTCGGTACGGACTTCATCAAGAACGTACGCGGCATAGGCTACAAGCTGGGACTGGCAGCATGATCAGCATACGCCGCAAATTACTCATGTATCTGTTTGGCGGAATGATCTCCGCCACCTTGCTTGCCGGCTTTGCCACCTATGTACAAGTACGGCATGAGATGAATGAAATGTTCGACTATCAGTTGCAACAGATTGCCACCGCCTTCCCTACCGAACTATCAGTCAGCCATACGCTGCAGGTGGGCGATGACTCGGAAGACGAAGTCATGCTGCAGATCTGGTACAAGGATAATCAACTACTGTTTACATCGGCACCAACCATACAGCTGCGCCGGGTCAACACCATAGGCTTCAGCAAAACCAGGCTGAACCAGCAAAACTGGCGCGTCTATAGCCAGCTCGACCAAGGCCGCTTCATTCAGGTATCGCAACCCACCGCCATCCGCAATCGCATGGCCGCATCCATGGCTTTGCGTTCGCTGATTCCATTCGTCGTACTGATTCCCTTATTGGGTCTGCTAATCTGGATCGTCGTCGGGCGCGCACTGCAACCGATAGGACGCCTGGCAGCCTCCATCAACCAGCGTACACCGGAAACACTGGAGAGCATCAGCGATGGCGTTTATCCGCCGGAACTACAGCCCATGCTGCTGGCCCTGAATGGCTTGCTGGCACGCCTGGAGCAAGCGCGCACGACGCAGCGTGCTTTCGTCTCGGATGCCGCACATGAATTGCGTACACCGCTGGCTGCACTCAAGCTGCAACTGCAACTCGTCGAGCGCGACAATCAGGATCCCGAACTACAGCCGGGTCTGGGAAAATTGCATCAGCGCCTGAACCGCGCTAGCCACCTGGTGCAACAACTGTTGACACTGGCACGGCATGAAGGACGCTTGCCGGATCGACGTTACCAGAAAGTGAACTTGCAACTACTGGTTGCAGGCGTGGTTTCCGACCTTGCACCGCAGGCCGAACACAAGCACGTGGACCTCGGTGTGATCGCAGCAGCCGACGGCAGCGACCACGCTATCTACGCCTATGGTGATGTAGAGAACTTGCGCATCCTGCTCGGCAACCTGGTTGACAATGCGGTGCGCTATACCCCGGCATATGGCCGCGTTGATGTCAGTGTATCCAGCGCTGACGGTTATGCACTTCTGCAAGTCTCCGATAACGGCCCCGGCATACCAGCCGCAGACCGGGAACGTGTCTTTGATCGCTTCTATCGACGCGAAGGCAGCGGCGTTTCCGGTAGCGGCCTCGGCCTCTTCATCGCAAGAACCATCGCCGCCCAGCACGACGCCACCATAGAACTGGGCAATCCCGATGATGGCCAGGGCTTGCTCGCCACCCTACGCATCAAACAGATGGTCGCCGACCCACGCTCACGCAGCGCGACACGCACCGCCTTTCCCCTCAGAGAACAGCATGAATCCCCAAACATTTCCTGAACCGTTTTCGCTTGCAGCAGTAAATCCATCCCGCGCCCGCCACGTCCCCGCCTATCTCTGGTACTTGCTGGCCGCGGCACTACTGCTGCTGGCTTACCGCATAGGCTTGATGGCGCTGCTGCCGCTGGCGGATACGACCGAAGCACGTTACGGTGAAATCGCACGGCAAGCCGTCAGCAATGGCTACTGGCTAATGCCACATATCGATCCACAGACGCCCTTCTTTGCCAAGCCACCACTCTCGACCTGGGCCAGTGCCATCTCGATGGAAATATTTGGCATCAATGAGTTCGCCGCGCGCCTGCCGGCATTGCTGGCATCCTTGCTCGCTGTCATCGTTGCGATGGGTTTTGCGCGAGAGATGAAGCTGCGTCGCAGCTGGCTGGTCGCACCGGTACTGGCTGCTTCGCCGCTATTTTTCCTGTGTGCCGGTGCAGTCATGACTGATGCACTGCAAATGGTGATCATCGTTGCTGCGCTCTACTTCGCCTGGCGCACACTGAATAGTATTGGTGATGACGCCTTCAAATGGCGGCTCGCGTTCTGGAGCATGATTGGACTCGGTGCCTTGTGCAAGGGCCTGGCGACCTGGGCATTGATAGGTTTGCCGCTGATCGCGTATGCATTAGTGGAACGCCGTCCGTGGCAAATGTTCCGCCATGTATTCAGTTGGGGTGGCGTGGCGCTGGCGCTGGGTATCTTCATGCCGTGGTACATCGCAGCCGAGTACACCAACCCGGGCTTCCTGAATTATTTCATCATCGGCGAGCACTTCTCGCGCTTCCTGGTTCCCGGCTGGAAAGGTGATCACTACGGCATCGCGCAGCAACAACCTATGGGTGCGATCTGGATCTTCTGGAGCATAGGCATGTTGCCGTGGCTGGGGGTCTTCGTCAGTGAATTGCTGCGCTTTTTCAGTAAGCGGCCCAAGCAATCATTAGCTATCGAACGCTTCCTCTGGTGTGCGACACTGGCGCCGCTGCTGTTCTTCACCTTCAGCCGCAACATCATCTGGACTTATGGTCTGACCGCTGCCTTGCCTTTCAGCGTGCTGGTGGCGCGTTGGCTGGAAAACACCTCAACCAAAACTCAAAGCCGCACCGGTATTGCTATCGCGCTGTTGGCACTGCTAGCCGTCATGTGCGGCCCGTATGTCGTCAGCAAAGCCAGCGCCAATTCCGACCGTGATTTGATACAGGCCTTCCACCGTGCCGCCGTACCGGGCATGCAGCTCGCGTACAAGGTACGTCCCGAGTATTCATCCGACTACTATGCCCGCAATGCCTTGCACTACGAACCAGACGCCGTACTCAACAAGAACACACACAATGAATTGGTGGTGGTGGATCGTAATGAGCTGGCACAACAAGGAATAGCCGCTGATCACATCCTGTTTGTCGGGAAAAACCGGGCCTTGATCAAACCGGAATGAAGGCAGAGTAAAAAAGGCGAGCACCAGGCTCGCCTTTTTTCATGCGTTCGGGCTACATCAGTAGCGCACGCGCAGACCGACGTACGCCGGGCGCAGCGTACCAGCACCTGAATAGTAGATATCGTCAGTGACGTAGATCAGGCTGCGTTTATCCTTCATTGAAAATGGGAAGAGCTTACGGCTGCAGGCCTATAGCCATGCAGTTGATTGCTCCCTCAGGTTGCGTCTAAGTTTGTCCCACCAGTTATCATGATCGGCGAGTTAATCCATACGGATTCAAGAACTTCGTTATTACATTCAAGTATCCAACGTAAAATACGCGACAAGATACCGATTACCCATCATCAATAACATGTCCAACGCTAAAACCGCGATCATCGTCCGTCCGCGCATCTCTATAGGCGACTCAATATCCATAGGGCCAGGCAAGATCGATTTGTTGCAACAAATACGTGAAACTCACTCTATTTCTGCTGCAGGCAGGGCTTTGGGCATACCGTATAAACGTGCCTGGTTATTGATCGATTCGCTTAATCAGGGATTCGGAGAGCCCGTAGTGGCAACGATTTCTGGTGGAAAAGGCGGTGGCGGCACATCATTAACCCCACTGGGGGAAGCGCTGCTGGATAGATACATCGCGCTTGAAGAGCGCATGAACGCTGCATCTGTCAAAGAACTGGACGCCCTGCAGAAACTGGCCAAGTACTAAATTCCCTCCCTAAATATCCAAGCCAGCCCGAAATGGTTTATGCTCATCGTTATGTCATTTTTCACCGAACGCTTTAACCTGGTCTCTTGTTATGCCATTTTTCGCCGGGCGATTTTTTCTTGCTCACCGTTATGTCATTTTTCACCCAACGATAGACACACTCTTTCACAGAGACAAATTCGATGCAGGATCAGTAATCAGCCATGAAAAAATCATTAATATCCCGTACTCAGGCCGTTGAAAATTCGCCGGTCGCACACCTGCTATTTGAATTCGAGTCAGATTTTATAGATGCGCTCTGCTGCATACCGATGATCGTTCGCTTCAAGCTGGACCGATGCGGCATGAAACTTTCCCTGCGAGCCTGGAATCAGCTCGATCGTTCTATACGCGAAAATCTGATGTTGCTGCCGACCGAGCTCCCCATGGATATTGATAAGTACCGGGCGTATTTAAGCGACGAGATTAAGAAAACAGATGAAGCGGTGATCAATATGGGTATAGATCTCACACCATATTGGTTATCGGAAGATGCAATTCCTGACCCCATCGCAAAAAAGGCTCAGGAAAAAAATGTGCATTTAAAAGATGAGACATGGCAGACCTTGAATCCGCTGCAGAGATTCGCTTTAATTAAACTCACTCGAGCGCAACATGAGAATATGAATTTTCTGCCAGCGCTGAAAGAATTTCATTTAATCGATTGATTGCTTAACTAAAGAGTATCCTTCTTGCACAGGTTTTATCACCGTGCATTTGAATCAAAATTGATCAAGAATGAATAAGCCCCCTGCTTTCCAGCCCAATGACACTTGTGTACACCCAAGCTATTTGCCATTCATATCTGGCAGTTGTGTCCGCATAAGTAACAGTGGGACCATGCGATGAAAAAAGGCTTTGGCGAAATCCGCTGTAAATTCTGCATGACCTGGCAGCGGTCCGAGGTACAGCACTACGACGAGGAAAGTTTCCTGGCTGTCGCACCAGGAACCGAGGGGCAGGAATGCATCAATCCCTGGTGCCTGCAGTGGATTCCGGCAGATAACGACAACTTCCGCTGGCGCACGGTAAAAGTGCTGGATCCGAGCAAACCCTGAGACTGTTCGTCACGCGACGAGCCATCTAACTGTTTGACTTCCTTCGCGCTTTGTTGGTGCATCAAGAGTTTAGAAAGCTCTTGATGCACTCCTCACGACAGCGACATCCAGCTCCGCAGATTAAAACAATTTACGCAAACGTAAGCTACCACTCTGGGCAAGGAAGCCTGATCCTGTCTGCAAGTCATAACGAACGGACAAGCTCAAATTTTTCTGGCGTAACAGCGTTGCACCCAAAGAGATCATCGCCGAATTCTTGATCGGGCTGACACCAAGCGACGTAAAGCTGGTTTCGCCGCTTGGATCTGCTGCAAAACGTGCATTGGTCGCCACGCGATTATTATCAAATTCATGACGCCAGGCCAGTTTCAGGCTCGGTATCAAATTCCCATACGAAGTCGCCAGTTCGCGTTCGAATTTAACACCCAGATCACTTTGCAGCGAATTGACGCTAGTTGCACCAACGGCCAGCGCAGCGCCGTTGCCGCCGCTTTCCGTATAGGCATCCTGGTTCAAGCGGCTATAGGTCAGACCTAATAATGGGGTGGTGGTGACATTACCTGTGGCCAGCGGATAACCCACTTCTGCCTTCGCCACATACTGCATGCCGTCAAACTTGCCGGTAGCAACGCCAGCGAAACCAGGGAAGCTGACGATACGGGTCGTAGCGTAACGCTGCTGGACTGCGCCTGCAGAGAAATTCAGATACCAGGGCTGACCACTATAACTACCGTAAGCCAGCAAACCGTAAGCGTCCACATCACTGGAATCACCTGCATTGCTACCGGTGTCACGGATGCGAGCATTGCTATAACTGAATACCCCGCCTATATTCCAGCGCTCGTCCAACTGCTGGTCAACGCCAAATAACAGGCCACTATAATTGGCACGATAAGCGCTGACATCATCACGCTCATCCTGTCTGGCTTGCCCAGCGAAAGCTTGTCCCCATACGCCGGTAGCAGATGCCGCAGAGCCAGCAGAGAGACCGCTGGCTCTGCCGGTCTGTGCCAAACGCAAACTATCAGTATGGGCGGCCACGATATTAAGTGTGTCGACTGTGGGCGCGGTAACTGCCTGACTGCTTACAGGTGATGAGACAGGATTTAACTGACGGCCAGCGCGGTTGGCATCTGCGGTGGAACCCAGATTCAATGCCTGACCTGCATTGAACAAATTTAAAAGAGCCGGATCGATACCTGTGTAGCCAGATAGCCCGCCAAGTGCAGCGACAGCATTCGGTAAGGTTGCAGGGGAAGACTGTGCTGGGGTGGCAGGATTTGTTCCCAGTGTTACTACCAGATTGTTAGTGCCACCGGACGTTACATTGCTACCAAAGAGAGACCCTGTATAGCCGGAGGCAGCATAATTCAATGCATGCTCGTTGTAGCTAGCGACACCAGACGCAGTTACCACGACAAAGCGTTGACCTGCAGCGAAGGCGTAGGTAGTTAATGGTTTTAACGTGACCGCTGAACCGGCGGCAATCGTGGCATTACCTGAAACCACCAAACGACCGTAACCGCTATCAGAGTTAACGGCGCCTGTAGCTACTGCACCATTCGCAACGCCTATGAGCAGGGTTGCGCCAGCGCCTTGATTGTAATTGCCAGTGACGGTAATACCGTTATTGATCTGCAGCGTGGCTGCGGTGTTGCTAACCGTGTGGGTGCCGACGTTGATGTTATTGTTCAGCAGAAGATTGCCGGAGTTGAAGGTGAGGTTTGAAAAGGTATTGGTGATTACAGTCCGATCAGCGTTGCCCAGGCCTCCGCTGTAACCTGTCAAAATCCCGAAACTGGCACCGCTGGCACCGTTGATAGTCAGGTCATTGGCAGAGAAATTTGCGATCGTACCGGCGATCATACCGCTATTGGTGATAGGGCCAAAGGTGCCGGTTGCTGCGTTATAAATGGCATAACCGCTGCTTGAGATGGTTCCGCTATTGTTCAATATGTTGATATTGCCTGCATTGGCAACGCCGCCCAGAAAGCCTGTGATGGTGCCGGTATTGACCAGGGTACCGATAGTCGCGTTGGTACTGGCGCCGACACCGACGTTGCCCGTTCCCGAGATGGAACCGTCGTTGGTGATGGTACCAATAGTGATCGAGCCAGTTGGCGTCAGGTTTCCTGCCAAAATGCCGGTGTCACCACTAATCGTACCGGTGCCAGTGTTATGCAGCGAAGTGATACTGCTACCGTTGTCGCTATGAATACCATAGGTGCCGCCTGAAATGGTCTTGTTGTTGTTCAGGGCGGTCATAGCGCCCGTGTTGTGGATCCCGGAAGTAGTGCCGTCGATTACGCCATCATTGCTCAGTGTGCCTACGATGCCTGATACCTCGACAGCCGTTACGTCACTAAGCCCCCCGACGTTCGCCACCGTAAGATTTCCGCCACTCCACGCCACACAGCTTTCAGGGCCCACAACCGTAACATTGGTGTTAACGGGAGTGCACGCGGCATTGGCATGAGCACTGTTACCCAGTGCGAAGCCGACCGCCAAAACGATGACTGAAAGTTCGCTACTTTTTTTTACTGACGGCCGTTGCAAGCGACGCTTTTTAGATTTTATAGACATGATGTATGGTTACTGACTGTTTAATATGCCGATATTTGCTTTGGTCGACGGACTACTGAACGATCAAAAAATAGGAGCTGCAGTACTGACTGACCACTCGCCGATATCGTCGTAGTCCGCTTGCGCGACCAGCTGCGCCATCCCTATCAAGGGATGTTGGATCACTATTTTTTTGCTCAGATCAGTTCAGATATCCGGATATCTGCGCCTGTCTTTTGTATTGGCTTGATGTTTTCCTGGCAAGAGAATACACGAATGCATCTGATTGAACATCACTGAAAATAGGTATTTGAAGTATATTTCGGCGGTATGTTGTAGATGAGTGATGAGCGGCGATGGCTTTATACTTATTTCAAAATACCAGTTTTCAAGTATGTTCAAATTACCCTCCTTGGTTCACAGTACACTCTGGATAATTTCACCCTACGTTTCTTTCGATGGCAGCCAATACTTTCTCTGTTGAATCCACCCTGCCCGCCCCCGTCCTTTTGGTGGAGGACGAGCAGCTGATTCAACGCCGCCTGGAAGGTTTGCTACAACAATTAGGCTATACGCCCGATGCCTTGGTGACAGCGTCATCACTCGCCGAGGCACGCATTTGTCTGGCGAATCAGCCAATCGCGCTGGCGCTAGTCGACCTAGGCCTGCCTGATGGCAGCGGCATTGATCTGATTGCAGAAATGCATACGGCCGATCCAAGTCTCGCGATTCTCGTCATCTCAGCCTGGTGTACCGAAGATGCGATTCTTGCCGCCTTGCGTGCTGGTGCAACTGGTTATGTACTCAAGGAACGCGACGATATGGAAGTTTTACTCTCCATCCGCAGTGTTTTGCGCGGCGGTGCACCTATCGATCCCTTCGTCGCACGCCGGATCATCGACGAATTAAAACCGAAGGCAGAGCAAGCTACCGACACGGCGAGTGGCGAAACCTTAAGCCCACGCGAAAATGAAATTCTCAGCCTGGTCGCACAAGGCCTAAGCAATCGCGAAATCGCCGAGCAACTGCATTTGTCGCGCTACACCGTTGAATGTCATGTCAAACATATCTATCGCAAGCTTGCGGTGTCTTCCCGTACACGCGCCATCCATGAGGCACGTTCGCGTGGATTGATCGGTTGAGGTTGCTCGCATTTATCTGTTGGATAGCATTGATTGCGCCTGCGTATGCCCAGACAAGCGTAACTACCGCGTGTACAGCACAGATACTCAAGGTTCAATCCACACAGGGAGATGCTGATGGCCGCCGACCGGTCGATGCAAAATGGCAGACCGTCACCTTGCCTGATAACTGGACATCACGCTGGCCAGACTACAGCGGTACTGCGTGGTATCGCGTCGATTGGCAACGCCAATGTATAAATGGACAAAACCAGCGTTCAAGTCCCGTTGCATTGGCACTTGAATCTATCGTCATGGCAGGCGAAGTCTATGTCAATGACAGCCAGATCTGGCGCGACAAACACTTGACCGAACCGCTCTCGCGCAGCTGGAATATGCCACGCTACTGGCGCTTGCCAGAAACGCTGTTGAAGGACGGCGTCAATACCTTATGGGTCAGAGTCATTGGTGTCGCCGGACAGACGCCGGGACTAGGCCCGGTATACTTAGGCGAGCTACACGCCACTCTGCAGCTTTATGAAGACTTGCAATGGCAAAATCGCACTCTGTTCGTGGTCAACATTGTCGTAAATGTTGTGATGGGTATCTTATTCTTCTGCATCTGGCTGATGCGTCGCACACAAAGCGAGCATGGCTGGTATGCATTGATGACGTTATTCTGGGTACTGTTCGCATCTAACGTGCTCGCCACCACTCCTTGGCCATTTCCAGACTCTGTGATGGCGGCCAAAGCCAATGCGGTCATGGCGATTCTGTATGTCGCGAGTTTTTGCATGTTTACCTGGCGATTTGGTGGGCAATCGCTGCCTCGAATAGAAAAGGTCATGTGGACAGGTGCGGCCCTGTTGGTCGTCATGCTGATGGTGGCACCGGCAGCCTATCTTGCCGGAGCATTGGGAATTGGCATACTCATCCCAGCCGCACTCTTTTTTATCAACTGTCTGCAGTTTCCTTTCCACGCGTGGCGCACCCGAAAAACCGAACATGTGATTCTGGCTGGCTTGTTGTTGTTCTTTTTTGCAGTTGTCTTGCATGATCTGTTGCTGCTACTAAAGATCATCGAAAATGGCCGCGCGTATAGCGCGATCAGTAGTATTGCGACCACACTCGCTATGTCAGGAATACTTGGCTTGCGCCATGCGCGCAACATGAGACAAATTGACCGCTTCAATCATCAGCTGGAAGTAGGTATTGGTCGCGCACGTGCCGACCTCAGTGCGACGCTGGAGCGTGAACACGCATTGGCACTGACAAATAATCGGCTGCAAGAAAGACTGCAAATCGCTCATGACCTGCACGATGGATTGGGCGGATCGCTAGTACGCATGATGGCAATGGTGCAGCAAGCAGATATGCCTCTACAGAACCAGCAGGTTCTCTCCATGCTCAAACTCATCCGCGACGATTTGCGACAAACCATAGACAGTGGATCCAGTGCTGGTGTCAAAGTACCAGCCACGCCAACTGAATGGATCGCGCCCTTGCGTCACCGTTTTATGCAGCTCTTCGATGAACTCGAGATAGACGCTACCTGGCAATTGCCAGCTGAGTGGCGCACGTCGCCGAATGCTTTGCAATGCCTGACGTTGACACGACTGCTGGAAGAGTCGCTGGTTAACGTTGTAAAGCATAGCCGTGCGCGACGTGTAGAAGTTCGAATGCATCTACCTGAATACGATGTGCTGGTGCTCAGCGTTGAAGACAATGGCGTCGGTTTCGATGTCGCCGCTGTGCGCCAGGCTGGCATCAGTGTCGGCATGCGCAGCATGCATGCGCGCATCATTGCCATACACGGAACACTTGAAGTAAGCTCGAAAACTGGACGCACTGCCCTCACTGCGACAATACAACTAACGCCATCTTTAGCTCCGCAATAAATTCTTTGCTCGGCTTGCTGACAGAGAAATTTCTATCTGTTTTTTCTGCAAAGACATCACCGAATAGCAATTTTCAGTGATGTTCAAGATTCCGTTTGGCTTTCTAATCTCGCTTGGCATCTAAACCTCTTGCGAAAGCGAGCCTCTTTCGGCGCCACGAGCGACAGCATCACCTATCAGCGTCAAGTCGTGCATTTGATGAGTAATTGGGAGGCTTGGGTGTGTATACGGGAGAATTACACCTTCCGGCACCATCAAAAATCGTCGCACTGCTCTCCGACCTGCCATAAAAAATGGCCCAGTTTTTCAACGGGCCATCAGACTGCTCGCTTCCCTTAGCGTTTCCGTCGAGCGTTGTAGTTGTCGTCCGCTTCTGTATAGTTCCTGTCGCTTATACACCGCCATCAATGATGGTCAACACACTATTGGCGGCATCCTTCTTACCAGCGATATCGTTGCTACTATCGTTGCGCGGCTGCTCCGCTTGATCTGTTCCACTCGCAGCTGGCGCATCCTGATTAACAATATTCAGGCCAGCTTGTGTCGTGAATGTCGGAGCAAAATCTGGATGATCAGCGCTATTGATCGCAGCCTGATACCAGGCCAGAGCTTGCGTGCTACGCGTGTTATTCGTGATGTTGGCCAGTGTGTTACCGCCTGGGTTGCTCAATACATAGTTGCCCTGGTCTGCACCGCTTAGGCTGAACGCCAGATTGACAGTCTTGCCATTGCCTACGGATGCGCTGTCGAAATTACCGTTCTGGTTGAGGACGACCGCGTCACCCGTCAACAAGCCATTCAGCATGCCGCCGCTGATGGTGGCGCTGGTATTGCCGTCATAAGTCTTGTTTTGTGCGATAGCACCGCTGACGGTCAGACTAGCCGGGGTGACAGTCACATTACCTGCATTGGATACAATTTGGTAGCCGAGGCTGGAGGCCAGGTTACCGGTGTAATCCAGCGCATAGCTGCCCACATTGAGATGGCCTGATGCCGACGTACTACCAGCTGTGACGCCGAACGTAGGGGTGCCGGAGATGCCGGCGGTGGTCAGTGTGTCACCGTCGATCAATCCTCCGGTACCGATGGTATAGCCGGAAGGCAGTGCGTTGCCGTAGACGATGGAGCCGCCCGTCGGAGTGAGTTGCAAAGTCGGCGCTATGCTATATAAAAACCAGTTGCCGCTGCCGGCATAGCTAGGCGTGGTACCGTCATAGCTCACGTTGTAATGTTTGCTGTAGGAGCCTGCCCCATTGCGGTTGCTGGTAACGGGATTAGCAGCATAGACCAGGTAGCGGCCACCGATAGACATGTTGGCCACATAGCTTGCGAAGCTACTGCTGGCCACCATGATGGTGTCACCGCTACGATTCAGCGTAGCGTTGAGATCGATATTACTGCCCATCAGGGTCAGGCTGGCATTTCCGTCTATCCCGGCCAGGCTCCCTGTTGATAGCGTCAAGGTACCACCCGCCCCCATGCCGCCAACGGACACGCCAAATCCGGCGCTGTATGGCTCAATGATGACTCTCGGTGCATTAACGAGGGAGCCAGACCCTCCCGATATGGTTAGACCATCTGCCAGCAAATGGACGCTACTGCCGCTGTCAACATTACTCGAAATATAAATAGATGGCGCCTTTAACTTGACACTGCCAGGAGCATAAATGGTGTTGTACACATTGATGGTGTTACCAGCTTCGGCGGTCAGCGATTTGCCTGCAGCGGCGATAGATACCGGATCGTAGAAGTTGATACTGTTGGTCGCTTGCAGACTGACATTGCTCGTCGCACTGCTCAAGGTGGCACCCAGTATTGTCGACTGGCCGCTGGGCAGGTCACCAAAACCGATGACCGGCAACGTGAAGCCACAAGTATTCATGCAGTCGATCACGTCAAGATCGGTCGGATCAAGCAGCAAGCTACCCATGGTACCGAGCGCAGCGCGCGTGTCGACCTGTGCGCTGAAACTGAGCGTCTGCTTGCCGGATACCTCGACGAAGCCGCCATCACCACCGCTATCACCGCCCTTCGCATTAATTTTTCCTTGCGCCACTGTCGTACCGTCGGACCAAACGATGACGCGCCCGCCATTACCCCTCCCTGTAGCATTCGCATCAATCTGCGTAGCGGCGGATACCACGGTCTGGCTGGCGTTGCGTACCGCAGCGTTGCTACCCTGGAAGTCGCCACCGATCAACACTGTTCCGCCACCGTCACGTCCACTGGCATCAACCTGAGCCGTGCCAAATAAACCGACGCGCTCACCCAGCAGACTGACCTGGCCACCCTGGCCAGTCGCATTGGACACATCGACACGGCCTTGCAGCATGGTGTCGCCGTTGCCAGCATCGGCCAATACCCGACCGCCTTGCGCACGGATGTCACCATTCAATTGCAATTGCCCATTGTCGCTGACCAGCATGACACGACCATCGCGTGTATCCACCGCGTTGGCCTGGATCATGCCGTCATTATTGACGACTGCCTGTATCAGACTGTCCGCAGTCTTGGCGTGCATCACGACCGTGCCGCCATCGGCCTGGATCAGTTGCTTGTTCTGCACCAGCGCCTGCAGGCTACCCTGGTTTACCTTGACGCTTAACAAGCCGTCACCGGCGAAGTCGAGCGTCATGTCGCTGCCTGCCGCCAGCGTCACATTGCCCAGCCTGGCGACCAGGGTGCCCTGATTGCTGACCTGGCTCCCCAGCAAAGCGACGTAGCCGCCGTTTGCAGCGGTGATGTTGCCTTGATTGATAATTCCGGCGGCACTATTGCTGACAGAAGTAAAACGGTAGTTGCCGGCATTGAAGTCCGCGTCGCTGAGATTCAAGGTACTGGCCAGCAGGCCGCCGACATTGACGCTGGCGCTGGCACCAAACAACACGCCATTCGGGTTCAGCAGGAATACCTGGCCGTTGGCGTTGAGCTTGCCGTAGATTTCGGTGGCACCGCTACCAATGATGCGATTCAAGGCAATCGCATCGCGGCCGGGCTGGATGAAATTGACGGTTTCATTGCTGGCGATATTGAAACTGCCCCAATTAATCGCAAGTTTGTTGCTACCTTGAACGATGTTGGTGACATTGCCGCTGCTGCTGATGGTGCCGCTGCCACTAGTCACCACCCCATCTGCCGGGGCTGCCCAGGCAAATGGGGTCGCCACGGCGATTACGCTACCGGCAAATATTGCCAGTATGCGATGCGCCGGGCTGAGCCGGTATTGCGGCTTATCTTCGCGGAAAATATGGCGGACGGGGCAGTGGTAATGTTGCATGGTTTTTCCTCTTGCTGAGTCTTAGAAGCGCTTGGCTATCTGTAGCCAGGCTCGAGGTGTCTTGTCCTTGTCGGAGTTCGGTGCATCGTCTGTGCGCCAGGCTACACTGGCCTGCAAGCTCAAGCCTTGCGGCCCAGCCCAGCGTATGCCAGTGCCCACGCCCGAGAGCGAGCGGCGATTGTTTCCATCAACAGCAATAGGCTTGTGATTCAGACGGCCTTCCGCGCCGTCGTAAAACAAGAGCGCTTGCGCTTGCGGTGTGACGTCATAACGCAGCTCCAGGTTAAGCAACCATGCGTCATCGGCGGGCGCTTCACCTTGCGGATATGCACGTACGCCGTAGGCACCACCCAGCGACATTTTTTCGGTAGAAGTGAGGTTATTGCCAGCGTATTGCGCGCTCAATTGCGCTGACAGATTCCATCGCTGACTCAATCGCTGTAATCGACCGAGCTGGATATTGCTCTTGATGAAGTTGCCTTGCGTATTGTGACCAAGTGCGTCCAGTGCAGCGCTTTCGGCGTCGAGTTTCAGCTTGCCCGCCGTGACGCTCAGGCTACCGTGGCTGATCCCGCCGCCCATCGCATCGTCGTTGCGATAAGCAGACAACCCCACGCTTAGATTATTGAGTGTCTTCCTCGTGGTAGTGGCCGTCAGATCAATATTGTCGTCGAGCTCTTTGTGATCAACATTAATTTGCAGATTAAGATTGGCCTGGCGACTACGCAGCAGCGGATGGAGAAGATAGAAACTGGCGATACGTGCCGTACCATGCGCATCGAGATTGCTGAACTCTTCACCGAGCCGATAACGCATCTGGGCATAGGCCGCCCCGATCTGGGTGCCCTGGCGATTGATTGGTAATTGATAGCTCAAACGTCCATAGACCAGGCCACTACCTGAACTCAAGGCATTTAATTGCAATGCATCGCCCAGACCCAAAGGATTGTTCAAGGTCGCGCTGCCATTGATGCGTGCTTCACCGGTATAACGATTACCGAGATTGTCTACACTTACGTTGGCGTCATAGGGCTTGCCATTCTTTACCTGTATATCCAGATCGGTGGTACCCAGCGAAGCGCCTGGCGACAAGGTCGAGCGCACAACCAGGCCAGGGATATCACTCAGGAGTAACAATCCGCGTTCTACCGTGTCGCCGCGCAAGGCCTGATCGGGCGTTATCCCCGCCACCTGTTCGCGTATGCGGTCATCACTGAAGCTGGATTGGTTATTCAGCGAGAGCTTGCCCAGCCGCCCTTCCAGTACCTGGATGTCGACTACACCGTTCTTGATCTCCTGCGTCGGCAAATAGGCCCGGGCTAACAGATAGCCCGCCTCGCGGTAATGCTGCGTGATACGCATCGCGCCTTGTTCCAATTCGGCCAGGCTATGTTGACCGCCGGTCAGGTCGCCTACGAGGTCTTGCAACTCAGCCACCGGGAAGGCTTGGGCACCGGTAATACGGATGGTCTCGACCTGGACCTTGATATCAGCCGGAAGCTGTAACGGCGCACGTGGCAAGGGCGCAGGGAGCGCCTCGACACTACTTTTTTGCAATTGCCTCGGGGGCTGAATATCGTCCAGCAGGCGTCCGGCATCGGGCATGGTTTGCGCTGCTGCTGGTGCGGCCGAAACAGACAAGGATGCGATCAGCAAGCCTGCCAGCGAATAGACTGCGCCAGGCCGTACAGGACGCCGATATTTGTGAGGGGTAGCCATTTAGGACGTCGACAGTATCGTCAAGTGGCTAGTCGGCGCGATCAGAGTTGAGCCTTCAGCCATGTTTTATGATTTAAAGGGCGGGAGCATATCAACGTCAGAAACGGATGACAATACTGTAAATGCAGTAGATGATTTTCCTGGCGTTTTGGCAGCACACCAAAAGTTTAGGTCTCTTGATGTACTTATTTACCAGTCAGCCATGGCTCAAGCGCTTCACCCCCGAGCTTGAACCGTCGTTCGATGCAAGCGCAGGTATAGCAGAATTGTGCATGACCATCGTTTCGTATGCAGATGCGTCAGCCAGCACAAAAGTTTGCACCAGACGGGAAAGTTTATCCGCCTGATCACGCAGCGAGTCTGCAGCTGCCGAGGCTTGCTCAACTAAAGCAGCGTTCTGTTGCGTGCCTTGATCCATTTCTGTCACCGCCCTGCTGACTGCGCTGATGCCTGCGCTTTGCTCTTGTCCGGCGATGCTGATCTCCGCCACCACGTCGGTCACGCGACGAACGCTGGCAACCACCTTTTCCATGGTTGCACCGGCCTCGCTCACGAGCACGCTACCTGCTTCGATCCGGCCCACGGAATCATTGATAAGCGTCTTGATTTCTCTTGCCGCACTCGCTGAGCGTTGCGAAAGACTACGCACCTCGGCGGCTACCACCGCAAACCCACGCCCCTGCTCACCCGCCCTTGCCGCTTCAACGGCTGCATTCAACGCCAGGATATTCGTCTGGAAAGCAATGCCATCGATGACGGCAATAATCTCTACTATCTTGCGTGACGAAGCGTCTATCGACTCCATCGTGGCGATCACTTGCTCTACAAGCGTGCCGCCGTGGGTAGCGATTTGTGACGCACTCACAGCAAGCTGACTGGCTTGCTGTGCATTGTCAGCATTCAACTGGACGGTCTCGGTCAGCTTCAACATTTCTGCATTTGTTTTTTCAAGTGCAAACGCCTGCTGCTCGGTACGCGACGACAAATCAGAGTTGCCAAGCGCGATATCTGACGACGATGCTGCCATCGTATCCGTACCGATGCGCACTTCGCGAACGATAGAAGCGAGGTTGTCGCGCATGGCCTTGAGTGCATACAGCAGACTGGATCTGTCTTCAGGACGGGTAACGATGTCGGTCGCCAGATCACCTTGCGCTATTTTTCCGGCAATCGTGACGGCATATGTCGGCTCGCCACCAAGCTGGCGCAACAAGCCGCGCGTGATCATGACAGCAATCGCGACGCTAACCATCAGTGCGATTGCAGCCAGACCTAGCACGAACTTCATGGATTCCTCGAGGATGCCTTCTGTTTTCTGCGTTGCCCGGGCGTTTTCTGCCAGCACCTGATTAAGCACCACATCGATGTCCGTCACGATCTGACGCCGTAATGGGCTGCACTCCTCGACCAGAAATTTGCCGTAAGCGGCCATGTCTTTCTCATTGCGATAACGGCGCGGTCGCTTTAACTCTTCTGCCATCGCGAGCAAGCCGGTTTCCACCTTCTTGAAATTGGCATCGCTGCCGAAACGAGGCGCAAGCTCTGCCAACGCGGCAAGATAGATTTCCTTTTGCTCATCAAGTATGGCCAGTTCCTTCTGCGCGCTCGCTTCATCGCTAAAGATCAAAGCATTGCGCGCCGCCAGACCGGTTTGCGCCAACGCTTCGCGCGCGACGTAAAGTGGCGCCAGTTTTTGCAATTGCACCTGATGCTGCTTATTGAACGCATCTGTCACACCAGATATGCGCACCATCGCGAAGGCGGCCAGCAAGAGCATGAGTACGGTTACCGCGCCGAACCCGAGGCCCAGTTTCTTGCCAATATTTAGATTTCTTACGGATTGCATGATATTTCCCGAGATGCGTGTTGCTGAGTTGCGCAACGCCGCCTGACTTACATACGCTGATCATCAAAAAAGAAAGACGATAGGTATATTTAATATGACGATCAATATTTATTAGCCTGACATGTTAGATGTTTGCGGCGATTTGCCAAGTAAACAAATGTCATATTTAGTAAATTTGCGGACACTACTTATGTCATCAGCTGCTTACATGCGTCGCAGCACGCCAGATAGAAGCGAATGATGCTGAAAAGACAAAGGATGCCCTGCCCTTGTTTGCTGATACTCAGGGAAGCTCAACAACAAACGAACAGACAGGGTTGGCCTTGCTAGCCGGGATGAATTGTGAAGGCTAAGCGCGACGCCGAAACCAGCCAGCCAGCGACAAACGATCCCGCGTCGCCGGTAGCACTTCATGCGGCATGCTCGCCGAGAGGAACACCACAAGCCGACCACCCAGCGGCAACACTTCTACCGCCGCTTTGTCTTCCGGATGCATACGCAGTGCGCCGCCGTGTTCCGGCAGCCATGCGTCATTGAGGTAAATCACTGCAGAAATGGTGCGCTTGTCGTCATCACGAAAGCGGTCGAGGTGGGTCTGGTAAGCGGTACCGGGCGGATAGAAAGCGAAGTGGCTTTCGTATTCCTCCAGCCCGAGGAAGAAGCTGCGATTCAATGCGACACGCAATTGATCCATTAATTGCAGGTAGCGATCGCAGGCAGCAGACTGCCCCCTACGCAACCACAGTATGTGATCACCACGGATATCCGGCCGTATCGTTTGCTCTTCGCCCCGACCTATGCCCGCCTTTTTCAAGGCACCGGCAGCGATGAAGGCGCGACATTCTTCCGCCAGTGCCGCGCTCAGTCTTGCAGACAAAAATCCATCCTGCTGCGACCAGCCCTGATCGAACAAGTCGTTCCCTATGCGCAGCTCGAGCTCTTCGCTCAAGTCTGTACTGAGTTCGTCCTGCGCGCTGGAAGCGGTATGCATGGTGTAGTGGCCGCGGGGCCTGATGGATTTTATCTGGAAGCAGCAGTTTATTCTGTCACGCCGCAATCGGAAAGCAGATTTACTTCGCGACGATCCGATAAACGCAACGCCCGGCCTCTGCCAACAGATGTTGCTCGCGCGTGACCGTAGCCTCATCCCCTACGATTTCCTGGAATACGCGCAATTCCGAGCGACAGAATCCCTGGCAGGTACGCGCCGCCGCACAGATCGGGCAATGATCTTCTATCAGCAACCAATCCTCGCCGTCCTGCTCTACCCGCGCCATGTAGCCTTCCGCGCTACGGACTTCAGCCAGACTGTGCAAGCGTTCCGGCAAGTCTTTCCCACTGCAGGCGCGCTGGTAGACGATGCGCGTTTCTTCTTCGCGCTGGCCGATCAGCCGCTCCAGGCCTTCATCACCAAATAAGTGGCGTACGGTGTCCAGCAATTGCACCGTGAGTTGTGCATGGGTATCGGGGAAACGGGCGTAACCGGCTTCGGTCAGGACCCAGCGCTGGCGTGGACGACCGACGCCTGTTGCCGCTTCCTGCCGTCCGGCGATCAGGCCTGCGATCAATAGTTTTTGCACCTGTTGACGCGCTGCTTCCGGCGTCATTTCCAGCTCGCGCGCCAAATCCGCGGTCGAGATCGGGCCCTTGGTTTTGATGAATAAAAGGATGCGCTCATGCGTGGCATCCTTATTTTCAAAGTAATTACTTGCATAATTCATGCGCGCAGCCTAATATCCAAGAAAATGTTTGGATAATAGGCCGTCGCAGCCATCATGTCGAGGAATTAATGAGTAACAACCACATCCCCACCGCCAGTTGGAGTGCTTTAATACGCGGCCAGAACGGTTTGCGCGCACTGGCTTTGACCGGCGGCGTTGCGCTGCATGCGATCAATGTTCATATCGTCACCACTGTCCTGCCCTCAGTCGTGCATGAAATCGGTGGCCTCGACTGGTATGCGTGGAACACTACCCTCTTCATGGTTACCTCCATCATAGGGGCATCGTTTTCAGTGCGCGTGCTGGCCGCACTCGGGCCGCGCGGTTCATATCTGTCTGCCTTGCTTGCTTTCGCGGTCGGCTCGGCCATCTGCGCGATGGCCGCTTCCATGCCTATGATGCTGGCCGGACGCAGTGTACAAGGCCTGGGTGGCGGCTTGCTGGCGGCACTCAGTTACGCACTGATACGCGTGGTGTTTGCCGCACCTTTGTGGCCACGTGCGATTGCGCTGGTGTCCGGCATGTGGGGTATCTCTACCTTGTGCGGGCCAGCGGTCGGCGGTTTGTTCGCGCAAGCAGGTCACTGGCGCTGGGCGTTCTGGACTTTGCTGCCGATTGCGCTCGCACAATCAGCATTGGTCGCTGCGCAATTGCGCCCGGCAAACCTGGCGACTGTCCCGCGCGATACTTCAACACCTCCTGTGCCGCTGCAACAAATTGTGCTGCTCACCATCTCCGTATTGGCCATCGCTGCAGGCAGCCTGTCGCCGGCATTGCTGTGGCAAGCAGTCGGCGTAGGCGCGGGCTTGCTGCTCGGCGTAGCAACGATATTCTGCGAACGTCGTGCCAGCACCCATATGCTGCCCACGCTGGGTACTGTCGTCAGCACGCCGCTGGGAGCCATCTATGCCAGCATCGCCTTGCTCTTGATCGGCGTCATGACCGAGATTTTTGTGCCCTACTTCCTGCAAACCCTGCATGGTCATGAACCGCTGGTTGCGGGCTACCTGACTGCAGTGATGGCGGCAGGCTGGAGTGTGGGTTCCTTGTTGTTTTCCGGGCATGGCAATATCGGTGCGGCGCGACTCCTGCGCGCCGGGCCTGCGCTCTGCGCGATTAGCTTGCTGGCTCTCGCACTCCTGCTGCCATTCAATCTCGGGCTTGCACCGAGCTGGCATATGGCACTGTGTGCAATCGCATTAGCTGGTGCCGGTGCGGGTGTCGGCATAGGCTGGCCGCACCTGGTGACACGCGTGTTGACAGTTGCACCGCAAGGCGAAGAGTCCACCGCTTCAGCCGCCATTACAACAGTACAGCTGTACGGGATGGCAATCGGCGCTGCGATTGCGGGTCTGGTCGTGAATGCGGCTGGCATCACTGCACCGGGTGGCACCACCGGTGCGCAGTCTGCGGCAGTCTGGCTGTTCCTGAGCTTTGCACTGACGCCAGCGATGGCGATGCTGCTGGCGCGCCGCATCAATCCCGGGGTTTAAAGCAACCTGACAAAACAAAAGCGGTGCATCTTTTTACAGATGCACCGCTTTTTTATTGGCCTGGCTAACTATCAGTAAGTACCCGGTATCAGGATGTGCTGATCGACTTTCTTGACGTCGGTCAGACCGCAAAATGCCATCGTCAGGTCGAGTTCGTTTTCAATAATCTTCAGGCATTTGGTCACGCCCTCTTCGCCCATTGCGCCCAGGCCGTACAGGAAAGAACGACCGATGTAGGTGCCTTTTGCACCCAGCGCCAGCGCCTTGATGACGTCCTGTCCCGAGCGTATGCCGCCATCCATATGCACTTCTATCTGCTCGCCTACCGCCGCGACGATGGAAGGCAAGGCAGCGATGCTGGACAGCGCGCCATCCAACTGACGACCACCGTGATTGGAGACGATGATGGCATCCGCACCACTCTCTACTGCGAGGCGCGCATCTTCTGCATCCATGATGCCTTTGATGATGAGCTTGCCACCCCAGCAGCGCTTGATCCATTCGACGTCTTTCCATGACAAGGCCAGGTCGAATTGCTGCGAAGTCCATGACGACAAGGACGACATGTCCGACACATCGCTGGCGTGACCGACGATGTTGCCGAAGTTGCGACGCGGCGTACCCAGCATGCCCATGCACCAGCGCGGCTTGGTCATCATGTTGAGGATGTTGGCAATCGTCAACTTAGGCGGCGCCGACAGACCGTTCTTCAAATCCTTGTGGCGTTGGCCCAGGATCTGCAAATCCAGCGTCAGGACCAGCGCCGAGCATTTCGCCGCTTTGGCGCGCTCGATCAGACGCTCGATGAAAGGCCGGTCTTTCATCACATATAACTGGAACCAGAACGGCTTGCTGGTGTGCGCAGCAATATCTTCGATCGAGCAGATACTCATGGTCGACAGCGTGAAAGGAATGCCGAACTTTTCAGCCGCGCGCGCCGCCAGGATTTCACCATCAGCGTGCTGCATGCCGGTCAGACCGGTCGGTGCGATCGCTACCGGCATATGCACGTCCTGCCCCACCATTTTGGTTTTGAGGGTACGGTTTTCCATATTCACCGCGACGCGCTGGCGGAATTTCATTTGCGCGAAATCGCTGGTGTTGGCATGGTAAGTGGATTCAGTCCATGAACCGGAGTCGGCATAATCGTAAAACATGCGGGGAACACGCTTCTGCGCGAGTACGCGCAAGTCTTCGATATTGGTAATAACCGACATGTGTATCTCCTTGTGGGCGCGCAATCTGAATCGAAGCGCTATTTATAGTGGTGTGTGCAAACCTGAAGCAATACCGGTTTCGCCGGCTTCCTGATTTTCTGCCAGCTATTTTATTTGTTCCCTGCCGGCATTGAGATGAATGTTTTTAACCAATAGCCTGCATTTCGGCTCATGCCTGTATAGCTGGCCGTATAAAAACAATAATTTGAATATATATTGCATTTCATATGCAACATATTTAAACTTTCACCTTTATGGGGCATATCCATGCTTGCATATATCTTGCTGTCAGACGTCAACACCGCAAATTTATAAAACAGCACCATACCCGCAGGCTGTGATGTAATGCAGGAACAAGTAACTAGAACTCATTTCATAAATATCCGTGAGATGCGTTCTTACCAAAAGCGGTGCTGGTAAGGCGTGCGACGCGTCGCATAGTGGCCTATGCGCAAGGAGCACAACGCGGCCAGCGCCGCTTTTGGTAAGAACCCGAAGGGAACGGGCTATTTGGGCGTATTGCTGCGTTGCGCCGCTTGCCAAGGGGACCACCCTTGGCAGCGCGACACGCCTTGCACTACCTCCCAAATAGCCGCGTTCGCACTCGCGGATATTTATGAAATGAGTTCTAGGAGCAGTATGGTTCAATCGGCATGGAAGTCGTTCACGCGCATCTTCCCTACACCCGGTACCGTCGATCGATATGAAAAAATGCGCGCCTGTGCCGGCGCCTTGTTCGGTCTCGTCCTCACCGGTCTGTGCAGTTATTTCATCCTCGGCAAAGATATCCACGCAGCCTGGCTGATCGCCCCCATGGGCGCTTCGTCGGTCTTGCTGTTCGCCGTACCCGCCAGTCCGCTGGCACAGCCCTGGTCCATCATGGGCGGCAATATTCTGGCCGCCATCATAGGCGTCACCTGCGCCAAAATGATCGATGAGCCGATACTGGCAGCTGGCGTCGCGGCTGCACTGGCGATAGGTGCGATGTTCGCTGCCCGTTGTATCCACCCACCCAGTGGCGCAGTGGCACTGACCGCCGTACTCGGTGGCCCGGCCGTGCATGCGATGGGATATAACTTCGTATTGATCCCGGTCGCATTAAATTCGGCATTGCTGCTAATCACCGCCCTGTTCTACAACAATGCCACCGGTCGCCGTTACCCGCATCGCCCATTGCCGCCGGACAACGCAAACAAACACAATACTAAAGATGTCGCACCGACCGAGCGCATCGGTATCGCACCAGAAGATCTGGATGCTGTATTGACCCGCTATAACCAGGTGCTCGATATCAGCCGCGACGATCTCGAAGCCATCATGCTGCAAACCGAAATGCAGGCCTATCGCCGCCGCCTGGGCGAAACCGTGTGTGCGGCCGTCATGTCCAGGGATGTTGTCACGGCAGAATTCGGCACCACGCTGGCGGAAGCCTGGACCATCCTGCAGGAACATGACCTGACCGCGTTGCCGGTGATTGATCGCGGTCGCCATGTCATCGGCATCGTCACCAAGGCAGACTTCCTCAAGCACGCGGAGCTCGAACCCCATGAAGGTTTGACCGAACGTCTCAAGCATCTGATCACGCCGTCCATGCTGAGTCATACCGAGAAACATGAAGTCGTCGGCCAGATCATGACCAAGGAAGTCCTGACCGCTGATGAAAACCAGTCCATCCTGGACCTGGTACCACTGATGTCGGATTCCGAATTGCACCAGGTGCCGGTGATCGACGATCGCGGACGCCTGGTCGGCATGATTTCCCAAACCGATATGATCGCTGCGCTGTACGAGCACAGCCTGACCAGCAATTACATCAAACCCTGATTCTGTATAGCCTATAGCTGCAGCCGCCAACGAGGAGAAGCAATGCAAACCACCAATGAAGCTGTCAATCTGGCCTTATCCAAAGCCATCGTAGATCAGGCCCCGGACGCCATTATCTTTGCCGATCCGCAAGGTATGATTCAAATCTGGAATAGCGGCGCAGAACGCATCTTCGGCCACAAGGCGGAAGACGTGATCGATGGCCCGCTCGACATCATCATTCCTGAACAACTGCTACAAGGCCATAACAACGGTTTTAACCATGCCATGTCGTCCGGCCAGATGAAGTATGCCGACAAGGTGCTGACCACCCGCTCCATGCACAAGGACGGCACACGCATCTATGTCGATATGAGCTTCGGCTTTGTGAAGGATGAGGCAGGCAAAGTATTGGGTGCACTGGCGGTCGCACGCGACATTACCGAGCGCCAGGCCAATGACCGCGCACAACGCCTGCGCATAGCTGAGCTGGAAAAAGCACTGCAGGAAAAGAACGCGGGTAACAGCTAATTCATAACAGCTCATTCACAAGGCCCCAAAAAAAACGGCAAGCAGCCTTACACTGCTTGCCGTTTTTCTTTGCCTGGATGAATCAGGAAGAACGGAACAGACGTTCGCGCACATGCTCCTCATGGAATACCGTATGCGCAGGCTTGAGCAAATCGCTGCGACTGATAATGCCGAGCAGTCGGCGCGACTCCTTATCCGCCACCACCGGCAGCCGTTCCGCATGCTGGATCGCCATGCGACGCCCCACTACCTGGCAAGTCTCGGTCGGCAATGCCAGTGACGCGTGTCCGGTATCCAATATCGCCGCCAGTTGCTGATCGCCGCCATGCAAAGCGATGTGATGCAATAAATTGTCACGTTCCAGCATGCCCAGCAATGTGCCGTGCGTATCCACTACCGGGAAGCTGCGATGCTTTTGCTCGCTGCCAAAGTATTGCTGTGCCGCTTCGTGCAGGGTCAGATGTGCAGCGATGCTCACCGCATCCTTCGTCATCACCTCACTGACAAACGCCCGCTCTTGCGGATCAACGCTGTACTCGCGATAAATATGCAGGCCTCGACGGGCAATTTTTTCGGTCATGATGGAGCGTTTCATCAGCAGCACCGTAAAGCCGTAAGACACGCCGGTTGCCAGCAACAAAGGCAGCAAGGCATTGAAATCACCGGTCAGTCCCAGCGCAAAAATAGCAGCCGTCAACGGCGCTCCCAGCACGCCTGCCAGTACCGCAGCCATGCACACCAGAGGCCATAAAGTCGGATCGCTGCCGGGGAAAAAATATGCAATCACCGCACCCAGCCCGGCCCCCAGCATCAGCAACGGCGCCAGCACACCGCCAGACGTACCGGAACCCAGCGCCACCACCCAGATCACCGCCTTAACCAGCAGCAGCGACAAGGCGACCGATAGCGCGATGTGATTATTCAGCAGATCAGAAATCACGTCATAGCCGACACCCAGCGCACGCGGCTGGAAGTAACCACCGATGCCAACCACCAGTCCGCCTATGGCTGGCCACCACATCCAGTGCACCGGCAATTTGCCGAACCAGTCTTCGACGCGATACAGCGCCAGCGACATACTGGCCGACAGCATGCCGCTCAACAAACCAGCCACGATGCAAATCGCAAATGCTGCCATACCGACCGGCGCGGTATGCAGCGGGAACAAAGGGCCGGAATCCAGCAACAAGGGTCGGCAAAAAGCCGCCACCGCACACGCCAGGATCACTGGCAACAAACTGCGCGGCCGCCATTCAAACAGCAGTAACTCCACTGCCAGCAAAACGGCCGCCACCGGCGTACCAAACACCGCTGTCATCCCGGCCGTGGCGCCAGCCACCAGCAAGGTCTTGCGCTCTGCCGCACTGATGGAGAAATTCTGCGCAATCAGCGAACCGATCGCACCGCCCGTCATGATGATGGGACCTTCAGCACCGAAAGGACCACCGCTGCCGATCACAATGCCGGAGGTCAGCGGTTTGAGTACTGCCACCTTGGGCGACATCTGGCTCTTGCGAAACAGGATCGCCTCTATCGCTTCCGGGATGCCGTGGCCGCGCACTTTCTCAGAGCCGTAACGGGCGATCAGCCCGGCGATCAGTCCGCCGATAACCGGCAAGGCGATCACCCATGCGCCGAGCGTATGATTAGCCGGCGATCTGTCCTCGAAGGAAAAAGTCTGAAAGAAAAACAGATTGGTGAAGAAATGTATCGAGTTCAGCAACACATACGCAGCAACGGTACTGATGGCACCGATCACTACTGCGATTGCACACAACAACAGTATCCGTTTATCCAGCGAGAAATCGCGCTGATGCTTGCTTGCAGTCTGATGCATGATCTTATGCCCCGCCTTCACTATCGTTAAATGCAGAAATGCGCGCCACCTTGAATACATTCGACAGCGAGCGCAATTCATTGCGATGCAACTCAGCCAGATGACGCAAATTCTTTTCGCCCAGCGCCGTCAGGCGCACACAAACCAGGCGCTTATCGTGCACGCCTGGACTGCGCGTCACCAGGCCGGCTTTTTCGCAACGCGACACCAGCGCTACGGCGCCGTGATGTTGCATTTGCAGACGTTCAGCCAGTTGTCCTATCGTCGCCCAGTCCTGCCCTGGGAAACCCTTGATATGCAGCAATACCAGATAGTGCAAAGGCGTCAGCCCGGCACTCTGGGCAGCATCTTCACTGAACCTGAGGAAACGGCGTAATTGATAACGGAATTCGGACAAGGCCTCGAAATCGGCTTGTTCCAGTGGTGCGGAGCTGCTCATAAGAGTGGATGTGCCAGGCGGCAACTGAGATCAAAATACAGAAGTCGCAAATCATATCACAATATGATGTATTTATTTGAGCACGCCCCAAATGCAAAAACCCGGCACCAGGCCGGGTAGATAACTGCAGGACGCGGGAAGCGCCCTGCTATCGATAGCGCAACTTAGCTGGCGTTCGCCGTCTTCATCTTGCGCAGTAACTTGGCCAGGCCTTCGCCATGCACCAGACGCATTTTGTTTTCGACTGCAAATTGCATGGCGTTCTGCGTAAAGTCGCCGGACGTAATATAAAAGCAATCATGCGCTGCCTTGGCTTCCCTCGCCTTTTGCAAATCGCGCAGGATTTCGATGCCGGTACTGGCCGCTTTCCAGCGCTTGCAGCTGACCAGGGCAGTACGTCCTTCACTGGTGATCGAGAAATCCGCTTCCGGCAAATCGATGCGCGTGACTACAAAGCCGTCACGTTTCAATGCATTTTCAATTTCCACCGAAAAATCACGCCACGACATTGCACGTACCGCCTGCAGGATTTCCGCGGCACGCGTCGCGCTAGGTTTACCCCATTGCCGGCGCAAGGCAATCACACTGATCACCATAAAAGGGAAACCCGTGAAAATACCGTAAATGACGTAGGGACGCGGTACGACCGCAGCTGCAATCAACGCAATAAATAAGGCTATCCCTGCACTAATCCACCACGGCGAGCGCAGCAGCATGGCAAAGATAGAATTTTGATTCATCTTGAATTTCACTAGTCACCCCTAAGCTAAAACCTGTTTTCCGGAAGCTATTTCTTTGGCACGCATAATAACGCAGTTCGATTCATCACTACAAAATTGAATGATCACTATGCCCACGCCATTACCCGGATGGCAGCCGACATCAGGTAAGATCAGGCATCAGCTCACCCTATCTGAAGGTTACGTCGCCATGAACACACCAGCCACCGTTCCCCTCCCCGATGCCATGCGCACCTTCATCGAAGGTTTGCCCAAGACCGAATTGCATCTGCATATAGAAGGCACGCTGGAGCCTGAGTTGCTCTTTGCGCTGGCCCAACGCAATAAGATTGCGCTGCCTTACAACAGCGTCGAGAGCCTGCGTGCGGCTTATGCTTTCACCGATCTGCAATCCTTCCTCGACCTTTACTATGCCGGGGCCAATGTCTTGCGCACTGAACAGGATTTCTACGACATGACCGCCGCCTATATTGCGCAGGCACGTGCCGATCAGGTCAGGCATGCGGAGATCTTCTTCGACCCGCAAACACATACCGAACGCGGCATTGCTATCGAAGTCGTATTTGCCGGGATTGCGCGCGCATTACGCGAAGCGCGCGACACGCACGGCTTCACCAGCGTAATGATCATGTCCTTCCTGCGTCACCTGTCGGAGGCAGACGCCTTCGTCACACTGGAGCAGGCGCTGCCGCTGCGCAACGAGTATGCCGATTTATGGACCGGCATAGGCCTGGACTCATCGGAGCGCGGCAATCCACCCGAAAAGTTTGAACGCGTGTTTGCCCGTTGTCGTGAACTCGGTTTCCGCGTTGTTGCCCATGCGGGGGAAGAAGGACCGCCGGCTTACGTACGCGACGCCCTTGATCTGCTGCAGGTCGAACGTATCGATCACGGTGTGCGCAGCGAAGAAGATCCGGCATTGATAGAACGCCTGATCGCACTGCGCATGCCGCTGACCGTATGCCCGCTGTCCAATCTGAAACTATGCGTAGTGGATGACATGGCACAGCACAATCTGGCGCGCCTGCTGCGCGCCGGCGTGATCGTCACCGTGAACTCGGACGATCCGGCCTATTTCGGCGGCTATATGAACGCCAATTACCTGGCGGTAGCCTCGGCGCTGGCACTGAGCCGTGACGAAGTCGTACAACTGGCCCGCAATGGCATTGCCGCCAGCTTCATCAGCAATACCGAGAAGAGACGACTGGAGATGGAACTGGAGCAATACGCCGGTCAGTAATCACTAGGTATCGCGGGTCATGATACCGGCATCGGAAGCCATATTATTTGCATGGCTGCCGGGTGACATGCGTGCAATCAATGTTCATGCAAGCACATTGCTGCATTGATGCGACGATTTCATATGCGCACGCAGCTAGTCCGCCATTTTTTCCAATATCCGGGCATACTCACACTATTCTGTTGAATTAGCTTTCCTCACATGGAAACGAAGCCTTACACACTGCCAGTCAGTTTCATCGATCTTCTGATAGACGCCGTCTTTGCGGTTGATGCTGATGGCCGTGTGCTGTTTGCCAGCGCAGCCTGCGAGCGCATTTTTGGCTACACACCGCAAGAGATGCTGGGTCGCGTCATGTTTGACATGATCGTGCCGCAAGATCGTGAACGCACCCTGCAGTCAGTACAGCAGGTCATGGCTGGCCAGCCGCAATTGAATTTCGAGAATCGCTACATCCGCAAAGATGGTCAAATTGCCTACATTATGTGGTCAACGCGCTGGTCACCGCCGGACCAGGTCCGGATAGGCGTTGCACGCGACGTTACACAACGCAAGCGTGCCGAGTCCAAGCAAGCCGTGCTTTACGCGATTTCCGAGGCAACATCAACGGCCGCAGACCTGCCCACCCTCTTCCAGAACATCCATCAAATCATCGGCACGCTGCTGGCGGTCGATAATTTTGCCGTTGCGCTTTACGACCAGGAAAACAATAGCCTCAGCTTTCCTTATCACATCGACACGATGCCCGAAACCTGCGTTCCAGTCAGCACCCTATGCGAAGAAGTCATCCTGAACGGCCAGCCACTTTTGCTGACACCCGAAAACATGCAGGATTACCTGACCGAGCAGCAAATCACCGTCAACACGGTGCCACTATGCTGGCTGGGTGTACCGCTCAAATCACAGAACGGCACGATAGGTGTGCTGGTATGCAAAAGCTATCCGGGCGGAACCTGCTACAACGAACAGGATCAGGAATTGCTGCAGTTCGTCTCGACCCAGATTGCGACCGCAATCGAACGTCAGCAGATGCAGGCCCGTTTGCAATACATGGCGCAGTACGACCAGCTCACGGCCCTGCCCAATCGCGCACTGCTGTATGACCGCCTGCGCGTCGCCTTGCTGAAGGCACGTCGTGAACGCGGGCATTTATCACTACTGTTCCTCGATCTGGACAAGTTCAAGCAAGTCAATGACACGCTGGGCCATCACGTCGGCGACCTGCTGCTGCAGGAGGTCGCGCACCGCCTGAAAAATTGCCTGCGGGAATCAGATACTGTGGCACGGGTAGGCGGCGATGAATTCGTGATCCTGCTGCAGCCGATTCCGTTGCCGGAACATGCCGCTCTGGTCACGGAAAAGATCCGTGAGGCCCTGCGCCCGCCCATCACCGTAGACAAGCACACGCTCAGCGCCGTCCCGAGCATAGGCATCGCGCACTATCCGGATCACGGTGACAGCGAAGAGCAATTATTGAAATACGCCGACCAGGCTATGTATATAGAAAAGCATGCCCGTCCAACGCAAGAATTAAAAGCAGAACTCGGTCTTACCCCTCAGGCCTGACCTTACGCACATCCGTACACGCATGAAACACGAACTCCCATCACTTAGCTATCAGGATCGCATTCACCAGGAACTGGACAAACTCGGCATTTCGCTGGAATTGATCAGCGCGAAAAAGCTGCCCTTCTATGCCGAAGCGGACGAACTGACCGTTGCAGAGACAGACGCCAACGGGCGTGAATTCCAGATGACGCCAGCCACAGCGGACGCATGGCATGCAATGAAACAGGCGGCGGCAGATGATGGCATCGTGCTGGAAGTCGTCTCAGCCTTTCGTTCGATAGAACGGCAAATAGAAATCATCCAGTACAAACTGGAGCGTTACATGCCGATAGAAAAAATCCTGACCCTGAGCGCACCGCCCGGCTATAGCGAACACCACACCGGCCGCGCCATCGACATCAACACACCAGGCTGCATGGCAACGGAGGAAGAATTCCACGACACCGCAGCCTATCGCTGGCTATGTACGCACGCTGGTCGCTTTGGCTTTACGCTGTCGTATCCGCGCGATAACCAATTGGGCTTCATCTATGAACCCTGGCATTGGTGTTACCAGCCAGACCAGGCCTGACACTTCTCACTCACATCTTCTGCTGCAGGAACTCGAGGAAGCAACTGATACGGCGCGATAGCTGCGTATTGCGGTAATACACCGCGTGTATCGGGCGCTGGTAACCGGTGTAAAACTTGCCGAGTATCGGCACCAGCGTACCGGCGGCGATATCTTTCTTCGTCATGAACTCCGACAGGCAGGCGATGCCTTGTCCCGCTAATGCCAGTGCGCGCAGGGTTTCGCCGCTGGACGCCAGCAATGCCGGTGTGGTCGCCAGCCACTCGCCACCGTCGTGCCGCAAAGGCCAGCTATTCCCGCTTTCATACTGCAGGAAGCCCAGCGTCTGATGCTGTGCCAGGTCTGCCGGCTTCTTCGGTACGCCATGCTTTTTCAAATAATCAGGACTGGCCAGTATCGCCATCGCACCGGAACGCAAAGGACGCGCATGCAAGGTGGAGTCAGTCAGCTCGCCAACGCGTATCGCAATATCTATCCTGTGTTCCAGCAGATCGGCAATCTGATCATTGCTGGTCAGTTCCAGTGTGATATCCGGATACAGCGCACGAAACTCTGCCACATGCGGCACGATCACATGCAGGATGAACGGCGAAGCGGCATCGATGCGCAAGCGGCCGCTGGGGCGCTGTCGCCGTACACGTATCGCTTCTTCCGCCTCATCCATCGCCGCCAGGATGCTGCGTGCCTTGTTCAGCAAGAGCCGCCCTTCATCGGTCAACTCCATGCGACGCGTGGTACGGGTCAGCAAAGTCGTTGCCAGTTTTTCTTCAAGCCGCGACAAGGTACGGCTGACAGCCGAGGTGGTCAGTCCGAGGTGCTGCGCAGCGGCGCCTAAAGTGCCACTATCTATCACCGCAACAAAGGTCTTTAAATCGTCTGAATTGATATCCATTGTTGACACCTATTGTTGATTCTCAAGCAAATATCATTTGATAGTACAGCTATTTTTCTCAACAATAAATACCGGCATAGTGTGACCATCAGCTTCCGGCGTCAGCCTGAAGCCCCGACATCCGGCGCTATCCGCGACTCGCACAGCGCCGCTTATATAAAAGAATGTAAGGACAACATCATGAAAGTATTTATTACGGGTGCAGCAGGTTATATCGGTGGTTCGGTGGCAGCACGTTTGCTGCAGGAAGGCTATACCGTACGTGGTCTGGTACGCACCGCGGCACAGGCAGAAAAAGTAAAAGCGTTAGGCATAGACCCTGTCATCGGTACACTCGACGAGGCCGCCATCCTGGCACATGAAGCGCAGCAGGCAGATGCCGTCATCAATGCCGCCAGCTCGGATCACCGCCCCTCAGTCGAAGCGATGCTGGATGCACTGGCAGGTTCCGGCAAGGCATTCATCCACACCAGCGGCTCCAGCGTGGTCGGCGACGATGCGCGCGGTGCATGGAAATCGGACCAGGTGTATGCAGAAGACACGCCGGTTGCAGTAGTGCCGGAAAAAGCCGCACGCGCTTCGCTCGATCAATTGATACGCGATGCAGCCAAACGCGATGTACGTTCGGTCATCCTGTGCAATACCATGATTTACGGTACCGGCCTCGGCGTCAGCGCGGACAGTGTGCAAATCCCGCCGCTGGTCGCGCAGGCTCAAAAGAGCGGCATTGCACGCTACGTCGGCCAGGGTGTGAATGTCTGGTCCAACGTCCATATCAAGGACGTGGTCGAACTGTATTTGCTCGCCCTGACAAATGCACGCGCAGGTTCCTACTACTTTGTAGAAAACGGCGAAGCATCGTACGCCGATATCGTCAGCGCTATTGCGCAACGCCTGCAACTCGGACGGCCGCAATCATGGCCGGTGGAAGAAGCGATCAAGGAATGGGGCTACGGTCATGCCGTCTACTCCTTCGGCTCCAACAGCCGCGTCACCGCAGCACTGGCGCGCAAGGAACTGGACTGGAAACCGACGCACACCTCGGTCTTCGACTGGATCAGCAATGATATGAAAGTCTGAGCAGACTAGCTTCATCCTTCCTGCTCATCCATCCTTGAGCTGTTCCAGGCGCTGGCGCAGGAAGTCGCGCAAGCTGACCACCGCCGGCGACAGCATCAGGCGATGTGCACATACCAGGTTCAACGGCGCACGCTCGCCCTGATAGTTGCTTAACGTCGCTATCAGGCGCCCCTTCTTCAAATCGTTGCTGACATCCAGTCGCGATTTATAGGCCAGCCCATTTCCTGCCAGCGCCCAGCGCCGCACCAGATCGCCGTCATCGCTGACGCGATCGCCGTCCACCGTGATGGTTTCCATTTTCTTGTTGCGCCAGAAATTCCAGCGCTCATGCACGGCGTCGCCCAATACAAAGCGCAGGCAATTATGCGACTGCAAATCGCTCAGCTTCTGAGGTGCTGCATGCCGTTTGAAATAAGCGGGGGAAGCACACAGCACACGCCGGTTATCCGGCGCCAGTGGCAAGGCCACCATGCCGGAGTCTTCCGGCTCACCATAACGGATGGCCACGTCGATTGTCTGTCGGTACAGATCAGCCAGCCTGTCACTAATCCTTATGCGCAGGCGAAGCGCCGGATGTTGCGCCTGGAATTCATCCAGCCACGGCAGCATCACATTGCGCCCCAGATCAGACGGGATCGACAAACTCAGATCGCCGCCTATCGTTTGCGCATCACGCGCCACACTGGCAGCACCTTCATCCAGCGCCAGCAGTACCGCACGCGCATGCACCAGATAGCGCTCGCCATCCGTCGTCAACCGCAAACTGCGCGTGGAGCGCACGAACAGGCGCGCCCCCAGCGCTGCTTCCAGCCGTTTGAGGGCGGCACTGGCCGCAGCCGGAGCGATATCCAGTTCGCGTGCAGCGGCAGACAAACCGCCGCAATCGGCAGCCTGCACAAATAGCATCAAATCTTCAATACGCGGTATTTTCATTTTATTTTTGAAAGTGATAGTTTATTCAACGTATTTTCAATAAAGAGAATATAGCGGAAACTGCGTGCATGGTGCTTGCAAATCACAGGCAAGCCGCTCATTTCTATAAGGAACCCAGCATGAAAGCCATCGCCTACAAACGTGCATTACCAATCAAGGATGAGCAATCCCTGCTCGACGTCACTCTGCCCGACCCGATAGCCAGCGGTCACGACTTGCTGGTTGAAGTTCAGGCCATATCGGTGAACCCGGTTGACGTCAAAGTTCGCAGCAGCGCCAATCCGCCAGATGGCGAATACAAAGTCATAGGCTGGGACGCCGCCGGCATCGTGCGTGCAGTAGGCGATGCCGTGACCTTATTCAAACCGGGTGATCGCGTGTTCTATGCAGGTTCGATTGCGCGCGCCGGCACCAATAGCGAATTGCACCTGGTCGATGAGTTCATCACCGGGCATATGCCGAGCTCGCTGGATTTTGCGCAGGCAGCGGCCTTGCCTTTGACTGCGATCACGGCATGGGAATTATTGTTTGAACGACTCGAAGTTCCGGCCGACAGCAAGGAAGCAATACTCATCATAGGCGCGGCCGGTGGCGTCGGCTCCATCCTGGTGCAACTGGCGCGTCAGCTTACCGGCCTGACTGTGATCGGTACGGCTTCACGTCCGCACACACAACAATGGGTACGTGAACTCGGCGCACATCACGTGATCGACCATGCCCACCCCCTCAGTCAGGAATTGAAAAAAATCGGCATAGACAATGTTAAATATGTGGCTAGCCTGAATCAGACTGAGCAACATTTTTCCGAAATCGTGGAAGCGCTTGCACCACAAGGCAAGCTTGCATTGATCGATGATCCGGTTGCGCTTGATTGTCGCTTGCTAAAGCGAAAAAGCATTTCACTGCACTGGGAATTCATGTTCACGCGCGCATTGTTCGCAACTGTCGATATGCACAAGCAACACGAACTACTGAATGAAGTTGCGCGACTGATCGATACCGGCATTATTAAAACCACGGTAGCTGAAAATTTCGGCACTATCAATGCAAGCAACCTGAAGCGCGCACACGCCTTGCTAGAGAGCAATACAGCAAAAGGGAAAATCGTACTTGAAGGTTTTTGAAAAAAATAATCCACGAACAAATTTACAATCGTCGACGTAAGTAGAACGATCTGTATCGCGCCATTTTTTGGAATAAGAACGATAAGCATCCGTTTTTAACGGATGCTTTTTTTTCGTTTTTTTATAAAAATTTATCTAAAAAAAATCACTCATCATAAATAAAAAAACTTCACTCTTTTTTTCATTTTTTCTCTATGAAAATGCACGAAATTTCATTACGCATTTTCATTTCATATGGCAGTCCATACACAAAAAAAATACCTACTGATACATCACATAAAGTGTTCAGCCATTTGCCAAAAACCGCCATGCGCGGCTGTCTTAAGTAGCCAAGGTTTTGTCGCCAAGAAAAAGATTCCGCGACCTAATATCAAGCCAATCCAAACGAAACCAGTAGGCCGCTGGCATAAGTGGATTGATCCGAAGACAGGTGCTAACTCAATACTTTTCTACCTGCCCTCCGGTGACTTTGAATGAGACATCAAGGTAAACAACACTCTATCCACATTCAGGAGAAACAAAAATGAAACAGCACATCATTGCAGCAGCCATCACCTCATTGTTCGCCGCAGCTGCTTTTGCAGGCGGTCATGGCCATGGGGGTCCATCCATGCCAGCACCCAGCGGTAACGTATCAGCCGCTTCAGTCGGTGGCGCTGGGGGTGCCGGTGGCGGCGCAACATCAGGGAACGTTACAGGCGGCGCGACCACAGGCGGCAACGCAAGCGGCGGGAACGCAACTCAAAACAATTCCGGCGGCACTGCAAACACCGGCGGCAACTGGACGAGCACCGGCGGCGTTAAGTCATTCGGTGGCGACACAACTGCCAACGTCAGCAACACAGCTAAAGTCGGAGCTGCAGCACCCTCCGGTGGCGGTCACGGCAGCCGTGGCCACCAAGCTAGCGGTGGTGGCAGCGCAAAAGCAGGCGATGCTTCAGCAACGCAGAAATTCAACGGCAACTCTCTTGCAATCGGCGGACAAACCAAATCGTCCACCGGTGACGCAGCCTCCGGCAGCGGCAACGGCAACTACGCCGGCGATGGCAAGTCGGTGACTATCGGCGGCGATGCTAAGAGCGGTCCAGCGTTTGGCGGCAACGGTGGCAATGGCGGCAATTCGGCGGCAATCGCTGTTCACTAAGCCAGGAGCAAACCGGCTATCAACATAGTAGCCAGACAGGAAGAGAGGCAACTCTCTTCCTCATTTAAAAAAGCGTCGTCATTGTGATGGAGCAGCCATGAAAAGCAATCTTATAGGCCTGCTGGTAGCCTCGATGTTTGCCTTGCCAGCATGGGCAGGAAGCCCGCACGGACATGGGTCAGGCTCCGGATCAGGCTCGAGCGCAAGTGCAGCACCCACGTCCAATTCATCTTCATCTGCAACCGGTGGTGCTGGTGGTGCTGGTGGTGCAGCAACCGGCGGTAGTGCAACCGGCGGCTCGGCATCCGGCGGTGCGTCGAATGTGAATGTCTCAGTAAATGCCGGCACCGGTGGTGTATCAGCCGCTGCAGCTCCATTGGGCGCAGTCGGTGAAGCAGGTAGTAGTGCCAACAATACGAAAGCAACAGTTGATTACGGCGGCAGCTACACAGTCAAAAATGTACCAGGTGTGCTTGCTCCATCGCTGACAACAACCTTGTCCGACACCTGTATGGGTTCGGTATCGTTGGGTGTATCAGCAGTCGGCTTCGGCCTGACAGGTGGTATCACGATGGTTGACGAAGCATGCGTACGCCGCCTCGACTCGAGAGAGTTCCGCGCCATGGGCATGAATGATGTTGCGCTTGCGCTGCTTTGCCAAAGCGAAGCCAATCGCAAAGCAATCGAAGCAACCGGTCGTTCCTGTCCTAGCGCACCGAAACAAGATGCAGCAAATCCAGTGCAAACCTATTCGGTCATGCAAAGCTCGGCCGACCAGTATTCGGATCCTATCGTACGCAAACGTATGGGCCTGGAACCGCTTCCTTAAGTTTGAGCAATTGTAGACAGATGTAATTTACAGAGAGAAATAATTCCTGCAATCAACTGAATCAAAGGCCCTGCGATGAAGCGTACGATAACAAGCGATCAAATCGCAGCTGCCTTGAAACAAGAGGAGCTAGGCATTCCGTTGGAAGATGTCTTGCGGCAAGCCGGTGTTTCAGAGCATACGTTTCTTGATTGGAAGAAGCGTTACAGTGCACTGCCAGGCTTTCCGCAAGACTTGAAATGTCTGCAGGAAGAGAACAACAAACTTAAACAAATCGTGGCAGAACTTGCTTTAGAAAATGCCCGCTTGAAAGATATGCTTGAGAGCAAGTAATTCGAAACAAAGGTTCACAAATCGTAATGTTCTTCTCAGCAAATTTAGATGCGCTTAGGATTAAATAAGCATATATTGAAAAGGTGATTTTTATCATGGCGATGGGCAATCATCTCACCTTCATCAGTCTAGAAAAATATTATTCACTGGCAATAAATTTTTTATTTAGTGAATAGAAGAAATAAGAACATAAGTTAGGCGGGAGATATGACATGGAACAAATGTCTTTCAAATTACCGGCTTTATCCGAGACTACACGGACTATCAGACACATCGGAATTATCGTTTTTGAAGGCGTCATACTTGCTGATGTAATTGGTGCAGCAGATGTGTTCGGCGTAGGAGACAAATTAATTTCGTCAGTCTTTGCAGGTCAATCCGGATATGCAATATCCCTTCTTTCCCTCAACGGCGGCATCATACGATCTTCGACTTGTGTGCAGATCATGACCTTGCCTCTGCCACCGCATGACAATCACAATTTCGACACAATATTGATTGCCAGCGGCACCGGCAACTTTGATGCGTATCGTGATCCTGGTCTGGTCGGCTGGCTGCAAGATGCCAATAGCAATGTGAGACGCATCGGCGCCGTATGCACCGGCGTCTTCGTCATGGCGGCAGCAGGCTTACTGGATCAGAAACGCGCGACGACACACTGGGCGCTGCAAGATAAATTGATTCGTGAATTTCCGCAAATCAAAGTTGAGCGCGACGCCAGCACGACGGAAGACGATGGCATATTCACTGCCAGCGAAGTCGGCATGGCGACCGATCTCGCACTGGCGTTCCTGGAAGATGATTTAGGCAGCAGCGTCGCAAAGCGTGTTGCTGAAAGCCTGCAGGTAACGCAACGTCGGCGTGAACAAATTCCGGTAAGACCCAGCAAAATTGCTGAACCTGTTACCTGCACAAAAATACAGCAAGCATCGCGCTGGTTTGTAGAACACATGGCTGAAGCCATCAGCATCATTGATGCCGCCAACTACGTCTCGATGAGTGAACGTAATTTCCAGCGACAATTCAAGCGCGAGACCGGATGGACGCCACATGAATTTTTACTGCACCTGCGTCTCGACGCAGTGCGTCAGCAGTTGGCACGGACAGATTTGCCTGTCGATAAAATTGCCAGGCGCTGTGGATTTTTAAATGGAGAGCATGTCTCCAAACTGTTTCGCAAGCACCTACAAATTTCGCCGTGCGAATACAGGCGCAATGAACGCAACGCACAGAATCAGGCAATAGAACCCACACCTGTGATTACACCTGCACCCACGAATTCGCAGGCACCGATACTCGTGTTCGATGCTATCGGAAAAAACACTCTGGCCGACGGGCTCGTATGAGCCGCCGGCCATTTTTCAAAGTAAAACGCGCACTTACTTCAAGGCGCCAAAAACTTTGCCCAGGATGGCACTACCGGCACCAACCGGATCCTGGCGTATCGCTTTCTCTTCTTCGCCGATCATCGTATACAGGCCATCGAGTGCGCGTTTGGTAACGTAGCCTTCGACCGTCGTTTCATCCTGCGATACCAGACCGCTGGACCCTACCTTGCCCATGATGGCGTTGTATTGCGGCGCCAGGCCATTTTTATCGGTGATCTTTTTAACGACTGGCAGGAATTGCGCACCTAAAGGTGTCGCGGTTTTTTGACGGAAAAAATCGGTCACCGAGGTATCGCCACCGGTGAGGATATTTTTCGCATCGGTCACCGACATCGATTTCACTGCATCGAGCAACAATGGTTTAGCCAACGCAACTGCAGATTCGGCTGCGTGATTCATCGACACCTGTAATTCTTCTACCTTCTTACCCTGCCCGGTCATCTTCAGGATAGGCATCGCTTTTTCGACGACGCTAGGCAAACCGATTTTTACTTTTTCATTATTCAGGAAACCATTCTCCACACCGAGTTTGGAGACGGCGACAGTTGCGCCTTTTTCCAGCGCCGCTTTCACGCCTGTCGTTGCATCCTTGTTGCTCAGATCTGCCAGTGATACGGCAAAGGCCGCGGAAACAACCAGGCTCAATGAAACTGCCAGTGCCGTTTTGGAAAAATGTTGGGTGAACATGCTGCCTCCTGAATAAAAGCGATGTGTGGGATGGTGCGATTTTGATCTGAACTGCGATAGCTGCCTCATATTATCGCAAGGCGCGTTTTTACGGCAGCAGTTTGCCGCAAACAATTGCAAGCAAAAGTGACTGTCATCACATAAAGATGGGAGCATGAATTGCCGGAGAGAAAACCAGCTTGCCAGACGTGTACAGCCGTGAGCAGATAAAAAAACGCCGACTGGAAGACTTCTTCCAATCGGCGTCAACTACAGCACCTCGCAAACTTTGCTTATGGCTGGACTGCCAATGCCAGGCCATCTTTGGCGGCCGGTGTATCCCAACCACCACCGAGTGCACGTATCAGGCCGACCGATGCCACTGCGCGCTGCCCCGTGCTGCGTATCTTCGACCGTTGTGTCGACAGACTGGAACGCTGCGCATCAATCACTTCGAAGTAGCTGGCCGAGCCATAGCGATAACGCGAGTCGGCCAGGCGTGCAGCCAGTTGCGCCGAGCTGACAGCCTGATCTTCAAATTGCAGTTGGCGGTCCAGCGTACGCAAGGCACTCAGGTTGTCTTCGACGTCCTGGAAGCCAACCAGCACTTGCAGCCGGTAGTTGGCAACCAGCGCTTCGTAGTTGGCATCAGCACGCTCCAGGTTGGAACGGTTACGACCACCATCAAACAAAGGCATGCTCAGTATGGTGCCGACCACCGGACCCAGCATCCAGCTGCGGCTCGACCATTTGAACAAGTCGCGTAACTCATTCGACTCGTAGCCAGCCGATCCGGTCAGCAGCAATTTCGGGAAGAAGGCGGCCTTGGCTGCGCCGATACGTGCACTGGACGCTGCCAGCTGACGCTGTGCCTGCGCGATATCGGGACGACGTTCCAGCAAGTCGGACGGCAAGCCGGATGGCACCGTCACCACTGCAGCGACCAGTGGCGCTGCCGGCAAGGTGAATTCGGCGGGGGCCTTGCCCAGCAAAATCGCCAATGCGTGATCACGCTGCGCACGCTGACGTTTGACCCCTTCCAATTCAGCACTGGTGGTGGCCCACTCAGTTTTTGCCTGCGCCACATCCAGCTCACTGGTATCACCTGCCTTGTAGCGGTGCTGTGTCAGCTCCAGCGCTTCCTGACGCAGGGACACCGTCTTTTGCAGGACGTCCAGTTCCGAATCCAGCGAACGTATCGTGAAGTACTGCTGCGCGACGTCAGACTGTAAAGCCAGCAAGACCGAACGGTAAGCCGCTTCCTGCCCTTCCGCATCCAGCTTGGCGGCACGGCTGGCATCGGACAGGCGACCGAACAGATCCACTTCATAGCCGAAACTCAGCGGTGCGCGATATGTGGTGCTGGCAGCCTGTGCATTTCCACTGCGCGTCGGACCGACACCAACGTCTACCTGCACGCCGCGATCTGCATCGACCACACCGGCAATCGCACGCGCATCTTTCACGCGCGCCAGTGCAATCGCCAGGTTCAGGTTAGCCTTGCCTGCTTCCACAATCAGCTCACTCAATTGGTCGTCGCCAAACACCTTCCACCATGCACCGCGATCCTTGTTATCAGCTGGCGCCGCCAGTTTCCATGCGCCATCCAGTGCGGTAGCTTGCTCACGGTATGCGGTCGGCAGATCCAGCTTGAGCTGTTCCGGCGGCCGCGCCGTCGAGCAACCGGCCAGTACCAGCGCCGCTACCATCGTGCTCAGGGATAAATTAAATTTCTTCATCATCACACCTCGTAATTGTGCGGATTGTCCGCTACCGCAACCGGGGCCGGATGTGCGACATACGCTTCATCCTCCACCGCTTTCTTGCGGGTAAATTTCTTTTCCAGCGTACGCAACAGCACGTAGAAGATAGGCGTCAGGAACAAACCGAACGCAGTCACACCTATCATGCCGGAGAACACCGCCACACCCATCGCATGACGCATTTCTGCACCCGCACCGGTCGACAGGATCAGCGGGACCACACCAGCGATAAACGCAATCGAAGTCATCAGGATAGGACGCAGACGCAAACGTGCTGCCTCAATCGCTGCTTCATAGATGCCACGTCCCTGATGCTCCAGTTCACGCGCAAACTCAACGATCAGAATCGCGTTCTTACAGGCCAGCCCCACCAGCACGATCAGACTGATCTGCGTGAAGATGTTGTTGTCGCCACCCGTCAGCCAGACACCGAAGATCGCAGACAGCAAGCCCATAGGCACGATCAGCAACACAGCCAATGGCAAGGTCAGGCTTTCATACTGTGCAGCCAAGACGAAGAACACCAGCAACATCGCCAGCGGCAGGATCACAAACAAGGTATCGCCAGCGATCTTGTCCTGATACGTAATCTCGGTCCATTCATAGCTGATGCCGCGCGGCAGTGTTTCTGCCAGCAAACGCTCTACCACTGCCTGCGCCTGACCAGTGCTGTAACCGGGAGCCGGGCCACCGTTCACGTCCGCTGCCGGGAAGCCGTTGTAACGAATGAATTGATCAGGGCCGTAGCTCTGTGTCATTTTCAGGACCGACGACAAAGGCACCATTTCACCGTTCTTGTTACGTGCTTTCAGCAAACCAACATCTTCAGCATGCGCGCGGAACGGTGCATCTGCCTGTACGCGCACCTGGAAGGTACGACCGAACTTATTAAAATCGTTGACGTACAACGAGCCGAGGTAAACCTGCAAGGTATCGAACACGGCCGGTACCGACAGCCCCAGTTGTTGGGCACGCGTGCGATCCAGGTTCGCATACAGTTGCGGCACGTTGATCTGATAGCTGGAGAACATGCCAGCCAGTTCAGGTGCCTGGTACGCTTTGGCCAGGAAGGCTTTCAATGCATCGTTCAACGCCTCCTTGCCCAAAGCGCCACGGTCCTGGATCTGCAGCTTGAAGCCACCGATGGTACCGAGACCTTGCACTGGTGGCGGCGGGAACATCGCAATGTATGCACCCTTGATGCCGGACATTTGCTGGTTCAGCTTTTGTGCAATCGCCGGACCACTCAAGTCTTTGCTACGACGTTCTTCAAACGGTTTGAGCGACATGAACACAATGCCGGAGCTCGGGCTGTTCACGAAGCCGTTAATCGACAAGCCCGGGAACGCCACCGCCGATTCCACGCCTGGTGTCTTCATGCCGATTTCAGACATTTGACGGATCACGTCTTCGGTACGATCGAGCGAAGATGCATCCGGCAATTGCGCGAAACCAACCAGGTACTGTTTGTCCTGACCTGGAATAAAGCCGGCCGGTACATGATGGAACAGGAACATGGTGGCACCGATGAGTGCCGCGTACACTGCCAGCGCAATAGATTTGCGTTTCAGGATGCCGGTCACGCCACCGCCGTAGTTTTCAGAACCACGATGGAAAACACGATTGAAGCGGACAAAAAACCAGCCAAACGCCTTGTCGATCGCCAACTGGAATTTATCTTTAGGCGCGCCGTGGCTCTTCAGCAGCAAGGCAGCCAGTGCCGGCGACAAGGTCAGCGAGTTGAACGCAGAGATCACAGTGGAAATAGCAATCGTCAACGCGAACTGTTTAAAGAATTGACCAGTCAGGCCACTGACGAAGGCGAGCGGCACAAACACTGCCGACAGGGTCAGCGCAATCGCGATAATCGGACCCGACACTTCACGCATCGCTTTATAAGTTGCTTCGCGTGCGGTCAGGCCGTCTTCAATATTCCGTTCGACGTTTTCCACCACCACAATCGCATCATCGACCACGATACCAATCGCCAGCACCAGCCCGAACAGACTGAGCGCATTGATCGAAAAGCCCAGGCCCATCATCACCGCGAAAGTACCGATAACCGAGACCGGCACTGCCAGCAAAGGAATGATGGAAGCACGCCAGGTTTGCAGGAAGATGATCACGACGATCACCACCAGCAGGATCGCTTCCAGCAGCGTATGCACTACCGCTTCTATCGAAGCGCGGACGAACTGGGTCGGATCATAGACGATGCTGTAGTCGACGCCTTCCGGCATGTCTTTCTTCAGCTCGGCCATGGTCTTGCGCACATTGTTCGAAATATCGAGCGCATTGGAACCAGGCGACTGGAAGATAGGAATCGCGACCGCAGACTTATTGTTTAGCAAGGAACGCAACGCGTATTCGCTGGCACCCAGCTCAACGCGGGCGACATCACGCAGACGCGTAACGACACCATCCGGCGAAGTACGGATCACGATATCGCGGAATTCATCTTCAGTGCTGAGGCGACCTTGTGCGTTCACCGATATCTGGTAATCAACGCCAGGTACCGAAGGCGAGGCACCGATCACACCAGCCGCCACGTTAACGTTTTGCTGGCGGATGGCATCAACCACATCATTCGCGGACAAACCACGTTCCGCTACTTTGCGTGGGTCGAGCCAGACGCGCATCGAGTAATCACCGGAACCAAACAACTGCACCGCGCCGATCCCTTGCAAACGTGCCAGTCGGTCTTTCACGTTCAGCACGGCGTAGTTACGCAGGTAAGCCATGTCGTATCGGTCATTAGGCGACACCAGATGGACCACCATCGTCAGATCCGGCGAGCTCTTGGTAGTCGTCACACCGAGTCGCTGCACCACATCGGGCAGACGTGGCAAAGCCTGGTTGACGCGGTTCTGCACCAATTGCTGCGCCTGATCCGGCGAGACGCCGAGTTTGAAAGTAACGGTCAGGGTCATCAGGCCGTCGGAGGTAGCCTGCGACTGCATGTACAACATGCCTTCGACGCCGTTGATCTGCTCTTCTATCGGGGTAGATACGGTTTCCGCGATGGTTTGCGGGTTGGCACCCGGGAAGTTGGCCTTGACCACCACGGATGGCGGTACGACTTCCGGATATTCAGAGATCGGCAGATTCAGCATCGAGATCAGACCACCGATCAGGATGATGGCCGACAAAACGCCGGCAAAGATGGGGCGATCGATAAAAAATCGAGAGATATTCATTTCAGTTTTTCTTTTTAAATGTGGGGAGCGTAGTCAGCCAGGTCGTTCCTGATTTAGTTGACTGCGCTGGAAGCCGCCTGCCCTGCCGGCTTCACTGTATCGGCACTGGCGACACGTGCATCCATCTTCACGACTTCAGGGGTCACCGTGTCATTCGGGCGTATGCGTTGCAAACCGTTGACAACAATGCGCTCATCCTTTTGCAAACCGCTGCGTACCACGCGCAAACCGTCAACGATAGGACCGAGGCTGACCGGACGATAGATCACCTTGTTATCAGCACCGACGACCATGACGTATTTTTTATCCTGGTCGGTGCCAACGGCCTTATCATCGATCAGCAAAGCATTCTTGGCATTGGAATCGCCGGTACGTACCCGCGCATACATGCCTGGCGTCAGTGTGCCGTCTTCGTTATTGAATACTGCGCGGACCCGTATCGTGCCGGAGCCGGTGTCGAGACGGTTGTCGAAGGACTTGACGTGACCGTTGCGCGGATAACCGTCTTCGCTGGTCAAACCGATAGATACCGGTATGCGGTTCACACCGCTGTTACCGACCGTGCCATTACCTGCGTAACGGATATAAGTAGGCTCATCGATTTCAAAATTGACGTAGACCGGCGACACCGACACCACGGTGGTCAGCGTCGGCGCGGTCGGGCCGGTAGCGACCAGATTGCCGACGGTGATTTCTGCACGCGAGACACGACCGGCAACCGGTGCGGTAATTTCGGTGTATTGCAGGTTCAAACGCGCAGTCAGTACCGCCGCATCAGTTGCTTTCAGATTGGCATCCGCTTCCTGCATGGCGTTTTCGCGGGTATCAAGTTCACGTTGTGCAACCGCACGTTCTTCCAGCAAACGTTTGGTACGCTCGAGTTCGGTTTTTGCCAGTGCCAGTCGCGCTTGTGCACCGGCGCGTGCAGCTTCGGCGCGCGCCAGTTCTGCTTTGTATGGACGCGGATCGATGGTGAACAGTAACGCGCCCTTCTTCACCAATTGGCCATCCTGGAAATGTACGGCATCGATGGTGCCGGAAATACGCGGCCGGATCTCAACCCGTTCGACCGCTTCTACCCGTCCGGAAAAATCATCCCATTCGGTTACCGAGCGTTCCAGTACGCTGGCAACGGTGACGCTGACTGCTGCCGGTGCTGCGGCCGGCGTTTTTTCTGCGCGACCTGTGAGTGACACGGTGGTCGCGCCAACGATTAATAAGACGCCGACCGCTATCGCAATGGCACTACGGGAAAAACGTGGAGTAGTTGATGTTTTCATTTTCATTCCCTGAAAAGTAATCTGTGAAAAATTGGTAGCTAAAGAAATTCGTTACGATGAAAAATCAACATCGCTGCGCGTTTTCCCCTCCGGTCGCTGCCTGGTGTACAGGATCCGGGAACGACAAAAAGCCAGGCAGCCGACGCGTATCGGCAATTAGTGGCATGATGTCGCTCTTGCGCATGGCTTAATGCTCGGCAGGAAGGCTTAGACCGAAGTTGCCCAGTGAGACGGTGGCACCGGCCCACACCGCGCCGCCGGTCAGGGCGCTGTCGTAAATCATGTCTTGCAGTGCCTCATTACGCATCGCGGCAGACAGCGCGAGCGTACTGGCAGCAACAACGGTTATTTGGTAGAGACGGTTTTTCATTTGGTACACTCACTGCTTCGTCAGTAAATAAAAGTTGATAGATAGAAACTAAAAGAACGATCCTTGATGGCCGAAAGGCCTTAAAAAATATTTCAATTTCATGACACTTTCATATTTCATAGCGATCACTATGAAAGTATGATGTGACTGTATATTGCTTGTTTAAAGCTGTCAAGGGGTTTACTATCGATCGCTATGGAAATGGAAAATAAATCCGAACAAGCCGACAAACCACGCAAAAAAGGTGGTCGGCCGCTCTCTTTCGACCGGGAAGCTGCGCTCGAGCGCGCGATGCTGGTGTTTTGGCGTTACGGCTATGAAGCTGCATCGCTGAGCGAACTGACATCCGCGATGGGTATTACGCCGCCCAGCCTGTACGCGGCTTTCGGCGACAAAGAACAACTCTTCCTGGAAGCGGTGGAGCGTTACTCCACCAAACGATGCGATGCGCTGCAAGATATGTTTGCGCAAGCACCGACCGCACGCGATGCGATAGAACGTTTATTGCAAAGCAGCGCCGTCGATAACACCTGCCCGAGTCACCCGCCCGGCTGCCTGGTTGTGATGGCCGCCACCAATTGCTCCGCTTCCGCCGAACATGTACAAACCGTCATGACCGAGCGCCGCGAGAATATCGAAGGCATGATTACGGCGCGCATAGAACAAGGCATACAGGAAGGCGAACTGCCAACCAGCATAGACGCTGCCACGCTGGCCAATTTTTATGCGGCGGTCCTGCAAGGCATGACTATGCAGGCACGAGATACCTGTGACCGCGATAAATTGCTGGCCATTGCATCAGCCGCGATGCGCGCCTGGCCGGTAGCAAAAGCAGTAGCCTGAAACAAAACAGCGGGCGTCCTGCCCGCTGTCTACATTTCCCCGTCAGAAATCAAAATGAAGAGCCCGGCGTTTGCAGGAACGCGTGTTCTTCTTCCGTAGTCTCGCGCCCGAAGATTTCATTGCGGTGCGGGAAGCGCCCGAAGCGCTCCACAATATCTCTATGTTTGATCGCAAACTGGGTAAAACCGGCAAAGGTTTCCTTATGCGATGCAGGTACATCCAGCGACAACTGTTCAAACAATTGCACTGAACGATGCTGATGTTCCAGCACTTCGGAATGTTCGAGCGGAAGGTAAAGGAAGACCCGTTCTATCGGGCGTAAATGACGTTCGAAGCCGTGATCCAGCGCAATCAAGGTCCACTGCAAGGCCAGCGCATCGAAGGCAAACGAAGTCGGCAAGCCACGATACATATTGCGCGGGAATTGATCCGTTAGCAGGATCAGCGCCAGCAAGTCGCGCGGTTGCGCGGCCCACTCATCCAGTTCACCATTGGCAGCAGCCAGTGTACTGCTCTTGAAGCGGGCGCTGATGGCCTGATCTGTTGCCGCGTCCTTGGACCACCAGAGTTTGTTTTGTTGTGCTGCGGTTTTTGTATCATCCGATTCGTTACCAAACCAGAACGTCAATACCGCATCTGCCGTTTCCATCGTCATACCATCTCCTGTGCTAAACAGCCGTATCGTGGGCTATGGTCGCATAGCTTGCCACAATGCGGAAGTCGGCAATCAGGCGGTGGTGTTGACGTTTTGTCCTATGTTGGCTGGCAGGCTGACTTTGGGAATAGCGTCGAGCAGAGTCGTCGCCGTCGTGCTTTGGATATCCATTGCCTTCTTGAACACAGTCAATGCCACTTCGTTGCTGGTGCGCTGCTGCGCCATGCTGCTCGCCAGGCTGGCAATATTGCTTACGTCCATATCCACCTCACATCCATACGCCGGGAATGGCGTTTCTCTATCTTTAACGGCAGCGATTCGGCATTCTTTATGCATGCCCGCTTTTTTAATTGCAATGCAGCAAAAAAACGCTTGAGTTTGTATATGCCTCGCCGTTATAGGCTTACGGCGTCCTGCCGGGTTTAAAAGGTAGTCAACATGCGCATACAAAATGTCAAAATTTCCAGTCGTCTGATTCTGCTCAGCACATTTTTAATTCTGGGTTCGATCGCCCTCGGTTTGACAGGATGGAGCACCATCAAGCAATCCAATGCGCTCATGATGTTAACGCTTGAACAAGCATCCGATGTGGAACGCACGGTAGACACGGCGCGCAAGGCACAAGTCGATTTCAAAATCCAGATTCAGGAATGGAAAAATATCCTGCTGCGCGGTCACAACACTACTGACTTCGCCAGGTACAAAGCCGCCTTCATCAAACAAGGCAAAGCAACCAATGACGGCTTAAATGAACTGCGTGCGATCTTCAGCAAGCTGCAGCTGAGCTCTCCGCTACTGAATGAGGCTCAGGCCTCGCTGCTGCAACTGGAGAAAAATTATCTGGCTGCCCTCGGACAAAACAATCACATCGCAACGGGCGGCGTAGCCGAGATCGATGCATTGGTGAAAGGCATGGATCGCGAACCTACACAAAAAATCGATCAAATCGTTAGTTATGTCAGCAAGCAATCAGCCAATATCCGTGAACACAATCGACTAGCCGCACAAGAGCAAAATGAGCTGGCGACTAAAACCATCTTATTGGCCCTGACCATACTCACCATAGTGGGCACCGGCCTCACCTATTGGATCATCACCAGCGTGACGCGACCATTAAGCAATGCCATCGATATCGCGCGCACGGTAGCGTCGGGTGACCTCACCGCCAAAATCGACGTCAGCTCCAGGGATGAAACCGGTCAGTTGTTGCATGCACTGAAGGATATGAATGAAAATCTGATGCGCATCGTGACCAAGGTCCGCCACGGCACGGATGCAATCGCGACCGGATCGAATCAGATCGCGGCAGGTAACCTGGATCTGTCTTCACGCACTGAGGAACAGGCAAGCGCCCTTGAAGAAACGGCGTCGTCGATGGAAGAGATCACCTCTACCGTCAAGCAAAATGCAGACAATGCCAGACAGGCCAATCAATTGGCCGCCAGTGCTTCGGACATCGCCCTCAAAGGTGGCGCAGTCGTCTCCCAGGTGGTGGTCACGATGGAGTCCATCAATGAATCATCCAAACGGATAGGCGATATCATCAGCGTAATTGATGGCATTGCCTTCCAAACCAATATCCTGGCCCTGAATGCAGCGGTTGAAGCAGCCCGCGCCGGTGAGCAAGGTCGCGGCTTTGCGGTAGTCGCGGCAGAAGTACGCAACCTGGCGCAACGCTCGGCATCTGCCGCCAAAGAAATCAAGGCATTAATAGGCGACTCGGCCGCGCGCGTTGATACGGGTGAAAAACTGGTAGCAGAAGCCGGCACCACGATGGATGAGATTGTTACCAGTGTGAAACGGGTCACTGACATCATGGCGGAAATTACTGCTGCCAGCCAGGAACAAAGTGCAGGCATAGAGCAAGTCAATCAGGCCATCGGCCAAATGGACGAAGTCACACAGCAAAATGCAGCGCTGGTGGAACAGGCAGCCGCTGCCGCTGCCTCCCTGCAAAACCAGGCGGAGCAATTGGCTCTTACCGTGCGCAGCTTCAAACTGGATGATCACGGCGCACCGTTAGCCGCCTGATATTTCATCCGCCAACACTTGTCGCTGTAACGAATTGCGGCGTACCTGATCGAATTCATGGTGCGCCGCTTTTCATTTGAAAACCACCGGCTTGCGATCAGGTTTAACCGTTTTGCAATACGTTTTGTAAAATTTTCATGCTGTTGTTTTATCCGGTGAAATAAAACTCGGCGCCTATACAAATTAGTGGCAAGATTAAGACTGATTCTAATGAAAAAATGCTCTATCGATTGATTTGAAATAGCCAACGGAATATCCGAAAAAAATGTCTCGTAACCTCCTAGTACGTACACCATTTTTTACTCGCATAGGCCTACTGTTCACCAGCCTTTCTCTCTCGGCATGTGCCTCGCTACCGGACGTCACATATTTAAAAACTTCCCTGCAACCGCAAGACTCGGCGACCATACAAACCGCCCAGGGCAGCACCCTCTCCAAAGAAAAAACAGAATCATTGCTGGCGCGCCGCCTGCGCAGCGACAATGTCGCCCTGCCTGAACTGGCGGCACTGGAAGAAGCCGCTACCGGCAGTCCGCTCATCGCAGGCAACAAACTGACCTTGCTCAATGATGGCCCCGATACCATGCGTGCGATGCTGGCAGCAATACGTGCGGCCAGGGATCACGTCAACCTGGAAACCTACATCTTCAACGAAGATGCGATCGGCGCCGAGTTCGCCGAGCTGCTCATGCAAAAGCAAGGCGAAGGCGTGCAGGTCAATATTATTTACGACAGCATAGGCTCTATCAATACGCCGCCGGAGTTTTTCAAGAAGCTGCGTGACAGTGGCATCAATCTGCTGGAATTCAGCCCGGTTAACCCTTTCAAACGCGCTTTCTCGACGCGCCTGAATAATCGCGATCATCGCAAGATACTGATAGTCGATGGACGTATCGCATTCACTGGCGGCATCAATATCAGCAGCGATTACTCATCAAAATCGCTGTTCCGTTCGAGCAAGAAACAGGACGATGAAGACCTTGGATGGCGCGATACGCACATTCAGGTTGAGGGTCCGGCAGTCGCCTCTTTCCAGTGGCTCTTCATGCAAACCTGGGTCAGCCAGAAAAATGAGAATCTCTCAACGCGCAATTACTTCCCGCCATTGACGCGCATGGGCGACAAAGTGGTACGCGTGATCGGCAGTGAACCAGGCGGCAACTATGAGGTGTACAAAGCTTACGTGCTGGCCATGCAGGAAGCCAAGGTTTCGATCCACGTTACCAATGCCTACTTCGTACCGGATGTACAACTGGTGCAAGCCATCACCAATGCGGCGAAACGCGGCGTGGATGTAAAGATGGTCTTTCCCGGCATGTCGGATGCTGGTCTGGTCATGCACGCAGGCCGCTCGTTTTACAGCGAGCTGCTGGCAGCTGGTGTGCGCATCTTTGAGTTACAGGCATCGGTGCTGCATGCCAAGACTGCCGTGATCGATGGCTACTGGTCTACTGTCGGCTCGACCAACCTGGACATGCGCAGCTTCCTGCACAATCGTGAAGTAAATCTGATCGCATTGGATCGTGCTTTCGGCGATGTGATGGAAAGCGCGTTCAATGAAGACCTGAAAAATTCGATAGAGATCACAGCGGAAGAATGGGACAAACGCCCGTTCTCGAATCGCATGAAAGAATGGATGGCGCGACGCCTCGAGTACTGGCTATAAGCAGCGCATCACACATTCATCGCTCACTCACCATCACGACGAACACGCGCCTCCGTGATGCGGTCAAAGTTCACCTGTCCCCAGTCGCACATCGCGTTAATAATCTCGCCCAGCGACAAGCCAAACTCGGTCGGCTTGTACTCTACGCGCGGAGGTACTTCCGGATAAACGATGCGTTCTATCACGCCATCACTCTCCAGTTCGCGCAATTGTTCAGTCAATACCTTTTGCGAAATGCCCGGCATGAGGCGACGTAATTCACCGGGGCGCTGCACCTGTTCCAGCAAGTGACACAGTATCGTGCACTTCCATTTTCCGCCTATCAGATACAACGTTGCATCAATCGGAAACTTGAATCCCGTAACCTTCATATCTTCACCTATCTCTCATGTGTAAATTAGCAGGAACAAAAAAGTGCCTACTTTTCAGGCACCGCCTGCATTGCTAGGATGCGTCATCAAACAACTACCGGACACATCATGAACAGCAAGAAGATCCTCGTTATTGTGACGCATCCCGACATACACAAGTCCGTGATCAATAAAAGATGGTTACAGGAATTGCAAAAAAATACGGATATCGTCACCATCCATCAACTGCACGAACAATACCCGGATGGCCAGATCGATGTGATAGCAGAACAAAAGCTGCTGCTCGAACACGACACCATCATCCTGCAATTCCCGCTCTACTGGTTCAGCACCCCGCCGCTACTGAAGCAATGGCAGGATGAAGTACTGACGCATGGATTTGCCTATGGGCGCGGCACAGAGAAACTCGCCGGAAAACGTATAGGCGTCGCAGTTTCGGCTGGCATCAAGGCCATCGACTACGAGCAGAATGGACGTTATCACTACACGCTGGAAGAACTGCTACGCCCACTACGCGTGACAATTGAATACATCAGCGCCGAATACCTGCCAGCCTTTGCCTGCTACGGTGTAGAACATGGAATCCCGGATGCAGACCTGGATGCGAATGCAGAACAGTATCTGCACTACATCAGGGAACTATCGGTAGAAAATTATTGTGTAGCAGATTGAATGAATTGACTAGTCGGACGACTGCTGACAAAAACGCAGATGATTGCCAAACGGATCGGTGATATCCATCATGCGTCCCCAAGGTAAATCCTGCACACCCGGTTTAGCGTTCTTATAATCATTCGCCAGCAACTCTGCGTGCAGGCTATCGATATCCTCTATCGGAATAAAGATCGCCGAGCCCGGCGTCGCATCGCCGTAATGTTCACTCAAATGCAGGATCAGCGACGAACGTCGCACCTGCAAATACACCGGAAAATTATCTCCGAAACGATGCTCCCAATCGCAGCTAAAGCCGAGGAAATCAAAGTAAAACTCCTTGGCCTTGGCTTCGTCAAAGATACGCATGATGGGAATCGCGGCGGATATGTGCATGGCAGTTCGCTGGTGTGTGTACGTATGCCGATTATGGCTGATTTAACTTAACGCGCAACAAAAAGCGATGCATCCGGACAGATGCATCGCTTTCTTTACTCAGACTGCCTTACTGCTGTTACGCCAGATCGAAGCGATCCGCGTTCATTACCTTGACCCAGGCGGAGACGAAATCCTTGACGAATTTTTCTTTCGCATCGGATTCGGCATACACCTCGGCTACCGAGCGCAGGATGGAGTTGGAGCCAAAAACCAGATCGGCCCGTGTACCCGTCCATTTGACTTCACCCGTCTTACGATCGCGCCCTTCGAACACATTCACATCATTTTCCACTGGCTTCCACTGCGTCCCCATATCCAGCAGATTGAGTAGCACTTCATTGTTCAGCACACCTGGAGTCTTGGTCAGCACACCATGTTTAGCACCGTCCACGTTGATGTTGATTGCGCGCAAACCACCGATAAGCACTGTCAGTTCAGGCACGCTCAGACACAGCAACTGTGCCTTATCTATCAGCGCAACTTCTGCTGGCACACGGCTCTTTTTGCTGACGTAATTGCGGAAACCATCGGTACGTGGCTCGAGTGCAGCGAAGGATTCCACATCGGTCTGGTCCTGACGTGCGTCATTGCGTCCTGCTGCAAATGGCACGGTGATGTTGACACCTGCAGCTTTGGCAGCCTGCTCCACGCCCGCACTACCCGCCAGCACGATCAGGTCAGCCAATGAAATCTGTTTGCCGCCGGTAGCAGACTGATTGAATTCAGCCTGTATGCCTTCCAGCACTTTCAGTACCTTGGCCAGTTGCGCAGGCTGGTTCACTTCCCAGTCCTTCATCGGTGCCAGGCGGATGCGTGCGCCATTGGCACCACCACGTTTGTCCGAACCACGGAAAGTCGATGCTGAAGCCCAGGCGGTACCGACCAGTTCGCTCACGGACAATCCTGAAGTCAGCAATTTGGCTTTCAGTGCAGCGACATCTGCTGCATCCACCAGCTTGTAATCGACTTCCGGAATCGGATCTTGCCAGATCAACTCTTCCTTCGGTACTTCCGGACCAAGGTAGCGTGAACGCGGGCCCATATCGCGGTGCGTCAGCTTGAACCAGGCGCGCGCAAATGCTTCGGCAAACGCTTGCGGATCTTCATGGAAGCGTTTGGAAATCTTGCCAAACTCAGCATCAAAGCGCAGCGTCAGATCGGTGGTCAGCATGGTCGGCTTGTGGAATTTACCCTTGACGTGTGCATCCGGGATGATTTCCTCGGCATTCTTCGCTACCCATTGCTTGGCTCCTGCCGGCGACTTGGTGATTTCCCATTCAAAGTTGAACAGGTTTTCAAAGAAGTTATTGCTCCACAATGCAGGTGTCTTGGTCCAGGTTACTTCGAGGCCGCTCGAAACGGTGTCCTTGCCATGTCCCTGACCGAAATTGCTGATCCAGCCCAGGCCTTGTGCTTCGATAGGCGCACCTTCAGGCTCCGGTCCTTTGTGCGACTCGGGAGCAGCACCGTGGGTTTTACCGAAAGTATGACCGCCAGCTATCAGCGCGACGATTTCTTCATCGTCCATCGCCATGCGGTAGAAAGTAGCGCGGATATCCTTGGCCGCAGCCATATAGTCGCCGCTGCCGTCCGGGCCTTCCGGGTTCACATAGATCAGGCCCATGTGCGTCGCACTCAGGTTTTCGTCCAGCTCGCGATCACCGGTGAAACGTTTGTCGGTACCCAGCCAGGTCGTTTCTGCACCCCAGTTAACATCTGTATCCGGCTCCCATACGTCAGCGCGACCACCGGCAAAACCGAAGGTGCGGAAACCCATGGATTCCAGCGCTACATTGCCGGTCAATACCAGCAAGTCGGCCCATGAGATACGTTGCCCATACTTTTGCTTGATCGGCCACAGCAAGCGGCGCGATTTATCAATGTTGACGTTATCCGGCCAGGAATTGAGCGGCGCAAAACGCTGCTGTCCACGCCCACCACCGCCACGACCATCCATAATGCGGTAGGTACCTGTTGCATGCCAGGCCATGCGCACGAATTGCGGACCGTAGTGACCGAAGTCAGCCGGCCACCAATCCTGGCTATCGGTCATCAGCTTGACCAGGTCGGCTTTCAGCGCCTTGTAGTCGAGCTTCTTGAATTCTTCTGCGTAATTGAATTTCTCGCCCAAAGGGTTGGATTTGTTCGAATGCTGGTTGAGCACATCGACGCGCAACTGGTTGGGCCACCAGTCTCTGTTAGTTGTGCCGCCACTCGCGGCATGGGGAAAAGGACACTTGGCTTCGCTTGACATGATGGAGTCTCCTGGAGTTGGCGTGGTTCTGTATGAGCCACGTAAAATTAATCGAAAAGGAAGGCAACCACTACAGACCGCTGCGCGAGTCCCCGCTCAATGGCCGTACGCAATAGCTGCCAGTACTTCAAGCCAGACCGGCGATGACGATGGCATAAGCGACTGCAACAAAGATCGGGACATACAGACTCCTGAATAGTGACCGCCTATGAACTTTATACAAAAACTATCAAAATCAGAATTTGATTGTTTAAATATATCGGATAGGCGATAACTATCCCATGTGATGAGTAAGGTAATTCAGAGCAACTGCGGGAGCAAGGAGAAAATAGCGATTAATGATGACATGTGTAAAGTCAGGATTGCTGCACAGGCGCTCAGACGCCCAGCCATTCGTTCCTGATCGCGGTTTGCGCCTGTAAATCTTGCGGACTGCCTTCAAACACAACCTGGCCATGCCCCATCACATATACGCGCTGTGAAATCTCGAGGGCGATGGCGAGCTTCTGCTCTATCAGTAAAACTGATACGCCGCGCTGCACCAGTTCCTGCAAGAAGTTAGCGACCAGCTGCACCATTTGCGGTGCCAGCCCTTCGGTCGGCTCGTCTATCATGATCAGTTCCGGATCACCCATCAGGGTGCGGCACAAAGCCAGCATCTGCTGTTCGCCGCCAGACAGCACGCCAGCCTGCACGTGCTGACGCTCCTGCAGGCGCGGGAACAGGCGATACATATCGTCCGCACGCCAGCGCGACTTCTCCTGCGCACCCAACAACAGGTTTTGCGCTACGGTCAGCGTCGGAAATACTTCGCGACTCTCGGCGACATAACCCAAACCCTTGCGCGCAATCTTGTAAGTCGGCAAACCGAGAATTTCTTCGCCTTTGAAACGTATCGAGCCAGTCGCCTCGACCATGCCCATCGCAGCTTTGACCGTAGTCGAGCGTCCGACACCATTGCGTCCCAGCAGGCTGACAATTTCACCCTGCCCTATGCTCAACGACACGCCATGCAGGACATGGCTCTTGCCATAAAAGGCATGCAGATCGTTAATTTCGAGCAAGGCGCTCATGTGGACTCCATCGCGCCCAGATAGGCTTGCTGTACCAAAGAATTGTTACGAATCTGATCCGGCGTATCGCAGGCGATGATCTCGCCATAAACAAGGACTGCAATCTGGTCGGCCAGACCGAAGACGACATCCATATCGTGTTCCACCATCAGCAGCGTCTTGCCTGCGCTCACCTTGCGTATCAACTCCACCGCCGCATCCGATTCCGAGCGGCTCATGCCGGCGGTCGGCTCATCCAGCAAGAGCACGCTTGCCCCACCCGCGATGGTGATGCCTATCTCCAGCGCACGTTGCTCTGCATAGCTGAGCAAATCAGCTTGTACATGACGACGGCGCTGCAAGCCGATTTCTTCCATCACCTGTTCGGCGCGCTGCGTGACATCACGCAAACCATTCAGCCGCTGCCAGAATGAATAACGATAACCGAGCGACCACAGCACTGCGCAGCGCAGGTTTTCAAACACGCTGAGACGATGAAAGATATTCGTGATCTGGAAGCTGCGCGACAAACCGCGCCGATTAATTTGATACGGTTTCTGCCCGACGATGCTGCTGCCGTTCAACAGTATGTCGCCGCTGCTCAACGTAAAGCGCCCGGAGATCAGGTTGAACAACGTCGATTTACCGGCGCCGTTCGGGCCTATCAATGCAAGGCGCTGCCCTTGCGGCAACTGCAAATTGGCACCGCAGATAATCTCGGCATTACCAAAACGTTTGCGTACATCTTTCAGTTCCAGTGCAAGCGGATTCATGGTCGCACCTGCAAGGCGTTTTCAATTTCCAGATTAACGCTCGTCCATGCTTGCCGTAAACGAGGCCGCGCACGCCACCACAGCAAGGCGCCCATCAGCAGCGGTAACAAACCTGTCAGCCAGCCCTGCGGCTGTGCCGTGTCGAGCGTCCAGCCTGACAAAGTCAGCGTCGTGCCATGCCGCGCATTCAGACTGAGGTGATACAACATCTCAACCAGCACCACAAAACCGGCCAGCATCAGCGCCACTGCGACGCAAACCTGTAGCAAAGGCGGCGCCATTTGCATCAGCTTGCGATGCCGCAGCAGATGCACAAACTGCATCAGCAAGCCTGCGATACCGCCCGGTGCCAGCATCACCAGCAAGACGAAAAACACGCCGAGGTATAGCTGCCATGCGTTCGTATAATTGGACAAAACCACCGTCAGGAAAACCCCGACGATCGCACCGATGATGGGGCCAAAGAAAAAGCCGGTGCCGCCTATGAAGGTGAACAGCAGGATCATGCCCGAGCGCAAGGCGCTGACGTTTTCTGCACTGACGATTTCAAAATTAATAGCGGTCAACGCACCTGAAATCCCGGCGAAGAAAGCAGACAGCATCAATGTCAGATAACGTACCCACTGCGGGTCGTAGCCGACGAATTCAGCCCGCTCGGGATTGTCACGCACCGCATTGATGATGCGTCCCAGCGGTGTTTGCGTAAAAGCATACATCGCGACTGTACTCAACAGCAGCCAGGCCGCGATCAGGTAATAGACCTCTATCTGCGGACCATAAGTAATGCCGAAGAAAGCCTCGCCCACCACGCGGTCAGTGAAGATACCGCCTTCACCGCCAAAGAATTCCGGAAACATCAGCGAGCAGGCAAACACCAGTTCCACGATCCCCAGGGTAATCATCGCGAAGGTGGTGCCGGATTTCCGCGTCGTTACATAACCGAACAAGGCACCGAAGCATAAACCGGCGATGCCGCCAACCAGTGGAATCAGCGTAACCGGTATATGCAGATTCCCTGCCGCTACCAGGTTGATTGCATGGATCGCGCAAAAAGCGCCCAGCCCGGAATACACGGCATGACCAAAGGAGAGCATGCCACCCTGCCCCAGCAACATGTTGTACGACAGCGCAAAGATGATGAAGGTACCCATCTGACACAACAAGGACAGCGCGGCACTTTGCGTGAAGACGAGCGGCGCAAAAACCAGCAGCGCGACGTAGCCGCACCAGATCATGCAACGCTGACGATAGCTAACAGGCGCCATGCTCATGCGTCCCGCTTTCCAAGCAAACCCTTGGGTCGGAAGATCAGGATCAACACCAGCAATAAATAAGGCAGGATAGGTGCGACTTGCGAAATCGTCAGTCGCAGCACGCTATAAGCAGGAGCATCTGGATTGATGCTGACGCCGATTGCAGCCAGCGCATGTAACAAGGAAAAGTCGAGCGCTACAGCAAAGGTCTGCAATACACCGATCAGCAAGGATGCCAGCAAGGCACCACCAAGCGATCCCATGCCGCCGACCACCACCACGACAAAGATGATGCTACCCAGCGCATGTGCCATATGCGGTTCTGTAACAAAGGCATTACCGCCGATGACCCCAGCCAATCCTGCCAGTGCACAACCACCGGCAAACACCCACATGAACACGCGCGGCACATTGTGCCCCAGCGCCTCCACCATCTGCGGATGCGTCAAGGCCGCCTGTATCACCAGGCCGATGCGCGTGCGCGTTAATGTGAAGTAAATGGCGACCAGCATCAGGATCGCTACCAGCATCATCAAGCCGCGATAGATGGGAAAGGTAGTCGTGTACAAAGTAAACAGCGAACCCTGCAACTCCGCCGGGATGGCGTATGGAACAGCAACCCGGCCCCAGACCAATTGCACTACTTCGACGATGACGTAGGACAGACCAAAGGTGAATAAGAGCTCAGGGATGTTGCCGTATTTGTGTACGACGCGCAAACCGTAACGTTCGACCAGCGCGCCAAGCAAACCTACCGCCAGCGGTGCCAGTAGCAGCGCCGGCCAGAAGCCGATGGCAGTACTGATGCTATAGGCAAAGTAGGCCCCTATCATGTAAAAACTGGCGTGCGCGAAATTCAATACGCCCATCATGCTGAAAATCAAGGTCAGCCCGGATGACAGCATAAACAGCAGCAAGCCGTAGCTCAAACCATTCAGCAATGAGATCAGCGTAAATTCCACGTGCCCGTTCTTTCCTGGCCAGGCATGCTGCGGCACGCCTGGTTCTTCTTCATTTCATATAAGGGGAATCATGCCGAGCCGGATAGCACGGCATCACGGATTAGCGTGACGGACGTTTCATCTGACACGAAGTAGGTTGCGCAGCCACGTAGGCATCGATCTTTTGATCGGTACGCCAGCCGTAACCGGTGTTTTCCTGATCGAACTTCACATCGGTGTTGTTCTGCTTGACCCAGGTAGCAATATACAAGGGTTGTTGCGCCTGGTGATCGGATTTACGCATTTCGACCTCGCCATTCAGGCTTTTTACTTTCATGCCTTCCAGCGCCAGCGCAACTTTCAGCGGATCAGTCGAACCGGTTTCCTTGAAGGCCTTGCCCAGCATGGCCAGCATCGTATAGGACGCCATCGCGTAGTAATCATCGTTATATTTCTTTTTGAAGCCTTCGATGATTTCCTTGCCTGCATAGGTTTCATTATTCAGATTCCAGTAGGCCACGTACTTCACGCGATCCAGGCCTGCTGCGCCCATCGCAGTCGGCACGCCAGTGGTAGCCGCATACAAGGTATAGAAATTCGCCTTCAGGTCGGCGTCGCGCGCAGCCTTCACCAGCAAGGCCAGATCAGCGCCCCAGTTGGCTGTGATAATGCTATCCGCACCGGATGCCTTCATCTTTGCGACGTAAGGCGAAAAGTCTTTCACCTGGCCGATAGGATGCAAATCGTCACCGACTATCTGTACGTCAGGACGCTTGCGCGCCATATAGGCACGGGCAGAACGCGATACTTCCTGCCCCAGCGCATAATTCTGGCCGATGATGTAAATCTTCTTGATCTTCGGATCTCTGGCCATGTAGGTGGTCAGCGATTCCATCTTCATTTCGGAATGGGCGTCGAAACGGAAATGCCAGAAGCTGCATTTGCTATTCGTCAGCGCCGGATCTCCGGCCGAGTGATTCAGAAACAGTACTTCCTTGCCGGGATTGCGATCATTGTGTTTATTGATGGCATCAATCAGCGCCAGGGCGACGCCGGAACCATTACCCTGCGTAATGTAACGGTAGCCCTGGTCGATGGCTGACTTCAGCTGGATCAGCGACTCCTGCGGACTCCCCTTGTTATCGAAGCCGACGATCTCCACTGTATTCTGGCCACCCCATTGTTTCTGATTCGACAGTTCCGCAATAGTCTTGAAACTGTTGAACAGGTTCTGTCCTACCGGTGCGAACGGGCCGGACAGCGGATCGATAAAGGCGATCCGGACATTTTCAGCAAAGGAAGTGGAAGCAGTGATAGTAAAAGCAGCGGCAAGTACGAGGGATGAAATACGCATGAGCATTAGTCGATGATTTTCTTCTTGGAAATAATGGTCATTTTTATACCATATATATGGGATATTTGTACCTAAAACCGAATCTGACCGCAGGGTTTTAAAAGCTGTGTTTTCACAGATGCATGTAACCAATTTTCGCTTCTCTGTCAAAATACGCTCTTAACTTTATATCGACGTCGCTATATACACGTCAATACCGTAACACTACTGTAGTGGTTGTCAGATAGCCGCGATAGATACTCAGGAATGTAATATGAATGCCCCGAAGCCGCCGTACCCGCTCTATCGCACCGACACCCTGCCGCTGGAGAACTCCTTCGCGAGCTTGCCGCCTGCGCACTACACGGCATTGATGCCCACGCCTTTGCCTGATCCTTACCTGATCTGCGCCAGCGCATCGACCGCGGCATTGATAGGACTGGACGTGGCTGAAGCAAGCTCCGAAGCTTTTATCGAAACATTTACCGGCAATCGCCTGTTACCTGCATCCAAACCGTTATCAGCTGTTTATTCCGGTCATCAGTTCGGTGTCTGGGCCGGTCAGCTCGGCGATGGTCGCGCCATCCTGCTTGGAGATGTACCCGCGCCGGAAACGGAACCCTCCGGTCGGCTCGAACTGCAACTCAAAGGCGCAGGCCTGACGCCGTACTCGCGCATGGGCGACGGTCGTGCCGTATTGCGCTCATCGATACGTGAATTCCTGTGTTCGGAAGCAATGGCCGCGCTCGGCATCCCGACCACGCGCGCACTGTGCGTCACTGGCTCAGACCAGCTGGTCATGCGCGAACAGGCAGAAACCGCTGCCGTCGCTACTCGCGTCGCACAAAGCTTCGTCCGCTTCGGCTCCTTTGAACACTGGTTCTATAACGAGAAACATGATGAGCTGAAGGTACTGGCCGATTACGTCATCGACCGCTTTTATCCATGGTTCCGTGCCAGCGCCAATCCGTACAAGGATTTGTTGACGGAAGTCACGCTGCGCACCGCACACATGATCGCGCACTGGCAGGCAGTCGGCTTTATGCACGGCGTGATGAATACCGACAATATGTCGATACTCGGCCTGACACTCGACTACGGCCCGTTCGGCTTCATGGAAGCCTTCAATGCCACCCACATCTGCAACCACACCGACCAGCAAGGCCGCTACTCCTATGCGCGCCAGCCACAGATCGGCGAATGGAATTGCTACGCACTGGGCCAGGCACTGTTGCCACTGATAGGCGATGTGGATGAAACCCAGGCCGCGCTGCGTATCTACAAACCGGCATATTCCGAGAAATTTGAAGAATTGATGCACGCCAAACTGGGCCTGAAAACACGCCAGTCCGACGATCGCCAGCTGATCGACGCACTATTTAGCATCCTGCAGGACAGCCATGTTGATTTCACGACTTTCTTCCGCCAGCTAGGCAATCTGCAGCCGGGCAACGGCGATAGTCATGAAGACTTGCGCGATCTCTTCATCGACCGTGCCGCATTTGATGCCTGGGCGCTACAATACGGCGCGCGCCTGCAGCAGGAAAACAGCATAGACAGCGAACGCAAGCTTGCAATGGATGCAGTCAACCCCAAATACATCCTGCGTAATTATCTTGCGCAAATCGCCATCGAAAAAGCGCAGAATAAGGACTACTCTGAAGTCGCTAGATTGCTGCAAGTGCTGGAAAAACCGTTTGACGAGCAGCCTGAGAATGAGAAATATGCTGCACTACCGCCCGACTGGGCCAACGATCTGGAAGTGAGTTGTTCATCATGATAGACAAAGTAATCAAAACCGACGCCGAATGGCGTGCCATGCTCGATGACATGGAATACGACGTGACGCGCCATGCCGCGACCGAAGCGCCATACACCGGCCGCTATTGGGACCATCACGAATTCGGCATCTACACCTGCGTCTGCTGCAATACGCCACTATTTGCATCCGATACCAAATTCGATTCCGGCTGCGGCTGGCCGAGCTACTTCAAACCGCTGAACCCGGACTACATCAAGGAAAAGATGGACCGCGCCTACGGCATGATACGTACCGAAGTCATCTGCAACGTCTGCGATGCGCATCTGGGTCACGTCTTCAATGACGGTCCGCCGCCGACCGGCCTGCGTTACTGCATCAACTCCGCGTCGCTGCGTTTTGACCCGGCTCCAGAACTGAAATAAGGCTAGCTCACATGAAATTTTTGTTCGACCTGTTCCCGGTCATCCTCTTCTTCGGCGTCTTCAAATGGGGCGAAGGCAATACCGAAGCAGCGCAGGCTTTCGGCCAGCAATACCTGTCCGGCGTCGTGTCCGATGGACTGGTCACTGCAGCGCAAGCACCTATCCTGCTGGCGACCGCAATTGCCATCGTCGCGACCGTCTGCCAGATCGCCTACCTGCTGGTCAAAGGCAAAAAGATAGACAAAACCTTGTGGCTGTCGCTCGCCATCATCGTCGTCTTCGGTGGTGCGACCATCTACTTCCATAACGAAACCTTCATTAAATGGAAGCCGACCGTACTCTACTGGTGCTTTGCTGCCGCCCTGCTCTTCAGTCAAATCTTCCTTCGGAAGAACCTGATCCGCACCATGATGGAGAAGCAAATGTCACTGCCGGAAGGCATCTGGCATCGCCTCAACCTGTCGTGGGTCGCCTTTTTCATAACGATGGGACTGATCAATCTATACGTTGCCTATAGTTTTTCCACTGCAACCTGGGTCAACTTCAAGTTATTCGGCGGCATGGGACTGATGGTTGCCTTCATCGTGGCGCAAAGCCTTTTCCTCTCCAAATACATGAAAGAACCGCAATGAGCGCACGTATGGATAGTATCCAGGCCAGGCTGAACGAAACTTTTGCGCCGCTCGAATGTCAATTGGAAGACGAATCTGCCCTGCATGCTGGCCATGCCGGTGCAGCCTCCGGTGGCGGACATTTCCGGTTGCGCATCATTTCGGCGCAATTTGAAAAGCAGAGCCGTATAAATCGCCATCGGCTGGTGTATGATTGTCTCGATGACATGATGCACAAAGAAATACATGCATTAGCCATTACTGCTCTAGCGCCATCCGAAGTCTGACGCGCGCTGAGAATTAATAGCTGTCACTCTCAAATAAAATAACTTCCATTAGGAATAAATATGACCTTAAAACCTGCTCATTTGCTGGCCGCTTTAATCGTATCTGCTTCATTGCCTGCGATGGCACAAAACCTGGCCGTAGTGAATGGCAAGCCCATTCCATCTTCCCGCGCTGATGTCATGATCAAGCAAATGACCTCCCAAGGTCAGCAAGACACACCAGAACTGCGCGCGATGGTCAAAGATGAACTGATCAACCGTGAAATCCTGATCCAGGAAGCAGACAAACTGGGCCTGGGTGCACAAGCGGACGTCAAAAACCAGATTGAAATCGCACGCCAATCGATCCTGATCCGCGCCCTGGTTGCTGATTACCTGAAAAAGAATCCGGTCAAGGATGCCGACATCAAGGCTGAATACGATCGTTTCAAGGCACAAGCCAGCGACAAGGAATACCACGCTCGCCACATCCTGGTTGAAAAAGAAGACGAAGCAAAAGCCATCATCGCCAAGCTGAAAGGCGGCGCGAAGTTTGAAGACCTGGCCAAAGCATCTTCCAAAGATCCTGGCTCGGCAGCAAACGGCGGCGACCTGGACTGGGCATCCCCAGCTTCGTTCGTGAAGCCATTCTCCGATGCGATGGTAGCCCTGAAAAAAGGCGAACTGTCGGAAACACCGGTGAAAACCCAATTCGGTTACCACATCATCAAACTGGACGACGTACGTACAGCGAAGATCCCTACCCTGGAAGAAGTGAAACCGCAAATCGCGGAATCGCTGCAACAGAAAAAACTGCAGGCGTTCCAGCAACAACTGCGTAGCAAAGCAAAGATTCAATAATCTTTGATTCGCTTGTGAAAAAGCCCGGTTATCCGGGCTTTTTTATTGGTTGTTTGGTTTGTGGTTTGCGCTTTGATTGGCGTGTTGATGTTACTGATTCGGTTCTTTCTTCGATCAGCCTTGGTTTGCCGGGGGTAGCCCGGCAACGCACTTCTCCACGAAGAAAAAACTGTATCAACAACAAATCACTTGATAAACCAGGCATTAAAAAAGCCGCTAAAAGCGGCTTTCCCCAAAACATCCAGGCGACTACTTACCCCACAATCCGCAAAGAATAATCCGTAGCCCGCACATCCTTAGTCAACGCCCCGATAGAAATCCGGTCAACCCCGGTCTCAGCAATCGCCCGCACCGACTCACGGCTAACCCCACCCGATGCTTCCAGCAAAGCACGCCCTGCCGTCAAGGCAACCGCCGCCCGCATGTCATCCAGCGAGAAGTTGTCCAGCAACACCGACTGAGCACCAGCCTCCAGCGCATCCTGCAATTCAGCCAGGCTCTCAACTTCTATCTGTATCGTCACACCTGCATTCAATGCCAGAGCCGCTTTCATCGCCGCACTGACACCACCCGCCGCGGCAATGTGGTTTTCCTTGATCAGGATACCGTCATACAGCGCCAGGCGTTGATTTTTACCGCCGCCTACACGTACCGCATACTTCTGCGCCAGACGCAGCCCTGGCAGCGTTTTACGCGTATCCAGGATGGCTGCCTTGGTGCCTGCCACGATACCGGCATATTCACGCGTCGCACTCGCAACACCTGATAACAATTGCAGGAAATTCAGCGCCGAGCGTTCTGCCGTCAGCAAGGCACGTGCAGGCGCTTCTATCGCGCACACTACACTGTCCGCCGTCATCACATCACCTTCAGCATAGTGCCAGGTGATGTTGATACGAGCATCCAGGCGCTTCATCACACTTTCAAACCACGGCGCACCGCACAGCACTGCCGCTTCACGCACGATGACGCGAGCCTGAACGATTTCCTGCTCTGGTACCAGCTTGCCGGTGACGTCACCGGTGCCGACATCTTCTGCCAGAGCTGTTTCTATATTGCTTTCAAACGCTGCAGCCAATGCTGCATCGAACGGAGCAAACGGATTACGCAACAAACTCATGCCGGGCCTATTCCTGAAAACAGTTTTTGTTCTTTTGCCAGATCGCTGGATGGACGCACATTGGCTTTTTCTGCCGCAGCGAAGTCGAGCATGCGATCGATACAGACCGTCGCCTTGCGCCCGATTTCCGGATCGACATGGATTTCGTTGCGGCCGGATTCCAGTACGTCTGCCAGGTTTTGCAAACCATTCATCGCCATCCATGGGCAATGCGCGCAGCTCTTGCAGGTAGCACTGTTGCCTGCGGTCGGCGCATCGATGAAGATTTTGCCGGGTGCGGCCGCTTTCATCTTATGCAGAATGCCGTTGTCGGTCGCGACAATGAATTCAGGCGCATCCATGGTTTGCGCTGCATGTATCAATTGCGAAGTCGAACCGATGGCATCAGCCAATGCAACCACCGAAGCAGGCGATTCCGGGTGCACCAGTACTTTCGCAAGCGGATGTTCTTTCTTCAGCAGTTCCAGTTCGACTGCCTTGAATTCATCATGCACCAGGCAGGAACCCTGCCACAACAACATGTCGGCACCGGTTTGCTTCTGGATGTAACCACCGAGATGTTTATCCGGTGCCCACAGGATTTTTTTGCCTTGCGCGTGCAGGTGCGCGACGATTTTCAGACCGATCGATGAAGTCACCATCCAGTCGGCGCGCGCTTTGACTGCAGCACTGGTGTTGGCATAGACCACGACGACGCGATCAGGATGCGCATCGCAGAATGCGGAGAACTCATCTGTCGGGCAACCGAGATCGAGCGAGCAAGTCGCATCCAGATCCGGCATCAGGATGGTTTTTTCCGGGCTCAGGATCTTGGCGGTTTCGCCCATGAATTTCACGCCGGCGACGACCAGGGTCTTGGCCGGATGATCACGACCAAAGCGTGCCATTTCCAGCGAATCGGAAACACAACCGCCGGTTTCTTCGGCCAGATCCTGCAAGTCCGAATCGACGTAGTAATGCGCGACCAGAACGGCTTCGCGCTCTTTCAACAAACGCTTGATGCGTTCCTTGAGTGCAATCTTCTCTTCCGGCGACGGTGCGGCCGGGGTCCGCGCCCATGCCTGGGCAGTGCAGCTGGTGCCGCTTTGCATGGCAGGACGTTCGAATTCAACGGTTTTGATTGGCTGGATTTGCATGGCTGGTCGAATAATTGAATGCGATGTTTATCTGTTGCTAGGGGTCATGCTTACGCATGAACAAAATCTGTTATCTGTCTACCGCTGCTCTAGCAGGAGTGACAGTGAGCTACGAATTGTAGCGCCATTTTCAGCTGAGGGTTGTTGCCTCTCTCGCAATGACGCACGGAATGCGCATGTAAAAAAGCGCGACGGGGATAAATCCACGCCGCGCTTTTTTGCAATCACAATCTTATTCGATGCCTTGGCTGGTCAAATACTCTTCGTAAGTGCCCTGGAAGTCGATAATTTCGCCTTCTTTCACTTCCAGTACGCGGGTAGCGAGCGACGATACGAATTCGCGATCATGCGAAACGAAGATCAGGGTACCGGCGTATTTTTCCAGTGCAATGTTCAGCGATTCGATGGATTCCATATCCATGTGGTTGGTCGGCTCATCCATCAGCAACACGTTGTGACGACCTAGCATCAGCTTGCCGTAGGTCATGCGACCTTTTTCACCACCGGACAGGACTTTGACCGATTTTTTCACATCATCGCCGCCGAACAGCAAACGGCCGAGGATGGAACGCACAGCCTGGTCGTCGTCACCTTCCTTGGTCCATTGGCCCATCCAGTCGGTGAGGTTTTTATCACTGGCGAAGTCTTCGGTCGGATCTTGCGGCATGTAACCGACGTTGGCGTTTTCCGCCCACTTGCCTTTACCATGATCCGGATCAAGGCCGGTGATGTCCGCACCACCGATACTGCGCAACAAAGTGGTTTTACCAGCGCCGTTGGCGCCGATGATGGCGATACGCTCACCTGCTTCCACCATGAGGTTGAAGTCATTGAAGATGGTGCGATCATATTTCTTGCTGAGCGCTTCCACTTCGACCGCGAGGCGGTGCAGCTTCTTTTCACCGTCAAAACGGATGAACGGGTTCGCACGGCTGGATGGCTTGACGTCTTCCACCTTGATCTTTTCGATCTGCTTGGCACGCGAGGTTGCCTGGCGCGCTTTCGATTTGTTTGCCGCAAAACGACGTACGAAGTCCTGCAACTCGGCGACTTTATCCTTGGCTTTCGCATTGTTGGCCAGTTGCTGTGCACGTGCCTGCGACGATGCCAGCATGTAGTCATCGTAATTGCCTGGATAGACTTTCAGCGTGCCGTAGTCCATATCCGCCATGTGCGTACATACCTGATTCAGGAAGTGACGATCATGGGAAATGATGATCATGGTCGAATTACGCTGATTCAGCACGTCTTCCAGCCAGCGGATGGTGTTGATATCCAGGTTATTGGTTGGTTCGTCGAGCAGCAGGATATCCGGGTTCGAGAACAAGGCCTGTGCCAGCAGAACACGCAGCTTCCAGCCCGGCGCTACCGCGCTCATAGGACCCTGGTGCTGGTCGATGGATACACCGACGCCCAACAGCAATTCACCGGCGCGTGCTTCTGCTGTATAGCCGTCGTACTCGGCAAACTTGGCTTCCAGGTCGGCGGCCTTCATGTAGTCGTCGTCGGTCGCATCAGGATTCGCGTAGATCGCATCGCGTTCGGACATGGCAGCCCACATTTCGGTATGGCCCATCATGACCACGTCCAGCACGCGCATTTCTTCAAACGCAAACTGATCCTGGCGCAATTTACCGAGGCGCTCGTTCGAATCAAGCATGACGTTACCCGCCGACGGATCAAGATCGCCACCGAGGATTTTCATGAAAGTGGATTTACCGCAACCGTTGGCACCAATCAGGCCGTAACGATTGCCATCGCCGAATTTGACGGAAATATTTTCAAACAGCGGCTTGGGGCCGAACTGCATCGTGATATTAGCTGTAGATAACACTGATAAAGCCTTTGCGGATATAAATCGAATAACCGTCTATTCTACCATCTCAGGGGGTGAACAGCCGTGTACGCGAGCGCGCAAAACCGGAGCGGCTTTGTGTACACAGGCTGCAAGACCTGATTTGTTGCTCTTTTATCTATTAAATCTGTTTTTTCAGGCCAGGATAGCTCTGCATGCTGAGGCTGAAACCGTCTGCCTGCGAACTCAGCGTGGCTCGCGCGCCGACCGCCAGCGTCGCCTTGTCGCGACCATGTCCGAATGGCAAGCCGGTCAGCACAGGGATAGGCAAATGCGCCCGCAGATAAGCCACCATTTGCTCAAAGTCGTAGCCATTGTCGTAATCGGTCAGTCGATAAGCGGAAAAATCACCCAGCAGCAGCGCTTGTTGACTGTCCAGCACACCGGCATGCAATAGCTGCAAAACCATGCGCTCAACGCGATACGGATGTTCATTCACGTCTTCGACGAACAGAATGCCACCCTCTACCCGCGGCAAATAAGGCGAACCCACCAGATGCGCCAGCATCGCGAGATTGCCGCCCCATAAGGTGCCACTGACTTCCAACTCCGGATTGCCTGCAACTTGTGCCGTCAGCGCATGTTCGGCTTGCGCTACGCAGCGCCAGAAACTGTTCAGCGTATAGGCGCTAAGTTCTTCGCGTACGAAGTCGTCACACAACATAGGCCCGGCAAAACTGGTAGCGCCGCTATGCGCCAGCAAGCCCATTTGCAAGGCAGTGAAATCGCTGTGGCCGACAAATAACTTGCCGCTCTCCGCCAGCAGCTTGAAGTCCAGCTCAGGCAATAATCTGGTCAAGCCATAACCACCGCGCAATGCCATAACGATATCAACCTCAGGGTCGGTGGCGGCTGCATATAATTGCGCAATACGCTCATCATCGGTCGCGCCAAAGCGCTGGAATTTTCGCTCGGCATCGCTGAAGTTTTTGACTATGCAACCTTGCGCCTGCAAGTTCTCTATGCCGCGCGCAACTGCCTCCGTATTCACCGCATAGCCACTGGCAGCGACCAACCCTATCACTATCGGCGCCCCGTCTACACTCGCATTCAGCATGCGTACAGCCTGATTCAATTCTGCGTTCATATTTTATTCAGTAGGACCATACAGCCTGGCAGCGGCATGGCAATGTTCAGCGATCAGTTGTGACAGATGATCGTTCAGGCCATCCGGCAAATCATGGCCCATGCCGTCGATTTCCTGCAGCACTGCATTCGGTATCAGTTCCGCTGTTTCACGGCCGCAGGCAAGCGGTAACAAAGGATCCTCGGAACCATGTATGACCAGGCTTGGTACCTTCACTGTCTTCAGCAAATCCACGCGATCACCGGAAGCACCTATCGCCAGCAACTGACGCTTGGTCGCAACCGGCTCCAGGCTGCGCTGCACGCTTTCCGTAATCCGCTCCTGCAAGACTTCATGGGCGACCGGGTAGGCCGGGCTGCCGATCACTTTCATGGTGTTGACGAAATGATTGATCACAGCCTGCTGATCGTTGGCCGCAGGCGGGCGGCTGAACAAGACTTTGCGTGCCGCCCTGGTCGGGCCCGGCAAGCCACGCCTGCCGCTGGTAGACATGATGGATGTGAGACTGATGGTGTGATCCGGATACCTGGCTGCGATGATTTGCGCAATCATGCCGCCCATCGAAGCGCCGACGATGTGGGCGCGCTCGATTCCCAGTGCATCAAGCAAGGCGATGGCATCCGCCGCCATATCATCCAGCGTGTAACCAGCCTTTAGCGGTATGTGGAACGCCATCTTGATCAGGGCCAGCAGCGTATTCGGTTTACCCAGATGATGGAGTTTGCTCGACAGCCCGCTATCGCGATTGTCAAAGCGGATGACGTAAAAGCCCTGGCGTTCCAGACCGTCACAAAATGCCTTCGGCCATGAGATGAGCTGCATGCCCAGCCCCATGATCAGGAGGATGGGCGGATTGCCTGGATCGCCCTGGGTTTCGTATGCAATGTCTACATTATTTACATGGATAGTCGGCAAGGCGGAGCTTTCAAATAAAGACTGATGCGATCACGCATATCTTAAGTACGTTGCGGATCACGATAAATGATTTTTTTAACACCTTGATGACCACGGTGATCGAAGCGCTGCCACTGCCCTTCCGGCTGTGCCAGCCTGTCGGCCAATGCATACAAGACCGTCGGATTGGCCACCATGCCGGTATGACTGCCGTGCACTTCGATATTTTCCGACAGATCAGTTTCCTGCTCCACACAGCATTGCCACGACACAATACCATCGGTACGACTGAAAATCGAGGTAGTCGGCACCGGCGGAGTTTTCCTGAGTTCAGCGATTTGCACGTCATCGATAGCAGGCTTGCCGCTGACCATTTGATACAAGCGCCAGGCATTGGTCGCAGTCGGATGGCCGGTGAAAGGCGAACCCAGGGTGATCACGCAACGCACATGATCCGGCAGGGCCTTGGCAATTTCCCGTGCGTAAATTCCACCCAGGCTCCAGCCGATCAGACTGATTTTCTTGCCGTGTTTTTCGCTCAGTTCACGGGTACGGGCGATGCAACGCTCGAGCAAACCTTCACGCGGCCCGAGATTCAGGCCCTGCTTCCAGGCATAGGCCTGATAGCCGCATTTACCAAGGTATCGTCGCAGGAAAAAAGTCAGAGTATCGCCCGCCATCAAACCCGGCAACACCATGACCGGATGACCATCACCCGCAGGAACATCTTTCAACATAGGAGCCGCCAGCAAAGCCGCACCGAGTTCCCAAGGTGCACGTCCTTCCAGCGCCAGTAACAACATACTCGGCGGTTTCGGCGTACTACCTTCATTGCTTGCCGCTGTGTAACGATTTGCTTCCATCGTGCGCACTCCTCATCGGGGGATCAAGGATAGGATTACAGACCAGGCCTATGGTTCAACTTCAGATGAAAGCTGTGTAAGCCGTCTTTGAAACCGCGTTCGGTCTCAGTTTGCGCCGGACGGAATGGATTTGGCAGCCTTGCGGCGTTCGGCAAAGAATTCTTTCAGCAAGCTGCTGCATTCTTCGGCCAGTACGCCGCCGGTGAATTGGGTGTGATGGTTGAGCTGATTTTGCTCGAATAAATTAAGGACAGAACCGCAGGCGCCGGTTTTGGGATCAGGTGCACCAAACACCACCCGCGCCAGACGTGCATGCATCATGGCACCGGAACACATCACGCAAGGTTCCAGCGTGACGTAGAGTTCGCAGCCCGGCAAACGGTAGTTACCCAGCACGGTAGCCGCCGCACGCAAGGCCATGATTTCAGCATGGGCAGTCGGGTCGTGCTTGCCTATAGGCTGGTTGTAGCCTGTTGCGATGACGACGCCATCCTTGACCACGACTGCGCCGACCGGGACTTCACCCAGCGTCCATGCATGGCGCGCCTGTTCCAGCGCCTGTTGCATGAAGAGAGCGTCTTGCATGGTCGGTGATCAGCCTTCAGCCGTGATTTCAGCCCAGCAGTTCGGTGTTTCATGTAACACCAGTTTATGCAGGCGCAAGCCCGTGCCGAAGCGATCCTGATACGCCGCGTTCAGGATGTTAAATGCAGTCTGCGCCAGGTTTTCCACGGTAGGAATACGATCGATGATGACAGTCTTGTGGCCCGGTATGCTTTCGAGGAACTCTCTTACCTTCGCATCTTTTTCATACACCAGGAAAGCGTGATCCCAGACATCAACCAGATGTTCTTTCGCCAGCGCCTTGATGTCGGAAAAGTCCATGATCATGCCGTTATCGGAGCTGCCTTCAACATCGATCACTTCGCCCAGCAACGTGATTTCCAGCGTATAGCGGTGACCGTGCAGATTGCGGCACTGGCTTTTGTGATCGGGAATGCGGTGACCGGCATCGAATTCCAGCTTGCGTGTAATAGTCAACATAAGGGCTTACGGTATCTGTAAAAGTTTATGGGTCTGCAAACTCAGCTTCCATTTCGGATTGCGTTTGCAGACATCAATCGCGAGCTTGGTATTTTGTTCGGCCAGCGGGCCATCCATCGGTTGCACAAAGAAATGCTCGAAATCCAGTCCTTCATATGCCGCCAGCGATTGCTCCGCCTGCGGGATCACGACCTTCAATTCATTTCCTTTGCGCACCACCAGTTGCGAGCCCATTTTCGGGCTGACGCAGATCCAGTCGACACCCGTCGGCACCGGCAAGGTGCCATTGGTTTCAATGGCAATCTCGAAGCCGACTGCATGCATGGCATCGATCAGCTCGGCATCCAGTTGCAGCAAAGGCTCGCCACCGGTAAAGACGACATACTTGCTCGCCGCATATGACTCCGGCCACAAGGCGTTGATCGTATTCGCCAGCGTGGTGCCGCTGGCAAACTTGCCACCACCTTCGCCGTCAGTACCGACAAAGTCGGTATCGCAAAACTGGCACACCGCAGTCGCGCGGTCGCTTTCGCGTCCGGTCCACAGATTACAACCGGAAAAGCGGCAAAACACCGCAGGCCGTCCGGCGTGCGCGCCCTCGCCCTGTAGTGTATAAAAAATCTCTTTTACGCTGTAAGTCACTGTGTGTGCCGATGTAATTAAATAATCGCCTTATGCGCCAGAAGCCAGCATAGTTCGCGAAAATGAAGGACTTGCTGCCACCGTCACGATGGCTGAACCGGACTATCCGGGCTGGCTACCAGATGTGGTTTTAATGGCATGGTCGAAGGCCGCTATTATAGACCAGCCGACCTTTTCACGCCTTATGCCAGACAAATACCGGACTTAGTCCGCGCGTGATAATGCACCTTCGATCAGGTCCAGTTCGCGCAGCAGGTGCTGGTGCACCGAATCATCCAGCTTGTCATTCAGCCACATCTGGAACAATTCATCCCGTTCCGCCCGTATCGCTTCCAGCCGCAGGCTGCGTTCTGCCTCTGCTTGCGCCTGAAAACGTGCCGCTTCGTCGCCCTCGTTGCCATAATCGAGGCGACGCTGGTACAACTCGGTAATACGCGCTGCCGCTTCCGAATAGGCATCATTCGCGCTCATGGTTTGCATCAATTGCTCAATACGGCGAATCGCCGCCTCCGCAGCTGCCGCCCGCGCCTGTCCTTCAGCCGCCCCGACCAGCGGTTCCGGTGCAAACTCAAGGTCACTGGTCAGCAGAGGCAAAGCAATGCTGGCCGTCAACAAGGACAGCAGGATCACACCCTTGGCCAGGAAAATCAGCAAATCGCGCGCCGGGAATTCCGCGCCATTCGGCAACAGGAAAGGCAAAGTCAAAATACCCGCCAGCGTAATCGCCCCGCGCACACCGGCAAACGCCGTCACCAGCAACAACTTGAATGGCGGCTTGATGATTTCTTCGCCCTCATTGCGTTTGCCTTTGAATACGGTAAATTTCAGCGAGCCCCAGACCCACAGGAAGCGCAGCACCGCCAATACCACAGTAATCGCCAGCACATAGAAAGCCAGCCACCACGCGGTACTCAGACCCATTTCTATCGCGATCCCCGGCAAACCCTCGACCGTCGCGCGCAATTGCGCACCGAGAATCACAAAGATCACGCCGTTCAAGGCCATTTGTATCGTGTCCCACACCGCACGCCGCTGCATGCGGGTGGCAGCGAGGCGCCGCCCGACCAGATCGGCATAGTGCATGGTGATACCCGCAGCGGCAGCGGCCAGGATGCCGGAACTACCGATATGTTCAGCACCAAGATAGGCGGCAAACGGTACCAGCAGGCTGATCAGGATCTGCGTACCCGGATCTTCGCCGACGGCTGCCACCAGCCAGCGATTCAAAATGCCGATCAGCCAGGCCACCGCAATACCGACCAGCAAACCGCCACCCGCCGCCTGCAGGAATTCCAGCGAAGCATCCAGCAAGGAAAAACTACCGGTAATCACCGCCGCTACCGCAAAGCGGAAACACACCAGGCCGGAGGCATCATTCAGCAGCGACTCACCTTCCAGGATATGCATCAGGCGCGACGGAATCGGACTTTGCGATGCAATCGCAGACACTGCGACCGGGTCGGTCGGCGACAGGATGGCAGCCAGGGCAAATGCAGCCGCCAGCGGGATAGCCGGGATCATCCAGTGTATGAAGTAACCCATGCCAACGACCGTAAACAGCACCAGGCCGATTGCCAGCGTCACGATAGGACGCGCATCACGGAAGAAAGCACTTTTGGGGATGCGCCAGCCGTCGAGGAAAAGCAAAGGCGGAATGAAGAACAGGAAAAAGAATTCCGGATCCAGTGGCACGCTGATGCCAAAACCATAGGACAGCACAGTCCCGGTGGCAATCTGGACCAGCGGCAACGGGACTTTAATCGGCAGCAGGCGGGCTACAAAAGCGCTCGCCACCACGGCAAGAAGCAAAATGAGGATGATCGTGACGGTGTGCATCTAACCCTGGTTTCAAGAATAGCCAAATCAGCTAAAGCGCTGCCGCATATCGTGCAACGCCTGAGTATGAGCGCCTATCCGTGGCGGACGATGACCGATGTGAACGGATAAGCGAGGGTATCGATTTTACGCCGTCTGGCGAAAATGGACATCAATTGCCGCGCGATAAGCGCGTAATTCATGTCCATTCGTGTACTGCAAATCAGGACGGCTTGTTCAGCTTCTCTTTACGAATCGCCTCATCGTCCATCAGTTCGTACCACATCGCATTCAGTACTGCGAAAGCGGCCGCGAGGGGCAAGCCCAGCATCCATGAGAAATACCACATAATCTTTTTCCTTATCGTTAGTTCGTCTGTGCCGCCACCCGCAGGTGGTAGCAACGATGAAATGCCCGCGCTTTAATAAGCGTGTCCGGTTTCTTCCCGTATCTCTTTTTCATTCACCTTGCCCCACAGCACGTGATACACCCAGGTGGTGTAAGCGACGATCAGCGGGATAAAGACTGCGGTTACCACCAGCATGATGAACAGCGTGAGATGACTGGATGATGAATCCCATACCGTCAGGCTGGCGCGCGGATCTATCGACGAAGGCAGGATGAAGGGGAACATCGAAGCACCTACGCTGAGAATGATGCCGCTGATGCTCAGGCTGCTGCACAACAAGGCAAAGATTTCGCGACGGAAACGCAAGCCGAAGAAAGCACCCAGTGCACCGACAAAGCCAGCGGCTGGCGCGGCCATCGTCCACGGATGCGCGGCGTAATTGGCGAACCATGCACCGGCATGACCTTCCACGGTTTTCAGCAAGGGATTCGATGGTCCGAACCGATCAATCTCGCTGCTGATGCGATAACCATCGATGTACTTCCATAACAGCAAGCCAGCTACTGCATAGAACAATATGGTTGCAAGCGCTGCCACACTGCCATAGTTACGCGCACGCCCTGCTACTGCACCGTCTGTCTTCAACTGTAACCAGGCGCTGCCATGCATGACCAGCATTGCAATGGAGACCAGTCCGCACAGCACGGCAAACGGATTCAGCAGGCCGAAGAAACTGCCGTCGTAGAAAATATGCATGCTGGGCTCAAGTCTGAACGGCACACCCTGCAACACATTGCCCAGCGCCACACCAAAAATCAGCGTCGGCACCAAACCACTGAAGAACAAGACCCAATCCCAGCGCGCACGCCACACCGGATCTTCGCGTTTACTGCGGAACTTGAATGCCACTGGCCGCAAGATCAGGCCGGTCAAAATGGCAAACATCGCCAGATAGAAGCCGGAGAACGCCACCGCATACAGCTGCGGCCACGCTGCAAAAATCGCACCGCCACCCAGAATCAGCCAGACCTGATTGCCTTCCCACACCGGGCCGACGCTATTGATGACGACGCGTCGCTCCAGGTCGGTTTGTCCAACGAAAGGCAACAAAATACCGCTGCCCAGATCAAAGCCGTCAGTCACGGCAAAACCGATCAGCAGTACCCCGATCAGGGACCACCAAATCAGACGTAAAACGTCATAGTCGATAAGTGTGTGCAAAATCATAGTGGCTCCACGACGGAAGTTGGTGCGGATGGGAGGTTGGCGCGAACATTGACGCCTTCATCAGGTACATGCTCATCTACAGGCCCCTTGCGTATTATCTTGAACAACAATTTCAGCTCGATGATCAGCAACACCGTATAAATCGCGATGAAACCGGCGAGCGTAATCAGTAGTGTCTTGATACCCAGATTCGATACAGCGACCGCAGTCGGTAATACCCCTTCAATCACCCACGGCTGCCGGCCAAACTCAGCAACCAGCCAGCCCGCTTCAATCGCGATCCACGGTAACGGAATAGACCACACGGCGACCTTCAGCAACCAGCGGTAACGATCCAGCTGGCGACGTGCCGACAACACGAAGAAGGTTGCCGTCAGCGCGATCATGAACATACCGATCGCCACCATGATGCGGAAACTCCAGAACAGCGGCCACACATGCGGCACCGTATCCCAGGCTGCCTTCTGGATCTGTTCCGGCGTTGCCTTCAACGGATCATCGACATAGCGCCGCAACAGCAAGGCGTAACCGAGATCACCGCCGTTATCTTCGAACTGCGCACGCAGCTCGTGCGAGATATTTTTTGTGCCGCCCTGAGCACGTATCTGTTGCAAGGCATCGTAGGCTTTCAGGCCATTCGAAATCCGACCTTCGGCACGCTCAACCAACTCAATGATGCCGGGGATGGTGGTATCCAGCGAACGGGTACCGATCAGACCCATGATGAACGGGATATGAATCGCGTAATGATTTTCGCGTGCTTCCTGATCCGGAAAACCAATCAGCGTGAAAGACGCGGGTGCATCCTGTGTCTCCCACATGCCTTCGATTGCAGCCAGCTTCATCTTTTGATGTTCAGTCGACAGATAACCGCTCTCATCACCGAGTACCACTACCGACAGTGATGCGGCCAGACCGAATGAAGCTGCGACTGTCATCGAGCGTTTGGCGATGTCGAGATGACGTCCCTTCAATACATACCAGGCCGAAATACCCAGCACAAAAATCGAAGCCGCGACATAGCCAGCCGACACGGTATGCACAAACTTGGCCTGTGCCACCGGATTGGTCAGCACCGCGAAGAAGTCACTGACTTCCATGCGCATGGTGTCGGGATTAAAGACTGCGCCGACCGGATTTTGCATCCAGCCATTCGCAATCAAAATCCACAAAGCCGAGAAATTGGAACCGATGGCCACAGCCCAGGTGGTGATCAAATGCCCTACCTTGGACAGCTTGTCCCAGCCAAAGAAGAACAAGCCGACAAAGGTTGCTTCCATGAAGAAAGCCATCAAGCCTTCAATCGCCAGCGGTGCGCCGAAGATATCGCCGACGTAGTGGCTGTAGTAGCTCCAGTTCATGCCGAACTGGAACTCCATCACAATACCGGTGGCGACACCCATCGCGAAGTTAATGCCGAACAGCGTGCCCCAGAACTTGGTCATGTCGCGCCAGATGACGCGGCCGGTCATGACATAGACCGTCTCCATGATCGCCAGCAGGATGGAAAGCCCCAGCGTTAGGGGCACAAAGAGAAAGTGATACAGCGCCGTGGCGGCGAACTGTAGCCGTGATAAAGAAACAATATCGAGTTCCATGTAGCTCCCTTTAATGACTTGAATTCTTCGTCGTATTCAACTGTTTACCCCGGTGTTTAATCCGGCCGCAAACTGTTCAACACACCTACAAAATCTGCATCGCTACGCTTCACTTCGGCAACAATACGCCCATGTTGCAAACAAACCAAGCGGTCTGCGAGTTCGGCTTCACGCCGTACATGGGTTGCCAGAAGGAAAGCGCGCCCTGCGGCCAGCGTATCCAGACCTCGTAAAACATCGTGCGCCGTGGCCTGATCCAGCCCTTCGGTAGGCTCATCCAGCAGCCACAGCGGCACATCCCGGAGTAACAGCCGCGCCAGCGCCAGGCGGCGTAACTGCCCGCCAGACAAGCCAAGCCCGCCCTCGCCCAGGCGCGTATCCAGCCCATTTGGCATATTTGCAACATCGTCAGCCAGCCCGGCGCTGTGCAGTACCTCCCACAGCCGTGCATCGTCGGCATCCGGAGCCGCCACGCGCAAGTTGTCGCGCAAGCTGTCCTGAAATAATTCGGTACGCTGCGTCAGCAAGCTATGCGGGGCCACGCAAACATTGCCGGAGCGTGCCGACAGTTCGCCAGCGATCAAGGCCAGCAAAGTGGATTTACCGGCGCCGCTGGCACCGATCAAGGCCACGCGCTCACGGGCCGACAATGCCAGCGAAATATTCTTCAGGATATTGGCCTCCTGGGCATGGACATCTGCACCAGCAGGATGTGCGCTGACATTCGTCAACTGCAGCACCAGGCCAGCGGGTGGTCGCGGCATCGCCGCAGCACCTTCGTCTGTCGCCTGTATGCGCGTACCGAGACGGCGCGCTGCCAGAACGGTACGCCCCAGTTCCAGCGCACCACGACGTAATGCAGAAAACGGCTCGGTCGCCGTCAACACCAGTAACACTGCCAGTGCCGCCAGCGGCACATTCAGCACACCAGTACTGACCAGGGCTGCCGTCAGCAGCAAGGTGGCCGTCAGCGTGATGGTGCCGACGATGCTGTAAGCCATACCGGCCTGCGCCTCAAGCCGGTTCAAGGCATCATCCGCACGCGCAAGGTGCTGGTCCGCTACGGCCAGTGCATGCTTCTGCGCATCGAGTTGCCCGGCCATGATCAACTCAGTCTGGCCGGCGACCAGATCGATGCTGCGCGCACGCAGTGCTTCCAGCGCATAACTGCGGCGACGCGCGTCCGGTTGCGCCCTGCGCGCAACCATCAGTGCAATCAGCAAACCCGTGACAATCAGCCATGCTGCCAATGCCAGACCCAGCCACCATTGCAAAAAGGCCAGCGCCACGCCGAGTGCCAGCGCCGCACACAATGCAGATGCAAGCGGCACCAGTACGCGCAAGTACAAGGAATCCAGTGCATCTATGTCACCAGTCAGGCGAAACAGCAATTGCGCGGGTCGTGCCAGCAAGCGACGCGCTGCCTGCGGCCGCGCCCAGGCGCGGAACAGACGCACACGCAAACTCGCCAGGACTTCCAGCGTCGCGTCATGCGTCACCAGTCGCTCGCCATAGCGCGCGGCAGTACGACCCAGTGCCAACAGCCGTATACCTGCGGACGGCATAAATACATCAAAGGTAAATGCAAGTGTCGTATTCAGACCGGCAATCGCGGTGGCGGTAATAAACCAGCCCGACAAACCCAGCAAAGCCATGCCGGACAGTACGGTGGTGGCTGCCAGCAGCGCCCCCAATAACAATTTATTGCGACAGGCGTCAGCAAACAGACGCAGTACCGGAGCAAGATCGCGCCAGAGGATCATGCTTGCTCCTCCGCCTGCAGCAAGATGACGCGATCCATGCGCGCTGCCAGTACCGGATCGTGCGTCGCCACAATCATGGTTTTACCCTGGGCGAGTTGCAGCAAGGCGTCGCTCACTTGTAGCGCAGTGGCTTGATCCAGATGCGCGGTCGGTTCATCGACCAGCAGTAAATCAGCATGCGGATCAGCTGCTGCACGTGCCAGTGCCAGACGCACTGCTTCGCCACCGGACAAGCCAGCACCGCCCTCGCCCAGTGCGATACCTGGACGCGCTTGCGCGACACCTTCGAGTTCGGCAAATTTCAACGCGGCGGCAACATCTGTTGCGCTGACACCATCCCGACGCAAGGCCACGTTGGCATGTACCGAACCAGCGAAGATATGCGGCTTCTGTCCTATCCACGCCATGCGCTTGCGCAAACCAGCCGCACTGTGCGCAGACAAGAGCACGCCATCGATAGCGATGCTCCCCTGTGGCAGCGGCAACAAGCCGGCAATCAAAGCAAGCAAACTGGATTTGCCGCCACCACTGGCAGCCATGACGGCGACACGCTCACCGGCAGCGATCTGCAAGTCAAGGCAATCAAATACCGATGCATGACTACCCTGATACGCAAAGGACAACTGCCGGATAGTAACTGTCGGCGCAGCATGCACCGTCGCGGCTACAGCTTCATTTGACGTTGTGCCTGCATCCGGCAACAGCAAACCGTCTGCAGTTAAATTATCGAGTGCTTCCAACGCAGCATCACCCGCCGCCCTGTCATGCCAGACCGCAGACAACTCACGCAAAGGCTCAAAGAAAGCCGGAGACAACAAGAGAATGAACACACCCTGCCCCAGGGTCAGGCGTGTACCCCAGGCACCGTATTCGAGTTGCCCCAATAAATGAAAACCGATGTACACCGCCACCATGGCAACACCGAGTGCCGCAAACAATTCGAGCACCGCCGACGACATAAAGGCGATACGTAGCACTGCCATCGTACGCATGCGCAACGCTTGTGCTGACGCATGCAAACGCAACGCAGTCGCTTCGATAGCACCCAGCGTGCGCAGGGTCGCCAGGCCGCGCAAGCGATCCAGCAGGAAGGCATTCATGCCACCCATCTCCACCATCTGCGCTTCACTCGCCGCTTTCGCGCGCCAGCCTACCAGTGCCATGAACATCGGAATCAATGGCGCGGCAATCAGCAGGACCAGCGCAGCTATCCAGGACAAAGGGGTAACGACCATGAGGATGGCAAGCGGCACAATCATGGTGCGTAGCCGGGCCGGACGATAACGGGTGAGATAAGGAATGACAGCTTCGGCCTGCTCGGCCATCACACTGGCAGCGAGACCGGACGCAGGTCTGGCGGCATCCAGCGGTGAACGTGCAGCCAGCGATGCAGCGACCTGCTCACGCATGAGGGACAATTCAGCACGCGCTGTTTTGAATATGCGACGCACACCTGCAGCGTCACAGACAGCACGTACCAAACCAAGGATAAAAATCAGGACAGCAGGAAGATAGACTGCAGCAATACCGGCACCATCCATCAATCGCTGTAGTGCATAGGCCAACAAACCGGCTTGTGGCAACCACAGCAAGGATGCAAAGACTTGCAGCAAACTTCCGACCTCGAATCCTGTACCGGATCGCAATCGCTGGAAAGCGGCTGGTTTGGTATGCATAGTGCCTTGCATTATTACGCATTGCCACACTCTTGTGTGGTCCTACTTATTTCATTACATCTTATTCGATGGGGTGGAACACAGCATACGCCCGGCCTGCCTGCATAAACAGGATCAGATGGAGGTGGTTAAGCCATATCAGTTCTTAGTCGTGCACAGCCGTTGACTGCGTCACAACATGGCGATCATTATCGCGCGCTGAAAATTCCAACATTTGCGCCACATCAAATTTAGGTGCTTTACGATATTCATTTTAAGAATAAGAGAAATAAAAAAAGCATCGCCTCCGACAGGAAGCGATGCTTTTTATCTTCACGTTTTTTAGCGCCGCACGCAGACCGTGAATAACTCCGCAACACTGATCCGGCGATTACAACTTCATGCCAGGCCACCATTCGCGCGCAATACCTGACCATTAATCCAGCCACCATCACGCCCAACCAGGAAGGACACGGTTGCAGCGATATCGTCTGGCTGCCCCAGTCTTTGCAATGGCGGCATATTGGCGAGCTGCTGTATTTGCGCTTCGGTTTTGCCATTGAAAAACAGGTCCGTCGCAACCGGTCCCGGCGCCACTGCATTGACGGTAATGTTACGACCCCGCATTTCCTTCGCGAAGATGGGCGTCAACACTTCGACCGCCGCCTTGCTGCCGGTATAGACCGAATAGTTAGGCAAATTCATCGCTACTGTGGTGCTGGAAAAATTCACCACCCGACCGCCGTCATTCAAACGCGTTGCTGCCTCACGCAAGGTATTGAAAGTGCCGCGCACATTGATACTGAACGTACGCTCAAACAATTCATCACTGGTGTCCGCCAATGCAGCCATCTGCAAAATCCCGGCGTTATTGATCAGCACATCGACCTTGCCCAGCTTCTGTTCTGTTTCATCAAACAGGCGGCGCACATCTGCGGAATTGGCGACATCCGCTTTCACCGCTATCGCTTCATGCTGCGCGGCCTGCAATTTGGCGACCAGGGCATCGGCCTCGCCTGCGCTGCTGGCGTAGTTAATAACAACCGCAAACCCGTCGCTGGCCAGGCGCTCTGCAATCGCCGCGCCTATGCCACGCGATGCACCGGTAATGATGGCTACTTTTTTTGCTTGCTTGCTCATGGTCTGCTTCCTTAATGAGTGGGAGTGACGAGAGTGTGCAACAAACAAAACAAAAGATAATCAGGGTAAAATCGACATCATTATTCGATATTTACCAACAATAAGGCCGTAAATCATGGATAGAATCCAGGAAATGCAGATTTTCGTGCGCATCATGGAGCGGCGCAGCTTCACCAAGGCTGCCGAAGACTTGCAACTGCCGCGCGCCACCGTCACCAATGCAATGACGCGCCTGGAAGAACGCCTGGGTTCCCGCCTGCTGAACCGCACGACGCGACTGGTGACACCGACACTGGATGGCGATGCGTATTACACGCGTTGCGTACGCCTGTTAACCGACATCGAAGAAGCTGACGGCGCATTCCGCAATACCGCGCCCAAAGGTTTGCTGCGCGTCGGCGTGCAAGGGACGGTCGCGGCCCACTTCCTGGTGCCGACCCTGCCAGCTTTCTTTGCGCGCTATCCGGGCATGGAACTGCATATGGATGAAAGTGATCGTCTGGTCGATCTGGTGCGCGAAGGCATAGATTGCGTACTACGCGGCGGCACACCACAGGATTCATCACTGATCGCACGTCGCGTCGCGATGCTGGAACAGGTGACCTGCGCCAGCCCGGCATACCTGACCCGATACGGCCAGCCGCGCAGCATAGAAGACCTCGCGCGGCACAAAGCGGTCAACTACATCTCCAGCGCCAGCGGCAAACCTTTTCCATTGGAATTCATGGTGGATGGTCGCATGCACTCCACCGTATTACCCACCGCCATTTCGGTGACTGGTGCCGCGGTATACGCTGGCTGCGCGCTTGCCGGCATCGGCATCGTGCAAATGCCGCGTTACCACATCGAGCAGGAATTAAAGGATGGTCGCCTGCAACTGATCCTGCCAGACACGCCACCTCCGCGCATGCCACTTTCCGTGCTGTATCCACAAAACCGCCAGCTATCAGCACGTATACGCGTGTTTACCGAATGGCTGCAGGACATATTCAAAGCCGCAGGTCAGTCATGAGAATTTGCGCCAGATCAATTCCGGCAGTTACAGACTAAGCGTTAATAGAGGAAGAGGACGCGGTCTATCATATACATACGGCTGACTAGAACTCATTTCACAAATATCCGCGTTCGCACTCGCGGATATTTGTAAAATGAGTTCTAACCATCATTCATCTGGAGAATAAAGTGCCTGCAGAAGATCTATGCACTGACGACGAAGTCGCAACACTGGTACACGCCTTTTACGCCAAGGTCCGGCGCGATGAGATACTGGGACCTATCTTCAATGGCCTGGTCGATGACTGGGAGCATCATTTAAACAAGCTGGTGGATTTCTGGTCGTCTATCCTGCGCGGCAGTGGTCGCTACAGTGGCACACCAATGCAAAAGCATATCGCCTTGCCGCACCTGGATGAAGCACTGTTCCAGCGCTGGCTGGCCCTGTTTCTGGAAACCACAAAAGAACAGCCGAATCAGGCCATGGGTGAACGTGCCTATACGTCGGCACAAAGAATTGCTCAAAGCCTCTGGTATAGCTATCAAATGTCGCGCAGTCCAAACAGCATACCGGCTGACTTAACTTTTAACTGAGTGAATTTGTTTGTCGAATTTAATTTTGAAACAAAGCGGAATGATGCGTCGCTGACAAATACACTATTCGTCAGCGACCTGTACAACGGACTTACTTCGTCACTTGTACTGTGCCCTTCATGATGCCCGAATGACCGGGGAAGGAGCAGAAGAAGGAGTAGGCCTCACCTGCTTTCAACTTGGATGGTGCAAAGCTGATCGTATCGCTCTCGCCGCCACCGATCACCTTGGTATGCGCGATAACACGTGCATCACCCGCCTTCAGGTAACTCTTGTCCAGTCCGGCCGCGATACCATCGCTGGCCACACCTTGCATATCTGCTGTCTTGGTCAGCACCCAGTTATGGCCCATGATGTTTTTGGCCATCTTGCCGCTGTGCTTGAGCTTGACCGTAAACTGTTTGCAGCTTTGCGGTACCGAAATGCTGGTTTTATCGAACTGCATGGCATCATTGCTGCTGATCTCAACTGAACAATTTGCCGCCATTACCTGGCCGCTCAAGCCTGCCATCATCAATACGAGTGCTGGTTTCCATACTTTCATTTCTTCTCCTTCAATTATTGGTTCATCGCATCGGAGCTGTGACCTTCCTCAGGCTTCCGATTCTCACATTGCAGGCCGATATACACATATGCGATTCCTTATGTCGGACATATGCAATCTGATATGGATTGTGCCGCTTATAGGCAGGATCTGATTTGCGCAATATCAAATAAGTGCGCGAATTACCTTTGTAAATCAAAGCTGACCTGCGGACGATTAGCAACACTTTCTGCCAAATATTCTGATCAGCGCATCCAGATATTGAGCTAATCCGGGTTGCCATTCAATAATAATCATTCTCATTTACGCGCATTACCCAGATACATCTGTTATCCCTCACACGGATCCTGCTGTGAACCACCTTCCGCCGACCTCCATTATCGAGAAGCTTTACATCGAACATCAGCCGTGGTTGTTCACCCGGCTGCAGCGCCGCTTGTCCAGTCGCGCCGATGCGGAAGATGCGACTGCGGAAACTTTTGCGCAGGTGGTGGAAAACAAACATCCTGAAGTCATAGCAGAACCTCGCGCCTTCCTCACGACTATCGCCAAACGCGTACTGTTTCATCTCTGGCGTCGGCAGGACCTGGAAAAAGCCTATCTGCAATCACTGATGCTGCAGCCTGAAGCGGTTGCCCTGTCGCCCGAAGAACGCGCCGTACTGATAGAAGCAATAGAACAAATCGATCGCGCGCTGGACGCACTCCCGCTGCCCGTCAAAACAGCATTTCTATATAGCCGTCTGGATAGACTGACTTATCCGGAAATCGCCAAGCGCATGGGCATCTCCCTCGCGACTGTCGAACGCCATATGAAACGCGCGATATTGGAATGCCTGAAATGGGCACCATGAATCCGGCCGGCAGCACGTACACAAGCAATGACCATATCGTCCATGCGGCAGTGGATTGGTTAATCCGTTTTGAGTCGGACACCATGACCGCGTCTGAACAACGCGCCTTTGAACTATGGAAGGCCGCCGATCCGGCACATGAACTGGCGTGGAAGCGCGTCGCCGGCTTATTGAATGACTCGCTTGCAATCGTACGCGACGTCGGTTTGCGTACACCAGGCCAGCTGCAGGCGGCACAACGCACCTTGCTTAGCGCACGCCGCCGCAAACTGCTGCGCGGCGCACTCGTATTCGCTGGCGTAAGCGGCGCTACCGCTTTGCTGGCAGAACGGCAGCTCGCCATAGGCCAACTCATGGCCGACCTGCAAACCGGTACCGGACAAAGACAAACATTTACACTCGCAGACGGCAGCAGCGTACAACTCAACGCACGCTCGGCAGCCGACGTCGATTTCAACCAACACACCCGTCAGCTGCGTTTGCGTGCCGGCGAACTGATCGCCAGTGTCGCACCCGATAGCAACCGCCCTTTTATCGTCGAGACCGCACACGGCATGGTGCGGGCACTGGGTACCCGCTTCCTGGTCCAGCAGCGCGATACACAATCGCAGGTAGTCGTGCTGGCACACAGCGTAGACCTGCGCACACGCGATGGCCAGCAACTACGCTTGCGTGAAGGTGAAGGCGCGGTCTTCGATTCAGCTTCCGCAAATCGTATCAGCGGCAACGCCGGCGCCCTGGCTGCGTGGTCTGACGGTATGCTGGCCGTGGAAAATGCCAGCCTGGCTGAAATCATTGCAGCGCTCAAACCATATTACAGCGGCTATATCCGCATCTCGCCACAGGCAGCCGCGCTACGTACCTTCGGCGTATTCCCGCTCGACAATCCAGCCCATACTTTACGCACGCTGGTACATGCTTTACCGCTGCAAATGCAGCAGTACGGTAACTGGCTGATCACCATAGATCTCATGTCTGCCTAGCCCGATCAACAATTTATTTTAAAAAACATGAGGGGTTTTTCTGCTTCGCTCCACATGGTTAGTGAAAACCAACCATAAGGGACTTATACATGCAGCATCTACACCTTCCTCGCTTAAAGCTGAGTCGCATCGCCTTTGCCGTTGCTATCGCCTGCACCCAATCCGCTGTATGGGCACAAGCCGCAGAGACGACTGCCGCGACTAGCGCTGTACAGTTCAATATCCCTGCAGGACCACTCAGCACCACACTCACCCGCATAGGCCAGCTCAGCGGCCGCACCATCATTGCCGATCCGGGTCTCATCAGCGGGCGCCAGGCACCAGCCATCAATGGCCGCATTTCTTCGGGTGAAGCAGTACGCCAGGCACTGGCTGGCAGTGACTTGCTGACTGAAACCACGCCGGGAGGCGCATTAAGCATCCGCCGTAAAAGCGCCGGCGAAATCAGTGATGCCAACACACCAGATAATGCAACCGTGATGCCTACCGTCGTCGTCACCGACGAACGCATGGGTGGCAGTGTGGCGCAACCCGCACGCCAGATCACAGTGATCGAAGACCAGGAACTGAACGACCTGCGCGCCATTTCACCCAACAGCATAGGCAGCATGCTGACCAAAGCCGTACCAGGCTTGTCGGACTCCAGTCGCTCGCTGACCGACTACGGTCAGACGCTGCGTGGCCGTAACGCCCTGATACTGGTAGACGGGATTCCGCTCAATACCAATCGCGACTCATCACGTAATCTGGTCAATATCGATCCTGCCCGTATTAACCGGATAGAAGTACTGCGTGGCAGCAGCTCTATCTACGGCAGCGGCGCCAGCGGCGGCATCATTTCGGTCAGTACGCGTCCGGCTGGTGGCGAACCGATAGCGGAAACCACGATATCGATGAACGGTTCATTGTCCAGACTCAACAAGGATGGTTTGGGCGCACAGGTACAACATTACTTTTCCGGCAAAGGCGATGTGGTCGACTATGAAGTCGATGCTTCGTACCGTCGCATAGGCGGCTCCTACGATGCGCACGGTGACCGCATTGCACCGGATGCCAGCCAGGGTGATCTGTTCGACTCGAATACTTACAGTCTCGGCGGCAAACTGGGTTTCCGCATCGATGCAAATCAACGCCTGCAACTTTCCGCCAGCTACTTGCGTGCGAAACAAAATACCGACTACGCCACCGATCCGAAGATCGCCAGCACGCCGATAGGCACAGCGACAGCGCGTGCCATACAGGGCCTGAATCTGGCAAATCAGAACGAGGTGGAAAACACTTTGCTAAGCGCCAACTACGAACACAAGGACATCCTGGGTAGTTCACTCTCTGCGCTGCTGTATGGCCGCGACAACTTCACGCGCTTCACTCCGTTCGATGCACGCGCCAACGTTAACCGTGGCAACAATATCGATCAGGTCATGCAAAACAACAAAGTCTTTGGCGGCCGCCTGACCATGGATACACCTTTGGGCAGCGGCCAAAAAGCCAAACTGTTGTGGGGTGCAGACTTCATCCAGGAACGTAGCAACATGCCGCTGGATGTCTTTGATCCGGCTGCTTACGATGCCAGCGGCGGCCTGGTATTCCGCAAAACCGGACAACGTACTTACATGCCGTGGCTCACCACACGCAGCATGGGTGCTTTCGCGCAGTTGCAATACAAATTCAATGAACAATGGTCGGCCGAAGGCGGTTTGCGTTACGAAAAAGCCAGCGCATCGTTCAACGACTTCCAGCCGCTGTCCCAATCCAAACTGGCAAGCCCGACCACGATCAAAGGCGGCAAGGTCAGCTACGATGCCGTCGTATATAACGCCGGGCTGACATTCAAACCGGTCAAGGGGCAGGAATTCTATACATCCGTCAGTCAGGGCTTCGACCTGCCGGACATCGGTGTGATATTACGCAATGCAAATGCCTCCTTCAATATCAACTCATCGCAACTGGAACCGGTAAAAACAGATAGTTACGAACTGGGCTGGCGCGGGCGCTTCAGCAATACCGTGGCTACCTTCGCACTATTCCGTTCCAGCTCGGATCTGGGCGGAGTGCAATCATTCAACAATGGACTCGTGCTCGCACGCACCAGCGAAAAAATCAACGGCGTTGAAGCCACGGTCGATTACTACAGCGACAACGAGAAATGGGTAAGCGGCGGCACATTCACCTGGATGCAGGGACGCGAATTGCCGCAAGGAGCCAAACAGGACCAGCAAATGACCGGCTATCGCATCCCGCCGGTCAAAGTCACCGCGTATGTGCAATACCAGCCTAACGAACGCTGGAGCAATCGCGCGCAATTCACATGGTTCGCAGCTAAAGACTATCGCCTGGCCGATGGCAAAACGCAATTTGCACGCGCTAACGTAGACGGCTACTACACAGTGGATCTGGTATCGCGCTACAAGCTGAGCAAAAAAGATTCCATCACGCTGGGCATAGAAAACCTGTTCAATAAATACTACCTGCCGCTATACAGCCAATTGGTACGCAGTGGTAACAACAACAGCCGCCTGCCTGCAGCCGGTACGACATTTGCGATTAGCTATACGCATCGCTGGTAAGAAATCAACGCGCCATAAAAAGCCCCAATGACGACTAGTCATCGGGGCTTTTTTATTGGGAAAGTGTCCGCGCGTATCCCGATTCCCCATCTGCACATAGCTGTCGCTGCGACAGCATGCCTGACCGGCTTGCGCCACCCACTGCTCTTTACGGAACTATCTCAAGCATCTGGGACCGTCATTCAAGCTATATTGCCAACTCATTTATTAATAATGATTCTCATTTACAAGAGAGGATTGACCAGCAAGAAAGGACAGTTAATTCGTCCTGAATACATGCCTCGACACCGCTAAAGAACCATCCGAGAAAACCTTATGCCGCCTACCCATTTGCATCTACAAATCAAACGTATCGCCCTGGCTGTTGCGATGGCCTGCACGCACACTGCAGTGACTGCACAAACCACAACATCACCGTCTACAGAAAAAGAAGCGGAAGAAAAAAACAAGATTCCGCACCAGGTTCTCCCCCATGTCTATGTCTCGCCCGATGTACTTGACCACGATGATGCGCGCGTCAAAACAGTGAGCACGGCAACTAAAACCGCGATGAACATCAAAGATATACCGCAGACTATAGACACCCTGGAAATGAGCAAATCCAAGGTCTACGGTCAAAACGATTTAAGCGTCCTGCTCGATGGCACACCCGGCATCGATACCTCTTACGACACACGTGGTGACGGCCTTACGATACGCGGCTTTGAGGCAAGCTCTGGTGACATCTATCGTGACGGTGCCCGTGCCAGCGGACAAATCCGACGCAGCACCGCCAACGTTGAACGTATTGAGATATTGAAAGGCCCTGCCTCTGTCCTGTACGGACGGGGGCAAGGTGGTGGCGTCGTTAACCTCGTCAGCAAACAGGCTAACTTCGATAGTCCCAGCAGTGTAGGCCTGCGTGGCGGCTCATGGAAAAATCGTGGCACCACCATCGATCTCAATCGCATCATCACGCCTAACCTGGCCGCACGCCTGACCATCGACTACGAAGAAGCCGACAGCTTCCGTCGAGGCATCGCCAATCAAAACAAAATGATTTCTCCCAGTATTCTGTATGACAACAAGCGGGGCTTCACCTGGCTGGCACAGTACACTTACGACAAAGTATGGCGCCGACCAGACCGTGGGCCGTCATACAACAACTTGCCTCCAGGCGTAGACTTCCGTACTGCCTATGCGCATCCGCAAGACTATATGGAAGATCGCATGCAAATGTTTCGCTCAGTACTGACCTATGACTTCGGTAACGATTGGTCGCTGAAATGGACTTCGGCATTGCATGAAGCCAGCCAGAATTTCGATAATTTGTACGCAGGAACATACAATGCGGGGACACGACAGCTAACCTTTACTCGTGTCTGGCAAGAAGCGGACAACACCTCTTTGACAAACTCCTTTGATCTCGCAGGCAAATTCCGGACCGGCGGTATCAAACACGACGTACTGGCAGGTCTGGAATTCACGAAAGAAAATCGCAATCCAAGTTTCACAACAGCAGGAGCAAGCAGCTCTAACCCATCCCGTTATCCGTATGGAGTAGACCCTTACAATCCGGTCTGGACGCACAGTAAAACTCCTACTGGCCCTTACACAACGGCGAATCGTCACAAGGCAGATGCATCCGCCCTCTATCTGCAGGATCTGATCGAAATAACACCGCAATGGAAAGTTCTGGCCGGCCTGCGCTTTGATCGCTTTACATTTAACTCACTCAATCTCATCAAGAACGAACAACGCGGATACAGCGGCAACACTGTGAGCCCGCGTGTCGGACTGATCTGGCAACCTGTCGAAGCACATAGCATTTACCTGTCGTATAGCAAAAACTTTGCCCCGTATGGCGGTCGCGGCATGATCTCCGTAGCAACTGGCAGCAGCGCAATTTACGATAGCGAACCGCAGTATTCGCGTCAGATAGAAACAGGCGTCAAGAGTGACTGGCTGAATGGCAACCTTTCCAGTCAGCTTGCCATCTACAGCATGGAGAAATACAACATCCGTTATCAGCCAGATGCCGTCAATGATCCTTATACCTGGGCAACCGGCCGCCAGGAACGCTCACGCGGCATAGAAGCCAGCCTGACAGGCAAGCTGGCACAGACTTGGTACATCCGTAGCGGCATAGGCTTGCAAGAAGCAGAGATCACAAAGAATCTTGCCAATCCTGCTTTGGTTGGCAATCAAAAAAGCGGTATCGCACGCAAAAACGGCAACGCCTTCCTGCGCTACGTACCGACTGCCAACTGGTATGGTGAAACCGGTGTCACTTATCGTGGTCCGACCTACGCCAACGATGACAATAAAGCGCGGCGTTCCGGCTATACGCGCTGGGATGCATCCGTCGGCTATCGTGCGCTGCCCTGGACCGTTACCCTTGCCGTTACCAACCTGACGGACAAACGTTACTGGCGCTCTACCAGCATGCCAGGCGCGCCGCGTAACTTCTTGTTGAGCGTGAATCGTTTGTTCTGAATCAATTCAACTGCATAAATATTAAAAAGCCCCAATGACTAAGCATCATTGGGGCTTTTTCATGTGATTTTTAACTTCTGCGCATGCGAGATTTGTCAGTGCCGCACCGCAATCGCATCTATCTCAACCTTCACGTCCGGCCGATACAAAGCCTGCCCCCCTATCAACGCGCTCGCTGGTGCATGCCCCTTTAACCAGCGATCACGGACGGTTCGTATGGTCTCCAGCTGTTCAGGTATATAGCCACTCACATAAAAAGTCATACGTGCGATCTGTTGCGGGTTGCTTCCGGCATGACGCAAGGTCTCATCCAGATTTTGGAAAGTCTGCTCCAGCTGCCCTTCCAGCGTGGCAGGCACACTTCCATCTGCTGCCACAGGGACGTGGCCACTGAGCAAGAGCAAGCCATCTTGCACCGCTACCGCGCCGGAAATCCCCGGGATTTCCGGCCCCGGTGCTGTCAACGTACGTAATTGCGCACTCGGCGTCATCCGCTGAGGTCGCAAGTCCGACAGACGTTCAACAAACTGTTGTGTCGACATTGCCCAACCGAAGTGATGCACGACATCCTGCAAAACATGCATCTGTTGTTGTGCATTAAAAGCCGCCGTTGCATCACTCAATACGATGGCTTCATATCCCAAATCATGCGCAGCACGCAGCGTCGATTCTATGCAGACATGAGTGGCATAGCCTGCCAGATAGAGTCGCGTAATACCCTGACCGCGCAAATAGTTATCCAGATCGGAGGCGGCAAATGCACTTGCACCGGCCCGACCACTAATCACGAATTCATTAGATACCGGCGCGAACGGGGGATAGAACTGCCAACCGTTATCCTGTTTTTGCCAAGTCTTGGCACTAGGGATCGCGCCACGCAAGCCAAATCTCAAATTGCCGAATTCGCGGTAATCCGCTGACAGCTGCAATGTCGCGTGGATCACCGGCATACCTTGCTTGCGCGCCGCCGCCAGTACCTGCTGTGCCGCCAGCTGCGATCGATTGAACTGCCGCTCATCCTTCATCAGGCCGCGCAACTTGCCATCTGGTGCCAGCCACTCATTAACGAACTCGATCATCAATAGTGCAGACTTTCCGTTATGCGGCGCTTGCTGTGGAGGCAAAGTATGTCCACCACTGGCATAAGCAAGCATTGGTGACAACAACATGAGTTGGTAAAACAAATGACGTATTAACTTGAGCATTTGAGACTCCTTGAGTAGTTGCGAGGAGTCCACTATAGGTATGATCACTTGTCATGATAAGACCGCAAAATTCAAAGTAATTATGAACTCAGGGAACGATAAATATGGACCCATTGACCGACATCACGACCTTCGTGCGCGCTGCTGAAGCAGGCAATTTCACACGTGCTGCTCGCCTGCTAAGAGTCAGCCCATCGGCCGTCAGCAAAGCCGTAGCGCGTCTGGAAGCAGAAGTCGGCGTACGCCTCTTCCATCGTTCGCCGCGCCAGATCACCTTGACGAGTGATGGCGAAGCCTTCTTCGATGCTTGCCGTCACGGTATGACGACGATAGAAGATGCGCGCAGTCTGCTCGCCAGAGCCGTCTCACCCCTGGCGCGGCCGACTACGCATTTGTGTACCGGTCAGTTTCGGGCAGTATGTCGTCGCACCTGCCCTCAGTACATGGCTGAAGCTATATCCTGGCCTCGAAATCGAATTGAAGCTAACCGACAGGCATGTGGATATGACGGCAGAAAGATACGATCTTGCCGTGATGCTGGGAGAAGTACCCGACTCACGTCTGGTAGCACGTGCACTGCCAGCGCACCGCTTCCTGACGGTGGCAGCTCCTGCTTATCTGCAAAAACACGGCGCACTCGAGACGCCGCAAGATCTGGAGCAGCATATATGCCTGCGCTATGTGATGGCCAATAGCGGCCAATTCCGCCCATGGACCTTCAGCCGCAACGGGCAACATTACAGCCACTTTCCGATCGGACCATTGGCAAGTGATCACGCCACCGTACTGCTTGCACTGGCCGAAGGCGGGCAAGGTTTGCTGCAAGCGCCCTACTATGTCGTTGCTGCTGCGCTGGATGCAGGTCGACTGCTTCCTGTCCTCATTGATTATGAAAGTATCGGTGCGCCGCTGGCCGTCGTGTATGAAAAGACGCGTCAAGCGTCCGTGCGTACACAACTTGCTGTTGAGTTCTTGTTGAGTCTGGGCAGATCACTTGAGAGAAGCTAAGCTGCATTTCAACTGTTTGCAATGTAACGACTACTACAAGCGTGGCAGGCCTTCTTAGCCACAATAAAAAAGCCCGTGATTACACGGGCTTTTTTATTTACTTGCAGCGACCAAAACAGGTCTGACTGAAAAGCTTATTCCCACTCAATCGTCGCAGGCGGCTTACCAGAAATATCGTAGACCACGCGATTAATACCGCGTACTTCATTGATGATGCGATTCGAGACGTTGCCCAACAATTCATGCGGCAAGTGCGCCCAGTGTGCGGTCATGAAGTCTTGCGTCTGTACTGCACGCAAAGCCACCACGTATTCATAGGTACGGCCATCGCCCATCACGCCTACCGATTTTACTGGCAGGAAGACGGCAAACGCCTGGCTGGTCGCATCGTACCAGTTGCGGTGCGGGATACCGTTGTCCGTTGCTTCGGATGCGCCTGGTGTAGCCACGAATGGGGTCTTGCGCAGTTCTTCGATGAAGATGGCATCGGCACGACGCAAGAGATCGGCAAATTCTTTTTTCACTTCACCGAGGATACGCACACCGAGGCCTGGGCCTGGGAATGGATGGCGATACACCATGTCGTGTGGCAGGCCGAGCGCTACGCCCAATTGACGCACTTCATCCTTGAACAATTCACGCAGTGGTTCCAGCAATTGCAGATTCAGGGTTTCCGGCAAGCCGCCTACGTTATGGTGGCTCTTGATGGTGTGACCCTTCTTGCCCTTGCCTGCACTTTCAATGACGTCCGGGTAGATCGTGCCCTGCGCCAGCCATTTTGCATTCTTGCGCTTACCTGCTTCCACCTGGAAGACTTCGACGAATTCACGACCGATGATTTTGCGCTTGGCTTCCGGATCGCTGACGCCGGCCAGATGCCCCATGAACTGATCGACTGCATCGATGTGGATGACGTTGACGCCGAGGTTCTCGGCAAACATCTCCATTACCATCTTGCCTTCATCCAGGCGCAGCAAACCGTGATCGACGAATACGCAGGTCAGCTGATCCCCAATCGCGCGATGGATCAGCGCAGCAGCAACGCTGCTGTCTACGCCGCCGGACAAGCCGAGGATAACTTCGTCGCTGCCAACTTGCTGGCGGATTTTTTCAACTGCTTCAGCGATGTAATCCGGCATGTTCCAGTCCGATTTACAGCCGCAAATTTCATGCACGAAGCGCGCGATGATGACTTTACCTTGTACGGTATGTGTCACTTCAGGATGGAACTGGAATGCGTACATGCGACGCGCTTCATCTGCCATCCCGGCGATCGGGCAATTCGGGGTCGATGCCATCAGCTTGAAGCCTGGCGGCATTTCATTGACCTTGTCACCGTGGCTCATCCAGACTTTCAACATGCCATGCCCTTCGGCTGTAGTGAAGTCGCTGATGTCTTTCAACAATGCGGTATGGCCATGTGCGCGCACTTCAGCGTAACCGAATTCACGTACCTTGCCGTTTTCTACCTTGCCGCCCAGTTGTTCTGCCATCGCCTGCATGCCATAGCAGATACCCAGCACCGGCACACCCAGCTCAAATACGGCTTGCGGTACACGCGGCGATTCGTCGCCTTCGATGACCGAATTCGGGCCACCCGACAGGATCACACCAGCGGCACCGTAGTTGCGTACGAACTCATCGCTGACGTCGTATGGATAGACTTCAGAAAAAACACCGGAATCGCGCACGCGGCGTGCGATCAATTGGGTGACTTGGGAACCGAAATCGAGGATGAGTATTTTCGAATGCATGGGATAGTTGGCTAATGCTTCTAGGTGGAACGATTAATTTTCAAGCTGATTACTTTGCGGCGGGCGATGCTGACGACATATGTGCATGCAGCTCCCGTTCCAGCACAGCGACCAGATCATGCAGGCAGTGCTTGTCGCCTTCGGTGAACATGCGCGGTCGCTCATGTATCAGGCCTATCCTGCCGACTATCTGTCCGTCGCGATTACGCACAGGCTGCAATGCATAAAAGCGTACGTCCAGATTATCTATCTTGCCCAGAGCTGCCTGGAATGGCGACGATTTTTCCGGCACCACCTGCAAGTCATCCGTCAGATCCAGTTGCGCACAAAACGCATGTGCAGCTGTAGCTAAAGATGAGCCGGAGTCATCCGTCACATGTAAATAAACGATACAGGCTGACACGCCAAACAGATGTTTTCCCAGCCGCTCTATGCGTGCAACAGCGTGGGTAAGATCTTCTTGCCGGCTCCTGCTGCTATCAAATGCAGGGCTGGCAAGTTCTGCTGTCAGTGCCATGCAGCGACCTTATTCAGCGCGATAGTTCGGCGCTTCCTTGGTGATTTGCACGTCATGGACATGCGACTCACGCATACCGGCCGAAGTGATTTCTACAAACTCGGCACGTTCACGGAATTCGTCTATCGACGAGCAACCACAGTAACCCATCGAGGAGCGTACGCCGCCTACCAGTTGATACAGGATGGTGACCATGCTGCCTTTGTAGGCAACGCGACCTTCGATACCTTCCGGCACGAATTTATCAACGTTGTTGGCCGGATCCTGGAAGTAGCGGTCGGCCGAACCATCGGCCATCGCGCCCAGGCTGCCCATACCGCGGTAAGCCTTGTAGCTGCGGCCCTGGAACAGAATCACTTCGCCCGGCGCCTCATCAGTACCGGCAAACATGCTGCCCATCATGACGCTGGAAGCACCTGCGGCCAGTGCCTTCGAAATATCACCGGAGAAGCGGATGCCGCCGTCGGCGATACATGGCACGCCTGTGCCTTTGAGTGCATCAGCGACGTTCGAGATAGCTGTAATTTGTGGCACACCGACACCTGCGACGATACGCGTGGTGCAGATCGAACCAGGACCGATACCGACCTTGACGCCGTCAGCCCCGTGTTCAACCAGTGCCAGCGCAGCTGCCGCGGTAGCAATATTGCCGCCGATGACGTCTACGCCCTTGTAGTTATCCTTGATCCAGCGCACGCGATCCAGCACGCCTTTGGAATGACCGTGCGCGGTATCCACCACGATCACGTCCACACCAGCCTTGACCAGCAGGTCTACGCGCTCGTCGTTGTCGGCGCCGACGCCGACTGCTGCGCCAACGCGCAATTTACCCTGGCTATCTTTCGAGGCCAGCGGATGCTCGGTTGCTTTCTGGATGTCTTTGGCGGTAATCAGACCGCGCAGTTCGAAGGCGTCGTTGACGACCAGCACGCGTTCCAGACGATGCTTGTTCATCAGGCGCTTGGCTTCAACCAGATCCGCGCCGTCCGGCACGTAGACCAGCTTTTCCTTCGGTGTCATTTTGCTGCTGACAGGCGCATCCAGCTCGTTTTCAAAGCGCAAATCGCGGTTGGTGATAATGCCAACCACGGTCTTGCCTTCGACGACCGGGAAACCACTGATGCCATGTTGCTGCGACAAGGCGAGCACGTCACGGATCTTGGTGTCAGGCGGAATGGTAATCGGGTCACGTACGACGCCGGATTCAAAACGTTTTACTTTGGCAACTTCACGTGCCTGCTCTTTCGCAGTCAGGTTTTTGTGAATAATGCCGATGCCACCTTCTTGCGCCATTGCGATCGCAAGGCGACCTTCAGTCACAGTATCCATCGCTGCCGACAGCAAAGGGATATTCAGGGTGATGTTACGGCTCAGGCGCGTAACAAGGGAAGTATCTTTTGGGAGAATGTCAGAGTAAGCCGGAACCAGCAGCACGTCATCGAATGTGAGTGCTTTTTGTAATAAACGCATAGTATTTTCCTAGTGGCGCAAAAGCGAATTATACAGAAATCCGTTTGCTGCGTCTTGCACTTGCGAAAAAGCTTGTCGACAAATTGTCGTATTGATTGACAGCAGGCAGGAAGCATGGCGAAATCGCACAACTATTTATCGCTTTCCCCCTGAAGGATTAGTCATGCGTTCAACTGGTTTTGCCCGCCTCACCCTCGCACTCATCCTCACTCTCGGAACCAGCGCCGCGTTTGCACAATATATCTGGCTGGATAATAAAGGCGTGAAGCAGTATTCGGATCGCCCGCCACCAACTTCAGTACCGACCAGCAAAATCCTGAAAGCCCCGGGCACGCCATTGCGTACCGCCTCGGAAGCCAGCACGGACGAGGCGGAAAAAGATGTCGATATGACAAAAAAGGCGCCGCCTACCCTGGCTGACAAAAATGTCGATTTCCAGAAGCGCCGGATAGCGCAGGCCGAGAAAGACAAGGAAGCGGAGCAAAAAGCCAAACAGGCGGCAGATCAGAAGAAGAATTGCGAGCGTGCGACCGCCTATAACCGCGTGCTGGAGTCAGGCCAGCGCGTCAGCCGCATGGATCAATCCGGGGAACGGGTTTATCTGAGCGATGAAGAACGCGAACAGGAAATAAAAGAGAGTCGGCGCGTACTGAACGACTGCAAGTAATCAGGGAAGACGACCTGAAAATCTCTGCCTGCCACCGGCAACGGTATCAGGCAGTTTTTTTAACGGCTTTATGGTCGGCACGCTTGCGACGCGTATCCTTGGGATCAGCGATAAGTGGCCGGTAGATTTCCACCCGATCATGCTCGCGCAGTACGGTATCCAGGGTTTTCAGCTTGCCATAGATACCCACACGCCAGACGCTGACATCAATTTCCGGCGCTTGCTGGATAATTCCGCTATTCTGGATGGCCTGCTGTATGGTCGTTCCCTCAGGCACCGTCTGTTCCAGCAAAAATTGCCGGTCCGGGCGCGCGTAGCAAATCTGGATATGGATGGAAGCCGGATCAGCCATATACTGCATCCGCCCGCTTGCTGAATGAATCGACAAAGCTGGTAGCGATCATATTAAATACCGGTCCGATGATTTGCTCGATCAGGCGATTCGAGAATTCATACTGCAGGTCGAAGTCGATCTTGCAGGCATCTTCCCGCAAAGGCTTGAAAGTCCAGGTGCCGTGTAATTGCTTGAACGGCCCTTCCAGCAGGCGCATGGTCATCGAAACCGGGCGCACATTGGTGTTTTCCGTGGTGAAGCTTTGTTTGACGCCGTGGTAATTGATCATGATGCTGGCGACCAGCCGGCCTTCTTCCCGCTGCTTGACCTCGACCCCGCCACACCATGGCAAAAATTGAGGATAATCCTCGACCCGGTCTACCAGCGCAAACATTTGCTCAGCGCTGTAGCCCAACAAGACTGATTTATGTACTACCGCCATCGAATATGAACCGTTTGATAGAATCGCGAAGTATCCATTTTAACCGACCCCTAGCCGAAACTCATGAGCATTGTTGACAACAGAAAAGCATTCCACGATTACTTTATCGAGGAGCGCTTCGAGGCCGGCATCGTATTGCAAGGTTGGGAAGCCAAATCCATCCGCGCCGGGCGCGTGCAGCTCAAGGAAGCCTACGTCATCGTCCGCAACGAGGAAATCTTCCTGTTTGGCTCGCATATCAGCCCGCTCGCGACCGCCTCCACCCACATTACGCCTGATCCGGTACGCACACGCAAGCTCTTGCTGAAGTCTGAGGAAATCAAGAAACTCAGCGCCAAGGTGGAGCGTTCCGGCTACACGCTGGTACCGCTCAACCTGCACTACCAGCGTGGCTATATCAAATGTGAAATCGGCCTCGCCAAGGGCAAAAAACAGCACGACAAACGTGATACCGAAAAGCAGCGCGATACCCAGCGTGAAATCCAGGCCGTGATGAAACAGAACCGGCGATAAAAAACGGCGCCCGCAGGCGCCGTTTTTATTTAATCTGCGACAGCATTACTTGCCTGCCGCGCCCTGCGATTTCACTACCTGCATGGCGGTCGCGATCAGGCCGCTCATATCGCCCAGATTGGCCGGGATGATAATCGAGTTATTGGTCTTCGCCAGCTTGCCGAAGGCTTCGACATACTGTTCTGCCACCTTCAGGTTAACCGCATCCGAACCACCTGGCTCACGAATAGCCGAAGCAGTCTTACGGATTGCCTCCGCCGTCGCTTCTGCGATAGAGAGTATGGCCGATGCTTCACCCTGCGCACGGTTGATCGCTGCCTGTTTCTCACCTTCCGAACGTGCAATCGATGCCTCCCGCTCACCGGTCGCAATATTGATCTGCTCTTGCTTGCGTCCTTCCGATGCCGCAATCAGCGCACGCTTTTCACGTTCAGCAGTGATCTGCGATTGCATCGCATGCAGGATTTCCTTAGGCGGCGTCAGATCCTTGATCTCGTAGCGCAGGACTTTGACACCCCAGTTGGCGGCGGACTCATCCACCGCACCGACCACCGCGTGATTGATCAGGTCGCGTTCCTCAAAAGTTTTGTCCAGCTCCATGCGACCGATCACGGAACGCAGTGTGGTTTGCGCCAGCTGCGAAATCGCGGAGATGTAATTCGATGAACCGTAGGAGGCACGCATAGGATCGGTCACCTGAAAATACAGAATGCCGTCTACTTCCAGCTGCGTATTATCTTTGGTGATACAGACTTGCATAGGTACGTCGAGCGGGATTTCTTTCAGCGAATGCTTGTATGCGATGCGGTCGATGAAAGGCAGCACGATCTTCAGGCCCGGGCCCAGGGTTCCATGGTATTTACCCAGACGCTCCACTACCCAGGCATGCTGCTGCGGCACCACATTGATGGTCTTGATGACAAAGACTATGGCGACTATCAGCAGGAAAATAGTGACGCTAGTAGTATCAAACATAGTGTTATTCCCTTTATTGTGCGTGAGCGGTGGCGTCACTGTTATTGACGATTAAACGGCTACCCTGTACTTCCCGTATGATGAATTTCCCCGGCACTGCGGCCTCGCCCTGAGCCAGCTCCACATCCCATAAAGCGCCGCGATACATCACGCGTGCAGTGTACGAGTCTGCATTGACATGACGCCATTCTGCGACCTCCAGCACCTGCCCTATGTCGAGGTTCACATTCGGATCACGCGCCGCATCAGTATGATCAGGACGGCCGAATTTACTGCGGCGCAAAGCAAAGGTTCCCAGCGCGGCAACGGCTGCTGCAATCAGGCATTGTTCAGGCACACCCATGCCGCCCAGTGCGGCCAGACCACCTGCTGCCGTTCCTATGCCTATCATCAACAGATAAAAGGTGCCGGTTGCCATTTCCAGTACGACCAGCACGCAGGCCACAGCAAACCAAATCATCCAGTCCGTCATGTGCTTTCCTTTCCTTGATCCCAAAAGCAAAAAACCCTCGTGGACCGTTGGGCGACGAGGGTTAAGTAACCACGATAAGACTTATCAACAGTCGGGTGCACACAGTCTAGTCTAAAAAACTGTGTAGCAACATAAATTCACACACCCGACTGCCTTACTACCTTAATACATTACAGACGTTTGGCCAGGCTTTGCCAGGTCTCGATCACCGAATCAGGATTCAGCGACAGCGACGTTATACCTTCCTTCATCAGCCATTCAGCAAAGTCCGGATGATCCGATGGGCCCTGACCGCAGATACCGACATATTTACCCTGCTTGCGACATGCAGCAATCGCACGCGAGAACATCGCCAGCACTGAAGGATCACGTTCATCGAAATCAGCAGCGAGGATTTCCATACCGGAGTCACGATCCAGGCCCAATGTGAGTTGGGTCAGATCGTTGGAGCCGATAGAGAAGCCATCGAAGTAGTTGAGGAATTCTTCAGCCAGAATCGCGTTCGACGGTACTTCGCACATCATGACGATGCGCAAGCCGTTTTCACCGCGTTTCAGGCCGTTCTTTTCCAGCAGCTTGATCACTTTGTCCGCCTGACCCAGCGTACGTACGAATGGCACCATGATTTCAACGTTGGTCAAACCCATCTCGTCACGCACGCGCTTCATCGCCTTGCATTCCATCTCGAAGGATTCAGCAAAATCCGGCGCCAGATAGCGTGCAACACCACGGAAGCCCAGCATCGGATTTTCTTCATCCGGTTCGTAACGGGAGCCACCGATCAGCTTTTTGTACTCATTCGATTTGAAGTCGGACAAACGCACGATCACAGGCTTAGGCCAGAACGCTGCACCGATGGTGGCAATGCCTTCTGCCAGCTTGTCGATGTAAAACGCTTTAGGCGAAGCATGGCCACGTGCGACCGATTCCACTGCAGTTTTCAGATCAGCATCGATATGCGGATATTCCAGAATTGCTTTTGGATGGACACCGATATTGTTGTTGATGATGAATTCCAGACGCGCCAGGCCAACGCCGGCATTCGGGATGCTCTGGAAGTCGAATGCGAGTTGCGGGTTACCAACGTTGAGTGTGATCTTCAACGGCAGCTCAGGCAAATCACCGCGTGCGAATTCAGTCACTTCGGTTTCCAGCAAGCCGTCATACACTTTGCCTTCGTCACCTTCCGCGCAAGACACTGTCACCAGCGTACCGTCCGTCAGGAACTCGGTCGCATCGCCGCAACCAACCACCGCTGGCACACCCAGTTCACGCGCAATAATCGCCGCGTGACAAGTACGGCCACCACGATTGGTGACGATAGCGGAAGCACGCTTCATGACTGGTTCCCAGTTCGGGTCGGTCATGTCTGCTACCAGCACATCGCCTGGCTGTACACGTTCCATATCGGCCGGATCGAGAATCACACGTACCGGGCCGGCGCCGATCTTTTGACCGATGGCGCGACCGACGGTCAATACGGAACCGCTGCCCTTGAGTTTGAAACGTTGTTGGACGTCAGTGGTTTTTTGTTGCGATTTCACGGTTTCCGGACGCGCTTGCAAGATGTACAGCTTGCCGTCCAAACCGTCTTTGCCCCACTCGATATCCATCGGACGACCGTAGTGCTTCTCGATGATGACCGCGTACTTCGCCAGTTCGACGATTTCTTCATCTGTCAGCGAGTAACGATTACGCATACCGATAGGCACATCGACGGTACGCACCGAACGACCCGCTTTGGCTTCGTCGGTGAATTCCATCTTGATCAGCTTGGAACCGATATTGCGGCGAATAATAGGCAACTTGCCGAGTTCCAGCATAGGCTTGTGCACGTAGAATTCATCCGGGTTCACCGCGCCCTGCACTACCGTCTCGCCGAGACCATAGCTGGAGGTGATGAAAACCACATCCTGGAAACCGGATTCGGTATCCAGCGTGAACATCACACCGGCCGCGCCCTTATCGGAACGCACCATGCGCTGCACGCCAGCTGACAATGCAACTTCAGCATGCGTAAAGCCTTTGTGTACACGATAGGAAATTGCACGGTCGTTGTAGAGCGAAGCGAAGACATGCTTGATTGCTTCAAGCACATTATCGATGCCGACAACGTTGAGGAAGGTTTCTTGCTGACCGGCAAACGACGCATCCGGCAAATCCTCTGCTGTCGCAGAAGAACGCACGGCAAACGACATTTCCTTGGAGGAATCTGCAGCCAGGTCTTGATAGTATTGCTTGATGTCTTCCAGCAATTGCGGCTGGAATGGTGTTTCCACTATCCACTGACGAATCTCGGTACCGGCTTGCGCCAGTGCACGCACATCATCGATATTCAGGCCTTCCAGACGATCGGCGATACGTTGTGCCAGACTCAAGCCACCGTTTTCGCTATACGCCAGGAAATCCCTGAACGCCTGTGCTGTAGTGGCAAAACCACCCGGCACCCTGACGCCAGCTTCTGCAAGCTGGCTGATCATCTCGCCCAAAGACGAGTTTTTACCGCCAACGGAGTCCACATCGGACATCCGTAAACGATCGAAGGAAACGACGTAGTTTCCTTCTACTGCCGGGTCATACTTGCTCCCCGTTTGTAATGCAATCGACATAACAACCTCTGCTTTGATGAAAAAAAATCTTCGTGCACGCCCTTATGAGGCGACAGATAGGCAACAGTTTTTGTTATTCTTCGAGTAAGGCCGTAACATGTTCGAGCAATTGGCCGACATTTTACCCAAAGTCTTACGAGTTCGCACTGCAGCGCAGCATTTTTTAACTTACAGCATCCTTACACTATTCCATGAGCCCACCTGTCGACCGCAATCCGGCCAGCACACGCACTGTGTTCTTTGTCTCCGATGGCACGGGCATCACAGCGGAAACATTCGGTCATTCGGTACTAACGCAGTTTGAAATGCGCTTCAGACAAGTCCGTTTGCCGTTCATCGACACACCGGACAAGGCTTATGATGCATTGCGGAAAATCAATGAAACTTTCGCTGCCGACGGACAGCGCCCTATCATTTTTTCTACATTGGTGAAATCCGATTTATCCAGCATTGTGCGCCTATCCCAGGGGATGCACATGGATTTAATTCAAACTTTTGTCGAGCCGCTGGAACAGGAGCTGGGCGTCAAATCGACACACACGATAGGCCGCAGCCATACCAGTACCGATTCGGAGGAATACAAGAACCGGATCGAGGCAATTAACTTTTCGCTGGCGCATGATGACGGCCAGTCGCACAAGAATTTATCTGCTGCCGACGTCATCCTGGTTGGCGTCTCGCGCTCCGGAAAAACGCCTACCAGCCTGTTTCTGGCGATGCAATACGGCATCAAGGCGGCGAACTATCCTTTGATTCCCGACGATTTTGAACGCGGCAAATTGCCAAGCGGCTTGCAAGAATACAAGCATAAGATGTTCGGACTATCGATTGCGGCTGACCGCCTCGCGGAAATTCGTAATGAACGCTTACCCGGCAGCAAATATGCTGCACTACAAAACTGCCGTTACGAGATCAATGAGGCGGAGCGTATGATGCGCCGCGAAGGCATACGCTGGATGTCGTCAACCACAAAATCAATTGAAGAAATTGCGGCGACGATACTGCAGGAAATCAAATCGGACCAGCGATCCGACTGAGGTTGACTACTTGATCAAGGTTTGCTGCCGTACCTGTTCGAAGAAACAGACAGCGGAGCTGGCCGCGACATTCAGTGATTCAATCGCCCCCAGATGCGGGATGGAAACGCGATACGTAGCACGCGCCAACAAGTCTTCAGCTACGCCCTGTCCTTCATGGCCGAACAGCCAGGCGACAGGCTGACGCAAATCCACTTCATAGAGCTGTTTATCCGCATGCGAGCTGGTTGCAATCACCGGGATGTCTGCGCGTCCGAGCAGATCAGACAGATCAACGCCTTCGAATATTTCCAGCAAAAAGTGCGCGCCCATGCCGGCACGCAGTACTTTCGGCGACCACGCAAAGGTCGTCCCGGCACTGCAATAAACCTGTTTGATACCAGCTGCCGCTGCACTACGTACGATAGAGCCGAAGTTACCCGGATCCTGCACTCTGTCGAGCAGCACCGCCGATTGCGTCAGGCGCGGTGTTTGCTGCAATTCCGGCGTATCGATCACAAACAATAAATCGACACCATGCTCAACCTGGCTCAAGGCCAGGAACAAGGCATCAGGCAAGATGATGCACTGCGTATGACTGTCACTGCACTGCTGGACGATCACACTCACTTCTTCATTCAGCAAAGCCGTTTCACCGACTATGCACAAAGGCGGCAAACCAATTTTTTCCAGATATGCTTCACACAGATGTACACCGTCCAGCAGCGTACGCCCTGCCTTGCGACGCGCCTGTGAACTGGCGGCCAGATGCTTTAACTCTTTGTAGAGCGGGTTGTCGCGTGAGGAAATGGTTTTCATCGTCATGTTGATCTCACCTCAGCGTTTGCCCGCAGCATCGCCAAGCAAGGCGCGCACCGGTGCGTACGACTTGCGATGCACCGGCGACACACCATGTTCGCGCAAACGCTCCAGATGCAGGGCCGTCGGATAGCCTTTGTGCTGATCGAAAGCGTAATGCGGATACTGGATATGCAAGATGCCCAGCGCATGATCCCGCGCCGTCTTGGCCAGGATGGAGGCAGCGGAAATGGCCGCAACCTTATCGTCGCCCTTGATAATGGCTTCAGAGCGCACGTTCGTCACCGGGCAGCGATTACCGTCGATCAGCGCCAGCGTCGGCACAACATGCAATCCTTCGATCGCACGACGCATGGCCAGCATGGTCGCCTGCAGGATGTTCAGACTGTCGATTTCTTCTTCCGAGCACTGTGCAATCGACCAGGATAACGCATATTGTTTTATATCGACTGCCAGTGCATCGCGCTTTGCTTCTGTCAGTTTTTTGGAATCGCGCAAACCGTCTATCGGCCGTTGCGGATCAAGAATGACAGCAGCAGCAAATACAGGTCCGGCGAGCGGGCCGCGACCGGCCTCATCCACACCGCAAATGATGTCCTCGTCCATGAAGCTGAACAATGAGAGATTCGGGTCTTCTTTTTTCACGGAGATGCTTTCTTGTACTGCGTTGGTTTGCGTTAGTGTTAAACGCTGCCACTACGTGATTGCTCTATCAATTCGATGACTGCACGGGCGCTCTCGCCTGCCGTATCGCGTAACAAGCTGTGGTGCATTTCGGTAAAGCGACGCTGCAGGCGTTCACGCAATGCGCTGTCCTGCAACTGCGGCCACAGCGCGTCTGCCAGTGCTTGCGGCGTTGCCGCATCCTGCAACAATTCCGGCACCAGGAACTCCTGCGCCAGGATATTCGGCAAACCTATCCACGGCTGATAAGCCATATGGCGCAAGATATGCCATGAAGCGCTCATCATCTTGTACGCGATCACCATCGGTCGTTTGAACAGCGCGACTTCGAGTGAAGCCGTACCGGACGCAACCAATACTGCATCGGCGGCAGCCAGTGCGCGATGCGATTGCCCGTCCAGTATTTGCACAGGCACGTCCTGCAAACCAGCTTGTGCGATCAACTCTTCAAAATAACGACGTTGCGCCGCACCCGCCATCGGCGCCACGATGCGCAGATTCGGGTCACGTTGTAACAGTATCTTGGCAGCAGCAACAAAAGCCACTGCGTTGTACTTTAATTCGGACATCCGGCTGCCAGGCAGGATAGCGACAACCGGAGCGGTTGCGGGCAAGTCCAGCATAGTACGCGCACCTGCCTGGTCCGGTTCCATCGGTATCACTTGCGCCAGCGGATGGCCAACGTAAGTCGCGGGTATGCCCGCCTTGCGATAGATTTCTTCTTCAAACGGGAAGATCACCAGCATATGCGAAGCAGCGCGTGCGATTTTCTTGATGCGACCACCGCGCCAGGCCCAGATCGACGGGCCAATGAAATGCATGGTCGGAATGCCGGCGCTCTTGAGTTGTGTTTCCAGCCCCAGATTGAAATCCGGTGCGTCCACGCCTATGAATACGGCGGGTTTTTCGGCCAGCAACTGATCGCGCAGGGCGATTTGTATGCCCTTGATTTCACGGTAATGCGCGAGGACTTCGAACAGACCACGCACCGACAGCTTCTCCATCGGAAAGTCGCTGACAAAGCCATGCTGCGCCATGTGCGGACCACCGATACCGTGCATATAGGCATCCGGCATGTGCGGACGCAAACCGGATAACAAACGACCTGCCAACAAATCACCGGAGGTTTCACCAGCGACCATGGCAATGGCCGTACTTCCGGCGACGCTTCCGGTGTTGTTAACGGATGATGCCACGGGGAGATGCTTCTATGAATTCGCGTAACTGACGCAGATAAGGTGCGGCGTCCGGCGATTTGGCTTCTTCCGCCTGCAAGGCTTGCTTGGCGTCGTCCAGCGGCAAGCCGGAACGGTAGATAGTCTTGTAGCCGCGCTTGATGGCCATGATTTGTTCACTGCTGAAACCACGGCGCTTCAGGCCTTCGCTATTGATACCCGCTGGTACCGCACGATTACCGGCGGCCGTGACGAATGGCGGAACGTCCTGGCTGACAGCAGCCGTAAACGCAGTCATCGCGTGCGCACCTATACGACAGAATTGATGCACCGAAGTAAAGCCACCGAGGAACACCCAGTCTTCCAGGTGTACATGGCCAGCCAGGGTCGCGTTGTTGGCCAGGATGATGTTATCGCCGAGCTGGCAATCATGCGCGATGTGCACATAAGCCATGATCCAGTTGTCACTGCCCAGACGAGTAATACCCACGTCCTGCGTGGTGCCCAGATTGATGGTGACAAACTCACGGATGGTGTTGCGGTCACCGATCGTCAGCAGCGTAGGCTCACCAGCGTATTTCTTGTCCTGCGGTGCGGCACCGATGGACGCGAACTGGAAAATTGTATTTTCCATGCCTATGGTGGTGTGCCCTTCGATCACGACATGCGGACCGATCTTGCTGCCGGCGCCGATAACGACATCAGGGCCTATGACCGTATACGCACCGACCTCAACTGTAGGATCAAGTTGTGCCTTGGGATCAACAATCGCGCTTGGATGGATCAATGACATTACTGCCCCGCAGCCGGGCTCGCCTCGTTAATCGTACGCATGGTGCACATCAGTTCGGCTTCCAGTGCCAGTTGGCCGTCGACCGAACCGGTTGCCTTGTACTTCCAGATACCACGCGCATTACGCAAAATTTCAACTTCCATTTTCAGCTGGTCGCCTGGTTCCACCGGACGCTTGAAGCGCGCACCGTCGATACCGATGAAATAAACCACGCTATTGTCATCCGGCTTTTGACCCATGGTCAGGAAAGACAGCAAGGCAGCGGTTTGCGCCAGCGCTTCTATCATCAGGACACCCGGCATGACCGGTTTGTGCGGGAAGTGGCCGTTGAAGAACTCTTCATTCACGGTGACATTCTTGATCGCGGTGATCGACTTGCCCGACTCCCAGTTCAACACGCGATCAACCAGCAGCAAAGGATAGCGGTGCGGCAGGTATTGCTTGATCTGATTGATGTCGAGTGTTTTCATTTCTGTGTTATTCATTCTGATTTGTCGTCTAGCGTTTTAATAGTTTTTTCTAATTCGCGGATTTTCTCACGCATCGTCGCCAAATTGCGCACAATGACCGCTGATTTTTCCCACTCGGCATTTTTGGCCAGTGGATAAAACCCCGTGTACTGCCCCGGCTCCCGTATCGAGCGTGACACCATGCTGCCCGATGAAATATGCACGTGATCGACGATGGTCAGATGTCCCAGCACCATCGCGGCCCCGCCAAAAGTACAGTATTTGCCGATGATGGCGCTACCTGCTACTCCGACGCAGCCAGCCATGGCCGTATGCGCGCCGATATGGCAGTTGTGACCGATCTGGATCTGGTTATCCAGCTTGACGCCATCTTCGATCACGGTATCTGCAAGCGCGCCACGGTCTATCGAGGTATTGGCGCCGATTTCCACATCGTCGCCTATCCTGACCGCGCCGGTCTGCGGAATCTTGATATAGACCCCGCCCTCATTGGCAAAACCGAAGCCATCTGCGCCTATCACCGCGCCGGAATGGATAATGCCGCGCGCCCCGATCCGGCAACCAGCCAGGAAGCTGACACGTGGATAAAAATGGGTGTTTGCACCGAGGTGAGCATCACGGCCGATAAAACAGCCGGCATCGACCACGCAACCGTCTTCAATGACTGCACCTGCCTCTACCGTGACAAACGGGCCGATGGAAGCACTGGCGGCCACTTGCGCACCCGGATCTACACTGGCGCTCGGATGTATGCCAGCCGGGGGAATATGCGCATGCAAGGCGGCAAAAAACTGTGCGGCACGCGCAAAGTAAGCGTAAGGGTTCGCCGTGACGATGCGCGCACCCTTATAGTCGGCCGCAACGATCTCGTCGTCTGCAGCAGACAAAATTAAAGCGGCCGCGTGTGTTTGCGCGGCCTGCCCTCTGAACTTGGGATTGGAAAGAAACGTGATGTGCGATGCGTCAGCATCGTTTAACGGTGCGATACCGACAACTGCGATGTCGGCGTCGCCTATCAACCGGCCCCCCAAGCGTTCGACTAATTCTCCCAGCCGAGTGCTCATCGTTGCCTTTTTATTTTATTTGCCCAGCGCTTTGATGACTTTATCGGTGATGTCGATACGCGGACTTACATAGGCCGCTTCCTGCAACACGATATCGTATTTGTCTGCTTCTGCGATTTGCTTGATCACTTTATTGGTACGTTCGATCGCGCTAGCAGTTTCCTCGTTACGACGCTGGTTCAAGTCTTCCTTAAATTCACGTTGATTACGCTGGAACTCTTTATCCACATCTGCCAGTTCGCGTTGACGCTTGGTACGTTCCGAATCAGACAATACCGGCGCATCCTTGTCGAACTTGTCTGCCAGGTTTTTCAGGCGATTGGCCAGGTCCTGCAATTCTTTCTGACGCTTGGCAAACTCTTGCTCCAGCTTGACTTGTGCCGCCTTGTACGGCGCCGCTTCGCGGAATACACGCTCAGTGCTGATGAAACCAATGCGTGTTTCCTGCGCTTGCGCAACGGAAACAAAACACAAACCCGCAGCAATAACTGCCACGCCTTTGGAGACTACTGACGATTTAATGAAGGACTTCAAAATAATTCTCCGTGTTTCAAATTTCAATACCGACCGCCTATTATGCCTCAAGCGATCAGAAACCTGTACCCAACTGGAATTGGAACGCTTGCGTACGATCTTTTTCCTGCACTGTGCCGGAAGTCGTCGCATTCAGGGCCTTACCGAAGCTCAACTTGAGCGGACCGATAGGCGAGACCCAGCTCAGACCCAGACCCACCGAAGTTTTCAGGCCGCCGCCGCCAAATCCGTCAGCATAAACGTTACCCGCATCGAAGAAGGTAAACCAGCGCAAGCTGCGATCTATGCCTGAACCCGGGAATGGCAATTGCAATTCCGCATTCATGATAATACGCGCCGAACCACCCAGCGGATCGCCGTTACCTGCCTTAGGCCCCAGCGACGAACTTTCATAGCCACGAACCGAACCGATACCACCACCGTAGAAGTTTTTGAAAATCGGGTAGTTTTTACCGCCCAGACCTTTACCGTAGTTAACCTCGCCGTTCAAAGCCAGTGTGACATTCGTAAACAATGGTTTGAAATACTGGTGCTGGTAAGTTGCACGATAGTAATTCGCATCACCGGCAGGCGAAAACTCAAAGTTGGCACGTTGATAACGACCGCGGGTAGGTACCAAGGCACTATCGCGATTATCGCGCTGCCATGCAGCGGTCAAAGGCAAACCGGTGGTCGAAGCGTTATGAATACCTTGCGAGAAAGCACTATTCGGGTTCGACGCATCATTCTGTACGTTGTTGATACTATCAACATACCGCTTATAGACTTCCGGACTGTCATTAAAGTTCGTGACATTTGTGTAGGTCTGCACTTCGGTACGTTCCACACCGACACCGAAGAACACCGTATCAAACTCGGTAAATGGCACACCGAACTTGATGTTCGCACCGGTGGTACGGATGCGGTATTCACCCGTGTTGATGGTAGGTGGGCGCGTGGTACGCAGGAATACCTCGTAGCTGCGGCTGATACCATCATCCGTAAAGTATGGATTGGTGCTGGACAGCGCAATGGTACGGTTCAGACGGCTGGTATTGACGTTAACACCGACGGTATTACCGCTACCGAAGGCATTTGCCTGGTTCACACCACCGCTCAGGGACAATTTATCCGCGCTGGAGAAACCCGCACCCAGCATGATGTTACCGGTTGGTTTTTCGGTAACGCCGATATTGACGTCTACCTGATCTGTCTTGCCTGCAACGTCCGGTGTTTCCACTGTCACGTCGTTGAAGTAATCAAGACGGTCAATACGGTCACGCGACAATTTGATTTTTTCAGCGTCGTACCACGAGTTTTCAAACTGGCGCATTTCGCGACGGATCACTTCATCGCGCGTTTTGGTATTGCCGCCGATGTTGATGTTACGCACGTAAACGCGTTTGCCCGGATCGATCATGATGGTGAAGGCAACTTCCTTCTTCTCGCGGTCAATTTGCGGATTTGCATTCACGTTCGCAAACGCATAACCGAAGTTACCCAGACGATCGGAAATGTTCTTGGTGCTGGCGGTCAGTTTCTCACCGGAGAAGACATCGCCTTTTTTCAATTGCACCAATGAATTCAACTCGGCTTCGCGTCCCAGCATCTCGCCTTCCAGCTTGACGTCGGAAACGTTGAACTTCTCGCCTTCCTTGATATTGATGGTGATGAAGATATCTTTCTTGTCCGGCGTGATCGAGACTTGCGTCGATTCGATCTGCATCTCGATATAACCGCGGTTCAGATAAAAAGACTTCAGCGATTCGATATCGCCAGCCAGTTTTTGTTTCGAATACTGATCAGCTTTCGAGTACCAGGTGAACCAGCCCGGCGTACGCAAGGCGAGCAAACTGATCAGTTCTTTTTCGCTGAACGCCTTGTTGCCGATGATATTGATATTCTTGATGCGGGCAACGTCGCCTTCATCCACGGCAAAGGTAACCGATACACGATTACGCTCAAGCGGCGTCACGGTCGTCGTGATCTGTACGCCGTACAGGCCGCGTGACAGATACTGACGCTTCAATTCCTGCTCAGCGCGATCAACCAGCGCCTTGTCATAAATACGCGATTCGCCTACGCCGATTTCTTTAAGCGCCTTGATCAACTGGTCTTTTTCAAATTCCTTGGTACCGGTGAACTCGACGCTGGCAATCGCCGGGCGTTCTTCCACAAACACCACCAGCACATCGCCTTCAACTTCTATCCGTACATCCTTGAAGAAACCGGTTGCATACAGCGCTTTAATCGCTGCAGCGCCTTTGTCATCGGTGAATGTTTCGCCTACGCGTACCGGCAGGTAGCTGAAAACGGTACCGGCTTCGGTACGCTGAATACCTTCGACCCGAATGTCTTTGACCGTAAACGGATCAGCCGCATGCACATAGCCTGAGCACAACGCGAAGGCAGCAATAGCGATAAGACGACGGGGAAATACCGGCAAGGAGTAAAGCTCTGAATATAATTTCATTGGCTATCGTAAATGGTTGTACTAGTCAGACCTTGGTCTGAAAAAGGCTTGCATCCCTAGGAGATCAGGCGATTGATATCATTAAAGACTGCTACCAGCATCAAGGTCATTAATATCCCTATACCTGCGCGCTGGGCGATTGCACCAAAGCGTTCGGAGACCGGACGACCTGTTAAAACTTCCACAGCATAATACAGCAAAAGCCCCCCATCCAACACTGGGATAGGTAGCAGATTCATCACTCCCAGACTGATGCTGACGAAGGCAATAAAGCTCAGATAACTGATCCAGCCGATACGGGCAGTTTGACCAGCATAATCGGCGATCGTAATCGGTCCGGTCACGTTTTTCCAGGAGACCTCACCGATGATCATTTTGCCGACCATTTTGATCGTCAAAACACTGGTATCCCAGGTTTTTTGCACGCCCTTCAGCAAAGCCCCGAACAGCGAGTGATGCGCGACCACCATATCCGGTGCCATCGGCACTTCGACCTTGATACGGCCGAAAGTCTGGCCATCGGCATTTACCTCGTCCGGCACTACACGCAAGCTCACAGGCTGGCCATTGCGCAGCACATCGACTTCAAGATTTTTCCCCGGCGACGCCCGTACCAGCTCTACCAGCGACAAACCGTCGGTGATAGGTGCGCCATTCACGCGCAGCACGCGGTCACCCTGCTGCAGGCCCGCCTTCATGGCCGGCCCGTCAGGCACCACCTGCCCCAGGACAGCAGGCGGACGCGCGAGGTCTATCCCGAGCTTGCCAAGAAAGTCGCCCTCAAGTTCATTCGGAGAAATGCTGTCGACCGGCAGCGTAATGGTCTGGATATGCTTTGCATCCGGCGCACCGGCCACAGGGCTTTCGACTTCCAGCCGCACTGGCTGCTTATTGATGACGGACTGCACCATTTGCCAGCGCAAGTCGTTCCAGATCTGTACTGGCTCACCATTGACGGAAGTAACCAGCTCATTACCGCGCAAGCCAGCCTGGTAAGCCACCGATTTTTCGGCTGGCGCACGCAGCTTGGGCGCAGGCTCAGGGATACCATAGCTATACAGACCGGCAAACACCGCAATCGCCAACAGGAAGTTTGCTATCGGCCCAGCTGCCACAATTGCGATCCGGCGCCACACCGATTGCCGGGTGAATTCGCGCTTCATGTCCTCCGGCGATATGTCGCCCAGTTCATCATCACGCGCATCCAGCATCTTCACATAACCACCTAACGGCAGGATGGAAACTGCCCATTCGGTCTGGTCCGCGCCGAAGCGACGCGAGTAAACCACCTTGCCCATGCCGACCGAGAAACGCAACACCTTGACACCGCACCAGCGTGCGACCAGGTAATGACCGAGCTCATGCACGATCACCAGTACGCCGAGTACAACGGCAAATGCGAGTATGGTTTGCAGCAGCATCATGACGGTATAAATGAGTTGGCTAATTCACGGGCGCTACGATCTTGCGCAAAAACCGATTCGATATCCGTAATCGCCACCGACGGCATTGCATCCATCACGCGTGCGATCAACTGGTCTATCACACGGAAACCGATGCGACTGTCGAGAAATGCCTGTACGGCAATTTCATTGGCGGCATTCATAATCGCAGGGGCGGAGCCGCCTGCTTGCAGAGCATCATACGCCAGTTTCAGGCATGGAAATCTTAAGAAATCCGGCCGTTCGAAGCTAAGTTGCGCAATTTGAATCAAATCGACCGGTGGCACGCCGGAACTGATGCGTTCCGGGTAAGCCAGCGCATGGGCAATCGGGGTGCGCATATCCGGGTTGCCGAGCTGCGCCAGCACCGAGCCATCGACGTAGGACACCATCGAATGCACCACGCTTTGCGGGTGGATCACGACCTCGATCTTGTCGGCCGGCACATCGAACAACCAATGCGCCTCGATCACTTCCAGCCCCTTGTTCATCATGGTGGCGGAATCGACAGAAATCTTGCGCCCCATCACCCATTTCGGATGGGCAACAGCTTCCTGCCAGCTCACCTGATCCAGCGTATTCACATCACGCTTGAGGAAAGGACCACCGGAAGCCGTCAACATGATTTTTTCCACGCCATGCGCCAGCGGTGTGCGCTGGCAGGAAGCAGGCATGCATTGGAAAATGGCATTGTGTTCGCTATCGATAGGCATCAGGATGGCGCCGCTGGCAGCTACCGCTTCCATCAACAGCGGGCCGGACATCACCAGCGCTTCCTTGTTCGCCAGCAGGACACGCTTGCCGGCACGTGCCGCTGCCAAAGTAGGCGCCAGACCAGCACCACCGACGATGGCCGCCATCACGCTGTCGCACTCCGGTGCACTGGCTACTGCACACAACGCTGCTTCGCCGTGGCCGACCTGCGTATGCAAGCCCTGCGCATCCAGCAACATCTGCAATTTCTTCGCGGCTTCGGCCGAACCCACTACCGCAACCTGCGGTTTAAAACGCGCACATTGCTGCGCCAGCTCGTCAACCTTGCTTTGCGCCGTCAATGCGTAAACCGAATAGCGCTCAGGATGACGCGCAATAACATCCAGGGTGGAAACACCGATAGAACCGGTCGAACCCAGAATCGTGATTTGCTGCATTTCTGCCTTACATCCAATAAGTGATAAGTGCCGCCAGCGGCAGTGTCGGGATCAAGGCATCGATCCGGTCCAGTACGCCACCGTGGCCCGGCAACAGATTGCTGCTGTCCTTCATGCCGGCGCGACGCTTGAGTTGTGACTCAAACAGATCGCCCACGATGCTGGCCGCGACCATCACGATCAGAACTGCCAAGAAGCCCGGCCAGCCCCAGGTCTGGTATAGCCGCACAGCAAAGGTATCGCCCAGTGCAGGCGCAGCCATGCTGGCGAGCGCTGCCAACAGCACCAGAATGCCGCCACCGATTGCACCTTCCCATGACTTGCCCGGGGAGATAGACGGTGCCAGTTTGCGCTTGCCGAAGGCCTTGCCGCTGAAATAAGCACCGATATCCGCGATCCAGACGATAGCCATGACCGAGAACATATACAGCGCGGAATGATTGTAGAGAACCAGCAAGGCAATGAAAGCGCCGAGGATGGCGATGCCGTAAATACCGGTGAGCAGACGATTCGCAAAGCTGGCCATGGCGGGCAAGCCGAGCGCCAGCGACGGCGTCAGGCGCAAGGCCCAGATCGCGACGCACATCGCTGCCAGAAACACACTTTGCTTGAAGCTGCCGCTATAGATCAGCCAGGCAAATGCGGCTGTCCACAACGCCGCGCCGATCTGCGGGCCTTTATTGCCGAACAGACGCAGGCATTCCCATGCTGCTGCTGCGAAGAACGCAGTAGTCAGCACAGCAAACGCAACGAAGGACCCGGAATAAATCACCAACAGCAGCACTGCCAGCAATGCCACTGCAGTGATGATGCGCGTTTTTAGCATTTGGCCACCGGCGATTGCTCGGCCAATTGTGCGCTGGTACGACCAAAGCGCCGTTCACGTTGCTGATAGGAAGTGATAGCCAGCTCCAATGCGGCCGCATCAAAATCCGGCCAGTAAGTATCGGTGAAATACAGCTCGGTATAAGCCAGTTGCCACAACAGGAAATTGGAAATGCGCTCTTCTCCGCCGGTGCGAATGAAAAGATCAGGCTCGGGCGCGTAGGCCAGCGACAGATAAGGTGCCAGCTGTTCCTCAGTGAAATCGCTGCTGCCCGGATGAGCCGCCAGCATTTGATTCACCGCCTGCATGATGTCCCAGCGTCCGCCGTAGTTGGCACAGATAGTGACGGTCAGGCGTGTATTACCCGCTGTCTTGCGCTCGGCGGCAGAAATCATCTTCTGCAGCTTGTCGTCGAAACGGCTGAGGTCGCCGACTATCTTCAGACGGATGCCATTAGCATGCATCTTCGATACTTCGCGTTCCAGCGCAGTCACGAACAGACGCATCAACAGCGAGACTTCGTCTTCCGGACGCCGCCAGTTTTCCGAGCTGAAGGCAAAAAAAGTCACATATTCGACGCCTTGCCGGGCGCATGCTTCGACGATACCGCGTACCGCTTCCACACCTTTGACATGACCCGCCACACGCGGCATGAAACGCTTGGTGGCCCAGCGCCCATTGCCATCCATGATGATGGCAATATGACGCGGCACCAGCGAGACTTCCGGTACAAACTGGGTTGAGCTAGGCGACGTCATCGTTGAGCGACCGGCAGCGAAAAGCGGGATGAAGGAATTGAGTGCAGACTCAAACCGTCAACACTTCTTTTTCTTTTTCTACGACCAGTTTGTCGATTTCGAGCACGAATTTATCAGTCAGTTTCTGGATCTCGTCCTGTGCACGACGCTCGTCATCTTCCGAGCAGGCTTTTTCCTTGACCAGTTTCTTCAGTGCTTCGTTGGCGTCACGGCGAATATTACGCACAGCGATTTTGGCGTCTTCTGCTTCGCTCTTGACCAGCTTGACCATTTCCTTGCGACGTTCTTCGGTCAGCGGCGGAGTCGGCACGCGGATCAATTCACCCTGGGTTGCAGGATTCAGGCCGAGGTCGGCTTCACGGATTGCCTTCTCAACGATGGCAACCATCTTCTTTTCAAACGGCTGGACGCCGATGGTACGCGCATCAATCAGGGTCACGTTGGCGACCTGGCTCAGATGAGTCGGGTTGCCGTAGTACTCAACCATCACGTGATCGAGTATGCCGGTGTGTGCACGGCCGGTACGTACTTTTGCCAGATCAGCCTTCAGAGTCTCTATCGACTTCTGCATCTTTTGATCGGCTGTCTTCTTTGCATCTGCAACAGTCATTACTGTTCTCCTCTTTTACAACGAGTTAAACCTGAATTGAATTTCAGCGGGATTTAAATCTTATACGTGGACCAGGGTACCTTCGTCTTCGCCCATCACCACGCTTTTGAGCGCGCCCGGCTTAACGATAGAGAATACCTTGATCGGCAGTTTTTGGTCACGGCAGAGTGCGAATGCGGTGGCATCCATCACTTGCAGGTGTTTGGAGATCGCTTCGTCGAAAGAGATCGTCGCGTAGCGGGTTGCGTCCGGGTCCTTGTTTGGATCAGCGCTATACACGCCATCCACCTTGGTCGCCTTCAGAACGATTTCTGCACCGATTTCCGAACCGCGCAAAGCTGCTGCAGTATCGGTGGTGAAAAACGGATTACCGGTACCGGCGGCGAAGATCACGATCTTGCCCTCTTCCAGGTACTGCAATGCCTTCGGACGCACATACGGCTCAACGACCTGCTCGATCGCAATTGCCGACATGACGCGGGCGGTGATACCGACCTGACGCATCGCATCAGCCAGCGCCAGCGAATTCATGACGGTAGCCAGCATACCCATGTAGTCAGCCGTCGCGCGATCCATCCCTTGCGCGCCCGGTGCCACACCACGGAAAATATTGCCGCCACCGATGACGATAGCCAGTTCCACACCCAGTTTTGCTACTTCTGACACATCCGCCACCATACGCTCGATAGTGGCACGGTTGATACCGTACGGATCGTCTCCCATTAACGCTTCGCCCGAAAGTTTGAGAAGAACGCGTTTATAAGCTGGGGTTGTCATGGGCTGGATTCCTTGTTTTTATGTCCGGTTTTTACTGGGATACAGTTCTTACCTGATTTTCAGATTTCAAGCGCCGGCTCGATAAAAGCCGGCGCTTGAAATCTTAATCTGTCAGCTCATCAAAGGATACTTGATGATGCTAAAAAAACGGGCCTTCCGGCCCGATTTTTTTCGCTTACGCCTGTTTTGCTGCGGCTACTTGTGCTGCCACTTCTGCAGCAAAGTCATCCTGTTTCTTCTCGATGCCTTCACCGACCACGAACATCGTGAACGATTTGACTGTCGATTTGGCTTCTTTCAGCATTTGTTCCACTGTTTGCTTGTCGTTCTTAACGAACGATTGGTTCAGCAGGGAAACTTCTTTCAGGTATTTCTGTACCGAGCCTTCGATCATCTTGGCGACGATGTCTGCTGGCTTGTTCGATTCTGCCGCTTTCAATTCAGCAACCGAACGCTCTTTAGCGATCAGGTCAGCCGGAACGTTATCCGACGACAATGCAACTGGTTTCATTGCAGCGATGTGCATCGCTACGTCTTTACCAACCTGCTCGTCAGCACCTTCGAAATCGACCATCACGCCGATACGGGTACCGTGCAGGTAGGAAGCCAGCTTGCCGGTGGTTTCGAAACGCACGAAACGGCGGATCGACATGTTTTCACCGATGCGACCGATCAGGGCAGCGCGGGTTTCTTCAACAGTTTTGTCTTCCAGTGGCAGAGCCGACAAAGCAGCAACGTCAGCAGGATTTTTTTCTGCAACCAGTTTAACCAGGGTATTGGCAAAACCGAGGAAATCATCATTCTTGGTAACAAAGTCGGTTTCGCAGTTGACTTCGATCAACGCGCCAACATTACCGGATACATAGGCTGCAACTACGCCTTCAGCGGTTACACGGGTAGCTGCTTTGGAAGCTTTGCTGCCGAGCTTAACGCGCAGGATCTCTTCTGCTTTGACCGGATCGCCGTCGGCTTCCGTCAATGCTTTTTTACATTCCATCATCGGCGCATCGGTGAGCGCACGCAGTTCACCAACCATCGCTGCAGTAATAACGGCCATTACAATCTCCTAACAATCGGACGCCAGTTCAGACGTCTAGTATCTTATTACGTTCAAAATGCGCTCGAAAAAAAGGGGCGAACCGCTGTTGCCCCTTTTGTTCTGACGCTCAAACCATCAGAGGCAGGGTTTAAGCCTGCTCGTTAACCTCAACGAAGTCGTCGCCGCCTTTGATCGACTCAACCAGATCGTTGGTCGCGTTTGCGCGGCCTTCGAGGATTGCGTCAGCAACGCCACGAGCGTACAACATGATCGCTTTGGAGGAATCATCGTTACCTGGAATAACGTAGGTAACGCCTTCTGGCGAGTGGTTGGTATCGACTACACCGATAACTGGGATGCCCAGTTTCGCTGCTTCAGTGATCGCACCTTTGTGGTAACCAACGTCAACCACGAAAATTGCGTCAGGAATGCCGCCCATATCCTTGATACCGCCGATGGATTTTTCCAGCTTGATTTTTTCGCGTTCAAACATCAGCGCTTCTTTTTTGCTGAGTTTTTGTACGGAACCGTCTTCGATCGATGCTTCCATTTCTTTCAAACGCTTGATCGATGTTTTGATCGTTTTGAAGTTGGTCAGCATGCCTCCCAACCAGCGTTGATCAACGTAAGGCATGCCAGCGCGTTGCGCTTCAGCTGCGATGGTTTCACGTGCTTGACGTTTGGTACCTACGAACAGGACGGTGCCACGATTGGACGACAATTGGCGGATGTACTTCATCGCCTCTTGGTACATGCCCATCGTTTTTTCGAGGTTAACGATGTGAATACGGTTGCGATGGCCGAAAATGAAAGGGGCCATCTTTGGGTTCCAGAAGCGTGTTTGGTGACCAAAGTGGACGCCAGCTTCCAGCATTTCGCGCATTGTTACGGACATAATATCTCCAGGGTTAAGGTCTGGAACCCGCTCAGTCACCGTGGTCAATTGGCCGTTCTCAGCCTGACCGCAGCACCCTTTTCGAACGAGTTCGCGATTTACATAAAGTCTTGCCCGACTTAATTAAATAAAAGTTAATTCAAGCAAGCCCAAGATTCTACCCTATAACCGCCACGCCTTTCAAGTGCCCCGCCACATTGCCCGGCGAATAAATGCCCGCTCGTCTATAATTCCTCATCAAACAATTTTTTCATGCTGTCATTCCAGCAATTTCCGGCTTCCTATGGGCAATATTTCAATTAAAACCGCAGAAGATATACAAGGCATGCGCATCGCAGGCCGACTCGCATCCGAAGTCCTTGATTACATTACACCTTTTGTAAAAACCGGCATCACCACCGGGGAGCTGGATCGCCTCTGCCATGAATACATGGTGAACGTACAAGGCACCATCCCGGCCCCGCTGAATTATTGCCCGCCAGGCTACACGCCTTACCCGAAAGCAATCTGCACCTCGGTCAATGACGTCATCTGCCACGGCATCCCGGGCGATAAAGTCCTGAAAAACGGCGACGTTGTCAATTTAGACATTACCGTCATCAAGGATGGCTACCACGGCGACACCAGCCGCATGTTCTTTATCGGCGAACCATCGATCCTGGCACGCCGCCTGACCCAGATCACCTATGAATGCATGTGGCTGGGCATTTCCAAAATCAAACCGGGCGCACATTTGGGCGATATAGGCTACGTCATCCAGCAGCACGCAGAAAAAGCCGGCTACAGCGTAGTACGTGAATTCTGCGGCCACGGCATCGGCAAGGTATTCCACGAAGAGCCGCAAGTACTGCACTATGGCCGTCCCGGCACCCTGGAAAAACTCGAAGCAGGCATGATCTTCACGGTTGAGCCGATGATTAACGCTGGTCGTCGCGAAATCCGCGAAATGGGCGATGGCTGGACCATCAAAACCAAGGATCGCAGCCTGTCCGCACAATGGGAACATACTGTACTGGTAACAGAAACCGGCTACGAAATCCTGACACAATCAGCTGGCACTCCGGCGCCACCTGAATTCATCGTGCCACCGGCTACCACTCCTCAAGCCGTTGACGCCTGAGTTAGCACCTGAAATTAACGCCTGAATTCACCGCCAAGCATCCATGCCCTCACTTGCCATTGCCTTAAAAGAAGAACTCAAAGCCGAACGTCAAATCGTCATTGATCGTTTTTTACAGGATGGCAAGGCCGAGCATTTGCTAACGCAACTCAGAATCAATGTCGATGCTGCCTTGAGCAAGGCATGGACCGCCTTTGCACTGCCGGATAGCGCCGCCCTGGTCGCCGTCGGTGGCTATGGTCGCGGCGAGTTATTCCCGCATTCCGATGTCGACGTCCTGATCCTGCTGCATGAAGCGCCGAACGCTGCCTTACAAGCGAAGCTGGAAGAGCTGGTGCAACTGTTCTGGGACATCGGCCTCGAAATCGGTCATAGCATACGCACCATAGACGAATGTCTGAACGAAGCGGAAGCCGACATCACGGTACAAACCAGCCTGCTGGAAGCACGTCTGGTCATCGGTAACGCCAGCCAGTTCCAGTTACTCAAAGTCCGCTGCAATGCGGCGATGGATCCGCAAGCCTTTTTCCAGGCCAAAACCCTGGAGCTGCGTCAGCGTCACGCCAAGTACGAAGACACGCCTTACAGCCTGGAACCGAACTGCAAGGAAAGCCCGGGCGGCCTGCGCGATCTGCAAGTCATCCTGTGGGTCTCGAAAGCAGCCGGACTCGGCAACTCCTGGCGCGAACTGGCAGTACAAGGTCTGATCACGCCGACCGAAGCACGCCAGCTCACGCAAAAAGAACGCTCACTCAAAGATGTGCGCATACGTTTGCACATCATTGCAAATCGCCATGAAGATCGCCTGGTGTTCGACATCCAGACCGCCATCGCCGAATCGATCGGTTTCAAGACCACTGAAACCCGCCGCGCCAGCGAATACCTGATGCAGCGCTACTACCTTGCAGCCAAGGCCGTCACACAGCTCAATGCGATCCTGCTGCAAAACATAGAAGCGCAATTGTTCCCGCAAATGACGTCGCCGGTCGCGATCAACGAAGACTTCAACGAAGTCAACGGCTTCATCGACATCGCCAATGACGACACCTTCGAAGTCAAGCCTTCGACCATGCTGGAAGTCTTCCTGCTGCTGTCCCTGCATCCGGAGCTGAAAGGCATGACGGCGCGCACCTTCCGCTCACTCTGGAATGCACGCTTCAAGATAGACAATCAATTCCGCCGCGATCCGGTCAATCGTGCGCTGTTCATGAAGATCCTGCAGGCACCGCAGGGCATCACGCACGCCTTGCGCCGCATGAACCAGACCAGTGTACTGGGCCGTTACCTGCCGAACTTCCGCAAGATCGTCGGCCAGATGCAGCACGACTTATTTCACGTCTACACCGTCGATCAGCACATCATGATGGTGGTGCGCAATGTGCGCCGCTTCATGCTGAGCGAACATGCACACGAATACCCGTTCTGCAGCCAGCTCGCGGCCAACTTCGGCCAGCCCTGGTTGCTCTACATCGCAGCCCTATTCCACGACATCGCCAAAGGTCGCGGTGGTGATCACTCGGAACTGGGCAAGGAAGATGCGCGCATATTCTGCGTCGATCACGGTCTGACGGAAGAAGAAACCGAACTGGTAGTCTTCCTCGTTGAAAACCACTTGATGATGTCGCAAATCGCGCAAAAGCAAGATCTGTCCGATCCCGAAGTCATCAGCAACTTTGCCAGACTGGTCGGTGACGAACGTCACCTGACTGCACTCTATCTGCTGACCGTCGCCGACATTCGCGGCACCAGCCCCAAAGTATGGAACGCATGGAAAGGCAAGTTGCTGGAAGACTTGTACAACATGACCTTACGCGCACTCGGCGGCGATGCACCGTCGGCTGATCGCGAACTCAAGAATCGCCAGGAAGAAGCACTGAAATCGTTGCGCCTGTACGGCTTGTCCAGCAATGCGCATGAAGCCTTGTGGAAGCAACTCGACGTCGTCTATTTCCTGCGTCACGATGCGGCCGACATCGCATGGCAAACCCGCACGCTGTACGACAAAATAGACAGCCCGACACCGGTCGTCAAATGTCGCCTCGCACCGATAGGCGAAGGCTTGCAAGTCACGGTTTACGTCAAGGATCAGCCCGATCTGTTCGCCCGCATCTGCAGCTACTTTGATCGCAAGAACTTCAGCATTCTGGATGCGAAGATCCACACCACCAAACACGGTTACGGCCTCGATACCTTCCTGGTGACCGAGCCGGCCTTCGCCGATAATTATCGCGACCTGATCAGCCTGATCGAACATGAGCTGACTGAAGTACTGAGCGCACAACTGGACTTGCCTTCGCCTTGCAAAGGTCGCCTGTCACGCCTGTGCCGCAACTTCCCGGCCACCCCTACTGTCGACCTGCGTCCGGATGAACGCGGCCGCTACTACTTGCTGACGATCTCCGCCAACGACAGGAATGGCTTGCTGTATTCAGTTGCTAACGTCCTGGCGAAATACAAAGTCAATCTGCACACGGCCAAAGTCATGACGCTCGGCGAACGGGTGGAAGACGTGTTCCTGGTCGATGGCCAGGTGCTGAATAATCCACGTAGCCAGATCCAGCTGGAAACAGATTTACTGGATGCCTTGCGCGTCTGATCGCTATACCCTGCACTACCGCATTTTTTCAATTTCAGTTTTATAGAATTGCACCATCATGAATGAACCACTCCGCCTTTCCAAACGTATGTCCGAGCTTGGACTTTGCTCGCGGCGCGAAGCCGACGAATGGATCGCGCGCGGTTGGGTGCGTGTCGATGGCAAAGTCGTTTCGGAACTAGGCAGCAAGGTCTTGCCGACGCAACGCGTCACCGTCGAACGACAAGCCGCAGCAGAACAATCCAAACGCGTTACCGTACTCATCAACAAACCAATGGGCTATGTCAGCGGCCAGGCCGAAGACGGCTACAAACCTGCTGTCGCTCTGGTCAATGCCAGCACGCGCTGGAACGAAGATAAAGCGCCTACCCAATTCCACCCGACACAACTGCGCAGCCTGGTGCCTGCGGGCCGGCTCGATATTGATTCGGTAGGTTTGCTGGTACTGACACAGGATGGCCGCATCGCCAAACATTTGATCGGCGAAGATACGTCGGTAGAGAAGGAATACCTGGTACGTGTGCAATACACCAAGCCGGGCAAACTGCCGGAAGCGGATTTGAAACGCCTGAATCACGGACTCACACTGGATGGCAAAAAACTGCTGCCAGCCAAGGTCAAATGGCAAAACGAAGATCAACTCAGCTTCATCCTGCGCGAAGGCAAGAAACGCCAGATCCGCCGCATGTGCGACATGGTCGGCCTGAAAGTAATCGGTCTGAAACGGGTACGCATAGGCAACGTCAAACTCGGTGATTTGCCGGTAGGTCAATGGCGCTACCTGCGTGAAGACGAACAGTTCTGAACATGAACTGAGCCAAGCTGAGGGTGGCTCGCCACCCTCCCCGCACCCGCACTTTCCATCATTTCTTCCTCCGCACCAGTAACTGTCGCCAAAAGCGCAACAGAATTTGTTGACCACAGTTAACTTCGTAAATAAATCCCCCTCTCTCATCGATATTGGTTCAATATCAACGCATTCCGGTGCATCCACACTAGTCACAACGTGGACAGTCCGACGCGGGAAAATGCAGTTGAATTACATTTAATACCGACCTAAGTTTAGTAACGCAACCCAAGCTGGCAGCACGCTGTCATCAGATCGTTGTTTCAACTGAAAACAAAAGGGAGTGGATAAATGAAAAAAACTCTATTCGCATTTTCAATGTTGGCGTCGATGGCAGGAGCCAGCTACGGACAGAGCAGCGTCACCATGTATGGCGTGGTCGATCTGGGTTTAAAGATAGAGAACGCCGGCAGCGGTCGTACAGTCGGTATCGATAGCGGCAACCAGAGCGTCAGCCGCATCGGCTTCAAGGGCACCGAAGATCTCGGGAACGGACTGAAGGCCAACTTTGTTCTCGAAGCCGGCTTCAATGCAGACAGTGGTGCGCTCAGTTCTCCGGGCCTGTTCTTTAATCGGCAATCCTATGTCAGTCTGGCTGGCGACTTCGGTGAAGTAAAACTGGGCCGCATTCAGACCATGGTCTTCACCAACTCTTCCGTATTCGATCCGTTTGCCGATACCCTCGCGGGCGATTCGGTCCGCATCTTCAACTATGGCGGCAGTCGCATAGACAACACCGTCAACTATAGCTTTGCCGCGAAGAACGGTATCAATGGTCAGGCCGCGTACAGCTTTGGTGAAGTCGCCGGCAGCACCAGCTCGGGACGTACCGTGGCAGGCGCCATCGGCTACGCATCCGGCCCGATCGCTGCGGTCTTAACCTATCAGAACACCAACAACGCGACCGCGACTGACAGCACCAAGACCACGCTGATCGGCGGTAACTACAACTTCGGTTTGCTGCAACCGTTTATCGCTTATGCCATGAACAAAGGCTATGGCACGCTGGACACACGTGACTCCCTGATCGGCCTGAAGGTCAACCTGACAGCCGCCGACACCATCATGGCGTCCTATATGCACAAGAGTGACAAGGTCATCAACAATGCCAATGCAAACCAGATCGCTCTCGGCTACACACATAACCTGTCCACCCGCACCAATCTGTACACCAGCTGGGCGCGCCTGAGCAACGATGACAATGCCGCCTATCGCGTGACCGGCCCCGGCAAAACCGACAAGCTGTTCAACGTCGGCATACGACACAAGTTTTAAAGTCTGGCCACACACAACAAAAAGGGCGACCTCAAGTCGCCCTTTTTTACGTATCTCTCCGCTATCGTCAATCGTCGTCGTTCGGATCGAGGTCCGGGAACAAGACATCGACATAACCGAATTGCGATAAATCAGTAATCCGCATCGGATACAGGATGCCATCCAGGTGATCGCATTCATGCTGCACAACACGGGCGTGGAAGCCGTCCGCATCACGGCTGATGACATTACCGTACTGGTCAAAACCGTCATAGTGCAAGGCGCTGAAACGCGGCACCACACCACGCAAACCCGGCACCGACAAACAGCCTTCCCAGCCATCCACCATCTCGGCCGACAACGGTCGCAGCTTCGGATTAATCAGCACGGTTTCCGGCACTGGCGGCGCATCCGGATAACGGGTGTTTTGCTTGAAGCCGTAGATCACCAGGCGCAGATTGACGCCGATTTGCGGCGCAGCCAGACCCGCGCCATTCACCGCGTGCATGGTTTCAAACATATCGGCGATCAACGCCTCGAGTTCGGGTGTACCGAACTCCCTGACTGGCTCTGCCACGCGTAACAGGCGTGGATCGCCCATTTTTAAAATTTCTCGGACTGTCATTTCAATGATTTTAAATATTCAGTAAAACCTGCACCGGTTTCAGGATGCTTGAGCCCCATCGCCACCATCGCCTTCAGGTAACCCAGCTTGGAACCGCAATCATAACGTTGGCCATCGTAACGATATGCCAATACCTTTTCAGCCTGCATCAGCGCAGCGATGCCGTCGGTTAATTGTATTTCACCGCCTGCGCCTTTGCCGATGGTTTCCAGATAATCAAAAATCTTGTTGCTCAACACATAACGGCCAACTACGGCCAGCGTCGATGGAGCGACATCAGGCTGCGGTTTCTCCACAATCGCATTCACCAATTCCAGCTGCGGTTGATACGCCGTCGCACTTACTATCCCGTATTGCTTGGTATCCGAGCGAGGTACATCCTGTACCGCCAACACACTATGACCTTCACGCTGGAACACGTCTGTCATCTGCGCCAGCACCGGTTTCACACCGTCAGCGGTATCCATGAAGTCATCCGCCAGCAAGACGGCAAACGGATCGTTGCCGATTACCGGACGCGCGCACAAAACGGCGTGGCCGAGACCCAGCGGGGCCGACTGACGGATATAGATGCAATTGATACTCTTCGGAATAACGTTGCGCACCAGTTCCAGCAAGGCATTCTTGTTCGCCGCTTCCAGTTCGGATTCCAGCTCGTAAGCTGTATCGAAATGATCTTCAATCGCGCGTTTATTGCGACCGGTAATAAAGACCATATCGGTAATCCCGGCCGCGACCGCTTCTTCCACCGCATACTGGATCAGAGGCTTGTCGACGACAGGCAGCATTTCCTTCGGCTGGGCTTTGGTGGCGGGCAGAAAACGGCTGCCGAGGCCTGCGACGGGGAAGACGGCTTTTCTAATTTTGCTCATGAGTTTCCAATAATTGCAGCAATGCAGATTCATCAAGTATGGCGATGCCTAACTCCTCTGCCTTGGCCAGCTTGCTACCGGCCTCGGCACCCGCTACCACGTAGCTGGTTTTCTTGGAGACGGAACCGGCGACCTTGCCACCTGCCGCCTCGATTTTTTCAGCGGCCTGATCACGACTCAGCGTCGGCAGGGTTCCGGTCAGAACGAAGGTCTTGCCTGCGAAAGGCTTGGGCTTGTTCTCCACCACGTGTTCGGGCCATCTGACACCAGCCGCCTGCAATTGTTCAATCAATTCCGTATTCAGCGGATCGCTGAGGAAACTTCTTATCGATTGCGCCACGACCGGACCGATATCCGCCACTTCCAGCAACTGCTCTTCGGACGCCTGCAACAGCGCCTCCAGATTACCAAAATGGCGCGCCAGTTCCTTCGCCGTCGCTTCGCCGACATGACGTATTCCCAGCGCATAAATAAAGCGCGCCAACGTGGTCGATTTGGATTTTTCCAGCGCGGCCAATACATTCTGCGCTGACTTGTCTGCCATGCGATCCAGCTCGGCCAGTGCACGGAAACCCAGTTTGTATAAATCTGCTGCGGTGGTAATGATGTGTTTATCTACCAACTGTTCAACCAGTTGATCGCCCAGACCTTCGACATCCATCGCGCGACGGGAAACGAAATGCAGCAAACCGCCCTTACGTTGCGCTGCGCACTTCACCCAGCCGCCGGAACAGCGTGCAATCGCTTCATCTTCCAGCTTCACGATAGGAGAGTTACAGACCGGGCAAGCGGTCGGCATCACAAAGGGTTGCGCATCGGCCGGACGTTTTTCCGGCACATAGGCGACTACTTCAGGAATCACATCACCAGCACGGCGCACGATCACGGTATCGCCGATCTGGATATCCTTGCGCCTGACCTCGTCTTCATTATGCAAGGTTGCGTTGGTGACGGTCACGCCGCCGACCAAAACTGGTGCCAGGCGCGCTACCGGTGTAATCGCACCAGTACGTCCTACCTGTACTTCTATGCCCTGCACCGTGGTCAGCGCTTCTTCCGCCGGGAATTTATGGGCGATCGCATAACGCGGTGCACGTGAGACAAAACCCAGCTGTTGCTGCTGCTCGACGCTATTGACCTTGTAGACGACGCCGTCGATTTCATACGGCAAGCCAGGACGTTTTTGTCCGACCGCTTTATAGAATTCAAGCAAACCAGCCGCACCTTTTACCACTGCACGCTCGGTACAGACCGGCAGGCCCAGCTCGGCATACCAGTCAAGCAAAGCCGAATGCGAGACTGGCATCTCCGCGCCTTCCAGCAGCCCTACTCCGTAGGCAAAGAAACGCAAGGTACGCTGCGCGGTAATGCGTGAATCCAGTTGCCGCAAGCTGCCAGCTGCCGCATTGCGCGGATTGGCAAATTCCTTGGCGCCTGCATCGCGTTGCCGTGCATTCAGCTTCGCCAGGTCTGCCTTGTACATCATCACTTCGCCGCGCACATCCAGCACTTTAGGTGGCGTTTTTGTATGCAGACGCAACGGAATCGCACGCACGGTGCGGATATTCGTCGTCACGTTTTCACCGGTCGCACCGTCGCCGCGCGTAGCCGCCTCTACCAGTACGCCATCTTCATAGCGCAGGTTGATTGCAAGGCCGTCGAACTTCAGTTCGGTGGCATATTCGACTTCGGTAATATTCAGGCCTTCGCTGACGCGACGATCAAAGGCAATGATGTCTTCATCTTCAAAGCCATTGCCTAGCGACAGCATGGGCACTGAATGCGTCACCTGCGGGAAGGCAGACAATGCCAGTGCGCCCACCCTTTGTGTCGGTGAATCAACTACCAGCAGTTCGGGATGGGCCGCTTCCAGTGCCTGCAACTCGCGGAACAGCTTGTCGTATTCCGCGTCAGGAATGGAGGGATTATCGAGGACGTGATAAGCGTAATTGTGGCGATTCAGTTCATCGCGTAACCATGCTGCGCGTGCCGGGGGATTACTGGCATCCGGTTCCTCCGGCTTCGCGTTTGCATCTGTTTGCGATGCCGTAGAAAACAAATCCGGCTGCATAATTTAATTGAATAAGCGTAATGCCCTGGTGGAGCCTGCAGGAATGTCTGCCGCTTCCATGTCGGCGTAGAACACTTCAAGTTGACCGGAAATTTCATTCAGTGATGCGTCCGACAATGGCTGGTTGCCGTCATCCACCACGGTACCGTCCAGACGTGCTGCCAGTGAACGTGCACAAGCGGTCATCGCACCAAAGCCGTCACGTGCCGGTGCCACCACAGGCACATCCAGCAGCAGGGTCAGGCGGCTGGTCGTTTCTTCTGCCAGCGTGACATTGGTAGACAGGGAGAACAACACACCGCCATCGCCATCCGGCATCACCAGACGACCTTCCGGACGCACGTCGAAGCCCTGACGCTCCAGCGCCGCCAGCAAGGTCGTGACCGACCATGGCGCACCGTTGGTATGTACATTCACGCTCAGCTTGGCGTCGTATTCAGTCACGAAGTGATGCAGCGAACGCGCTGTCACCATCACTTCCGCCATGTCCGGCACATCCGGATCGGCATCGAAATCATCGGCGATCTGACGCAGGCGCATCACGAACTCGGAATACTCCAGCTCGTTCAGGGCGTTGCTGCGACTCGCCAGTTGTACGCCTGCCATCAGCGACTTATAGATGCCGCCATGGGTAATCGCTTCCCAGCCGCCGTCGATATGCTGACCGGCGAAATGCACAGGCTTGCTGCCGACATGGCGCAGCGATTGCAAAGCAGGCAGGATTTTCTCACCACGCAATTGCGTCGTTAATGTCAGCGGAATCGTGCAATCAATCAGGTAATCGACAGGCAATTCTTTTTCTTCTACCGGCTGTACGAAATCAACCGGCGCATCCAGCTCCGCTTCTGCATGCGGCACCGCTGCATCTTGCTGCACTGGAGCAGCATCGTATGGATTTTCCGAAAAGCTAGGCTCATGGCGCTCGCCGTCTATGGTTGGCTCCATGCGTTCTTCCGGCGACTCGCGTCCCTCCGGTGCCATCAGCACATCATCGTGCGACGAGGAAAAAGCGCGCTCGACGCTTTTCTTGGCCTTATGCTCCTGCCACTTATTGTAAGAAATAACGCCGACAACGATCACGCCGCCGATCACGAACAAACTGGTCTGGAGATCATTCATGCTGCACCTGCCGTAGCTGTGGATTGCAGGGAAAATCTGTTCGGCTGCACGCTACGCGCGCCGCGAGCAAATCGGGAAGAAGCAAATAGGGTCATAAAAATCCAAAGGTTGGATGGTCGTCAATCTATACATCCATAACGCGCGCCTGCCGATAAAGTTACATGGCGGCGACCAGCGTCACTGATGCACTTGCGACTCTTAGAACTCAGGTTAATTTTAGCAATCTGCCTTGTCAAGCCAGATTGCCCTCTGAAAAACATGCGGGAAAGCATCCATATCACCGACTATTCAGTCGTTGAATCGTTCCGCTTTCTCACCACTGCATAAAACGAATACGTCAGCAGCTGGCTACATTCAGGCCAGCTGCGCTTCAGACGCAAAATCGGCGGCCGACTCCATATCCACCGCCACAATACGTGACACACCCTGCTCCTGCATGGTCACACCGATCAGCTGCTGCGCCATTTCCATCGCAATCTTGTTATGCGAGATGAACAGGAACTGGGTATGCGCCGACATGCGTTTAACCATATTGCAGAAACGTTCGGTATTCGCATCATCGAGTGGTGCGTCAACCTCATCCAGCAGACAGAACGGTGCCGGATTCAACTGGAACATCGAGAACACCAGTGCCGTCGCGGTCAGGGCTTTTTCACCACCGGACAGCAAGTGAATGGTTGCATTCTTTTTGCCTGGTGGCTGCGCCATCACCTGCACGCCGGAATCGAGGATCTCGTCGCCGGTCATGGTCAGCTTGGCCTGGCCGCCACCGAACAGGATAGGGAACAATTCGCCGAAGTGATGATTGACCTTGTCGAAGGTGTCTTGCAGCAATTCGCGCGTTTCCTTGTCGATCTTCGCAATCGCGTCTTCCAGCGTCGTGATCGCTTCGGTCAGGTCGGCATTTTGTGCGTCGAGGAAGTTCTTGCGTTCCGATGCCGTCGCCAGTTCGTCCAGCGCTGCCAGGTTGACTGCACCCAACGCGGCAATCGCATTCGTCAGGCGTGTGACTTCACCTTGCAGATAGGATGGACGCATATCGCTGTTCAGCTTCTCTGCCAGTGCCGCTTCATCTGCCTCGGCTTCCAGCAATTGCTGCGCATACTGTTCCTGATTCAGGCGCGCGGCCTGCTCTTTCAACTGCAGCTCGGTAATGCGGTCGCGTTGCGGTTGCAGGCTGCGTTCCGCCTGCATGCGTGCTTCGTCATGGCCGCGCAATTGCTGCGTCAACTGATCCAGTTCATGGCGTGCATCCGCCAGCGCACGTTCCTGCTCGCTACGGGTATCCAGCAAGGTTTGCAAACCAGCTTGTGCGGCCTGATCGTCCAGGCTTTCCAGTTCCAGGCTGCCCTGCTGCATATTCGCGAACAGTTGCGCCGCCTGCTCCAGTGCAGTGGCAATGCTGCGCTTTAATTCTTCGATCTTGTTGCGCTGTGATTTTTCGGCAAACGCGGTTTCCTGCGCCGCACGCTCCAGATCACGTGCACGTTGACGCGCATCGTTGAGTTGCTGCTCTTTGTTCAGGTAATCGGTCTGACCTTCTTCATGTGTCTCTTGCAGCTCGCCGAGCTCGGCATCCAGTTGCTCGAACTTCGCTTCTGATTCCGCCTTGACTTGCTGCTGCTCGGCTTCCTGCATCGCGATCTCTTCCAGATCAGTTGCAATCTGCGTGCTGCGCTGGTTAAAGCGCTCCTGCACTTCGGATAGCTTCATCACATCGATTTGCAAGCCATGCACTGCTTGCGTCAGCGTATTCACGCGCTGGCGAATTTCCTGCAGGCGCTGGGTCGCTTGCGTCACTGCGGATTCGGAGCGGATCGAGCGCGATTTCGCTTCATCGGCCAGCATGTGCTGCGCACGCAATTGCTTGGTGATGTTTTCGATTTCCTGCTGGCGTGCCAGCATGCCGTCCTGCTCCGAATCGGAAGCATAGAAACGCACGCTGGTCTTGCTGATGACATGGCCCTGACGTGTGACGAAATAAGCGCCGACCGGCAGCTTGTTGCGATCTACGAAAGCCGCAGCGGTATCTTCCGCGATATACACGTTATGCAACCAGTCCTGCATCAATGCGCGCAGACCCGGATCATTCAGTTGCAGCAGGTTCAGGAAAGGCTTCAGGCCAGCTGGTATTTCCACCGCTTCGGACGCAGTCGCATTCGGTGTGAACAAGGCCAGCTTGGCTGGTGGTGCATCGCTGAAGAAGGCCTTGGCCCAATCCAGGTTCGACATTTCCAATGCCGAGGTACGCTCACGCAAGACGGATTCCAGCGCGGTTTCCCAGCCCTGGTCTATCTGCAGTTTTTGCCACAGACGCGGCAACTCGCCCAATTCATGTTTTTGCAACCACGGCTGTACTTTGCCCTGGGTCTGCACGTTTTCCTGCAACTGCTTGAGTGCGGACAGACGTGCTTCCAGTTGCGCATTGTTAGCAGTTTCGGTATTGACCTGTTCCTGCGCAGCGCGGCGTTCTTCTTCCAGCTTAGGCAATTGCTCTTGCGCGACTTCGAGTTGCGCGGTCGCTTCTTCCAGCGTCGCCTGCTTCTCTTCCAGCTGCATCTTCAGGTTAGCCAGATGCGTACTATCCGGCAAATTCAAACCCTGCTTTTCCTGCTGCAGACGTTCGCGACGTACAGTCAGGCCGGACAAGATATTCGACGCATTGCGCTGATGTGCAGATTCCAGTTCGATCTGCTGTTGCGCCTGCATGATCTTGCCGCGCGACTCGGTCGTTTTCAGTTGCGCTTCACGCCATGCCTGCTCCAGCGCCGGCAAGCGATCGTTTTCACGTTGCGCGGTTTCCTGCGCCTGCTCAACGCGCATCGCCTGCTCTTCCAGATGCATCTCAGCTTCAACCAGATCGTCCTGGAATTGTGTGCCCTGGCGTTGCCATTGATCGCGTTGTGCGGTCAGCGAATTCAGTTGCGACTGCAGACGGGTACGCGATTCGATCACGAATTTGATTTGTGCTTCCAGGCTGCCGATTTCTGAGTTGGTCTGATACAGATGGCCTTGCGCCTGATGCATGCGATCACCAGCGGAGTAATGCGCCTGGCGCATGTGCTCGAGCTCGGTTTCAACGTGACGCAGCTTGGCGGTTTGTTCTTCCAGATCGGTCTGCGCTTTTTCGATATCGCGGAAGAATTTTTCCTGCTCGTTCTTTGCTTCGGTTTTACGCAGCAGCCACAGCAGCTTTTGCTTCTCGTCCTGGTCAGCTTGCAGTTCGTGGAATTTTTGCGCGACAGCAGCCTGGCCTTGCAGCTTTTCCAGGTTGGTATTCAGCTCGCGCAGGATATCCTCGACACGCAACAGGTTTTCGCGTGTGTCCTGCAAACGGTTTTCGGTTTCGCGACGGCGTTCCTTGTACTTCGACACACCCGCAGCTTCTTCCAGGAAGATACGCAGCTCTTCCGGACGCGCTTCAATGATGCGCGAAATCATGCCCTGCCCGATGATCGCGTAAGCGCGTGGACCCAGACCGGTACCGAGGAAGATGTCCTGGATGTCGCGGCGGCGTACCGCCTGATTGTTGATGTAGTAAGTCGAGGTACCGTCACGCGTCAGCGTACGCTTGACTGCGATCTCTGCGTATTGGCTCCACTGACCGGCAGCCTTGCCCTCGCCATTGTCAAACACCAGCTCAACCGATGAACGCCCCGCCGGTTTGCGGTGCGTCGTACCGTTAAAAATAACGTCCTGCATCGATTCACCGCGCAGCTCGGAAGCCTTGGATTCACCCAAAACCCAGCGCACAGCATCGATGATATTGGACTTGCCGCAGCCATTCGGGCCGACGACACCGACCAATTGACCCGGCACCTGAAAATTCGTCGGATCAACAAAAGACTTGAATCCCGATAATTTAATGGAAGTTAGACGCACGTTATCAACCGTTCCTAGAATATGCAGCGCAAATTAAATATTTATCAAGCATCCGGCCAGCGTGGCGGATGCGGCAAAAGAGGCCGTAAAAGGGGCTAATCATAGCATTTGGAACAACGATTCCAATCATTTACAGCCAGAGTTTACGCAGGCAGCGGTTCTGTCGCCATGGGCGGTATAATGTTGCCACTTTGAACCTCGTGTAAATAAAGCCTGCGGTTGTCGCTCATGCAAAGCGGCAGCGCAAACAGCGACTACGAACATCACACTCACATTTCTGCCCTCAGCCGTGAATCCACTTCTTAAACAGCTCCAACCCTATCCTTTTGAAAAACTGAAGCAACTGTTTGCCGCTGTCACGCCGAACGCTGCCTATCGTCCTATCAGCCTCGGCATCGGTGAACCGAAGCATCCGACCCCGGCTTTTATACAAAAAGCACTGGCGGACAATCTCGACGGGCTCGCAGTCTATCCGACCACCGCCGGCACCGATGCGCTGCGCGCCACCATCGCGGGCTGGCTGGAGCGTCGCTACAACCTGCCGAAGCTGAATCCGGCCACACAGGTACTGCCAGTCAATGGTTCGCGCGAGGCCTTGTTTGCACTGGCCCAGACCGTGATCGATCCGAGCAAGCAGGCTTTGGTGGTCTGCCCGAATCCGCTGTACCAAATCTATGAAGGCGCCGCCTACCTGGCCGGTGCCGAGCCTTACTTCGTCAATTGCGATCCGGCCCGTAACTTCGCACCTGACTTTGCCAGCATCCCGGCGGATGTCTGGGCGCGCGTGCAACTGGTCTACATCTGCTCGCCGGGCAATCCGGCTGGCGCCGTGCTGACGCTGGAAGACTGGGCTGAACTGTTCGCCTTGTCGGATCGCTATGGCTTTGTCATCGCGGCCGATGAATGCTATTCGGAAATCTATTTCAAGGCGGAAGCACCTTTAGGTGGCCTGGAAGCGGCGCACAAGCTGGGCCGCACCGGCTATCCGCGCCTGATCGGCTTCTCCAGCCTGTCGAAACGCTCGAATGTGCCAGGCATGCGCTCCGGCTTCGTCGCTGGCGATGCAGAAATCATCAAGAGCTTCCTGCTGTACCGCACCTATCACGGCAGCGCAATGAGCCCGTCCGTGCAAAGCGCGTCGATTGCCGCCTGGAACGACGAGCAGCACGTCATCGAAAACCGCGAGAAATACGTCAAGAAATTTAATCAAGTCACGCCTTTGCTGCAGGAAGTTCTGGACGTTTCCCTGCCGGACGCCGGTTTCTACCTGTGGGCCAGGGTCGACAAACTCGTCAACATCAGCGATGTTGAATTCGCGAAGCGCCTCTATGCCGAATATAATGTCACGGTATTGCCAGGCAGCTATCTGGGCCGCGAAGCACATGGCATCAATCCGGGGCAGAACCGGGTCCGCATGGCGCTGGTCGCCGAAGTGGACGAATGCCTCGAAGCCGCGCAACGCATAGTCGAATTCGCCAAGAAATTGGCCAGTACTGCAGCGTAATTTATCCTAGTAATCATTTCTATCAACTGACAAGACCATCAAATGACTCAACAACTCGAACAGATCATCGACCAAGCCTGGGAAAACCGTGCGGATTTCTCCCCGAAAAATGCACCTGCAGATGTGCGTAACGCAGTCGCGCAAGTCATCGCCCAACTGAACGAAGGCACCTTGCGCGTAGCGCAAAAAGACAGCGGCTCGTGGGTCGTCAATCAATGGGTCAAGAAAGCAGTATTGCTGTCCTTCCGTCTGGAAGACAACATCACCATGCCATCCGGCGACCACATGCAGTTCTACGACAAAGTACCAACCAAATTCGCGAACTACACCGCAGCTGACTTCGCCAAAGGCGGCTTCCGCGTGGTACCACCTGCAGTCGCACGTCACGGCAGCTTCATCGGCAAAAACGTGGTCATGATGCCGTCCTTCGTCAACATCGGCGCGTACGTCGATGAAGGCACCATGGTTGATGCATGGGCCACCGTCGGTTCCTGCGCACAAATCGGTAAAAACGTGCATTTGTCCGGCGGCGTCGGTATCGGTGGCGTACTGGAACCTATGCAAGCGAACCCGACCATCATCGAAGACAACTGCTTCATCGGTGCACGTTCGGAAATCGTTGAAGGCGTTATCGTCGAAGAAAACTCGGTTATCTCGATGGGTGTCTACATCGGCCAATCGACCAAGATCTATGACCGTGCAACCGGCGAAGTAACCTACGGCCGTATCCCAGCCGGTTCCGTCGTCGTTTCCGGCAACTTGCCATCCGCTGATGGCAAGTACAGCCTGTACTGCGCAGTGATCGTCAAACGCGTCGATGCGCAAACACGTTCGAAAACAGCGATCAACGAATTGCTGCGTGACTAAGTAAGTCGGCATCACTGCAACACGCGTTTACACTTTTCTGAACCGGGACAGCTATGGCAATGGATAGATTATTCCTTCTGATGAAGGAAAAAGCAGCATCTGACCTGTTTATTGCAGTCAACTCGCCTATCCACATCAAGATCAACGGCAATCTGGTACCCATCAACCAGCAGAAGCTGGACCAGAATGCCGTCATGACCTTGCTGGCCGAAGTTGTCCCGCCAGCCAAGCTGGAAGAACTGGATCGTGAAAACGAACTCAATATCGGCATACCGGTGACGGGTGTCGGCAGCTTCCGCTTATCAGCGTTCCGCCAGCGCGGCAGTATTTCTGCCGTGCTGCGTTATGTACCGGGCGAAATCCCGCCGCTGAACAGCCTGGCACTGCCACCTATCCTGGCCGATATGATCATGGAGAAACGTGGTTTGCTGCTGGTAGTCGGCTCGACCGGTTCCGGCAAATCGACCACGATCGCCGCCATGCTCGATCATCGCAACACCATCGCTACCGGTCATATCCTGACGCTGGAAGACCCGATTGAATTTCTGTTCCGCAACAAGAAGTCCATCGTCAACCAGCGCGAGATAGGCAGCGATGCCAGCGACTTGCCAATAGCATTGAAAAACGCCCTGCGCCAGGCTCCCGATTGCATCCTGATCGGTGAGATACGCGACAAGGAAACCATGTCGGCAGCACTCGCTTATGCGCAGTCCGGCCATCTGGTTGTCGCGACCCTGCATGCGAACAATAGCTACCAGGCGCTGACCCGCATCATCAATTTTTACCCGATAGAAAACCGGCAATCGCTGCTCGCCGATCTGTCCTCGACCCTGCGCGCAATTGTGTCGCAACGTCTGATCAGTGCACTCGACGGCAAGCGCCGTGCAGCTGTCGAAGTCATGCTGAACACACGCCACATCGCCGAGCTGATAGAACAAGGTGAAATTGCACTGATCAAGGAAGCGATAGAAAAAAGTTTGTCGCCTGGCTCGCAAACCTTTGAACAAGCGCTGATGCAATTGATCAAGGATGGTCTCGTCACACAGGACGAGGCACTGGCACACGCTGACTCGGCCAGCAATCTGTTCTGGTTGCTGAACAACTCTGCGCAAACGGTGCAGGAAGAAGCACCGGAGCAGGAAGAAGCAAGCTTTACCGAATTTACCCTGAAGATGTAGACATGACGATTACCCTCTACGGCATACCTAACTGCGACACCGTCAAAAAAGCGCGCACCTGGCTGAGTAATAACGGCACCGATTTCGTCTTCCACGATTTCAAAAAAGATGGCATCAACGCAGACCTGATCACAACCTGGTTGCGCGACGTGCCATGGGATGTGCTGGTCAATCGCAAAGGCACAACCTGGCGCAAGCTGCCGGATGAACGCAAGGCCGAAATCACCGATGCCGCCAGTGCCACTGCACTGATGCTGGAATCGCCATCGGTCATCAAGCGCCCGGTACTGGTCAAGGACAAAAAATCCAGCGTTGGTTTTTCCGACGAACTCTATCAACAAATTTTTCAAGACTAATTTATGAGCAAAACGCTCGCACTGACCGAAGAACTGATCGCCCTCTCCTCCGTCACACCGGAAGACAAAGGCTGCCAATCGCGCCTGATCGAATTGCTGGCCCCGCTGGGCTTCGTTTGCGAAACCATAGAATCCGATGGCGTGACCAATCTGTGGGCGCGCAAAGGTACTGCGCAGCCGCTGCTGGTATTTGCCGGTCATACCGACGTCGTGCCGACTGGCCCGCTCGAGCAATGGACTTCGCCACCGTTCGTCCCTACCCAGCGCGACGGCAAACTCTACGGCCGCGGTGCCGCTGACATGAAAACCTCAATCGCGGCGATGGTGGTGGCGGCAGAAGAATTCGTGCACGCACACCCTGACCACAAAGGCTCGATCGGCTTCCTCATCACCAGCGATGAAGAAGGCCCGGCGACCGACGGCACCGTCATCGTCTGCAACGCGCTGAAAGCACGCGGCGAGCAACTCGATTACTGCGTAGTCGGTGAACCGACCTCATCCGACGTCCTGGGCGACACCATCAAGAACGGTCGCCGCGGCAGCATGTCCGGCAAGCTCACCGTCAAAGGCATACAAGGCCACATCGCCTATCCGCAACTGGCACGCAACCCTATCCACCAATGCGCACCCGCACTGGCAGAACTGGTCGCCGAGAAATGGGATGACGGCAATCAATACTATCTGCCGACTTCGTGGCAAGTATCGAACATCCATGGCGGCGCCGGCGCATCGAACGTCATTCCGGGCAACGTCGTCATCGACTTCAACTTCCGCTTCTGCACCGCCAGCACGGTAGAAGGTTTGCAAAAACGCGTACACGCAATCCTGGACAAACACGGCCTCGAATACGATTTGAAATGGTCGATCAGCGGGCATCCCTTCCTCACGCCGAAAGGCACACTGAGCGATGCGATGAGCGATGCGATCAAATCCGAAACTGGCGTGACCACCGAACTGTCAACCACAGGCGGCACCTCGGACGGACGCTTCATTGCGCAAATCTGTCCGCAAGTCGTCGAGTTTGGCCCGCCGAATGGCAGCATCCACAAGATCGATGAACACATCGAAGTTCGCTTCATCGATCCGCTTAAAAACATCTATCGCCGTACGATGGAAAACCTGCTGCTCTGAGGCTGGCGCACAGCATCGATAAAAAACCTCCTGCTGCAGTCATTCTGCATCAGGCATCATCCTTTTACTTAGTTGCACCGAACCATGCCTACCAAGCCTAACGAACTCACTACCATTCGCGACTTGCTGCGTTACGCAGTTACCCGCTTCAATACCGCGAAACTATTCTTCGGCCATGGCAGCACCAATGCACTGGATGAAGCCGCTTACCTGATCCTGCACACACTCAAGCTGCCGCTGGACAAACTCGATCCTTTCTTCGATGCATGCCTGCTGCAGGAAGAAGTCGATGCAGTCTTGCGCGTCATCGAACAACGCGCTGATGAGCGCCTGCCTGCGGCTTACATCACGAATGAAGGCTGGCTCGGCGGCTATCGCTTCTATGTCGATGAACGCGTCATCGTGCCGCGCTCCTTCATCGCCGAACTGATCCCTGAGCAATTCTCGCCGTGGGTCAGCAATCCGGACAAAGTGAATAACATTCTCGAGCTCTGCACCGGTTCCGGCTGCCTGCCTATCATGCTGGCCGACGCCTTCCCGAATGCACATGTGGATGCAGTGGATATCTCCACCGATGCGCTGGATGTAGCAAAGCGCAATGTCGCCGAATACGAACTGGATCACCGCATCAGCCTGATCGAATCCGACCTGTATGCGAACGTGCCTGAATACAAATACGATCTCATCATCACCAACCCGCCGTACGTCAATTCGGGCTCCATGAGCAAGCTGCCACCGGAATACCTGCGTGAACCGCAAATTGCACTGGCAGGCGGTACCGACGGTATGGATCTGGTACGCAAAATCGTTGCCGGCGCAGGTCAACGCCTGACGCCTAACGGTTTGCTGATGGTCGAAATCGGTAATGAACGTGAATTCGCAGAAGCGGCATTCCCGGAACTGAACCTGACCTGGCTCACCACCAGCGCCGGTGACGACATGGTATTCCTGATCACTGCAGATCAATTGCAATAAGGTCGTACCTGCCCGCATCGTGCTGATGCGTGAGCGTGGTTGACAGTAATCCGGCAGGCCTGAAGCCTGCACCGCCGCTGGTAGCTATTCCCATGAATGCTGCGAGCCGCGATTTCGGTTGGCTATGACAAGCCAGCCATTTTTAATCATTCTCTAAAGAAGCAAAGCCACTGGCACACAGACACAACGTGCCAGCGGCTTACAAATTACATGATTCGTTTTCAGCAAGTTTCCCTCATGCGCGGCATCAAGCCGCTACTCGACAACGTCGATGTCACGCTCAATCCGGGCGACAAAATCGGCCTGATCGGTGCCAACGGTGCGGGCAAATCCAGCCTGTTCGGCATGCTGCGCGGTGAACTGCATGCCGACCTCGGCACCATCGACTTCCCGGCCAAATGGCGCGTCGCCTATGTAGCGCAGGAAACCCCGCCGCTGGAACGCTCAGCCATCGACTATGCCATCGACGGCGACGTCACGCTGCGCCGCCTGGAAGAAGAACTCGCCTTCCTCGAAAGCGAACCGGACACCATAGACAACGGCACCCTGATCGGCGAGCTATACAGCGCGCTGGCGGATGCTGACGCTTACACCGTCCGTTCGCGCGCCGAGCAACTGCTGCTCGGCCTGGGCTTCACCATGGCGCAAATGGATCAACCGGTCGCCAGCTTCTCTGGTGGCTGGCGTATGCGCCTGAACCTGGCGCAAGCGCTGATGTGCCCGTCTGACCTCTTGCTGCTCGATGAACCGACCAACCATTTGGATCTGGACGCCATCATCTGGCTGGAAGACTGGCTCAAGCGTTACGCCGGCACCCTGATCGTCATCTCGCATGATAGGGACTTCCTCGACGGCGTCGTCAACGTCATCGTGCATATTGATGAGCGCAAGCTGAAGCGTTACTCCGGTAACTACTCGGATTTCGAGCGTCAACGCGCCGCGCAAATGATCCTCGCCCAAAGCGCGATGGAAAAACAAGCTCGCCAACGTGCGCATCTGGAATCCTTCATCAACCGCTTCAAGGCACAAGCCAGCAAGGCCCGCCAGGCACAAAGCCGGATCAAGGCCCTGTCGAAGATGGAAGAGCTCGCACCATTGCGTGCAGCGGCAGAGTTCTCGTTTGAATTCCGCGAACCGGCGAATGCACCAAATCCATTGCTGGTAATGGAGGCCGTCGATGCCGGTTACCGTATTGAGGATGAAAAAGACTACTCGATCACGGAAAAGAAAATCGTTTCCGGCATCAACTTCTCGCTGCAAATCGGCCAGCGTATCGGCTTGCTCGGCGTCAACGGTGCCGGTAAATCCACGCTGATCAAAACCATCGCAGGTGAACTGGAGCCACTCAACGGCTCATCGCAATTCGGCAAAGGCCTGGCTATCGGCTACTTCGCCCAGCACCAGGTAGAAATGCTGCGCCATGATGAATCGCCGCTGTGGCACCTGATGCACATCGCACCGACCGTACGTGAACAAGAGCTGCGCAACTTCCTCGGCAGCTTCAACTTCAACGGCACCATGGTCACCAGCAAAATCGCGCCGTTCTCCGGTGGAGAAAAAGCACGCCTGGCGCTGGCGCTCATCGTCTGGCAACGCCCTAACCTCTTGCTGCTCGATGAACCGACCAACCATCTGGATCTGGAAACCCGCGAAGCGCTCACCATGGCGCTGGCGCAGTTCGAAGGCACACTGGTTGTGGTATCCCATGACAGGCACTTATTGCGCGCGACCACCGATCAATTCATCATCGTTGCCGACGGCAAGCTGCAACCTTTTGATGGCGACCTCGACGACTACAAAGACTGGCTCTTCAAAACCAAGCTGGATGCAAAAAATGCAGCCGCCAATGCCAGCCTGCCACCAGTCAAGGAAAAATCGGCCAGCCCGGTCGCACCCGCTGCCACTGTCAGCGCAGTAGACAAGCGTGAACAGAAAAAGCAGGAAGCGGAAGAACGCCAAAAACTGGCGGCCCGTAAAAAGCCGATAGAACAGAAAATCAAAAAGCTGGAAGAACAAATTGCCAAGCGCAATGCGCAAAAAGCCAGCGTAGATGAAAAACTGGCCGATCCGCTCATCTACGATGCTGCAAACAAAAAAGAACTGAAGCAACTGCTGGCCGACCAGACCTTCTACACCAAGGAAGTGACACAACTGGAAGCGGAATGGCTGGAACAGCAGGAAGCGCTGGAACAGGTCAACAGCTAGGTCTGAACCCATGAGCAAACCGCAAACACTCTCCATCATCGGTTGCGGCAAAGTCGGCCAGACGCTGGCGCGCTTGTGGGTGCAGCATCAGACTGTCCAGATACTGGACATCCTCAATACTTCGGTCACTAGCGGCGCACGCGCCGCTGCTTTTGCAGGCACTGGTCGCGTGGCAAGCAGCTACGCCGACCTGCAGACAGCCAACATCTACCTCATAGCCGCACCCGACGACCAGATCGCAGCTTGCTGCGACGCATTGGCTGACAGCGGGCGCTTGCCGGCAGGCAGCATAGTCTTCCACTGCAGCGGCGCGCTCTCTTCCAGCATACTGGCCAGTGCCAGTGCTTGCGGCGCAGCAGTTGCCAGCATTCATCCGATACGCAGCTTTGCAGTGCCTGAGAAAGTAGCAGCAGATTTTGCGGGCACGTACTGCGGCATGGAAGGCGATCAGGCTGCACTCAATGCACTCGCGCCCATATTTGCCGCCATAGGCGCGCAAACGGTTGCTATCAAGCGAGAAAGCAAAGTGCTGTATCACGCAGGCGCGGTCTTCGCCTCCAACTATCTCGTCACACTGCTAGATACCGCAGTACAAACTTACGGCCAGGCAGACATACCGCAAGACATCGCGTTAAAGATGATTGCGTCACTGGTACGTGAAACAAGCGAGAACGTATTGCAGATAGGCCCGGAACAGGCGCTGACTGGTCCTATAGCGCGTGGTGACATCGCTACCGTCGTCAAACAATATCGCGCCGTCAACGGCTGGGATAAACGCTATGGCAAGCTCTACAAACAAATGGGCAAGCTGACTGCCGAGCTGGCACGACGTAAAAAGAAATAAGACGAGTCACGAAGCTAGCGTGATCAGGTACCGATCAAACCTGCCGCAATATTGATCGATAAACCGATAATCGCGGCATTGAACAAAAAGCTCAACACCGACTGCGCCAGCACCGCCTTGCGCATGCCAGAAGACATCACCGTCACATCAGAAGTTTGCGCCGCGACGGCAATCGTAAAAGAGAAATAAAGGAAGTCCCAATAATCGGGATTCAATTCCGCATCCGGGAACTTCAAGGCCCTGCTCTTCACCGACGACTGGTAATACAGCCGTGCGTAATGCAGCGTATACACACCACCCAGCAACAACCAGGAACCGAGCACCGTCACGCCGGTGAACGCGTAATGTAAAAGCTGCTCAGAGCCAGCCAGGCCTTTGGCCGAAGTCAGCTCAAGAATAATCGCGAGCAAGCTCAAAGGCGCAGCAATAGACAAAATCCCCACCACCGTCCCTGCTCCGGCATCCTCACGCTCCGCTATCGCCTTCACCCGCGCATGGCTAGACGTCGTCATCAACCATCCCATCTGCAACAAATTCGCCCACACCGCGACATTCCATCCGGCCAGGGCGCGCGTGACGAGATTCCATGAATCAGGCATGATCAGCGCGACTATGACGGCGATCAGGATGATAGACGTCAGGCGCAGGTGGGAACGAGTCAAATGAGATGTTTTAGGCATAGGTGCTATATGGGCCATCCAGACTAAACAACATCAGATTACCGTTTATTCGCCACTCGCGCATGGTCTTTAGCCCCAAGTCCAGTTTATCGCCTCCATTGCATACAGAGCAGACAAAAAAATACCTGGCACATGCCAGGCATTTTAATCATCGACCATCTGATCGTTTATCTCTTTCTTCCGCAGTCAGTCGTATCCTTATACTCAACCGGCACCATCGTCACGGACTCATTAGTCTTGACTATCTTCTGCGCTGTTGCCAGACATTGCGGAACGTCGGTAAAAATCAGCTCATAATCAGCGTTAGGCTCGGGGATGAATGTTTTTTTCATATAACAACCGTCATTAAGCCAGGTCGAATATATCCCTCTTTCAATCTTTGTGTTTGGCTTGTGAAACCTGAATGTAATCGGTTCATTAGCTGCGACATAAATCTCTGAACTCACAAAATTCTTGTCAACAGAATATTCCGTCTCAGGCATACCGATTTTTTTATTGTTCAGATTTTTTTCAAAGCCAAGAACCATTTGAACATTGGCTACCATGCCATTTCCTGGCAACTTATCATTCACGCATGCGCTGTTTGGATAAGCACGCACTCCACGGTAATCGATGTCTTGAATAACGACTCGGACTCTTGCGCGCTCTCCTCCTGTAGGTTCGCTGACAACGACGTTTTGTTTGAGTGTGTTGCAGCCGCTTAGGAGTAAACCTGCTGCTATTAAAGAAATTTTTTTACACATTTGTGAAGATTTTTTGGAAAAGCCGGTACTTAATGAAAGACAGATAAGGTAAAGCACTAAGCCAACAGTAATTCCCCAGAAAGAAAATTTACGATCATCTTAAGAAGCATATATACCGAGATTGGATAGGTGAAGAGAGCAGTATTTGCAAACCATATTATGTAAATTTTGTCGCTAATCACCCGCTCCATTTTTACCTGAACGCACCAAAGTAAAAAAATTATCGTCGAAACAAGACAGGAAAATAATAAAACATTCATATAATGAAAATGAAAATACTCAATTTCACTTTTAGAAAAGAAAATAGCGTGGAGCAACAGAGCAGTAAATACCAACGATGGCACTACACAAATAATTCCAACGAAAGGTAAATACCTTTTAATGTATTCAATCCTTCTAATCCATTCTTTATGAAGAATCGATTTCGCCAATATCACAGAGAAAACAATCACCCCTATCGGCATTAGAATTAGCATCGATAGAAAAGATAACGCAATTAAAAAGTTGACGATCACTTCGCACACCCTTGAGTTATTCCCATATTTATACAGCCTGTTTTAATTCTCTCATTTGAATCTAATATGTTCCCAACTTTTCCCTTCCACTCCATAAAGCCTTTTGTTCCAACCGCAAATTGAGGGATAAATTTTTCATGAATTTTTTGCAATTCAATATTATTTTGCTCGTTCTTCAGCCTATCTATGCTCCATAAAGTAGGATCAATATTTGGATTATTGTAGATATTCTTAAACTCGTCATAACCTGACGACATAATTACTTTTCCTGCTTCATCTCGCCAAGATCCCAATTGATTCAATTTATTTCCCAATTCAAATAACATACCTTGTAAATCATTTCTAGAGACCTTCTCCGCTTCTCTAAACCAAACCGCTCCGGTCTGCGCATACATCGTGCCGAAAAAATCGGCGCGCGACTCAATATCATTTATTGCCGAATACAGCGCACTACTGCCAATGATTAAACCAAGCATATCGTTTCTGGTTCTAGCAATATCATTATCCATTTCATTAAAACCGATTGGTGTTTCAGATAGAGCAGATGGAAACATCACAAAATATTTTTTCCAACTTTGATCCCCCGTATAGTTCAGTACTTCTTTAACCCCATTTTGACAACTATCACTCATAGGAGACGTATTACAAACCTGACGTAGTTCATCATCATTTTTTCTAGATATTTCGACGTACTTATTTGCCACATTTTCTCTACAAGTTGAACTATTAGAAGAAATGGCGCAGGCACTCATTTCTTCTTGTAACTTGGCATTTTCTTGATGTTTAAGATAGTTATTATTAGTTTGATTTAATGATGTTGCTGCACCGTTTGCTCCTCCCACAGCACTGCCTATGGCAGCACCAACTAGAATAGTGAGCATTTGCTTGCTTTCAGAAGATAATTCGAGAGCTTGAATAGTCTTGCCTATTTCGGGTATAAGCGCGGCACTAACACCTGCTCCTAACGCTCCAGCAGAACTCCCGGTTAAACCACCTACAACGGCATGAAGCCCAACACGATAAATCCCCCCTTCAGACCATTTTTCAGCCTCCGCGTTAAGCATAGCTTTTTTTTCAATGTCATTTTCTTCCATCGCTTGAATCTTAAGACCAGCTTCTTTTTTCCCTGCTAGATCCCCAATATCACCAGCTAACTGCTGCCCTAAAGTCCCCATCAAACGAGCGGCCTGTTCCTCTAGGCGCGCCTGCTGCATCTTTTTCTCCAGCTCGGCTGCTTGCTGCAGTGTGAGCGTATTGCTGAGTGCGCCGTTGGCCGTCGATGCGTCACGGTTAGTAAGCTCTTCCGCCGTTTGCTGGCTTAGTGCGTTCTGCTCTGCGTCGCTACCAGTGATGGTGATGTTGGCCGGACTGATGACGCTGAGGGTCTGGCTTTGCTCATGCTCATCTTTTGGCAAGGCTTTATTTGCAGCAGCATTTCCTAGTAAATTGAGTGCACTGTCATTACCTAATTTAGTTATATTTTCAGAGATCGTGGCCCCTTTTCCCAAACTAGCCGTAGCACTAAAGCTGTTGCTTTTGGTCGCAGTGTCTTGTACGTTGTTCAGATCACTGCTGCTCAGACTACCAGTGCTAAGGTTATTTTTTGCTTTGTCGGCTGTACTGGTAATAGCTGCACCAACCAGATCTGTCGCATTGGCTACGGTGATATCAAAGCCGCCATCACCCACCGAGATACCACTCTGTCCTTGTGCACTTTGGTAATTATGTTTGATACTTTGATTGCTTGTATTGACGGAGACCGAGCTAGCCCCCACGCAGAACGGGGGGATACATAAGCTAAGACCAAAGCCACTACTCTTCTGTTCGCTTTCGTATTTGCTTTGATCCTGCAAAGTCTGAATAGTAAGGTCGCCACCCACCTCCATTTTCACTTGCTGGGCTGCGAGTTGCGCCCCCTGCAAGGTCGTGTCATTACCGCTTTTTATCGTGAGCTTATCTGTGGCAGTGATGAGAGTGTTGTCATAGGTGGTTTCTTCTCCATTGGCTTTGCCTTTGGCATTTTGCACACCTAGCTGGAGACTGATGCCACTTTGCTGACCCATGCCGATGGTGATGCCGACACTTGCACTCGACGATTTATTAGCACTATGTACTTCGCTGGTATTGGCAGCGGCGACCAAGATCACGTCCCGCTTGGCCTCCAGGTTAATCGTTTCTGCCTGAAGTTTAGCGCCCTCCATGGTGATATCGGTCTGACGTGCATTCAGGTCGATAGACTTGGCTTGCAAATTGCTACCTGTAACCTCCGTACTTGCTGAGCTGCTAGTGCTACTCGATTTAGAGCTACCGACACTAATGGATACACCAAACGCAGCTCCACCTGGGTCCGCGCCTTGTGCCAGGTCTTTGACACCATTGGCAAGTGCAGCGCCTTTCTCTATCGCTTTGTATGTGTCGTAACCAGCCTTTAAGGCCAGGGCATTATCCAGCCTGTCGTTGCCGCTCCCTTGACTGGCCGCCATCGCCGACTCGATTGCGCTATTGATGAGCCCGCCGATCTGCCCCGCAGGTTTGCTACCCACAGTGAAACTCTTACTTTCTGTCTGGTTGCTACTGCTGCTCGTGTCACGTGCTGCTAACAGATCGATGCGATCAGCTTCAAGCTTAATCGCATTTCCCGCCAACAGATCCGCTCCGCGTGTCGTGATGGTGGCATCCTGCGTACCCGCATTACCAGCCACCATGGTGAGGTTGCCGCTATTAGCTGACAGTAAGCTGGGGACGGAGCTCTGTCCGTCCGCTTGACCATTCTGCTTGTCAGAATTGATGCCGAGGATGGTCATGCTGCCGCTCAGGCTCGGATGCAGCCCTATGCTGGTACTGGAACTTTTACTGGTACTTGTCGTGCTCTGTGCTTCTTTGACGACGTCTATATTGATATTCCTGCCCGCGGCGATGTTGATATCTTTATCAGCCAGTACCGCACTGCCGAGCACATTCACATCTCGATCTGCATTGATCTTGACATTGCTTCCGGAGATGCTGGATGTAATCGCAAGCTGCCCTTGTTGATCGAGGGTCTGATTGCTCTTACTGCTACCCACGGACAAACCTGTCTGGAAACTTCCCGAGAATCCGGATCGTTTTGTTTCACTTGTTTGTGCAGTATTGTGGTCCTCAATTGCCGCAGCAATCAAGACATCTTGCCCGGCACTGACGGTAACATCCTTCACTGCATCAACCTGGCTACCTATCACTGCAATATCACTGCCTGCAGAAAGCGTAACGTTATTTCCTTTGACGGAACTCCCCACCACTTGTGTATTAAAGCTTTCGGTAGTTTTTTTGTTTTCCTTGCTCGAGATTAGACTACCTTTTCGCGAATCAGAGAATGTACTTGACTGACTAGAGCTGATCGCCGCTTCGATGATCAAATTTTTATCCGCGGCTATTTTCGTATCGGCGTCGCCAATGACTACAGAGCCTCTGATTACAGCATTCCCACCGGATGTTATGGTTACGCTGTCACCACCAAAGTAGCTACCAATGGCACTATTACTCGAACTTTGCTCACGGCTTTCGGTACTGGATGAAGAAAGAAATCCTTTGCTCTTGGCATACCGTGCATCATCGCTTTGGCTGGTCGCACGGCCTTCGGCAATTTGGACGTCACCTGTGGCATTAACACTTACATTACCTATGGCATTAACAGTAGCGGCTTTTGCTTCAAAATTATTCCCCGCGGTTAAAGTAGTTTTACCAACGGAAACAATCTGGCTACCAACATCTTGAGTTCCGGATGCCCGCATGTAGTTACGATCATTCGCAGTGAGATCGCTTTTGTATCCAGTCCCTACCGTACCCAGGTTCATATTATTTTCAGTTGAAACCTGCATATCACCTGAACTAGCTAGCACACCTGCCAGAACGCTAAAGTCATTACCTGCACTGGCTACAAGAATGCCCTTATCACCTGTTACATACAGCCCAGCTACGCGGTCTATCTGAGTGAGAGAACTGCTGGAGCGTCCAGACGATGCTGTGCCCGTACTGGTTGTACTTTCGATGACAAAGTCTCTGCCTGCGCTTGCAGTCAGACTATCCTTTGCGACAATGCTGCCGCCAATATTAAGCAAATCCTCCTGTGCCGCTACATTCACTGTTTTGCCGGCTATATCTCCAAAGTTCTGCACATTGTCTGCGTTGATCTGCATGACGTTACGCCCAGCGATGGTGCCGGAATTTTTGAGATCTCCCGAGAGTTGGATATTAACGTTCTGTCCTGCCAGCAATGAGCCGCCAGTGGACAAATCGCCAGGTCTAGGCACGACATATACCTGCGGCACCAACGCTGTAGTGATCGTTCCATCCGGCAGCACTACCTCTTGTGCAACCAGCCAGACGATATCGCTAGTGAGCGCCGCCATCTGTGCAGGTGTCAGGCTAACGCCAGGTACTAGCTCCCATTGCTTCGCATAAGCAGTGCCAGCCTGCATCAGTGCCTGATACTGCGCTTCGTCACTGGCGTAGCCATCAAGGAATCTGCGCCCTGTCAGTTCCGCGACTTGTTCGCGAATGAGCATTTGTTCATAGAAGCCGTCACCCAGACGTTTTTGTATCGTGTTTGGATCAGTAGAAAGTTCCTGCAACATGTAATCACTGGATAGCCATTGTTGCTTGTTATTGAACCGTGGGTCGCCCTTGTAGATATGACTATCGTTCGGATCAGGATTAAGTATCAGCAGGCTGCTAGGTGGCGTACGCGGCCCGGCAACTTGCGTCCCGCTTCCTGAGATGCTGGTGTTGCCTTTGGCGACCGATGTATCGAGTTTGGTTGTGACGCTCTCCGTCACTTCGACATAAGCACCGCTACCAAAGTAGCCCGCGTGTATGCCGTAACCTTTGTACTTCACACTATCGCCGCGGAAGGAGCCAAAATCGGTCACCACCCGCTGCCCCATCGTTTCTGTATTTGTCAGACTAGCGCCGGAGATGTCCAGATTACCGCCAGCCATGATTTGGCTGTTGTCATTGAGAATCGCAGCACCAGATAGCGTCATTCCACCAGCCGAGATGATCCGTCCTGGCGTGCCGGCATTATCGACAACGGTCTGCACGGTTTGCGTACTCGTTACCCATATCTGATAGAAGTCGCGATAGGCGCGGGAAATGATGCTTTGGTTGTAGCTTTGCAGATAACTTCTCAGTGTTACCTGATCACCGACCGCAACACCAAAGAGTTTCCAAACCGGACTATCCGCTGGATACAGATAAGGAATTTGGACAGACATCCCTCCTGTTTCTGTCTCATAGTATTCATATGTATTCAGTTGATACGGAACACGAGAAAAGCCAGCCTCAAATGGATAGGCACTGCTAGGGGCCACATATTCGAGTCGAGGCAAACTTGGATCACCGTCATCGAAGCGATCCGATGCGCATTTAAAGCAACGCCCCAGCGAACTTTCCAGATATCTGGTGCCACCCAAACGTATGTAGTGAATATAGGTAGATTCGTTAGTGGTATCGGTACGCGTGCTGAAATCAGGATTCAGATTATTGATCTTGGCCGCAGCAATGGTCATGCCACCCATCGACTCTATCGTTGCTGCTTGATTGGTGACGACATCAGCCTTACCTGTGGCATGCGCTTGCGCATCCAGACTACGTCCGATATTCAACGCAGTTTCTTCTGTACCTGCACTAAAGAGTAATGATCCATTTCGATTGTTGAGGGTACCGACACCCAAATCCATACGCTGACGAGCAGCGATGACGGCATCAGAGCGAAGGCTGGCTAGTGTTTCACTGTCGTTATTCAGTGTATTTGCCGCAATAGCGAGTTGATCACCATAGATGCGACCCGTGCCTATGTTGTCGAGTTGATCCGCACGTAAGACGGTTTCCGTTCCGTCGATCAAGCCGCGATTGCTGAGATTGTTCGCTGCAGTTAACTTTGCTATGTTGGCAGCTATCTCACCCGTTGCTGCGTTATCGATATTTGTAGCATTCACGACCAGCTTATCTGTTGCACCTAGCTTACCTTCATTGCTTAGTGAACCTGCCGTGATAGCAAGATTATTATTCGCATCGATACGCGCAGCTACAGTATTGAGTAGATTTCCACTCGTAACTATATCGGCCTGATCCTGCGCACTGATAACTGCTTGAGCGCCACTGTTGGTGATATTTCCCGCCGTATCAATATGTAGCTTGCCACCGCTGCCATTCGACGATGCAGCCTGCATTGCCCCCTCGTTAGTAAGGAATCCATTTGATAGCAGAACAAGGTTGCCGCCATTCGCATTGATGGCACCCTGATTACGCACACCCATGCCGCTTTCACTTCCAACCAGAAAGATGTGGCCAGCGTACATGCCACCTAATGCTGCGACATCAAGACTGAACTGCGGAACCGACCCTGTACCTGTAATAGGGGTAATACCTTGCGCCACATTACCCGCGTAATCCAGGTTGTTGATATTGACTTCATTAGCACCTGTCACAACCTTTAACTTATTAGCCCAGATACCGGCATTGACTTGCACCGATCTGGCGAGGATGTCTGTGTAGGTTGCGCCACGCGTATCCAGACCCAGGCCTTCAACACTGATGGTGCCTTGCGTGATGCGATAGTTTTCCAATGATCCGTTATTGACCGGATTGCTTGTTGCAGTTCCCGTCGTGAGTGTGACGCGATCAGCATTGATGAATCCGCCACCATTGATTTGTATGCCCGCCGGATTAGCGATGATGACTTCTGCTTTCTGCCCTGCGACTTCGACGTAGCCACGCAGATGACTAGGATTGCTGGAGTTGACTTCATTCAGGATCACTCGTGCGGAGCCTCCGTTTAACCATGGATTACCCTGCACCCAGCCGCCGGTTTGGGTAAGTACATTGTCCCGGCTGTTATTGAGAATGGCACCATTGCTCTGCACGTCGAACTGGCTATATGTATTACGCGATACACCTGCTGCCGATGGAGCCTGAATGTTGACTTGCGGCAGACCATTCGCTGTTTGCACGATGGTAGGACGCTGATTATTCGGTGCAGTTGGATCTGCGACGATCTGCGCATGAGCAAAAGGCATGATGACTGTCATGACACCCGCAGTCAGTTTGGCAGCGAAAGATATAGATTTCAGCTGCAAGCAAATCTGTTCCATCGTCGGTTTAAACACGCCTGACGAAGACGATGCGGCATCGCCCTTACCTTGTGCAGATACATTTTCCGCGACCGCCATCATGATGCCGCGTGTTTTATTAAAGACGATGCGATATAGGTGCTTGTTCATGTCTGCCTCTTGCCTGATTTATTCAATATGAGAACGTGATAGATACGAATCACACGTTTTTACTAGATGCTCCAGTTCAGATTGAAGCCCGCGGTCGTATTTGCAGTCCTGAACCCATCTGGTTTTTTTATTGGCTGACCTACGAAAATGTCATATGAAACGCCCAGTACACTACCGCGCAGCCCCAGCGCAGTACCCGCCAGCCGCTTGCCTATCAGGTAGCGACTCGACTGCCCACCAACTTCGCCGTAGTCGACGCCGAGATATAGCTCTGCACCTATCGGGCCAAGGACCATGCCTATGTCATTACGCAAAGTCCAGCCGCGATCAGCAGACAGCATCATGTTTCCGTCAAAACCACGGACCGAGTAACGACCGCCGATTGCAAATCTGTCCTGCGGTACCAACGGCGTGTCGTTCCACTGTGCACGTAATGCACCGAGATAACGAAAGTTTTGTTGTGCGAGCTGGAAAGGGACAGATAAGGAAACGTCTGCATTCCAGACTTTGGGACGCGAAGCTCCCTCACCAAACGCATCCTCCGGTGCTTGTAGTGCCTGGAATGCGCCCGTGCCGTGGCGATAAGCGAGATTGATATCAAGCGTGTTCGGGCCCATGAATTCACGATGGGCGACACTGAATTCCCATCCTGCAGTGCGCCTGCGCTGGTTTTCTATTTCAGCGTCTTCGATGTAGTTATTGGATTCTTTGAGATAGCCGCGTACGGCCAGCGTCGTTTTGCGTTGCGCATCCCGATACACAACACGAGACAGCTTGAGGTCATTGCTGGCACTGATACCCGAATAAACGTAATTCTGGTTTATACCTGCGATGGTCTGGAAGTAGCGATTACGTGTAGCGGTCGTGCTCAGCAACCAATAGCCCAACGGTATCGAGTAATGCGCGACGCCACCACGCGTTCCCCTTGCCCCGCTATCGCCACCACCCAAGTCGTGATTGAAGCTGACATAAAACAAATCATTCAGTGTCAGCATATGGTCATAGGACAGCGTGACAACACCCTGATATTTACCGGTCGATTTGGAACCTGAATCATCGACAGAAACAGACATGCGAAAAGGAATGCCCTGCTTATATGAAATCACCAGGTCGCTTTGTCCTGGCTGCGCGCCTTCACCTTCTGCTGCCTCTATCTTGATATCAGCCGCCGCAGTCGGAACACGTTTAAAGTTTTCCAGTCCTTGCTCAATATCGCGCAGATTCAGAATGTCTCCGGACTGAACCGGGATCGCATTCCATTTGGTGCCGCGTGGATCAGAGTCAGCCGCAAACCTGACGTTGCGCACGCGCCCTGGAATCACCGTGAGCACTAAGTTGCCTGCATTCAGATCTTGCGGCGACACCAGTACACGAGTCGTTACGTATCCGTTATCGACGATCACGTTCTGTATGCGGCTCACTACCAGATTGATACCGTTTACACCCAGACATCTGCCTATAGGCGAGTCGGTACCTGCAATCACGCTTTTCAGGCCGAATTGAAAACGCTCGGCAGCATCACCGAGTAGCGAAATATGATCAATGCGAAAACAAGGTGCTTCATTCTCCGGGAGTATTGCTATCGGCTGTGCTGCCGGAGCCTGCAGGCGAACGTCTGGCGTCTGCTCTTGTTGCAGACGTAATTGCCGCTCGCGCTCCTGCTGACGTAACAACTCGTCGGCCGCAGGACTTTGCGCAAACACTGGGGAGAGACAGAGGAACCCGCCGATCAGCAAATAAATAGATGAAAAAAGCGACTTGCGAAAGAGAGGATGTACAGCGACTTGCTTATGCATTGCGATTGCGGCTCCAGAACCATTCAAAATGTTGCCATAAGGAAATACAAGACAATATAGAGAATGTAGCGCAAGCGCCTCCCATGATCATGGGGCATTTTGTTAAATAATGATAAATGCGAAAAGATGATTCTTATCGACAAATAATGATTTTTAAAAACAATTAAAAGAATTTATTGAATTCAATGACTTTACATGTGAAGCAAAGTCAAGCTGGGCAAGGCGTACAGGGAAAGTAGACATGCACATAGTTGGTGCATGAAAACTGGCTTTCCGAAACTAATCTAAAGAAAAATGGATGACTGGAGAGTTGTCTCAAATGCAGCTTTGCACCGCATACTACGTCGCAAAAGAGGGACAACGACCTGAAAAGATCGCCTTAATCTTCCGCAGTAACCGGCACTTCAGTCACCACATCAGGCATGCCCGAGAGGATCATCAATTGCACGCGGCGATTGCGTAAGCGCCCTTCTGTCGTGTCATTGCTATCGACAGGAAGGTTGGCACCGTGGCCCATGGCGACCAGGCGTTTTTCGGCGACACCGCTGGCCAGGAATAAGCGCACTACGCTACTGGCGCGTACGGCAGAGAGTTCCCAGTTGGATGGGAACATGGAGTTGTTGATAGGCGTGTTATCGGTGTGGCCTTCGACCTGGATGTCGTTATCTACGTCCTTCAGAACCTGAGCCACCGCACGCAATGCCGCTTCCGATTGCGCATTCAGCTTTGCCTCGCCCGGCGCAAACAACACACTCGCATTGATTTCAACACTGACACCGCGATTGGTTTGCGTGACGCGCACCTTGCCCTGACTAACCAGAGGTGCCATGGCCTTGAGGATGTCGCGTGCGATGCTGGTCATGCGTGCTTTTTCACGTTTGACGACAGCTTCATTCGCGCGTTGCGCAGGCGATTGAATCGGTAACGGCAGAACGGGAGTGCTTGGGCTGACCGGATCCTTGATGGTTTCTGTCTTCGCAGCTACCCCACCGAAGGCGATACCCAGTGAGCTGGAGAGGATGCGGTATTTACCTTCGTTGACGGATGAAATCGCGTACATGACAACAAAGAAGGCGAACAGGAGCGTAATGAAATCGGCGTAAGACACCAGCCAACGTTCATGGTTTTCATGCTCTTCTTCGTATTTTCTTCTACGTGTCATGGTGGATTAATCTGCCGACGCTGTGGGCAAGATAGCTTACCTCGTATAGACGCTCATCCGCTCTTCGATCAAGCGCGGATTATCACCTGCTGCAATACCGGCAAACGCATCTGCCAGCATTTCACGTTTGAAGATATCGCGGCTGACAAGCGCCTTGAGCTTGCTTGAGATAGGCAGGAATACCAGATTGGCAAAACCCACACCATAAATCGTCGCCACAAAAGCTACTGCGATGCCACTACCGAGGCGACTCGGATCGGACAGGTTTTCCATCACGTGGATCAAACCTAATACCGCACCCAGAATACCGATGGTCGGCGCATAGCCGCCCGCCGCTTCCCATATTTTAATAGCCAGGCGTTGACGCGTTTCGTATGCACCTATCTCCAGGTCCAGCACGTCACGCAATTTGGTTGGGTCAACGCCATCGACGATCAGGCGCAGGCCATGTGCGACGAATGGATCTTTGACGTCCTTGATCACGCGCTCCAGGCTGAGCAAACCTTCACGGCGTGCGATGACGCTCCACGCAGTAATGTCCTTGACCAAACCCGGATAGTTGTCGTCCGTCGGCATAAAGACCTGGCCGGCCATTTTTACGCCCTGCACAAAGTTGCGCCAGCCGCTTTGCAGCAGGACCGCACCGACTGTGCCGACTACGACGATGATGAAGGCTGCAGGCTGTACCAGCGAACCTAAAGCGCCGCCTTCGAGTATTTGCCCGAGGAGGATGCCGCCCAGCGCCAGTGCTATACCAACTAAGCTACCCCAGTCCACGCTTTCTCCCTTAAGTTCGCACGCATCCTGGCGATAGCCTGGCTATGCAATTGCGATACGCGTGATTCGGTGACCCCCATGACGGCGCCAATTTCCTTCAAGTTCATTTCCTGTTCGTAGTACAAACCCATGAGGATTTTTTCACGTTCCGGCAGTGCCTGGATCGCTTCGATCACGGCGGCGCGGAAGCCGGTATTCATCAGGTTCTGCAGAGGATCCGGAGACTCATCGGTGCAATAGCGATCAAGGAAGTGTTCGTTGTCCTCGGTATCGTGAAAATCTTCGTAGTACACCAGTTGGTGGCCACCACCATCACTGAGCAAGTCCTGATAGTCGGCCAGCGACAGCTTGAGCTGCTTCGCCACTTCACTTTCATTCGGCGCACGTCCGAGGCGTTGCTGCAAGGTGTTCATCGCCACCTCGATCTTGCGCATGTTCTGCCGCATGCTGCGCGGCATCCAGTCGCTGCTGCGCAGCTCATCCAGCATGGCGCCACGTATGCGTTGCACTGCATAGGTTTCGAACTGCGCACCGTGCGTTTCTTCATAGCGGCTGACCGCATCAAGCAAACCGATCATGCCGGCTTGTATCAAATCATCGACTTCTACGCTGGGCGGCAGCTTGGCTTTCATCTGGTGCGCCAGCTTCTTGACGAGCGGCGCATGCTCACCTACCAGATGATTTTTGTCCGATTTTCCGGCCGCTGTATACATGTGTGAATCAGGCTCCAAACTTGGCGCTGTGAGCGGGCAAGGTAAAACGTTCAGCCAGGCCGCGGAACGCGACTGATGCGCCTGCCAGCGGGAAGGCATCAATAACTGCCCGTCCCAAACGCGCAGCGCGTGTCAGATGATCGTCCTGCGGTACAAAACCAACGGAATGTAATTGCAAGGCCAGGTAACGACTGGCAGCTTGCGCCATATTTTGATAAACAACGGCGGCTTCCTGTGCATCGGCACCAGTCACCAGGATGCCGAACGGACGGCGACCCAATTGCGCGTTTAATCTTTTAATCAGTGCGTATGCTTTCTTGATGGAGGCAGCACCGGGTGTTACCTGCACGATGATTTCGCCATTGCCCATCGCCGGGATAGCAAAGTTATCGTTCATATCCAGTTCAGCATCGACCATCAGTACATCGGATTGCGCTGCCAACACACCAAAGGCGTTCGACAAACGACGTTGCTGATGCTGATCACTGCCATTCGCAGCGCGCAAGGAACCACGCGTCAGCGAAGCCAGGCCAAAGCCCTGCGGCATCGCATGCACGACCTGGTTCAGAGCACGCTCCTGACGTGCCACATCCAGCAGCGTCGCCTGCAACTCTGCGCCCATGCGATGACTGATGCCATCGTTTGAAATGCAGGCGTCGAGCAACACCACATCACTACCGCTTAAAGCCAGCGAGGCGCTCAGATTGACCAGCATCGCGCTTTTATCAGCCACCGAAGTCGCAGATAAAAATGTAAAAATGCGCGGCTTCGGTCCTGCGAGCATACGCCGCAAACCTTCTGCCTGATCACATTCGAAACTAGCCAAGAATCACCTCACGCAAACTCTTATCATTCATTGCACGGACGGTATTTGCCATCACAGCAGGTATCTCCGCATCACCCAATTGGAATGGCGCTGTTTCACGCTTGAGTTTAAAGGCCCGGTCTACCAGATACTGTTGATTCGCGACGTGCAGGTCTTCCGGCACGCGTTGTCCGTTCGCGACGTAGTATAAGTTCAATTTCTGTCTAATGACTACATCTAGTGCACTGCCAATGGTTGCAGCTTCATCGAGTTTGGTCAATATACAACCTGCCAGGCCATCGCCCATGTAAGAACGTACAACTTCATTCAGCGTTTCACCGGTCGAAGTCGCATTCAGACACAGCAGACGCTTCACCTGGTCACCGGCACCAGCCAGCATGGCGATCTGATCCGCCACCATCTGGTCGCGCTGGCTGACGCCCACAGTGTCGATCAGGACAGTATGCTTGCCCTTGAGCTCATCCAGCGCGATGCGCAGGTCGGCTTCATCCTTGACCGAGTGCACCATGACGCCGAGGATTTTGCCGTAGATACGCAGCTGTTCGTAGCCGCCGATACGGTAGCCGTCAGTCGTGATCAGTGCCAGCTTGCCTGGGCCATGACGCATGACGCAACGCGCGGCCAGTTTGGCTGTGGTTGTTGTTTTACCTACACCGGTAGGACCAACCAGCGCATAGACGCCGCCCTTTTCCAGGATTTCATTTTCATCGCCTATGGTCGTCAGATTGCGGGTGAGGATGGATTTGATCCAGTCCATACCGCTTTGATTGCTGGCACCGGCAGGCAAGCGGGCGATCAGGTAGCGCGCAAGGCTGGCGCTGAAACCGGCTGCCAGCATTTCACGCAATGCAGTCGACTTCACCGGCTCACGTTTTTGCGGATCGTTCCATGCGAGTTCAGACAGCTGGATTTCCAGCATGCCGCGCATGGAGCGAATTTCGCTCATCATATTGTTGAGTTCAGCAGTGCTGATTTCCACGCGGTCAGACGCCGGGGCTGCATCTGATACGTTCGAGGTCAGGGCCAATGGCGCTGGCTGAGTCGGCTTGTGATGCGGCACCAGCGAAGCCAGTGTGGTTTCGGAAATGGCAGCACGCTCGACCATGGGTTCTGCCAGCGAGGCCATATCCTCACCAGCCAGCGCCAGGATCTCAACCCCGCCATCGATAGCGCGATTCGAGAGAATGACCGCATCAGGTCCGAGTGCTTCGCGCACCAGACTCCATGCGCCGCGTGACGTGCTTGCCGTGAATTTCCTGACGTTCATATCTGACCTCCAACTAAGCTAGTTACTCTGATTGTTTTTGAATCCGGGACTTCTGCATGCGACAGCACTTTGAGTTGCGGCAAGGCACGGCGCAGGAAGCGCGCCAGCAATGCGCGCAATTGCGCTGGCACCAGCAGTACCGGTGTTAATCCTAATTGTTCCTGTTGACGCGTCGCGGCTTCTGCCTGCGCGGCGATGGTATCGGCCAGGCCTGGCTCGATACCGGCACCGTCTGCGCCACTACCCTGCAACGCTTGTGTCAACAGACGTTCAAGGCGGTTATCAAGTGTCATCACCGACAGTTCATTGGAGGACGGGAACAGTTGCTGCACGATGGCGCGCCCCAGCGCTACACGTACCAGAGCGGTCAGTTCATTGACGTCCTGGATGTAGGCGGCATGTTCGGTCATGGTTTCGATGATGGTGTGCATATCGCGGATATGGACGCCTTCGATCAGGAGATTTTGCAGGACCTTTTGCAGGGTCGACAGCGGGATCAGTTTAGGCACCAGGTCTTCCACCAGTTTCGGTGATTCCTTGGTCAGGTGATCCAGCAATTGCTGTACTTCCTGACGACCCAGCAATTCGGCTGCGTGCGTGGTGATCAAATGATTCAGGTGAGTTGCCACCACGGTACCGGCATCTACCACCGTATAGCCCATGCCTTGCGCCTGTTCACGCATGCTGGAATCGATCCAGGTTGCCGGCAAACCAAAGGCTGGATCGCTGGTGGTCGGTCCCGGCAAAGTGCCGCTGACCATGCCCGGATTGATCGCGAGGAATTGACCCGCCAGCGCTTCACCGCTACCTACTTCCACGCCTTTGAGCGTGATGCGATAAGCAGATGGTTTCAGTTCCAGGTTGTCGCGGATGTGCACTGGCGGCGACAGGAAGCCGACCTCCTGGGCGAATTTTTTACGTATGCCCTTGATGCGACGCAGTAGTTCACCGCTTTGCGATTTATCAACCAATGGAATCAGGCGATAGCCGACTTCGAGGCCCAGCGTATCGACTTGCACGATGTCTTGCCAGGTCGCTTCTTCTACTTCCGGTGCTGGCGGCGGTGCCGTCACTTCCGGTTCAACTTCCGGTGCTTTCAGGTTGCGCTGCGAGATCAGGTAGGCAGCACCGGCCATCAGGCTGGCCAGGAACAGAAACGACACGTGCGGCATGCCCGGGATCAGACCCATGCCGCCGATAATAGCTGCGGTGATGTACAGCACTTGTGGACGCGCAAACAATTGACCGATCAGCTGGCCGCCAATGTCTTGCTCACTGGCGACGCGCGATACGACGATACCGGCAGCAGTCGAGATGATCAGCGAAGGAATCTGTGCGACCAGGCCGTCACCAATCGCCAGCAATGTATAGTTTTCCAGCGCAGCGGAGAAGCCCATATCATGCTGCACCATACCGACTACCAGGCCACCAACCACGTTGATGACGGTGACGATAATGCCGGCGATCGCATCACCGCGCACATATTTACTGGCACCGTCCATCGCACCATAGAATTCTGCTTCCTGCGCTACCTGGGTACGACGCAGACGTGCATCCTGCTCACCGATCAGGCCGGCATTCAGGTCGGCGTCAATCGCCATCTGTTTACCCGGCATCGCATCCAGGGCAAAACGTGCACCCACCTCGGCGATACGACCAGCACCTTTGGTGACGACCGTAAAGTTAATGATGGTCAGGATCACGAAGACCACGATACCGACTGTGTAGTTACCGCCGATCAGGAAGTGGCCGAAAGCCTCAATCACTTTACCTGCGGCATCCGGGCCGTTATGCCCCTCCGTCAACACGACACGGGTCGAAGCTACGTTCAGCGACAGGCGCAGCATGGTACTGACCAGCAGTACGGTCGGAAACACCATGAAATCCAGCGGCTTGACTGTGTACAGCGCAGTCAGCAGCACGATAATGGACAGCGCAATATTGAAGCTGAAGAAGATGTCCAGCACGATCGCCGGCAGCGGCAGCACCATCATCGACAGCATCATGATGATAATCAGCGGCGCAGCAACGGCACGCGATCCTTGACCGGTCATCCAGGCGGGTAATTTCAGGCTATTCATTGTGGCAGGCCATTCGAATCTGCATCGGCTGCAGAGGGATTAAGTGGGTCCATCTCCGGCGGTACATCCAGATCGCCCGGTTTGACCGGACGCGCACCACCATGTTTGCTATACGCACGCAACTGAAATACATAAGCCAAGACTTCAGCCACTGCGATGTACAAGCCCTCAGGGATTTCATCGCCGAGTTCAGTGTGGCGGAACAGCGCACGCGCCAGTGGCGGCGCTTCCAGCAACACAACATTGTTTTCCATTGCGAGCTCACGGATCTTGGCCGCGACTTCATCGGCACCTTTGGCAATGACGCGTGGGGCACGCATGCCGTTTTCGGAATATTTGAGTGCGACCGCATAGTGCGTCGGGTTAGTCACCACCACGTCTGCGGTCGGCACTTCGGACATCATGCGGCGGCGGGCCATTTCACGCTGTTGCTGACGGATCTTCGCCTTGATTTCCGGGTTACCTTCGGACTCCTTGGACTCCTGGCGCACATCCTGGCGCGACATCATCAGTTTCTTCGCGTGTTGCCACATTTGGTAAGGCGCATCAATCGCAGCCACGATCACCAGACCAGCTGCAATGAAAATGAAGCTGAGCACCAGCAGGTGTCCCAAATGTTCGGTACCGCTTTTCAGCGGTTCGACGCTCAGCGCCATGACGGCGTCGAATTCATGCCGCATCACCATCCACGAGATCCAGCCGATCAATATGGTTTTAGCGATCGCCTTGCCCAGCTCGACGGCAGCGCGGCTGGAGACCATATTGCCGAGCCCCTTGATCGGGTTCATGCGGCCGAAATTCGGTTGCAGCGCCTTGCCGCTGAACAGCCAGCCGCCGATCAGCGCAGGCGAAGCCAATGCCACCACGATCAGAATCAGGGCCGCCGGAGCAAACGCAATCAACAGATCAATAATGCTGGCAGCGGCGTGTGCCAGCAGCAGCTCCATGTCGAAAGCCATCTCACGATCAAAGGAAAGACCGGCGGCGAGCATCTTGTTCAGCTCGCCTACCATACGACCACCCAGGATCCAGAAAGCAGCACCCGCGGCGAGCAACAGCGTACAAGTCGCCAGCTCGCGCGAACGCGGCACGTCACCCTGCTCCCGCGCTTGTTCCAGCTTGCGCGGTGACGCGGGTTCCGTCTTTTCGAGATCACTTTCTTCAGCCAAAGCCGACTCCTGAGGTGCTTCCGCCAGCGTGCAACACGACGCTATACGGACCTATGAGTAGATTATTGGTCAGAACGCCCCGAACTAATCGGGGGAATAAGGGGGGGAAGGTGCCGCTTTTCGGTCATGCAAAGCGGAGAATGGCAGGGAAAAACTAAATTTTGAGGGCCTGGGCCCACAACAAGGCGGCCAAATGGGCTTCATTGACCTGGCGCGCGCTGATGAACAACGAATCGGCCAGTGCTGCAATATTGCCATTATTCTGCTCACACGCCTCGGCTAATGCAAGGAAAGGGCCGTACATGCCATCACGCGTCAACAAGGCCTGGACGACTGGTTCCGCCAGCTGGATTTTGCCCAGGACTTCTTCCATAGGCATGCCCAGCAAACGATCCAGCAATGAAAACATGCCAACCACGAACAGGTTTTCGGCTTCATTTTTCGGCAGAATGCCCTGCCCGGCCAATTCCGCAAAGCGCCCGCGCACGATCGCGGTCTGCATCAGGACGGCAGCATGGCTGCCGGTACTGGCGGTAGCCAGCAATAACGACAGCCAGCGGTACAGCGGCGAGTAACCCAGCATGGTCACTGCATGGCGCAGGGACTGGATTTCGGCGCCGAGGCCGAAGCCGACGCTATTGATATAACGGAAGAGTTTGTAGGATAGCGCGGCGTCGCGTTTCAGGACTTCTTCCAGTTCACGGATGTCCGCGTTCTGGCGCAACATCTCCATCAATTGGAGGATGATGATTTGTGCCGCGTTCCATCCTTTTTTCTCGGCGTTGGCACGCGGTGTCAGGTACAAATTTCCAATAAACGCGTGCAAGCCCTGCAACGCACAAACGTCGTATTCCTGCCAGGATGACAGCTTGCGCACGACCGCCTTGACGCTCGCCGACTGCAAGGCAGCGATCGGTATCGCAGCGCCCTGCTCATGACTCAGCCGTCCTTCGATATGACTGACGACCTGCAGCAAGGGATTACCTGTCTTGAGCGCATCTGCGCCGCGCAAGGAAATACCGTAACCTCGCTGCCGCAATGCGCTGGCTGCCTTCAGTGTTTCGGGATCAGCAAGATCCGTCACAGTCAGGCGAAATACCGTATTCTTCGCTGGCAGCTTGCGCACCACATCTGCGGCGATCAAAGCCGGCGTCGCCTCCAGGAACAGCAAGCTGCCGTTCAACTGGCCGGCAGTGTCGCTACCCTGTAATTGTGCAGCAACCACCTCCACCAATTCCAGCAAGTCTTCATCGCTGGCCATGCCGCCACCCTGCTCACCACCAAACCACGAGAGCTCATAGCCCAGGATTTGCTGCGCGGCGTTAAGCAAAGGCTCACGTACGATGAATTTCAATTCAGACATGGGAATTCAGGGATAAGTACTACACAGTGACCGAAAGCGGCATGCGTGGCGTGGCCTGGGAGTCAATCAAAAACCCAGGCTTTCAAGCAAATCGTCGACCTGCTCCTGCCCTGCCACTACATCCTGGCCGGTCGGATTGATTTGCGGTCCATTCAACAAACCGCTATCAACTTCTTTCTTTTTCTCCGCCGGAGCGTAATCGACCAACAGTTGCAGCAGTTGCTGCTCCAGGCCGTGCGCCAGCTCGGTGACTTTTTTGATAACCTGACCAGTCAGATCCTGGAAGTCCTGCGCCATCATGATATTCATCAGATGCTGGCGTGTTTCCGTCGTCGCCGCTTGCGTCGCGTTCAGATGTGCAATGGTTTGCTCTGCCAACGCTTTGTATTTGTCTTCCGAGTAACCACCCTGCAAGGCCTGTTGCCATTGTGCCGACATCGCGGCCGCATCAGACTGTACTTGCTCCTGCAATGGCCCGGCTGCTTCAGTCGCATTCAATACGCGCTGGGCTGCCTGTTCGGTCATGCGTGCTACATAGTCGAGGCGATCACGTGCATCCGGAATATCATGCGATGCACGCTCTACCAATTGATCGAAACCCAGGCCACGCAAGCTTTCGTGCAAGGCACGCGTCATGTGACCGACGCGCGACAGCACTTCATCCTGCGGTATCCCCGCTACAGCATCCACCATCTGTACAGATGATTGGCTAGTCAACTCAGGCTCCTGCAGCAGCCAGTTTTTCGAAAATCTTTGCCAGCTTCTCATCCAGCGTCGCAGCAGTGAACGGCTTGACGACGTAACCGTTTGCACCTGCCTGTGCTGCTGCAATGATGTTTTCTTTCTTGGCTTCAGCCGTCACCATCAACACCGGCAACTTCGACAGTGCCGGATCGGCACGGATATGCTGCAACATCGTCAGACCATCCATGTTAGGCATATTCCAGTCTGACACGACGAAATCGAATTGTTCACTCCGCAGTTTGGCAAGTGCCATCGCGCCGTCTTCGGCTTCGTCTACATTCGTGTAGCCCAGTTCCTTCAAGAGATTACGCACAATGCGACGCATCGTTGAGAAATCATCAACAACTAAAAATTTGGTGTTTGGGCCTGACATGAATTACTCCATTAAATCTCTAAATGTTTATCGATCCTGCAAGGAATCGAACATGGTCTACAACATCTGCTTTTTTGAGCTCTCACTATTATGCACTGAGGATACATAAATTTTGCGAGAAATCCGATAGCACTTGTCGTAAATCAACACTTAGACACGCAAGGCGCGGCTGCTGTGTGCAGCAAGATAGCCCAGAACCATGCCTGGCAAGGCTTGCAAGGGACCAACCTCATGGGTCGCACCCACCGCAATTGCTTCGCGCGGCATGCCGAATACGACACATGAAGCTTCGTCTTGCGCAAAGTTGTAGGCGCCGACGTTCTTCATCTCGAGCATACCCAATGCACCATCTTTACCCATACCTGTAAGAATCACACCGACAGCATTCTTACCTGCGTGCACAGCAGCGGAGTGAAAGAGCACATCGACTGAAGGACGATGACGATTGACCGGTGGCCCCTGATCGAGTTGCGTCATGTAGTTGGCACCGCTGCGCACCAGTTGCAAATGCGAATGACCAGGCGCGAGATAAGCATGTCCCGGCAGTACGCGTTCGCCCCCTTCAGACTCCTTCACACTGATCTTGCACAAGCTGTCGAGCCGTTGTGCGAACGATTTGGTGAAGCCTGGCGGCATATGTTGCGTGATCAAAATACCCGGGCAATCGGATGGCATTTGCATCAGGAAATCCTTGATCGCCTCGGTACCACCAGTGGATGCGCCGATGATGATCAGCTTCTCACTACTGGTCAGCGGGTTGCGTATCATCGGCAATACTTCGCCAGCAACCTTGTTGGCATCATGCGGTGTGATCTGACGCGACTTGATACGCGCCTTGGAAGCAGTACGGATTTTGTCTGCTATCAATTCGGTATATTCGAGCATGCCGCTCTGGATCGACATCTTCGGTTTGGTGACAAAGTCCACCGCGCCCAGCTCCAAAGCACGCAAAGTAATGTCCGAACCGCGTTCCGTCAGCGAAGAAACCATCACCACCGGCATAGGACGCAGGCGCATGAGTTTTTCCAGGAAATCGAGACCATCCATGCGCGGCATCTCGACGTCCAGTGTCAATACATCCGGATTGGTTTGCTTGATCAGTTCACGGGCAACGATGGGATCTGGTGCGACGCCGACGACTTCCATGTCCGGCTGGCTGTTGATGATCTCTTTCATGACGCTACGTATCAGCGCGGAATCATCGACGATCAATACTTTAATTTTCATGAGGCTACCCTGGCAAAACGTTTTTATAGTTATTGATAGATATATTTATTTGCATCAGGAAAAGAGTTCTACATCTCCGCTGACAGCGCCTGATTGCAGACGGTTTGCATAATCCTGCTCGCGATTGGCCAGTGTATTGTTGTTCAGTTGCCTGAGTTTCTTCACCAGCACTTTGCCGTTACGCGGGAAGTAGTAAACCTTGCGCGGATGGATGTCGTTCAGGTCTTCCGCCACGATGCGTATGTTTTCCACCTTGAGAAAATTACGTACGAACTGCGCATTGCGTTCACCAACGTTGATCGAAGTGAAACCGCTCAGTACATTGCCGCCACCGAACACTTTGGCTTCCAGATTTTCACGACGCGCACCCGCCTTCAGCAAATCATTGATCAGGATTTCCATCGCATAGGTGCCATAGCGTGCCGATGCAGAAATCGGGCTATCCGCATCGCCACCACCATCCGGCAGCATAAAGTGATTCATGCCGCCGACGCCGGTTACGCGATCACGTATACAAGCCGATACGCATGACCCAAGCACAGTGACAATCAGCATGTCCTTGCCGGTGTAGTAATACTCACCCGGCAGGATCTTGGCTGCGTCGCGGTCGAATGTCCGGTCGTAATAGACGTTCGTAGCGAAATGCTCTTTGGTCAGTTCATTCATAGATTCTTACGCCCGACGTGGTTGCGACAAGCCCGCCTTCTTGTTGGGCTCCAACTCGTAAACCGTTTTTCCGCGCAATTTGAATGCATCGGTGACATACAGGAAGTTTTCGGAGTGACCGGCAAACAACAAACCGTCCGGCTTCATCAGCGGCGCGAAGCGATCCAGGATCTTGCCCTGCGTCGGCTTATCGAAATAGATCATTACATTGCGGCAAAAGATCGCATCAAATTGCCCTGAAATACCCCAGTTGCTTTCCAGCAGATTGACCTGTTTAAAGGTAATCATCTGACGCAATTCCGGACGCACCCGCACCATGCCTTCGCGTGCACCTTTACCGCGCAGGAAGAAGCGTTTGGCGCGCTCCGGCGCCATCTTGTCCAGCCGGTCTATCGAGTAGACACCATTGGCACCGGTATTCAGCACATTGGTATCAATGTCGGTCGCGATAATACGAACCGGTGGCGTCAGCGTATTGAACGCTTCACACGCGGTCATCGCTATCGAATACGGCTCTTCACCGGTAGAAGCGGCTGAGCACCAGATCTCGATAGGCTCCTTAATTTTTTTGATGTGATCGGCCAGAATCGGGAAGTGATGCGCCTCGCGAAAGAACGAAGTCAGATTGGTGGTCAGCGCATTGGTAAATGCTTCCCACTCTTCATCGCTGCCCCCCTGCTCCAGCTGATCCAGATAGCTGACGAAAGAACCGATACCGGTCGCACGCAAACGGCGTGCGAGCCTGCTGTAAACCATCTCCTGCTTACTTTCGGCCAGTGCGATGCCAGCCTTCTTATGTATCAAGGCGCGGACCCGTTCGAAATCACGCGCGGTGAATTCGAACTCTTTGCTACCTTCTGCCCTACCTTGAGTAGTTGTTTTCATACTGCAGATTCCCCTTTCGCCTGCTGCATATTGGAACTCATTTCCCCTCTGTCCGATATGCGTATTGCCAAAACTTACACGCGACTGTTTGCGTAGCGTCCTGCTGCTCGCCTACCCGGCAATCTTTTACGACTCAGTCTTAAGCTGCGATTTTTTCTATCAAACCCATTTCGCTGCTGGACATCAATTTATCGATATCCACCAGGATCAGCATGCGCTCGTCCAGAGTACCCAGACCAATCAGATAATCGGTATTGAAAGCGGTACCCATTTCCGGTGCTGGCTTGATTTGCTCAGGAGACAAGGTGATCACGTCGGATACGCTGTCTACCACCATGCCGACTACGCGACCGGCGATGTTCAGGATGATCACGACAGTAAATTGATCGTAGGTAGGCTCACCCAGGTTGAATTTGATGCGCATGTCAACGATAGGCACGATGATGCCGCGCAGGTTGACCACGCCTTTAACGAACTCAGGCGCATTAGCGATACGGGTGACGGCTTCATAGCCGCGGATCTCCTGAACTTTCAGGATATCGATACCGTACTCTTCCTTGCCCAGGGTGAATGCCAGGAATTCATTGCCGTTTTCTGCACCGGTCGTATTGTTTTGTATATTGTGAATCATGCGATTCTCCTCTTCAGGAATAAATGGATTCGTCGTTTAACTGACGGCTTGAACGCAGTAAGGCCGCCACATCGATAATCAGCGCGACTCCGCCGTCACCGAGAATCGTGGCTCCCGATATTCCAGCCACCTTACGATAATTCGATTCTAGATTTTTGACTACAACTTGTTGCTGGCCGACCAAATCATCGACAAACAATGCGGCTTTTTTGCCTTCCGATTCCAGGATAACAACGATGCCTTCCGACGGATCGACAAAGCGCGGCTCTATGCTGAAAATCTTATACAACGGGATCAATGGCAAATAATCACCACGGACCTTGATGACCTGGCCTTGCCCGCTGATCTCTTTGATATCTGCCAGCTCCGGTTGCAACGACTCAACCACATAGCCGAGCGGCAGGATATAAATCTCGTCGCCGACTTTGATGGACATGCCATCCAGGATAGCCAGCGTCAGCGGCAAGGAAATCAAAATCGTCGTGCCATAACCTTTGCTGGAACGGATATCAACCGAACCACCCATCGCGGTGATATTCCGCTTCACCACATCCATGCCGACACCACGGCCGGAGACATCGGTTACAGCTTCGGCGGTTGAGAAACCCGGTGCAAAGATCAGTTGCCAGACTTCTTCATCCGGCAAATCGTCGGAGACAGGCAAACCCTGTTGCTTGGCTTTGGCCAGGATACGGTCGCGGCTTAAACCACCACCGTCATCACTGACTTCAATAATGATATTGCCGCCCTGATGACCGGCTGACAACGACAATTGGCCAGACGCCGACTTGCCTGCCGCCAGTCGCGCCTCCGGCATTTCAATGCCATGGTCTATGCTGTTGCGTACCAGATGCGTCAACGGATCCACGATCCGTTCGATCAAACCTTTATCCAGCTCAGTCGCCGCACCATGCGTGACGAATTCCACTTTTTTGCCCAGCTTGGAAGCCAGATCACGCACCATGCGCGGAAAGCGTGAGAACACGTAATCCATCGGCATCATGCGGATAGACATCACCGCTTCCTGCAGATCACGTGTATTGCGCGTCAATTGCGAGACACTGTTGAGCAGGCGCTCGTGCTGCATAGGATCAAGCGCGCCGGTGCGCTGCTCTATCATCGCTTGAGTGATGACCAGTTCGCCGACCAGATTAATCAGCTGATCGACTTTTTCTATACCAACACGTATCGATGACGACTCTGCACTGACAGTCGTCTTGTCTGCATCGCGTTTCGCCGCTGGCTTTTTGTCCGTTGCAGCTACCGCGTGCACTTCCTCCACCGCCAGCGCATTGTTTTTTTCTTCATCCTGTTCGGACGCATCCTTGCTGCCGGCATCCGGCAAAGGCAAGGGAACAAACGGCGCAAAGAAACCATAACCTTGCGCATTTTCGGCAATCGTCGAGTGCAGCGGCTCGAAGAAACCGTAGCCCTGCTCCTCCTCATTGCGACTGCGGTCATCGATCGATTGATGCACACCCTTGATGACGGCTTCTTCGGTAATTTTTAAGTCTTGTGGATCAAGAATAAACGAGCAAATCGCAATGATGTCGTCTGCACTTTCTTGCGTACTCAGCGTAAATACCGCGCGTTGATCGGGCAGTACATCGCGCTGTATCTCGCCCAGCAAGCCCAGTTCGGCCGCCAGTGCATCCACATCACGTGCTGAGGTTTGTGGTAACTCGATGCGGAAGCGGCGATCACCTGAAACATCACCCGGTGTTGCGGCAACTACTGCAGCAGCTTGTGGTGCCGGTGCCTCGTCCTGCGACAAGGACTCCAGCAAGATACGCACATCAGCAACCGCATCCAGATCCACCGGCGTATGCAGGCGATGACCATCCAGCTGCATCTTGAGCACGTCCTTAGCGGATAAGAATGCATCGACGTGCTCGGCCATCAAGGCCATCTCACCTTTGCGGATTCTGTCCAGCAAGGTTTCCAGCACGTGCGTGACTTCGGTCAGATCCGTAATGCCAAATGTGGCAGCACCACCCTTGATCGAATGGGCGGCGCGGAAAATCGCATTCAAGTCTTCTTCATCAGGAGCCGATACGTCCACCGCCAGCAGCAGTTTTTCCATCTCGGCCAGGAGTTCTTCCGTTTCATCAAAGAATACCTGGAAGAACTGACTCATATCGATGGTCATCGTTCTGCTCCGTTATCTGTGCGCATGATGATGTTGCAACTCATGATATGTATTAACCTATCACTTTTTTCACGACTTCAGTCAGTCGTTGCGGATCAAAAGGCTTGACCAGCCAGCCATTGGCACCAGCGGCGCGGCCTTTGGCTTTCATCTCGTCGCTGGACTCGGTGGTAAGGACCAGGATCGGTGTTTTTTGATAAGTCGACAGCGCGCGCAACGCTCGTATCAGCGAAAAACCATCCATACGCGGCATGTTCTGATCGGTTAATACCAGATCAAAAACCTGCGTCTTCGCCTTATCCAGACCATCTTGTCCATCAACGGCTTCCGTCACCTGATAGCCGGCCGCCCTCAAACTGAAGACCACCATTTGTCGCAGTGAACCCGAATCATCGACCGCCAATATTGTCTTTGCCATCTTTACCCCTGCCCATTTTCGTTTCAGGCCTGTAGGCCTGGTTATCTAAATTTAAATTCGTATTTAAAACAGTTCGACGTCGCCGCTTTCCATATGCGTCTGACGCACGGCTTTCCACAATTCATTCTCAAGGTTAGTGCTTTGCGTATTCAGGCTGGCATTCGCTTGCTCCAGCGAAGCCTGCAACTGGTTCTGATCTGCATCACCCGGTATCGCTGCACTATGTGTGCCCAGTACTTCCAGTACATCGCGTACTCCGACCAGGCGTTGCATCGCGCGACCTATCAGTTGATTCGTCATATCCTGGAACTGCAAACCCGTGACCGCGGCATTCACATGCTGGTCGATCTGCGCTGCCTTGGTCCGAAGTTCGCCAACCGCCGCGGCCGGGGCCTGTACCAGCAGTGCATCGACCATTTGCTGTTGCGCACTCACCGCTGCGTGTATCGCCATGAAACTGGCGCTTAGTTTGTCTATCGCTTCACTTAACAGGATGTTGGTCTGCACCAGATCCGTTTCGATTTCCGACAGATGCTGGCTCCCGTGTTCAGACAAGCCAGTCAACAGTTCTTTTATTTCCAGCGCCAACGATTTTTTTATTGTCATGGAAGCACCCGCTCATTTCGTTTACTTACAGCACTTTGCTTATCTTGCAATTGGGGCTGCCGGAGCTGCTGGTGCAACTGGGGCTGGCTTCACTTGCTGCGCATTCACCGCATTCTCGACGACTTCCTGCGCACTCTCCTTGTCGCTCACTTCGACTTTCTTATTTTCTTTCGTGATCGAATCTTCTGCTTTCTTGTTCAGCACAATGATGCTGATGCGGCGATTAACCGGATTCAGCGGGTCAGAACTATCGAACAACACCGCTGACGACAAACCAACCACGCGCAATACCTTGTTCTCGGCCATGCCACCAGCGACCAGTTCACGCCGTGACGCATTGGCGCGATCGGAAGACAGCTCCCAGTTGCTATAGCTTTTTTCGCCGCTGGAATACGGGATGCATCGGTATGACCGGAGAGGCTGATACGGTTAGGAATATCGTTCAGAATCTTGGCGATCTCATGCAGGATGACTTTGGTATAAGGCTGTAACTCTGCACGTGCCAATGCAAACATCGGACGATTTTTTTCATCCACGATCTGAATGCGCAAACCTTCAGTCGTGATGTCGATCAGTAACTGATTTTTGAATTGCTGCAAACCGGGTATGGTATCGATGGCTTTCTCTATACGTTCCTTCAAAGCCTTGAGGCGATTGACTTCCTGGCGCTCAAGCTCTGCTTCCGCCGCTTTCAGGTTGAAGTTCTTGGCCGGCGTCAGGTCTTCACCTTTTTTCTGCTGACCGTCGATGCGCGTCATGTCCTTGCCGCCGCCCTTGATCACGCTCGAGCTGTCGCCGCTACCGGAACCGCCAGCCATGGCTACTTTTAAAGGGGTACTGAAGAAATCGGCGATCCCTTGCAGATCGCCTTTGGTGGTTGAGCCCAGCAACCACATCAATAAGAAGAACGCCATCATCGCCGTGACGAAATCGGCGTAGGCGATTTTCCAGGCGCCGCCGTGATGGCCGCCCCCGGATTTTTTGATACGTTTGATGATGATGGGACGGAGTCCTTCGTCAGCCATGCCAGTCTCCGTTAAATTGCTTTTTTACTTGCGATGCAAAATTAATAAATGGGTTTATTTTGTTTTCGACTGTCTGATGTGTTCTTCCATCTCGCTGAAGGAAGGACGTTCAGTCGAGAACAATACCTTACGGCCAAATTCCACTGCCAGCGCCGGAGCATAGCCATTCAGACTAGCCAGCAAAGTCACTTTCACACATTGGAAAATTTTGGAAGATTCATGCAGCTTTTGTTCCAGCAGGCTCGACAAAGGCGTCACGAAACCATAGGAAAGCAAAATACCGAGGAAGGTACCAACCAGCGCGTGCGCGATCAGCATCCCCAGCTCGGCCGGTGGCAGGCCCACCGATTCCATCGTATGTACCACACCCATCACCGCTGCCACGATACCGAATGCCGGCAAGCCATCACCGACTTTAGCCACACAATGCACCGGTACTTCACCTTCGGCATGATGGGTTTCGATTTCGTTATCCATCAGATTTTCGATCTGGAAGGCATCCATATTGCCGGACACCATGAGACGCAGGTAATCAGTCATGAATTCGATGGTGTGGTGATCGGCCAGCACCGTCGGGTACTTGGCGAAAATCGCACTTTCTTCCGGCGACTCGATATCACCTTCGATCGACATCAGACCTTCTTTACGGACCTTGGTCAGAATTTCGAATAAGAGCGTCATCAGTTCCATATACAAACTCTTCGTATATTTGGAACCTTTGAAAACGCTGGGTAAAGCCTTCATCGTCGCCTTGATCGCCTTGCCGTTATTACCGACAAAGAAGGCGCCAACCGCAGCACCACCAATCATGAGCAACTCAAGGGGTTGAAACAAGGCAGCCAAATGACCGCCGGCCAGAGCGAAGCCGCCAAAGACCGATAGGACGACTACTAGATATCCAATGATGACTAACAAGTGCGCTCGCTCCGTTTTTCTTAGGTTTAGACTGCCATTATTGCCCTAACAGTTGCATACGCGCAACCAGGATGACACCGTACCTGTTGTATATAAGGGTGGTATTGACCGCTCAAGCGCTCATATGCATTCAACGGCGTGAATTATTGGAACTTGAGTGATTATCGGAGAGGAATCGCTGAAATAAAGTCCGGAGGCAAGCTTAGATTGGCTCAGATACGCCAGCCGTAAAGCTGGACGCCACTTGCGTCGGGTGCCAGCACGATATCGGGCGGAGCCCCGGGGATGATGAACTCATAACTAAGCAGCAAAGTACCGCTGCGCATTTCTGCCTTCGCCTTGCGCCACAAATCCGGCATCGCGGCTGGCGACAGATAGGCAAACACCACATCGTAATCGGTAAAATTCAGGCGACCGTAATCACCCCGCTCAAAGTGTGCACCACTGGCACCGAAGCGCGCGCGCAAGCTGCTCACCAGCCACGGCAATGGTGCAATTTCAATGCCGACGAAACGACTTTCCGGGCGTCGTCGTGCCAGACTCATCACCAGGCCGCCAAGACCACTGCCGATATCTATAAAGCTGATTTTTTGCTCAGGCGGCAGCAAACCTTCGACCGCCTGCCATGTAGACAGACGTGACGGGTAATACGGAACCTGCGTACGAAACGTACTCCAGTACAGGAATAACAAGATCAGGAAGGCCGCCAGGAAAATAAATGGCGACCACTGCAAGCTCAAGGTCAGCAACAGCACCGGTAAAAACAGCAATTGTATCAGCAACCACCACGGCGCCATGCCGCGCCACCATGACAGCCCGGCAGCGATCACACCTTGCAGGCATGCAGCGACCAGCACATTCATGGACCAGCCGGACAGCGCCGCCAGGCTATAAGCCAGCAGCAAGACTATAAAAAAGGAGGAGATTTGAAACAGGAGGGCTTGCACTGCCGGTATCTGGAATACCGTCCCTGGAGGCGCCGACTTTGCGCCGGAGCGCCCCACTTTCTTCACACAGACACTCTTTCAATAATAAGGCGATCCGTTCAGGCTGCCAGCAGACTGTCTGCCTTGGCACGTTTGGTTTTACCTGCGCGGGATGGCATGTGGCACAAGCCACAGGTGTAATTTGCATTCAAATCGAGGCGATGCACGACGAAGTTGCCGCCACACTCGCTGCAACATGCGGTTGCCAGCATTTTGCTATCGAAGAATCGTACCAGAGTCCAGGCGCGCGTCAATGACAAAACAGGCTCGCCATCAGTACCCAGCTCAACCTGCTCCAGATAAAGCTTGTACGCTTTCATCACAGCCTGAATACCAGAGATTTGTGCGTGTTCGATCAGGTATTTATGGATGCCCATAAACAATGAAGAATGAATATTCGGTTGCCAGGTAATGAACCAGTCAGTCGAAAATGGCAGCATCCCCTTAGGTGGAGATACACCACGCAATTCTTTATACAACTTCAGCAAGCGCTCGCGCGACAGAGTGGTTTCCGATTCCAGCAACTGCAGACGTGCACCCAAATTAATGAGCTCGATTGCAAGCTGAATTTCTTGTGCTTCTGTCACTACACTTTTCTTGGCCATTTTTTTCGCTCGCTTCTGAAGAATTACAACAATACGATCAGCGACTGCTTAATTAAGCGATTTGCTCAACAGCTTGTCCTGCCATCAGGATAGCTGCGTGCGAATGCGCAAGCGAACGATCTTTGTTGTAATTGGTCAGCATGCCGAGGATGGCACCATCATCGAAGCGGAAGCGGGCCAGCATCATATTGGCGCCAGCGAGTTTGAGGATCTGGGCATTGTTCATGCCTTCGATCAGGTCAGCGATCTCATTGCTGATCCCGAGGCGGAAAATTGCGGTCGCCTTATCGGAACGGATCATTTGTTGTGCAAGCATTAAGTAACCCAGATTGGCGTCACGAATTTCAGCAATGATGTCGTTAGTTGTCATGTTATCCCCTGATCTGTGAATTTCCTGGCGGTAATGTGTAGCCAGTGATTGCATTCTGCAGGGGGAAACTAGGGGCTGGAATAGGCAGGCCTCTGTATTTTTATACAGAGAAAACGACAATAAGCCGGTAGGCGTTTGTCTTACAAACGTCGACCAGCATTCAATACGCGCTCACATGAAATGAGGCGGAGAGTGGCTTGTATATTGCATCTGAGCATTCATTCCATATTCAGATGTTGCTTATAAAAAAGCATGTTTTGGGGCAATTTTCAGTAATTCTGGGGGATACAGAATTTTCCAAAAATCGACTCCAGAGACAAAAAAATGAACTTCTTTTGAGGCTCTTGTCTCTTTAACGGCACGTTTTTTCCAAACTTTAGGGTTCAAACAAAATATTTTTAAAATATTTTCAGAGCCCAAAATCAGGAAAGAATCCCTGCTGTCTGAATTTGATAACGGCCGCGAAAACCGGAACTTTAGGGTTTACATGAAAATATTTTGATTTTTTTTCGATTTATTACACTTTGCTTATTGAATTGACAACTCAATAAGCAAATCAGATGCCCTTCTCCTTAGTTGATAAATGATTTGTTATTGTTCAGGCAATCATTTAACGACCATCAGAATGCCACTGGCACGACTAACAAAATCTGGTATTGTTATCTCACCCTCAACCCAAAGGAGACTCTTATGGATTTGGTAGAAAAATTCGATGCCAAAGGAAAGACCGGTGCCGCTTACCACGTTGAGGTTTATCAAACGCCTATCAGTACGCCCGACCCGGACGAACTGCCAGGCTCCAAAACTTATCAATTGGCAGATGGCCGCGCACTCGACCCGCTATCCGATGCAAAATTTAAAATTGTGCAGACCGGGGAAAAAATTTACCGAGTCTGAGTGCGCCAATTACGCACAGACGTCATCTCAGCGCCGGATGGCCACACACTGACCGCTACGGCCAATAAAAAAGCCCGCATCCAGACGATGCGGGCTTTTTTAGATCCAGACCAGGCGAGTCATGCTCGCCGGTCCGTCAGAAGTATTGTTCGACGATCTCACCAAAAGCAGCTTCAGCCGTCATGCCCTTCTTCATCAGATTGGTAATGTCTTGCGAATAGGCGCGTATGCCTTCCGGCAGCTTCTGTACGTTGTTCTTGAAGTATTCGTACTTCTGGATATCGATCAGGTCACCCGGACGCGTTGCCGGCGTGCTGCTGCCTCGTACGCTGCGTACCGCACGCGTGGTGGTGGTCACACGCTTCACACCAACACTGGCTATTGCATTCTCTATCTGCGCCAGCGTCAGCACAGGCGTTGCATTGGCGCCGACGAACTCTTCTTCAGTCGGATGCAGCAAATGATTATTGCTGTCGAATGCCATTTTTTTTTCAAAACTATTGATGACCTGATAGTGAGGCTTTTGTCCCGGCCCATTCAATGCGAACTGCACGCGATCGCCGTAGGACTTCATCTGCGTTACGACATCCTTCAGGTAATCCGCGGTCAGCGTATCTATCTTCCCATCCCAGCGCTTGCTTCTCTTCGTGTTCAAAATACGTATTCCAGTAAAAGTGACTCTATCCAATTCGAGAAAGAAAAAAAGCCCTTGATTTTCATCAAGGGCTTTCAATTCTTTGGCGGAGACGGTGAGATTCGAACTCACGATACAGGTTTAAGCCCATATGCTTCCTTAGCAGGGAAGTGCCTTCGGCCACTCGGCCACGTCTCCACATTACTTCAGCAACGTCGACAGCCCGTTACCAGAAGGTCCAGCATCATAACTTTTCATGCATGTCTGGTCAACCCAAAACTATGCATTTCAGTATGACTTATTTTCTTTTTTAGTTACTTTTTTCCAGATCAAATGTCTTGTGCAAAGCACGAACCGCCAATTCCATATACTTCTCGTCGATCAGGACCGAAATCTTGATTTCCGAAGTAGAGATCATCTGGATGTTAATGCCCTCTTCCGACAAAGTACGGAACATTTGCGATGCAATACCAACATGGCTGCGCATGCCGACACCAACCACGGATACTTTGGATACTTTAGTGTCGCCCTGGATGCTGGCAGCGCCGATGTGTGCTTTCACACTTTCATTCAGCACATCCACAGCCTTGGCGTAATCGCCGCGTGGCACGGTGAAGGTGAAGTCTGTTTTGCCGTCGACGGACTGGTTTTGAATGATCATGTCGACTTCGATATTTGCCGCAGCAATCGGCCCCAGGATCTGATACGCGATGCCTGGACGATCTGGTACGCCCAGTACGGTAATTTTCGCTTCATCGCGATTGAATGCTATACCGGTGATGGCAGCTTGTTCCATGTGTGTATCTTCCTCAAACGAAATCAGGGTGCCGGATTTTGCTTCTTCTTCCAGCGGTATCATAGGATCGGTCAGCGACGACAGCACGCGTGTCGGCATCCGGTAGTTACCAGCAAATTCGACAGAACGAATCTGCAGTACTTTCGAACCCAGCGATGCCATTTCAAGCATCTCTTCAAAGGTAACGGTATTCAGGCGACGCGCTTCCGACACGACACGCGGGTCAGTCGTATAGACGCCGTCAACATCTGTGTAAATCAGGCATTCCTGCGCTTTCAACGCTACTGCAACAGCCACTGCCGAAGTATCGGAACCACCACGACCCAGCGTTGCGATATTGCCGTCATCGTCCACTCCCTGGAAACCAGTGATGATGACGATACGGCCTGCATCCAGATCCTTCTGCACTTTTACATCGTCGATAGACTGGATACGCGCTTTGGTGAAAGCGGAATCCGTCTTAATCGCGACTTGCCAGCCTGCGTACGATACGGCTTCCTTGCCGATAGATTGCAAAGCCATGGCCAGCAAGGCGACAGAAACCTGCTCGCCGGTCGAAGCCAGCATATCCAGTTCGCGTGGATCCGGTTGCGGCATGATTTCTTTGGCCAATCCGATCAAACGATTGGTCTCACCGGACATCGCCGATGGCACCACTACGATTTGATAACCAGCGTCATGCCATTTGGCGACGCGTCTGGCAACATTTTTGATGCGCTCGGTGGAGCCCATCGAAGTGCCGCCGTATTTGTGAACGATTAAAGCCATAGGGATAGTGAACGAGCTCTTAAAAGAAGAGAAAAGCGTGAAAAATCAACCCTCGACTTTACAGCGTGCAGCGCAGAATGACAAGTCCGACAAGGCCGTGCCAGCGCCTTGCCTTATCAAAATCACCAAAAATCCCGGGTCTGCGCGCTTTCTGTTCTTGATACGGCGCTATTTAAGTCTGATCGAACTGCCAACGTAGTTGAATATTGCTGCCGGCCTCGGTGTTGAGTGCGTGACAATCCATGCCGATACCAGCAGCAAACAACAGCCTGCCTGCAAAAACCAGTGGCAGGCGCTCACGCTCCCAGGCAGGGACATCGCACGCCTGGTATTGGTACTTCAAACTTTTGGTCGGGCGATTCCATGCCGGTTTCAAACGTTCGCCGCCGCTGCGCAATTGGATAGACAGTGTTTGCGCACGTAACCAATCGGCAGCGATGCCCTGCTCCGCCGGATCAAAGAACAAAGTGCCGCCGAAACTGGGGAAATGCAGGCTGGCTTCGCCTTGCCAGTTGAACGAACGCGGCGGCTGCAGCAACAGGTCCGGATCGAATTTAGGCGTGATGTAGACACGGTCACGGTGGCGCCGGATATGACAGTCTGCATGCGTGACGCATAACTGCGCATCGTGTTTTGCTTCCAGCAATTGCGTGCGCATTTCATTCAGCCAGGCAGTTGACGGCATGCGCACACCGCGCAAACCAAACCAGTAACGCAGCATATTGTCGATGCGGTCTGCGCTGAACAGCTTCAGCTTGCTCACATCCACGCACTTGCCATCCAAGCATTGCTGCAAATCTTCAGCGGCCAGTTCTATCAATAAACGTTGTGCTGATTGTGCGTGCTGTGCGGTGCGCGCAAAGCGTTGCTGGAAACCTGGAAAATGCTCTTCCAGTTTAGGCATGACCTGATGACGCAAGGAATTACGCGCATAGCGCGGATCAAGATTGGATTCATCTTCGACAAACTGGATCGCGTGCGCGCTAACGTAGGCCTGCAAATCCTCACGTGTCACCTGTAACAACGGACGCCCCATCAGCAAGCTCGCATCACCGAGCAGATCCGCTGCATGATTCGCGCTATCCATGCCTGACAGCCCAGCCACACCGGAGCCACGCAAGAGTTGCAGCAACACGGTTTCTGCCTGGTCATCCAGATGATGCGCAGTCAATAGCAGCGGCACGCCATGCGCACGGCACATATCGCCCAATGCCGCGTAGCGGCTTTGCCGCGCCGCTTCCTCTACACCGCTCTTTTCCTTATTGACGATCTGTACCTGACGCGCATCGAAAGTCACACCCAGTGCGGCACACTGCGCGCGGCAATGCTCCAGCCAGTCATCGGCGTTTGCACTTAAGCCATGATGTACATGGAAGGCATAGACTTCCAGCTGTTGCGCTTGTCCGTATGCATGCAGTAAATTCAGCAAGGCCGCTGAATCAAGGCCACCACTGTAAGCCAGCGCGATTTTAGCGACACCGGAGCCGGAAAGAGAAACGCGCGTCCGGATCTCCCCTAACGCGCGTTCAAACCCAGCTTGCATAGACGCAGTTTCTTTATTCGTCACGCATCATTCCGGTGTATTGAGCTCTTTGAATTTACCGTAGCTCATGAGTTTCTCATGACGTGCTGCCAGCAGGTCCTTGGTTTTCATGCCCTGGAACTGACGCACGGTATCGGCCAGCGCACGTTTGACCAATGCAGCCATTTGCTTAGGATCGCGATGTGCGCCACCCAGCGGCTCATTGATGATCTTGTCGATCAGGCCCATGGCTTTCAGGCGATGCGCGGTCAGACCGAGTGCTTCTGCAGCATCAGATGCGCGCTCTGCAGATTTCCACAGAATCGAAGCACAACCTTCCGGCGAGATCACCGAGTAGGTCGAGTACTGCAACATTAATACTGCATCACCGACTGCAATTGCCAGCGCGCCGCCTGAACCGCCTTCACCAATAATGGTTGCAATCAGCGGCACTTTCAATTCGGCCATAACGTACAGATTGTGGCCAATCGCTTCTGACTGTCCGCGCTCTTCCGCGTCGATACCAGGGAATGCACCCGGGGTGTCGACAAATGTGAACACCGGCAAACCGAACTTCTCAGCCAGCTTCATCAGGCGCATCGCCTTGCGATAGCCTTCCGGCTTCGGCATACCGAAGTTACGCATGCTGCGTTCTTTGGTGTCACGACCTTTTTGATGACCGATGACCATGCAAGGCATGCCATTGAAACGTGCCAGGCCGCCGACGATGGACAAATCGTCCGCGTAGCTGCGGTCGCCGTGCAATTCGTGGAAGTCAGTGAAGATTTCATTCACATAGTCCATGGTGTATGGACGTTGCGGATGACGTGCGATTTGCGACACTTGCCATGGCGTGAGCTTGGCGTAGATATCTTTAGTCAGTTGCTGGCTCTTCTTCGACAGACGATCGATCTCTTCCGAGATATCAACTGCAGAGTCATCTTGTACAAAGCGCAGCTCTTCGATCTTGGAATCGAGTTCTGCTATCGGCTGTTCAAAGCCGAGGAAAGTCGTTTTACTCATCGTGCACCTTTATGATTCAACACGTGGTGGATTTCGTATCTACCTAGTTTGCTGCTTCTACCGGATCCAGGCTACGCCACAGATACCAGGTCGCAACAGTACGGTAAGGCTCCCAGTTGGCGGCTACTTCCCGCGCATCGCTGCGCGAAACCGGCTCGCCAGAAAAATAATTACGGCTAATACCCGCCAGCAAACCAAGGTCGTCCAGCGGCAAAATATTTGGTCGGAGCAGATTAAATATCAAAAACATCTCCGCTGTCCAGCGTCCGATGCCGCGAATTTGAATTAACTCTGCGATAACTTCTTCATCTTCCATCTCGGCCCACTTGTCACAATTGACACGTTTTGCCTTGAAATGGTCGGCCAGATCGAAAATATACTCTGCTTTGCGCTTGGATAAGCCACAAGTTGCCAGCTTGTCACCAGCCTTGATCACCTGTGCCGGCGTGCATTTTGGGCAGACTTCGAGGAAGCGCTGCCAGACCGAGTCGGCAGCTTTGGTCGAAATTTGTTGTCCGATGATGGAACGTGCCAATGTGGAAAATGCCTCACCGCGACCGACCAGATGCAAATCGCCAAATTGCGGGATGAGCTTGCGCAGGATACGGTCGCGCTTCATCAGCTCGGCCTTGGCCTCCTCCCAGTAGACTGGCAGGATACGGGTTTCCGCAGTGGCGATCGTTTTCCCCATCAGCTCAAGCCCTTCGCCATTCAGTCAGGCCACCCGGTTTATCTTCCAGGATGATACCTTTCTCCAGCAGCTCGGCACGGATGCGGTCAGCTTCGGCAAAGTTCTTCGCCTTCTTGGCGTTAACACGCGCATTGATTTGCTCGACGACAAATGTTTCCATCCCGCCATCTTCCCCGTTAGCTAGTCCGGCATGCAGGAATTGCTGGGCCGGGCGCTGCAAGAGACCGACTATACCAGCGAGTCCAACCAGTTGGCGCGCCAAAGCGGGCGATTTTGTTTTATTAATTTCGTTTGCAAGCTCAAACAATACGGCCACTGCCAGCGGTGTATTGAAATCGTCGTTCATCGCATCGGCAAAGCGCACGGCATGTGCTTCCGCCATGTCCAGCGGTGCATCATCCGGCGCCACATCCTTGAGTGCGGTATACATACGTGTCAAGGCGTTGCGTGCATCATCCAGATGCGCATCGGAATAATTCAGTTGGCTGCGGTAATGCGCGCGCAAGATGAAGAAGCGCACGACTTCGGAATCGTATTTCGCCAGTACTTCACGAATAGTGAAGAAATTACCCAGCGACTTCGACATTTTTTCATTGTCGACACGCACGAAACCATTGTGCATCCAGTAGTTGACGAAGGTATGCTGGCTCGCACCTTCGGACTGTGCAATTTCATTTTCGTGATGCGGGAACTGCAGATCGGCACCGCCGCCGTGTATATCGAATTGCTCACCCAGCAACTCGCACGCCATGGCCGAGCATTCAATATGCCAGCCCGGGCGACCACTGCCCCATTTCGATGCCCACTTCACTTCTTCCGGCTCGGATTCTTTTGATGATTTCCACAAGACGAAATCCAGCGGATCACGTTTACCGGTGTTGACGTCCACACGCTCACCCGCGCGCAGATCATCCAGCGACTTGCCGGACAACTTGCCATACCCGGGGAAATCGCGCACGGAATAATTCACGTCGCCATCGGATGATTTATAAGCCAGGCCATTACGTTCCAGCGCTTCGATCAGACCCAGCATTTGCGGCACGAAATTGGTCGCACGCGGTTCGTGATCCGGTTTTTGTACGCCCAGCGCAGCGGCATCCTCATCCATCGCATCGATAAAGCGTTGTGTCAGGGCAGAAATGGACTCGCCATTTTCGGCGGCACGCCTGATGATCTTGTCGTCTATATCGGTGATGTTGCGCACATAAGTAACTTCATAGTCAGAAGCCCGCAACCAGCGCTGCACCAGATCGAATACCACCATAACGCGCGCATGTCCGATGTGACAGTAGTCGTATACGGTCATGCCGCATACGTACATCCGGACTTTGCCCGGTTCAATAGGAGTAAACGGCTGCTTATCACGCGCCAGCGTATTGTAGATCTTCAGGGCACTCATGAATGGTTGTCTGTTTCGGCTAAGATTTGTCACAAGGCTAGCTGCGCATCGCCATTTACGCGCATCAGCAACTCCGGGGCGCAGCTGCGGCAACGCTGCCAAAACACTTAGTGATGCTTCTTTTTTGATAAAATGCTCGTTTCGCGGCATGTTAGGCAGCACGAATTTGTAGCAGTATAGCATTGATAAAAAGCGCAACCGCCGACCAAGTTGCTTATCTGCACTGGTTCTGGCGCAAGATTGCATTTTATCTTTGCCTTTCCCGCCGCACTGAAACCTGCACAAAATTAGAGACGGCTCCGTACCGAAGCGCAAGCGGGACGGCATAATATGACAGCGCGAGTGATCCTGCAAGCTGAGGGCTATTGAATATTTATCCTTTAGCTTCATCTGTACCAGGAACCAGCTCTAGCTTACAGAACTACCCACCTTCATTTAAATGAAAGAAGCCCGCATGAAATTTTCTCGTCGCCACGCCCTGGCCATGGTTGCCGCCGTATCAATGTCAGGCATGCTGCAATTTGCGCAAGCTGCCGATGCACCACAGGTATTACTGAAAACGAATATGGGCGAGATCGTGCTGGAACTGAACCAGGACAAAGCACCTAAATCCGTAGAGAATTTTGTGCAGTATGTAAAAAGCGGCCAATACAACGGCACCATTTTCCACCGCGTGATCGATGGCTTTATGATCCAGGGCGGCGGCTTCGATAAAGACATGAAAGAGAAAGCGACACGCGCGCCTATCCAGAACGAAGCGTCGAACGGCCTGAAGAATGACATCTACACCATCGCGATGGCACGCACCAGCTCGCCGCACTCCGCTACTGCACAGTTCTTTATCAACACCGCAAATAACAGTATGCTGAACTATCCTAGCCGTGACGGCTGGGGCTATGCAGTCTTCGGCAAAGTCATCAAAGGCACCGAAGTCGTCGATAAGATCAAGAACGTCAGCACCGGCAATCGTGGCGGCCATCAAAATGTACCAACCACACCAGTCATCATAGAATCAGCTACCGTCATCAATTAATCATCAACACTGATTTTTAGTCTTTTTCATCCCCCTACATTTATCAAGGAATAAATATGGCAGTTCTGCTCACCACCAATCACGGCAACATCACTATCGAACTCGACGCAGAAAAAGCGCCAAAAACGGTAGAGAACTTCCTCGCCTACGTGAACTCTGGTCACTATGCCGGCACCATCTTCCATCGCGTCATTGATGGCTTCATGATTCAGGGTGGCGGCTTCGAACCTGGCATGAAACAAAAGCCGACCAATGAACCAGTCGAAAACGAAGCCAAGAACGGCTTGAAAAACGATATGTACACACTGGCAATGGCACGTACTTCGGCACCACACTCGGCTTCCGCTCAGTTCTTCATCAACGTCAACAACAACAGCTTCCTCGACTATCCAGGTCAGGACGGCTGGGGCTACTGCGTATTCGGCAAAGTCACCGACGGTACCGATGTCGTTGAAAAAATCCGCGCAGTCAAAACCACACGCAGCGGCATGTTCGCAGACGTACCGGTAGACGACGTAGTCATCGAAAAAGCAGAAGTAATCTAAGCGCCCGACATTTACTTACTTAGCTATCTCGATGCACGATATGAGCTCTTCCCTATCCTCTGCTTCGACGAATCAAGCGCAGCCAGCAATGGCTGCGCTTTTTGTTTCCGATTTGCATTTGCAGGCAGCCATGCCTCGCACCACGCAGGCTTTTTTTAATTTCCTGCAACAACACGCAGTACACACGCGACAACTTTATCTGCTCGGCGATATCTTCGAAGCCTGGGCCGGTGATGACGACCTGGACGATCCCTACTATCAGCAAGTCGTCCATGCACTGAAACGAGTCAGTACAAGCGGCGTAGAAATCTTCTGGATGGCCGGCAATCGCGACTTCCTGGTCGGAACCAGGTTTGCAGAGGCAACCGGTATACGCTTGCTGCCCGATCCCTATGTCTCCACGATCGCCAACCGTTTGCTGGTGCTGACACATGGCGACGCCTATTGCACCGACGATGCCGCATACATGCAATTCCGTGCGCAAGTACGCCAGCCCGAATGGCAACAAAACTTCCTGGCTCAGCCTCTGGCGCAACGCAAAGCCATCATCGAAAACTTGCGCGCCGGCAGCCGTGCCGCCCAACGTGACAAGTCTTACGACATCATGGATGTAAATCAGGAAGCGATTGCAGGTTTATTCCGTCTCAGTGGCAGTGCCACCATGATCCATGGTCATACTCATCGCCCGGCAAAACACGATTATCAAATCGATGGTGCAGCACGCATACGCTATGTATTGTCAGACTGGGATTTGGATCACGCTCCGGCGGAGCGCGGTGACTGGCTGGCACTGGATACGGCAAGCAATATCCACCGTTACACCTTGAATGGAAGCGAAGTCGGCAACTAGGCACCGACTTGGCTAATACTTATTCGAACTGCTGTTTGAATTGCTGGAACTGCGCTTTCAAAGCTTCGACTTCGTCGCGCAGGCCAGCCACTTCTGCTTCCAGCTGACCGATGCGGTCATGGCGGCTTACACCACCGCTTGCAGCTGCAGGCAACTCACCCGACTCAGGAAATACCTCTCCCGATAATAAGGGCGCATAACGCGTTTCCTTGGTACCAGGCGCGCGCGGCAAGCGTGCGACCAGCGGCGGATATTTGTCGATCAGGAATTGCAATGCTGCTTCCACATCAGCAATCGTAGCGAACTCATGCAAACGGCCTGAGCGCGTACGTATCTCACCAGCAGTCTGGATACCACGCAACATCAAGACCGTCAGCACGGCCAGCTTATCCTGCTCCAGCGTCCACTTCATGCGCAGTCTGTGCTCATACTTGCTCACGCGTGCGCCCGCCTGATTCACCTCGGAGACAAATTTGTCTGCGATCAAATCCTGCAGGATACGCTGCACATCAGCTTCGGTCAGCGCCATCACCGGATCACGACTGGTCAGCTGGTTACAGCCATTGGTGAGTGCATTGATAGACATCGGATAGGCATCCGGCGTCAGCGCTTCTTTTTCGGCTAATACTGCCAGCACACGCAGTGCACCCGCATCGAATACGACCTGTCCGTCACCCTGCGCATCGGCAGCAGGAATATTGCTTACTTCATCTGTCATGGCTTTACTTACTCAACCAGTTTGTTCAACTGTTCAGGATCAAATTTCTCGGTGGCATTCAGGGTTTCGCAATCGATGCCGGCGCACTTCAGTGCCGCCAGAATACGCTCGATCTGATGTTCCTGTGTCGCGGCATTATCGATCAAACCGTGCAAAGCCTTGGATAAAGGATCATCGCCATTTGGTGTCACACCATACGCAGCAAACATGCGCGCAGCGGCTTCATCGCGGGCATTGTCTTTCTGGATAATCCGCGCCGGGTTACCGACTGCGGTGGCACCTGGCGGGACTTCGCGCACCACCACTGCATTGGAACCGATCTTGGCGCCCTCACCGACCGTAAAGCCACCCAAGACTTGCGCACCGGCACCAATAATCACACCTGCACCCAGGGTAGGATGTCGCTTCGCCCCTTTACTGAGCGAAGTACCACCCAAGGTCACCCCCTGATAAATCGTGCAATCGTCACCGACCTCAGCGGTTTCACCGATCACTACGCCGAAACCATGGTCGATAAAAACGCGACGTCCTATTTTTGCACCAGGATGGATTTCGATAGCGGTCAGCCAGCGTGCGATATGCGAAGTAAAGCGTCCCAGCCACTTTAAATCGTGGTTCCAGAACCAATGTGCCCAGCGTTGCATGACGATGGCGTGCAAGCCCGGATAGCAGGTAATAACCTCCCATTCGCTGCGCGCAGCAGGGTCGCGGGCGATGATATTGGCGATGTCTTCTCGAATACGGCTAAACATAAAGTAAATATGGATATGCGGAAAATGCTCAGGTAGCAATATTAGCCTGTTAACGAAAATCATGGCGGACACCGGCGATTTCTGGCCGGTGCCGCCATGCTGTCAGGCGCTGCTTAAGAACCGGTGGCGATGCGCTGTCTGCGGGCTTCGTAGAGACAGACGCCGGAGGCTACCGAGACATTCAGGCTTTCTACCGAGCCAAACATCGGGATGCCAACCAGGACATCACAGGTTTCGCGCGTCAGGCGACGCATGCCCTCACCTTCCGAGCCCATGACCAGAGCAGCCGGGCCGGAGAAGTCGGCTTCGTACAAACCTTTTTCGGAGTCGTCGGTTGTACCGATCAGCATGATGTCGCGCTCTTTCAATTCGCGCAGGGTACGCGCCAGATTCGTTACCGTGATGTAAGGCACGGTATCGGCAGCACCACTGGCGACCTTGGCAGCGGTCGCATTCAGGCCGACAGCGCGATCCTTCGGTGCGATGACCGCATGCGCACCGGCACCGTCAGCGACGCGCAGGCAGGCACCGAGATTATGCGGATCGGTAATACCATCCAGTACCAGCAACAAAGGCGGGCCTTCAATCGCGTCCAGCAACTCGTCGAGATTGCGCGCCAGCGACAATTCACCGGCCTTGGCCACCACGCCCTGATGGCGACGGGTGCCGACGATGCTGCTCAGACGTGCGTCGTCGGCGGGAATAATACGTACCTTGGCACCTTCGGCCGCGCGTATCAAGTCCTTCATGCGCTGGTCATGACGACCGGCGTCAATATAGATTTCTTCTACCGAAGAGGCTTCATGGCGCAAACGCGCCGTGACGGCGTGAAAGCCGAAAATCATCTTGCTCTTCATTTTTATCGCTTCTTCTTACCTGATTTAGAGTGCACTGCTGGTGCACGTTGTTTATGCGGTGTTGCCGGGGTGCGCTTGGCTTTGGTCTTTTTAGCCGCCGCGGTCGGCACAGCAGTTGTTTTCGTTGCAGATTTCGCTGCTTTCTTTTCCGCTTTCTGGCTACGTTGCTGATGTTCGTTGTCGGCACGACGTGCTTCGTTTTTCAGCACGGTACGGATGCCAGGTTCGTTCACCAGACGCAAATCTATCTTGCGCGCATCCAGATCGACACGGCTGACCTGGACGGTTACACGGTCGGTCAGCTGATAACGAATGCCGGTACGTTCACCGCGCAACTCATGACGCGCCTCATCGAATTTGAAATGATCCGCACCGAGCTCGGTGACATGCACCATGCCTTCGATGAACAGGGAGTCGAGCTGCACGAAGATGCCGAAAGTCGCCACGCCGGAAATCGTGCCGGTGAATTCCTCACCCAGCTTGTCACGGATGAAGTAACACTTGAGCCAGGCTTCAACGTCACGCGATGCTTCATCAGCACGGCGTTCATTCGCCGAGCAATGGATGCCCAGTGCTTCCCAGATCGCCAGGTCGCCTTCTGCCTTTTGCTTGCCTTCGGCTTTGTCCTGCGCGTGCTTCTTGCGCGCTGCAGGCGACAACATGGTATTCAGCGTGCTGGTATCCATACCGCGCGGCTCATACTTCTTGCCTTGCAGGATGGCTTTGATGGCGCGATGGGTCAGCAAATCCGGATAACGACGGATCGGGCTGGTGAAGTGCGCATAGGCTTCATACGACAAACCAAAGTGGCCGATATTTTCCGGGCTGTAGACAGCTTGCTGCATGGAGCGCAACAACATGGTCTGCAACAGTAATGCATCCGGACGATTTTTAATCTTCGGCATCAGTTCTGCGTAATCCGATGCAGTCGGCTTATCACCGCCACCCAGATTCAAACCGACCTGCTTGAGGAAGGTGCGAACCTGATTCAATTTTTCCTTGGTCGGCAGCGCATGCACACGATACAGGCTGTGATGCTTGTGACGCTGCAAGAGGTCAGCTGCGCACACGTTGGCCGCCAGCATGCACTCTTCAATCAGTTTGTGCGCTTCATTACGCGTACGTGGCAGGATCTGCTGGATCTTGCCGACTTCATTGCAGACGATATAGGTTTCGGTTGTTTCAAAGTCGATCGCACCGCGTGCATGACGTGCTTGCAGCAAGGCCTGGTAGACGCCATACAGATTCAGCAGGTGCGGCACCAGCGCCGGACGCCTGGTCGCTTCTATGCCCTTGGTATTGCCCAGGATAGCCGCTACTTCGGTATAGGTCAGGCGCGCAGCCGAATGGATGACTGCCGGATAGAACTGGTAAGCCTTGATTTCGCCTTTGGCAGTAATCACGGCATCACACACCAGCGTCAATCTATCCACGCCCGGATTGAGCGAACACAAACCGTTAGACAATTTCTCCGGCAGCATAGGAATCACGCGACGCGGGAAATACACCGAGGTGCTGCGCTCCAGTGCATCGACATCGATTGCTTCATTCGGTTTGACGTAGTTACTAACGTCTGCAATCGCAACGATCAGACGGAAGCCATCAGCACGACCAATTTTGCATGGTTCGCAATACACGGCATCATCGAAGTCACGTGCATCTTCACCATCAATGGTGACCAAAGGCACATCGCGTAAATCGACGCGATCATGCAAATCAACCGCACGCACTTCGTTCGGCAATTTGGCTGCCGCTTTTTTCGCTGCTTCAGAAAATTCATGCGGTACGCCATATTTGCGCACTGCGATTTCGATTTCCATGCCTGGGTCATCAATGTCGCCGAGGACTTCGACGATCTTGCCGACAGGCTGGCTGAAACGCGAAGGTTGCTCGGTCAGTTCTACACTGACGACCTGCCCGGTTTTTGCCTTGCCTGGCGAACCGGCCAGCATGATGTCCTGGCCGATGCGCTTGTCTTCAGGTGCAACTACCCACACGCCGTTTTCGTTCAGCAAGCGACCGATGACATGTGTGTTTGCACGTGCAACAACTTCGACGATGGTGCCTTCAGGGCGACCACGACGGTCAGTGCCTATGATGCGTGCCTGCACGCGATCACCGTGCAGTACTTTTTGCATTTCTTTTTCAGGCAAAAAGATATCGGCACTGGCGTCGTCAGGAATCAGGAAACCGTAGCCGTCACGATGACTGCTTACGCGGCCTTCAATAAAGTTGGAAGAATGGGCAAGCTGATAATTGCCGGCGCGATCTGGTTTGATTTGTCCATCGCGCTCCATCGCATTCAGGCGACGCATCAGACCGTCCATCTCATCAGGCTTTACGCCGAGAGCAGTAGCAAGTGTGGAGGCGTCGTGCGAACCGGTGGCCGTACGTAAGATGCCGAGAATTTCCTCGCGGCTGGGAATGGTATAAGAGTATTGGCTCAAAAGCTGTTTTGGTTAATTGTTATTAGAACGGGAGTCAGTGTAACGGACGACGACAGTATTTGCATAATAAGTCGAGAAACATGCAAATTAATCGCAATCAATGATTGACTTCCAATGAATATCCGCTATACTGCTCATCTTTCATGTAAGGCCCACGTGGCGGAATTGGTAGACGCGCATGGTTCAGGTCCATGTGCCGCAAGGTGTGGGGGTTCGAGTCCCTCCGTGGGCACCAAGTTATTAAAACCCCGTTGATTCGTCAACGGGGTTTTTCTTTTTCCGGTCGCATTTATTTCCTGGCTCATACGAGCTCACTTCAAACGCACGCAGCACACTTCAGATATCGCAAAAATCTCTTTGCGAAAACTTGTTTTTAATTCCTACGTTTTTTCTTCGTTACTTATTTTGTTGCTTACTTCTGCAACGCATAGATATTGCCTGCAGAAAATGACACATCAGTGACGACGTGCCCTATTCTGTTTCACCTTTGCGCAACCATGCTGCTAATTGATGCGGACGCAAGCCATCGTACTCTTCAAATGGCTGGTGTATCCACGGATTATGCGGCAAATAGTCGAGATAGAAATCCGGCTCTACAGACGAGCAAGCTTTGTACCAGATGACGGCAGATTTTACTTCTGTCACTGCGGGGAATTTTTCGGAAAGATGACGCTGCACTTGTTCCAGCGTGACTCCGGAATCGACCAGATCGTCGACCAGCAATACCTTGCCACCCAGAGTTCCGTTTGTAATCGTGATGTGTTTGGCGATATCCAGCGAGCCCTGCTCTTTGCCCGCATCTTCGCGATATGAGCTGGTCGACAAAATCGCCAGCGGCACATTGAAGATACGTGAGAACACATCGCCGGGGCGGAGACCGCCACGCGCCAGGCATAGTACCTGGTCAAATTCCCAACCCGACTCGTGCACAAGCAGAGCCAGACGCTCGATTGCCTGGTGATAGGCTTCCCATGTCACCCATAGATCTTTATCGCCTGATTCTGGCATCGTGCAACTCGTCGGACTAAGTAATTTTTATTTGAAAGGATGACGCAATACGATGGTTTCTTCGCGGTCTGGACCGGTCGAAATCATATCGATAGGCACACCTACAAGTTTCTCGATGCGATCGATGTAAGCACGTGCATTTGCAGGCAGGGCTTCCAGTGTTTTTGCACCAACCGTGGTTTCTTTCCAGCCTGGCATTTCTTCATAGATAGGTTCGCAGGCAGCCGCGTCTTCTGCGCCGACCGGGAAGATATCTATTGTTTTGCCATTCAGTTTGTAACCTGTGCAGATGCGCAGCGACTCGAGGCCATCCAGCACGTCAAGCTTGGTGAAGCACATACCGGTTACGCCGTTGATTTGCACCGAACGTTTCAGCAAGGCAGCATCGAACCAGCCGCAACGACGGGCACGACCGGTAACGGTACCGAATTCGTGACCAACTGTTGCCAGGTGTTTACCAACGCCTGCATCAGTAGGCAATTCCGATGGGAATGGGCCCGAACCGACACGTGTGGTGTAAGCCTTGGTGATACCGAGCACATAGTGCAGCATGTTAGGGCCAACACCGGAACCGGTAGAAGCATTACCTGCCACGCAGTTACTCGAAGTAACGTATGGATAAGTACCGTGATCGACGTCGAGCAAGCTACCTTGTGCACCTTCGAACAAGAGGTTGGCGCCGTCGTTATACGCTGCGTACAGTGCGCTCGATACATCGCCGACCATAGGCTTGAGACGTGGCACATCAGCCAGCGCATCATCCAGGGTTTTTTGATAATCGACAGCCGGAACCTTCAGGTAATGCGACAACACGAAGTTGTGGTAATCGAGGTTTTCCAGCAGTTTTTCTGCGAAACGTTTTTCGTTCAGCAAGTCAGCAGCGCGGATAGCGCGACGTGCGACTTTGTCTTCATACGCAGGGCCGATGCCTTTACCGGTGGTACCGATTTTTGCATCGCCGCGCGCAACTTCACGCGCCACGTCCAGTGCAGTGTGGTACGGCAGGATGATAGGACAGGCTTCCGAAATCTTCAGACGCGACGGGACTTCTACACCGATCGCTGCCAGCTTGTCGATTTCACGCAATACGTCAGGTACCGACAAGACCACGCCGTTACCGATGTAGCATGCAACGCCTTCGCGCATGATGCCGGAAGGGATCAATTGCAGTGCGGTCTTATGACCACCGATCACCAGTGTGTGGCCTGCGTTATGGCCGCCCTGGAAGCGCACTACGCCTTGCGCGTGATCTGTCAGCCAGTCGACGATCTTGCCCTTACCTTCATCGCCCCATTGGGTACCGACAACTACAACGTTTTTTGCCATGCTTTTTGTTGACATCACTTAACCTAAATTTTTGATAATCCAGTTTCCATCTTCAAGTACGAGTACGCGGTCGCACTCAAACTCGTCCTGATCGTTTTCGTAGCCGGGCAAGCTTTGTATCACTACTTCCCCAGCCTTGCGCAATGCAACTATCTTGGTGCGCAATGCTGCTTCGCGGCCCCACGGCGCACGAATTGCGCGCTTGCGTTCCGCTACTGGCAATAAGCGCGCCAGTTCGCGTAAATCCATAGAGAAACCAGTCGCCGGACGGGCACGTCCAAACGCTTCACCAACGTGATCGTAACGACCACCACGCGCGACAGCATTCGGCAGGCCCGGCACATAAATCGCAAACATCGCACCGCTCTCGTACTGATAGCCACCGAGATCGGCCAGGTCTATCGTCACGTTTGCTTCACCCGCGAGGCTGGCCAATGCTGCCAGCTCATCCAGGGCCTTGGTAATACCCGGCAAAGCCGGCAATTCCTTGCGCGCTCGCGCCAGCACCGTCACATCACCATACAGGCTAGGCAAAGCCAGCAAGGCACGGCGTGATTCGTCGCTGTAAGCAGCTGTTATCTCCTGCAGCGCCGGAACATCTTTGGCGCGGAGCAAAGTATACAGTGCCGACTCGTCTTTTTGCGCATTTGCGTCATTTTCGATGATCGCCCGCAACACGCCGACATGGCATAAATCCAGTCTTACCTGGGTGAAACCAGCCAAAGCCAGCGACGCCAGCGCCAATTCCTGGATTTCAGCATCGGCTTCCAGTCCACCGTGGCCGTATATCTCGGCACCGATCTGCAAAGGCTCACGGGTAGCGTGCAAACCGTTCGGGCGGGTATGCAGCACGCTGCCGGAGTAGCAAAGGCGCGTGACCGAAGCACGGTTCAGCAAATGCGCGTCTATCCGTGCTACCTGGGTAGTCATGTCTGCGCGCAGGCCCAGCGTACGACCGGACAACTGATCAACCAGTTTAAAAGTGCGTAAATCCATGTCATGCCCTGCACCAGCCAGCAGAGAGTCCAGGTACTCGAGCATAGGTGGCATGACAAGTTCGTACCCGTACAGGTGGAAGTTGTCGAGAATGACACGACGTAGTTCTTCAATTTTGCGCGCTTCAGACGGCAAAACATCAGCAATATTTTCAGGCAGCAGCCAGTTTGGCATGACGGGAAACGAAAAAGTCAGAAAAAGGAAATTGGGATACAGCGTACGGCAGGCTTATATCAGCGAGGCAAGAGACAACCCGCAAACGGGTTATTTCCGCCAGAAACTAAATTTATTTGCGTTTATGCATGTCGCCGCCATAAAAAAGAAACTGCATGAAGTGATGGCTATCACTTCATGCATGTATTTCGCTTACACGGCGCTCAGGCTTATTTTTTCGCGCCTGCTCCGCTCGAAGTCGGGTTTTTAAAATACTTGAAAAACTCGGAGTTAGGATCGATCACGAGCATATCGTTACGTGTTTTAAAGCTGGCACGATACGCTTCGAGGCTACGGTAAAACTTATAGAACTCGGGGCTTTGACCAAATGCCTGTGCATAGATTTGCGACGCTTTGGCATCACCTTCACCGCGGATCTGTTCAGCATCACGATAGGCTTCAGCCAGAATAACGGTACGCTGTCTGTCGGCATCTGCACGGATCTTTTCAGACTCCGCCGCACCGGTCGAACGCAACTCATTGGCGACGCGTGCACGTTCAGACTTCATACGGTCAAACACCGAGTTATTGATCTGGTCGACATAGTCAACGCGCTTGAGGCGCACATCAACGATTTCAACACCGATCTGTTTGGCTTCTTCCGTGACTTTCTTTTGGATGCCGTCCATCACCTTGCCACGCTCACCGGAAATCACTTCACGTACAGTGCGCTTGGTAATTTCTTCGTTCAGCGAAGCCTTGACGATCTGCGCCATACGGTTTTGCGCGCTGCGTTCGTCACCGCTAAAGCTGACGAAGTACAGGCGTGGATCAACAATGCGCCATTTAACGAAAGCATCAACCAGGATGTTTTTCTTTTCCGCAGTAATGAAGCGATCTGCATCCGGCGTATCCAGAGTCAGGATGCGCTTGTCCAGGAATACGACGTTCTGGAACGGTGGCGGCAATTTGAAGTGCAAGCCAGGTTCACTGATAACAGTCTTTACTTCACCCAGCGCAAACACAATTGCGTACTGGCGTTGATCAACCACAAACAGGGTCGACGACAAAGCGATGAAGCCGATGACCGCGACGATGACATAAGAGATCAGGCGATTCATTATCGTACCTCCCGATCACGCGAACTACGGCTATCTCGGGCTCTCGACTCCTGTGCTTCCAGCGCGGCCGTATCCGGCGCACTTGTAGACGAGGTAGCAGGCGGTCTGATCGCACCGACATCCGCTGCAGCACCGGCAGGCGCCGCAGACTGGGAAATCAACTTATCGAGCGGCAAATAAATCAGGCTGTTATTACCTTTTGAATCGACCATAACCTTAGTAGTGCTAGAGAAAATTTTCTGCATCGTTTCGAGGTACATACGATCCCGGGTAACGGCAGGCGCTTTTTGATACTCAACCAGAATTTGTTTGAAGCGCGACGCTTCACCCTGTGCATTCGCAGTCACGCTGGAACGATATGCTTCCGATTCCTGCATCAGGCGCGAAGCCGCACCACGCGCACGTGGAATCACGTCATTGGCGTAAGCCTGCCCCTCATTCTTTTGACGTTCGCGGTCCTGTCCTGCTTTAACCGCATCATCAAAAGATGCCTGCACTTGCTCTGGCGGTTGAACGCCTTGCATCGTGACATTGGTAATCTGTACGCCTGACTTGTAACGGTCAACGATTTGCTGCATCAACTGGCTGCTGTCGAAGGCGATTTTTTCACGGCCTTCATACAGGACGAAATCCATCTTGCTGCGGCCGACTACTTCACGAATCGCGGTCTCGGCAACCTGCTTGACCATTTCTTCCTGTTCACGATTGTTGAAGACCCAATCGGATGCGTTTTTCAATGTGTATTGAACGGCGAACTGGATGTCGATGATGTTTTCATCTTCAGTCAGCATCAGCGATTCCTGCTGTTGCTTGTTCTTGACGTTGCCGCGATAGCCGACTTCAACCGTACGCACTTGCGAGACGTTGACGATTTCATGGCTTTGAATCGGGGTCGGCCAGCGCCAGTTGAAACCGGCAGGTGTCATGTGGCTGTATTTACCAAAAGTCATGACCACGCCGGTCTGACCTTCCTGCACGATGAAGAAGCCGCTGACCAGCCACAGGAATGCAACGATCGCCGCAATGATGGCAGCGCCTATGCCGGCACCGCGCATATCGGGCTTGAAGCCGCCTATGCCGCCGCCGCCGGAAGAATCGCCACCGTTACCGCCGCCGCCATTTTTCCTGTTGCCGAAAATGCCACTCAGGCGCTGATTGAAATCGCGCCACAATTGATCGAGATCAGGCGGGCCGTCGTTCGGACGCTTGTTATCCTGATTTTTATTATTGTCATCGGAACCACGACCCCAACGCGGGTCATTGAGCGAAAACTTCAAACCAAATTTTTTAAGTAGGGAAACGAGCATTCTTTTGCGGTCCGGGCTGAAAAATAATGGGTTGGAAGGCCAAGTAAATACTTATACGTTGACGTCGTCAGATGCAACTAGTGATACATCTTCTAATCCAGCGGCGCGCTCCTGCGCACATTCGGCTATTGCTTCTCGCAATAGATCCAATCCGCTTCCAGTCTGGGCACTAATAAAAACACGACGAATTTTATCATATTCATCACGTTCCAAAGCAGGTTCCAGACCGGCAGCATCAATCTTGTTCCAAACCAGAATCTGCGGGATATGGTCGGCGCCGATTTCACGCAAGACCATATTCACCTGCTCTATCTGTTCCATCCGGACCGGGCTCGCACCATCGACCACGTGCAACAGCAAGTCCGCATGGATGGTTTCTTCCAGCGTAGCGCGAAAAGCGGCAACCAATTGGTGCGGCAATTCGCGAATAAATCCAACTGTATCGGAAATGACTACATTCCCGGCTTCGCCCAAATAAATCCGACGCGAGGTCGTGTCCAGCGTCGCGAATAACTGATCGGCTGCCAGTACCCTGGTTTTAGCCACCGCGTTAAACAAGGTCGATTTACCAGCATTGGTATAACCGACCAGCGACACTGAAAATGCATTATTACGACCACGCGCACGACGCTGCGTAGCATGCTGCTTGTGCAGCTTATCCAGCTTGGCGCGCAAGGCCTTGACCCGCACACCCAATAAACGACGATCAGTTTCGAGCTGCGTTTCACCCGGTCCGCGCAAGCCGATACCACCCTTTTGCCGCTCCAGGTGAGTCCAGCCGCGTATCAGCCGCGTCGCCAGATGTTGCAACTGTGCCAATTCAACCTGCACCTTACCTTCGTGGCTTTGCGCCCTTTGCGCAAAAATATCCAGGATCAGGCTGGTACGATCCACCACGCGCACCTTGAGATGACGCTCAAGGTTACGCTGCTGCGCCGGCGACAGAGCATGATTGAAAATGACAATATCAAGCTCGTGGTCGACGACCGCATCAGCGATTTCATTTGCTTTACCCGAGCCGACAAACAAGGCAGCGTCCGGACTGGAACGCTTGCCAGTGATCGTCATGATCGGATCGGCACCTGCCGATCTGGAAAGAAGGGAAAGTTCTTCGAGGCTTGCAGCGAAATCGCCTTTGCCAAAATCAAGGCCTACCAGTACTGCGCGCATATTAATCCTGCGCCCACGACTGGGTGACGTATAAATTATTCAGCTTCTGATTCAAGGCTCAGGTTCACGGCACGTGCAGGAACAACGGTGGAAATTGCGTGTTTGTACACCATTTGGGTGACAGTATTACGCAAGAGGACGACGTATTGATCAAAAGATTCGATATGACCCTGGAGTTTGATGCCGTTAACGAGGTAGATCGAAACGGGTACATGCTCTTTGCGCAAAGCATTGAGGAATGGGTCTTGTAACAGTTGCCCTTTGTTGGTCATGACAGCTCCAGTGTGTTGTTGTGTTTAAGAGGTTGAGGCATCTTGCTATTTTTCAAGTGTTCCAACCATTGGAATGTAATCGATTTCTGGCATTTTCGCCAAATCGCTTATTTTTCCGAACGCGAGAAAGGATTCTTACCAGAACGTAACTCGATACGTAGTGGAGTCCCGACAAGCGAAAAAGTTTCTCGGAAATGCTTTTCCAGGAAGCGTTTGTAGTTTGCATCGATCGCTTCCAGCGCATTACCGTGAATGACAACAATCGGCGGGTTCATACCACCCTGATGCGCATAGCGCAGTTTCGGACGGATAGAACCTTTACGCCGCGGCTGCTGATGCTCGACCGCTTCGATCAGTGCACGCGTCAGCTTAGGCGTAGACAGGTTGGTCATGGCTGCCGCGTAAGCGCTATCAACAGATTTCATCATCGGACCGATACCGCTCGATTTCAAGGCCGAAACAAAATGTGTTTTTGCAAAGGACAGGAAATTCAGTTTGCGCTCCAGATCCATCTTGATCGCATCACGACGGTCAGTAGTCAGGCCATCCCATTTATTCACACCGATGACTAGGGCGCGACCAGACTCCAGAATAAAGCCGGCGATATGCGCATCCTGCTCGGAGATATCTTGCTGGGCGTCCAGCAACAGCAAGACGACATTGGCTTCCGAAATTGATTGCAGGGTTTTGACTACCGAGAATTTCTCAATCGCTTCAAATACCTTGCCGCGACGGCGGATACCCGCAGTATCAATCAAGGTGTAATGCTTGCCGTCGCGTTCAAACGGGATTTCGATCGAATCGCGGGTGGTACCCGGCAAATCGAATGCGATGACGCGCTCTTCACCCAGCAAGGTATTGACCAGCGTGGATTTACCTACGTTCGGACGGCCGACAATCGCAAGTTTGATACTTCTGTCGTTCGATGCCGGTGTTTCTTCTTCCGGCGGACGCTGCGCGAACGCAATGTTCAGTGCTTCCTCGACCAGATCGGCAACACCGTCACCATGCGCGGCCGAGATCACATAAGGATCACCCATGCCGAGCTCATAGAAGTCGGCAGTAACCGTCGTGTACTTCATGCCTTCGGCTTTATTCACCACCAGCATCACGGAACGACCGGATTTGCGCAGGAAGTCGGTGATAGTTTTATCGTGCGGCGTCAAGCCTTGACGACCGTCAACGATGAAAACCACGACGTCCGCTTCTGCGACAGCCTGTTTCGTCTGCTTGGCCATTTCATGCATGATGCCTTCTTTGGCAACAGGCTCGAAACCGCCAGTATCTATCACCAGGAACGGACGTTCGCCCACACGGCCTTCGCCGTAGTGCCGGTCACGCGTCAAGCCCGGAAGGTCAGCGACCAACGCATCACGCGACCGGGTTAGTCGGTTGAATAGCGTGGATTTGCCGACGTTAGGTCGACCTATAAGTGCAATAACCGGCTTCATCAAATGTTTTACTCGGCTGCGATGGCAACCACTGTTCCTGATTGAGTTTGAAAAATAAGATTCGCATCAGTGCGAACCGGCACGCCGAGTATCGGGCTGCCGTCAGTGTTCACACGTGCCAATAACAAGCCATTGTCTTTCGAGAAGAAATGGATATAACCCTGGTAGTCACCAACCGCTACCGCACGGTTGGATGAAACCGGCGTCGACAGACGACGGTTTTTTAACTGCTCGTTTTGCCAGATGCTGGTACCACTATCACGGGCAAATGCCTGCACGGTACCGCGCTCATTCGCAGCATACACCGCGCTGCCATCAACATCGACGCCGACATCACTGGAGAAGGCTTTACCCCAACGCGGCGTGCCACTGACGGTATCGAAGCAGGCAATACGGCCTTGATACGATACTGCGCATACGTCACGACCAGCGACAAACGGCGCGCCGGAGATATCAGCAATACGTTCCAGCTCGGTGGTACCGCGTGGATCACCCACCGCAACTTCCCAGCGTGGCGCACCGGTGCTCAACGCAACCGCCAGCAAACGACCACCAGCCAGGCCGATGTAGGCATTGCCATTCGCAATGCTGATGCCTGGTGAAGTACGCAGCGTCAATGGTGGCGCTGTACGCTGGGCAAACCATTTACGGGTGCCGGTTTCTGCATCATAGGCAACGACGCGATTATCCAGGCTGCGGATAACGACAGTATCCATGCCTACCGCTGGTGTCGACAGGATTTCGCTGCTGGCCTGTGCCTTCCAGCGCAGTTTGCCCTGGTTATCAAAGGCCAGTACCACGCCCTTCTCACCTGCGACGACAATAGTCTGGCCATCGCTGCCGACACCGGATGTCAAAGGCATGCCGGCATTGATACGCCAGAGCGACTGGCCATTGGTCGCATCCAGACGGGTAATCGTACCGTCTGCAGCTGCAGTATAAAGATCGTTACGCACCAAAACTGGTGAAAAAGCATAGTTTCCTGCTTTACCGACAGATGCCGTCCACGTAGTACGGGCAGTCATGGTTTGCTTGAACTCAACCAGCGGCGCTGGTGTATTACGCGTCGATGGCTTGCTGGCAAACGGATTCATCGATGACAGGAATGAGCATCCGGCAGTCGCCAACAACAGGCTGGCCGACAGTACTTTTAATGCGATTCGATACTTCTGCATTTCTTTTCCTTTGAGCTTTTATGCTGCTTTTTTGACCGGTGCACCGCCGATGGCGTCCAGCTTGATCTGGATCAGCTGACGCGCAGGATTCTTGGCATCGGTTTTTTCCAGTGCAGCCTGATATGCAGCACGCGCTTCATCCAGCTTGTTCTGTGCAACCAGGATGTCGCCTTTACGATCGCTGACTACATTCGCGAATTGCGCCGGGAATGTACCTGCCAATACTTTCAGGCCTTCATCGTATGCTTTTTCATCCAGCAGAATGCCAGCCAGGCGGACTTTGGCGACAGCCTTGTATTCATCGCTGTTGCCTTTGTCGATTACCCATTGCAATTGCGCCTTGGCTGTTTTGAAGTCATTCGCATCAAATGCCGACTTGGCCGCTGCCAGCGCACTCATTTGCGCATAAGCAGTGCCGGCGAACTTGGCTTCCATATCCGTTGCAGCGCGCTGCACTTTTTCCTTGTCTTGCGCAGCGACGGCTTTTTGCAGCTCTTCATACAACTGCGCTGCCTGCGTCGCCTGGCTACGTTGGTAAGCCCCCCAACCGGCCCAGGCTGCATACGCACCGAGCACGACGATGAGTACCCAGGTAACGATGTTGCCGTACTGATTCCACCAGGATTTAAGAGTAGCTAATTGTTCTTGCTCTGCGTGATCGTATGCCATGATGGTCCAAGTTTAATGATGATAATGTACGTGTTCGTCGTGCGCATGGTCATGCGCGCCAACGATCTGATCAACCAGATAATCCGCAATGCCTTCAAATGGCACACTGGCTTGGTTGCCAGCCGCTTCCACGTTGCGCATTTCCTTGACGACTGCCGTGCCCTGCGCAATTTCGTCTTCACCGATAATCACGGCGTAAGCAGCACCGCTGCCGTCCGCGCGTTTCATTTGCGATTTGAAGCTGCCGATGCCGGTCGCTGCAGCGCAGTGCAATACCACATCGAGTCCGGCGTCACGCAAACGTTCCGCCACGACTGACGCCTGCAACTGCGCTTCCTCGCCCTGATGCACGATATAGACGTCGCATTGGTTCGGCGCAAACTGTTCGCCGCTTGCTTTCATCAACTCCAGCAAGCGTTCCACACCCATCGCGAAACCACAGGCCGGCGTCGGTTTGCCGCCAAACATTTCAACCAGCGGATCATAACGACCACCGCCGCAAACCGTACCTTGCGAACCGAGTTGATCAGTGACCCATTCGAACACGGTGCGATTGTAGTAATCCATCCCGCGCACCAGGCGCGGATTGATGGTGAACGGAATCGCATTGTGACGCAAAATCTTTTGCACGCCTTCAAAGTGCGCGCGCGATTCTTCACCCAGGTAGTCGAGCAGCTTGGGCGCGGCATTGACCATATCCTGCATAGTCGGATTTTTGGTATCCAGGATGCGCAAAGGATTACTGTGCAAGCGCTTTTTCGCTTCTGCATCCAGCAACTCTTCATTCTTTTCAAAGTATGCAATCAGATCGGCGCGATGCTTGTTACGCTCTTCGGCATTACCGATAGAGTTCAGTTCGAGACGCACATCCTGCAGGCCGAGGTCATCCCACAGACGCTGACACATCATGATCAGTTCGGCATCGATATCCGGACCAGCAAAGCCGATTGCTTCCGCACCGATTTGATGAAACTGGCGATAGCGACCACGTTGCGGTCTTTCGTGACGGAACATCGGACCCGCGTACCACAAGCGCTTCGGGCCGTCATAGGTCAGATTGTGTTCGAGCGCAGCACGCACCACACCTGCCGTGCATTCAGGACGCAAAGTCAGTTGATCGCCGTTCATGGAATCGGTGAAGGAATACATTTCCTTCTCGACGATGTCGGTCACCTCGCCCAGGCCGCGTGCAAACAATGCAGTCGGCTCTACGATAGGGGTACGTATCTGTTGAAAACCATAGCTCTTGAGCACAGTGTGCACGGTGTTTTCAAACAATTCCCACAAAGGCGCGTCAGCCGGAAGAATGTCATTCATTCCCTTTACGCCGACGATTTTTTCTGTTTTTTTGGTATCTGACATTTATTTTTAAAGACTTATTTACTGCAACTAGTTGTTTGTGGCGCCTGCAATTTAAGCAGCGCTGGTTTTTTCTTTACCGTAGTGGCTCTTTACATAGTCGAGCACAATCGCGTGGAATTCTTCGGCGATATTGTCGCCGCGCAGGGTCACGGTTTTTTCACCATCAACGAATACCGGTGCCGCCGGCGATTCGCCGGTACCCGGCAAACTGATGCCAATATTTGCATGCTTGGATTCACCGGGACCATTCACGATGCAACCCATGACTGCGACGTTCATCGCTTCCACGCCCGGATACTCCTTCTTCCATACCGGCATCTGATCACGCAGATAGGTTTGTATGCCGTCTGCCAATTCCTGGAACACAGTCGAAGTCGTGCGACCACAACCCGGGCATGCAATCACCATAGGCGTAAATTTACGCAAGCCCATGGTCTGCAAAATTTCCTGCCCCACTACGACTTCCTTGGTGCGGTCACCACCTGGTTCCGGCGTCAGCGAAATACGTATGGTGTCGCCTATGCCTTCCTGTAGCAACACCGACAAGGCTGCCGTCGAAGCAACGATACCCTTGCTGCCCATCCCTGCCTCAGTCAGACCAAGGTGCAGCGGATAATCACAACGACGCGCCAGTTCGCGATACACCGCGATCAAATCCTGTACACCTGATACCTTGCACGAGAGGATGATGCGATCACCCGCCAGGCCGACTTCTTCCGCGCGCTTTGCGTTTTCTATTGCCGACGTCACCAATGCTTCATACATGACGGCTTGCGCACTCCACGGCGTCGCACGTGCCGCGTTTTCATCCATGATGCGTGCCAGCAGTTCCTGATCCAGGCTGCCCCAGTTCACACCTATGCGTACCGGCTTATCAAAGCGGCACGCGGTTTCTATCATTTGCGCGAACTGCGTATCGCGTTTATTACCCTTGCCGACATTACCCGGATTGATGCGATATTTCGCCAGCGCTTTCGCGCATTCCGGATAGTCATTCAATAATTTATGACCGTTGTAATGGAAGTCGCCGACCAGCGGCACGACGATATCCATCTTGTCGAGTTGCTCGCAAATTTCCGGCACTGCCGCTGCAGCTTCCGGCGTATTGACGGTGATACGCACCATTTCCGAACCGGCACGTGCCAATTCCTTGATCTGGATCGCGGTGCCGATGACGTCCGCGGTATCGGTATTGGTCATCGATTGCACCACCACCGGCGCGTCTCCGCCTATACGAACTTCACGGCCGCCGTAACTGACTACCGCTATACGGCTTTGGCGACGCGTAACTGGGCCGGTAGCTATCGGATTGGATGACGACATAAGTGCTTTATTTCAAATTCAATCGGGCAACGTTGCTGCTGTTTCCAGTGACCACATCAACCGGCGCACCGCGCAAAGTGACATCTACACCTGCTGCGTTACCAATGACTACCGACACCGGACCGGTGACGGCAACAGCTTCAGAGCTGCCAGCTTTCAGCAGACGGGACAACAACACGCTATTGTCAGCGCCCTTGATTTCCACCCAGGAATCTTCGCGTACATTGATCGCCAGGGCATTCTTGCTATCAACCGGAACAACAGGCTTGACCACCGCTGCAACCGGCGTCGGTTTTGCAGCAGGTGCCGCGGCAGGCGTTACTGGCGCAGCAGTTGTTGCGGCAGCGACTGCAGGCGCGGCCGACTTCGCAGCCACAGCTTCAGCCGCAGGCTTGGCAGCTTCGGTCGGTTTGACTTCAGCCGGCTTGCTTTCTGTCGGGCCGGCTTCAGTAATTTCTATCGGCGGCGGCACTTCTACTACCGCAGCTGCAGGCGCGTCCGATAACTCTATCGGCGCCAGCTTTTCTTCCACTTTGGCCGGTGAGCCGGAAGTGCTGTGCGACAACCACCCCATGTGTTGACCGGCATAAGCCAGCGCACCCAGCACTACCAGTATGCCGCCACCGAGCACCATCTTCGAATTCAGACCACGCGAATTCGACGCCAGCAATTTGGTTTCAGAAAACGAAGCAGAAAGCGGACTGCGTTCAGGCGGCAAAACCGCCGGTGCGGCTGTGTCATCCTTGATTCCTGCCAGGATAGGTGCAGGATCAACGCGCAAGACTTTCGCATACGAACGGATGAAACCACGCACGATCACCATGCCAGGCAAAGCCGCATAGTTATCTTCCTCCAGTGCCAGGATCTGACGGCTGGCCAGGTTCAGTTGATTCGCGACCTGCTCTACGGTCCAGCCGCGTTCTTCGCGCAAGGCCGCGAGTTGTACACCTGCGGAAATCACAGGCTCACGTTTCTCGGTTTCTGGCGCCGCTTCCGGGACCGCATCATTCAAAGCTTCATTCACAGGCACGTCATTACTCATTAAAGGCTCCACGCTGATAGGCAGCAAACTCAGCCGAGTCCGGATAACGGCGGCGCAATTGCGTCACGAGGCTGTTTTCTGCGGCACGATCGCCCACCTTGCGCTCAATTTTGATTGCTAACCACAACACTTCCGCGCTCAGCACATCTGCTTTGGTCACGCGATTGATATAAAACCGGGCACGCTCCAGATCACCACGCTCATAATTCAGACGCGCCAGATTGGTACTGGTCGTCAGGTTGCCGGGATCAAGGCGAAATGCTTCATTAAAATAACGGTCTGCGGCGACCTTGTCCTTCAGGATCAGGCTGCAAGTGCCGGCATTATTCAGCGCCTTCGCAGGAGACTGATAAGTCTTGCTGCGCAGGGCTGCTTCGAAATACGGAATGGCTTGACTCGCGCGTCCGTTCTGACACAGGAACCAGCCATAGTTATTACTCAAATCCGGATCGTTCGGCGCCAGACGCAGCGCACGCATGAAATTTTCCTCAGCCTGGCGAGCTTCACCCTGGTCCATATAAATCAGGGCCGCCATGCTATAAGCATCAGCCGAATTAGGATCGGTTTGCAAAGCCAGCTTGACTTCGTCCAGGGCCACATTCAACTGGCCTTGCTGGTAATATCCTATCGCCAGTTGCAAGCGTATGCGGGCACGCTTTTGATTATCTGTTTTGTCGAAACTGGTGGCCAGCTCACTATCAGGTGCAACAGCAGGTTTGGCGGCGCAACCCAACAACAGGATTGCAGATAACAGGGACATTCCCAACCAAGCCGATCGACGTGCTGTCATCAAGATGAAATCTCCACAATACGCCCGAAATTCTTGCCAAATTTTTCCTGGTACTCCGCCATTTTCTTCATGCGGTCTTGTACGCGTGTACGATCTTGCACTTCACCTGCCAACTGTCCGCACGCCGCATCGATGTCATCACCGCGCGTCTTGCGTACAGTGGTCACGATGCCTGCATCCATCAACACTTGTGCGAAGGCTTTAATGCGTGGATTCTGCGAGCGCGTCAAACCCGATTCAGGGAATGGATTAAACGGGATCAAATTGAATTTGCACGGCACATCGGCCTGACGCACCAGAGCGATCAGTTCACGTGCGTGCTGGTCACTATCGTTGACACCATCCAGCATGCAATATTCGAAGGTAACAAAATCACGCGGCGCGAACTCCAGATAGCGCTTGCAGGCAGCCATCAATTCCACCAGCGGGTATTTTTTGTTCAATGGCACGAGCCCATCGCGCAAGGCATCGTTCGATGCGTGCAGCGATACTGCCAGCGCAACTGCGCAATCCTGCGACAGCTTGTCTATCATCGGCACCACGCCGCTGGTCGACAGCGTTACACGGCGGCGCGACAGGCCGTAGGCATTATCGTCCAGCATCAGCTTCAATGCGGTAACGGTAGGCTCATAGTTCAACAAAGGCTCGCCCATGCCCATCATCACCACATTGGTGATCTGGCGCTCGCCCTTAGGGCCTGGCTCTATGCCTTTGGTACGACGTAATTCGAACTCGGCCATCCACAGTTGGCCGATGATTTCGCCAACCGAAAGATTCCGGTTAAAGCCCTGTTTGCCAGTCGAGCAAAAACGGCAATTCACCGCGCATCCGGCTTGTGTCGAAATACACAGCGTGCCGCGGTTTTCTTCAGGAATAAAAACTGTTTCAACTGCATTGCCCTGCCCCACATCGACCAGCCACTTGCGGGTGCCGTCGGCAGAGGTGTGATCAGAAATCACGGCGGGTGCAGCGATGATCGCGCGCGTGGCGAGTTTGTCACGCAGCGATTTAGCCAAATCGGTCATCGCGTCAAAATCGCTGGCACCGAATTGATGTATCCAGCGTTGCAATTGCTTGGCGCGAAACGGCTTCTCACCCAACTCGCCGCAGTAAGCGATGAGTTGCGCAGGATCCAGATCCAGCAAATTGGTGAGAGTCGTCATAAAAACACTTTTTGCTTCTGTCTGCCAGTCGCCTTAACCAGTATGGTCGGCGACAGACAGAATTTCAAATTAACGCGAGTAAACGTTCAATGCCGGGAAGTAGTAAGCGATTTCAACTTTCGCTGTTTCTTCTGCGTCGGAACCGTGTACAGCATTTGCATCGATTGAATCAGCGAAATCAGCACGGATGGTGCCTTTGTCTGCTTTTTTCGGATCGGTTGCGCCCATCAGGTCGCGGTGCTTGATGATTGCGTTTTCGCCTTCGAGCACTTGGATGATGACAGGACCGGAAATCATGAAATCGACCAGGTCTTTGAAGAAAGGACGTGCGCTGTGCACAGCGTAGAAACCTTCGGCTTCAGCACGCGACAATTGCGTCATGCGAGCAGCGACGATTTTCAGGCCTGCGCCTTCGAAACGGCTATAAATCTGACCGATTACGTTTTTTGCTACTGCATCCGGTTTAATAATCGACAGTGTGCGTTCGATTGCCATCTGAAAAACTCCAATAAAATGAAAGGGTTAAGACAAAATTCTGATATTTCAACTAACCTTTAATTCTACCATGAAAGCCCCATCTACTTGAAGCAGAAACAAGAGCTTTTAATGTGAAGATAGCGTTAAGAACAGAACCGTTTATACTATGTGCATGTCAAGAACCTGCTTGGCAACAACTCGAGCTTGATATTTACCTGGAGAAACCATGAGCAATTTACAGCAGACCTTTGGGTCTACCTATGACACCACGGCGGTACGCCATCGCGTCTTGCGCAATACATACTGGCTGCTCGCCCTTTCGATGATCCCTACCGTGCTGGGTGCCTGGATAGGCGTACAGTTTAAATTTGCCTTCTTCGCTGGCAGCCCATTCATGGGCATGATTATCTTTTTGGCAATTGCATTCGGTTTCTTTTATGCAATTGAAAAGACCAAAAATTCCGGCCTGGGCGTCGCCCTCCTGCTGGGCTTCACCTTCTTCATGGGCTTGATGCTGTCGCGCCTGATCGGTCACATCCTCGGCTTTGCCAACGGCACTTCGCTGATCATGACGGCTTTTGGCGGCACTGCTGCAATCCTTGCAACTATGGCATCGGTAGCAACCGTATCCAAACGCGACTTCAGCGGCCTCGGCAAATGGCTGTTCATGGGCGTACTGGTGATCATCGTTGCCGCACTGGCAAATATCTGGCTGCAATTGCCAGCTTTGCAACTGACGATCTCGGTCGTAGCGATCGGTATCTTCTCTGCCTTCATCTTGTATGATGTACAACGCATCATCAACGGCGGCGAAACCAACTACGTCACCGCGACCCTGGGCATTTACCTGAGCGTCTATAACATTTTCTCCAATTTGCTGGCACTGCTCGGCATCTTTGGTGGCGAACGCGACTGATAAACTTTCAGTGCAATAAACAAAAAAGCCGACTTTTCAGTCGGCTTTTTTTAATTCCTGCAGCTTGCTTACGCAGTCGCTGCAGGTGTCTGACGCAGCTCAAAGACTGCCATAGATTCCACATGCGAGGTATGCGGGAACATATTGATCACACCCGCATTCTTCAAATCGTACTGCCCTTCGTTCACCAATACCGCAGCATCACGTGCCAGCGTCGATGGATTACACGAGACATAAACGATACGACCAGGCAGCAGGTCCGGATGGCTCTTGCCCAATTCCGACAAGGCCTCGCATACGGCCAACGCACCATCACGCGGCGGATCGATCAGCATGCGGTCGAATTTACCCAACTCAACAAAGTCCCCTGCTTTCGCTTCAAACAGGTTACGGCAATAAAACGATGTCTTATCGGCCAGGCCGTTGGCAGTCGCGTTTTCCAGCGAACGCTCCGTCAGCGTGGTGCTGCCTTCTATACCGACGACTTCACGCGCTTGCGTCGCGATCGGCAAAGTGAAGTTACCCAATCCGCAGAACAAATCAGCGATACGATCGGTCGGCTGCGCATCCAGCAAACGCAAGGCACGCGCGACCAACACGCGATTGATCTGGTGATTTACCTGCGTGAAATCTGTCGGCTTGAACGGCATCTTTACGTTGAATTCCGGCAGTGCGTAGTGCAGGTTATTTTCTGTCGGATAGAACTGATAAGCGCTGTCCGGCCCTGCTGGCTGCAACCACCATTGCACCTGATGCAGGTCTGCAAAAGCCTTTAACTTCACTTCGTCATCAGCTGTCAGCGCCGTCATGATGCGCAAGACCATCGCCGTGACTTTCTCTTGCGCCCCCTGGCCGATCGCCAATTCAATTTGCGGCAAATCATCTATCACCGACAACGATGCGATCAGTTCACGCAAGGGAACCAGCATCGCCGACACATGTGGCGGCAGGATTTCGCAGGTCTTCATATCGGTGATGAAAGACGATTTGCGCTCATGGAAACCAACCAGCACACCACCTTTTTTCACCACATTCCGCACTGAAATACGGGCGCGGTAACGGTAACCCCAGGTCGGCCCATGTATCGGACGAAGCATGGTTTCCGCCTTAACCTTGCCGATGTGCTTGAGGTTATCTTCCAGAATGCGCTGTTTCAATGCGACCTGCGCACTCGGCTCCAGATGCTGCATGGAGCAGCCACCGCAAACGCCAAAATATACGCATTTAGGATTGGTACGCAGCGACGATTCCTTGATCAGCGACATCATTTTTGCTGCTTCCCAGTTCGGTTTCTTGCGATAGGAAGAGTAAACGACGCGCTCTTTCGGCAGCGCACCTTCGACGAAAACTACTTTGCCCGGTGTGCCATCCTCATTTTGCAAATGGCCGACACCGCGTGCTTCCATGTCGAGGGATTCGATATCAATAATGGTTTGCTGCATAGGAGCTAATTCAGAATCAAGCGCGTAAGCGAATCAGGTGCGTAAGCGGCTTGCGTTAAATGGGATAAAGAAAGCGAAGGCGGATGATATCAAACTGCGGCGCCCTGGCGCCGAATTCCGCTCATTTTGTCGCGTATTTGGGCAAGACTAGAGCAAGGAGTCCTTGCCGACTCCGGTGCGCGTCAACGAACGTTTCAGTTTGACTAACGCTTCTTGCTGAATCTGCCGCACGCGTTCACGGGTAACGTGCATCTCAGCTGCCAATGCCTCCAGCGTGGCCGGATCATCGTTGTCCAGACCGAAACGACGGGTGATCACCAGACGCTGTTTATCGGGTAATTTTTCCAGCCAGTCATGCACCAGCACTGTCATTTCATTGTGCTCGGCCAGCGCATCCGGATCGTTGGCATGGTCACCCTGCAGCAAATCCATCAGGCTGGATTGCGGATCGCCATCCAGCGGCGCATCCAGCGAAGTTGCATGCTCAGACAGCGCCAGGATGTCCTGCACATCTTCCACACTGCGATCGACGAGATGGGCGATATCTTCGGCGGTCGCATCCTTGCCGTCGTGATGCTGGGCCTCAAGATGGAATTTGGCACGCAAGGTTTGATTCAGTTCGCGTACCACATGCACCGGCAAACGCACGGTACGCGCCTGGTTCATGATCGCGCGCTCTATGCTTTGGCGTATCCACCAGGTGGCATAGGTCGAAAAGCGAAAACCACGCTCAGGCTCAAATTTGTCGATCGCCCGCATCAGACCGAGATTGCCCTCTTCGATCAGGTCCAGCAGGATGACGCCGCGATTGATGTAGTGCTTGGCAATAGACACAACCAGTCGCAGGTTGTGCTCTATCATTTTCTGGCGCGCTGCAAAGTCACCTTGTTTGGCCAGCGTTGCGTAATGCACTTCTTCCGGCACTGTCAGCAAAGGACGTGTACCGATCTGATTCAGGTAATGCTGGGTGGCATCCGTTGACAGCTCGGTTGCCAGAACCTTCTTGAGTTCGTCGATACCGGCAACTTCTACCGGTGCGACACGCTCCCCCAATTCGACAGCGTCGCCGTCTTCATCGGTGATGTCGGATTTCTCGGCATCATCGTCGGCTTGCAGCGAGAGCTCGGACGACAATGCATCCGAGTTTTCATCATCTTCTGCGTGAACGTCGCGGTTGCGTGTCATTAGCGATTATCGGCCAGGTAAAAACTTCGATGGATCGACTGGTTTGCCTTGCTGGCGAATTTCAAAATGTAATTTAACTGAATCGGAATCGGAATCCCCCATTTCAGCAATTTTTTGACCTTTATTAACATTTTGTCCTTCTTTTACAAGGATAGCCTTGTTATGGGCGTATGCGGACAATAAATTGCTGGTGTGCTTGACGATCACCAGGTTGCCGTAACCACGGATACCGCTACCCGCATACATCACTTTGCCGGCACCAGCTGCCATGACAGCCTGCCCCGACTTGCCCGCGATATCCAGGCCTTTGCGACCGTCATCAAAAGTACCGACTACCTTGCCTTCGGCTGGCCACATCCAGGATACGCTGTCGTCGTCCGTAGCCAATGTTACCGGTGCGGCAGGTTCGGTCGGCGCTGCCGGTTTGGCAGTTGAGGCAACAGGTACTGGCGCCGTAGCCGCCGTCTGCGCGCTATCCGGTTTTTGCATTTCGGCTAAAGTCGCATCCGAGTACGGCTTTTTTTCACCGCGCGGACTGGTTTTATTGCTGGCGGCCGTGCTGGCCGTTGCACCCGACGGCGGTCCCAGAGGACGGCTTTCCACGCCTGACGAACTGGCTATCGTGCCGATCTGGGCACCGCCACTACGTCCGGAAGCGGCATCCGGCGGTGCCACACGCAACACCTGCCCGACTTTAATATCGTTCGGATTGGCCAAATTATTCCAGGCCACGATTTCGCTATAACTTTGACCAAAATCGAGCGCAATGCGATACAGGGTATCGCCTTTTCTTACGGTGTAGCTGGTACGGTCTTCCACCGCCGCTTTGGGCGGAGTGGTGGTACCGCCGATTCTGCGCTCACTAACCGGGGCCGAGTTCTGGGTAGAACTACAGGCGCTGAGTAAGCCGACCAGCGATATCAGGAATATCTGTCGAGTTGTGTTTATTCTCATTACGTTCAATTATTCTTTAGCGATGTTATGCATACGGGGACTAAGTTACGGTACCTGGACGGAGCGGCACAAAATGGCAATCCTCCAGCGTCGAACTTTTCCATTCAAATTTGCTGACGCGCTCTATCAGTTGCAACACCTGATGACGCTCGCCAACCGGGGCGACCAGACGCCCGCCTATCGTCATTTGTTCCAGCAGAGCCTGCGGCACTTCCAGTCCGGCCGCAGCCAAAATGATGCCATCAAACGGGGCCGCCTGGGGCAAACCAAGCATACCATCTCCGTAATGCAAGCGGATATTTGCAACCCGCATAGGCCGTAAATTGGCTTTTGCCAATTCGTGCAAACCCTTGATCCGTTCGATGGAATAGACTTCCTTGGCCACCAGCGACAAAACCGCAGCCTGGTAACCGCAGCCGGTGCCGATTTCCAGCACACGATTGAGTACACCACCCTGCTGATTGTTCCGCATGACTTCAATCATTCTTGCCACGATGTACGGTTGCGAGATGGTCTGATGATAACCAATTGGCAACGAAGCATCGATGTAGGCCTGGCTGGCAAGCGCCGGCTCCATGAATAAATGACGTGGCACAGCGTCCATCGCCGCCAGCACCTTGCTGTCCTTGACCCCTTGTTTCGCAACGCGCGCAGTCATCGCCTTGCGCACGGACTCCGATACCAGCGGCGTCGCACGTTCTGTTGCCACTGGCGCTGCGGCGGCTTTGCGTGGCACTTCAACAGTGCGCGTCGTAGTCACTGTGCGTTTGCTGTGTTGCGAGGCATTCAGGGTGGCAGTTTGCGGCGTAGCTACCTTGCGCTGCGGTTCCGCCCTGGCACCGTTGCGCGGTGTTTTCTCGGCGATGGAAGACAGGGACAGCGGGAAGCGCTTGCTTTTTTCGGTCATACCAAAACCTTCTTCAAGGCTTCCAGTTGCGCGGTATGCGTCAAATCGATCTGCAATGGCGTAATCGATACATGACCCAGCGCAGTGGCATGAAAATCAGTACCCTCGCCCGCATCTTTTTGCCCGCCACAGGGACCGATCCAGAATATGTCGCGACCATGCGGATCCTGTGTCTTGATCACTGCCTCCGATTGATGGCGTTTGCCAAGGCGGGTCGCCACTGGCGGTTTCAATTGCTCGTAAGGCAGGTTGGGGATATTGACGTTCAGCAGAAACGGCTTGCCATAGTTATCGAAACGACGTTCGACGATATCGCGTGCCACCCGTGCTGCAGCATCAATCTGATCCCAGCCTTTGTTGACTTGTGAAAACGCTATGGCCGGGATACCGAACAGGAAACCTTCGGTAGCCGCAGCCACCGTGCCGGAATACAGGGTGTCATCCCCCATGTTTTGCCCTTGATTAATCCCCGAGACGATCAAATCCGGCGGTTCCGACATAATCCCCGTCAGCGCGATATGGACGCAATCCGATGGTGTACCGTTGATGAAATAAAAACCGTTCGCCGCCTGGTAAACGGACAAAGGACGATCAAGGGTAAGGGAATTGGAACTGCCGGAGCGATTGCTGTCTGGCGCTACCACTACGATGTCGGCAATTGCTGCCATCGCGTCGGCCAGGGCAATCAGCCCCGGTGCCAGGTAACCGTCATCGTTACTGATAAGGATTTTCATCCCTGAATTTTACCTGAAGCAAGTGCCGCTGCCGCATAAGCTTGCAGCTCAATTCACATAAATTCTGCGTCTGTCAGGCTTGGTCTGTATGCACAGATTGTTCTGCCATCCCGGCTGCCGCATCTATCGCGCTAAAGAAATCCTGCACCACTGCCAGTTCACGCGTGCGCTTGAATGGCGGCAGGCTTTGCCAGATGCGCTTGCCATAGGGCTTGGAAATCAGACGCGGATCACAAATCATCAGCACACCCTTATCCCTCTCATCACGGATCAGACGGCCTGCACCCTGCTTCAGATTGATAATGGCAGCAGGTAACTGATGATGCATAAAGCCGTTCAGCCCTTTGCGCTCCAGTGCTTCGATACGCGCTGCCAGCACCGGATCATCCGGTGGTGAAAATGGCAGCTTGTCGATAATCACGACAGATAAAGCGTCGCCGCGCACGTCCACGCCTTCCCAGAAACTCTGGCTGCCTATCAGCACCGCATTTCCGGCAGCGCGGAAGCGATCAAGTAATTCGGTACGTCCAGCCTCGCCTTGCACCATTAACGGGAATGGCAGCTTGCGTCGTTCAAACTCTTCGCGCAAACGCTCGGCCGCACGGTTGACCGCGCGTATCGTGGTGCAGAGCAGGAAGGCGCCGCCACCCGCAGCCTCGATTACCGGCAAGGCGGCATCGATCACGGCGTCGGTATACTCCGGCGAATTCGGCTGCGGCAAGCTGGTCGGCACATAGAGCAAACCCTGCTCGCCATATTCAAACGGGCTGGGCCAGGATTGCGCCGGTTCGTCCCACAAACCCATTTGCGCGCTGTAGTGATTGAAATCGTTTTTGACTGCCAGCGTAGCGGAAGTAAAGATCCAGCTGCGCGGCACACCTTCGCGTTGCTTGTTGAAAATCGGTGCGATAGACAAAGGCGTCCGGTGCAATTGCAGCGAGGTCGAGTACGCTTCCACCCACAACACGCACTCCTGGCCGATGATGACATCTTCGGTCTGCGGCTTGTTCCATGCGTCCAGTCGCATCGCCAGTTCCAGCGCCCGCACCCGACACTGTTCTATGGTGTCTGCCCGTTCAGCCTGCTTTTGCAGCACGGCGATCATATTGTCGAGCTGGTCTTTCAGGGTTTCCAGCGCCGGGAAGAAGGTGCTCGAAGGAGCAATCTGGTTGACTGCCAGACGCACGATATCCTGCGGGAAAGTCAGGCGTAAATCGCGCGCCGCACGCTCCACCGGAGTTACCGTAGCCGCCCAGTCGGCACCATCACGGGCATGTGACAAACCCTCGGCCAATACATCGCGGCACAGCTCCAGCACTTGCGACGTTGAAATCGTGTCACCAAAGAAGAGCGTCGCGGTATCCGGCAACTGATGCGCCTCATCGAAAATAATCGTATTGGCCGACGGCAGTAATTCGGCGACGCCAGTATCCTTCAATGCCACATCGGCAAAGAACAAATGGTGATTGACCACGACCACATCGGCTTGCTGCGCTTCTTTGCGCGCCTTCATCACAAAGCAGTCCTGGTAGTACTGACACTCTGCGCCCATACAGGTATCGCGAGTCGACGTCACCAGATTCCAGATGGAAGCGGTTTCCGGCACTTTCGACAGCTCTGCCTTATCGCCGGAACTGGTGGTTTTCATGAAGCGAGAAATCTCGCGCAAGTGGCCGACGTCATCACGCGAAGTCAGGCGCCCGTTTTGCAAAGTGCGTTCCAGATGGAAGTGGCAAACGTAGTTGGCACGCCCTTTCAGCAACGCAACCGAAACCGGTGCATTCAAAGCCTTGCGTACGCTCGGGATGTCACGCAGGTATAGCTGATCCTGCAAGTTTTTGGTACCGGTCGAAACGATCACCTTGCCGCCCCATAGCAGCGCAGGCACCAGATAGGCGAACGTCTTGCCGGTACCGGTACCGGCTTCCGCGATCAGCGTACTTTGATTGGAGATGGCATGTGCAATGGCCTTGGCCATCTCAGTCTGGGACTGACGCGGGCGAAAAGCGCCCACCGCATGACCCAGCGGACTATCTACACCAAACAACTGATCGATCTCGGCATCGTGTGTGGCGGCTACAGGCAATGCAGAAGGTTCGTCGATCAAAATAACTGTCTAGCTATAAACGTTGGGGAATAAGGGAACAAGCGCACATCAAAATATCCGTGCGACTGAGGGCAGGACTCAGGCTGGAATATCCGGAATCAATTGCATTTTAAGCAATGTAATATTGTCTTTCAGCTGCAATTTCCGTTTCTTCAAACGGCGCAATTGTAACTCTTCATGGCGTCCGTCACTTACCAGGGTTTCAATCACGGCATCCAGATCCCGGTGCTCGACTTCCAGTTCGACTATACGTTGATGAAGAAGAGCGTGCGCAGTGTTCATAGTCATATCTTGTCTGTCTTCTTGTCGATGAAACAATTCAAATTTTCAGGGTAGCCGCATCCGGCCCGGCAAACAGCGGCGATCAGGCTCCTCCCCTGGTATTCAGCCATTTTGCAGCCGTCAAATGCCCTCAAACCATCGGTCAACTACCGTCATTCAATTGTAAAAAATTCTTACAAATTTAAAAGCCCTGCTTTCACTTCAGCAGGACTCTGCATGCAATAATCAAACGCAACAATTCCTAGCCATCAGTTTAATCCACTAACACGCATGCGCCAATACGAGATAGAAGCAGGAACCGGGCAACACATAGGCGACCGCAGCGAACAACAGGATCGTGTCGCCCTGTTTGCCGCACCAAAAGCACCTGGCTATATGTTAGCCGTCATTGCCGACGGCATGGGCGGTTTATCCGGCGGCGCCCTGGCTGCAGAGCAAGTCGTGCGTACGGCGCAACAGATTTTTGAGCGTTTCTCGCCGCTGACCGACAATCCGGAAGCCGTCCTGCATACGATAGCGGGTGAAGCTGATACCGTCATCAAGCTGTCGGCCATGTCATCCGACAAGAAACCACACAGCACCGTCGTCTTGCTGGTCATCACGCCACAAAACAGTGCGATCTGGGCGCATGTAGGTGATTCCCGCCTGTATTACTTCGACGGCCCGAACTGCATCAAGCGCACGACAGATCACACCTATCTGGAGCAGCTAAAAGCCGAAAACAAGCTGGATGAGGCCCAGGCCAGAGATCCCTTGCTGGCCAACCTGCTGGTGAATGTGCTTGGCAACAGTAACAATGATTTCAATATCAGCCTGAATCGCCGCGACGGTCTGAAGGCGGGTGATTCCTTCCTCTTATGTACCGATGGCCTCTGGTCATATTTCAGCGATGCAGAACTTGGTGCTGCAATCGCCATGAATACACCGCGCAAGGCTTCCGAAATGCTGATTACGAATGCGCGCAAACGCGCCGCCGGCAGCAAGGCCGACAATTGCACTTTAGCCATAGTCAAACTGGTCAAACCAGCCAAGGAAGTCAAAGACTATACAATTAAAAAAATGCGCAGCGCAGTTTGAAAACGATTTGAAAAATTTACAAGCAACGGGCTAATTAGCCCGCCCTGCTTGACGAGGCTGCCGCTACCCGTTAGCTTCTAACAAAGCAGGAAAATTCTTAACCATACCACTACCGCAAGGTAAGCAGCGGTCGCTGAAAATCCTCATTCAGACATATCTTTCAGCGCCTAGATAGCTTGTACAGTCCGGCGTCAATCCGGGCTTCGTGCAAGCCGTCGCCATTTGAAAAGATCATGCATTGAAAAAAACTCTGCCCTCCCGTTCCAATTTCGACAGCTTGCGCGTGCGCTTGCTGGTACTGGTATTGCTCGCGATTGTGCCGCCGGTCATTCTGACGGTCTACGGCGCCTGGAAGGAGCGGCAACAAGCCATACGCATGGCAGAAGACAATCTGCAACAATTGACGCAACTGGCAGCGACCAGTGAAGCACGTTCAATCGAAGGAGCACGACAGCTGTTAACAGTCCTGTCGGTTATTCCGGAATTGCGTGGCGATGCAAAAACATGTGGTCAATTCCTCAACACCATCCTTAAGAAAAATGAAGGCTACGTCAATTTTGGCGTGGCTCAATTAAATGGTGACGTCAGTTGCAGCGCACTACCTCTGGCCGAAAAAACCAATCTCGGTGACCGCGCTCATTTCAAACGCGCTGTGCAGAATAAAACATTTGCCACCGGCGATTACATCATGGGCCGCACCGTACGCAAACATACGATCAACCTGATGTATCCGATCATTGGCAACAGCGGTGATGTACAAGCCGTGATTTTTGCGGCGCTCGATTTAAGTGTACTGGATCGTTTTGTCAGTGATATCGAACTGCCGGTCGGTGCAGTACTGGTCACCGCGGACAGCAACGGCACCATCATTGCGCGACGACCGAATCCGGAAAAATGGATAGGCACACGTACCCCGCAATCGCTGTTCGATGTGATGATCAAAGTCGGCTTCGGCACCTCCGCATTGACAGATGCGGATGGCGTGACGCGTCTGCATGCGTTCGCACCGGTCGGCACCAACAATATCTCGAATTTCAAGGTCAGCATCGGCATCCCGATGGACGACATCGTGGCACCCGCCAATCATCTGCAGATGATGGAACTCACCACGCTAGCGGTGATTGCTTTACTGGCGCTGATCGCTGCCTGGTTTGTCGGTGACGTCATCATCTTGCGCCGGGTCAAAGCACTGGTACGCACCGCAGATCAGCTTGCGGGCGGCAACCTGAATGCGCGTACCGGCATCAGATACGGTAAAGAAGAAATCAGCCAGTTGGCACGCGCCTTCGACAGCATGGCCAACTCACTACAGGAACATGAAGCAGAACGTGAACAATCGAAGGCTATTCTGTTCGCTGAAAAAGAACGTGCACAAGTTACGCTGGAATCGATTGCCGATGCCGTCATCACTACCGATAAGCTGGGCAATATTGAATACATGAATCCGGTTGCTGAAAACCTGACCGGCTGGAGTAAAACTGAAGCCGAAGGTTTGCCATCGACCCGCGTCTTCAAAATTATCAATGGTCACACGCGTGAGCCTGTACCGAATCCGGTGGAACTGGTATTCGAGCAGCAAAGCAATGTGGAGCTGATCAAGGACACGGTTCTCCTCAGCCGCAATGGCAACGAATACGCGGTTGAAGATTCAGCTGCGCCGATACGCGATCGCGAAGGAAAAATCATCGGCGTGGTACTGGTGTTCCACGATGTCAGTGACTCGCGCAAACTTGCCATACAGCTGTCGCACCAGGCCGCACATGATCCTTTAACTGGCTTATTCAATCGTCGCGAATTCGAGCGCCGGCTGGAAGTGGCTATCGATACACTGGCATTGCAATCCAAACAGCATGCTTTGCTATATATGGATCTGGATCAATTCAAGATCGTCAACGACACCTGCGGCCACAGCGCTGGTGACGAGCTACTGCGCCAGATCACTGCCTTGCTACAACCATTGGTGCGTGACAGCGATACACTGGCACGCCTGGGTGGCGATGAATTTGGTGCCTTCCTCGAGAATTGCACACCTGATTCCGCGGTACGCATTGCTGAAAAATTACGCCAGACTATCTGCGACTTCCATTTTGTGTGGCAAGACAAAATCTTTCCTATCGGCGTCAGCATAGGCCTGGTTAATTTCAACAGCGATGCGCTCTCCCTGCCGGACTTGCTGAGCGCTGCCGATGCCGCCTGCTATGTCGCCAAGGACACCGGTCGCAATCGCGTTCATATTTACCGCGCGGAAGATCATCAACTGGCGCAGAACCAAGGCGAAATCAAATGGAATGAGCGCATACAAAAAGCCTTTGAAAACGATGGCTTCTGTCTCTACTCACAAGAAATCGTCAACATCCGCCGCGACAACGGCAGCTTCTTCTTTGATGAACTACGTCTCTACATGACAGATGATGCCGGCCGCCTGATTCCGACTACCGCATTCATTCCTGCCGCCGAACGTTACCACTACATGCCCACCATAGATCGCTGGGTAATACGTACCGTATTCGCGCAACAAGCCGCATCGATACTAAAGTCAGAGGGCAATCTGCGTGTATTGCTGATCAAGATATCCGGCAGTTCACTCGATGATGAAACCTTCATCGATTTCGTACGGGAACAATTCGTGCATTTTGCCCTGCCTTATGATTCGATTTGTTTCGCGATTGCTGAAACCACCGCCATCACCAACCTCACGCGTGCATTGAGTTTTATCGATACATTGAAACCACTTGGTTGCCGCTTCGCGCTGGATGACTTCGGTAGCGGCATGTCTTCCTTCACTTACCTGAAACATCTGGACGTGGACTTCCTGAAAATCGATGGCGGTTATATCCACGGCATGGAAAACGATCCGGTCGATTTCGCGAAGATAGAAGCGATACAACACATCAGCAATGTAATGGGCATCAAAACAATCGCACCGAATGTCGATAGCGACGCGACCCTGGAGCGATTGCGCAGCATAGGCATCGGCTATGTGCAAGGCAGCGCGCTACATCCCAGGAAACCGTTCTATCCGGCACTGGATAGAAAATAAATTCGCAGGCAACCTAAGTTCGTAAAAAAACCAGTCAGGCGTGAACCTGACTGGCTGATGAATTTATCCGACCTCGGTCGGAGCGAACATACGCGCTAAGGCATAAGCCTGACTTATTTGCGCGAAAACAAAAATCCCAGCACCAGACCAAGCCCCGCGGAAATGGTAACTGCGCGCCATGGGTTATGCGTGACATAGTCATCTGTGGTCGACGCAACTTCCTTGGTTTTTTTTACTGCAACGGTCGGGATTTCTTTGGCGGCGGCAATAGCAGAGTCCATGAACTCTACATATTTCTTACTCAGCTCACCGGTTTTCTCTACCGCCTGCGATTTGGCTTCACGTGCCAACTCTTTCGTATCCTTGGACAAGGCTTGCAGATCTTTCGAAATATCATCTACTTTGGATTCCATCATCGTTTTCTCCTAAAAGGTGCATCAATGTTCCGCCTGGCAGCGGTACGAAAAAACGCCCTGTTCAAAGCATCAGGGGCGGGCTATCAATTCATGGACAAATGAGCTCGATCACGCAAATTTTTCATGAGCTCATGTTGTTGGATCACACCCTGGTACTGACGCTCCACCACGGCTCTTACATCCAGCGGCAAATCCTGCTCCAGCGCACGACGATAACTTTTCAGCGCCAGATCTTCACCGCGTTCGCATTCCTTCATGATTGCATCATCGTCTTTACCCATTAGCGATGACTTGATATCTATCCAGCGGCGGTGCAAGCCACCAGCCGTACGTTGACTCCGTTCGGGATTACCACCGCGTGAAACCAGCAAGACACTTAACTCCTGAGCCGCATCATTACAACCATGCGCGAGGCTCAGGAAAGGTTGCTTCAATTGACCATCATGTATATCTTCGGCGCAGCTCTTGAAACCTGCTTCACCATCTCTGCATGCCTCAATTAATTCATTGAGGGTCGCCAGCACGTCCTCTCTCATCATCATTCCTTTCAGAAAACATCAAATCCGACCCTCATGTTTTTCCTCTGAGTGCCGTAGAGAATTCTGTCACGTATAACTTCGACCGCGAATCGCCACTACCGATCCGAGCATGCGTGAAAATTTTTTGAGCGCGTTTTCTTTGGTGGAAGATACCGATCGATAACTATCAGTATGGGATGGCAGTAAAAATCAATATGAAGCAATGTCGCGCACAACTCTGTTCGGCAACGCACATATAACTATGAAGTCTCGATTTCACATTAGTTATATATTCAGATGCGCAATTCAAGGCAAAATAGGCGCTTATTGCTGCTAAATCCACATTTCTGACAGGCAAGGTACAATGTCCGCTGCGTTAGGCATACTGAGCCATCGATTGGAATCGTAGTATCCGCGCCATTCCACTTCATTCTTGCTGCCTCAACACCGCAGAAGTTGTTGAAATATCAAGCCAATCTTCATTTAGCCAAACGAGCATAAAAGACAGAAAGCGTCTGCGCTTTTCTGCCAAGAGTCGCGCTGAAAGAAATACCAAGGAAGCTTGCGAATTTCGTATCAAACCAGTTTGCCTTTTTAAATGAATAAAGCCTTTCTATGCTGACCGCACACTACGACTCGCTACTGGTATTGATCTCATTACTGGTCGCCATTCTCGCCTCTTACACGGCGCTGGACATGGCTGGCAGGATCAACTCCGCCAGCGACAAGGGGGCCGCCTTATGGCTGGTCGGCGGCGCAATAGCGATGGGTATAGGCATCTGGTCCATGCACTTCATCGGCATGTTGTCCTTCAACCTGCCGATCGCACTCGGCTACGATCTGGGCATTACGATCCTCTCATTATTAATTGCAATAATCGCTTCCGGTTTTGCCTTATGGCGCATCAGCCAACCCGAACTACCATTCCCGAAATTGCTGAGCAGCGCCGTATTGATGGGCGTAGCCATCGCCGCCATGCATTACACCGGGATGGCAGCAATGCGTATGACACCGGGCATTGAATATGATCCGTGGCTATTTACACTATCGATCCTGATCGCGATCAGTGCGTCAGGTGCTGCATTGTGGATTGCTTTCCGCCTGCGTCGTAACACCCCAAATGTCGGCCGCTTACGTGCAATGGCGGCCATTGTGATGGGTGTAGCAATCATCGGCATGCACTACACCGGTATGGCCGCAGCTAGTTTTCCGCTCGGTAGTATCTGCAGTGCCGCGATCGCAGGCGTCAGCCCCGGTTGGCTGGCTATCGTCGTCATCGTCACCACCCTCGCCGTGCTGGCGATCGCACTGCTGACCTCCGTACTCGATGCCCGCCTCGATTCGCAGACCGGCAAACTGGTGCGTTCACTGGCTCTTGCCAACCAGGAATTGACCAAGCAGGCATTGCAGGACAACCTGACCAAATTACCTAATCGCACCTTACTGGAAGACCGCCTGGATCAAATGGTGCACAAGGCAGTGCGCGAGCAAGGTCGCTTTGCCCTGATGTTTATCGACCTCGATGGTTTCAAGGCCATCAATGACTCGCTCGGCCATCATATCGGCGACTTGTTGTTGATCGATGTGGCGCAACGCATACGCGACAACATCCGCGCGCAGGATACTGCCGCCCGTCTGGGCGGCGATGAATTCGTCATGCTGATCGAAGTCAAGGAGCCGGAAGATGCTGCCTCAGTCGCGGACAAACTCTGTACCACGCTAAGCCTGCCTTTCGCTATCGCGCAATACAATCTTGGCATCTCGGCCAGTATCGGTATTGCGGTGTATCCGGAAGACGGCAAGACCCGTCATGATTTGCTGGTGCACGCCGATGCAGCGATGTACCACACCAAGAGTACCGGACGTAACGGCTATCACTTCTTCGAATCATCGATGAATATCAATGCGCACAATCAGTTGCAGGTGATACAGGATTTGCGCACGGCACTGGAGCGCAAGGAATTCCGTCTGCACTATCAGCCCAAGTTCAATACCACCGATGGCGTCGTCGTCGGTGCCGAAGCACTGCTGCGCTGGCAACATCCTGTGCGCGGCATCATTGCACCTGCTGACTTCATCGGCCTGGCGGAAAAAACCGGCCTGATCGTCCCTATCGGTGAATGGGTGCTGGATGAAGCGTGCCGACAAATGCGTAAATGGTATGACGAGGGTTACCAGGAATGGAAGATGGCGGTCAATCTGTCATCCGTCCAGTTCAGCAATGACAATCTGGTTGAGATGGTCAAAGAAACGCTGGAGCGCAACAACTTGCCCGCAACATCGCTGATGCTGGAAGTCACCGAATCCACCGCGATGCACAATGTCGAAGCCAGCCTGACCATCCTTGAACAATTGGTCAACCTCGGCGTGGAAATTTCGATAGACGATTTCGGCACTGGTTATTCCAGCCTGCTCTACCTGAAGCGCCTGCCTGCGACTGAACTGAAGATAGATCGCGGCTTTATACGTGATCTGGCGCAGGGTACGGATGATGCGTCTATCGTCTCCGCCATTGTGGCGCTGGGCCGTTCGCTGAATTTGCGTATCGTGGCGGAAGGCGTAGAAACCGAGAAGCAGCAGGAATTTCTTACGACCCTGGGTTGCGATACGCTGCAAGGCTATTTTATGGGCCACCCGATGGCGTCCGAACAATTCATTGCAGCTATTGATGCGCTGAAGGCCATGCAGTTAAATCTGCATGCGCCAGACAACATGGGCAGCACCGGCCTGCAGATCCAGCATTGATTTATTTTGGGCAGTAGGCCAGTGTCAGCGGATCATATAAGGATGCGCTGTAGTGCCAGGACTGGTGCCACACCATATATGGAGTCAATGTCTGCGCCTGTCCCAGATCAACAGCGTATGCTTCCGGTACCGCAGAGATCCAGGCAACGATCGCTATTGCAGCAGCAATGGTAAAAACCACCAGACTCAAAGCGGTCAGGAAAAGTCGGAAGATATGCGGATTATCTGCATGCTCCATACAGCCTCCCCTTGCACAACAAGTGTGATCAAGCGATGTATAGGAGCTGCGATTTTAAATTGACGCGATACATCTCTCTGTGCGCTGCCGCACCCAGACGACAAATCATTTTTGCACAGCTGCAAACAAAAAGGCCTTGCTATCAAGCAAGGCCTTTTTCATGATCAACTACCCGCGCACACTACAATTGCGGATTCAGCTTCTCTATCTTCGAATGCAATTTGTTCAATGCAGAAATATAGGCTTTGGCTGAAGCGACAACGATATCGAGATCCGCACCAACGCCATTGACGATACGACCTGCCTTGGACAGACGCATGGTTACCTCGCCTTGCGACTCGGTACCGGTAGTGATGGCATTCACCGAAAACAGCAACAACTCAGCACCGCTCTCAACCTTGGACTCAATCGCATTGACGATAGCGTCAACCGGGCCATTACCCTCGCCTTTGCAGCTTTCTTCCTTGCCATTTATAGCAAAGACGACATTCGCTGCCGGTTTAGAACCAGTCGACGATTGCTGCGACAAGGAGACAAAGCTGTAGTATTCCTTCTCGTGTGATTGCTGTTCATCGGATACCAGGGCCATGATGTCTTCATCAAAAATATCGGACTTACGATCCGCCAATTCCTTGAAGCGTACAAACGCAGCGTCCATCTCTGCGCCGGAATCAAGTGTGATGCCCAGCTCTTCCAGACGCTGCTTGAATGCGTTGCGACCGGACAATTTGCCCAACACAATCTTGTTGGTGCTCCAGCCCACGTCTTCCGCCCGCATGATTTCATAGGTGTCACGCGCCTTCAACACGCCATCCTGATGGATGCCGGATGCATGCGCAAATGCATTTGCACCGACCACGGATTTATTCGGCTGTACGGCGAAACCGGTAATCTGCGACACCAGCTTGGAGGTCGGCACGATTTGAGTGGTATCGATGCCGACTTCCAGATTGAAGTGATCCTTGCGGGTACGCACCGCCATGACGATTTCTTCCAGTGCGGTATTACCCGCACGCTCGCCCAGGCCATTAATCGTACATTCCACCTGACGCGCACCACCGATCATCACGCCAGCCAGCGAGTTCGCCACCGCCATACCGAGATCGTTATGGCAATGCACGGACCAGACTGCCTTATCCGAATTCGGGATGCGTTCACGCAAGGTCTTCAGCATATTGCCGTACAGACCAGGCACGCCGTAACCGACGGTATCTGCGAAATTGATGGTGGTCGCACCTTCCTTGATGACTGCCTCAATTACGCGGCACAGGAAATCGATATCTGAACGGCTGCCATCTTCCGGGCTAAACTCGATGTCGTCAGTGAAATTGCGCGCATAACGCACCGCCATCTTCGCTTGTTCAAATACCTGATCCGGCGTCATGCGCAACTTCTTCTCCATGTGCAACGGAGACGTCGCGAGGAAGGTATGGATACGCTTTCTTTCGGCTGGCGCCAACGCTTCGGCAGCACGTGCAATATCCTTGTCATTCGCGCGCGACAGCGAACACACCGTCGCATCCTTGATGATGCCGGAGATCGCATGGATGGATTCAAAATCGCCCTGCGACGCAGCAGCGAAACCAGCTTCGATAATGTCTACCTTCAAACGTTCCAGTTGTCGTGCGATACGGATTTTTTCATCCTTCGTCATCGAAGCGCCGGGAGATTGCTCACCATCACGCAGGGTGGTGTCAAATATGATGAGTTTGTTGGATGACATGTTGAGTCCTTGGGAAATGCGCCTTGGGAAATGCTTCTGGTAAAAGCTATTCGTGTAAGTGTTATTGTAAAAATCAGATTAATGATCGTCGTGTGGTTCCAGTTCGGTCTGCACGATGCTGCTGACCGGCTTGCCTTTGGCCAGACGCCAGAAATAAACACAGTAGCCAGACAAGCCATACAGAACAAACAAACCAAACAAAACTTTAGGCGGATCGCTGGATACCACCACGAAAGCCAGCACGATCAGGAAAATCCCGATAAACGGTACCGACTTGCGGAAGTTGATGTCCTTGAAGCTATAGAACGGGACGTTAGTCACCATGGTCAGACCGGCGTACAGGGTAATACCCCACGCGATCCAGCTCAGGTCAGGACCGACAAAACCCAGGTCTTGCATCAGCCAGATAAAACCAGCGACCAGTGCCGCTGCGGCCGGGCTAGGCAAGCCCTGGAAGTAACGTTTATCGACCACGGCAATATTCGTATTGAAACGTGCCAGGCGCAAAGCACCGCCCGCGCAGTAAACAAAAGCGGCGAGCCAGCCAAGTTTGCCCATATCCTGCAGTGCCCAGACATACACCACCAACGCGGGTGCTGCGCCGAAGGAAACCATATCGGCCAGACTATCGTACTGCGCACCAAACTCGCTTTGGGTATTCGTCAGACGCGCGACACGACCATCAATCGCATCCAGCACCATCGCGGCGAAAATCGCAATTGCAGCGTAGTCGAACTTTTGTCCCATTGCCATCACGATTGCATAAAAGCCGCAAAACAGTCCGGCGGTAGTGAATGCATTCGGCAACAGGTAAATACCACGGCGGCGCAAAGTGGGACGCGGCATAACAACCTCCTCCGTCTCGGATGGCAAAATTTGATTGCTACGTGCAAGTCGGCCCAGTGGACGTGGCTTGGTAAAAGGGACTTTGCTATTTTTCGCTTTTCGACGATTGAAACTTGACATGCTTATCCTGTTTTCAGCTAGCGCTATGGATGGAGGATCAGGAGGCGTAGTGTATCAGACGGGCAATGTAACCGGCGGCTGGCAGCTATAAACATCGCATAATTCTTGCCCTGCAACAGGGATGAAAATGCGTTAAAAACGACAATGGCCACTACCGGGGTAGCGGCCATCCTTGGATTTTATGCTGCGATGCGATATCAAGCAGCCGCGACGATATCGCGGCCGCTCTTAACGGAACTTGACCTTGCCTACCACGCGCATATTCAGCGTTGTTTCACCAGGTTCAAAGCTAGGCTCTTCCACCGGCGCCGCATCCGCCGCCATCGAGGCACGCATCATCTTGGGCGCAGCCGCCATTTCTGCGTAGTTGCCGGAACCTTCAAAGTCCACGGTATCCATCACGGCATCAGCCGGATTGCGCCCCATCGCACGTGCAATCGCGGCAGTACGTTCAGTCAGGTTTTTATAAGTGGCGTCGATACGTTCTGCATCGAGTTTCTTCGCCGTCGCATCGGTCAGGCCGAATTGCAGGCCATTCAGGGCCAGCACGCCCTGGGCTGCCGAGACCGTCTTAGGCAAAGCGTTCAGGTTGGTAGTTTTCACTTCCAGATACTGGCCGACGCGCCATGCGGTAGGCTGGCGCGCTTTATTGGACTGGCGCGGCTGGTCTTCTGGATAAACCGCATAGGTGTAATAGCCACGTGTGCTCAACACGGCCTGCGGATCGGCTTTACGGACGATCTCGGTACCCTGCTTCATTTTTTGATTTACGCGCGAAGCAGCCGCAGCTTTGTCCTTATCCTGCTCTTCCACCATCAACGTCAGGCGCGCTTCGTCATTCGCATGTTTGACTTCGCCGTAAGCAGGAACGATGACCAGGGTGCCTGTCGTTTGTACCGGCGCCTGAGCAAATGCAGTCGCACTAGCGGCAACGCAACCAAGAGCCAGCAGGGTTTTGAATTGTGACATATGAAATCTCCGTAAAAGAAAGGCAAGCTGCGATTCGACAGCCAGCTTATTGCTTAAGTTCTTTCCGACCAGCAATCGTCACACTTTTTTACAAGATTAGGTAATTTGTTTTTAGCGATCCAAGGCACGTAAGGACGAAAAAAAGCCACGCTAATGCGTGGCTTTTCGTCCGAGCGCGGCATGTGCTTGCAAGCACATGCCGGATGATGCCCGGCTTAAGATCTAAGAATCTTAGTTTTTGGTTTGATCAACCAGTTTGTTTTTTGCGATCCAAGGCATCATCGCACGCAGTTTTGCACCAACTTCTTCGATTTGGTGTTCAGCTGTCAAACGACGACGGGAAATCAGGGTAGGCGCGCCTGCCTTGTTTTCCAGGATGAAGCTCTTCGCGTATTCGCCTGTCTGGATGTCTTTCAGGCATTGACGCATTGCGTTTTTGGTGTCTTCAGTGACGACGCGTGGGCCGGTCACGTATTCGCCGTATTCTGCATTGTTCGAGATCGAGTAGTTCATGTTAGCGATACCGCCTTCATAGATCAGATCAACGATCAATTTCAGTTCGTGCAAGCACTCGAAGTAAGCCATTTCCGGAGCGTAACCAGCTTCGGTCAGGGTTTCGAAACCAGCTTTGATCAGTTCAACTGCACCACCGCACAGAACAGCTTGTTCGCCGAACAAATCGGTTTCTGTTTCTTCGCGGAAGTTGGTTTCGATGATACCAGCACGGCCACCGCCGTTAGCCATTGCGTACGACAAAGCGATGTCGCGTGCGACGCCGGATTTGTCCTGGTACACAGCGATCAGGTGAGGCACGCCGCCACCTTGCGAGTAAGTACCACGTACGGTGTGACCTGGCGCTTTTGGAGCGATCATGATGACGTCCAGATCAGCGCGTGGCACTACTTGACCGTAGTGAACGTTGAAGCCGTGTGCAAATGCCAGTACTGCGCCTTGTTTAGCGTAAGGAGCAACATTTTCGTTGTAGACCTGAGCGATGTTTTCATCTGGCAGCAAGATCATGATGACGTCAGCAGCTTTAACTGCGTCATTGACTTCTGCAACGTTCAGACCTGCGTTCTTCACTTTATCCCAGGATGCGCCGCCTTTACGCAGACCGACTGTCACTTTGACGCCGGAATCGTTCAAGTTTTGCGCGTGCGCGTGACCTTGCGAACCGTAACCGATGATGGCAACGTTTTTACCTTTGATCAGCGACAGATCACAATCTTTATCGTAGAAAACTTTCATGATGTTCCTAAATGGTGTTGTTGGTGTGAATGAACTACTTAAACTTTGAGTATGCGTTCGCCGCGACCGATACCGGAGCCGCCCGTACGGACAGTTTCCAGAATCGCGGTGCGATCGATCGAATCGATAAACGCGTCGAGCTTGGTTTTGTTACCGGTCAACTCGATGGTGTAAGTCTTGTCCGTGACGTCAATGATGCGACCGCGGAAGATATCCGCAGTACGTTTCATTTCTTCACGTTCCTTACCGACTGCACGTATCTTGATGAGCATGAGCTCACGTTCGATAAACGCACCTTCGGTCAGGTCGACCACTTTCACCACTTCGATCAAACGGTTCAAATGCTTCGTGATTTGCTCAATCACATCGTCCGAGCCGCTGGTGACAATTGTCATCCGCGACAAGGTTGCATCTTCGGTTGGGGCCACGGTCAACGTTTCAATGTTGTAACCACGCGCAGAGAACAAGCCTACTACGCGCGACAAGGCACCCGCTTCATTTTCCAGTAAAACAGAAACGATATGGCGCATCACAGATCCTCCGAACCCAACAGCATTTCAGTCAAACCTTTGCCTGTCTTGACCATAGGCCAGACGTTTTCGGTTTGATCCGTAATGAAATTCATGAATACCAGTCGGTCTTTCATGTCGAACGCTTCTTTCAGTGCGCCATCGACATCAGCCGGATTTTCGATCTTCATACCGACGTGACCGTAAGACTCAACCAGCTTGTTAAAGTCAGGCAGGGAATCCATGTAGGACTCGGAATAACGTGAACCGTATTCCAGCTGTTGCCACTGACGAACCATACCGAGGAAGCGGTTGTTCAACAGAATGATTTTCGGTGTCAGGTGGTACTGCTTGCAGGTCGCCAGCTCCTGGATACACATCTGGATCGATGCTTCACCAGTGATACAGGCCACGGTTGCATCCGGATTCGCCTTTTGCACACCCATCGCGTATGGCAAGCCGACGCCCATGGTGCCGAGACCACCCGAGTTGATCCAGCGACGCGGCTTGTTGAACGGATAGTACTGTGCCGCCCACATTTGATGCTGACCTACGTCCGAAGTGATGAATGCATCACCCTTGGTGACTTCCCAGACTTTCTGGATCACCGATTGCGGCTTGATGACTTCAGTCGAATCAGTAAACTTCAGGCAATCGCGTTTGCGCCATTCATTGATTTGTTTCCACCATGCCGACAGCGCAACGCTGTTCGGTTTGGCGTCAGCTGCATCCAGTTGCGCCAGCAATTCAACCAGCACTTCCTTGACGTTGCCGACGATAGGAATGTCAACCTTGACGCGCTTCGAAATCGACGATGGATCGATGTCGATATGAATAATCTTGCGCGGGGTTGCAGAGAAATGTTTCGGGTTGCCGATCACGCGGTCATCAAAGCGCGCGCCGATCGCAATCATCACGTCCGAGTGCTGCATCGCCATGTTGGCTTCGTAGGTGCCGTGCATACCTGGCATACCGACGAATTTATCGCTCGAGGCTTTGTACGCGCCCAGACCCATCAGGGTGTTGGTGCATGGAAAACCGAGACGATCAACCAGACGATTCAATTCTTCCGAAGCATTGGCCAGGATCACACCGCCGCCGGTATAAATCATCGGACGTTCAGCTTGCAGCAAGAGCTGCACCGCTTTGCGGATTTGACCGGAGTGGCCTTTGTCTACCGGCTTGTACGAGCGCATTTCAACTTCTTGCGGATACTCGAACACGCACTTGTGCATCGTGATGTCTTTAGGGATGTCGATCAGCACCGGACCTGGACGGCCGGTGGTAGCAATGAAGAACGCTTTCTTCATGGTCGCTGCCAGATCCTTGACGTCCTTGACGAGGAAATTGTGTTTAACGCATGGACGCGTAATACCGACGGTATCGCATTCCTGGAACGCATCCAGGCCGATCGCGTGCGAAGGCACCTGACCGGAAATGACGATCATCGGAATCGAATCCATATACGCAGTCGCCAAACCGGTAACGGCATTGGTTACGCCAGGACCAGAGGTCACCAGGCAAACGCCGACTTTATTGGAGCTGCGGGAGTATGCGTCAGCAGCATGCACGGCGGCCTGTTCATGGCGCACCAGGATATGCTGGAATTTGCTGTGATTGAAAATCGCGTCGTAGATGTAAAGCACTGCGCCGCCAGGGTAGCCGAACACATGTTCAACACCTTCTTCAGCCAGGCAACGGACAACGATCTCGGCGCCAGTCAGTTCTTCGCCGATTTTATTATTGCTGGTAGTACTTGTTTCAGTGGTCATGCTAACGTCCTTTCAAGGTCCATTGGAAATTGATCGGATGCTCTCTCCTGATGAAACCGCTAAATGCTCCAGTGCTTAGGCATCCCTTTTTTGTGCGGTCACGCCGATTCGTCACACATGTGTGTATGTGTTTCAAAAAGACGCTTAACGCGACTCGTTCAGCCAGAGGTTCTGGGGTAATGACGGATTTCTCGCGCTTGTGGCGCGGGTTAGAGCAAACAGCTTTCAAATTGTTTGAAGCGCGTCTTTCAACAAGATTGCATCATGCGCAATATGCGGAAAGACCATGGGTACCCTTTGAGATGGTAAGGGGAACGCTACGTTACTGCGTTGCACAATATAGGTCAAGCTAAATCGCTGGAAAGCTGTATGGAATCAACGATTTTGCGCAAAAAACACCCGCAAACGAGGCTTTTTTGCTAGCATGCGTGCAGTTTAAAAACGTGATTGTCGAATTGTTTAGACATCTCATCCCGAAACACCCTAGGCAGCGTTCAATCGAATGCGCTGCATCCAATGGCAACTGATAAAGAACTTTCGGATTTTCTCGAAGATGTCGAACGCCGCGCCTTCAAGCAGGCGGTGTACGCGGTTCGCAAGGAAGAATCGGCACTGGACATCGTCCAGGATGCCATGATCAAACTCGCAGAGAAATACGGCGACAAGCCGGCGCCAGAACTACCCATGCTGTTCCAGCGCATCCTGCAAAATACCATCCGCGATTATTTTCGCCGTGAAAAAGTCCGCTCCTCGTGGATCAGCCTGTTTTCCAGCTTTGGAAATAAACAGGAAGACCAGGAAAATTTCGACGCGATGGATATGATAGAGGCAGAGGAAGGCAGCTTCGGCTCCGAAACCGGTCTGGTTAAGCTGGAACGCAAGCAAATTCTCGAATTCATAGAGCACGAAGTACAAAATCTCCCATCACGTCAACGAGAAGCCTTCCTGATGCGTTATTGGCAGGATCTGAACGTGGCAGAAACTGCCGCCGTAATGGGATGCTCCGAAGGAAGTGTAAAAACGCACTGTTCCCGTGCAACGCATGCCTTGGCTCAGGCGCTCAAAGCCAAAGGAATTTACCTATGAAAACCAAAGAACTGGACCTCGCTTACAAGTTAAGCCACGCGCTGGATGAAAGCGCCAACAAGGTTTCGGCAAACACCGCCGAACGCCTGGCATCTGCGCGTAAAATCGCGCTATCCCATAAAAAGCAGACTGCGACGGCACCTGCTTTCGTCGCGCAACCAGCACTGGCATCCCATGGCGACGCTGATTCTTCGTCCGGCAATCGCTGGGCCTGGCTGGGTCGCATGGGTATGGCGGTACCGCTGGCAGCTTTGGTTTTCGGCCTGTTCGCCATCTATCAATTTGAACAACACCAGCAAATCATGGATTCAGCATCGATTGATGCCGAAGTGTTAACTGATGATTTGCCTATATCCGCTTACTTGGATCATGGTTTTGATGCATTTTTGACAAAAGGGGACAAATAGGCATGAAGGCATGGATTTTTTCCCTGAATGCATCTGCTCTCGGGAAAATCACTAATACCCTCTTCGCCTTGTCCCTTGCATACACCAGTGCAACGCAAGCAGCGCCGGCTAGCGCGCCGACGCCTGCACCTGCGGGCACGCCCCCGGTTGCAAATAGCAAACCTATCGTCAAAGCAAGCCCGGCCCCTACTGCCAAGACCAGTACCAAGTCAGAATGGAACAAACTCAGCCCGGCGCAAAAGAAGGCGCTCGAGCCATTGGCTGGCGACTGGCACAAGCTGGATTCCTTCCGCAAGGAAAAGTGGCTGGAACTGGCAAATCGCTTTGCCACCATGACGCCGCCTGAACAGGAACGCATGCAGGAACGCATGCGCGACTGGGTCAAGCTGACTCCGGATCAAAGACGCCTGGCGCGCGAAAACTATAATCGCGCAAAAAAACTGAATGCAGAACAAAAGGCCAGGCAGTGGGAAGAGTATCAACAGCTGCCGGACGAAAAGAAAAAGCAATTGGCTGATACCGCGCCGCCGCCTAAGCGCATCGTCAATCCGCCACGCCTGAGCGGTAGCGCCAGTAACGGCTTAAGCAACGATCAAAATCCGTCGCAAGTAAAAGTGGCGCCTAAAGCTGTGCCCGCGAAACAACCGGTGCCGCGACAGGAAGCGATACAACCTTCATTACCTCCACCGGCAGCGGTGCCGGCCCCGGCGTCTGCGGTACAATCGCAATAAAACTACCGCCCTCGCCTTATGTCATTGAATAGTTCTGATACGCCTACGATCAAACGCCGCCTGACTACAATGATTTATGAAGGCGTATTGCTATTCGGTGTGATCGCCATCGCTGGCCTGCTGTTCTCCACGATTTTCCAGCAACGTAATGCCCTCTACCTGCGCCATGCCTTGCAGTACTGGCTATTCTTTGTCGTCGGCGCCTATTTCGTCTGGTTCTGGATCCACAGCGGCCAGACCCTGCCGATGAAAACCTGGCGCATACGCGTGGTAACAGTTGATAACCATACGCTGAGTTTCAAGCATGCAGTCGCGCGCTACTTCCTTGCCTGGTTCTGGTTCCTGCCTGGTCTGGCGATTGCATGGGCACTTGACGCCAAGGCATGGACGTCGGTTGCCATCGTCTGCGCCAACGTCGCTGCGTGGGCACTCGCCGCTTATGTACATCCTAGCCGCCAGTTCCTGCATGACCGCATTGCCGGCACCAAACTGATCCAGCTCAGTAAAATCAAATAAATCCATTTCCTGCCAGCGCGCAGGCATGCCGCCCTGCCTCTCTCTTCGCTATTTAGTGTTAAAAGTGAATCTTGTTGCTTCCTTATGGTCTATGCATAGGTAGAATGAGTCGTAACTTCAGTATTCATCTTGATTGACGTGTCATGCCTGTAACGGCATTTTTGTTTAACCAAAAAGTGGAGAAGTCACATGGTAAAGAAACTGAAAAAAACAACGAAATCAGGAAGCAAACAATTGAGCGACGGCGTACACGCCTCGGCTCAGCAAATCTGGCAAGCAGGCCTCGAAGCCTTTGCCAAAACACAGCAAGAAGGTGAACGCGTGCTCGCCAAGCTGGCAAAAAAAGGCAGTAGCCTGCAAAAGCGCACACGCAAGATCGCCGAAAGCAAAGTGGCCGATGTCTCGGACGGCTTGCTCAAACTCAGCAACAATGTCGGCAAGCAGGCATCCAGCTCCTGGGACAAACTCGAGCAATTAATCGAAAACACGGTAGCCAACTCCCTCAATCATTTTGGCGTTACAACCAAAAAAGAACTGGAAGCGCTGCATAAACGCATAGATACGCTCACCAATAAAGGTGCGGCAGCCGCTGGCATAAAGAAACCGGCAACCAAGAAAACTGCAGGCAAAAAAGCTGCTGCCAAGAAAACTCCGGCGAAGAAAGCCGTAGCGAAAAAAGCAGCAGCTAAACCTGCAGCCAAGAAAGCACCTGTCAAAAAAGCACCTGTCAAAAAAGCTGCAGCGAAAAAGCCGGCAGCACGCAAAGCAGCAGTAAAAACCGCTTAAGCCACGTACCGCAGGGTTTGCGCCTGGCGCAAACCCGCATCTGCAACATCAGCACATCCAGCCACCCTCTCCCTGTACCGAAAATGAAATCTCTTTGTGTTTATTGCGGCTCGTCTTATGGAGTCAAACCGGTTTATGCCGAAGGTGCTCGCTCACTGGCCAAAGAAATGGTCGATCGCCAGATCGAGCTGGTCTATGGCGGTGGCAATGTCGGCTTGATGGGTGTGATTGCCAATGAAATCCTGCGCCTCGGTGGCAAGGCTACCGGCGTCATTCCGCAAGCCTTGATGGATAAGGAAGTCGGCCACAAAGAGCTAACGCATTTACACGTGGTCAAGGACATGCACGAACGCAAGGCCTTGATGGCAGAACTATCGGATGGTTTCGTCGCGATGCCGGGCGGCATAGGTACACTGGAAGAGCTGTTTGAGATTCTGACCTGGTCACAGCTTGGTTTCCATCAGAAACCGATAGGCGTATTGAATGTAGATGGTTTTTATGACGGACTGATCGCCTTCCTGCAAAACCAGGTCGCCCAAGGTTTTGTGAAAGACAATCAGGCCTCATTGATGATGCATGAAACAACGCCGCTTGCACTCATGATACGACTGCAGACTTTTGTGCCGCAACCCAGCACCAAGGTGCTGGATGCGCTGGCAGCTAAAACACTGCTGCCTTAATACCCCACCAAATCAGGCATCCAGCGCCTGGCGGAAATCTTCCACCAGGTCAGCCGTGTCTTCTATCCCGATCGAAACACGGATCAGGGATTCTGCTATTCCCATGCTGGCGCGGCGCTCTGCACCCATTTCATAGAAAATCGTATGGGCAACCGGAATCACCAGCGTACGGGTATCACCGAGATTGCTGGCCGACACGCCCAGTTGCAGGCGGTTCAGATAATCGAAGCAATCGATACCATCCTTCAGTTCGAAGCTGAACAGGCTGCCATACGCGCGGAACAGCTCGGTCGAGATCGCGTGCTGTGGGTGTGACTTCAAGCCTGGGTAATACACCGCCGCGACACGCTCATCTGCTTCCAGCATCTGCGCCACAGCCAGTGCATTCGCACATTCACGATCCAGACGCAGCGCCATGGTTTCCGCGCCAACGGCCAGATGATGCGCCGCTTCCGGCCCGAGCGAACCACCAAAATCGCGTAAGGACTTGGCACGTATTTGTGCCATACCCCACTGTGCAGCAGGATAACGCTTATAAGTTTCCAGGATATTCGGGAAGCGCGCCCAGTCATACAAACCAGTATCGGTCAGGCTGCCACCCAGCGCATTGCCATGGCCCCCTATTGATTTGGTCAGCGCATTGATGACGATGCTGGCACCTACCGTTTTCGGACGGAACAGATACGGCGAAGTCATGGTGTTATCGACTACATACAGGATCCCGCGCTCTGCACACAGCTTGCCTATGCGCGCCAGATCAGCAACCTGGGTGCGCGGATTGGCGATAGTTTCGACAAAGACGATACGCGTGTTAGGCTGGATCGCTGCTTCCACGTTTTTGACGTCGGTCGCATCCACCATGGAGATTTTGACGCCCTGCCCGCCTACGGTTTGCCACAGGCTATTGGTATTACCGAACAAGTAAGCCGACGACACCACATGATCACCTTCGCGCAACAAGGCTTGTACCACTGCGCCTATCGCAGCCATACCGGTCGCAAAGCAAATCGTGGAAAGACCTTCTTCCATCTTGTTCACTTTGTCTTCCAGCGCTGCCACTGTCGGATTGCCCTGACGTCCGTAGCGATAACCAGGCTTCTTGCCCTGGAATACGGTAGCCAGCTCACGTGCGTCGTTGTAGCCGAAGGTGACCGAGGTATGGATAGGTTTGTGCAGCGAACCGTGCTCGATCTCTTTTTGGCGATCGCTATGCAAGGTAGTGGTGGTAAAGCCGTATTTTTTGGAGTCTGTCATGATGGCCAAGAAAAAAATGCCTGAATGCACACTTGCGTGTGCAAATCAGGCATAGCAGTAACGTAGCTTAAATAGAATTAATCTACCTGTGCCAGATTCAAATTCAATTGCGAGCGAACGCTATCGTCCACTTCCGGTTTTGGATTGTTACGCGCGAACTCAATACGATCCAGATAGTCGCGTGAAATATCACCGGTCACATAGATGCCGTCAAAGCACGATGCTTCCAGGCTCTTCAATGCAGGATTCACATCAGAGATCGAACGTTTCAAGGCTTCGATATCCTGATAAATCAATGCATCTGCAGTGATCTCACGGCACACTTCTTCGGTGCTACGGCCATAGGCGATCAATTCCGCACGGGTCGGCATATCGATACCGTATACGTTTGGATACATCACCGGTGGCGCGGCCGAAGCGAAGATGACTTTCTTCGCGCCGGCTTCACGTGCCATCTGGACGATTTCACGGCTGGTCGTACCACGGACGATGGAGTCATCGACCAGCAATACATTTTTGCCTTTGAATTCGGAACCGATTGCATTCAGTTTCTGGCGCACCGACTTGCTACGAATCGCCTGTCCCGGCATCAGGAAGGTACGACCGATGTAACGGTTTTTGATAAAGCCTTCGCGGTATTCAATATTCAGCTTTTGCGCCAGTTCCATCGCAGCCGGACGCGACGAATCAGGGATAGGCATGACGACATCGATATCGCCAAGCGGAACTTCTTTTTTGATCTTCTCTGCCAGATACTCACCCATTTTCAGGCGCGTCGCATAGACCGAAGCACCATCAATGATGGAATCAGGGCGTGCGAAATAAACGAACTCAAACGCACATGGATTGAGCGTTGGGTTTTCAGCACATTGCTGGTTATACAGTTTGCCGTCGAGGTCGATAAAAATCGCTTCGCCTGGCAACACATCGCGCAAGAAACGGAAGCCCAGACCTTCAAGCGCCACCGACTCGCTGGCTACCAGGTACTCGGTACCGTGATCAGTTTCATTGAAACCGATGCACAGCGGGCGAATGCCGAACGGATCGCGGAAAGCCAGCAAGCCGTAACCAGCGATTTGCGCGGTGACTGCATACGAACCACGTACACGTTTGTGCACCATGGCAACCGCTTTGAAAATGGCGGCCGGATCGAGCGAGTAACCAGTGGTCGCTTGCTGGATTTCATGTGCCAGTACATTCAACAGGACTTCCGAGTCGGAGGTCGTGTTGATGTGACGCCTGTCGTTTTTGAACATCTCGATTTTGAGCTGTTCCCAGTTCGTCAGGTTACCGTTGTGCGCCATGATGATGCCGAACGGCGCATTAACGTAGAACGGTTGCGCTTCTTCCGCACTGGAAGAACCGGCAGTCGGGTAACGGACCTGGCCGACACCCGAATTACCGAACAGCGAACGCATATTGCGGGTACGGAAGACATCCCGTACCAGGCCGTTCGCTTTGTGCATGCTGAATGTATTGCCGTTATCGGTAGCGATACCGGCAGCATCCTGACCACGGTGCTGCAGCAGCAGCAACGCGTCATATATCAATTGATTGACAGGGGTGTGAGAAACAACGCCAACAATGCCACACATGGTGGACTCCTCAACTAAAGCAAATTAAAACTAAGAATTATTTATATTATGGTGAATCAGAATTCTATGTGCTGCGCAAACTCGCCCGGCAGGAAGGGTTTGACCGTATGTGCTGCAGTTTCTGCCAGCGGACTAAACAGTGCATCCTTCCAGAACGGTTGCTGTGGAATCGCCGTCATGCCGCACAACAACACCGCCGCCAGCACAATCAGCAAACCACGCGCCAAACCAAACAAACCACCCAGCCCCCGGTCCGCCAGCGTCAGGCCTGAAGCCTTGATCACCGCGTCCAGCGCCATCGTGAGCAAGCCCATCAGGATGCGCACACCGATGAACAATACGATAAAAGCCACAATCAGACGTGCCGTCTTACCCGGCACCATTTCCGGCAGCCACTGCGCCAATGTTTCACCATAGGCATTGGCAACGAAAAATGCCACTATCCAGCTCAGCAGGGACAGGATTTCCTTCACCAGTCCACGCAAGGTACTGATCACAACTGAGCAAATCAGTACGAATAAAACCAGGTAATCAAAAATCGTCACAGTCGCTCTGCTTCACTGCCTTGCGACACATCAGGCCGGGAAGGACTTGGCTGTCAAACCGATTTTAGTCAGTTTTGCTCGTGCTTTCTCTGCTTCCGCCTCATTCGCAAACGGGCCTATCCGGACGCGGATACGCTCACCCGATTCCGTTGCCACTTTTTGCGTATATGACTTCAAACCTGCTGCATGCAGCTTTTTCTGCAACTCATTGACCTTATCCTGCGATGCCAGTGCGGCGACTTGCAGCACGACCTTACCGGATGCATGCGCAGCGGCGGCAGGAGCTGGCTTGCCTTCCAGGATCGCGCGTGCCCGTGCAGCCTCGTCCGCTTTGCTAACACTTGGAGCATGCGGTGTTGCTTTTGGTTCTGCAGCTTCCGGCTTGGCAGTCGCTACCTGTGGCTTTTTCTCTGCTTCTGCAGGCTTAGGCTCAACTTTTACCGTTTCTTTGGGTGTTTCTTTAGGACTGTCCTTAGGCGCGGCGATTGCCGGAGCCGCAGATTCCGGCTCGACGATCTCTTCTTCTGCGCTCAGCGAATTGTTTGCAGCTGTGGAGCTATCTGCTTTCGCTACCAGCCCGGCTTTGGCTTGTGCCGCCGGTGCAGGTGAGTCTTTGGATGGAATCTGGATATCGATGTCGTCTGGCAGCTGTCTCGGTTCAGAGTCCAGTATCATCGGCAAACCAATAATGGCGGCCAGAACCAGCGCAATCGCGCCTACCAGACGGCGGCGCGCACGTTTCTTTTCTGGCAAGACCGGATCAACCGGTTCCTCGCGTCTGTTGCCCTGCTTGCGCTTGCCGCGAGCCGGTTTTTCTTCATCAGCCTGCGAATAAAAATCGCTCTTGCCGACCGATGAATCCTGCTGATTTTTACGAAGAAACGAGAACAAGCCCATACGATGTAATGTGAAATTCGTCAGTGATGTTCGGAATTACGGAATTCCATGACGCCAGCAACAGTCAGGAACGATCCGAAAACCGCAATTCTATCATTCTCCCCCGCTCGGCTGAGTGCATTTGCAAAAGCTTCTGCAGGTGAGGCAAAGGTAAGGATGCTGCGTTCGGTATCACTGGCCGGCGGCATTTCGCCATAAGCATGCACCAGCCTGTCTTTAATCTCGGCGGCACTGGCGGCACGCGGCAGCGGCAAATCGGTCACACACCAGTGGTCAACGCGGCCTTTCAGGTGAGCGATGACGCCGTCTATGTCCTTGTCCTGCATCGCACCGAATACCGCGTAGGTGTAGGGCGAGAAGTTCATATTGTCGAGATTCTGCGCCAAAGTAGCGGCCGCATGCGGGTTATGCGCCACATCCAGGATAACCGTCGGTTGCCCTGGTAACACCTGAAAACGGCCCGGCAAATCGACGACAGCCAGGCCGGTACGTACTTCCTGCGCGCCTACCGGCAGACGCAAGCGCAACGCTTCCAGCGCCGCCAGTACGGATGAGGCGTTCAATAGCTGATTGGCGCCGCGCAAGGCAGGATAACCGAGGGAATTGCGGCGACGACCACGACCGCTGAAATTCCATTGTTGCTTGTCGCCGGAATAGTTGAAATCACGGTTGAACAGCCAGAGGTCAGCGCCTATTTTCTCGGCATGTTCGACCAGCGAGGCAGGCGGTACCGGATCACCGCAAATTGCGGTTTTGCCGGCACGGAAAATCCCGGCCTTTTCAAAGCCGATTTTTTCGCGGGTATCACCCAGGTATTCGGTGTGATCGATATCCACACTGGTCACGATAGAGACATCAGCATCCAGCACATTGACTGCATCCAGTCGGCCACCGAGACCGACTTCAAAGATCACAGCATCCAGCTTGGCATCTGCAAACAATTGGATCGCTGCCAGTGTAGTGAATTCGAAATATGAGAGAGAAACATCACCGCGTACGGCTTCCAGCTTGTCAAAGGCGGCGATCAACTCCTGATCGCTACAGGAGACGCCGTTAAGACGCATGCGCTCGTTGAAGTGCAGCAAGTGTGGTGAGGTGTATAAACCGACGCGATAACCGGCACGCAGGAGTATCGCTTCCAGCATTGCACAGGTGGAGCCCTTGCCGTTGGTGCCGCCGACGATAATCACCGGGCACGCGAACTGCACATTCATCGCCTGCTTGACCTGGCGCACGCGATCCAGCCCCATATCGATGGCTTTCGGATGCATCGCTTCCAGGCGGCTTAGCCAGTCAGCCAGGGTCGTGGGATTTTCCATGCAAACTCGTCAGGTAGAGAACAGTATGTAAAGGCGAAAACGCAAATAAAAAGCCCGAACACATGAGGTTCGGGCTTTTTTGACCAAGCCGGGAGATCAGGCCAGGACTTCAGCCGCCTGATTTTGCAACAAGGCCAGGATACGGGCAATTTCTTCGCGCATTTTACGACGGTCAACAATCATGTCCACCGCACCTTTTTGCACCAGGAATTCAGCACGCTGGAAGCCTTCCGGCAGCTTTTCACGAACGGTGTTTTCAATCACGCGCGGACCGGCAAAACCGATCAACGCCTTAGGTTCGGCAATCACGACGTCGCCCATGAACGCGAAGGAAGCGGAAACACCACCCATGGTCGGATCAGTCAACACCGAAATAAACGGCAATTTCTTTTCTGCCAACTTGGTCAGCATGGAAGTTGTTTTAGCCATTTGCATCAATGACAACAAACCTTCTTGCATACGCGCACCGCCGGTAGCGGTGATGCAAATAAACGGTACTTTTTGCTCCAGCGCAGTTTGGGCGCCACGCGCAAAGCGTTCGCCGACCACGGAACCCATGGAACCTCCCATGAACTCAAATTCAAAGCAGGCTACGACCACTGGCAGGCTCATGATGGAGCCACCCAGGACAACCAGAGCATCGGTCTCACCGGTTGCTTCCAGCGCCGATTTCAGGCGATCCGGGTATTTTTTGCTGTCTTTGAACTTGAGCGTATCGACTGGCAGGACTTCTTGGCCGATGTCGTAGCGGCCGCCGGCGTCGAGCAAGGCATCGAGACGGTCACGGGCACGGATGCGCATGTGGTGGTCGCATTTCGGGCAAACGTGGATATTCGATTCCAGATCCGTGCGATACAGGACTGCTTCACAGGATGGGCATTTAACCCACAAACCTTCCGGGATGGACTTGCGTTGCGCCGCATCGGAACGCTGGATACGTGGGGGAAGTAACTTTTCTAGCCAACTCATCGTGACCTCTTTCAATTTTGTACTGGCCGAATTGTACCGTTTGCACGGCAATTCGCCACAATTACGTGTCGGACAGTATTTTACTTGTCTAACACGACATTTTCATCTTATTCGTCCAAAGCCTTGCGTATACCGGCAATAAACGTTTGCACTCTTTCAACAGCTTGTTCGCGCGGGCTGTTTTCCAGCTCCTGGATGATCCGGCTGCCGATCACAACGGCATCGGATACTGCCGCAACTGCTTTGGCCGTTGCCGCGTCGCGAATACCAAAACCGACACCGATAGGCAATTTCACGTATTTGCGGATCGCAGCGATGCGTTCTGCCACTTCTTTGGTATCAATATTGGCCGCACCCGTGACGCCCTTGAGCGAGACGTAGTAGCTGAAGCCGCTACCGAATTTAGCTACTTGCTGGATACGTTCTTCGGTCGAGGTGGGCGACAACAGGAAGATAGGGTCCATATCGTTCGCCTTCAAAGTTTCGGCAAACTCTTCGCACTCTTCCGGCGGGTAATCCACCACGATGGTGCCATCGACTCCAGCCGCCTTGGCCGCCAGCACGAAATTGGTTTGCCCCATGCGTTCGATAGGATTGGCATACCCCATCAGTACCACCGGTGTGGTGCTATTGGTCTTGCGGAACTCACTGACGAAACCCAGCACGTCATGCATGCTGACGCCGAACACCAGTGCGCGTTCGCAGGCGCGTTGAATGACCGGGCCTTCTGCCATCGGATCCGAAAAAGGTACACCCAATTCCAAAATATCGGCACCGCCTGCGACCAGCGCATGCATCAGCGGCACTGTCAGCTCAGGCGCCGGATCACCAGCGGTAATGAAAGGAATGAGACCTTTTTTATTCTTTGCCGCCAACGCGGCCAGGGTGGACTGAATTCTGGACATGGAGATACTTTATAAATTTTCCGGACTGGATGAACCGTAGTTTGAGCAACAGGCATCAGGGCTCCGCTACCGTTCAGCAGCGGAGATTTCTGCGCGCTGATTTAATCGAATTGCAAACCCATGCGTTGTGCCACTGTATGCATATCCTTGTCGCCGCGGCCTGAGAGGTTGGCCAACACGACCTTGTCTTTCGGCAAGGTCGCGGCCAGCTTGGCTGCATAGCTCAGGGCATGGCTGGATTCCAGCGCCGGGATGATGCCTTCAATATGGCAGCAATCGTGGAAAGCCTGCAGCGCTTCATCGTCTGTGATGGTGACGTATTGCGCACGACCGGAGTCTTTCAACCATGCGTGTTCAGGACCTACGCCCGGATAATCGAGGCCGGCAGAAACCGAATGTGTTTCGATGATCTGGCCGTTTTCATCCTGCAGCAAATAGGTGCGATTGCCGTGCAATACACCCGGCGAGCCGGCTGTCAGTGAAGCCGAATGCTTGCCGCTATCCAGGCCCTCACCGGCTGCTTCGACACCAACCAGTTGGACGTTCTTGTGCTCGATATATGGATAGAAAATACCCATCGCATTCGAACCGCCACCGATACAAGCCACCACATAATCAGGCTGACGGCTGGTCATTTCCGGCATTTGTTCTATGCACTCGTTACCGATCACGGACTGGAAGTCGCGCACCATCATCGGGTATGGATGCGGGCCTGCCACCGTACCGATGATGTAGAAGGTATTTTCGATATTGGTCACCCAGTCGCGCATCGCTTCGTTCAACGCGTCTTTCAACGTTTTTGAACCGGATTCGACTGGTACCACTTTCGCGCCCAGCAATTTCATACGGTAGACGTTTTGCGCCTGGCGTTTGACGTCTTCGCTACCCATGTAGACCACGCATTCGAGACCGAAGCGTGCGCAGATCGTCGCGGTCGCAACACCATGCTGGCCGGCACCGGTTTCCGCGATGATGCGCGGCTTACCCATGCGTTTGGCGAGCAAAGCCTGGCCGATCACATTGTTGATCTTGTGTGCACCAGTGTGATTCAGATCCTCACGTTTGAAGTAAATCTGCGCACCGCCCATTTTTTCAGACCAGCGTTTGGCGTGATAAATCGGGCTGGGACGACCGACGAAATGCTTGAGGTCGTAATGGAATTCGGCGAGGAAGGAAGGATCTTTGCTGTAATGCGCGTACGCTGCTTTCAGCTCAGCCAGCGCATGGCTCAGGGTTTCTGCAACGAAGCTGCCGCCATAGGGGCCAAAGTGGCCGCGAGCATCAGGCAGATTGTATGGAGCAGTCTGATGCAAAGCGCTTTCTGCAATCGCTTGTCGCTCGGCAAAACTGCCCAGCACGTCTAATTCTTTCATGGCTTTTCTCTTTGCTATTTTGTCTGATCCGCGGTGGCATCTGCTGCTCGCACCGCGGCGATGAAGGCGCGTATTTTGGTTGCGTCCTTGATCCCCTTGTCTTGTTCGACACCACTGCTGATGTCGACCGCATAGGGACGTACGCGTTGTACCGCGTCAGTCGCGTTTTGTGCGCTCAAGCCACCACTTAAAACGACCCGAGGCGCGAAGTTTTCGAGAATGAGAGACCAATCGAAGACCTTTCCGCTGCCGCCATAACTGTCTACAAAGGTGTCCAGCAACAAGCCGGTGAACAATGTACTGGCGGTGCGATATTCAGACTCGTATTCTAGCAAATCGGCTGGCTGCATACCCTCTTTTACGCGAATTGCGCGTATGAATGGACGATTTACCGCTTTTGCTATTGCCGCGCAGTGTTCCGGCGTCTCATCGCCATGAAATTGCAGCAAGGCAATAGGAGCCAGTGCAATGATGGCCTGCACTTCTTCCAGTGTTGCATTGACGAATAAGCCAACCGGCGTAACGAAAGGCGGAATCTGCGCGATCAGTTGCCCGGCTGCTGCGGCAGCGATGTAACGCGGGCTCTTCGGGTAAAACACGAAGCCGACGGCATCGGCACCCGCTGCAATCGCGCTGTGCACATCCTGCGGCCGCGTCAGGCCACATATCTTGATTCGGGTACGGTGTGTCATTGGGTATGTTTGGTATCAGTCTTAAGACCAAAAAAAATTCTGCACTTCCAGTTGCGGCAACTGCCACTTCGGATCGTAATCGATTTTGGCCAGGTACAAGCCGTCGGGCATAAAAGTCGGGGCAGCAAACTTGCGATCGCGTCCATCAAGTATTTCCTTCAACCACTCCGGCGGCTGCGAGCCATTGCCGACATAAATCAGCGAGCCGACTATATTGCGCACCATGTGATGCAGGAAGGCATTCGCGTGCAGCGTAAACATGATCAGGTCGCCCCGCTGCTCTATTTTGATTGCGTACATGCTTTTGACCGGTGATTTGGCCTGGCATTGTACTGAGCGGAAAGTCGAAAAATCATGCTCACCCAACAAATGCTGCGCGGCTGCCTGCATGCGCGTCACATCCAGCTTGCGGAATACCCAGCCTGCCTTGCCCTCCAACAAGGGCGAGCGCACCGGATTGTTGTACAGCACGTACTGATACATACGTGAACGCGCACTGAAACGTGCATGGAAATTATCCTGCTCTTCCGGACGGTACGGTACTTCAGTGGCCCAGCGCACCGCTATCGATGGCGGCAAAAAGGTATTTACACCACGTACCCAGGACGACATGTCGCGCTCCAGCGTAGTGTCAAAATGCACCACTTGTTCCAGTCCATGCACACCGGCATCGGTACGACCGGCGCACACTGTGCCGACATCCTGCAGCGTGAATTTATGCAGGGCAAATTCCAGCCTGTCCTGCACGGTCAGGCCGTTCAGCTGTGTCTGCCAGCCCTGCCACGGCGCACCGTCATATTGCACGCCAAGCACGATGCGTTTGGATACTCCACTCATAGAGAGAATTTACCGGAAAAATCGAAACTAAAAATGAAAACGGGCGCAAGCATAGCATTGCGCCCGTCGGTATAACTAACTAATAGCTCAGGAAAGCTTGCCCAGCAAGGCTTTGGCTTTCTCTGACTGTTCGCCATTACCGCCTTTGACTACCTCTTCCAGTAGCTCACGCGCGCCTTCGCGGTCACCGATTTCCTGATAGGCAATCGCCAGATCCAGCTTGGTCGCCATTTCTGCGTTCGCCGAGTAACTGGCTTCATCGCCCAGACCATCCAGTTCCGGCAGCGCCAATTCTTCTGCACTTGCCAGTGTTGGCTTGTCGACCGGATCCAGTTCCAATGCGATATCGGACAGATCAAACTCCGGCAGATTCGTCGCAGGCTGAGTCTCACTGAAGCGAGCCGTATCATGCTCAGGGAAATCCAGCTCTATATCGTCCGGCAGCAAGTAGTCTGGCGTTGCTACAGGTTTAATCTCTGCGGCAGGTATCGTCGGCGCACTCGCTTCGGAATCAAAGAACTGCAAAGTATTGCCGGATTTGTCAGCAGCTGTTTTTGACTTGTCGTCGAGGAAGTCGAAATCGATGGCAGCCGCATCAGCCGCGAATTCAGCTGGTGCAGCCTCGTCGACTGCCGGTTTATCGGCATTCTTTTCGATATCCAGACCTTCCAGATCGAAGTCCAGATCCTCTACCACTGGCTTGGCTTCTGCCTGCGGTGCGGCTGTCAATTCTTCCTGCTCTGCATCAAGTTCCGAGTTATTGCTGGCGAAATACGCCGCGCTACCCAACGCCGCAGCGCCAGCCGCAAGCGGTGCGATCGCACGCAAGTCATCAATTCCATCCAGCGGTTGTGTCGGCGCAGTCATCGCCGATGCTTTCGCCGCCACATCTTCCGGCACTGCACCGTGCGCATACAGAGGATTGCTCGGGTCGAGGATCAGCCCCATGGTCGCAGCCTGCGCCCAGTCATCGCCCTCACCTTTGGTCATGCTGTAGAGCTCGGTCGCGAGGATTTCAAACGAACGCACGTCATTGCGACTGGAATAAATTTCCAGCAATTTCACGCGTACTGCATGACGATCCGGCTGGTTACGCAGCGCTTCTTTCAGGATTTCTTCTGCCTGTGCGTCACGACCATAAGCGATGTAAACATCGGCTTCCGCAATCGGATCGACTTCGTTCGTGTCCAGCTGGCTGGCCGATGGTACGAAGTTGGAATTGAACACACTGTTATTCGTATCTACGCTTTGACCACCGGTAGAACCGAACAGCGAATTCGACTTCAGGCTGGAATCCGTAATGATGCTGTCTTCAAACGATTTAGGTTGCTGCTTGCGACGACGCGAGCTGTAGATACCCAAACCAGCCAGCAGTGCCAGCAAGGCAGCGGCGCCTGGCAGGAACATCGCGTTGTCGGTCAAGTCTTCAAAGAAACTAGGTTGCGGCGGCGGAGGTGCGACCACGACTGGTTTCTTCGGTTTAACAGGCGCTGGTGCCGGCTCCGCTGCTGGTGCGGCTTCAGCTGGTTTTTCTTCGGCTGCCGGCGGCGTCGCTGCAGGCGCTTCTGCTGCTGGCGCAGGCGTCGGCTCTGGTGCTGCAACTGGAGTCGGCGCTGGTGTCGCTGGCGCGGCAGGAGCAGCCGCGGCTACAGCTGCTGCTGCAGTTTCAGCCTGTTTCTGCTGAGCTGCTAAATCCTTGTTTTTGATTTCAAGGATTTTTTGTAATTCGTTGACGTTCTTTTCCAGTTCCTTGACGCGTGCATTGGCATCGGCAATCGCCTTGTCTTTCGCGATCAACTCTTCCGCGCCAGCCTGATTCGCCAACTTGTCGGAACCGCTCGCAGCACCAGACTTGGACAGTTTCAGCTTGTCTTTGGACTCAGATCCTGCGCCGGACTCATCCTGCACTTTGGCCGTAATTTTGCCGCCGTCAGCCTGCTTCGCGTCGTCGGATTTCTTCGCTGCAGCGTTTGCAACCTGACCTGCCAGCTTGCTACGGTAAGCATTGAAATCGGCCGCTTGTGCGATGACCACGCCACGCGCTTCGGATTGTCCGATGGCTTGCGTGCTATCCGCCTCAGGTACCGACAAAATCTGTCCGGCACGCAGGCGATTCATATTCTTGTCGATGAAAGCTTCCGGATTGGCGCGGTACAAGGCAACCAGCATCTGGTCCAGCGATACACCACTCGAACGGTATTGATTTGCAATCTTGGCGAGGGTGTCGCCTTTCTTGACTTCGTACTCATTGATAGGCGCTGCCGCGGCTCTCGCTACCGGCGCTGGTGCCGGCGCAGCAGCAGGTGCAGGTGCAGGTGCAGCGCGGACTGGTTTAGGTGCTGCGACCGGAGCTTCTCGCACAGGTGCAACCGGCTCAGGCGCAGGACGTGCTGCCGGTGCTGCCGCGGCAACTTCCGGACGGCTTTCTACCGGGCGCGCAGCAGGTGGCGGCGTGATCGCGATAGGCGCTACTTGTGCCGGCTGCGTAGTACGCATTTCCGGCGGGTCCAGCAAGAAGGTGTATTCACGTACCAGGCGACCTTTGTTGCCGCCCAATTCCAGCAGCATATCGACGAAAGGCTCGTTGATAGGCTGGGTCGAGGTAATCCGTACGATAGGCTGGCCACCGCGCTGCTCTACAGCAAAGCGCAGTGAGAACAAACTAGGGTTGAAATCGATATTCGCCTGGCGAAACGCTTCAGCGGAAGCCAGCTTGGGCTGCAGCGAAGCAAGTTCATCAGGTGCGACCGAGGTTAGCTCGATCTCGGCGCGCAGGGGCTGCCCCAGCGACGACATCACAGTCAGTTTCCCCAGGCCCGCTGCGTATGCATTGGACAACACGAGCGCGGAAATGACCGCTGCACTCAGTGTCTTTAGTTTCAATGAGGAAAGGGTAGAACCAGGATTTGACCGCATTTTGAGTGGCATGGAGAGTATTCCGTTGGCGTTCGTCGGGGACCACAAACAACGCTTGCATATCGTTTTTTTAAGAACTTTCACCATAGCATCATGGACTTACAGGCGCAAGCGCAACCATCTTGGCAACTAATTTAAAACCCGCCAGACACCCATTTAACAAGGTGAATTGGCGGGTTTATGTTGCGATCTGACAACGACTATCGCGATTTACTTGCCCAGTATGATGCGCAGCATACGGCGCAGTGGTTCAGCCGCACCCCACAGCAATTGATCGCCGATGACGAAAGCCGAGATGTATTCAGGACCCTGGTTCAGCTTGCGCACACGACCGACACCGATTTCCAGGCCGCCGGTGATGGCAGCTGGCGTCAACTCTTTTACTGTCACAGCGCGTTCGTTCGGTACCCATTTGACCCATGGATTGGCCGAACGGATGATGTTTTCGATTTCCGCCAACGGCAGATCACGCTTGAGCTTGATGGTCAGCGCCAGGCTGTGGCAACGCATCGCACCGATACGGACGCACAGACCGTCAACCGGAATGACCTGGGTATTGCCGAGGATCTTGTTGACCTCAGCCTGGCCCTTCCACTCTTCCTTCGACTGACCGTTTTCCAGTTGTGCGTCGATCCATGGGATCAGGCCGCCAGCCAGTGGAGCACCAAAGAATTCGGTCGGTACGTCGTTACGGATGGACTCTGCGACCTTGCGATCGATGTCGAGGATAGCCGACGACGGGGTCGCCAGTTCGCTGGCAACCGCACCGTGCACCACGCCCATGCCGCTCAACAACTCACGCATGTGGTTGGCACCACCGCCCGACGCTGCCTGGTAAGTCATGGAGCTGACCCACTCGACCAGACCTTCCTTGAACAAACCACCCACACCCATCAACAGGATGGAGTTGGTGCAGTTACCGCCAATGTAGTTTTTCACGCCACGGCCGAGGGCATCCTTGATCACGTTTTGGTTAACCGGGTCCAGCACGATGACTGCGTCATCTTTCATGCGCAGAGTCGATGCCGCGTCGATCCAGTAGCCATCCCAACCTGCTGCGCGCAGTTTCGGGAAGATCTCGGTGGTGTAGTCACCACCCTGGCAGGTAATAATGATGTCGCACTTCTTCAATGCGTCTATGTCGTTAGCGTCTTGCAGTGTGGTTTCCTTCTTCGCGATCGCAGGCGCTTTACCGCCCTTGTTCGAGGTCGAGAAGAATACAGCTTCGATATGGTCGAAATCGCCCTCTTCCTGCATACGCTGCATCAAGACCGATCCGACCATCCCACGCCATCCGACTAAGCCAACAACTTTCATCATCATTTCCTTCGCTCAGGGCGCTGACAGCCGCCCTATTTATCAATTGGTATGCGGTTTAGTGACTGCTACCGCTCTTATTTACATCAAGCCAATGCTTTAACGACAGCATCGCCCATCTGTGTGGTGCTGACTTTGGTTGTACCTGCCTCGAAAATATCGACAGTACGCAAACCTTGTTTCAAGACGGATTTAACAGCCGTTTCAATACGATCAGCCTGCTCTGTTTTACCCAGCGAGTAACGCAGCATCATGGCCAGCGACAGGATTTGCGCCAATGGGTTGGCGATGTCCTTGCCTGCGATGTCCGGCGCCGAGCCGTGCGATGGTTCGTACAGGCCTTTGTTGTTGGCGTCCAGCGAAGCCGAAGGCAACATGCCGATCGAGCCGGTCAGCATCGCTGCTGCGTCGGACAGGATGTCGCCGAACATATTACCGGTCACAACCACGTCGAATTCTTTCGGTGCGCGTACCAATTGCATCGCTGCGTTATCGACATACATGTGGTCGAGTTTGACGTCCTGGTATTCCTTGTGCACGTCGGTGACGATGTCGCGCCAGAACTGGAAGGTTTCCAGTACGTTGGCTTTGTCGACGCTGGTCAGACGTTTGCCGCGTTTTTGCGCAGCCTGGAATGCAACGTGTGCGATGCGACGGATTTCAGGTTCGGTGTAACGCATGGTGTCGAAACCTTCGCGTTCGCCTTTGAACGGACCGTCTGGTGCTGCGCGTACGCCGCGTGGCTGGCCGAAGTAGATGTCGCCGGTCAATTCGCGCACGATCATGATGTCGAGGCCGGATACGATTTCCGGTTTCAACGACGAGGCACCTGCCAGTTCCGGGTACAGGATCGCAGGACGGAAGTTAGCGAACAAACCCAGGTGCTTGCGCAGACCCAGAATCGCTTGTTCAGGACGCAGCGAGCGTTCCAGTGTGTCGTATTTGAAATCGCCGACTGCGCCGAACAAAATGGCATCCGCTTCTTTAGCAACTTTCAGTGTCGATTCAGGCAAAGGATGGCCTTGCGCTGCATAGGCTGCACCGCCGACCGGTACTGTTTCGGTTTCAAACTTTTCACCCAAGGCATTCATTACCTTGACTGCCTGATTCATGATTTCCGGACCGATGCCGTCGCCCGGCAGAATTGCAATTTTCATTTGATAACTTCGAGAAGGATTAAAAAAGGATTAAATCGTGTTCGACAGCCAAGGTTGCGCTGCCAGATGACGTTCTTCGAACGCGCGTATCTTGTCCGCCTTTTGCAAGGTCAGGCCGATATCGTCGAAACCGTTCAACAGGCAATATTTACGGAAGGCGTCAATTTCAAACGGATACGTCACGCTGCCGTTGCTGGTGCCGATGATTTGCTTTTCCAGATCGATCACCAGATGGTAGCCAGGGAAGGCCTTGACTTCATTGAACAGGTGATCAACTTGCGCTTCAGTCAGGGTGACTGGCAGCAAACCGTTTTTGTAGCAGTTGTTGAAGAAGATATCAGCAAAGCTAGGCGATACGATCGCGCGGAAACCGTACTGGCTCAAAGCCCAGGGCGCGTGCTCACGCGACGAGCCGCAACCGAAGTTCTTGCGCGCCAACAAAATCGACGCACCCTGGTAACGCGGCTGGTTCAGCACAAAATCGGGATTCAAAGGACGACGCGAATTATCCTGCCCAGGCTCACCCTGATCCAGATAGCGCCATTCATCGAACAGATTAGGACCGAAGCCGGTCCGTTTGATCGACTTCAGAAACTGTTTTGGAATGATGGCATCGGTATCGACGTTTGCACGATCCAGCGGTGCAACCAGGCCATCAAGAATAGTAAATTTATCCATGCTATCCAACTATTAGTACGTGCTGCAGAGTAGCTTGCTGCAGCGCCGATTTCTCATGTTTATCAGATGGGTGCAGACACCGGCATCCGACGCGTTTTACCCAGGATTACTTGCCCTGCACTTTTTCACCGAGACGCTCTACGTCGCGACCAAAGCCATGCACGGTATTGCAGGCGGCCAACGACGAGACAGCGGCGATCAGCAGGAGAAATGAAATCGTTTTCTTCATACTGTCCTCAGCACTCTTAGTGTTTTAAAGCACGTACATCAACGAAATGCCCTTCGATCCCGGCTGCCGCAGCCATTGCAGGGCTGACCAGATGGGTACGACCACCCGCACCCTGGCGACCTTCAAAGTTACGGTTCGAGGTCGAGGCACAACGCTCACCCGGTTCCAGGCGATCTGCATTCATCGCCAGGCACATCGAGCAACCTGGTTCACGCCATTCGAAACCAGCGGCCTTGAAAATCTTGTCCAGACCTTCGCGTTCCGCCTGCTCCTTGACCAGACCGGAGCCCGGCACCACCAGCGCCAGCTTCACATTCGATGCACGATACTTACCACGCACGACTGCTGCCGCAGCGCGCAAATCTTCGATGCGCGAGTTGGTGCAGGAGCCGATGAATACTTTGTCGATACGGATATCGGTAATCGGTGTATTTGGTTTCAAGGCCATGTAGACCAGCGCTTTTTCCATACCGTCACGTTTGGTCGGATCTTTTTCTTTATCCGGATCAGGTACACGACCGTCAACCGCCACCACCATCTCAGGCGATGTGCCCCAGCTGACTTGCGGTTTGATTTCGGCTGCATTCAGGGTCACAACCAGGTCGAACCTGGCACCCGCATCGGAGTGCAAGGTGCGCCAGTATTCGACGGCGCGATCCCAGTGTGGGCCGACCGGCGACAAAGGACGACCTTTGACGTAATTGATCGTGGTTTCATCCACCGCCACCATACCGGCGCGTGCGCCTGCTTCGATTGCCATATTGCAGATGGTCATGCGACCTTCCATCGACAGCGAACGGATGGTCGAACCAGCGAATTCGATTGCATAACCGGTACCGCCCGCAGTACCGATCTTGCCGATCACTGCCAGCACGATATCTTTTGCCGTCACGCCGTCCGGCAATACGCCGTCGACCTGTACCAGCATGGCTTTTGATTTTTGCGCCAGCAGCGTTTGCGTCGCCAGCACGTGTTCCACTTCGGAAGTACCGATACCGTGCGCGAGGCAGCCAAAAGCGCCATGCGTGGAAGTATGGGAATCACCGCAAACGACGGTCATGCCTGGCAGCGTTGCACCTTGCTCAGGTCCGATCACGTGCACGATACCCTGGCGCTTATCGCGCATGCTGAAGTAGGTCAGGCCGTATTCGTGCGCATTGCCGTCCAGTGTTTCTACTTGCAGACGCGAAGTAGGATCGGCAATACCGTTCACACGGTCAGTAGTCGGTACGTTGTGATCCGCCACCATCAGGTTGGCGGAGACGCGCCATGGGCGACGGCCAGCCAGCTTCAAACCTTCAAAAGCCTGAGGGCTGGTCACTTCATGCAGCAAATGGCGATCTATGTAGAGCACAGTCGTGCCATCGTCGCCGGTTTCGACGACGTGCGATTGCCAAAGTTTATCGTAGAGCGTTTGGGCCATGTTTCGTGTGTAAAAGTAAGTCCGCGAGGACCGGTGAGATAGCTCTCGATTATGCCATATTTACGCCGATTCTTTATAGGACGGCGCGCCACACGGCCGCTGGAAAGCCGGCTAGTTGATTAAAAAGATGTGGGTGACAGCCAGAAAAACAATATCTTGCCGTCTTGTCACTTATTTCCGTGCCTGTTGATAAAGCGGCATGACGCGCTCGGAATACACGGTCAAATCGCTGATACGGGCCGAACTGGAAGGGTGAGTAGACAGGAAAGCCGGAGTCGAACTACTGGAAACCTTGCCCATTTTTTGCCACAGCGTAACCGCAGCGCGCGGATCGTAACCGGCACGCGCCGCCAGTTCGACGCCGATACGGTCAGCCTCGGTTTCATGACTACGTGAATTAGGCAGGCCGATCAGGCCCATATAGGCGAATTCAGCACCCTGCTGACCAAGCCCACCGACGCCCAGCAAAGCCGAACCGATAGTGATAAAGCTGCCCGCCACCCTTTGCTCCGACGCACGTTCACGTGCATGTTCGCGCAAGGCATGTGCAATCTCATGCCCGATCACGGCCGCCAGTTCGTCATCGCTCACATTCAGCTTTTCGATCAAACCGGTGTACACCGCGATTTTGCCGCCCGGCATGCACCAGGCGTTGACCTCGTCGGAGCTCAGGACATTGACCTCCCACTGCCAGCGCCGCGCGTCCTGACGAAACACGCCGGTTTGTGCGATCAGACGACTGGAAATCGCCTTCACCCGCTCCACTTGCGCTGCATTTCGGTTCAGACTGCCTTTTTTCTTTTCGGCGGCTATCAGTTCGCTGTATTGCTTATTGGCAGCCTGATCCAGCTCCTGCGCTGAAATCATCATGCGTTGCTGGCGATCCACGCCCACTGCCCCACCCTGCGTGGTTTGCACGGTTTCGCAAGCGGATAGCAGCAAAACGGCAGCAGCCATCACTAGTGACGACAGAAAAGAATGCCCTGGTACTGGTTTCATTTTCCCTCCATCAAAAATGATTACACGCTATGCGCACAGTAATTAACGGCTGCCCGGAATAGGTGGCGGGGTGACCACCACATCGCCACATTGCGCGCGATGACGCAAGGCGTGATCCATCAGCACCAGTGCCAGCATGGATTCAGCTATCGGGGTTGCCCGTATGCCGACGCAAGGATCATGGCGCCCGAGAGTTTCCACCAGCACCGGATTACCGGCTTTGTCGATGGAGTGACGTGCGGTACGGATACTCGAGGTCGGTTTGATCGCAATCGATGCCGTGATGTCCTGCCCGGTTGAAATCCCGCCGAGGATGCCGCCGGAGTTATTGCTGGCAAAGCCCTCAGGCGTCAACTCATCACCATGCTCGGTGCCTTTTTGCGCAACAGACTTGAAGCCCGCGCCTATCTCCACGCCTTTGACGGCATTGATGCCCATCAGTGCAAAGGCGATTTCGGCATCCAGCTTGTCGTAAATCGGCTCACCCAGCCCGATAGGTACGTTTTGCGCAACGACATCAATGCGCGCACCGCAGGAATCGCCGTTCTTACGCAAATCATCCATGTAGGCTTCCAGCTGCGGCAGGATGCTTGCATTGGCCGCAAAGAATGGATTCTCAGGTACATGGCGCCAGTCTTCGAATGGAATCTCGATATCACCCAATTGGCTCATGCAGCCTTTAAAGATCGTGCCGTATTTTTCGAACAACCATTTCTTCGCAATCGCGCCAGCTCCCACCACAGGCGCGGTCAGACGTGCCGACGAACGACCGCCGCCGCGTGGATCACGAATCCCGTATTTATGCCAATACGTGTAATCCGCATGGCCGGGACGGAAAGTTTCGGTGATATTGCCGTAGTCCTTGCTGCGCTGGTCTTCGTTACGAATCAGCAGTGCAATCGGCGTACCCGTCGTTTTTCCCTGGTATACACCGGACAGGATTTCGACCGTATCCGACTCCTGCCGCTGTGTCACATGGCGTGAAGTACCTGGTTTGCGACGGTCCAGTTCGGGCTGAATGTCACCTTCTGACAACACTATTCCGGGTGGACAACCGTCGATTACGCAGCCGATAGCCGGGCCGTGCGACTCGCCGAAAGTGGTGACAGTAAAGAGTGTTCCAAAAGTATTGCCGGACATGATAGTTGGTTATAAGCGAAATAAAGTAGTCATTCTACCAGTGGTCACATAACAATTAGTTCTAGAAAAAGCATTGCCTCATGACAAATCGATGTGCAATATACGGTTACAAAGCAGGTTTCAAAACCGGATTACAAAATCAGGTTACAAAATTAGAACAACCAATCTCGGAGAAGGCACCATGAGCAAGTCGGTCAGCCATAGCGAGGATGACCTTGTATTTCTGGATAAAACGGTGCGTGTGTCCGGCGACAATAAATCAGGTTTAAGCAAGGATGTATGGCAGGTGCTGATCATCGGCGGCGACGCTGATGTACACACCGCGACGACTTTCGCCCTCAGCAATGTTGAAATACAAAACAGGCCGCTGGCTTTTTTGCACGCCCACACAGCGCAGCAAGCCCGGGAAGTTCTGGCACAAGAAGCTCACGTCGCGGTGATCTTGCTGGATATCGACGCCGATCAGCAAGACGAAGGCCTGCAACTGGTACATTACATACGCGATGTCCTGCATCGCGCCGAGGTTCGCATCATCCTGCGCACCGACCAGCCTGGTTATACGCCCGGTATCGATGCGATCCAGCAGTTCGACATCAACGATTACAAATCAAAATCCGAACTGACCCAGATCAAGCTGTTCACGGCAGTGACTGCGGCAATCCGCTCGTATGAGCAAATCTGCACCATCAATTCAAGCAGCAGCGGCCTGGATATGATCCTGCGCGCCAGCACTGAGTTAATGGCCTTGCAAAGCCTGGAGGAATTTGCCACTGGTGTAGTGACTCAGATCGCACGCCTGCTGGGCATATCCCCGGATGGCTTGTTCTGCGTACAGGAACAATTGCACAATCAGGAAAACGCGTTGTTCGTGGTGGCGGCCGCCGGACGGTTTGGTGATCTCATCAATCACCCACTTTCATCGATAGAAGACGCCAGCATAGACCGCACGCTGACGCGCGCATTGAAAGAGCGCAGAAATATTTATGGTCGCGAATTTAGTGCACTACATTTCACCGGCAATGCCTCGAGCAATTTCGCGGCCTTCTTCCGCACCGGGCGACCACTCACTGAAATCGAGCTGCGCTTGCTGGAAGTATTTTGCAGCAACATCTCGGTTGGTCTCTCGAATATCACGCTCGTCACGCGCCTGCACAATTCAGCCTTCTACGATTCACTGACCAAGCTACCGAACCGTACCCGCCTCAAGGAAATCATCGACGACAGCCTGTCTTCCAGCAATGACTTGCCAAGTACGCTGGCTTTGATCGATATCGACCACTTTGCGGAAACCAACGATACGCTCGGCCATCAGTTCGGCGATCTGCTCCTGCTTTCGGTTGCCACACGCCTGCAATCGCGCCTGGGTGACCATCTCATCGTGGCGCGTGTCGGTGGCGATACGTTTGGCGTCCTCGGCGACGATATACAAGTGAATCCGGCTGCCATACTCGCGCAATTCGAACGGCCGTTCAGCATAGACGGACAAGACGTGCAACTTTCCGCCACAGTCGGACTGGTGCGCCTGTCCGAACATGAGGGGCGCGGTGTGGAAGCCTTGAAGAACGCACATATTGCGCTCAAGCGCGCCAAGTTTCAGCAGCGTACCGGCCATTTGTATTTCTCACGCAATATGGGTATCGATATACGTGAACGCGTGAATATGATGCACGCCTTGCGTACCGCATTTGAAGAAAGACATTTATCCGTCGTTTATCAACCGCAAATCGATATGGCGACGCGACAACCAGTAGGTGCTGAAGCTCTCTTGCGCTGGACGACTGAAGACGGCTCCATGATTTCACCAAACCGCTTCATCCCGATTGCTGAGTACTCCGGTCTGATCATCGAACTCGGTGAATGGGTTTTGCGGCAGGCTTGCCAGGAACTGGTGCGCATACATCGCCTGGGCTTCACCGACTTCATGATTTCGGTCAATGTCTCGCAAGTACAATTTCGTCATCCACACTTCCTCAGCATGCTACGTCATGCCCTGCACGACACCCAGGTTCCGCCACACTGTATAGAACTTGAAATCACCGAATCGATGGCAATGGAAGAGCCCGATGCCCTGATCAAACTACTGGATCAGATCACTGCTACCGGCGTCAGCATTGCGATTGATGATTTCGGAACGGGTTTCTCATCCCTCAGCCACTTGCAAAAACTCAGTGTGGACCGCCTCAAAATTGATCGCGCGTTCGTTACCGAAATCACCGATTCTTCGCGCGGCAGCAGCATTGCCGAAATGATTATCCAACTCGGTCGCAACCTCGAATTGGATGTGATTGCGGAAGGTGTGGAAGATGAACGGCAGGCAGCTATCCTGACCGAACTCGGCTGTCCATTGGGCCAGGGTTATCTGTTCGCCAGACCCATGACTGCAGATGCATTACATCACTGGCTAAGCGCACCAAAATAAGACCGCAACAATCAGGTCGGTACGCGTACCGGCCTGATTTTTTATTCCCTCATTTGCGCGCCCCGCGCAATTGCGCAACCCGCTCACGCAAAATCTCTGGTGTCACCTCAGTCACAGCCATGGGCTGACCGACCACCAACTCAAGTTTGGAGAACGGTCCGCTACGGAAGGAGCGCTGGAAGGGATTATCGGCACTACGCGTCCACAGACTGCCCCACAAGCCGCGCAAGGCCATCGGAATAACAGGTACCGGAGTCCGTTCCAGTATCTTCATGATGCCGCCTTTGAATTCATTCAACTCGCCATCACGTGTCAACTTTCCTTCGGGGAAAATGCACACCAGCTCTCCCCGCTCCAGCGCACGCGCTATGCTGCCGTAGGCAGCGTCCATGATCTCAACATCTTCACTCGCAGGTGCAATCGGAATCGCCCGCACTGCCTTAAACAAAGCAGACAACAACGGGATTTTAAAAATCCTGTGATCCATCACAAAGCGCAGCGGACGCGGACTGGTCGCCAGAATCACGATCGCATCCATATAGCTGACATGATTACAAACCAGGATGGCGCCCCCTTCAGCCGGTATCCGCTCGGCATTGAAAGTACGTACCCTGTGCGTGGTGTGCAGCATCAGCCATGCCAGGAAGCGCAGCAAGAATTCTGGTACCACAGTAAAGATGTAGAGCGCCACAATTGCGTTCAGGATGGCTGTCACCATAAACAGTTGCGGAATGCTCAAACCCATCTTCAGCAAGACCATCGCCACCAGTGCGGCGACCACCATGAACACCGCATTCAGGATATTCATACCGGCGATCGTGCGTGACATATGCTGCGGATCGCAACGGGTCTGTATCAAGGCAAACAAAGGCACGATGTACAAGCCGCCGAACACGCCTATCAACAGGCAATCCACCAGAATACGCACACCACCCTGTTGCTGCAGAAAACCCGCAATATCCACCAGGGTGGTATTGGTATAACTGATGCTGGCGAGGAAAAGATCGAAACCGAATACCGACAAACCGATCGCACCGAACGGCACCAGACCGATCTCGACCTTATGACCGGACAAGCGTTCGCACAACAAGGATCCGGTGCCTATGCCGAGCGAAAATATCGTCAGCAACAAGACGAAGATACTATGGTCGCCATGCAGATAATCTTTTGCGTACAGCGGAAATTGCGCCAGTATGATCGCGCCGTAAAACCAGAACCACGAGTTCGCCAGCATCGATAAAAAGACCGGGCGATTCTGCTTCGAGTAGCGAATATTGCGTACCGTTTCCGTCGCCAGATTCCAGTTTATTTTCAGCTCAGGCGCAGGTGCAGGCGACAGCGGAATCGCGCGACTGGCCAGCCATCCGGCACAGGCAATCGCAATCGTACCGCCAGCTACCAGCTCTATGCCCCACGGTTTGTGCAATACCAGCACCGCGCCCAATACTTCACCCAGCAGGATGCCGACGAAAGTCCCCATTTCAACCAGGCCGTTACCGCCAACCAATTCATCCGGCGCCAATTTTTGTGGCAGATAGGCATACTTCACCGGCCCGAACAAAGCCGAGTGCAAACCCATGCCGGCAACGGCTGCGATGAGCAGCCACAAATCCTGGCGCATCCAGCCAACTGCCGCCAGCAACATGATGGCGATTTCCAGCAATTTGATATAACGCACGAGACCTGACTTTTCAAACTTGTCGGCCAGCTGGCCGGCAATCGCCGAGAACAAGACAAAGGGCAGGATAAATAAACCAGGAATCAGGTTATTCAAAAATCCCCTATCCATCGTGGTCCAGCTCAGCGCTTCAAAGGTCAGCACCGTCAGCAAGGCAGTCTTAAACACGTTATCGTTAAACGCACCGAAAAACTGGGCCCAGAAAAAAGGCGCAAAGCGGCGTTGTATCATCAACTTGAATTGACTGGGCTTACTCATGGGTATCCATATAGTGGTTCAGGAATGCGAACGCCAACATGCCATGCGCGTTCAATATCAGGCGATTGTAAGGGATATGAATGACAAAAAGCCGCTCGCATACCCAAACGGGTATGCGAGCGGCTTTTACTTGACTACTGCGACTCAGCCGTCTTGTTCGTTCGCGACAGCTGGCCAGTCCTGTATGTAAGACTTCAGCATTTTGTTTTCAAAGCTTTGCGCTTCGAGCACCGCTTTCGCCACGTCGTAGAAAGAGATGACGCCAACCAGTATCTTCCCGTCCAGTACCGGCACATAACGCGCATGCTTCTCCAGCATCAGTCGTCGTACTTCATTGATCTCTGCATCGGAAGTGATAGTGATCGGATGTTTATCCATATAGCGCCGCACGGTATCACCACCGACCGCCCCGCCATTTGCATGGATCGTTGCCATGACCTCGCGGAAAGTCAGCATACCGATCAGATTGCCCGCCTCCATCACAACCAGAGAACCGATGTCTTTTTCCGCCATCGCATTGACTGCGTCCAGCATCGGACTATCTGGTGTTACCGTGAAGAGAATGTTTCCTTTTACTTTAAGTATTTCGGATACTTTCATGGCACCGTCCTCAAGAGTTATGGTTGTACTTCGGACACTTCCAATGTAGCTCAAGCTCTGGAAAAAATCCACAATACTCTCTTGGGGCCAAATGCACGAATGGCGGCAATGAGACAAGTGCCAGTATGGCTCCGCCCCTTACATGCCCTGCGTCAATAAGGCTTGCATAGTGACTGCACGAGGACTACCCTGAAACTGTAGCAGCCACAGGAGGCAGTCATGAGTGTCATCACACAAAAGACCTATCTGTCGTTTTCGGAATTTTATGCCGCTTATCTGACAGGGCATTCCGACCGCAGATCTCGCCAGCTCCATTTCCTTGGCTCAACGCTGGCCATCATCTTTCTTACCGCGCTGGTGCTCACCGGGAACGCGTGGTGGTTATTAGCCGCCATCCTGTCGTTTTACGGCCTGGCGTGGATAGGTCATCTTGGTTTCGAGAAAAACCACCCCAGTTCGTTCAGGCAACCGCTGTATTCCTTCATAGGATCATGGCTGATGTACTGGCAAATGCTGACCGGGCAAATTTCCTTCTGAGCCTTCACGGAAGTAGCTAGCCAGCGACTGATACAAGCCCTGCTCGACCGCGCATTCCACTTTTTTCGCCAGTGTTTCATTGCCACTCGCGTCAAATACGAATACGCGGTACACGTCTGCCAGCGTCAGATACTCCGGATTCGCCAGCAAAACCCAGCGATCAAGGCCATCGGTAATCCGCTTGCCCCACTGCATGCGCTTCGGCCCTTCTGACTTAAGGCGCGCAACCCAACCCGCGTCCAGCATCTTCTCCAGCAGGGTTTCGGACTCATCGAAACCGAGCCGGGTACGATCGCGCAGCAGCTTGGTATCCACCACCGCGGAATCAGCAGATGCACGCGCCTCGTACAGCACGGCCATCAATGCCATCGCATCGACGAAGGCACTGCCCGGCTGCGGTACATGCCACCAACGCTCATACTTCACGATCGGCAAGGCTGCCGTCACCACCGCTCCCGCCAGCGTAATCATCCAGCCCAGATACACCCAGACCAGGAAAATGGGGAAAGCCGCAACCGCGCCATACACAACCGTGTAAGTCGGTACTTTAATGACGAAAGCGGCAAACAGGCGCTTGACGATTTCAAATGCGATCGCTGCCAGCAGGCCGCCATACACGGCATCGCGCCACTCAACCAGACGATTCGGCACCACGATGTAGAGCGAAGTAAACGCCACCATACTCAGCAAAATCGAGATGGAGGTGTAAAACACAGCGCCCACAAACGGCACGCCGCGCACCACGCCGTCGGTCGCAGTAAACAAGTATGAAGTGAGCGTCATCGACGCGCCTATCAGCAGCGGCCCCAGAGTCACAATCGCCCAATACACCAGGATACGCTGCATGATGGGACGTTTGGTTTTGACACGCCAGATCTGGTTGAAGACCCGGTCTATCATCAGCATCATGGCGACCGCAGTCACGATCAGCGCCACTGCGCCGAAAGCCGACAGACGCGTCGCCTTGCTGGAGAACTGGGTCAGATAACCGAGGATGGTATTGGCGATACCTTTCGGCATCAGGTTATGTACAAAATAAGCCTCCAGCGATGTGCGGAAGGTATTGAACAGCGGGAAGGTAGTGAAAATCGCCAGTGCGATCGTCAGGATAGGCACCAGCGCCAGCACGGTGGTAAACGTCAGGCTGCCAGCCACTTGCGGCAAGCGCTCTTCAGTCAGGCGACGTGCGGCAAAATGAAAGAGATCGCGTACCTGAGGCCAGGTCAGTTCGCGAAAAAAAAGGGGAATAGCTGGTTTCATGCAGTAGGTGTGAGTGTATTCTTAGGCGGACAGCGTAAGCGCAGAATTACGCCAGTGACGCCCCATACGCCATTCAAGATGCTTATAAAGCGCCCTATAATACCAAGCATGAACACTGCCCAGCTCCCTATTCTCGTTTTGTACTACTCGCGCCATGGCTCGACCCGCAAACTGGCGGAGTTAATCGGCCAGGGTATAGACAGCGTCCCCGGCTGCGAAGCGCGCCTGCGCACAGTACCTGCGGTATCCACCGTCACCGAAGCGACCGAACCCGAGGTGCCGAATGAAGGCGCGCCCTATGTCGAATTGCAGGACCTGGAGGAATGCGCAGGCCTGGCGCTGGGTTCACCTACCCGTTTCGGCAATATGGCGTCGGCGATGAAGTATTTTTGGGATGGCACCAGCGCACAATGGCTATCCGGCGCTCTGAACAGCAAACCTGCTTGTGTCTTCACCTCAACCGGCAGCTTGCACGGTGGACAGGAATCGACCCTGCTATCCATGATGCTGCCACTGCTGCATCACGGCATGCTCGTGCTCGGCATCCCCTACACCCAACCGGAATTGATGACGACCAGCAGCGGCGGCACACCCTACGGCGCCTCGCACTGGTCCGGCGTAGCCGGCAACCAGCCGATTTCACCCGATACACGCGCACTGGCCATCGCGCTCGGCCAGCGCCTGGCGCAAACAGCTGTCAAATTACGGAGCACCTGATGCAAACGCAAGGGCAAAAAATCCTGCATATGGGCGCACTAGGCAGCCTGCTTGCCCTGATCGTGCTGTGTGTAGCCTGGGAAATGATATTGGCGCCAATACGCCCTAACGGCTCCTGGCTGGTACTCAAGGTCATCCCGCTACTGATTCCGTTGCATGGTGTCTGGAAACGCAATCTCTACACCATGCAATGGGCATCCATGCTGATCCTGCTATTTTTCGCCGAAGGCATAGTACGTGGCATGAGCGACACCGGCCTGTCCGCCATCCTGGGCTGGATCGAAGTCGGCCTGGTGCTGGTCTTCTTTAGCTGTACCATCCTCTACCTGCGCCCTTACAAAAAAGCGGCGAAGGCCTTGACCAAGCAGGCGCTACAGAAGGCCGCCAAGTAATGGACACCTTCCTCCATGCCTGCCGCAGAGCGATAGGCGCGGCGCATGTCCTGACCTCAGAGGACGATACCGCGCCCTACCTGACTGACTGGCGTCGGCGCTACACCGGCAAGGCCTGCGCGGTACTCAAACCGGCGGATACGCAGGAACTCGCAGCACTGGTGCGTCTTTGCAATGAGCACAAAGTCCCGATGGTGCCGCAGGGAGGGAATACCGGCCTGGTACTGGGCGGCATCCCGGACGACAGCGGCAAAGCCGTCATCCTCTCACTGACGCGCCTCAATCGCATCCGTCAGATCGACCCTGGCAACAACACGATTACCGTCGAAGCCGGTTGCATCCTGAAAAATATCCAGACGGCAGCCAGCGATGCCGGTCGCCTATTCCCGCTTTCACTGGCGGCAGAAGGCAGTTGTACGATAGGCGGCAATCTGTCCACCAATGCAGGAGGTACCGCTGTCCTGCGCTATGGCAACACACGCGAGCTCTGCCTCGGTCTCGAAGTCGTCACGCCGCAGGGCGATATCTGGAATGGCCTGCGCGGCTTGCGCAAAGACAATACCGGCTACGACCTGCGCGATTTGTACATAGGCGCAGAAGGTACTTTGGGCCTGATCACTGCGGCAGTACTGAAACTCTTCCCACCGCCGAAAGCACAACTCACCGCCCTGGCTGCTCTGCGTACGCCGGACGATGCATTACGACTGCTGTCGTTGACGCAAAGTTACTGCGTGTCGTCACTGACGGGTTTCGAATTGATGTCGGGTTTCTGCATCAAGCTGGTGAATCAACATTTCCCCGCCATGCGCCTGCCTTTCGCCGAAGAGCATGCGCAATATGTGCTACTTGAATTGTCCGATAGCGAATCTGAAGAACATGCGCAAGCCATGCTGGAACATGTCATCAGCGCAGCCTTGCAGCAAGACCTGATACAAGATGCGATCATCGCGCGCTCAATCGCACAATCACAAGCGATCTGGGATTTCCGTGAACACATACCGCTAGCGCAGGCAGCGGAAGGCAAGAACATCAAACATGATGTCTCCATCCCGATTTCACATATCGGTGATTTCATCCGCACGACGGATGCATTACTGCAGCAGGCATTTCCCGGTGCCCGCATGGTGACCTTTGGCCATCTCGGCGACGGCAATCTGCATTACAACGTTGCGCATCCTGAGCAGGAAACTGATCAGAGTTTTCTGCAAAAGCAAACAGCTGTAAATCGCGTCGTGCACGATAGCGTGCATCAACACGGTGGCTCCATCTCCGCCGAACACGGCATAGGCGCGTTGAAACGCATGGAAATGCTGCGTTACAAGTCCGATGTAGAGATGCAATTAATGCGCTCTATTAAGCTGGCACTTGATCCCTTGAATTTGATGAATCCCGGCAAGCTCCTCTAAAGTGGCAAGGTCCCTATAGACCTGCGAGCTTGCCATGCCATTCCTGCTGTTATTCGCGCTCTTTTCCCTTCCACTTCCAGCGCTGGCGATTTATAAATGCGAGTCAGGCGGAAAAATCAGCTACAGCGACCTGCCTTGTAACGGCACCGGAACTAAGCAGCGCTTCGAGCGCATCATCACGCCCCCTCCATCATCTGATACGCATCTCGCACAAGAAAACCTGATCCGTGAAAAACGCATCTTGCAGGCGATGGAAACGCAGCGCAGGAAAGAAGAAGCCAGTGCGGAAAAAGAACGGCAAAGAATCTACAAGGAACAGGAGCGCAAGAGGAAGCGTTGTGCCACGCTCGAACAGCGTGCGCGATGGGCAAAGGAAGACGCAGCACGTGCCAGCGTGAAGCGCATGGCACGCGAACAGCGCAAGGCTCAACGCGCAGCAGAAAAGCTGCAACTGGAATGCGGACCATGAAATGTCGCCACTGAGAAAATTCGCTGATCGCAGCGAATTTGATCCATGTCAAACTGCGGTCATATAGCTTTGCTACGATACGGCCTTGCTCACCAAGAGTGGGCATGCCTTAGGGCCATTTAAGCAGTGGTCGCTACTACCGGCGCTGGCGGTCGGGAAATATACCAGCACCAATATCAAAGACATGCAGTCCTGCCTGTCTTCTCATCCGAAAGAGTCGTCTCATGCTGCAATCCATGTAAATACTGCATGGCATTGCAGCATGCAACATGATCCGACCCATGGTATAACATCGCTTAACACTTCTTCGGTCTGCTCGTCAGTATGAAAGTCAGTCACGATTCCGCTGCTCAACCCACCTATCAGGAGGCTACATGAAAAGCATTGAAGAGTTTAAGGTTAAAGCTCCATCCGGCAAAGTCATTACTTTGCAAAACATAGGAAAAGGCAGGACCTACCTGGATTTCGGCAGTACCAAACTGCCACGCGACTTCGTTGGTTATCGCATTAAAGACACAGACAATATCGCGGAGCCGCAAAAAGACGGCACCTTCAAAATCAAGGGCGTCCAGGATACCTACAGTCGTATCTGACTACTCCGCCTGCGACCTTAAAAAGTGCCGGGCGCTCAGGCCCGGCACCTCGCTTATACGACTTTTAGCGTGATATTAGGAAGTCGATCGATATGACCTTCCATCACATCGCCACGTACCACCGGTCCGACGTTCTCCGGTGTGCCCGAATAAATAATATCTCCAGGCATTAACTCGAATGCTTTCGACAAATTACTGATTTGCTCGGCCACTGACCAGATCATTTGCTTCAAATCTGCACTCTGTTTCACTTGTCCGTTCACCTTCAACCAGATCTTTCCTTCGGTGAAATTACCGATACTGGCGACCGGATGCAAAGGTCCGATCGGTGCGGACATATCGAAGCTCTTGCCGATTTCCCATGGCTTTTCTTCCTTCTTCATCGCTGCCTGCAAATCACGGCGCGTCATGTCCAGGCCAACCGCATAACCAAAGACGTGTTGCAGTGCACTTTCGACCGGGATATTTTTGCCTCCCTTGTTGATCGCAGCAACCAATTCAATCTCATAGTGGTAATTCTTGGTCAGCGTCGGATACGGATGATCGACTACCTTGCCTGGCGCGACGTATTGAATGGCATCGCTGGGTTTCTGAAAAAAGAAAGGAGGCTCACGTGTCGGATCTGAACCCATTTCACGTGCATGTGCTGCGTAGTTACGTCCGATACAGTAGATGCGGCGAACCGGGAATTGCTCATTGCTGCCAACGATAGGGATAGTCGGTTGCGCGACTGAGAATATTGCATTGCCTTCCTTACCGCCTGAACTGCGCGGAGCGGCACAACCTGTTACCGCACCGACCGTCATCAAACCAGCTGCCTGAAGCATTCCACGCCGACTCATTTTAGTCATGTTGTCTCCTCAATCCACTTGGGTTATACCGCGATATGGCAAGTAATCGATAACGTCCCGGCTGGCCCGTTATCCGAGCTCTCCATATACCAAATATATACAAGTTAATATAAGAAAGATACGCAAGCCGATGAATAAATCCGGCCTTGTACACAACCAGTAATTTGCACAAGCGAAACGAGTTAAGCGCGGTGGTGACAGCTGTCAAATCCTGAGTGATGGGCGTAAAAAAGCCCCATGCTCTTGCAAGCACAGGGCTGAATTTGACTAACTACGGGTATGACTGAAGAGCGACATTCCTAGCGTGCGGAAACACGACGCTCGCCTTTTCTTCGACAAGGGAACTCCAGTACCGCGTCACCGCCCGTAGTGCGCACCCGACGGGTGTTGGAAAGAATCTGTCCGACGTATTGCATATCCTGCTCTATGCTGGAGACTCTTTCAACTTTTTCTTCAGAAAGTGCCAACGCAACGAGGGATTGCAAAGCCTTGGTGTACAGCACTTCGTCATGCTGCTTGAGCTGGCAAAAAGCACGTGCCAAATCACTGATGGCCTGATCGATGCGATTCATGATGCGCTCCCGGTAGTCGAGGATAGTTAATATCCTATCACCATAAAGAAATTGCATCTGTTAGCTAACGCACTTAAGACTATGAATTCAGCATAGTCTTATGCCCATGCAGCTATCGGCCATGGATGGTGTCAATGTGTAGCGGGGAATGTAGCTAGTGGCCTGCCCAGCAGGAATCGAACCTGCGACCCTCAGCTTAGAAGGCTGATGCTCTATCCAACTGAGCTATGGGCAGAATATGGCGGGAGTAAACCGCGATGCGGAAAGACAAAGCCTGAATCAACGCCCGTCTAAAGGTGCTGCATTATGCCTTTTTTACGCCACTCTTTCAATGTCCCTGCCCTGCAGCAAGCCATGCCGGCATATGTCATCGCCAGCTGCAGGTAGTCATACCTACCTGTCTTTACGAATCCGATCGACTAATGCATAACCGCGAGAAAAACCTGCGGCCAAAGCTTCCGCTGCGCTGGCGTAATCTGCGTCGTCACCAGACTCGGCTGCCAGCTCGCTTTCTGCCGAAGCATCCAGTCCCGGCTCGCACACGCGCACCGTGTAATCCCACAACTGGGGTGGCGCTTCTTTTTGCAATGTGGTGACATGCACATCCAGCCCCTGATACAACTCTGTACTCCAGTTCTGCTGCTTTTCCATAAGCATTCCCCAGACTTCAATGATGCGAGCAATGACCACGTGTAACAGCCGCCTTACGCGGCGACTTCGGATCATCAACTTCGGGATTAGGAGATGGAACCGGATCTTCCTGCGGCACCGGATGTTCACCTGGCAAAGGATCTTCTATCGGTTCAGGCACTGGTGCAGTATGTGCAGACAACGGGATATGCGATGCACGGACAAATGGCAGCGGAGATGCATAAAGACGACTGCAGGTGCTAATCATACTAAGCATGATGTACATCCTTTACGGTTAGCTGATGAAATCACTTCATGCATATTGGAGTGACTATACGACTATAAAATCCCAGATAGATTTATATGGCGAAGATATTGCGTAAAAACGTAAGGGCGAGCGTTGAAACGTCAATCAGAATGAGGGAAAAATTACTGCAGACTTTCCACTGAACAGTAGAAAGATAATAGACGAAAAAAAGGACTAGCGATTAGGCTAGTCCTTTAAATTCTGGTCGGAGTACAAGGATTCGAACCTTGGACCCCCTGGTCCCAAACCAGGTGCGCTACCGGGCTGCGCTACACTCCGAAAGAAAGAGATTATATTGAATGTTCCGGAATCGGTCAATATCTAAAATGCTTTTACTTCAATAATTTTATAAATTTATTCAGTCAGCTTGGCGGCTATCCGTCGTGCCATTTTATCAGCAACATCCGCCTCTTTGGCCTCTACCATTACGCGGATTAAAGGTTCGGTACCAGAGGCGCGTATCAGTACCCTGCCCTTGTCACCCAACTCGGCTTCCACCACTTCTTTTTCCGCCAATAAATCCTTGTTTTTCTTCCAGTCAAAACCGGGAGCGACTTTCACATTAATCAAGGTTTGCGGGAACATGGCGATATCTTCCGTCAGCTGCGCCAGGCTCTGTCCGCTGCGCTTCAAAGCAGAGAGAATTTGCAAGGCAGAAACAATACCGTCACCGGTAGTATGCTTGTCCAGACACAGCATATGGCCCGAGCCTTCACCACCGACCTGCCAGCCACGTTCACGCAAGGCTTCCAGCACATAACGATCGCCGACGTTTGCACGCGCAAAGCCTATGCCCATTTCCTTGAACGCGACTTCGAGCGCCATATTCGTCATCAGAGTGCCGACTGCACCTTCAATCGGCCGCACCCGCATGCGATCCTTGACCATGATGTATAACAGCTCGTCGCCGTTATAAATACGACCAGCAGCATCCACCACCAGCAAACGATCAGCATCACCATCCAATGCGATACCCAGATTCGCCTGGTTCGCACGCACTGCTTCCACCAAAGCCTGGGGCGCAGTCGCACCAAAACCTTCATTGATGTTGAAGCCGTTCGGCTGGTTACCAATCGCGATCACTTCAGCACCCAGCTCGTGGAAAACGTCCGGTGCAATATGGTAAGCAGCTCCATGTGCGCAATCGACTACCAGCTTGGTGCCGCGCAGATCCAGTTCGTGCGGGAAGGTGCTCTTGCAGAATTCGATATAACGTCCGCGTGCATCTTCCAGCCGCTTCGCTCGGCCCAGTTTCTCGGATGCGACACAAGACATCGGCTCATTCAATGCCGCTTCAATTTCCAGTTCTATCGCATCCGGCAATTTATTGCCGGATGCAGAGAAAAATTTGATGCCGTTATCTTCGTATGGATTATGCGAAGCTGAAATCACGACGCCTGCAGACAAACGCAAAGCGCGCGTCAGATAGGCAATCGCCGGTGTCGGCATAGGACCGGCCAGCATCACATCGACGCCGGCAGCGGAGAAACCTGCCTCCAGAGCGGCTTCCAGCATGTAGCCGGAAATACGTGTGTCTTTGCCTATCAGTACCACCGGACGGCTGGTCTTGGTACGCGACTTGGTCAGCACGGTACCTGCCGCATAGCCGAGGCGCATGACGAAATCGGGAGTAATCGGGGAAGTGCCTACTTTGCCGCGCACGCCATCGGTGCCGAAATATTGTCGTGTCATTGTTGTTCTTTTTAAATTTTGTATGTAATCAGGATATTGCCTGCCAAACGCGTAATGCGTCTACTGTTTCTGCCACATCATGCACGCGCACAATACGAGCGCCATTCGCAACAGCTGCTAACGCTCCTGCCAGACTGCCTGCCATACGTTGCTCTACCGACCGGTCTGTCAGCGCACCTATCATCGTTTTACGCGATAAACCGATCAACATCGGCGCTTGCAGGGATGCCTGCATTTGCCTGGTATTTTTCAACAAGGCGATATTGTGCGCAAGCGTTTTTCCAAAACCCAGGCCCGGGTCTATACATATACGCTCACGGGCAATACCAGCCTGCTCCATCTGACCGATACGCTCGCGTAAAAATTCCCCGACTTCAGCCACGACGTCATCATATTCTGGTTGCAGCTGCATACTTTGCGGATCATTTTGCATGTGCATGACACACAGCGCGCAATCTGCATCGGCTACCGCCTGCAAGGCGCCCGGCGCACGAAAGCCGTTGATGTCGTTAATCATGTCGGCGCCGGCTGCGATGGTTTCACGCATGACTTCCGGTTTATACGTGTCTATCGATAATGGCTTGCCGCAATCGCGCAAAGCGTAAACCAGCGGCATGACGCGATCCAGCTCATCTTTGAGCGAAACCGCGAGTGAACCGGGACGGCTGGATTCGCCGCCGATATCGATGATGTCTACACCTGCCGCGATCATCTCTTCCGCATGCGACAAGGCAGTATCCAGCATGTGGTACTTGCCGCCGTCAGAGAACGAGTCAGGCGTGATATTGAGGATACCCATTACAAGGGGACGCGCTGCAGCGTCGACGGAAAGGCGGTAACGACCGCATTGCAGGTGAGTTTGCATTGTTTTGTCTGGGTACAAATAGAAAGGGGTGAGGATTTCTCCCCACCCCTGTATTAAAACATGTTCGTCAGATCTGAAGCGATCTATCAGGCCGGTGCAGTTGCATTCGGCGCGACATCGGTAGGATTATCCGGTGGGCTGCGTTTGACAGGAACGCCCGCTTTCGGTGGACGTGGTTCACGTCCTTCCATGATGTCGTTGATTTGATCCGAATCGATGGTTTCCCAATCCAGCAGGGTTTTCGCCATCAATTCAACCTTATCGCGATTCTCTTCGATCAGTTTGCGCGACAACGCATACTGGGTGTCCAGTATCGTACGGATTTCAGTATCGACCTTTTGCTGGGTCGCTTCCGACACTGTCTTGGCCGATGAACGTCCGAAGTAGGCATCTTGCTCGGTATCTTCGTAGACCATGGTACCCAGGCTTTCCGACATACCGTAACGCGTCACCATCGCACGTGCCAGCTTGGTTGCACGCTCAAAGTCGTTCGAAGCACCGGTCGACATCTGATGCATAAACACTTCTTCTGCAATACGGCCACCAAACAGGATCGAGATCTCTTCCAGCATCTTGTCCTTGTACATATTGACGCGATCATGCTCAGGCAACTGCCAGGTCAGACCCAGCGCGAAACCACGCGGCATGATGGTGACTTTATGTACCGGATCAGCCTTAGGCAAGAGTTTGGCAACCACTGCGTGACCGGACTCATGGTAAGCAGTATTGCGACGTTCTTCTTCACGCATGACAGCCGATTTACGCTCAGGGCCCATGACGATCTTGTCTTTGGCATCCTCGAAGTCCTGCATCTCGACCAGACGCTTGTTACGGCGTGCGGCAAACAAGGCTGCTTCGTTGACCAGGTTCGCCAGATCAGCACCGGAGAAACCAGGCGTACCGCGCGCCAGGATATCTGCCTGTACGTCGGTACCAATAGGTACTTTACGCATGTGAACCAGCAAGATCTGCTCACGGCCACGGATGTCAGGCAAGCCGACGATCACTTGACGGTCGAAACGACCTGGACGCAACAGCGCTTTATCGAGTACGTCAGCACGGTTGGTTGCCGCGATCACGATCACACCGGCGTTAGGCTCAAAACCATCCATCTCAACCAGCATCTGGTTCAGTGTCTGTTCGCGCTCATCGTTACCGCCGCCCATACCGGCACCACGATGACGACCGACAGCATCGATCTCATCGATGAAGATGATACAAGGTGCATGTTTCTTCGCGTTGTCAAACATGTCGCGCACACGGGATGCACCGACACCGACAAACATTTCAACGAAGTCCGAACCGGAAATCGTGAAGAAAGGTACTTTTGCTTCGCCTGCAATCGCACGCGCCAGCAAAGTTTTACCGGTGCCTGGAGGACCGACCATCAACACGCCGCGCGGGATACGACCGCCCAGTTTCTGGAAGCGGGTAGGATCGCGCAGGAAGTCGACCAGCTCGCCCACTTCTTCTTTCGCTTCATCGCAACCTGCGACGTCAGCAAAAGTGACCGGGTTGTTGGTGTCGTCCAGCATGCGCGCCTTCGACTTGCCGAACGAGAATGCCCCGCCCTTGCCGCCGCCCTGCATTTGACGCATGAAGAAGATCCAGACGCCGATCAGCAACAGCATCGGGAACCAGGATATAAATACTTGGGAAAGGAAAGATTGCTCTTCCGGTTGTTTAACGTCGAATTTCACGCCGTTATTGACCAGATCGCCAACCAGACCGCGATCCAGATAGGTAATCGCGGATTTAATTTTTTTGCCGTCGGTCGTAGTCGCAACGATGCTGCGATCTTCGATCGTCGCTTCCTTGATGCGCTTACTTCTTACTTCGTCCAGGAAATCCGAGTAGGCAATCGCCGTGGCTGAGCCCGACGCACTGCGGCCGTCGAACTGTTTGAACACGGTGAAAAGCACCATCCCGATGACCACCCATATAGCGGCCTTGGAAAACATATTGTTCACTAAAACTCCTTGGACACAGAACGCGTCTTTTTTACTAAAAATGTAATTTCGATTCTACTCGTAATACTCAAGGCTTGCAGTATCGAATATCAGGCTAAAAACGGCATTAACAAGGGTCAATTCAGGGTTAATTCCAGATTAAAGCGGATTTTTTAAGGTTTTCCCAAGTAAAAAGATCTCGGACGATTTGTCACGGCTGGCTTTTGGCTTCTTTTGTACGACCGTTTTGAATTCGTCCCTGAATTTGCCCACTATATCGCTATATCCGGAACCGTTAAAGCACTTTACCAGCAAGGAGCCCGAAGGTTTCATATGATGTTGCGCAAAATCAATTGCCAAATCGATCAAATCGATCATACGCGCAGCATCGGCCACGGCAATACCTGACAAATTGGGTGCCATATCCGATATCACAAGATCAGCCTTACGGCCCTGCAGTACCTGCTCCAGCTGAACCAGTACTTCCTGTTCGCGGAAATCACCTTGTATAAAGTGCACGTCGGCAATCGGCTCCATAGGTAGCATGTCCAAACCGATAATCGTGCCGTTGATACCACCACCGACGCTGCCTGACAGCTTATTGCGCACGTATTGCGACCAGCTGCCCGGTGTTGCCCCCAGATCAACAATCACCTGCCCCGGCTTGATCAGCTTCTCGGTTTCGTCTATCTCTTTGAGCTTGTAGACCGCACGGGCGCGATAGCCTTCTTTCTGTGCCAGCTTCACATACGGGTCGTTAATATGATCATGCAGCCAGTTTTTGTTTAATTTCTTCTTTGCCATTCGCGTAGAATACTAGTTTTAAATACTGTGGGACAAAGTTTGTCAGGTTCGCGCTGCGTGCCGAAGCAATCCTGCCCCCGAACACCATCACAATTTATGTTGAAACTTACACCGGCCGAGCGCAGTTCCTTACGCGCTGAAGCGCATGCTCTCAGCCCTGTCGTCATTATCGGGGAAGCCGGCTTGACGCCAGGCGTACTCAAGGAAATCGACGCCAGCCTCAATTCCCATGGTCTGATCAAAGTACGCGTATTCGGCGATGACCGCGAAGCACGTGTCACTATCTACGACACTATCTGCGAAAAACTCGATGCCGCACCTGTACAGCACATCGGTAAATTGCTGGTCGTTTATCGCCCGAAAAAAGAAGCGGTAAAAGCACCGAGCGAAACCCGTGGCCGCGGCATGCGCGAAGTCACCATCGTCAAACCAAGTCCTAGCGGCACCAAACGCCCGACTGTGACTAAAGTAATGGTCAAGGGAAATGAGCGTGTCACCCAGGGTGGCTCAATCAAACGCGCCAAGCCACGTCAGACCAGCCCGAAGAAATCGTCACTCGGACGATAATCTCCCCTACTCAGCGTAGCTTGAGTATCAGTGCAGCGCCTAACAGGCTCTGCACTATATAAAACCCGGTTGAAACAGCATGCAGGATACCGAATTGCTTACGCGCATCGGCCATTGCAGCGGTATTGCTATCCGCGACGCTATGCAATACCAGGCGTAACTCCGCCATGTGCGGCTGCAATGCAAAGTAACCGATCAGGGTACATGCAACCATGCCTGCGATCAGGTAGTAGTTCACCTTCGCAGGTTGGGCTTGCGCACCGCGACCAGCCTGAAATAACAAAGCCAGCAGTGCCGCTGCACAAAACAGCGACAACCACGCGACGATATTAAACAGGCTACCGGCGATGGTGCCTGCCAGCGCACGATCACTCAGGGTTGAGAACAGGGTTGGCGCGACCACAAAGCCCACCGCCCACAGGGTTCCCACCCAGAAGGTTGCTATCAGCAATCGTACGCGTGTGAGCAACATCAGATGTAGCGTACTTGCAGGATTTCGTATTCACGCAGACCGGCCGGTGCTTCCACCGCGACGATATCGCCTGCGTATTTACCGATCATCGCACGCGCGATAGGCGACGTAATCGATACTTTCTTTTCTTTCAGATCTGCTTCGTCGATACCGACGATTTGGTAAGTTACTTTCTCGCCAGACTCCAGATCTTCCAGATCAACGGTAGCAGCAAAGACCACACGGCCTTCTGCTTCCAGCGTGGTCGGATCAATCACTTGCGAAGTACCCAGCTTGCCTTCGATGTCGGCAATACGACCTTCGATAAAGCTTTGCTTTTCTTTCGCCGCATCATAGTCGGCATTCTCCGACAGGTCACCTTGTGCACGTGCTTCAGCAATAGCATTAATGACCCATGGACGTTCTTTTGTTTTCAGACGGTGCAACTCCTCTTTCAGGACGTTTGCGCCATAGGGGGTAATTGGTGTGCTCATAGCTTCTATCTTCAAAAGTGGAAAACCACAGAGGTCGCAAAAGGCACCGGAATCCGGCGCCGCCTGTGACCTCTGTGGTTAGATTTTTAACGCTGTGGGCTTAGTGTAAGGTTTTATGCAGACCTTGTAAATCATAGACGTGTAACTCGTCCAGATGGGCCATGCCTTCCACCGCAGCTTCTGCGCCAGCTATCGTTGTGTAAGTTGTGACGCGTGCTGCCAGAGCGGATGTACGGATGGTACGGGAATCCACGATGGCACTACGCTTCTCTTCCACGGTGTTGATAACCAGTGCAATTTCATTGTTTTTGATCATATCAACAATATGTGGACGTCCTTCTGCCACTTTGTTGACTGACTGCACTTCGATACCGGCAGCACTGATAGCCGCAGCCGTACCTTTGGTCGCAACTACCGAGAAACCGATCTCAACCAGATCCTTGGCAACCTGCACCGCACGCGGCTTGTCGCTCGCCTTGACGCTGAGGAACACTTTGCCGGAACGTGGCAGCTTGATGCTGGCACCGAGTTGCGATTTGACGAAGGCTTCACCAAAGGTTTTGCCGACGCCCATCACTTCACCGGTCGATTTCATTTCAGGGCCGAGAATGGTGTCCACGCCCGGGAACTTGACGAACGGGAACACGGCTTCTTTGACGCTGAAGTATTCAGGGACTACTTCATTGATGATGCCCTGGCTGTCCAGCGACTGACCGACCATGCAGCGTGCTGCAATCTTGGCCAGTTGCAAACCGGTTGCTTTCGAAACATACGGTACGGTACGCGAAGCACGTGGATTCACTTCCAGCACGAAGACGACGTCTTGTTGCTTGCCATCGATTTCCTGTTGCTGGATCGCAAACTGCACGTTCATCAAACCAACCACGTTCAGACCTTTGGCCATCAGCGAAGTCTGGCGCTTCAATTCATCAATGGTTGCTTGCGACAACGAGTACGGTGGCAACGAGCAAGCGGAGTCACCTGAGTGCACACCCGCTTGTTCAATGTGTTCCATCACGCCGCCGATGAAAGTACGCTGACCATCGGACAAGCAATCGACGTCGACTTCAATCGCATCGTTCAGGAAGCGATCAAGCAATACTGGCGAATCATGCGATACCTTGACCGCCTCACGCATATAGCGTTCGAGGTCACGTTGCTCATGCACGATTTCCATCGCACGACCACCCAATACATAGGATGGGCGCACCACCAGCGGATAACCGATTTCCTGCGCCAGGCGCAATGCATCTTCTTCGGTACGCGCGGTGCGGTTAGGCGGCTGACGCAGTTTAAGGTCGTGCAACATTTTCTGGAAACGTTCACGGTCTTCTGCTGCGTCGATCATGTCTGGCGAAGTACCGACGATAGGCACGCCGTTGGCCTCCAGATCGAGCGCCAGTTTCAAAGGCGTCTGACCACCGTACTGCACGATTACGCCGTATGGTTTTTCCTTGTCTACGATTTCCAGCACGTCTTCCAGCGTCAGCGGTTCGAAGTACAGACGATCCGAGGTGTCGTAATCGGTGGAAACAGTTTCCGGATTACAGTTGACCATGATGGTTTCGTAGCCGTCTTCGCGCATCGCGAGTGCAGCGTGTACGCAGCAATAATCGAATTCAATACCCTGGCCGATACGGTTAGGACCACCGCCGAGCACCATGATTTTTTTCTTGTTGGTCGGCTGCGATTCGCACTCTTCTTCATAGGTCGAATACATGTAGGCGGTGTTGGTAGCAAACTCACCGGCGCAGGTATCAACACGTTTGTAGACAGGACGAATATTCAGCGCGCGACGTTGTTCACGTACTTCCTTGTCGCTCGTTTTCAGCAATTTGGCCAGACGGCGATCCGCAAAACCTTTTTGCTTCAGCTTGAACAGCGTGTCTTTGTCGATAGCGCTCAGGGTCTGGGTTTCCAGCCACAGTTCGATATCAACGATTTCCTTGATTTGTGCGAGGAACCACGGATCGATGTGCGTCAATGCATGCACTTCATCCAGCGAAAAACCTTGAGCAAATGCATCACCGACGTACCAGATACGTTCCGGACCTGGCTCGCCCAGTTCTTCTTCAATGGTTTCGCGGTCGGTGGTTTTTTCATTCATGCCATCGACGCCGACTTCCAGGCCGCGCAAGGCTTTCTGGAAGGATTCCTGGAAGGTACGACCGATCGCCATGACTTCGCCTACCGATTTCATTTGCGTGGTCAGGTGGCTGTCCGCTTGCGGGAATTTTTCGAACGCGAAACGTGGAATCTTGGTAACGACGTAATCGATGGATGGTTCGAACGAAGCCGGGGTCGCGCCGCCGGTAATTTCGTTACGCAACTCATCCAGCGTGAAGCCGACTGCCAGCTTGGCTGCGATCTTCGCAATCGGGAAACCGGTCGCTTTCGATGCCAGTGCCGACGAACGCGATACGCGGGGATTCATTTCGATGACGATCATGCGGCCATCAGCCGGATTGATCGAGAACTGCACGTTGGAGCCGCCGGTATCCACACCGATTTCACGCAACACCGCGATCGATGCATTACGCATGATCTGGTATTCCTTGTCGGTCAGTGTTTGCGCTGGTGCTACCGTGATCGAGTCACCAGTATGCACGCCCATAGGGTCCAGATTTTCGATGGAGCAGACGATGATGCAGTTGTCTGCCTTGTCGCGCACGACTTCCATCTCAAACTCTTTCCAGCCGATCAGCGATTCTTCGATCAGCAATTCGCTGGTTGGCGATGCTTCCAGACCGCGTTTGCAGATAGCTTCGAATTCTTCCGCGTTGTAAGCAATACCGCCACCGCTGCCGCCCATCGTGAACGATGGACGAATGATGACCGGGAAGCCGAGTTCTTTTTGCACTGCCCACGACTCTTCCAGCGTGTGCGAGACACCGGAACGCGCCGAACCGAGACCGATTTTGGTCATCGCATCTTTAAACTTGGAGCGGTCTTCTGCCTTGTCGATCGCTTCCGGGGAAGCACCGATCAGTTCGCACTTGTATTTGGTCAGTACGCCGTTGTGGTGCAGATCGAGTGCGCAGTTCAGCGCTGTCTGGCCGCCCATGGTTGGCAGGATCGCGTCTGGACGCTCTTTGTCGATAATGCGTTCGACGGCTTGCCAGGTAATCGGCTCGATGTAAGTTACATCGGCCATTTCCGGATCGGTCATGATGGTCGCAGGGTTGCTGTTGACCAGGATGACGCGATAGCCTTCTTCGCGCAGTGCTTTACAAGCTTGCGCACCGGAATAATCGAATTCGCAAGCCTGGCCGATCACGATAGGACCGGCGCCGATAATCAGGATGCTTTTAATGTCGCTGCGTTTAGGCATTTTTATTCTTCTCCATCATCGCCACGAAGCGATCAAACAAGGGGGCGATGTCATGCGGGCCAGGCGATGCTTCCGGGTGACCCTGGAAGCAGAAGGCTGGCTTATCGGTACGTTCAAAACCTTGCAGCGAGCCGTCGAACAGCGAGACGTGCGTCACGCGGCAGTTCGCCGGCAAGGTTGCTGCATCCACTGCGAAACCATGGTTTTGCGATGTGATCAGCACTTTTTTGCTGTCCAGATCCTGCACCGGATGGTTGGCGCCGTGATGGCCGAATTTCATCTTGAGGGTTTTCGCGCCGGAAGCCAGCGCCATGATTTGGTGACCCAGGCAAATACCGAAAGTCGGGATGCCACGATCGATCAATTCTTTGGAAGCCGCAATCGCGTAGTCGCAAGGCTCCGGATCGCCAGGACCATTCGACAGGAAGATACCGTCAGGATTCAGTGCCAGCGCTTCCGCGGCGGATGCCTGTGCCGGCAATACCGTTACTTTGCAACCACGCTCAGCAAGCATGCGCAGGATGTTGAACTTGACGCCGTAGTCGAAAGCGACCACGTGAAACTGGGGAGCGGTCTGCTGACCGTAACCCTGGCCCAGTTTCCATTCGGTTTCAGTCCATGGGTAGGATTGCTTGGTCGATACGACTTTCGCCAAATCGAGACCAGCCAGTCCACCAAAGGACTTGGCCAATTCCAGTGCTTTCTCTGCAGTCGCATCTGCGCCTGCCAGAATGGCGCCGCTTTGCGCACCTTTTTCGCGCAGGATACGGGTCAGCTTGCGAGTATCGATACCGGCGATGCCAACCACATTTTCCGACTTCAGGTAGTCAGACAATGTCTGGGACGAACGGAAATTGGAAGTCAGGATCGGCAAATCCTTGATGATCAGGCCGGCCGCATGAATTCGGGTCGACTCCACATCCTCGGCGTTGACGCCGGTATTACCGATATGAGGATAGGTCAGTGTAACAATTTGATTGCTATAGCTTGGATCGGTGAGGATTTCCTGGTAACCGGTCATCGAGGTGTTGAATACAACTTCACCGATCGTATGACCCGGTGCACCTATCGAAAAACCTTTGAAAATCGACCCGTCCGCTAGCGCTAGGATGGCCGGAACTGTAGGGCCAGAAAAGAATGGCGGCAAGGGGTAACTCCTGATGTGTGTTACCGCCGCTGCGCTGCGCCAGATGACCGTCGAAACCCGCGCGCAACTTTGCGCGCTGCTTGCTGGAGGCTCACTCGAGCAAGGCGTCGTACAGGTCGTATTTAGACGATGGGAAATGGGTATGCGCTACGGCGGAATAAAATTAGCTAAACCGCCGAATTATAGCGCAAGGCACCCTCGACTGGCAACCGAATCCGGTAGCTTCCGGTGTGCCGAGGGTGTTTTAATTTAATGTCAGAGTGTTAAATCCAAACTATGCAGCCCGGACGCAGCTCAGCCGCCGATGGCGACGATGCCAGCCTTGGCAATTTGCACGTCTTCCGTTGATTTCACACCGGATACGCCGACCGCACCCAGGCACTGACCATTGATGACAATAGGTACGCCGCCTTCCAGCATGCCTTCCAGCGTAGGCGCCGTGATAAACGAGAAACGACCATTGTTGATGATGTCTTCGTAGACTTTCGACTCGCGACGACCGAGTGCGGCTGTTTTTGCCTTGGCCGGTGCGATATGCGACGAAATTGGCGCGGCGCCGTCCAGGCGCTGCAACCACAGCAAATGACCGCCGTCATCGACGATCGCGATCGTAACGCACCATTTGTGCAGATTTGCTTCGGTTTCTGCCGCCGCAGCGATCTTTTTTACGTCTTCCAGCGTCAGTACTTGTTTGGTTTGCATGGTGCCTCCTGTCAAAGAAGAATGAATTGTACGACATCACAGTGTTGCTGAACTGCGGCAACATTGATTTTGTTCACATTGTTTAACTATCATTTTCGCAGATACGGCGTACTATGATTCAAGGCTGAAACATTTGCTATCGGCAAACTAAAACCGGTGGGCAATGTCAGGTCTGCGTCCATTTGAGTTTAGGGAGGAGCTATGTTCTTCAATCGCTTTTCAAAAAAACCTGCCACGCCGACTCCCGCTAAGGAAACTTCGAAAAAGAAAGTCAAAGTGTCGGCAGAAGCCACCCTTGCCAATTCAACTCTGTATCAGTTCAAACGCAATGTATTGGAGCTGGTCGCCCGTATGAATCACGGCGTCCCCCATGTTGATTGCGAAGTGATCAAGCGACAAACCATGTTTATACAGTCGCAGCTACTACATAGCATCTCGAATGATCCCGAGTTGCCCGAGCACCTGAAAATCATGCTGATGCAGTATCACGCAAAGAGCATACGGGCCACGCTGACAGAGCGACGTGGCGAGCATTTACGACGCGTTGTCTGACCCTGCGCCGCTTCTCTTTCCTTGCAGCATCCTGCCCGTCAGGGCGTGTCCGCCTTTTGCCGCGACAAAAGCAAGTCCAGCAAAGGTTGCAGCTCGGCGGACAATTTATTGATATGCAGCAACACCTGCTCTTCTTTACCCTCTTTAATCCAGCGCAGCAAAGTCGCCAGGTCTATGGCCAGATCTGCAGCTTTTTCTTGCTGCTCAACCAGGGATTGCGCCAGCAAACTCTCGCCCTGCTTGAGTAAAAGCTCTTCGTCCTTGCCGATGACACCTGTCACCCCTTTTTGTAAACCCAGTAAGGCCCGCTCGCGCGCCAACTGACGCATTTCATCCAGCATACCGCTCGCAACGGACTCACACTCGGCTATCGAAACCACACCACAACTGGCGATCAAGTCCATTTGGCCATCACCGACCAGATTGGCGTTCGCAATCGCGCGGCACACGCGCTCCGCAAAATTGCGCGCAGAATCAAAATGTATGCTGCCCGTCGCAATTGTGAATTCATTCTCGCCGGTGCGCGCCACACAATCGGTTAAACGCACCGTACGATGCAAAAGCTGGCCTATCGCGTTGATCACACTGAGCGGCGGCGACGCCGGATAGCCGTCCAGCTCCGGATGTTTCAATCCTATGCAGGCATTCAGAATGACGAAATTGCGGTTCTGACGCGCCGCGTTGCTGCGCATTTCTTCTGCCCGCACGGCCCATTCCTGCGGCGACGGCAGTTCGACATGGTCGCCGACATCACTGCTATGGACCAAGGCCTCCAGCCCACGCTCGAATTCGTTTTGCGTACTGACCAGCTTGGACAGGATATCCAACCGCGACAGCAATTGCGCCGTGCCTATGCCCTTGGTTATCAGATCGGTCGCGCCGGCTGCTTTGGCACGATCACGTTCAGCTTGTTCATCGCTACCGGACACCACGACTACCGGCATAGTACGTATACGGCTGATTTTTGATGCGCGTATGCGCTTGAGTAAACCATAGCCATCCAGTTTGGGCATGGTCAGGTCCGAAATCACTACCCGGATGCTGGGATCGATCAGCAGTGCTTCCCATGCCTGCTCGCCATCCAGCGCCTCGCGGAATTCAAACATGCCTTCTATGTGCTTGATCAGGGTCGCACGTACGATACGAGAGTCATCAGCAATCAGAATCCGGGGTTTTAAGGAAAGCGCGGCGGGTGTATCTGTCAGCATGTAAATCCAACTTTTTTGATGGTGACAACAGCATAACGCCAGCGAATAAATTTTGACAGCACTTCCAGATTGACATACATTCCGTTAGTTCCATTGAAGGAAATCGCATCCGATGACATTTTTGCAACCTAACTTCCGCACTGCTCAACTGGCACGCTCGGCCGTATTAGCGTTCAGCCTGTTGGCGGGTTCTGCGTGGAGCGCCGAAGCGCCGCCACCAGAGCAAAATGCGCAAGTCAGCAAGTTGCAAAGCATCTCCAACCACGCATCAGAGCTGGCCATGCAGGCCATGGGCATGCTGGGTATCCATTACAAATACGGCGGCTCCACCCCGGAAAGCGGTCTCGACTGCAGCGGTCTGGTACGTCATATATTCAAAGAAACCTGGGGGCTGATCCTGCCTCGCACTTCGGTTGAAATCAGCCATGTCGGCAAACACGTCGACAAAGACGATTTACAGCCGGGCGATCTGGTTTTCTACAATACCTTGCGCAAGGGCTTCTCCCACGTCGGCATTTATCTGGGTGACCGCAAATTCATACACTCTCCATCTGCCGGTGGCCAAGTGCGCATAGAAAGCATGGACATCGCATACTGGAAAAAGCGCTTTAACGGCGGCAGACGCATCAGCGAACCGGAACAGGACTTCCCGCCAGTCAAATAAAAAACGCACCCTAGGGTGCGTTTTTTTATGGTCTGGATTACTGCTCACGTTTGCTGGCGAGCTTTTTCTTCAGCTCCGGCATCAGCGCCATCGCCGCCTGCTCTCCCGCCAGGATCGCACGGTTACGACCATTGAAGTCATTTCCCTTCATATCACCCAGGCTCGGACGGATCACACTATCCGCATCCTTCAGTTCGAAGCGGTTCAGGCTTTGCCCCATGATGGCAAAGGTCTGTAGCAAGACATCCAGCGAGCTCGACGCCAGTTGCACTTCCGGTTGTACCGAGATATTCACCGCAATAATGAAGTCAGCACCCATTTCCTTGGCAAAATGTACCGGCACCGGAGCAACCAGGCCGCCATCCACATACATACGCTCACCGATCTTCACAGGCTGGAACAAACCCGGCACAGCAGAAGATGCGCGTACCGCCAACCCTGTATTGCCACGCTGAAATAAAACAGGCTGCCCGCTGTTCAGATCTGTCGCCACTGCGGCAAACGGGATTTTCATCTTTTCTATAGGGACATTCCGAACTGCCTTGTTCACATAGTTTTGCAGCGCATCTCCTTTTAATACGCCGCTGGATTTGGCAAAAAATGGCACGGACCAGTCAGAAATCGCGGCCTCATCCATCGCCAGCGCCATTTGCTGCAATGCGAAGCCATTGTTGCCAGCTGCATAGAGGGCGCCGACCACGCTGCCGGCACTGGTGCCGACCACCATGTCCGGTACGATGCCTTGCGACTCCAGCGCCTTGATGACGCCGATATGCGCGAACCCGCGCGCCGCGCCACCACCCAGCACAAGCGCAATTTTGACTGGCGCAGCGGACTTTGGCGTCACGACAACCGGCGCCACGGGCTCGGATTTGGTCGGCAGGAATGTACATGCAGCCTGCGCTAATAACAGGCCGACTAACAGGAATTTACTGAAATAACTTTTCGACATCTCGGATCATTTTTTTACAAAGAACGAAGAGTACCCTTTTTCCGCTTGCATGGTTGTTACCTAAAGTAAGCAAGGAATAAGCGCAAATAAGCAATTGAGAATCGTTTCCATCTTAACGAAATCCTAATATACTGCCTGCAGCAGAAATCTCCATTGATAAACAAAGGAAACACATGAGACAAGTAAGTACCCTACTCGCCGCAATGTCCCTGATGGCCACCGTCACGGTCGCGCAAGCACAAGAAAAAGTGCTGAACCTCTACTCAGCGCGCCATTATCAGACGGATGAATTGCTCTACTCCAACTTCACCAAACAGACTGGCATCAAGATCAATCGCATCGAAGCCGATGACAATGCGCTGTTTGAACGCCTGAAAAACGAAGGCAAGAATAGCCAGGCTGACGTCATCGTCATGGTCGATGCTGCGCGTATCTGGCGCGCAGAAATTGAGGGTTTCTTCCAGCCGGTAAAATCAGCCGTCCTGAGCAAACGCATTCCTGCCAATTTGCACGGCAAAGATGATGGCCAGGGTCCTGAATGGTTTGGTTTTTCGACCCGCGCACGTGTGATCGTCTATAACAAGGCGACGGTAAATCCGGCCGACGTCGCCACCTATGAATCACTGGCTGATCCTAAAAACAAAGGCAAGGTCTGCACCCGCTCCGGCTCGCATCCCTACAATCTGTCACTGATCGGCTCGATGATAGAACGTGACGGTGAAAAAGCGACCGAGCAATGGGCCAAAGGCATGGTAGCGAACTTTGCGCGCCCACCACGCGGCGGCGACACGGATCAAATCAAAGGCGTTGCGTCAGGTGAGTGCGGTGTCGCGATTGCCAACTCTTACTACTACGTACGCATGCTGCGCTCGACCAAGCCGGAAGATGTCGCAGCAATGAAAAACGTCGGCTTTATCTGGCCTAATGCTAAAACCAGCGGCACTCACTTCAATATCGCAGGCGGCGGCGTGGCCAAGCATGCCCCTCATCGCGAAGCAGCAGTGAAGTTCCTCGAGTATCTGGCCAGCGACGAAGCACAAGCCTACTTTGCAGATGGCAATAATGAATGGCCTGCCGTCAAAAAAGTACACGTAAAAAACGAAGCCCTGGAATCACTGGGTACATACAAGATGGAAAATATCTCCATCGCCGCGATCGGTAAAAATCAAATCGCCGCACAAAAAATACTTGATCGCGTCGGCTACAAATAAGCTGCAGACCATGTAAAAAAAGCTGCCGGAACATCGCAAATGAACGCGATCTTCCGGCAGCTTTTTTATTGCTTCTGATTATTGCTTTACATCCCGTCCTGACAAAGCTTCAAAGCTTCATCCCAGGCAGGCAAACCGCAAAATGTCTGCATAAAGCGTTCGCACGATAAAGATGAGTTAGCTGGGCGCCTGGCTGGCAACGGATAATCCTGTGTACCTATCGCTGTCAGCCGCGGTTTCTTGCTTACCGATGGATGCGCAAGAATAGCTTGCGTCAGCCCATGCCAGCTGGTCCGTCCTTGCGCAGTCAGGTGGTACAAACCGCCACGACTTTGCCAGACCTCATGATCCAGCTCTGCATCCTGCTGCGTACCTGAATACCTCTGCATCTGTATCAATGCATGCGCTGTCGCTTCCGCTATCGTCCGGCACCAGGTCGGCGCGCCAAACTGATCAGCGACTATGCGTAGCTCATCTCGCTGCTGCGCCAGCCGACGCACCGTCAGCAAGAAATTCTTTCCTCTCGCACCATACACCCAACTCGTGCGCAAAATCAGATGGGGAATCCCCGCTGCCTGTATCGCCTGCTCACCAGCCAGTTTGCTACGGCCGTAAACACTTTGCGGATTAGGCAGATCGTCTTCGGCATAACTCCCGGCTTGCTCGCCATCGAACACGTAATCGGTCGAATAGTGAATTATCGCGGCACCCAGTTGACGTGCTTCCAGCGCCATCACCTCGGGCGCTTGCGCATTGATACGCATCGCCAGCTCAGTTTCGCTTTCCGCCAGATCGACCGCGGTATAAGCCGCCGGATTCACAATCAGTTGCGGTTTTACCTTACGTATGACAGTGCGCACCTGATCCAGATCGGACAAATCCATTTGCGAACGATCCAGTGATATCACCTGCCCCAAACCTTGCAAGGTCCGCTGTAACTCGTAGCCGACCTGTCCGCTGGATCCTGTCAGCAGGATCTTCAAGCAAACACCTCCGCATCTGCCAGGGACACTCCTTTTTGATCCTTGAATGACAGCGTAGGCATGCCGTTTATGGGCCAGTCGATCGCGATGGCGGGATCATTCCAGGCTATGCAGCGCTCATGCTCAGGTGCCCAATAGTCTGTCGTCTTGTAAAGGAATTCTGCGCTATCGCTGGTGACGACAAAACCGTGCGCGAAGCCCTCCGGGATCCACATTTGACGTTTGTTTTCAGCGGATAGGACTGCGCCTGTCCACTGGCCGAAAGTCGGGGAGCTTTTGCGGAGGTCGACGGCGACGTCGAAGACTTCGCCGACAATGACGCGTACCAGTTTGGCTTGCGTCTGTTTGATTTGATAGTGCAGGCCGTGCAAAACATTGCGGGCCGATTGGGAGTGGTTATCCTGTACAAATCGCGGCCGGATACCACTTAATCTGGTAAAGCGCTCTTCGTTAAAGCTTTCGAAGAAAAACCCCCTGTCGTCCCTGAATACTTGCGGCTCAATCAACAAAACATCCGGGATATTCAAAGGTTTAATCTGCATACTCAAAAATTCTTTTCATTGATGACCTGAAGCAGGTAACGTCCGTATCCGTTTTTCTTCAAAGGCTCGGCCAGTCTTTTCATCTGCTCCAGATCGATATACCCTTTGCGGAAGGCGATTTCCTCCGGGCAGGCAATCTTGAGTCCTTGTCGATTTTCTATCGTCGCGATAAATTGACCAGCTTCCAGCAAGGATTCATGCGTACCGGTGTCCAGCCAGGCCATACCGCGCCCCATTAACTCGACATCCAGTTGATCGCGTTCAAGATAGACGCGATTGATATCGGTAATCTCCAGCTCACCGCGTGGCGAAGGTTTAATCGTTGCCGCGATATCGCAAACCTGTTCATCGTAAAAGTACAGCCCAGTTACCGCGTAATTGGATTTAGGCTGCAGAGGTTTTTCTTCGATGCTCACTGCCCGGCGCTGACTGTCGAACTCAACGACGCCATACCGTTCGGGATCTTGAACGTGGTAGGCAAAAACCGTAGATCCGCTCACCCGTGCTGACGCATCCCGTAATTGTTTCTCGAAATCATTGCCATAGAAAATATTGTCGCCCAGGATCAATGCTGATGGAGAGTCGCCTATAAATTCACGACCGATAATAAAAGCCTGAGCCAGTCCATCCGGCGATGGCTGCACAGCATAAGTCAGATTGATGCCCCACTGGCTGCCATCACCCAACAACTCCTGAAAACGCGGCGTATCCTGGGGCGTTGAAATCAGCAAGATGTCTTTTATCCCTGCCAGCATCAAAGTACTCAGCGGGTAGTAAATCATCGGTTTATCGTAAACCGGCAACAACTGTTTGGAGATGGAAATGGTAACCGGGTACAGGCGCGTACCAGAACCACCAGCTAGAAGAATTCCCTTACGCGGACGTGGATTATTGGCTAGCGACGTCATATTGCTCCCTGCTGATTTGTATTAGCAGCACTGTCCCGCTGGCTATAGTTTTTTTCCAGCCATTTCATGTATTCGCCGGACTGCACATCTCGCACCCATGCCTGATTGTCGAGGTACCACTGCACGGTCTTTCTGATACCGGTATCAAATGTCTCTGCTGGCCTCCAGCCTAACTCGCGCTCTATCTTCCCGGCATCGATCGCATAACGACGATCATGCCCAGGGCGATCCGTCACATAGGTAATTTGCTGACGATAACTATGACCTGCATCGGCTGGCTTCAATTCATCCAGGATATCGCACAGCGTGTGGACTACGTCCAGATTGGCTTTTTCATTCCAGCCACCAATATTGTAGGTCTCGCCAGGCTTGCCATCTTTCAAGACACGACGAATCGCAGCGCAGTGGTCACCCACATATAGCCAGTCGCGTATTTGTTGTCCATCGCCGTAAATAGGTAAATCTTTCCCTGCGAGCGCATTCGCAATCACCAGAGGAATCAATTTTTCCGGAAAATGATACGGACCGTAATTATTCGAACAGTTGCTTGTCAGCGTCGGCAAACCATATGTGTGGAAGTAAGAGCGCACCAAATGATCAGAGGCTGCCTTGGACGCTGAGTAAGGACTGTTAGGCGCATACGCTGTTGTTTCAGAAAATGGCGCATCATTCGGCCCGAGCGAACCATATACTTCATCAGTAGAGACATGCAAAAAACGGAAAACCGCTTTGTCCGCACCTGCCAATCCAGACCAGTAACTACGCGCGGCTTCCAATAAACTGAATGTCCCATTTACATTCGTGCGAACAAACTCAGCCGGGCCAAGAATCGACCGATCTACATGGCTTTCCGCCGCGAAATGCACGATGGCTGACGGCTTATGCTCCATCAGTAAAGCAAGCATGCGTTCGTTATCGCAAATATCTGCATGCACAAAGATATGCCGCGCATCGTGCGATACAGACTGTAAATTATTCAGATTCCCTGCATAAGTTAACTTATCAACATTCAGGATGGACTCATCAGCCTGAGTCAAACTGGTTAATACAAAATTGGAGCCGATAAAGCCAGCGCCGCCAGTTACTAGAATCATGCGTTTAACCTATATGCGGTAAATATTCGGAAGAATTTCTGCAGAAACCTACTTAATGACCTGCTTTAAATCTGGCTTGGAGGATTTAACTTGCCCACCAATATCCGAGGCAGTAGCTGCCAAACTGGTGGCGGCGCCACGCTTTTCATTCCATAGAAAATCTTCGATCCCACATTGCGGCGCATATTCTGCGACAACTTGCAGTAGCAAAGCCCTCACTTTTTCATAATCAAACTGCTCGCATGCATGCTCCAGAGCCTGCAACAAGCGCTGTAACTCTGTCCATGGAATCTCCGTCTCTTGCGCTCGCATGATTAAAGGATGCTGCGTACCTTCGACATTTGAACCGATCAGTAACTCTTCATACAGCTTTTCACCCGGACGCAAACCGACGTGCTGAATTTCAATGGCATCCGTCGCATCACTATCACCTTGCACTTCCAGCCCGCTGAGGTGAACCATACGCGTCGCAAGATCCAGGATTTTCACCGGCTCGCCCATATCGAGTACGAACACGTCCCCACCTTCGCCCATCGCCCCCGCCTGCAGCACTAACTGCGCAGCTTCAGGAATAGTCATGAAATAACGCGTAATTTCAGGGTGCGTCAGAGTAATCGGGCCCCCAGCCATAATTTGCTTGCGAAACAGCGGGACGACAGATCCTGACGAACCTAGCACATTACCGAAGCGCACCATGCAAAAGCGCGTACCGGTCTGACTGCGTGCAAATGCCTGCAGGATCAACTCAGCAAGGCGCTTGGTCGCGCCCATTACGTTCGTCGGACGTACCGCTTTATCGGTAGAAATCAATACAAAGCAGCTGACTTTAGCGGCAATTGCTGCCTGTGCAAGGCACAACGTTCCCAAGGCGTTATTACGTATTCCCTGGATAGGATTATGTTCAACCAAAGGAACATGTTTGTAAGCTGCGGCGTGGTAGATCGTATCTACTGAAAAAGTGCGCAGAATGCGCTCACATTTTTCCGACTCCAATACGGAGCCAAGAAAAGGCAATACATTGATCTCAGAACCTTGCCCCTTCTTGATTTCCTGCAGCTCTTGTTCGATTGAATAAAGCGCGAACTCCGACATATCAAGCAGGAGCAAACGCTTCGGCCGAAGACGAATAATCTGGCGACACAACTCCGATCCGATTGATCCGCCTGCGCCGGTCACCATCACGGTTTTATCAGTGATACAGCTGGTAATTAATCCAAGGTCAGGCTCTACTGCATCACGTCCCAGCAAATCCTCAATCTCGATATCGCGTATATCCTGCACACGCAACTCGCCATTCACCAGGCTGGCAATAGGAGGAGTTACCTTGATTTTAACTTTAAGGGGCTCCAACTGCTCAAGGATTAATTTTTGTTGCGCCTTGCGTAATGAAGGCATCGCCAATAAAACTTCCTTGATTTGCTTCTCTGCGACCAGACGAGGCAACTCACTCGAAGGCCAGACCTTCACACCTGCAATGGTCGCACCATGCAGTTCTTTTTTATCGTCTATTAATGCTACCGGCAGATATTCATGCCCTGCCCGCAATGCGCTCGCCAATTGCATACCGGAATGGCCGGCACCATAAATGGCCACGCGCACTGCACTACCACCTCGGTCATCAGCTCTGAGCAAATAACCCCGTGCAAGAAAGCGACTCGCGACTACATACAGAATGGCGCTGACCCAATAGATCCCAAATACACCGCGCGACAAAGGTGCGGAATGCACAAAAGTTGCCAGCGCTGCCATGCAAACCACAGATAAGGACACGCCCAATACGACGACATACACGATTTTCTGATCGATGAAGCGAATCACTGCACGATACAAACCGAGCCGCAGAAATATAGGAATGGAAATCAGCGGTGCCGCGACGATCATCCAGAAATACATCTCGAACAATTGCGGCGTGCTGCTATCGTAGCGCAACAAGACTGCCACATAAAAAGTCAGCGGCAATAGAATCAGGTCAGCCGTTGCTGCTATCAGCTGCTTCTGAAACCTCGGTAATTCAAGGAATGATTTCATCTGAGTTCAGTGTGTAACACCGTCTTTTTTTAATACTTTTAGGAACGTCAGAACCAATATTTTTATATCAAACCAAAATGACTGGCGCGCAAGATATTCTGCATCAAGTGCTACTTTTTCAGGTATCGGCAACTCGTCACGACCATTGATCTGGGCCCACCCGGTTAATCCCGGCCTGATACCCTCAACGCCAAAGCGAGTCCGCAAAGCAACCAGATCATCCTGGTTGAACAAGGCCGGGCGCGGCCCCACAAAACTCATATCGCCTTTGAGGATACTCCACAACTGAGGAAGTTCATCCAGGCTGGATTTGCGCAAAAATGAGCCTATAGGAGTCAAAAACTGTTGAGGATTGGTCAACAAATGCGTCGCTACCGCCGGCGTATCCACCCTCATCGTCCTGAATTTAGGCATTTTAAAGATTTTATTATGTATTCCCACCCTGTCAGACCAGTATACCGCAGGCCCTTTTGATGTCATTTTAACAAAAAATGCGACGATCACGATGGGCACAAACAATATGCAAGACGCCAACAATGCCAATAACAAATCAAATATTCTTTTCATACTAAGCAACTAAGAGCGTGCAAGATAAGCGGCGACGGTTTTTTCCAAAGCCAGATCCATACTGACAGGCGGATGCCATTGTAAGGTTGTTTTCGTATGTTTAATATCAACCTGCAATGAGCCTAGCAGACGATTTGCTACAGCTGATTTGCCCAACACAGCGGCGGCTCCGCTCAATACGCGCGCCGGGAGTGGAAGCAGCATACTTCTTTTCCGCATGGCCTTAGCTAGCATGCGTAGTAACTCGGACACACTGACGTCGTGATCGTCGGACACCATAAATGTCTGGCCTGCAGCAGCAGGATGCCCAGCGCACAGAATCAGCAAGTCCACCAAATTATCTACGGCCACCATACTTCTGCGATTCTTGATCGCCCCCAACGGCAAGGGTAATCCAATCCTGACCAGTTGCATCAGACGCAAGAAGTTGGCACGCACACCAGGACCGTAGACTAAAGGAGGCCTGACTATCACCAACTCCAGGCCTGTTACTTGCGCTAACTCTTGCAGCGCAATTTCCGCCTCGAGCTTGGATTGCCCATACGGATCCGTCGGCGCCGCTTCATCAAATGCGGTAAACGGATGTTCACCGGTTTCCTCACCGTTCACCTTGACGCTGCTCACAAAGACGAAACGCTTCACACCGGCCGCCACCGCCTGACGTGCCAGATTCAGCGTCGCATCAACATTAACTGCACGAAATGCCGCCAAGGGGTCGCTTGTCGTGTCATTCATCACATGCACTCGCGCCGCCAGATGAATTACTGCGTCACAGCCACGTAGCGCTATGCCCCAGTCGGTATCAACACGCAAGTCACCAATAGCGATTTCACTATTATGATTTTTCTTGCGTACGACAGGAATAAAAGAAGTGCCGCGAGCACGCAAAGCTTCGCACAGACTGCGACCGACAAAACCATTGGCCCCCGTAACAAGAATCTGATTCATGGTTTTATCGTACAGATAGGAAGAGGCAAAGCAAGCGCCCAGGGCGGCTACTTTGACCAGACCACGCGGTTGATATAGTCGATATAGCTTGCAACGACTCTGAGCACCTGCTTCGAAACATACGGATTTTCATAGTCGGACACAGGCAACACCGGCGCCTGGTCAGTAGTATATTGCGACGTCACGATGTCGATTGCCTCGATCACGCGTTCAGCCTTCAAGCCGGACATGATCAACGTGCCAACGTCCATGCCTTCTGGACGTTCGTGCGCATTACGCAGCGTAATCGAACACAAATTCAGCAAGGAAGTTTCTTCGGTAATTGTCCCGCTGTCGGACAATACGCAAAAAGCGTCCATTTGCAATTTGATGTAATCAATAAAACCGAACGGCTTGGAAAGAATGATGCGCTCGTCCAGCGGACCATGACCTAAGGCTTCCAGACGCTTGAATGTGCGCGGATGCGTTGAGACCAGAACCGGATACCCATACCGTTTCACCAAGGCGTCCAAAGTCTCCAGCAAATCCCGCAGCGCTTCCGGTGAATCCACATTCTCTTCCCGATGAGCGCTGACCAGGAAGTACTTGCGTGTCTCCAGCGACAAACGAGAAACAACATCAGATTGCTCTATCTTCGGACGATAGAAATCAAGAACTTCACGCATATGCGATCCGGTCTTGATAATGGTCTCAGGCTTGATACCTTCCGCCAGCAAGTAACGACGCGCATGTTCGGTCAATACCATATTGATATCGGCCAGGTGATCCAGCACTTTACGGTTCAATTCCTCAGGAACGCGCTGGTCAAAACAACGATTGCCGGCCTCCATATGGAAGACCGGTATCTTGCGGCGCTTGGCCGGGATAATAGCGAGGCAGGAATTCGTATCGCCATACAGTAGCAGAGCATCCGGTTTTTCAATTTCAAAAACCTCATCCGCCTTCATGATCACTTGCGCTATCGTCTGCGCAGCATTGCTGCCTGCCGCATCCAAAAAATAATCCGGCTTGCGGATTTCCAGGTCATCAAAAAAAACCTGGTTCAATTCATAATCGTAGTTCTGACCGGTATGCACCAGTATGTGCTGCGTATGCTTCTCCAGCTCAGCAATGACACGGCTCATCTTGATCAATTCAGGACGCGTCCCGACGATGGTCATGACTTTACGCATTCAGTGCCTCACGGACCTCGGCCAGATTTAATAGAAGTTTCTTGATCGCCGGAACATCCAGGCGTTCTGTATTGTGCGAGGTGTAATCATCCAGCTCGGATATATGAGATTCCCCTTCGACAAAATACTTGCTGTAATTCAGATCGCGATTGTCGGCAGGAATACGGTAATAGCGTCCCATATCGTCTGCTTTCGCCATTTCTTCTCTGGAAATAAGCGACTCATAGAGTTTTTCGCCGTGACGCGTTCCAATGACTTTGACCTCATTATCCAACTGGAACAACTCACGCAAAGCCTGAGCCAGATCAGCGACTGTCGAAGCTGGCGCTTTTTGCACAAACAAATCACCCTGCTCCGCATGCTCAAAAGCATGGAGCACCAAATCAACCGAATCCTCCAAAGACATCAGGAATCGCGTCATATTCGGGTCGGTGACCGTAATTGGCAAACCGGATTTCAATTGATTAATAAACAAAGGAATAACCGAACCACGAGACGCCATGACATTACCGTAGCGTGTAGAGCAAACTACCGGCCCGCCCTCAGCGATGGTACGAGACTTCGCAATAACCAGCTTCTCCGCCATCGCCTTGGATATACCCATCGCGTTAATCGGATAAACCGCTTTATCTGTACTCAACACCACTACCCTCTTCACTTTGGAAGCAATAGCAGCGTTCAATACATTTTCAGTACCCAAGACATTGGTACGTACCGCCTCCATTGGATAAAACTCGCAAGATGGGACTTGCTTGAGCGCAGCTGCATGAAAGATAAAATCGACACCTGTCATCGCTTGCTTCAGGCTGTCGTAATCACGCACATCCCCGATATAAAATTTGACCTTATCGTTACCCAAGGCAATACGCATGTCTTCCTGTTTTTTTTCATCCCGACTAAAGATGCGTATTTCCCGGACATCCGTATCCAAAAAACGTTTGAGCACAGTGTTACCGAACGAACCTGTGCCTCCGGTAATCATCAATACTTTATTGTCAAACATGAAAATCCCTTATTTTTTATCGATATAAGCGTAATACAACAAACTAGCTATAACGGTGCATACGCTTAATTAACTCCACCCAATCCGGCGCGCGATATCCTGTCACTTCCGCAAAACGATCCGCATTCAGTGAACGATCTATAACCAAAGCATCATCAGCTACGATATCGATGGATTTACCATACACATCGGCTACCAAACGAAGCAACTCATACTTCGATATCGGCTGCGCCGCCACATGGTAAAGGCCATGCAAATCAGGATTGGGGATAATGAATTCGCGAACGATTTCCGCCAATACCACAGTAGGGAAACCTGAAAAAATAGCTCTCCGGAATCCTGGGCAGCTTCCGTCCTGCGCTAAAAACCATCCTATCAAGCCGTTGGCACTTTGGAGTTCACGCCCGATGATAGAAGTCCGCAATGTCAGTGCGTGAGGATAGTTAACCTCGCCAAGGAACTTGGATTTCCCATATAAATCCGTGGCATCTGAAACGTCTGCTTCCGTGTAATTACCTTTTTCACCGGAAAAAACACAATCCGTACTCATGTGCACCAGGCGAGCGCCAGACACGGCACATAATTTTGCAAGTCTGTGCGGCAATGCAGCATTCACCGAAATTGCATGCAATGGATCTTCTTCATCCATGAATTTCTTAATCAAGCCGATGCAATTAATAACGACATCCGGACGCACTTGCGCATACGCTTGCAACAAGGAGTCAACCTGCTCGACATCAATTCCCGACAACAGATTATTAGCGATATCTGCTGGAAAAAACTTTTTCAAGCTATCCGAACGAATCGTGCCGTACACCGCCCAATCGCTGCGCTCACTTAATATCCGCATCATGGCATTGCCCAGCATGCCACTTGCGCCCAGCACCAATATTCTCATTCTTATTTCTCTTTTTTGAGATCACTCACAGACCGGAAATGTCCAATCAGCTGACCCATCAACATATCATGCTCAAAATGCTTCAAATAGTAGCGGCGCCCACACGCGCCCATCTCTTCACGCTCAGACTGACTCATACGATAAAACCGCAAAATCGTGTCGGCCAAGGCCTGGCTATCTTCAGCCGGCGCAGCTAATCCAGCCCCGGCCTCCAGAACTATATTTGCCCCTTCTCCATTAAGGGAAGCGACAATAGGCCTGCCTGCCGCCAAATAAGCCTGTATTTTATTCGGTATTGTCGCTTTGAATATCTCCTGATTCGTCAGTGACACCAATAAAACGGAGGCTTTTTGCATAAACCCCGGCATCATTTCGACCGGGAATCTGCCTGGCAGGTGCAAATTCGTTAATCCGCGCAGCCTCTGTTCCTGCAACATCCATTCCCGCTTACTCCCATCCCCCATAACCACTAAATGAATGTCAGGATAAGACTGAAGCAATGAAGCGGCTTCGACGATCGTCTCAACAGACTGTACTGTGCCGATATTTCCAGCAAAAAGTACCGAAAAACTGCCATCTAGCCCCTCCACATCGGGCAAATCCCCAAATACCGGATTTGCAAACGCAGGATCTACCGAATTGGGATAGTACTGAACAGATGTAGCCGCGGCCAGATTTTGAAGCAAAGGCACAAAGGCCCTTGACTGTGCGAGCAACAAGTCGCTGCGCGTGTAAATGAACCGAACCACCGACTCGACCATTTTGAGGACTCGTTCATTCCGGACATGCCCGGTTGCAGAAAGGCTTTCCGGCCACAAATCCTGCACCCAGACAATCACACCGCATCGCTTTAACCAGCCCAAAAAAATGGCAGGAATCGCCTGTAAGATAGGCGATGGGGCATAAACCAGAATTGCGTCATAGCGCTGCTTACGCAATAGCAAGGCACCAAACAACAAACCGGAAATGACAAAAGACAAGTAATTGATCACCAGCCTGAGCGCCCCACCTACGCCTCTGGCAACCATAGGTATCCGGAATACGGAAACACCCTTCCAGGTCTCATGCATGAAACCGAAGCCACGATAACCTTCGAATTTTTCGCCCGCAGGATAGTTCGGTTTGCCAGTAAGAACGTCCACTGCCACACCCTTCTCGACCAATGAGCGCGCGACGTCATTGATGCTAAAACCCTCAGGCCAGAAATACTGGCTCACAATTAATATCTTCATCCAACTATCATCATCATCGTTGAAACTCCACAACCTCGATTGGTTTGGGTATAGAGCGATCCAGCAGCCAGTTGCTTACGGTCAATGCAGACGTACCAATGGTGTTCCACGAATACTTCTCTAATACCAGTTTTCGGCCTCGTTGCCCCATCATCCTCAGATCATCGGATGGCATATTAATAGCCTCGGATAAGGCGCTCGCTACGCCCAGCGCTCCGGGGGATACCCACCATCCGCAATGATGGGTCACCAAATCCTGCCACGGCGCCCCTGTTGTCGTGACTACCGGCAACTCATTTGCCAATGCTTCAGCGACTGCAATACCAAAATTTTCAGAATAAGTTGGTAACACAAAAATATCGGCGTTATCAAAGCATGCTTGTTTACGCTCGCCATTCACAAAACCTAAAAATTCGAAATCTGCTTGCAAGCCCCGCTCCGCGATCAATGCCTCAACCTTTGCGCGATACCCATCTTCATCGCCGCCAGCGATCACAATACGCCATCCCGGAATTCTTACTTGAGCCCATGCTTCGACTAAATCGAGCAAACCTTTAATCGGATGAACACGAGATAAAAAAAGAATCGTTTTAGATTTCTTTATCACATCAAGTTCAGAACGAGGCTCTACGTCAACGCCGTTGGGAATGATGGCAACAGGTTGCACCAATCCTAATTGGCGAATACTTTCCAGCTCTGGTTTTGCAGTTGCTATAAATGCAGAAGCACTGCGTAATATGTGTCCTTGGTAGGTCCTCAAAGCCAGCATTTTTTTGCTGTGTTTATACTGCAGTGCCCAGGCATCCAAGCAACCATGCGGGGAAATCACTACAGGAATTTTTGCGCGACGAGCGGCAAATGCAGCAAGCGCCAAAAAAGGAGACCACATGCCGTGGATATGCACGAGGTCTATATGTCCTTGTTTAAGCGTTCGGCATATATGTCTGTACTGACGATACAAACCCGCGAATGAACTGCCTTGAGCCGATACCGCTTCCTGATGAAAGCGCTCACTTATTTGTGCCGCGGATTGGTCAGGATCAGATATCCGCCTGGCCAGCAAAGTCACGTTACACCCGGCCTTTGCCAAAGATTGCGCATAACGCAGCGCAGCCAGGCCTTCACCGCCCGAAGTCATCGCAGCACTGTTTACTACATGAAGTTGATTTTGCATGCGCTTGCCTAGGATAAACCAGGGCCTCAAGAAAAACTGGACTCAATCAGCCGAGCAATTGACTACGAATTTTCCACTTAAGTATGGCCCAATATTTTTCTATTTGACTCGCCACGACGTTCCTGCCGCCAGTTGAAATCTTTGCTCTTGTTGACTCTTCAAAAACCCTGGAATCGGCGTTACTGACACCGCCCACATGCATATTGACCGTAATCTCATCCAGGAAATAAGCATTCAAATGCCGCCCCGGCCGCAACAAAAATTCGTAATCACCGGTAATTCTGTATGAGTCATCAAATAATCCATACTTTTCGAATAGCTTTTTATGGTGCAAAGAACCGACGTGCGCTACTTTCATGTACTTGCGGAAAATTTCCCAGCTCCAGGGCAAGCCTACAGTGCGCAACACCTTTTCATCATTAGTAAGATTAATTTTCGATGAAACATATTCGATATCGAGGTCAGTCCGGCTACTGACAAAATCTATATAGGCCTGTACCGCGCCCTCCCGATAGAGGTCATCTGAACCAAGAAATGCGATCCATGTGCCACTTGCCAGCGCTACTCCCTTATTCCACGCATCATAGATACCACCATCTGGCTCGCTCACCCAATAGTTGATCGCGTGCTCATATTTTTTGATGATATCAATCGTACCGTCTGTCGATCCGGCATCAATAATGATGTACTCAAGATTATTGTAAGACTGACTGATAACACTCAATATCGTCTGCTCTATGGTTTTCTCGCCATTAAAAACAGCGGTAATGATCGTTACTAACGGTCCTGACTGCTCGTCTTCACTCTTCCCGTGCCCTTGCAAGCGCAGCCCGCCTTCACCGCTACGCAAGGTGTTGGGAGGCAAGCATCTGCGGCCTTCAATGGCAGCAACGCCAGATTGACTAGCCTCCGGTATACCCACCACCTGGCGGGTTGTGCTGTATTCAGCATTAAGACAAATCATTTTGTTCTTGTCATATTTTTTGCCTCACCCCGCAAAAAATCTATCTCATTTGATAAATTTATTACGTAAATTCCTCAACATTTAAGCTAATGCGAAAGCATTAACGGCTTTAATTACTGCGCGAACATCATCCTCTGACATTTGCGGATGACAAGGCAGAGAGAGGCAGACATTTGCGTGGAAATCACTATTTTTCAGACCAAGCGGGTCACGCGCCATATCCAGACATGGCTCTTGATGATGAATAGAAATCGGATAGTGAATCAGCGCCTGAACACCCTGTGATTGCAAATGTGCCTGCAAGCGCGTCCTCTCCTCACATGTAATAACAAACAAGTGATAGACATGAGCACCTGGCTCTTCTGGCTCACTTAACATTTTTACTAATGGGTTGGATATATCTTTTCGATAAGCCGCGGCTATTTCACGCCGCCGCTCCGTAAATTCAGGCAACCATTTCAGCCGGGCTGACAGCATGGCCGCCTGAACCTCATCCAGGCGACTATTCATGCCCAACTCTGGATGCTGATAACGCACACTTTGTCCGTAATTTCGCAAACGACCGGCTCTCGCACCAATCATCTCATCAGAAGTAACCAGCATTCCGCCATCGCCAGGCCCTCCCAGATTCTTGGTCGGATAAAAGCTATAAGCAGCGACTTGACCAAAAGAGCCCGCTGCCCGCCCCCCAGAACTTGCCAGATGCGCCTGAGCACAATCTTCGATCAGAACAATCTGTTTCTCATTGCATAAGTCGGACCATGCTTGCATATTGCGCACCTGTCCATAGAGATGCACCAAGATCACTGCCTTGGTTTTAGGCGTAATACATCTCTTCACACTTTCGATGGAAAGCAAAGCCGTATCCAGATCAATATCTGCCAATACTGGCACCGCACCGGCACGCAGTATTGCGAGCACAGTAGCAAATGCCGTCATGGGCGTAGTGATTACCTCATCTCCCGCACCAATATCCAGAGAGCGCAGTGCTATCTCGATGGCATCCATGCCATTGCCAACACCCACGCCATGCGCAACACCGCAAAGAGTCGCCCATTCAGCTTCAAAACTCTCAACTTCCTTACCCAGGACGTACCAACCAGAGTCGAGCACACGCTTGGTGGCAGCCAGCATAGCCTCACGGATTTCTTCCGGCTCTGCCTTAAAGTCATTCATCAATATCATTTGCTTGCGTCCCAATAATGCTGATTATTCGCCATGTAATACTCCACGGTCTTTTTCAATCCTTCTTCCAGCCCTACACTCGGCTCCCATCCCAATTCGCGCGAAATAAGACTAAAATCACTGTAATAATCACCAATATCAATGGCTTTACGTTCTGCTGGAAACGGAACTAGCTCATACTGCCCACCATACCCCAGCCCTACCGTCATGGCGGCCAAATCACCCAGATTGATCACCTCTTTACTACCAAGGTTGTACACCTTGCCGTTAGCTATATCACTAGCCCCCGCCAGCAGCATGGCGTCAACACAGTCATCGACATAATTGAAGTCACGTAACTGCTTACCGTCGCCAAATACCTTAATCGGCGCGCCCTCGATCAGAGAACGCACCCAAATCCCTAAAAATGTCTGACGTGCGTCTTTAACGCGCATAGCAGGACCATAGGTATTCGTTAAGCGTAAAACGCAGGCGCGGATACCATACACATTGTTGTACAACAGGTGATACCACTCGCCAGCCAGCTTATTAATGCCGTTTACATCGACTGGTCGAATCGGATGCAATTCGTCTACGGGTAAATAATCGGGTTTTCCGTAAATCTGACGTGTACTGGCAAAGACCAATTTGATATTCGGATTTACGGCTCTGCACGCTTCCACAATCGACAATTGTGCAGCGGCATTAATCTCCAAATCTTCCCGTGGACTCGTCATCGAATCCATATGACTGGTTTGTCCAGCCAAATTAAATAAAAAGTCTTGGCCTTGTACCAGATAAGTTATTGCATGCGGATCTCTAACATCAGAAATATTGCACGCAACACTATTTCTGATATCCGAAATATTAAATAGATTGCCGCCATAAACAGGAACCAGGCTATCTACCAATGTTACTTGGGCGCCTAGGCCAACTAAACGTCGGGCCAAATTTGAACCGATAAACCCCAAACCGCCGGTAATCAGTACTTTTTTATTCTTATACGAATGAATACTCATTGAATTCTCCTTTGAGCCGCCGACGCAAATTACGCAAAGGGGTCTTCCACGATATCTGTCTCTTAACATTTCCGCGATCGAAATCCGGGAAAACGTTTTTGATCTGTTCTTCAGCTACATTCAAACCATATACATATGGTTTGTATAAATACTGTACGGCTTCCTTGCCAAGCTTGTATCCGCCTAAGTCATGGACGCCGTCTGCGTACTTTTTATAACCATGGTAGTGATAAAAGATCACCGGGAAATTATCCACACAGAGCTCATCGGGACGCCAGTTGACTAGATACTGCTGAACATTCCATGGTGCTACCCCTCCCCCGATATGCTGCAAAACATGCACACCACGGAATCTTTGTGGCCAGTCATCAAGGTATTTTTGATCTCCGAACTTCCCGTCCTCAACACGGTTGAAACACCATTCCAAACAACGATCTTGCCACCACTGCAGAACTTTCAACCCATCTTCATTGGCTTTGAAAGTCATGAATTGGACACAGTAGATTCCCGAAGCAATAGACTGGTCGTACCGTGGTGTATAGCGATGCGGAGTAATCAACACTGACGCGTTACTTTGCTGAAACTCGTCAAACAAAAGCGATGGTTTTCCATAAAAATAAAGATCTGCATCAAGATAAGTAACATCTGATAACTGATACGTATCTAGCACATAACGAATAACGTGAGGTGTACATGTCCAGCAATACTCACCCGAGGTGCGCTCCTTTTTTACAGCCAGCAAAGCTTCCGTTTCAAACTCACCCAAAGAAACTGCGACAAGATCAGGCAGTTCAAGTCTACACAACACCTCATAGGCCAAGTCATCGAAACATACGGCATAAAGAGTAAAAGATTCACCTACGTTTTTCAGTGATTGATATAAAGCCAATCCTCTGGTCAAATAATTAGAATCAAACAAAGTACAAAATGTATGCATGCGCAGTTCTTTTTATTCAACAAGGGCGTACTGAAATGTGAGAAGGGAGTGTAAAAATTACATGCTTATACTGCATATGGAAATCCCGCTTTTCAAACGCGTTCAAAAAACATTCCTTTATATTCGCCAAGGCCTATAACTTCCGGACATGGGAATTCGGTCCGCAAACGATAATTTAAGTCCAACATTGTTTTCAGGAATAATTTTTCTGAAAAAAACCAAGCCGGATAAGAAGCATCGTATATGGCTTTGGGCACCGTTTGAACGGTAAGTCGATCAGACTCATCCGCAATGAACGACGTACGATCAATCAAGATATAGGGGGCACCAATCGCCGCCAGCGAGGTTAAAACTTCTCGAGGCTTCTCTAGATACTGAATTACGCTAGATAATAAAACCACATCTATTGGCTGCTGTATCGAGCAGCTTTCAATAGAGTCATAAAAACGCAATACATCATCCTGTAAGTGTTCTTGACCGAACTTTACGAACTGCGCCTGCTCGACGACGGCCCATCTTACTTGCATCAAATTCGAAAAAAAATCTTTATGCTGGAAATAAAAGCTGCCTAGTGAGCCGCCAAAATCCAAGACATTCAAATTACTGCTGCGCGACGCAGCAACCGATAACAGACATGCCAAAACTGGCCAGCGAAACTCCGCCTTTTCGAAACAGACTGAATCACGCTCGAAAAGCGCCTCCCCTCGTTTTACCTTGAGCGCAGCTTCTGAAACTCGCTGCAGTACCTGTTCGGCATCATAACCGGATGACTTCATCTTCGCATCAGACCATGACGCATAATCACCGGAAAATGACAAACCATTGTTTGCCCGCAAAGATCTAATCCAATTCATTAGAATCGGCGGACACCAGTCTCGAATAAACTGCTTTATCTTCATCTAAGAAATCCGTTTAAAGCACGAGATAACAATCGCTTGACTCCCCCGATCAATCCCCCACGCAGTTTTATAAAATAGCGTCCAAAGGCATTTAATGCAAACGCATCTTCTTCAACAGGCATAGCTCTTACTGTTATTGCCGTCGCGGAGACATCTGAAGAGAAAGCGTCTGTGTTTCCACTGTGTGTTCCGCTGTTATCGTTACCAATATTAAGAACCAGTGATTTCCCAGGATACAAAGTAAATTTTTCATTCAAAAAAACTGAAGCATGCCAACGGATAGCCCACGAGTTATTTTTCCCTGATATTTGATCCCTCAACATTTGCGTAAATGGATAAGCCCCATTTAAATCGAAATAATGGGTCAATTTCTTACGCACCAGTTCAGAAAGAAGAATTTCACCATCAGATTCAAACATTTGCCATCGATCGCGCCAAGTTGCCCATCCCCAGCAATCTGCTCCCCGCATAAAAAAGGTTTCGGGCAAATTTTCAATTGGATAGACGTATCCATGGATGCTCGCAACCTCTTTATTCATTTCATAACGCCGCAAACCATCGTTCATAAACTGAAGAAAATATGGACTCGTGACCAAATCATCCTCCAACACAATGACTTGACCGTACTCATTCACCACTGCCGATACACCGTCAATAATTGATCTAGCCAAGCCCATATTTTCTTGGCGAAAAATAATTTTTACCGATCTAAATCCCGAAATAGTCTTCAGATAAGCACGCACAGCCGCAACCTCATCGACATGTGCGTCGTTCTTGGAGGCGTCCGAATAAATTACAAGATCACTCTCCGAGGCCAAGGTATTTTTTTTTAAGGCTTCAATAGTTCTTTGCGTATGTTGAAGACGGTTGTAGCAAAAAAAAACGATTGGCGCGTTTTTCAAATCATCGAATCCGGACGACATAAGAACCTTTTGACAAACAACACCTTAAGCAGAGAATAGATATCAGTAACACTGTAAAAAGCACTACAGGCGGGACAATTCATCAGAAGCTTTACCTATATTTGAAAATCTTCCCCTGTCACTTGAAATAATTTTCTTTGATACAAATCGATCTATTAAGCCCAATCTTTTTGAATTTATTTGATATACGCTATCAATCAGAAAAAGTAAGAGTGAACAACAGGAGAGAACAAAAGTGTTCAGTTCAGAGCCCAACTCTTCTTTTACTTTCATTTTTAAATCACTATTTTTGCGCGCGACGCCGGCATAAACAAAATACTTAACGAAAACAGATTTCCAGAATGGCGCCGGCAGTGGGGAATTAAGCAAAGCATCATACGTAAACAATGCCCCATCTCTGAGAATAAAAAGATTCATAGGAATCGCAGAGGTAATGTGAAAACCATCGTCAGCACATTGCTGCCAGAATTCTTTATATCGCTCTTTCGCTTTCCCGGCACCAGAAAAACCCACACTTTTGGCAGAAGTTCCCACCCAAAATAAAGGCTTTTCCAGTCTCAAATATTTTTTGGTCCTACAAGCAATTGCTATTGCAGAGTAAACATCGGGGCTCGTCGCAAAATAAAAGCGGCCATTACAGTCGGACTTAATTTGATCAATAAGTTTTTTACGAATCAGGCCCGTAGTATATGCCTGCGGCATATCTGTATAAACAGCAATTGAGCAAAGTGACAAAAACAGATTCAAACCGCTACGCTTTACTGCTGCTTTCACTCTGGATTGATATGCGACGACGGTATCCCCATACAAATCCTCACAGCCAGGCCAAAAATAATATGCCCGCCTACTGACCAAAGCATCAATTTGATCCAAATTCAATTTATCAAGATCAGAAAAGAAATCTGGCATGAGTGCATCATCATCGCCCAATATAGTTATCCACTCACCGTTAGCTTGGGAAAGGATAAATTCGTAATGTGCCGGCATGGATAAAGGCCGTTCTGGCATAACCACTCTTACACGTGGATCGTCCAATGTCGCCAGATAATCATGCGTGTCATCAGAAGAATGATTATTGCTTATTATTAGCTCGAAATCTTTACTACCTTGTTTCAATGCACTCTGGATTGCGAATGGCAGATACTGTGCTCCATTTCGAGTTGGTATCAAAATTGAATATTTAGGACGGTCGATAGAAATGCTCATTACTGTCTGACACCTAAATATTTCTAATTATTCTGGCAGGACAACCTGTAACAACGACACCCTCCGGTAAGTCTTTGGTAACCACTGCTCCTGCGCCTACGATTGTATTAGCGCCGATACTCAAACGAGGTAATACCACAGCACCAGCCCCAATCATTACGTTGTCGCCGAGATGAACGCATCCGCACAATGTTGCGCCCGGGGCAAGATGGACGCCATCCCCCAACACACACTCATGATCCACTGATGCTTTGTGATTAATAATGCAAACCTCTCCAAGGACGCTATCGGCTGCAACAATCGCTTGTCCCAACACTTGAGACCCATTACCGAGAAATACCGTATTACAAATCAAAGCTGTCGGATGAACCAAGGGCTCCAGCTGTAAGCCGGAATCACTAAATAATTTTTGTATCTGGATACGATCAGCACCACGTGCTCCTCCTATCGCGACAACGCCTGTTACATTGGAAACGTCCCCGTATCCTTTTAGCCAGGCATGAAATCCATCGACGCCCTTAAATACCGGAACATCTGGTAATACAGTAGCGACATCCCGATTATCAAAGAAGGCCGCGACAATACCGCCCTGCAATTTAATCAAGCTCGCTACAACTTTAGCGTGGCCAGCACATCCCCATATAACGTACTTTTTCATGATCTCAATACGTTTTTGATCACACTAATAACCCTATCTTGCTCCTGAAGGGAAATATCATGAAAGCTTGGAAGATTGATCGCTCTCAATGGCACACTGGACGATATTTCCTTTCCTTGTTCGCCTCCCAAGATAGGCAAACTAGATAACGCATGGAAGAAGACCCTTGCATCGATGTTTTCCTCAGCAAAAGCAGCTTGCAGATTTTCGCGAGTCACCCCAGTTTCTGCATCGAACACCACCGTGGGCATCCATGCCCCGTTGATCGTATTCAAATGTTCGGGATTCATTGAAATGCCGGGTATAGCGACCAATTGATCCCGGTAATAATAGAAAATATCCCGTTTGCGCTTGATTAACTCATCGATACGTTCCATCTGCGCGCAGCCTAAAGCCGCCTGAATGTTAGACATTTTGTATTTAAATCCAACCATATCAGGCCAGAACTGCTTACTTTGCCCTCGAGCACGTCCATGATTACTCAATGTGAGCACGGTTTCGTACAATGCAGCGTCATCGGTCACGAACATACCGCCTTCGCCGGTAGTAAGAGTTTTGGTTCCATGAAACGAAAAAGTCCCAAATCTTCCCATAGAGCCGGCTCGTTTTCCTTGGTAGACAGAACCTATGGCTTCAGCGGCATCCTCAATTACCGGGATTCCGTGCTTTTTCCCAATAGCTAGCAACTTATCCATATCGCAAAGATTGCCATATAAATGCACAGCGACAATTGCCTTTGTATTCGGAGTAATTGCTTGCTCTACCAAATCCGGATCGATGCACCAGGTGTCTGACAGGATATCGACAAAAATCGGTTTTGCACCGAGATGCACAATGGGTGATGCTGTCGCGATCCAATTTGTGTCCGCCATAATCACTTCATCACCCGGACCTATACCTAAAGCTGCCATTCCCATATGCAAAGCACCAGTACAACTCGAGGTGGCGATCGCATATTGAACGTTTAGATGCTTTTTAAAAGCATCCTCAAAACGATGGATATACTCATAGCATTTTTCGCCCCAACCGTTGGTCGCAGCATCAGTCGCGTAACTAACCTCCAATCCGGTAATGGAAGGTTTTGTATAGTGAATCCTCGACTTCATACGATCTCCAGCCTCGGTACGGCCGTAACAAATTTTGTCCCAAGGGCAGCAAGCCCGGAATTTTGTTGCTTCACCTCGGAAGCAATATTCCAAGGAAGAATAACCAGATAATCTGGACGTCGTGTCTCCAAAACATTAGGCGCCAAAATGGGCACATGACTACCTGGCATATATTTGCCTTGCTTGGCGGGAGCAGCATCGCAAACAAATGCCAATAAGTCCGGCTTAACGCCCGCATAATTCAATAAAGTATTTCCTTTAGCCGCAGCACCGTAAGCCGCCACACTACTACCCGCACGTTTTTTTTCAATCAAAAAACTAAGCAGGTCATCTTTGACCTTATCTGCCCTCACTTGGAAAGTTTCGTATATCTCACTTGATTGCAGGCCTCGTCGACTCTCTTCTGCCAACATGTCCGTCACTGCTTGCGTAATCGATCGTGCGTCGTCCTGATGACAGCCATAAATACGCAGGCTGCCACCGTGTGTGGACAACTCTTCAACATCAAATACGCGCAGACCGGCTGCTTCAAAAATACGGCTGACGGTGTACAAAGAAAGATAAGAAAAGTGTTCGTGATAGACGGTATCGAATTGAGTATGCTCAAGCAGTCGCATCAGATGCGGAAACTCCAGGGTAATCGTTCCTCCTGGCTTAAGAGCAGCATTCAAGCCACGTGTAAAGTCATTAATATCAGGTACGTGTGCATACACGTTGTTTCCAGCGATCAAATCCGCCTGCTTACCATCAGCAGCCAGTTTTTTTCCTAAAGCTTCACCAAAAAACTCACGTAATACCGGAATACCCATTTTCTCAGCGACTAGAGCAGTACTCGCGGTGGGCTCAATTCCCAAACATGGAATTTCAGCTCTTAAAAAATTTTGTAGAAGATAGCCATCGTTCGAAGCAACCTCAATGACAAGGCTGTCTTTATCAAGCTTAAACTGTTCAATCATCTTCTCTGCATATCTGGCAGCGTGCGACAACCATCCCGTTGAAGTACTTGAAAAATAAGCATAGTCAGCATCAAACAATTCGTCAGCTTGGGTGTAATCATCGGTTTGCGCTAGCCAGCAATCCGTACAGACCAGAACTCGCAACGGAAAATATTTTTCTGGCGCAGATAAAGTCTGCTCTGTCAGGTAAGCATTTGAAGGGGGGGCGGAACCCAAATCAACTAAGGTCAAAGCCAATTCGGCCTGACAATGACGGCATTTCATAAAATAATTCCCTGAAAATTCTGTTCAATAAACATGTGCTTACGATCTCGATCCGATAGCTCGACGATATCTAAAGGCCAATTGATACTCAACGCGGGATCAAGTGCGTTCAATGCATCTTCCGAGGCTTGATGGTAAGCCTCTGTGTGCAAATAGATGAGTTCACAATCCTCAGTAAGCGTCTGAAAACCGTGCGCAAATCCCTCTGGAATCAACAGGCTCTTACGATTTGCTGCCGACAAAACCTCGCCATGCCAATGTAAAAAAGTTGGCGAGTTCTGACGCAGGTCGACAGCGACATCCCATACTTCACCTTTGATACAACTCACCAGTTTTTTTTCTGCATGCGGGATATGCTGAAAATGCATACCCCTCACTGCACCTTTTTTTCTTGTGAGCGTGTGATTTATTTGCACTACAGGCATACTCACGCCAGCTTTTGCAAATTCTTCAGCGCAAAAAAACCGGGACAAATAGCCCCGCTCATCTTCTATTGCCGTTCTTTGCACTAAACAAAGTCCTGCAAACTCCCCAATTGGACTGAAGCTAAAGCGGCCACTACTCATTTCACTTCCCTTGCGCCACTGTATTCAGATATCTGGGACAACGAAACTGTGCGCATATCTTCAGCATTCTTCCACGCTGTATGCCACTCTAGCGTTTTATGTAATGCAGTTTGCAGGCGCCACTGAGAATTCCAGTTCAAACGATTACTCGCTTTACTACTATCCAGCTTTAAATAATTAGCCTCATGCAATTGCGGTGAACTATCAAGCTGCCACTTAACGCCATTGTTCATTGCCGCCATTTTTTCGATAATCCATTGAACGGGACGTGCGTCCTCATCCAAAGGACCAAAGTTCCATGCTTCCGCGAAGCGGCTTCCATCCGTATAAAGCCGCTCGGCAAGAGCCAAATAACCTGATAATGGTTCTAAAACATGTTGCCAAGGCCTCGTCGAATTTGGTGAGCGTATTGTCAACGTCTCACCTTGATCCAAGGCCCTGAGAAAATCAGGAAGCAAACGGTCAGACGACCAATCCCCGCCTCCAATTACATTCCCAGCTCTAGCACTCGCAATCGACACTCCGGCCGAATCTAAATAAGACCGCCTGTAAGCCGAAGTCACCAGTTCTGCACATCCTTTACTACTCGAATAGGGGTCAAATCCGCCCATGGCTTCATTTTCCCGATATCCCCAGTCCCACTCCCGATTTTCATAACACTTATCTGTAGTAACGTTTACCACCGCTTTAACTGACGGCGTTCCACGAATAGCTTCCAGCAAATGCACTGTACCCATTACGTTAACTGCGTATGTCTCTACTGGCTCCGCGTATGAGTACCGTACCAATGGCTGAGCAGCAAGATGCAACACGATTTCAGGCTGTGCGCGCTGCATCGCGGCTCGTAATAAATAAGCATCCCGAATATCGGCGATCGTACTGCTCGCCATATGTTTGCCAACATTAGCGACAGTAAAGAAATTTGGATCTGTTGACGGAGTCAGCGCATAACCATGTACTTCAGCCCCCATAGACTGAAGCCAGAGCGCAAGCCAGCCGCCTTTGAAGCCGGTGTGCCCAGTCAGAAAGACCCGTTTTCCTTGCCAAAAAGTATGACTCACGCCCATATCTTCCAAGGTGCCTGACTAGATTGCCACAGACCCTCCAAATGATTTTTATCTCGTAAAGTGTCCATCGGCTGCCAAAATCCGCGATGTTCAAACGCCCTTAACTCCCCTTGCTCAGCCAGCCTTGCTAAAGGCTGACCTTCCCAGGAGGTACGGTCATCTTCGATCAAATCAATGCATTTAGGGGAGAGAATGAAAAACCCCCCATTGATCCAACCGCCATCACCTTGCGGTTTTTCGATAAAACCACGTACGACCTCACCATCCATATCAAGCGCCCCATAACGCCCTGGAGGCTGCACAGCAGTTACCGTTGCCAACTTCCCATGTTGCTTATGAAAAGCAATTTGCGCACCGATATCAATATTTGACACCCCATCACCATAGGTGAAACAAAACTCCGGCTCATCTTCCAGATACTGCGCCACTCTTTTCAGACGCCCACCGGTCATCGTTTCGTCACCGGTATCCACCAGCGTTACCTTCCAGGGTTCGGCATTGCGCTGATGAACTTCCATTTTATTTGCTTGCATGTCGAATGTGACGTCAGACATATGCAAAAAGTAGTTCGCGAAATACTCTTTAATGACATAGCCTTTATATCCGCAACAAACAACAAAATCATTGATCCCATACGTTGAATAGATTTTCATGATGTGCCAAAGAATTGGACGCCCACCAATTTCAATCATAGGTTTAGGCCGCGTCGAAGTTTCTTCGCTAATCCGCGTGCCCAACCCTCCTGCAAGAATGACTGCCTTCATATTTGATTTTCCCAATTTGAATCTGGCTCAAACAACACCTTATGATTTTTTTAAAACTTTCCTGACCATCTCTAATAGTCCCATTTTCCTTAAGAGATGACTCGCTATTGGCTTCAGCATTTGGGGCCAATTTCTCCAGTGTGCGTAAAATTCTCCCCAGAGAATTTTTGAGATGTCAGCCTGATTCAATTTAGAATCCAGTCCCAGCATAGAGCGAACAAATGTAGCTTGTTCAAGTGTGACTTGGTCAACCGGCGAGCGAAATAAGCGCTCTGCTTGTAACACTAGGTGTTCATGCTTTTCATCTTGATATCGTGGCACCTCACCAATTACTTGCCCCGGATGAGATAAATTTATAAGCTTGGGAATAGATCCCATAAAAAAATAGGGAACTCCCAATTCTACGCAGTACGCAACCTGAGACCCCCAATCCTGGGAGGTCGCGTAAGAGTAATTTTTGATTAAATTATAAAATCGATCTACAAACATTGTGGAAGACGAATTCCCTGCGGTAACTAACGGAAAGCCATGACGTCTTAGTTCCTTATGGTGCCCGGCATTAATATCGTGCATATGCAAACAAAGAACTACCGGTTGGAACTTTTCTGGCAAATTACGTAAACTTGAAAAGTACTCGTCAGAATCATGCCCTTCCCAAACCAATCCGGGTGCGAGATGTGTAAAAAAAACGATCGTTCCAGAAGGTTGATCTTTCCGCTTTATGTTTAGACCCTTCCGGTACCCTATCCAAGGATGAGGTATCCGCACGACCTGAGGATGAGTCGAATCTTTAAATCGCTCCGCCTTAACTGGATTCCATGTGAAGTGTATACGCTCAGACTCATTCAGCTCATGCACCTGCAACAGGGATTCCAATCCAACCCCATGATCCGCTTGGCAGTACAAAGGAAATATCCGAGGATACTTCGACAAATAACGAAAACATTTACCGAAACTGTAGACTTCAGTTGTCCAGTTACGCCAGGTTGCGATACCCGTCGCATCAACCTTACAAGCCTTTTCCAATTGTTCGTCAGTCATACCACCAGCGAAATCATTCGCCATAGCGTCCTCATCACGCTGTTTCACGGCCAACCTTTTCCGATGGTGATATAGGAGGCCGCCCTATCCATTTCAAGACTACTATTAACTTGAAACAAGTCCGATGGTCTCACCTCCGAAGACAAACCTTCAGCTCTTTGCACACTCCAGCCTTTAAATATCCACTTATCCGGCTCGATCTGTTCCCAGCAATCCGGATTACGATGCATATCCAGCATAAATTGCAATGAACGAGGAGCGATCCCCAACCAATCGCAAAATTGCTCAGAATATTTCAAAGTACGCTGCTCATACTTCGTAACTAATGCATGTCCTTCTTGCCGTGTAAGTCTTCCAAAACGAATTTCACGGGAAGCATGATCAGTCACTTTGGAGTAACCGTGCTTATACAACTTCAGTTGATCATGTAAATCCATGTAGTTAAAACAGTCTACAAAATCGTATGCGTCAAAGGTTCTAGAAAAACTAGCAGTCTGATACCCATACTCTGTCACCATTTTTTCATGCTGAGCTTTAGGGTCCCAACGAACGTAATTGCCCAAATAGATCCCTCTCACCCCCACTGCATTTAACTCTTGATCGTCCGGATATCGGTATTGCCAGATATCCTCTTCTTTTAGAGTATCAAAAATTGATAACAGATCGTCCGCCTCGTGCCCCATCAAGTCATGATCTTTGCGATATCGCCTTGTCATCTCAACTTCATGCTCATGGGAAAACATTCCCACTTGTTCCAGTCCTTGGTGAGCGCCCCATATAATGAGTGGAATTTTGTATCGAACAGCAGTTTGCACCGGGAATACAGTCTGCCCAGCCAATACAGGCCAATAAATACTGCCCAAACGACGCAAAGTCGTACGGGTGATGTTCTTCACCGATATTGGATTGATGTTTTGGTAAAGGATGTCGCAGTTAAATTGGATGCGTAAATTCGCAAGATTCCTGATCCCTAGAGGTGTATTAAAATATTTGTTATAAGTCACCAGCAATGGATTAAGGCCAAGTTCCTTCTTGATCAAATGCACGATATAGTATGAATCATGAGCCCCGGAAACAGGCACGATGCAATCGTAATTCTTACCATCTGTATTTCGATAAGGTTGGACTAGGCTGCGCAGTTTTTCCCATCGCGCGCCCCAATCAAGCTTATCCTTCTCTTCATGAATACGACAGCCTGAACAAATCCCCTCTTCGTCAAGAATTAAACCCAATGGGTGAGCCGTGCCGTATAGGCAGCGCTTACAAAAATTATTTTTATGCATGGGCTAATAATGGATACTTTGATTCGTAATGAGGGGAACGAAGTGGCATACCTAACAGTGCTTCTTTACACTTCTGAATAGCATGCTCGCGATAACTCAACGAGTTACCAATAGCAATTGCCATTGTGCTGGCCCTTTCCAAAATAGACTCAATATGCGTCGGCCCCGCAATTCCTCCAAAAGCAATCAATGGCAATTGTTGGGATGGGAAAGTATCAAGAAGAGCAGTATTAAAAACACCGCAGCCCCCCTCGTTGAGCCAATCAACAATTAGAATTTCTGAAACGACTCCAGTTTGGAGTAAATTCAATACTTTGTCCGAAATAGCACTCGATGTATGAGTACGATAATCCAGCCACCTCAACTCTCCATTTAATAGAGAAAGAGGGAGCGCAGCGACGAGTGCTTGAGCACCAAGTTTATGGGACAGTTCCGCAATACATTCATGATCATCATGCAAAAGAGCATCTAACACTAGGCGATCAGCACCGAGTTGAACAGCAGCAACCCCATCGTTTGCAGAACGGATTCCACCACTGTATATCAATGGTGTTTCCAATCCTAAACGCCCAATTTTTTCCAACAAACTAAAATCTGGTCCTAGCTTGTCAATGGAGCGATCAATAACTTGAACAAGAATTTCATCAGCGCCCCATCGATCCAGGTTTTCAATCAAGCATTCCGGCTTACCCAAAGGGAGATATCGTTTATAGCCAAATGACTGTACCGCCCAGCCATTTTTGACAGTCACCACTCCAATTAAACGCTTCTTAAGCATGGATCAATCCAGTAATGATATTTCTCAACAATTCTTTACCCGCCGCTTGGCTTTTTTCTGGATGAAATTGCAATCCAATTACATTGCCACGTCGAATAATCGCTGTGATCGGCTGAGGGTTTCGCGCGATACCAATCTGGTATTCGTCTGGCCCACGATAAACATAGGAATGATTAAAGTAAAAAGGATGACCATCACTCGCTTGCAATAAAGGCGATGTTTTTACACATTCGATCGTATTCCATCCGATATGCCATTTAGCATCAGGAAGTGGCATCACATCACCCGGAATCAAATCCAAACCGGTGGTGTATCGGTGCTCATAAGACGCACTGGCCAATAGCTGCATTCCCAAGCAAATACCGATAATCTTGGACTGGGACCGCGCTTTCTCCTGTAAATAACTAACGAGACCACGCTCATGCAATGCCTTCATCGCGCTTGGGAAAGCACCGACCCCAGGCAGCAGCAATACGTCGGTCTCATTCAGTACCGCGGCATCCGCGCTAATGCGTACGCGGAATCCCAAATCTCGAAGCGTATGTTCGACAGAGGCATGGTTACCCATACCATAGTCAACTATTCCCACAGTAGTACTCATAACCCCACGCCAACTTGGAATTTACGACGAATATTACCCATTGCATCTATTTCAAATAATTCCTTGTTCATAGACTCCTTCACATGGGCCCAAAAATCTTGCTTAGTAATTTGTATAAACTCACAAAAACTATCAATATATGCTTCTGAACAATTTCCATCGTACCGCTCGACCAAATCTGTTGCAGTCGCTCTATCCATTGCCCCTGAGCGCAGCTCCTCATTCACGTACTCGGTGATCTTGCCGAAACCAAATTTCAAGTATTTGATCATTTGATTCATATTGTGCCAATCTTCATCCAAATTGCTCAGCCCATATAAATCACCGGTTAGCTCAGGTGCCTCTTCTCTGATATGCAAGCCAACTGGGCATGCATAAGAAGCATTCTCCAGGAGCCCCCAATCTCCCAAAAACCAACCTAAAAATACTATTTGAATTTTCGAACTATCAAATGCTTCTATATCAGGATAAATATATGGGAGGATAGAATTGGCGTCATACCCTGCATCTAGCATCCATGCATGACCGGAGCTAAGGGTGTTTGAATAGCGCAAATTATTGCCGTCATAGCCGGTATTTCCCATTGTCTTGAGATCACCTACTTGTAATGCCGGATTTTCACCCCAAAAAATAAGGGGAATATTATATTTAATGGCCAACTGCGGAACTGAACTAAATAATGCCAACTCCGTAGAACGAGCCCAATTAGTAAATTTAAAAAAACTATCCCTCATCAGCCTACGCCAAGTCTCCGGCGCAGGCGTCGTCAACACGACATCAAAACCGTGATTGATTAAATTTGAGATGTTATCAACTCCCAACTGAGACACTTGCTGCGGGGGATGGCTTAGACAAACCAATAATGGCTTCAGTCCAAGGTTGTCACGCACCCATAGTGCCTGCCGTGTACTATCTTTACCCCCACTTACGCCAATTATGCAGTCAAAATATTGACCCGATTTTCGTTTAATTGTCTTGGTAAGATCACGCAATATTTCATATCGCTCTTGCCAATCAATAGATCGTGAATGCTGATAATAGTCACATGCAGGACACACACCCCCACTGTTAAAGTGAGTATTAGGCCGCGTATCCGGCTGCAAACAAACAGTGCAATATTTCATCAGAGAGAATGATTTTGTTCAAATGCAGACGCTACCACTGCATGTTCTGCGCGCAACAATGGAATACCGGAAAGAACAGGATAAACAATTCCAGTCTCGGCCGAATAAAATCCGGAAGTTCCTTGTGTCATTGGCGAAGACGTTAATGGACATTTCCATTGGATATTCGAAACCGGCGCGAGCTCAGTTGAGTGAGCGTTCTTTTTTTTAAGCAATAACAATCCACTAGGATTTTTTGGATTAATAGAATAATCAAGCAATCTATATTCGCTTACTTCGCCTTCCAATTTTTCAGCCACTTGCCTCAGATTTCGAACGTAACCATGAGCCCGCATACGCTCACGAGCAATCTCATCACTCAACTCATATGCAGGCTCTATCAGTACCACAGCCCGTCGTGCCACCCTCAACAATTCAGCTATAGCGTCCTCCTCTCGACCACCATTTGGCTCAAGAGAATGCGAGGTATAAACAACGTCTACACTCTGGTCGGCCAAAGGGATATCAAATAGATCTGCGACAAACAAATTAGCGGACACATTCTTTTGCGATAACCATTGAAGACCGTAGTTGCAACGAGACCAACTAATATCAAACCCTAAGGCATTCGGAGTGTGAGTCAGTTTCTGCAAAATGCCCGCCAGGGTAGTAGCCTCACCACAACCAACCTCAAGAAGGGAGCTCCCTTCGACAACGAGTGGATTCAATATCTCCGCCAGTTGTGAACACCATAAATCGCGCCCGCCAGGATTTTCTAATGCGTTACGTACATACGAACCGGCCTGCAAATCATAGGCAATTAAGGTTGCAACGGACGTATTAGAATCTTGCCCCAAACATGTACGCGCATACTCCATTACATTTTCACCACGCGCAAAAGCGGAGCGCATCCCTACAATTAGATTGCGCAGGCTGTTTGCATTGGATTTTAAAATTTCACTGGTATCTAAACTCATATTTTCCATTTTTCTCTTGGAGCTAGCCCAATAGGGACCAATCAAAAGCCGTTCCCCGCTTAATATCCTGATTCACTTTTTTCCCCAAGATATACTCTAAATATTTAGGAGCCATGCCCAAGCCAGGCCGAATTGCACGCACGTTTTCATGTGTTATAACCTGCCCCATTGCCATATCTGTTACTACATAGAGCGACCGTCGAAATTGAATTGATTTCTTTTCGGCAGCCGTAGGGCCGTAACTTATAACACCTAAAGCCTGCCAAGCTCGCTCCGATTCCTCTACTATCTGTTTCATTTCAGATGGCTCCATTGAAAAAGTACTATCCACCCCTCCCTCGGAACGATCTAAAGTGAAATGTTTTTCTATTACAGTAGCTCCTAGCGCCACGCTAGCAACCGAAACACCCACTCCCATCGTATGATCTGAAAGACCAACCTGGCACTGAAACAAATCACGCATATTAGGAATTGTGAGTATGTTCGTATTAGCCGCAGTTGCCGGATAAGTGCTGGTACATTTAAGCAATATCAAATCTTTGCAACCGGCTTCTCGCGCAGCAGCAACACTTTCTCCAAGCTCAGCTATATTGGCCATTCCGGTTGAAATTATCAGTGGCTTCCCGGTAGCAGCGACTTTTCGAATTAATGGAATGTCAGTATTTTCAAAAGATGCTATTTTGTAACATGGCACATTTAGAGTCTCCAAAAAATCTACTGCCGTTGCATCGAAAGGCGAACTAAAGGCAATAAGACCCAACTCTCGTGCCCGATCAAAAATTGGCTTATGCCACTCCCAAGGCGTATAAGCCTCGCCGTAGAGCTTGTAAAGTGAAGTCCCCGTCCAAAGACTATTAGGGTCACTTATATGAAATTCCCGTTCATCTAAATCCAAAGTCATCGTATCTGGAGTATACGTTTGAATCTTGATCGCATGCGCTCCCGTCTCCGCCGCCGCGTCAACAATTTGCAATGCTCGTTCCAGAGATTGATTGTGATTACCAGACATTTCAGCAATCACAAAGGGAGCATATTGCTGCCCAATTAATCTTCCAGAAATAGATATAGAATTAATCATTACTATGCAAGCTTTTCGAATAAAGAGTGGACTCAATCTGATAATCGGATCTTGAAAACAGCATCGAAGAACGTTTGTTTTTGTTCAATATATAGGCTTTAATTTGGCTAATATTTGGATAGCTTTTTGCAAGCCATTGCTCAGCACTTAATAACAAAGACCTCCCCAACCCGCTTGTCAATTTATCTGGGACGAGATAAATAGAAATCTCTGCCTCATTGTTCTGCATATCAAATCTAACCACACCGATAGGAGCCCCATCTGGCGCACGACCAATCAACAATACTCTTTGTGGGTCTTCTAACACTGCGAAAAACCATCGCTGGTGGTCGCTCCAATCAAGAACACTGTTATCGCGCGAAAACTTACGAATCTCCGGATGATTTCTCCAGCAGAACAAATTTTCTGAATCAGCCAAAGTCGCTTCCTTAATCTCAATGTCCACTATGGCTAATGACATCAAAACCATTGATAAGCCTTGTCCGACAACTACATCCATGCCATTTCTGGACATGAAATTTCTTAGATTAGAATTTTCGACTAGCGCAAGTGTATGTGTTTCTATCGCATACGTAAGATCTTCGCCTACTTCAGGGGCATATATCAAACCCAGCTGAGCAGCGTCTTCAATCAATTCGCGCTGATTTTCAGCCAAACAGAAAACAATACTGGGCAAGCCTACGCAGCAACGCTCCCACGATGCAACACCGCCCGCTCCAATGGATAAATCAGCAGCAGCCATTAGTTCGGCCAACTGATTTGTCTGAACATGACAACGAAAATTGTAAGCAGAACAGAGCTCAATAATTCGCTCTCGGCATGGGTGTTGAGCGCCAATTACTATATCTATATGAAATTTATCTATCGCGAGGCGAGATAGAGCTTCAATTGCATGTCCCGTGTAGTTATCCGCGTCCACACCACCAAAAAATACCAATATCCTCTTAACATCGCCAATACGTGGCTTCACTACTTTATGCAGAACGCCAAATTCGTTGCGAAGCAAGGCATATTGTGGTCCCAATAAGAGCTTGCAGTTCGCGCTCACTTTTCCCGCATATCGTCCTTGCATATCCACATAAAGATTTTGGTCAAGCAATACATCACAATCATGCCGCCTATCCGCAAGATCATCTATTACCATTACTTTTTTTGCGACGTGACGCAGCATTGATTCCCATCTATGATCAAGTGCATAATGATCAACAACTATCCAATCCCACGTCTCACCTCCCAACGCGTTAGCAGTATCAACAGCATCTTGCTCTTGCTCACACTCAAGCCAAGAAGAGTGTTTTAAGTCGTCAGATGCAATATTTGATACTGATGAAGGAAGTTGCGCAACTTCATGTTTTTTCTCTTTGAGCATTGAGCACAAATAGTCTGGCAAATTGCGACTTACAAAACGAGTTCTCCTCCCTTTTTGCTTTAAGCCGTCAGCCAACGTAATACACCGCATTAAATGACCGGTACCGATCAAATTTGATGCGTCAACTCGAAAAGCAATTTTTTCTTTATAGTTTTTCAAACGGCCACCAAGTTACATCGTCAAATCCTGCTACGTCATAGATATAGCTACTCGAAAAACCTTATTCCATTAGTTTTAAACTTCAATTTCGCAGCATTCATTTGTCAAAATCAAGTTTGAATAATTTTTTCTTTGACTCATTTAGACTCAAGCAAAATAAGAATACCCACCGGTTATCAGGTATTTTTGAGCAATCAACAATTTTCTTTCTTTTTATGTATTGGGCTAATTGGTTTGCATAAATGTGACTCAGAAAACCATGCCAAATACCAAGTCAAGGAATACTTTTTTTGAAATCACCACCCAAAATTGCACAACCAAACGCTTCACTATTTTCCAAAATCACTTTCCACGTTTCGGCATTGAAAGAGTAATCAAATTTCCGACTTTTCTATGCAATCTTACGCGTGCATGGTCTCCAGAATTCATCCTGTTGACTATTGAATTCCATCTTCATTATTTAATTCCAAGATATGCTTAGCAATTAACTCCGCTCTAATCCAATCCTCTTGATCATCAATATCCTGAACCCGCCATCGGGGCAGCAAAAGCGGAAATGAATGCTTATCAAAAATACGTGCCCCTTCTAACCAGGCAGAGGGACGTCCCCAATAAAATTGTCCTGTATCGTGCAATGCTTTCGGTAAATCTTGTGAGCGCGTCAGAAAAAGATCTGGAAAAAACATCTCCACACCGCCATTTTTTTGCTGCGAAAATGAACGAAAAATTGGCGCTGAAAAATCAGCAGCAGGAAACACATAAGACCAATCGCCAGCTTCCAAAATTTCCAGACCGCGTTTGATATCATCACCCTGTATGAACGGCGACGCGGCATAAATACAGCAAACTGCCGTGATTGGCCAGTTTTGATCTAACGCCCACTGTGTTGCGTGTCCGATTACTTCAGTTGTTCCAGCATGATCGTCAGACAAGTGAGGAGGCCTTAAAAAAGGAACCTGCACTCCCAAACCACATGCGATATCTCGTATTTCTTCGTCGTCAGTAGACACTAGTATGTGATCGAATACGCCTGATTTTTTTGCCGCTTCAATAGACCATGCAATCATCGGCTTCCCGCAAAAGTTTTTGATATTCTTTCGTGGAATTCGCTTACTTCCCCCGCGCGCAGGTATGACTGCAATTTTCATATTTAACCAAGTCAAACAATAAAGTCCGCAAAACGATCGAACAGCTCTCTTCTATCAAAACAAGGTCTGGTGTCCTATTGGAGTAATCAAACGATGCACAATTTCCTTCTGCTGTGACTCAGTGAGCTCTGGATACATCGGCAGGCTGATTGCTTCGCTATAGTATTTTTCAGCAGCGGGGAAGTCGTCAGGGTTGTAGCCCCGTCGCTCATAGAATGGCTGCCTATACACTGGTATGTAGTGAAGATTTACACCGATACCAGCGACACGTAAACGCTCGAATACCTCACGATGCCTTACCTTTATCGGATCTAGATGCAACCGAATGACATACAGATGTAAACCTGAATAACCATCTTTATGCTGCCAAGGTGTTGTCACCGCACAGTCTTTTAACAATTCATTGTAAGAATCCGCCAATACATGGCGTCTGGCGACAAATTTATCCAGGTTTTTCAATTGACTTAGCCCCAAGGCGGCTTGTATATCGGTCATTCGATAGTTAAAACCCAGCTCAATTTGCTGGTAATACCAAGGACCATCCGGCGTTTTAGTCATTTGACTGGGGTCACGTGTAATACCATGACTACGTAAACGCTCCATATGGCTCGCCAACTTAACATCGTTGGTCAAAACCATGCCACCCTCACCAGTCGTAATAATTTTTACGGGATGAAAACTAAAGACTGTAATGTCGCTATACCTGCAATTCCCGATCGGTTCGCCCTTATAACGTCCGCCTATGGCGTGCGAGGCATCCTCTATGATGCTAAAACCATACTTTTGTGACAATGCATGGATAGCCTCCATTTCACATGGCTGGCCACAAAGGTGAACCGGAATAACTACTTTCGGTAACTTTCCAGCCACTTCGGCCTGAATCAACTTTTCTTCCAGTCGCTCAACGCTCATATTGTATGTGGCAGGATCTATATCCACGAAATCAACATCTGCGCCGCAATATACTGCGCAATTTGCGCTCGCCACAAAAGTAATTGGGGTCGTCCAAACCACATCCCCTATACCAACTTTCAAGGCCAGACACGCGATATGTAGCGCTGATGTAGCACTATTAACCGCAAGAGCATGTCTCGCCCCACAGTAGTTCGCAATTGCACTTTCAAATGCAGGAACTACAGGACCTTGGGTCAAAAAATCTGACCGTAAAACATCTGCAACAGCCTGCACATCGGCCTCGGATATGGTTTGACGACCATAAGGAATAGTCATAATTGAATCACCTGTTCTTCTATGTTTAAGGTGGACTGCCAATTTGATCATTGGTCAACCCCACCCCCATTTGCTCAGGAACACCGGCGGCGATAACTTCGCCACCGTCAAGTCGATACAACCTGTCACAATGACCCACAGTCGACAAACGATGTGCGACTATTAATACAGTTTTATCTTTCAATGCACGAACTGCACGCATGACTTCAGATTCAGTGGGGGTATCCAACGCGCTAGTCGCCTCATCAAGCACCAATACCGAAGGCTTGTGATAGAGCGCTCGCGCAATACCAATACGCTGTCGCTGCCCACCAGACAGTCTCACTCCGCGCTCACCAACCATAGTCGCTAAGCCCTCGGGCAAACTCTCAATAAACGGCTCCAATTGGGCATCCTTGATCGCGTCTACTACCGCCTGCTCATCGATCTCTTCGTCAGCAACCCCAAATGCGACATTTCGTCTTAAAGTGTCATCAGTCAGAAAAATAGCCTGGGGAACATAACCGATTTGGTCTTGCCAGTTACGCAAACCATATTGGATATCTTTACCGTCCACATCAACACTACCAGAGCTTGGTTTAATCAAGCCCAATATGATGTCCACCAGAGTGCTCTTACCTGCACCGCTCGTCCCAATAAAACCTATCGACTCTCCTCGATTAATTTTCAGGCAGACATTGTTAATGGCAGGTTTTGCGGCGCTTTCATAAGAATAACTTATGTGATTTAGCTCTATATTTTTAGCAAAACGCGCCCCAGTCTCTACGCTCCGCACTTCAGGAGCGCCCAATTTAATTTCGGAATACGCCGTTTCAATACTAGAGAGTCCATATCGCAAAGACTGAATAGAAGCCAAAATACGATTAACGGAAGGCATTAGCCTGAAAGCGGCTGCAGCAAACATCCCCAAAGTGGGGAGCACCACATCCAACGCCCTTCCTTGCGCCAACATACTAATCACCAATATTGCCAATCCGGCTACAGCCAGAACCTCTAACCACAAACGCGGCAGCAATTGCAGAGTCGCTTGTCTTTGCGCTACTCGTGCGCCTTGCACATTATGCAATTCATATTTTTGCAAGAATTCTGTCTCACGTCCCAACAACTTAACGTCTTTGACTCCTCCTAGCCCCTGCATCAAATGCTGCATACGCAAGCCATCGTGCAACTGTCTGGCATCTCCCCAACGACTGATATGCCTGCGCGTGAATCGATGAAATCCCCATGCAGCCATACCCAGTACACCCACGGCAATCACTGCACCTAACGGTTCGACTAACAAAAGCAGACTGCATAGACCTAGCATTATCAGCGTTTCGCTAAACAAAATAAGTGCCGGCAAGACTCCATAAGTCGTGAGCATATTCACCTCACTGGAGACATTGCGTATCAACTGCGCAGAATTTCTCTGCAAATGAAAGGTGTAAGGCTGACTTAGATAGATTGAAAAGAGGCGTTGCGATAAACGCACCTGCAAATCGAAAGCAAAACGGTTTTGTTGCCATGCAAGTATCGCCAAAAGCACTCCCTTGATCAGATAAATAAAGACCAGGGACAGCATGCCTCCCACGACTAGTTGTTGCTGTGTTGGGTTGCCGAGCGACTCCAGAAAAGGCTTAGTCGCGGGATAATTAGTCGCAATATTGCCTTCAGTAAGTAAAGCCACCGCTGGAACAATCAAACTAACGCCCAGTGTTTCCAATAACATGCAAATAAACATCAGCACAAGCAATGCAATTGCCTGACGCCGCTCTGCGGATGTGAACAAACTCCATATTTTATGGAAGGTCGAAAATTTGCTGTTCGATGACATCTGGATACTCAAGCTTGCACTGACTGATGGCGGCCACGGCCTATGCCGTAGTAAATCAAGCCCAAAGCATCTACCGAAGCCGGCTCATAAAGATTACGCCCATCAAATATAACAGGCTGTTTCAACGTCTCTTTAATCACCGCAAAATCCGGGCTTTTGAAAGCCTTCCATTCCGTTACGATGATCAATGCATCCGCATTTTTCAGTGCTTCCAGCGGATTAGCCGCATATTGCAAATCTGCGCGTTCGCCATAGATATGCCTGGTTTCTTCTATCGCAACCGGATCATAGGCTGTAACCGTAGCGCCTCTTTGCCACAAACCTTCAAGCACAACACGACTGGTAGCCTCGCGCATGTCATCTGTACCCGGTTTAAACGCCAGGCCCCACAGCGCGAAATGTTTACCTTTTACATCACCACCAAAGTGCTTATCAACTTTCTGCAACAGCACTGATTTCTGCGCGTCATTAACACGTTCCACTGCATCCAGCACTTGCATCGGCAAACCATACTCTTCACCAGTACGTTGCAAGGCACTGATGTCTTTCGGGAAGCATGAACCGCCATAGCCGCACCCTGAATACAGGAAGTGGTAGCCAATGCGCTGATCCGAACCTATACCTTTACGCACGTGCTCTATATCGGCACCCACTTTTTCTGCCAGATTAGCCAGCTCATTCATAAATGAGATGCGTGTTGCCAACATCGCATTGGCGGCGTACTTGGTCAGCTCAGCCGACCTGACGTCCATCACGATCAAACGATCGTGATTACGCTGGAACGGAGCATACATCTTGCGCATATGTTCAATTGCTTGCGGGTCGTCAGCGCCGATAACAATGCGATCAGGGCGATTAAAGTCGTCAATGGCCGCCCCTTCCTTCAAAAATTCCGGATTGGAGACAACGCTGAAATCGATCTTGACGCCACGCTTATCCAGTTCTTCCTGCACAGCAGCACGGACCTTGTCTGCTGTGCCTACCGGTACGGTGGATTTATCAACGATAACCTTGTACTCGGTCATGACACGTCCGATCGCGCGCGCCGCAGCAACTACGTACTGCAAGTCAGCAGAACCATCTTCACCTGAAGGCGTTCCCACCGCAATCATTTGGATCAAACCATGTGCGACGCTCCCGGCCACATCAGTGGTAAATCGCAAGCGGCCTGCCGCCACATTGCGTGCGATCACCTCGTCCAGACCCGGCTCATAGATAGGCACGCGACCAGCCTGTAGCATCTCGATCTTTTTCGGATCTACATCGAGGCAAATGACGTTGTTGCCCAGATCAGCCAGGCAAGCGCCGGATACCAGGCCTACATAACCTGATCCAATCACAGTGATGTTCATACACCACCCTTCAAATACGTTTGATACGCCATCGTTATTCCATCTCGCATACTAGTGCTGGCTTGCCAGCCCAGTTGCGTCATTTTGTTAACATCAAGTAGCTTGCGCATGGTGCCGTCAGGTTTGGTGGTATCGAAAACCAGCTTGCCGGAAAACCCGACTATTTGACGAATCAGCTCGGCCAGCTCTCGTATGGTCAGGTCAGTGCCGCAACCGACATTGACCAGCGGAGGATGCACATCGCTGAACAGACTTTCCAGTTGTCCTTCCGGTTGCTCCAAAAGGTGCAGACAGGCATTCGCCATGTCATCGCTATATAAAAATTCACGCATAGGCGTGCCCGTGCCCCACACCACGACTTCATCCGCATTAGCCACCTTGGCTTCATGCATTTTGCGGATGAGGGCAGGCAGCACATGTGAGGTATTCAAGTCAAAATTGTCGTTAGGACCGTACAAATTGGTCGGCATCACCGTGATGTAGCGCGAGCCGTATTGGCGGTTGTAAGACCAGCACATTTCCAGTCCGGCGATTTTTGCCAGCGCGTAGGGACGGTTCGTCGGTTCCAGTTCACCGGTCAGCAAATACTCTTCCTTGATCGGCTGCGGGCAATCCTTCGGATAAATACACGAAGAACCGAGAAACAATAGTCGCTTTACATCGTTACGCCATGCTTCATGGATGACATTCGTCTGGATAGCGAGATTCTGATGTATGAATTCTGCAGGATAGATATTGTTCGCGTGTATGCCACCCACTTTGGCAGCAGCCAGCAACACATACTCCGGTTTCTCCGCGGCAAAAAACGCCTGCACGGCAGCCTGATTCGTTAAATCCAGTTCGGCATGCGTACGGGCCAGCAGATTACGATATCCGCGCGCATGCAGTCCGCGCATCAATGCAGATCCAACCAGGCCGCGATGGCCGGCCACATAAATTTTGCTATCGAGATTCATACTAACAGTCGCTTACTCGCGGTAATCCATGGTTTGGTAGCCATGTTTCTTGACCAACTCGTCTCTTTCCGCGCTCTTCAAATCTTCGCGGACCATCTCGGCGACCAGCTCGTCAAATGTGGTTTTCGGCGTCCAGCCCAGCAGCGCCTTGGCTTTGGAAGCGTCACCCAGCAGGCTTTCAACTTCAGTCGGGCGGAAATAACGTGGATCGACAGAGACGATGCAACGACCATCCTGGTCATAGCCCTTTTCATCTACGCCCTCACCTTTCCAGGTGATGGTGATACCGAGCTCTTTCGCTGCTGCATCGACAAAGTCGCGCACGCTGTATTGCACACCGGTAGCGATCACAAAGTCTTCTGGCTGTTCCTGCTGCAGCATCAACCACTGCATTTCGACGTAATCACGTGCATGCCCCCAGTCACGCTTCGCATCCATATTCCCCAAGAAGAGGCAATCTTGCAGCCCCAGCTTGATGCGCGCGAGCGCACGGGTGATTTTGCGCGTAACAAAGGTCTCGCCACGATTCGGCGACTCATGGTTAAAAAGTATGCCGTTACATGCATACATACCGTAGGCTTCGCGGTAGTTGACGGTAATCCAGTACGCATACAGCTTGGCCACTGCATAAGGGCTACGCGGATAAAACGGTGTAGTTTCTTTTTGCGGTGTTTCCTGTACCAAACCATATAGTTCAGAAGTCGAAGCCTGGTAAAAACGCGATTTCTTTTCCAGACCCAGAATCCGGATGGCTTCCAGCACGCGCAAGGTGCCTAGCGCGTCCGAATTGGCAGTGTATTCAGGCTCTTCAAAACTGACGGCTACATGGCTTTGCGCCGCCAGGTTATAAATTTCATCTGGTTGTGTTTGCTTGATGATGCGTATCAGGCTGGATGAGTCCGTCATGTCGCCATGATGCAGGATGAAACGTCTATCCTTCTCATGCGGATCCTGATACAGGTGATCGATACGATCTGTATTAAACAAGGAAGTACGGCGCTTGATGCCATGCACCTCATATCCCTTGTTCAACAAAAATTCGGCAAGATAGGCTCCATCCTGACCGGTAACACCTGTAATCAATGCAACTTTACGCATGGTTATTTTCTACTATGGGTTAAACACGACCGTAGCGATCTTCCAGGCGGACAATATCGTCCTCGCCCAGATAATCGCCGGTTTGTACTTCTATCATGACGCAATCCACAACACCGGGATTCGTCAGCCGATGTGCGGTACCGGCAGGAATATACGTGGATTCATTACGCTGGACAAGAATTTCACGCTCGCCATTAATGACCTTGGCTGTACCCGATACCACCACCCAATGTTCACTGCGATGGTGATGCATTTGCAATGACAGGCTGGCCCCCGGTTTAACTACGATACGCTTGAGTTTAAAGCCTTCCCCCTCTTCCAGCACTGTATATGTGCCCCAGGGGCGATGGGTCTTGCGATGATGATGCACCGTCGCATGCGATAACAGTTTCAGCTGCGCCACTACGGATTTAACATCCTGCGCCCGGGAATTATGGGCAATCAGCAAGGCATCCGGCGTATCCACCACCAGGAGATCATCAACACCGATTGCGGCGACCATACGGGTATCGCTCTGGATAAAGCAGTTATCGGCATCCAGTAATACGGCGTCACAACTGGCGCGATTACCCCGCGCGTCCGGCGCAACCAGTTCAGCCAGGGCAGACCATGAACCGATATCGCTCCAGTCAAAACTGACCGGCACAACCGCGACCTTGTCGGCCCGCTCCATCACAGCATAATCGATGGAAATATCCGGAGCCTGAGCAAAACTCGCAGCGTCCAGCACCACCGGATCCTTGTCAAAGGCAGTCGCAACAAAGGTTTGCTCTACTGCCGCCAATACTTCAGGAGCACATAGCCGGAGCGCGGCCAGCATAGCTCCCGCAGTAAAGCAAAACATGCCGGAATTCCAGGTAAAGCGCCCGGAAGCAAGGTAATCCTTCGCAGTCGCCAGATCCGGCTTCTCGACAAAACGGGCAACTTTATTGCCAGCCGACCCTGCCAACGCAGCACCACTCTCTATATAGCCATAACCGGTTTCAGGCGCCGTCGGCTGTATACCGAAAGTCACAAGATGTCCTTGCACAGCCAGCGCCTGCGCATGTGCCACGGCCTGCGCAAAGGACTGTTGATCCTTGATCAGATGGTCTGCGGGCAGCACCAGCAAAACCACCTCATCACCGTATTTGCGCGATGCATGCAAGGCAGCCGCCGCAATCGCGGGGGCCGTATTGCGACCAAGTGGCTCCAGCAAATAGTCATGCACGACGCGACCAGCTACGGCGTCATCCGCATTGGATTCGTATTCGTCGCGTGTGAGGAAGTAGTAATCACGATTCGTGACCGTCAGGATGTGCTCTACGCCAGGCAAGGCCAGCGCACGTTTGAGTGTCTTCTGCAGCAAGGTCTCGCCGTCTGGCAAGGCGATAAACGGCTTGGGCAAGGCTTCACGGGAAACCGGCCACAAACGCGAACCGGCGCCACCGGAGAGAATGATGGGAAGAAGCATCTAAATAACTTTCAGTCATACTAAATATACGCTTGCCGTATTTTAGTCGATTGATAAGCCATTTTTACCGCATTGCAAAATAATTAATCAAAAGCAACTATTTAAAAGATACATTTAAATAGACAGACAATCATGAAATTGCCTGTCTATCAATTTTATTGGCTTTTGAGCAGGTGCAGTGCGTCGTTTTCGACCACGCTATTGTCAAATTTGACGATGAAGGTACTCCCCATCTCCGGCTGCGACTCAATCGCCAGCACCGCACCGTGCCTGAGCAGCACGTGTTTAACGATAGCCAGCCCCAGTCCGGTACCCTGGGTTTCACGGGAACGGCTCTTGTCGACGCGGTAGAAACGCTCGGTCAGGCGGACAATGTGTTCAGCACGTATGCCTATGCCGCTGTCTTTGACGGAGAACTGTGGTCCATTACCGACATCCTGCCATTTGATGTCGATACGACCGCCTTCCGGCGTATAACGCACCGCATTCGAGACCAGGTTGCCAAAGGCGCTGCGCAATTCGTCGGTGCTGCCCTGGATGTCCGGACCTTCCACCGTCAATGAGATGGTGTGACGACCACCGGACAAGGCTTCTGCTTCCCGCAGGATTTGCCGTAACAGGTTGCCGATGTTCACGTGTTCCGGGCGCAGTGGATAGTCAATCGACTCCAGCCGCGTCAGCGTCAGCATGTCTTCAACCAGGTTTTGCATGCGCTTGCCCTGCTCGATCATCAGATTCAGGTGCGACATCCGCACATCCGGATCAAGGTTGGGCTGACCCTGTGCAATTTCGAGGAAGCCGTTAATGACTGTCAACGGCGTGCGCAGTTCATGCGAGGCATTGGCGATGAAGTCTCTACGCATCATTTCGATACGATCGGATTCAGTCGCGTCATGCGTGACCAGGATCTGACGACGGTTTTCAAACGGGATGATCTGTACGATCAGCTTGCGATCCTTCAACGTCAGCGTCAGTGGCTGCTCGTACCGTCCCAGAATGATGTAATCGATGAAGTCAGGATTACGGATCAGATTGGTGACCCGCATGCCCTTGTCACGACCATTGTTCAGACCCAGGTGTTTTTCCGCAGCCGGGTTGCACCACTCGAGGAAGAGCACGTCGTCCATGATGACCACGCCGTCCGGCAGCAAGCTCATGGCCTGACGGAAGCGCGCCAGCCATTCGCTCAGCTCGGCGCGATTGCGTTCATCGTCGCGACGCAGGCGATACAGGCGTGAAAAGATATCGGTCCAGGCGCCCCAGCCATCCGGCAGCTTTTCGCTATCCGGATGATCGAGCCAGGCGCTCAGCAAATACAGGTAATTGAGCTGTACGACGATCAGGGCGATCATCAGTACTAATGCAACGGCCAGCCCGATGGACCAGCCGAAGAAGTACCCGACTATCCCTGCGAATATCAAGATGATGGATAGTCGCAGGCTTGCGGGTACCCAGAACAACAACTGAGGATTCATAGAGAGCTTGGTCGGCTTATTTCGTAGAAAGCATATAGCCTACACTACGCACCGTTTTGATCAAGTGTTCCGCGTCTTTCAGGGCTTTACGCAAACGCAGCACGTGGACGTCCACCGTACGCTCCTCGATCACGACGTGATCGCCCCATACCTTGTCCAGCAGCTGGCTACGCGAAAATACGCGGTCCGGATGCGCGAGGAAGAATTTCAACAGTTTGAATTCAGCATGGCCGATGTCGATTTTTTCATCGTTCATGCTGACGCTGCAGCTGACCGGATCCAGGCTGATATTCCCGGCGGTCATGAGTGTCTGCGAATGCTCGGGCGTCTTGCGACGCAGCAGTGCATTGATACGTGCCGTCAGTTCACGTGGTGAAAACGGCTTGGTGACGTAATCATCGGCGCCATTGTCGAGGCCGGCGATTTTGTCTTCTTCCATGCTTTTTGCAGTCAGCATGATGATAGGCAGTTCATTGAACTGGCGATCAGCGCGGATACGCGATAACAGACGCAAACCGCTTTGATCAGGCAGCATCCAGTCGAGCAGGATCAGCTGCGGCAGGCGTTGCTGGATGAAGTCCCAGGCATCGCCTGCGTTCTGAACCGCAGCAACGTTCCAGCCGGCCCCTTTCAGGGTAAATGTCACCAGCTCGATAATTGGCGGTTCGTCTTCAACAATCAGAATAGTAGGTTTTTCAGCAGCCATAATCGCTTAGTTAGTGGTGCGCTCGTCCAATTGGGTAGCAGCGTAATCAGTATGGCGAATATCCTTGCCTTCGACAATGTAGATCACGTATTCCGCAATATTTTTTGCGTGGTCACCGATGCGTTCAATCGCCTTTGCCACCCACAAGGTATCCAGCGCGCTGGAAATCGTGCGCGGGTCTTCCATCATGAAAGTAATCAGCGTACGCATAATGGAGCGGAACTCGTGGTCCACTGCTTCATCTTGCGCAATCAGTTTGATCGCTTGCTTGCCATCTAGGCGCGCAAATGCATCCAGTGCGTCGTGCAACATGTTGCTGGCGCTGCTTGCCATCACACGGATGGTTTCGTAGTGATTGATGGTGGTGACGCCACGCTCGGTAATGTTTTTGGCTGCACGTGCGATTTTGGTCGCTTCGTCGCCTATGCGCTCGAGGTCGGTAATGACCTTGATGGTCGCCATCACGGTACGCAGATCATTCGCCGCCGGTTGGCGTTTGACGATCAGATGGCTGCATGCATCGTCCAGCGACACTTCCAGGTGATTGACGTTTTCATCCGCTTTGATCACGGTTTCGGCCTGGCCGATGTTACCGCTTCTAAAACATGCCACAGCATCGTGGAACTGGCTCTCAACAAGGCCGCCCATCAACAATACTTTGGAACGGATGGTTTCCAGATCCATGTCGTATTGCTTGGAAGAGTGTTCGCCTGACATCAGGTTTCTCCTAAATAAATTCAGTTAAATGTTTGTGTACAGCACGCTGCACGTTCTTATTCTTGTTCAATCAACCGAAACGACCAGTGATGTAGTCCTGTGTATCTTTCTTGTTCGGGTTCATGAAGATCTGATCGGTTTCACCGAATTCGACCAACTCACCCAGGTACATATAAGCCGTGTAATCCGAGCAGCGTGCTGCTTGTTGCATGTTGTGCGTCACGATGGCGATGGTGTAGTCGCCTTTCAGTTCGCTGATCAGCTCTTCGATTTTTGCGGTAGAGATCGGATCCAGCGCCGAAGTAGGCTCATCCAGCAACAATACGTCCGGCTTCACTGCAACGCCGCGTGCGATACACAAACGTTGTTGCTGACCACCGGACAGGCTCAGGCCGCTCTTATTGAGCTTGTCCTTGACTTCGGTCCACAGCGCCGCCTTGTTCAGGGCCCATTCGACGCGCTCGTCCATTTCGCCTTTCGGCAGGTTTTCATACAGACGCACACCGAAAGCGATGTTGTCGTAGACCGACATCGGGAACGGAGTCGGCTTCTGGAACACCATACCGACCTTGGCGCGCAACATGTTCACGTCCTGACCTGGTTCCAGGATATTTTTGCCGTGGTACATGATCTTGCCTTCGGCACGTTGACCCGGGTACAGGTCATACATGCGATTGAAGGTGCGCAGCAAAGTCGATTTGCCGCAGCCGGACGGGCCGATGAATGCCGTTACCTTTTTATCGTGAATATCGAGATTGATATTCTTCAGGCCCTGGAAGGAGCCGTAGAAGAAATTCAGGTTGGCAATTTCGAGGGTCTTTTTATTGGTCATGTCCACAGACGTTTGAGTAGTCATAGCGTTCGCTTGGATTAAATTCAGTTATGGATTTTTTGATTGAACAAAGAACGCGACAGGATGTTCAGTGCCAGTACGCTGAAGGTAATCAGCAATGCACCGCCCCATGCCAGCGAACGCCAGTTGTCGTAAGGACTCATCGCAAACTGATAGATCACCACTGGCAAGTTGGCCATAGGCGCATTCATGTTGGCGCTGTAGAACTGGTTGTTCAACGCAGTAAATAACAATGGTGCTGTTTCGCCCGAGATACGTGCGACTGCCAGCAGAACGCCGGTAATGACGCCAGCCTTGACTGCACGCAGACGCACGAAGGTGGCAACGCGCCAGCGCGGTGCACCCAGCGCAAATGCCGCTTCACGCAGGCTGGTTGGCACCAGGTTCAGCATATTGTCGGTAGTACGTACGACGACCGGAATCGCAATCAGGGAAATCGCAAAGCTGCCGGCCCAACCGGAGAAGTGCTTCACGTTCGCCACGTAGATTGCGTAGACAAATAAACCAATCACGATCGATGGTGCAGACAACATGATGTCGGTCACGAAACGGGTAACTTTGGCAAACCAGCTGACTTCACCGTATTCCGCCAGATAAATACCTGCCAGGATACCGATCGGTGTGCTGATAAAGACTGCGGCGCCGACCATCAGCAAGCTGCCGACGATGGCATTCATCAAACCACCACCTTCACTACCAGGCGCAGGCGTGGTTTGCGTGAAGATCGCGAGATTGATTGCGCCGACGCCTTTGATCACCAGAGTGAACAGAATCCACATCAGGAAGAACAGACCCAGCAACATCGCCATGAAGGACAAGGCGATACCAACGCGATGGATAAACAGGCGTTTCCGATAAACCGGATTCATGGTTTCGGTTTTCATTTAGCACCCTCCTTGCGGGACATGCCCATCAACATCAGCTTCGCAGCCGAGAGGACGAGGAAAGTAATCACGAACAGAATCAGGCCGAGGGCAAACAGCGACGATACGTGCAATACCGATTCCGCTTCAGCAAATTCATTTGCCAGCGTCGATGCGATACTGTTACCAGCTGCAAACAGTGACCACGATAATTTGTGCGCGTTACCGATGACGAAGGTAATCGCCATGGTTTCACCCAGCGCCCGTCCGAGCCCCAGCATCACGCCACCAACTACACCGATGCGGGTGTACGGCAATACGACTTTGCGTACCACTTCCCATTTGGTGCAGCCCAGTGCGTAGGCTGATTCTTTCAGGACTGGCGGCACGATTTCAAAAACGTCGCGCATGACCGAAGCGATGAACGGGATGATCATGACTGCCAGGATGATGCCTGCCGCCAAAATACCAATACCCATCATCGGACCTTTGAACAAATTGCCGATAATCGGTAATTGACCCAGGGTCGCAGCCAGCGCAGGCTGGATGTAATCCGAGAACAATGGCGCAAATACAAACAAACCCCACATACCGTAGATGATACTTGGCACACCTGCCAGCAGCTCAACTGCGGTGCCCAATGGTCGTTTCAACCAGGCCGGGCAGATTTCCGTGAGGAACAAAGCGATGCCGAAGCTGATCGGGAAAGCGATCGCCAGGGCGATGAGAGAAGTAGCTAATGTGCCGACGATGGCAATTGCTGCGCCATATTGATCGTTGACTGGATCCCACTCAACGCTGGTCACGAATGGCAGACCGAATTCTTTTAACGCTGGCCATGCCCCTATCATGAGGGATGCAATGATGCCGAGCAAAACGAACAAAACGCTCAGCGCGAAGATGAACGTTACTTTATGAAATAAAAAATCCTGCAGACGCTGCTTGCGCATGGTGGCCATCAGCGATTTGCTGAAGATGCCGCTTTCACTATTTTCTTTATCGATAGTCATTGCGTGGGCAGGAATAGTATTAAGACTTGCGCTCATAATTATTTGGTTTTAAGCAGGGCCGCCTCAGTGCACCTTGCGGTGCGTGACTGAGACAGCCCTTAGTTAAATAGCGACTGAATCTACGATTAAATCAGCTCTTACCAAATAGCCTTGCCGGAAGCATCTTTAACATTTGCTTTCCATGCGTCCTGAACCAATTTCACAACTGGTGCAGGCATTGCAACGTAGTCCAGGTCAGCAGCCATTGCGCCGCCATTTTTGTAGGACCAGTCAAAGAATTTCAACACTTCTTTAGCGCGCTCAGCCGATGCTTGCGATTTGTGCAAGAGGATGAACGATGCGCCAGTGATAGGCCAGCTAGCTTTACCAGCCTGGTTGGTCAGGATCACGCCCATACCTGGGGTTTTTGCCCACTCAGCACCAGCTGCAGCCGCCTTGAATGTTTCGTCGTCAGGTTGTACAAATTGACCGTCACGGTTTTTCAATTGTGTGTGGGACATTTTGTTCTTTTTAGCGTACGCGTATTCTACGTAGCCGATCGAACCCTTGATACGTTGTACGTTAGCTGCAACGCCTTCGTTACCTTTACCGCCCACGCCTGCTGGCCATTTAACTGCTGTACCTGCGCCCACGCCTTCTTTGAAGTCAGCATTGGTTTTCGACAGGAAGTCGGTCCACAGGAATGTGGTACCCGAGCCGTCCGAACGGTGTACGACGGTGATGTCGGAGTCTGTCAGTTTTGCACCTGGGTTCAATGCGGTAATACGTGCATCGTTCCATTTGGTGATTTTACCGAGGTAGATGTTAGCCAACACTTCGGACGTCATTTTCAATTGACCTGGGGTGATGCCGTCCAGGTTGACGATAGGCACAACGCCGCCCATGATTGCCGGGAATTGCAGCAAGCCTTCAGCTTCCAGCTCTTCTGCTTTCAATGGCATGTCGGATGCGCCGAAATCAACGGTTTTTGCCTTGATTTGTTTGATGCCGCCGCCGGAACCGATGGATTGATAGTTCAAGCCAGTACCGGTTGCAGCTTTGTAGGATTCAGCCCATTTGGAATAAATTGGGTATGGGAAGGTCGCACCAGCACCTGTAATATCAGCTGCTACTGCGGAAGAGAACGCCACCGCTGCGACTGCAGCTACCATGGCGGTTTTAACAAATTGATTCAATCGCATAACTGCTCCTTAGGGTTAACTAAATAAGACAGTGCGAACTCTAGCGAACAATTATGACAGCTTTATGACTTCGGAAAATTCCTGTCATAAACTTGATTTTGGACAAAAAAACCTGTCATTAAGTTGTCATAATGGGCCACTACACTCTGCGAGGTCACCAATGGCCAAAGTCAAGAAAATGCACAAGAAAGTCATAGCAGAAGCCGTTTCCGCCCCAGTATTACCGCAAAGCGCCATCTATTTAAACCGTGAATTGTCACAATTGGCCTTTAACCGCCGGGTACTGGCCCAGGCCGAGAACCCAGACGTCCCGCTGCTGGAACGCTTGAAATATTTGTGCATCGTCAGTAATAACCTGGACGAACTGTTTGAAGTCAGGATCGCCAGCCTGCTGGCAAATAACCATATAGAAGGCGAGTTTATTGAACCGCCTGCACTGTCTGCGGCATTGGCTGTCGCCGGCGCTGAATGTCATCAAATCGTCGAACGTCAGTACCGGGTATTAAATGAGAGCGTACTGCCGCAACTGGCGCAGGAAGGCATCCATTTATTACGTGACCAGGATCGCAATGACGCACAACGTGCCTGGGTTAAAGCCTATTTCGACCGGGAAGTGCGTCCGCTGCTGACGCCTATCGGCCTTGATCCGGCTCATCCCTTCCCGCAAGTCGTCAATAAAAGTCTGAATTTCATCGTGGAGTTGTCCGGCAAGGATGCTTTTGGCCGCGGTACCGCGATTGCCATCCTGAAAGCGCCACGCGTTTTGCCGCGTGTCATACAGCTGCCGGCGGAATTATCCAGGAACGGCGTCTCTTTCTGCCTGCTGTCCTCCATCATCCACGCCCACATCAATGACCTGTTCAGCGGTCGTGAAGTATTGGCCTACTCCCAGTTCCGCGTCACACGCAATAGCGACCTGTGGGTAGATGAAGAAGAAGTTAAAAACCTGCGTCAGGCCCTGCAAGGCGAGCTGCAGAGCCGTAACTTCGGCGTCGCCGTACGCCTGGAAGTCGCGAAAAACTGCCCGCCGCACCTGTCACAATTCCTGCTGGAACAGTTCTCCATCGACAAAAACCGCCTGTATGCAGTCGACGGCCCGGTGAATATGGTGCGTCTGTCCGAGCTGATCGACCATGTCACCAAGCCGGAACTGCGTTTCCCACCCTATTCCCCTATGTATCCGCCGAAACTGGCGAATGCTGACTTGTTTGCAGTGATCGGCAAACACGATGTGCTCCTGCACCACCCGTTCCAGTCCTTCCAGCCGGTACTCGAATTCATCCGTAGCGCGGCGCAGGACCCGGACGTGGTCGCCATCAAGCAAACCATTTACCGTACCGGTATGAACTCCGACCTGATGGAGTCGCTGATCCTGGCAGCGCAACGCGGCAAGGAAGTGACCGTGGTGGTTGAATTGATGGCGCGCTTTGACGAAGAAGCCAATATCAACTGGGCTGATCGCCTGGAACGCGCCGGTGCGCAAGTGGTGTACGGCGTAGTTGGCCTGAAAACCCATGCCAAGCTGGCATTGGTGATCCGCCGCGAAGCCGGCGCACTGCGCTATTACGCACACATGGGCACCGGCAACTACCATCCGAGCACCACCAAGTTTTATACTGATTTCGGCCTGTTGACGGCCAATCCGGCTATCTCTACCGAGGTAAATGAAGTCTTCATCCACCTCACCAGCCTGACCAAACCGAAGAAACTGGAACATCTGTGGCTGGCGCCTTTTGCCCTGCAAAAGGAGTTCATACGCGCCATCCGCAATGAAGCGAAGATCGCGCGCCTGGGTCGTCCCGGCCACATCATCGCCAAAATGAATGCATTGCTGGATGAATCCGTCATCCGCGCGCTGTACGCGGCGTCAGCCGATGGCGTAAAAATCGATCTCATCGTGCGCGGTGCCTGTGCGCTGCGTCCTGGCGTACCTGGCCTGTCAGAGAATATCCGCGTCCGCTCCATCGTCGGCCGCTTCCTCGAACATAGCCGTATTTATTACTTCCGCAACAACCTGGCGCACGATGTCTATCTGTCCAGCGCCGACTGGATGAACCGCAACCTGTTCCGTCGCATCGAAGTCGCGTTCCCGGTACTCGATCCGGCCCTGAAGAAACGTGTCATTACCGAAGGTTTGAATCCCTACCTCAAAGACAATTCAAATTCATGGGAACTAGATTCCAACGGCGTCTATCAAAAACGTAAGCCTCGCGGTAAATCCGGTGCATTCAGCGCGCAACAACACTTAATGCAAGTATTAGGCAGCCCTGTGGAGTAAAAAATGGAACTGATCTTGTGGCGGCATGCAGAAGCGGAAATGGGTGAACCCGACGAGGGCCGCGCATTGACTGCGAAAGGTCACAAGCAGGCATGGAAAATGGCTGAGTGGCTGGACCACAATCTGCCGAACAGCTGCAAGATCCTGGTCAGCCCGGCCACCCGCACGGTACAGACTGCGGAAGCGCTGGGCCGCAAGTTCAAAATCGTAGACGACCTGAGTCCGGAATCCACTGTCGAAAAAATCCTCGCTGCCACCAACTGGCCGGATAGCCGCGAGCCCGTGCTGGTCGTCGGCCATCAGCCTGCACTGGGTCAGCTGGCAGCCACGCTGGTTACCGGCAGTCCGCAAGACTGGACTATCCGCAAAGGTAACGTCTGGTGGATAGTGCAACGCGAGCGCGGCGATATTTCCGGCAATTATGTGCGCGCAGTCATGGCGCCTGACCTGCTGACCAAATAAACAACCGGGCGATCCGCTCACTACAAGCCGAACAAACCGTCCTTATCTAGGATGGCATACGTAATTTCAGGATTACGTTCCAGGCATTTGCGTATGGCAGCGGGTATCGTTTGCCGCGTCTTGCGACATAAGCCCTGCTGTTCTTCCAGCACGATATTCAAGCCGCGCACCGTACGCACCTCATTCAGACCCGGACTGATTTGCAGCGCGATCCCCAACTGGGCATACATGCGCTCTTCCATATGCTTGAGATCGGCATAGCTGCTGATCGCCTCTATCCGCTCGATCAGCTTTTTTTCTTCCATCCTGGTTAAGCGCAAGATACGCAGATCGCCTGCCGGCTTGCCCAGCAACTCATCGCGCTCGCAGGTGCACAGTCCTTGCGGGCATTCTTCACGCATTACAAACGGCGGCGACTGCATGGCATCACTCCATGACGGTATTGGCGTCAGCGCGCACCAGGCGCTAACGACCGCTTACACTTTCTTGACGAACTCCGACTTCAGGCTCATCGCGCCAAAGCCATCGATCTTGCAATCGATATCGTGGTCGCTATCAACCAGGCGGATGTTTTTAACCTTGGTTCCTACTTTAAGTACACCGCCCGAACCTTTCAACTTCAAATCCTTGATGATGGTCACGGTATCACCATCCTGCAACACCGCCCCGACCGCATCGCGGTACACCTTCGCCTGCTCGGTGACTTCAACTGCGGCCTGGCCCGACCATTCATGCGCGCACTCAGGGCAAATATACAGGCTGCCATCCTCATAAGTGAATGCAGAATGACATTGAGGGCATGCAGGCAAATTGCTCATAGGGTGTCCTTACAGATAAAACGTTATTGGCAAGCGGTCAAAACTAAATCGAATAAAAAAAGACAAGCTTGAAGCCTGTCTTTTTTATTATTCACGATACCCTTAAATATAATCCATTATTCTCAGGGCAATCCTGCCAAATTTCTGGCTAATCTTCATCGAGATCGTTCATTATGCCTTCTTCCAGGCAATCCAGAACCTGAATCAGCAATTGCTCCAGGGACTTATCTGCCTGGCTTTTCGTAAGCATGGGTGTCAGATGTTCTTCCCATAATTCATCAAATTCGTCCTGATGGTAGCGCGCCAGTCCAAACTGGTGCTGGGCATCGAAGTAAATATAAAACGCTTCTTCCAACTGCCCATCATAACGATAGAAGCCTATGCATTTGTAATTTGCATTGATGTAATCAATTTCTACTGGAGATATGTGCTGAAATTCCGGGCGATCATTCCCCCATGAGTGCTTGATAGCATCTATCAGCCCCATGGAATAACGTTTGTCAGAATTGCGCTCAGCCTTCAGTTCTTCAAGCAATGTAGAAACTGAAGGTATGTTGAGATGATAGTCTTCGGAGTCATTCCGCAAACCACCTATCTGCTGATAGTAGGCTGGCACTTCCATATCAAAAAAAGGGAGCAGTTCGTTGAGTTGTTCTGCTGATGCCAGCCCGGTACTCTCTATTCCGAAGTAGTGCAGATAATCAGAATCCTCATCAGGCAGATTTGCAATTGCTTCATTGAATTCTTTGATTCGCGCTTTTAATACATCCATGGCCAATACCATTTAATAAGTTAAAGAACGAATTATTTAGCTAGTTAACTCAGATCAGGGTACGGATTCATCCGATAGTTTTCGGTTACCAAAATCTATTCAATTTTGCAGAATGCCGCCCGCGCCATCGCAGGCGGCGCTTTCCCGCAACAGCAGGCTTTCATTCGCGTAATTTTTCATGTTATTCTGCCTGCGCTGTCGCACGTAGCTGCGCACGCCGTAAGCGTTTACGTCAATCAACGCGCAACCTGTCATGGATTATGGCGGGAGTGCGCTGACGTATGTGCTGCAGCGGGCTCCCGGGACCATGGTGTTATACGGAGTCTGTTACATGTCTGAAGCATCCCCGCGTTTTGATACTGCGTATCGTCAACTCATCTGGAAGACGCTCGCCCTCTTTCTATCCTATCTCGCTGTTGCCATGTCCTTGCCGGTACTACCGGTATATGTCACCCAGCAACTGCAATACGGCAATGTACTCGCCGGCCTCGCCGTCGGCATTACCTTCCTCGCGACCATACTGACCCGCAGCCAGGCCGGTACGCTGACCGACCGCATAGGCGGCAAACACAGCATGCGGCGCGGCCTGGTGATTTACACCATTGCCAGCCTGGTGTGCTGGATCTCGGCCTGGCCACTCTTTCCTGTTCCATTCAGCTATGGCTTGCTGATCGTCGGCCGCCTGCTGCTGGGCTGGGGTGAAAGCCTGGCGCTGGTCGGCATGCTGGGCTGGAGCATAGAGCAGATGGGACCCGCCCGCGCTGGTCGCGTCATCGCCTTGTCCGGCATGGCTCTCTACGGTGCATTTGCGGTTGGCAGTCCGCTCGGACTGGCGATCTTCCAGCACTTTGGCTTTACCGGCCTGATGCTGGTCTGTGCCGCCCTGCCTTTGCTCGGGCTGGCCATGATCAAAAACATGCCGGAAGGCGCACTGCAGAACGGCGCACGGGTATCGTTCTGGCGCATCCTCGGCCGCATCTGGCGTCCGGGGCTGACCGTGGGGCTGCAAGGCGTCGGCTTTGCCGCACTCGGTGCCTTCATCACCCTGCACTTCATCAATCAGGGTTGGGCCTACGGCAGCCTGGGCCTGACCTTGTTTGGCGCCGGCTTTGTCGGCATGCGTTTGTTCTGTGCTCACTTGCCAGACAAGGTCGGCGGCAGCCGCGTCGCCGTCGTTTCACTGGCGATTGAAGCGACCGGTCAATTCCTGCTGTGGAGCGCCAGCGAACCGGCCTGGGCCTTGCTGGGAGCACTGCTGACCGGTATCGGCTGTTCGATGATCTTCCCGGCTATGGGGATGGAAGTGGTCAAGCGCGTCCCGCCGCAATTACGCGGCACCGCCGTCGGTGGCTTCGCTGCCTTCCAGGATATCGCTTATGGTTTGACCGGGCCGGTGGCAGGCTTGTTTGCCGATCACTATGGCTATGCGTCGGTGTTCCTGATCGGCGGCATCGCCGCTGTCATGGGAATAGGAACTGCGATACTGACTGGCCGCGAAAAGACTTGAACTGAGGTCGAAACGCCGTGCGAGTAGCGGCTGCACGCCGCGCACTCGCATGGCAACATCAAACGCTAGGCTTGGGTGCGGTGCGCGGCACCATAGGGATGTGGTCGGTTTTGCGTACCGGATGCAAATGCGTGAGGAATTGCTGAGTCGCGGCGTTCCATGAGTAATGCAACGCATGCTCACGCACCACTGAACGTTTCAGGTTCAGTGCGTCGAAGCAGGCGCGCATCAGGTCTTCATGCAATACACCTGATTTGCCTTGTGCCACCACATCTATCGGCCCTTCGACCGGATAGGCAGCCACCGGCACGCCACAAGCCATTGCTTCGATCAGTACCAGGCCGAAAGTATCGGTACGGCTGGGGAATACAAATACATCGGCGCAGCTGTAGTAAGCCGGCAATGCATCATGCGGCTTGGCACCGAGGAAATGCACTTCCGGGTACTTCTTCTCCAGTTCTTCGCGCATGGGGCCATCACCGATCACCCACTTCGCGCCGGGCAAATCCATTTGCAGGAAAGCTTCGATATTTTTTTCCACCGCAATGCGACCGACGTACAAGTACAGCGGTCGTTCTTGTGTCACTTCTTCACGCTGGCCCGGGCGGAAGTAATCGGTATCCACACCGCGGCTCCACTGCACGACATTCTTGAAGCCGCTTTTTTCCAGCGCATCCTGCATGCGCGGCGTCGGCACCATAACGGCCTTCGCTGGTTTATGGAACCACTTCAGCCAGCGATAGGTCAATGCCAGCGGCAAATGGAAACGTGCGCGCAGGTATTCAGGGAAACGGGTGTGATATGCGGTAGTGAAATCCAGCCCACGGTTGATACAAAAGCGGCGTGCCGCCAGACCCATAGGGCCTTCGGTTGCGATGTGGATGCAATCCGGATCAAAGTCTTCCAGTGCCGCCGCAACCTTGGCATACGGCTTGTAGGCCAGACGTATCTCCGGATAAGTCGGGCAGGAATAGCTACGCATGTTTTCCGGCGTCACCATCAGCACCGCGTGACCGTTGGCGCGCAATTGCTTACGCGTCGCTTTCAGTGTGTTGACCACACCATTGACTTGCGGCTCCCAGGCATCGGTTACGATGGCGATACGCATAATTCTTCACCTTTTTCATGTTTTGCTGCCTTGTGCGACATGACGATTTCCTGCCAGGTCACCAGACGCAAGGCACCGGACGCGTCCTCCACCAAAGCAGACAGACTTTCGACCCAGTCACCATCATTGCAATATGTAATGCCGTCGATATCGCGGATCTCCGGTTTGTGGATATGGCCGCAGATCACGCCATCCAGTCCACGACGCTTGGCTTCAGCCGCCAGCGCGTTTTCAAATGAAGAGATATAGCTGACGGCGTTCTTCACTTTCAGCTTCAGGTACTGCGACAGCGACCAGTACGGCAAACCGGCACGGGCGCGCCAGCTGTTGAACCATTGATTGAATTTGAGGATGACGGTGTACAGGTTGTCACCCACATAGGCGAGCCATTTGGCACAGGCAATCACGCCGTCAAAACGGTCACCGTGCAGCACCAGCATGCGCTTGCCCTGTGCCGTCGTGTGTATGAGTTCATCACGGATACGGATGCCGCCAAAATCCAAATCTATGAACTGGCGCACCGCTTCATCGTGATTACCGGGTACGAAGATCACTTCGGTACCCTTCTTGGCCTTTTTCAGGACCGTCTGTACTACGTCGTTATGCGCTTGTTCCCAGTACCAGCGGCGTTTGAGTTGCCAGCCGTCGATGATGTCACCGACCAGGTAGAGGGTGTCCGATTCCGTTTTACGCAGGAATTCCAGCAGGCGCTGCGCCTGGCAACCAGTCGTTCCCAGGTGCAGGTCTGAAATCCAGATTGTCCGGAAGCGAACTGGCTCGCGCTTCGCGCCAACTTCCGCACCGATGAAATCAGTCGTCAAAAATTGGTCGCGTGGCTTCATGCTGGTTGCGCCTCTTTCAGGTAGTGACGTGCGTAACGGGCGTCGAGCTTAGCCAGTGGCAACATCATGAACAGGTCTGCACTGTGGAAGTCAGGATCCCAGGCCGGGTTGCCACAGACCCAGGCACCGCTGCGCAGGTAGCCCTTAATCAGGGGTGGCACCACCGCAACATGTCCAGGCTCGCGCTCGGCGATAGGGAAAGGCAAATGTGGTGTGACGCGATATTCGGCTGGTGCCAGGTTGTTTTCTGCCAGCGAGTGATACAGCGCGGCCGCATTGTGACCGCCATCAGCCAGGCTGACGCTGGCACAACCGATCAGGTATTCGCATTTTTCTTTCTTCATGAAAGCGGCCAGGCCAGCCCACAGCAGCATGATGACGCCACCGCTGCGGTAGTCCGGATGGATGCATGCACGTCCGGCTTCAGCAATGCTGTTGCGCAGGTTATTCAGGCGGCTCAGGTCAAATTCCTGCTCGGAGTAGAACTGCCCCATCTTGCGCGCAGCTTGCGGGCTCATGACGCGGTAGGTGCCGACCACTTTCAGTGTTTCCGAATCGCGTACGATCAGGTGATCGCAGTACGCATCAAATTCATCCTTATCGAGTCTCTCTTCGTTCTTCAGTGAAGACAGTCCCATAGACTCGATAAAAACTTTGTAACGCAAACGCTGTACTTCACGTACTTCCTTTTGCGTGCTGGCAAGGCTCAGCGTCAGCTTGGGAGAAGCAAGATTGGTATCGGCAGAAGCATTCAGTAATCGCATGTGTCGTCCTTTGTATTGTGACGAACGAAGCGTAACTGTTGATTACTTCAGCAAAATGACAGGAGCATGTCATTTTCATGACACGACAACACTCGAAAACGTGCGTGCGCGCCATAATAAAAACCGGCGCATGGCACCGGTTTTTATTTGCCCTGAAACAACAGGCGAGCAACTTCCTGCGTAGCGCAGGAAGTCTGATACTTACTTGGATTTTTTCGGGCGACCAGCCTTGAGTGGCGACAATGCCGCGATCACCGTATTGAGCTTCTTCATGTCCATGTCTTTGATCAGGGCGACGCCGGCACGCAGCAATTCGCTTTTCTTGACCGCAACACCGGCTTTCAGGAAGGCTTTTTTTACTTCGCTCAAGACCTGATATTCGATTTCCGGCATGGTGAAGCTATCGCGTACCAGCTTGGCTTTCTTGCCCTTCACTTCTGCAACTGGTTTGGCCAATACCGGCGCTGCTGGTTTGGTAGCCGGTTTGGTAGCTGGTTTAGCTGCAGGCTTCACCGCTGGCTTGCTTGCCTTGGTAACGCGCTTGCTTGCTGTTGCCTTAGTTGCTGGCTTAGTTACTGGCTTAGTTACTGGTTTTGCTGCCGGCTTGGTTGTAGCCTTAGTTGCGACTTTGGTTGCAGCTTTCTTTGCAGGTGACTTGGTCGCTGCTGGTTTGGCTGTCACTTTTTTTGCTGGCGCTTTGGCCGCAGGTTTGGCAGCAGCTTTTTTAGTGACGGCTTTTTTGGCTGCCGGCGCTTTGCTTGCTACTGCTTTTTTTGCCGCCGCTTTCTTCGCTGGCGCTTTTTTAGCAGCCGGAGCTTTCTTTGCTGCAGGTGCTTTTTTCGCTGGTGCTGGCGCAGCTACGGGCGCTTCTGGTTTCACTTCCACCTTGACTTCTGTTTCGTTCGACACAGGCTTCTCCTTGTAATTAATAGTATAAATAATATATATAGTTTATTCTTTTTTTGCAAGAAAATACGCATAAACACTGCGCCAGCGGGCAAAAGAGTGTATGAAGACTGCGCTGCAACAGGCGCAAATTCATCAAGGCGTCACAATTCAAAACCAGAATTGCGGTCAAATACGCTCACTCCATTCCAAACATGAACCTGCTCCGGTTTTTCGCAATCGCCTCCACCTCCTTCCTGCTTGCAAGCACCGCCGCCGCGGAGGAGCCCAATACCATCGTCGTCGGACAGGCGATCGATCTGTCCAGCCAGAATGCCTCAGTAGGCCGCGACTACGTAGCGGGGATTAAAACCTATTTTGATGCATTGAATGCTGCCGGCGGCGTCAACGGCAAGCGCATTCGTTACGTCGTACGTGATGACCAGGCCCAGCCTGCGGTGGCGGCAAAAGCAGTGACCGAACTGATAGAGCGCGACCAGATTGACTTCCTGCTCGGCGGTGTCGGCGACAGTACCGCGCAGGCGGTGCTGAATGCGCCTGCCTTTAAACGCAGCAATCTGCTGCTGTTTGCCCCCTTGGTCGATACAGTCGAGCTCAATAGCAACCGCGTGCTGTTCTGGCGCCCCAGCTACCTGCAGGAAGTGCGCCACATCCTGTCGCACTTCAGCCAGTTGGGCATGAAAGATGTCGGCATCGCTTACCAGGACACGCCGTGGGCACAGCAGGCTTTCCGCAACCTTTCAGCAGAATTGCGTGGTCGTGGCGTGAAATTGAACGGCGCGGCCAGACTGGGTAATAACGAAACACTGAACGCGCAGGAAGCCACGCGCCTGGCGGGCAGCAAACCCGGCTTTGTCATCGTCATCGCAGATACCATCAGCACCGCCCTCTTCCTGAAGGAATTCCGTCGCACCGCAGCACAAACCTTTGTCGCCGGTACCTCATTGATCAATCTGGAGACCCTGCGCGAACTGGCAGGCGCACGCGCCGTAGAATGGACGGTCTTTTCACAGGTAGTACCGAATCCGAATACCGGCCGATCCTCGATCCAGCTCGAACATTTGAACATGATGAAGAAGTATCGCGACGAACCGCCGTCATCTCTGACGCTGGAAGGTTTTACCGTGGCCAAAACCCTGATTCGGGCGATCCAAAGAAGCAAGCGCAGCAATCAAGCCGCGCTGCAGGATTTGCTGAACCAGGATGTGAATATCGATCTGGGCGGTCTGTCTGTCACGGCGTCGCCCAACAGCAAGCACTTGTCCGGCTATCTGGACATTGCCCTGTTCAAAAAGAACGGCCTGGTGTTTTAAGGCATGGCTGATTGCAGCAGCCTGCAACTGCAATCAGCTTCCGCGGCGTTCAGCCGTGCGGCTTGAAGCGGATGAAACGATAGATGTACACGGCGATCACTGTGTAGACGACTGCTTTTGAGACCGGATCAACATAGTGCTGCACGACTTCATACTGCGATTGCAGCAGGTAGCCGGTCAGTGCCAGCAAGCAAGTCCAGATCAGGGAACCGATAGTCGAGTACAGTAAAAACGGCAGCATAGGCATTTTCACGCCGCCTGCCGGCACCGAAATCAGTGTCCGTATCGCCGGAATCAGGCGACCGAAAAACACCGCGGCTGCCTCATGTCGCTCAAACCAGGCCGATGCCTTATCGATATCTCCCGGCGACACCGTCAGCCAGCGCCCATATCTGGCGGCCAGCCGCTTCAGTCTATCCTTACCGAATAAGGCACCCGCGTAATACCAGGGCAAGGCACCGACCACCGATCCGGCGGTACCAGCCAGTATCACCAGGATGATATTCAGCTCACCACGCGCAGCGACAAAGCCTGCCAGCGGCATGATGAGTTCGGAGGGGATGGGAGGAAAGACATTCTCTGCCAGCATCAGCAAGAAAATACCGAGATAGCCGCCTTGCGACACGATATCGACAATACTATGGAACAAACCCGTCTCCTGAAGATGATCAAAACGGGCCATGCTAAACCGTCAGGCTTGCCTGGACAAGCACTGACGGCAAATTACCTTAGTTAGTCAGCTTGACGTAAAAGTCGATGCCGACTTCACTCCAGCATTCTTTCTCTTTATCTATCCAGTAGGCAACGGTCGGATGCTGGGTCACCCACTCCTTGCGGATTTCCAGCTCTATGCCTTTTTTCATACGCAGGCGTATGTCGTCCGTCGCGACGTCTATGCGCGCATGCATGAACATCAGCGCCAGCCGCAATGCGACTACCGCCTTCGCAAAGTTGCTATCACTGAGCTGGTCCGCCACTTTGCGCAAATTACCTTTTTGCGCCAGCACCAGATCGCTCATCACACGTTGCTCACGCGTGGTAAAGCCCGGCAAATCAGCGTTCTCCACCATGTAGGCGGCATGTTTGTGATAGCCGCTATGCGACACGACCAGGCCGACTTCATGCAGCAGGCCGCTCCAGAACAGGAGTTTGGTATAGGTTTCGTCGTTCGGCTTGAGCAAACCCAGGAAAGCACTGGCAATTTGTGCGGCCTTTTCGGCACGCTTCTCATCCACCTTGAAGCGCTGCAGGAAGTCACGTGCAGACTGTTCGCGCCGGTCACGCTTGGTAGCGCGCAAATGCAAGTCCCACAGCACCCCCATGCGCAAACCGGCTTCTATCGGCGTTACCACCTTGATGCTGAACTCTTGCATCAATGCAGTCAGGATAGCGAGGCCACTGGTGATGCTGGCAGCGCGATCAGCTTTCATGCCGACCAGGTCGATATTGCCGGCATGACCGAACTGGATCAGGCGCTTGCGTAGCGCTTCCAGGCTCTTCAGTGACATCAGGCCATCCCCCAGGCCATTCTTGCTGATGGCGTCGGCAATCGCACGCATGGTGCCGGATGAACCGTAAGCGTTACTCCACAACTCAGGCTTGTACAAAGGCACAGCATCTTCGAAGCGCGAACGCGCCGACAGCACGGCGGCATCGAAGGACTCCGCATTAATCACACCGTTCGGAAAAAAATTCAGACTTTGCGGCACGGTGCCGACACTGAAGGATTCTACCTGTTCAATCTTCGGCCCTTTGCCAAGGATTACCTCGGTGGAGCCGCCGCCGATATCCAGCACCAGGCGACGTTCATTCTGCGACAGTGTGCTGGCCACACCCATATAAATCAGGCGGCCTTCCTCTTCACCGGAGATGATTTCTATCGGATAGCCGATTGCCGCTTCCGCTGCCGGCAGAAAGACGGCTGAATTCCTGGCGATACGTATCGTATTCGTCGCGACAACGCGCACCGCACTCAGCGGGAAAGTACTCAATATGGAATTGAAGCGCGCCAATGACTCAATCGCGCTTTCCATTGCTTTCGCAGTCAGGTTGCCCTTGCTGTCCAGACCGGCACCCAGACGTATAGGATCGCGCGCACTCTTGATGATGCGCATGGTGTCGCCATCATGTCGCCCTATATGCAGGCGAAAACTATTCGAACCGAGGTCTACCGCTGCAAACATTCCATCCTCTCAATCACGCCCCTGCTTTATCTGTATTACGCCTGTATTTTATATATCGAACGACTGACGCAAAGCTTGCGATTCCAGCTTGCAATGCCGCGCGAAAAGTTCGTGACGATAAGCTCGCATTGTTACCGCATGATGACAATTCCAAAGAGCAAGAACAGCCTCATTACGTAGCGCCGCCGCGCATATAAAAAAATTGCGCATCATAGATGCGCAAATCATTTATACCATTTTCAAATACGAATCGCCAATGAAGATTTGGCGGTATCCGCAAATCTTTTTATCGTGTGTGGTTCACGCGTGCTATCAGCCGAATTTTCTGACCGCATCCAGCGCGAGTCCGGCGCCGATACTGCCGAACAGATCACCCTCTACGCGGCGCGCATCCGGCAACAGCGAGCTAATTTTTTCGCGCAACAGCTGGACGCCGCTGGAACCACCTGTGAACACCACGGTATCGACATCTGCCGCAGCAATGCCGGCGTCGCTCAGCAAATTGGCGACTGTGCTTTCCACCGAGCCCACCATCCGGGCGATGGACTCATCAAACTCATTACGGCGCAAAGTCAGTGTCGTGCTCGGTGCAATACGATCCAGCACCAGCTCGGTTTCCATCTGCGACGACAAGGCAATTTTGCCCTCTTCCGCCTTCAGCGCCAGCCAGTGACCGGAGCGGTTTTCTATCAGGTGCAGCAGGCTGTCCAGCTTGGGCTTGTCGCGTGCATCACGATAGATATCCTTGATCTGCAGCCAGGTCTTCTGCGAGTAGGCCAGATTGATGGTGTGCCAGGTCGCCAGGTTGAAGTAGTAGCTGGATGGCACTTCAGTATCGTTGTTCAGGCGGCTGCCCAAACCCAGCAAAGGCATGATGCTGCTCAGACTCAGGTATTTATCGAAATCCGTACCACCGATATGCACACCTCCGGTGGCGAGGATGTCGTCGCGTCGATCAACCTTTTTCGCCCGTTCCGGCGACAGCCGCACCAGCGAGAAGTCGGAGGTACCACCACCGATATCAGCGATCAGCACCAGCTCTTCCTTGTCTATCTGCGACTCATAGTCGAAGGCGGCAGCAATCGGCTCGTACTGAAAATCGATATCCTTGAAACCGACCGACTGTGCGATTTCATACAAGGTATCTTCCGCCAGGATATCGGCCTCTTCATTGCCATCGACAAAATAGACCGGACGCCCCATGACCACACTCGTAAACTCGCGACCGGCAGCTTTCTCCGCCCGGTCCTTCAGCTCAGCGATAAATTGCGTCAGCAAGGCACGGAAAGGCAAGGCCTTGCCCATGACCTCGGTCTGGTCGTCGATCAGGCTGGTACCGAGCAGGCTCTTGAGCGAGCGCATCAGACGCCCTTCGTAACCTTGCAGGTAATTTGCCAGCGCTGCGCGGCCGTAGTAAACCTGCTCTTCGTCTGCGTTAAAGAAAACAACGGACGGCAAGGTGACCTTGCCATCTTCCAGTTGCAATAGTGCCGACTGGCCGGGACGGCTCCAGCCGACTGTCGAATTCGACGTCCCAAAATCGACGCCGCATGCGTTTGCCATGGAAAAAACCTGTGAAAATGAAATGGGTCACGATGATAAGTCATAGACCGCGGCAAGTGTTTATTTTCTCGCCCGCCCCGCATCAGCCGATGTTGTCATACACTTATCAGTATTCTTCTATATGCCCGCGCATATTCACGCTGGCTAAATGAGGATTACAATTAATTGCCGTTCTTTCATTGCCTGCAATGAAAAAGTTGTCAGCAACTGTTGTCAGCACCACATGGGTACCCCGATCGCTATCGATAAAGGAGACACATTATGGTTAACCTCGGATTGCAAGTCCGCCTGGAAGCAAAACCTGGCAAGGAAAAAGAACTGGAAGAATTCCTGCGTGCGCAACTGCCGTACGCCCTGGGTGAGCCAGCCACCGTGGCCTGGTTTGCCGTCAAACTGAATGCCGGCACCTTCCTTATCTTCGATGCCTTCGAAAACGAGACTGGGCGGCAAGCACACATCGACGGCGCCATCGCCGCCGCGCTGGGAGAAGTTGCCGCACAATTGCTGGCCAAACCGCCAGTCATAGAAAAACTCACCGTGCTGGCGGCCAAACTGCCGGGCAGCGGCGAAGTGCCGGATTCGCTGGGCTAAGTGTTGCACGGCAAGCGCAAGCAACTAGCCGTTTGCGTCGCTGCGTCGTAAAATACCGGCTTACGGAGGATTTATGAATACGAGTTGGGGTAGCGAAGAGGATATGGAAATCGATGACGAGTTTGTCGCCGACATCGAACATCTGATCCCATCCAGACAGCGCAACAGCGGCGACATCGGGACACTGGACTTCTACGACCGGCAAGACCGCATGGCCCGGGAAATCGCCGACAAGCCACGCTGATACAAGTAACGGGTGCCACGCGCACCCGTTTTTCTGTCTGCATGCCCCTGCCTTCATCGTTCGTCACCCCTTGCGAGGAAACGCCCATGTCGCCTGTCGTACAAGCCTTCTTCGACACAGAAACCGGTACCGTCAGTTACGTCATTCATGAAACAGGCGCTGCAGAGTGCGCCATCATCGACTCCGTCCTCGATTACGACCCAAAATCCGGCCATACCAGCACCGCCTCAGCAGACAAAATCATCCGGTTCGTCCGGCAACAAGGCCTGAATGTCGAATGGATACTGGAAACCCACGCCCACGCCGATCACCTGTCCGCCGCCCCGTATCTGAAGCAACAGCTGGGTGGCCGCATCGCCATCGGCCGCATGATTACCAAGGTGCAACGCGTCTTTGACGACATCTTTAATCTTGAAGATGCATTCAAATTCGATGGTTCGCAATTTGACTACTTATTCGACGAAGACGAGGTATTCCAAATCGGCAAGCTACAGGCGCAGGCCTTGTACGTGCCGGGTCACACGCCAGCAGATATGGCTTATCACGTAGGCGATGCGATTTTTGTCGGCGATACCCTCTTCATGCCGGATGCCGGCACCGCACGCTGCGATTTTCCCGGCGGGGATGCCCACACCATGTATCGCTCGGTGCAAAAGATCCTGCGCTTTCCCGACCAGACACGCTTGTTCATGTGTCATGACTATCCACCCAATGCACGCGCACCGGCATGGGAAACCACCGTCGCGCAGCAACGCACCAAGAACATCCACATCCGCACCGGTATCAGTGCAGACGAATTCGTCGCCATGCGTACCGCGCGCGATAAAACCCTGGGTATGCCGACATTGATCCTGCCCGCCATCCAGGTCAACATCCGCGCTGGCAACCTGCCGCCAGCCGACAACAACGGCATACGCTACCTTAAAATTCCACTCAACACCCTGCCGGGATAAGCGTATTCTGAGGTAGCATATTGCACCATTACAGTGCTGCCAGAAGTCGCTTTTGATGGCATCGATATTGCTACATGGAAATGTAGGCATTAGCCTGAGCGATACGCTGCCGCGACCGGATGTCGGAAGCGTAAGTATTTGTGATTTTAGATACCCTGTACCAACATGTTGCTCTCCATGCCATCCCATCCTGCTGACCCGACACTGCAAGCCCGCTTGCTCAGTACATTGTTGGCCAACCTGGAAGGCATGGTCTATCGTTGCCGGCTCGACGCCCACTGGACCATGGAATTCGTCAGCGAAGGCTGCTTCGCGCTGACCGGTTATACCGAAGAAGACCTGCTCTTCAACAGTCGTATCTCGTACGAACAAATTACCCACCCTGACGACCGCCAACACGTGCGCGACACGATACTGAAGGCCGTGCAGAACAACCGTCGCTTCGATATCGAATACCGCATCGTACGGGCCGACGGCAGCGTCCGCCATGTATGGGAACGCGGCACCAATATTTCGCACGACACCTGGGACATATTAGAAGGCTTTATCCAGGACATCACCGAACGCAAACAGGCCGATGAAGCCTTGCGCGAAGCGGAGCGTCGCTATCGCAGCATCTTTGAAAATGCGATAGAAGGGATTTACCAATCGACGCCGAATAACGGTTATCTCGCTGTCAACCCGGCACTCGCCCGTATGTACGGCTACGATAGTCCGCAGCAACTGATTTCCACGCTGCGCGACATCGATCATCAGGTTTATGTCGATCCGCAGCGTCGCCTCGAATTCAAGCGCCTGATGACCAAACATGGCGTGGTCACCAATTTCGAATCGCGCGTGTACCGCCGTAACGGCGAAATCATCTGGATTTCGGAGAACGCCCGTTCGGTCTACAACAGTGACGGTGCGCTACTGTTTTTTGAAGGCACCGTTGAAGCCATTACGGAACGCAAATTACATGAAGCAGAAATCCAGTTCCAGGCCACGCATGACGCCTTAACCGGATTACCCAACCGCACCCTGCTCTACGATCGCATGCAGCAGGCGGTCCTGCATTCTGAACGTTACGACAACCTGACGGCGATTGCCTTCCTCGACCTGGATCAATTCAAATTCATCAATGACAGTCTCGGACATCAGGTCGGTGATGAGCTACTCAAAATCACGGCGCAACGCCTCACCTCCTGTCTGCGCGAGAGTGACACCGTGGCACGTCAGGGTGGCGATGAATTCGTACTGCTGCTGACCGACCAGCCGAACGAAGAAGCGATCACCCACACCATGCAGCGCGTGCTGCATGAGGTATCGCAACCGTGGAAAGCGAACGACCTGGAGTTCCAGATCACCTGCAGCATCGGTGTGACGCTATGCCCGGATGATGGCCGCGATGCCGAAACACTGCTGAAAAATGCGGATTCCGCGATGTACAAGGCGAAAGAACTGGGACGCAACAACTTCCAGTACTTCTCGGCAGAAATGAACACCTCGGTCACCGACCGTCTGGAATTGCTGAATCGCCTGCGCCAGGCAATTAGCAACGAAGATTTCGTCCTGCATTACCAACCGAAAGTCTGCCTTGCCAGCCATCGCATCATCGGTGCCGAAGCGCTGGTGCGCTGGAACAGCGCGCATTCAGGCATGGTGTCACCCGCCAGCTTCATTCCGCTGGCAGAAGAAACCGGCCTCATCATTCCACTCGGTGAATGGGTCTTGCGCACCGCCTGCCGTCAGAACCGCGCATGGCAAGACGCCGGTTATCCGCCGATACCGATTTCAGTCAATCTGTCGCCGCGCCAACTGGCACGCGGCGATATCGTTGAAGTCGTTGAACGCATCCTGGATGAAACCGGTTTGCAGGCGCAGTACCTGGAGCTCGAAATCACCGAAAGCGTGATGACGACCGACGTGGAAAAATCATTTGCGCTGCTGACCCGCTTACGCGCGCTCGGCGTCAAAATCTCACTGGATGATTTCGGCACGGGCTACTCCAGCCTGAGCTACCTGAAACGCTTCCCGGTCGATACACTAAAGATAGATCAATCCTTCGTGCGCGACATCGCCACCGACCAGGACAGTGCGGCGATTGTGAAGGCAATTATTTCACTCGGAAGAAATCTGAATCTGACCGTGCTGGCCGAGGGTATAGAAACCGAAGATCAGTTCCGCTTCCTGCTGGAGAACGGCTGCGATGAGGGTCAGGGCTATTTGATGAGCAAGCCAATACCGAATAAAAACTTTGTGGATTTGCTGACGCAGTAGCCTGTTGCGGGCTACTGCTGGCTGCAAGATAAGACGCTTAGAAGTTCAAACGTTTGACGCCATCGACGGTGCCGAGCAAACCGATATTCGCACCACGGCGCGCAAACAAACCCACTGTCACAACACCAACGATATCGTTGATCTGCGCTTCCAGCACCGCCGGATCCTGGATTTGCAAACCGAGTACATCGATGATGTAACAGCCGTTATCAGTCACCATCGGCTTGCCGTCTTTCACGCGCAAACGTGGCTCACCGCCGAGTGCTGCCAGCTTGCGTGCCACTACGGCCTGCGCCATCGGTATCACTTCTACCGGCAACGGGAAGGCGCCCAGCTTATCAACCAGCTTGGAGCCGTCAGCGATACAGACGAATTGTTTGGCGACCGAAGCCACGATCTTTTCACGCGTCAACGCCGCGCCGCCACCTTTGATCATTGCGCCTTGTGCGGTAATTTCATCCGCGCCGTCGATATACACCGACATCGTATCGATATCATTCAGGTCGAACACGGTAATACCGTGGCTGCGCAAACGCTCAGCGGTCGCTTCGGACGACGCTACCGCGCCCTTGATGCGCTCCTTGATCTTGCCCAATTCATCAATGAAGAAATTGGCGGTGGAACCGGTACCGACGCCGATGATTTCACCCGTCACTACGTAATCGATGGCAGCACGCGCCACCGCTTGTTTCATTTCGTCTTGAGTCATGAGCTATGCAAGAAAAAGTCTGAGGAAGGCTGCTATTTTACCGGAAGCCCTGAGGCACCAGCCCCAAATGCAGCAAATCGCGGCAAAAATTACGCTCCGGGACCGCTCTGCAGCACTTATCAACCTATTAATTTTTTTCTTCATCCGGATGTTCCAGCGTCTCGAACAGGGCAATTTGCAGGCGTGTATGCCAGCGGACGAACGCCTTCCACAGTAATGCCGTGATAATCGCTGCAGCCAGCAGCAACAGCATCAAGGTATTAGTCGGCGGCAGTATGCGCGCACTCAACAAACCAATCAGCAACAGTATGCCGACGATAGACAGCACCGGAATCACCTCCGAGATCAGACGGCGCAGGCCATGTACAAAGCGCCCGCCGTCACCAATCACGATCTCTGCCAGCAGCTGGCTCAAGGCATTCAGCTTGCGGTAAGTCGCAATCAGGAATGGCAACGACAGTGCCAGCGCCCCACCAAACACAATCGCCTTTTGCGTATGCTCATCGGCAGCGGAACCCGCAAGGTGTTTTTCTATCACGCCAAAAATATAGATACCGGCCAGGAAAACTGCTGCCGTCATCGCGCAATTCACGATCACCTGCGCCACGATGCGCGCAATGATCTTGAACAAGGCGGCGCGATCCCCCTCCGGCTGCTTATGCTGCAGCCAGTCCGTATAGCGACGGGCAAGACGACTGACGCCATCCGGCATCGCTGCCGCCGCCCGCAGCGACACAGGATCCGCCCACCTGATCAGATACGGCGTCAGCAAGGTAGTAACAGCTGAAACCGCCACCACGATCGGATACAGAAAACCGCTGGTGACCTGCAGCGTGAGGCCGAGCGAAGCAATGATGAAAGAAAACTCGCCGATCTGCGACAAGCCCATACCGACCCGCATCGAAGTCCGGCCATCGTTGCCGGCAATAAACGTCCCCATGCCGCAGGCAAACACCTTGCCCAGCACCACCGCCACCGTAATCACTGCAATCGGCCACGCATACGTCACCAGCACCGTCGGATTGAACAACAGACCGACACCGACAAAAAACAAGGCGCTGAACATATCGCGTATCGGCGCTATCAGGCGTTCTATCAAATGCAACTGTCGCGCTTCAGCCATGATCGCGCCTATCATGAAGGCACCGAGTGCAATGCTGTACTCCATCTGCAGCACCAGCAGGCAAAAGCCGAAGCACAGGCCCAGCACCGTAATCAGGAACACCTCATTGCTTTTGAATCTGGCGACATAAGCGAGGATGCGCGGCACCAGCAACAAGCCGAGCACCAGTGTCACGATCATGAACAGGGACAGCTTGCCGACCGTCACAAAGACATCGCCGGCATCGACCGAACCATTCATCGCGATACCGGACAAGAGCGCGATCATGCCGATCGCGAGCACATCCTCGACAATCAGGATGCCGAAAATCAATTGGGCGAAACGTTCATGTTTCAGCCCCAGCTCATCGAGTGCCTTGATGATAATGGTGGTGGAAGAAATCGCCAGCATCGCACCGAGGAACAGCGCATCCATGGTATTCCAGCCGAAGTACCGCCCTATCTCATACCCTATCCAGGTCATCAGGACGATCTCGCCAAATGCGGCAATAAATGCAGTCACACCGACCCGGCTGAGTTTCTTGAGATTGAACTCCAGCCCCAGTGAAAACATCAGGAACACCACCCCCAGCTCCGCCACGATCTTGATCGTGCGGTCATCCTGTATCAGTTCGAATGGTGGGGTGTGCGGGCCGATAATGACACCGGCCAGGATGTAGCCGAGTACGACTGGCTGCCTGAAGTAATGGAAAATGATCGTGACGATACCGGCGATCAACATAATCACCGCCAGATCCTGAATAAATTCAGCTCCATGCATAGATTCAACTTTCGGTTTGTTTCTATAGCAGTGCGGACTGAAGCGTAACGCGATGTGGCTGGTTTAAGCGTACACACAGATCTGGCTTGTGTCTACGGGGTATTAGTTAGTGGTGACTGTTGTCAACTTATGAGCGGTGAGGCTTCTTACCAAGGATACTGATGGGGTTATCACTCCGTAGAGAAGTGCGTTGCCGGGCCACACCCGGCAACGCACCTCTCATCGAAGAAAGAACAACTTCAGCAACACCAGAACGCCAACCAAACCACCAATAAAAAAAGCCGCTAAAAAGCGGCTTTTTTTAAACTCACCCCTATCACTTCAACCCAGCTGCAGCCTTAGCCAAAGCAGTAACCCTATCCCAATCCCCAGCCGCCAGTGCATCCTTAGGCGTCAGCCAAGACCCACCGACACAAGCCACGTTCTTGCAAGCCAGGAACTGCGCCGCAGTCTCCTGCGAAATCCCGCCAGTAGGACAGAACAACACATCCGGCAAAGGCCCGGCAATCGCATTCAGCATGCCAACACCACCCGCAGGCACTGCGGGAAACAACTTCAACTGATGGAACCCAGCTTCCCGCGCTGCCATCACTTCCGACGGCGTCATCACCCCCGGCAACAAAGGCAAACCACTTGCCAGCGAACCCTGGATCAATTCCTTGGTCAAACCTGGCGATACCCCAAAGACCGCACCCGCATCACGTGCCGCAGCAAAGTCTTCCGAGCGGGTCAGCGTACCTACGCCTAGTATTGCTTCCGGCACCTGCTCCGCAATCGCGCGTATGGCACTTAAACCGTGCTGGGTGCGCAAGGTCACTTCCAGCACGCGGATGCCGCCAGCCACCAGGGCGCGCGCCAGCGGCACTGCATGCGCCAGGTCGTCGATAGCGATCACCGGGATGACCGGCGAGGTACGCATGATTTCCAGCAGATTCATATTCAGTTTCCTATAGGTCGCTCTATCAGATTATCTTCATCGACAAACGGCTCATCGTCCGGCACTGCCAGCGTATTGGTCGTTTTATCTTCATCCGCTTCCAGCAGTGGTGGTGGCAAGCCGAAAGTGGTTGCCCCCTCTTCCGCCGCACTGACCGAATGGCGGAACATGGCAAACAATTCGCGGCCCATGCCGATTTCATTCTGCGACAGGTCGGAAGGCTCTACACCGCGCGCCGCCCATTCGGCTTCCGGCACCAGCGCCTGCAACACGCCGGTTTCGGCGTTGAGCTCGATCATGTCGCCGGTGCGCACACGGCCCAGAGGACCGCCCGCCAATACTTCCGGCGAAACGTGGATGGCGGCTGGCACTTTGCCCGATGCGCCGGACATGCGGCCATCAGTCACCAAGGCAACATGACGTCCTGCATCCTGCAGACTGCCCAGCGCTGGTGTCAACGCATGTAATTCCGGCATACCGTTCGCACGTGGCCCCTGATGACGCAGCACGGCGATGAAGTCACGATTCAACTCGCCGGCCTGATACGCATGCATAAATGCTTCCTGCGAGTCGAATACGATGGCTGGAGCAGTGACGATGCGATGCTGCACCTTGACGGCTGAAACCTTGACCACGGCGCGCCCCAGGTTGCCGGACATGAGCTTCATCCCGCCGTCGCCGGAGAACGGCGCAGCGGCTGTACGCAATACATCGGTATTGCCGCTGACAGCTGCAGCCGGCTTCCAGACCACTTGCTCGCCTTGCAGGAAAGGTTCGGTGGCATGCGCGCGCAAGCCGCGGCCGAGGATGGTCATGACATCGTCATGCAAGAGCCCGGCATCCAGCAATTCACGAATCACAAAACCGGTGCCACCTGCAGCGTGGAAGTGATTCACGTCGGCATCACCATTTGGATATATACGCGCCACCAGCGGTGCAACTGCCGACAAGGCATCAAAGTCATCCCAGTCGATCACGATACCTGCCGCCTTCGCCATCGCCACCAGGTGCAAGGTGTGGTTGGTCGAACCACCGGTAGCCAGCAATGCGATCACGGCGTTGACGATGGTTTTTTCATCGACCAGGCGGCCGACGGGTGTGTAAGTCTGGCCTTGCGCACTGATCTCGACTGCACGTTGTGCGGCGTGGGCTGTCAAGGCATCGCGCAAAGGCGTATTCGGCGTAATGAAAGCGGCGCCCGGCAAATGCAGGCCCATTACTTCCATCAACATTTGATTACTGTTCGCGGTGCCGTAGAAAGTACAGGTACCAGCGTCGTGGTAGGACTTGCCTTCGGCTTCCAGCAATTCGTCGCGACCAATTTTCCCTTGTGCGTAGAGCTGGCGTATTTTGGCTTTTTCCGGATTCGACATGCCGCTCGTCATTGGCCCCGCCGGAACAAATACCGCAGGCAAATGACCGAAATGCAGGGCGCCTATGACCAGGCCCGGTACGATTTTGTCGCATACGCCCAGATAGACGGCGGCGTCGAACATATTGTGGGATAAGGCAATCGCGGTAGACATGGCAATCGTGTCGCGCGAGAACAGCGACAACTCCATCCCCGGCTGCCCTTGCGTAATACCGTCGCACATAGCCGGTACGCCACCGGCGAATTGCGCCACGCCACCGGCCTTGCGCACCGCATCCTTGATGATGTGCGGGAAGCGTTCAAAAGGCTGATGCGCCGACAGCATGTCGTTGTAGGCAGAGACGATGGCAATCGATGGCGCGACCTGCTGCTTGAGTATCAGCTTGTCGTTGGCCGGAGAAGCGGCAAAACCATGCGCCAGATTGGTACAGGACAGCGTACTGCGTTGCACACCCTTTTGACGCGTATTTTCCAAACGTTGAAGGTAAGCAGCGCGATACGGCCGGCTACGCTCTACGATCCGTGCGGTTACGGCAGTCACAACAGGATGGAGCGACATATTAAATCCCTAGAAAAACAGTTTTGAAATTTTACTACAATAATTTACAGCCACCTATCGTCATTTTTTACCGGGGTGCAGAAAGTCATGACTACGCTATGACTACATTACGCGCCAGAAATTCATTCCTGTGCGATCCCGCAGCAAACCCGGGAATTATGAGATTAGATTGAACTTTCCTTGCTAGCAGGTATCCGTTACAGGCTCACTACAAATAGCGAACGTTGCGAATATAGCGTCTTGCATTGCCGCTCGTAAATTTATTTGTAGTGAAATTACCATAAACTGATGTATAGTGAAAACCAACCATAGATCGCATATAACGCCCATGCGCACGACCCTTACCGCTACTGCCGCCTTCCAGGCGCTGCAACAGCACCATACAGAAAACAAAGACCGGCAGGTTCGTCATTTATTTACGCAAGATCCTGCCCGCTTCAGCAAATTATCCGCCGAAGGCGCTGGCCTGTTCCTCGACTACTCGAAAAATATAGTCGATGACAAAACCATGACATTGCTGTACGCATTGGCGCGCGAAACGCAAGTCGAAGCGCAGCGCGATGCAATGTTTGCCGGCCAGGAAGTCAATCGTACCGAACACCGCGCCGTCCTGCACACAGCCCTGCGCAAACCACGCAATGAGAAGCTGGTGCTGGGGCAGCAAGACATCGTTCCCGAAATACATGCGGTACTGGATCGCATGGGCATCTTCAGCGAACGCGTCCGTTCCGGTGCGTGGCGCGGCTATGACAACCGTGAAATTACAGACGTCGTCAACATAGGCATAGGCGGCTCCTATCTCGGCCCTAAGATGACTTGTCAGGCGCTGCGCTCCTTTGCCCATCCACGTCTGACTACGCACTTTGTCTCTAACGTGGACGGCCACGACCTCGACGCCCTGCTCACGCGCATCAACCCTGCCACGACCTTATTCATCATTGCTTCCAAGGGTTTCAATACCGCCGAAACCATGATGAATGCACAGTCCGCACGTGCCTGGTTCCTGCGTCATGCGAAGGAAAGCGATTTAAGCAAACACTTCGTCGCCGTCTCTACCCAGCTCGATGCGGTGCAAGCCTTCGGCATAGCGCCGGAGAATATGTTCCCGTTCTGGGACTGGGTCGGCGGTCGCTATTCGGTGTGGTCGGCCATCGGTCTCGCACTGATGCTGTCGATCGGCCCGGAATGCTTCAGTGAATTCCTCGCTGGCGCGCATGCAATGGATCAGCACTTTCAGCAAGCTCCGCTGGAAGAAAACCTGCCCGTCATCCTCGCGCTGATCGGCATCTGGAATCGCAACTTTATCGGCAGCAGCTCGATTTCGATCGCGCCTTACCATCAGGATTTACGTCTGTTTCCCGGCTATCTGCAACAGCTGGAAATGGAAAGCAACGGCAAGAGCGTACAAGTCGATGGCGCCAAAACCAGCACCACGACCTGCCCTATCATCTGGGGCGATGTCGGCACCAATGGCCAGCACGCCTACTTCCAGTTATTGCATCAGGGCACAGACATCATGGCAGTCGATTTCATCGCGGCCCTGAAGCCTACCCACGCACTCGAACAACACCAGGTATTGTTGCTGGCAAACTGCTTCGCACAATCCGAAGCCTTCATGCGCGGCAAGAATGCCGACGAAGTACGCGCCGATATGCAGGCGCAAGGTTTGCCTGAAGCTGAAATCCAGAAGCTATTGCCGCATCGCATCTTCCCGGGCAATCGTCCAAGCAATACCATCCTGATGGAAACCCTGAATCCGCACGCGCTGGGCGCATTGATTGCACTGTATGAACACAAGGTGTTTGTGCAGGGCGCGATCTGGGGCATTAACAGTTTCGATCAATGGGGCGTAGAGTTGGGCAAGATACTGGCAAAAAACATCGCAGCCGAACTCAGCGATAAAGCTAAACCAGAGCAACATGACAGCTCGACCAATGGCCTGATCGCACGTGCCAAGGCTGCACTCTAAAAACAATAACGTTCTGACGAACACTTACTTACATTAAAACCCTTCATCATGGCTCTTACTGATTTTGATCTTGTCTTGTTTGGCGGCGGCGGCGACCTGTCGATGCGCAAACTGATTCCTGCGCTGTATGCACGTGACCGCGCCGGGGATTTGCCAGCCACGGCACAGATCATCTGCGTCGGGCGCAACGAGCGCAGCACGGCCGAGTTCATAGAGACCGTGAATGAAAACGCCAAATCACACATCAGTGAAAAGACCTTCAGTCAGAATGTGTGGGACAAATTCTGCGCCCGCATCAAATACATTGCGCTGGATGCCAGCGATGCGACGACCTATCAGCCGCTGAACGATGTATTACGCGACAGCAGCAGCGTGACCCGGGTGTTTTACCTGGCGACGCCGCCGACCCTGTTCGCCAGCATTTGCCACAATCTGTCGGCACGTGGCCTCGCAACAGAACAAACCCGTGTCGTGCTGGAAAAACCGTTGGGCCGTGATCTCGCCAGCGCGAAACAAATCAATCAGGAAGTCAGCCAGGTCTTCAAGGAATCGCAGATCTACCGTATCGATCACTACCTCGGTAAGGAAGCAGTGCAAAACCTGCTGGCCCTGCGCTTTGGCAATGTGCTGTTCGAACCGTTGTGGCGTCGTGAATGGATTTCTGACGTACAGATTACGATTGCAGAAGAACTGGGCGTCGGTAACCGCATGGGTTACTACGAAACCTCGGGTGCACTGCGCGACATGATGCAAAACCATTTGCTGCAACTGCTGTGTATCGTGGCAATGGAGCCACCACTGTCAGTGACACCGGATGCAGTCCGTGATGAAAAGCTGAAAGTATTGCGTTCGCTCAAACCATTCACGCAAAACACGCTGGCCAAGAACGTCGTGCGCGGCCAATACCGCGCCGGCCACGTCAATGGTGTCGCGGTACCGGCCTATCGCCAGGAAAAAACTGCCGACCCTGATTCCAATACCGAAACCTTTGTTGCCGTCAAAGCCGAGATCGATACCTGGCGCTGGGCCGGTGTGCCCTTCTACCTGCGGACCGGCAAACGCATGGCTGACCAACTGGCAGAAATCGTGGTGCGCTTCAAATCGATTCCGCATTCGATCTTTGCACAATCAACCAGCAGCTTCCAGCCGAACTGCCTGGTGATCCGCCTGCAACCGGATGATGGCCTGCAACTCAATCTGATGGCGAAAACACCGGGCGACGGCATGCGCCTGAAACCAGTCGAACTGGAACTCGACTTCGCAGAAACCTTCAAGGCACCGCGCATGGATGCCTATGAACGCCTGCTGCTGGACGTCTTGCGCGGCCAGCTGACACTGTTTATGCGCAGCGATGAACTCGAAGCGGCATGGGAATGGGTAGAACCAATACTGCGTTACTGGGAACAGGAAGGCAATGAACCGTTGCCGTACGCATCCGGCACCTGGGGTCCGGCCGCATCCAGCTCGCTGATCGGCCGCGACGGCCTGCAATGGCGCGAAGAAGCCTTGCCGGAATAAGCGGAACACACCGGCATGCTGCTCGATTCCATACGCACACAGTACGACTCGCTTTCCAAATCGGAAAAAAAAGTCGCACTTGCCGTACTGGAACAGCCTGAACTGGCCATCGCAGAAAACATTACTGCACTGGCGAAAAAAGCCGACGTCTCGGAGCCGACCGTGGTGCGCTTTTGTCGCGCCATCGGCTTCGATGGCTGGCAAGCCTTCAAACTCAAACTGGCACAAGGCCTGGCCCTGTCTACCGGCGATGGCGCATCGCCGGTGCTGGACGATATGGCGGCCGACCTGGTCGACAAAGTCTGCAATCGCTCCATCAACACCCTGCTCGACCTGCGCAATAGCCTGGATGCGAATGCGATAGAACAGGCTTTGCAAGTGCTGGGACGGGCCAACACCATAGAATTTTACGGTCAGGGTACCTCCGGCATCATCGCCGCTGATGCCCAGCATAAATTCTTCCGCTCCGGCGTACCGACCGTCGCGTACTCGGATCCGCACATACACAGCATCGCCGCATCCCTGCTGAAAAAAGGTGACGTCGTGGTCGCCATCTCGCAACGCGGCAACAGCGTATCGCTGCTGCGCAGCGTGCAACTGGCGCGCAGCTCAGGCGCGGCCATCGTGGTGCTGGCGCCCAGCGGTACACCGCTGGCCGAACTCGCGACCGTGCTGATTCCTATCGATCTGCAGTTCCATACCGATCCTTACACGCCGATCTCGGCCCGTCTTGCGCACCTGGTCGTGATCGATATCCTGGCAGTCGGACTCGCACTGCGCCTCAGCCCGGAGCGCCGCAAAAAAATGCTGCAGGCACAGAAGGCCTTGCAGAAATTCGACCTGCAATTCGACTCCTTCCTGCAAGCGCCGTGAGACTTGCCTGCTCAGCTTGCAGCAAAAATGACGAAACATTGCGTACAATAAGCTTGTCTATACCACCCCATACAGCCAACGTTAGCGTGCCATGAACCAACTCGAACAACTGAAGCAATACACCACCATAGTTGCCGATACAGGCGATTTCCAGTCGATCAAGGCATTTGCACCGCAAGATGCAACGACCAATCCCTCACTGATCCTGAAGGCTGTACAGAAGGATGAGTACCGCCCCATCATGGAAAAGGTAGCACGCGACCACGCGGGCAAAAGCACCAATGAAATCGTCGATCACTTGCTGGTTGCCTTCGGCCAGGAAATCCTGAAAGTCATCCCGGGCCGTGTTTCCACCGAAACCGATGCACGCCTGTCCTTCGATACCGAAGGCTCGATAGAAAAAGGCCGCACCCTGATCCGCCTGTACGAAGCCGCCGGCATCTCGCGTGACCGCGTCCTGATCAAGATCGCATCGACCTGGGAAGGCATACGTGCCGCACAGGTGCTGGAAAAAGAAGGCATACACTGCAACCTCACCCTGCTGTTCTCGCTGCCGCAAGCGATTGCCTGCGCCGATGCCCGCGTCCAGCTGATCTCGCCGTTCGTCGGCCGTATCTACGACTGGTATAAAAAATCGACCGGTACCGACTACACTGGTGCAGATGATCCGGGTGTGCAATCGGTCAAGCGCATCTATACCTACTATCGCAAATTCGATTACGCGACCGAGGTCATGGGTGCCAGCTTCCGCAACACTTCGCAAATCATCGAGCTGGCCGGTTGCGACCTGCTGACCATCAGCCCTGAGCTTTTGCAAAAACTGGCTGAGTCGGATGCACCACTGGCACGCAAGCTGGTACCGGCAGAAGCGAAGAACGCAGACATCGTCAAACTCACGCTGGATGAAAAAACCTTCCGCAGCCTGTTGAATGATGATGCGATGGCGACCGAGAAACTGGCAGAAGGCATACGTGCATTCTGCGTCGATGCGGTGAAACTCGATAAGTTGATTGAATCAGTAAAATAAATCGGCGATGGTCCGTTCGGACCAGCTGATTCAAGTAAAAGGGCAAGGGCAACCTTGCCCTTTTGCATTGCTTACGCAGCTATAGCATTCAATGCGAGCGCCCCTCTGTAATCCGTTGCGGACTGACTGCGTTTATTCAGCCTGCGCCACTCTTGCGGCGAAACACCATGAACGGAATTAAAAACCCGGGTGAAATGCGATTGATCGCAGAATCCATGCATGTAAGCGATGTCAGTGAGATGCAAGTCTGACAGCAACATGCTGCTGCAGGCCGTCGCAATACGTCGTTGCAAAATATAGATGCGCGGCGAAACGCCAAAGCTCTGCTTAAAGATGCGTGAAAAGTGACTCACGCTTAATTCCAGTGCAGCGGCCAGATCCATGGTGCGGATACGCGTCGCCATGCATTCGTCTATATACGTATTCAGGCGCTGGATTTGCCAGGCAGCAAGGACGTTCTTTCCGGCCTGCTCTGACTTGCTGCTCTCTTCCTGAAAAGAGATGTCGATGATATTGAGTGAAGCTGGGGCTGTCTGTTCCGGCTTGCGTGCAGGATAGCCATGTGGCGGGCGGCGCAGTGGGAGGGTATGCACGGGTTAGCTCCTGTTAACATCACATCAAATACACAAGCAAGAATGATGCGTGCGTAAGCCCGTGTGCAACAGCCCCTGGCAGGGGGAAGTAAAACTACACTAAAGTGTGGTTTACACGCCTGACTACAACTCTATAAAACCGCGCTCTATACCGATGGTAACCGCATGTGTACGGTTGTTGGCACCGAGCTTATCCATGATGCTGCGCAGGTGGCCTTTGATCGTATCCTCAGTCAGGACCAACTCAAGCGCAATCTGCTTATTGCTCAGGCCTTGCGCGATCAGCTTCAGCACCTGGATTTCACGTGGGCTGAGGCAGTCCTGCCCCATGTACTCCATGAGTTCGGCAGATATTTCCGGTGGAAAATAACGCTGCCCGGCCGCCAGTGCGCGTATCGCATCACACAACTCCTTGCGCAAGGCACTCTTGAGCAAATAACCCTGCGCACCGGCCTTAATTGCATGCAGCGCGCGTACGTCGCCGCGATAAGTCGTCAGTATTGCAATGCGCGCCTGCGGGAACTCGGCACGTATCATGCGCACCGCATCGATCCCGTTCGCGTTCGGCATTTGCAGGTCGATCAGCGTCACATCCGGCTGCAGTGTACGAAACAATGCCAGCGCCTCATTACCGTCCGCGGCTTCCCCCACCAGCTCTATATCGCTCTGGCTGCCGATCACAGCGGCTATCCCTTCCAGCATCAAAGGATGGTCGTCCGCGACAAGTACACGTATGGTTTTATTTACAGTCATCACAACTCAATTCCTGGTTTCTTGCGCCAGCTGATCCGGTTTAACCAGCAGCGCATGATATTGCGGTAAGCCAACCTGGCCGACATGCTGAGTACGATTTCGGTACCGGCATCCCCGATACTCTTGATATTCAGATTCGCGCCTATCTTGTGCGCACGCTCATGCATGCCACGCAGACCCCAATGATCCGGGCGCCCTTTAATGCTGATGTATGCCTGGTCTATGCCGACGCCATCGTCACTGATGGTCAGGCGGAAGGCACGCAGCGTATATTCGATTTTTACCAGCACTTGCTGTGCACGTGCATGGCGGAACGCATTATTAATCGCTTCGTGCGCAATGCGGTAAATCTCATCGCGGACAGTCGCACGCAACGGCAGTGGCGTGCCGATCACGGACAGATGGAAGGCAGCGCTGCCGTCATACGCCAGGCTGACGCCCAGTGCCCGTATACAATCATGCAAATCACCTGTCACCACTTCATTGCGCAAATCGCGTACCCGGTCACGCCCTTCTATCAGCACTTCATCGGCACGATCAAGTGCCTTTTCCAGACCGATCCGGGCCGGATGATCAGCCGGTATCGATTGCGCCACGGCCTGGAAGCGCAGGATCAATCCATAGACGCCCTGCAATAAAGTATCGTGCAATTCGCGTGCAATACGTTCGCGCTCGGCATGCCGCTCTTCCATCCGTGTGCGCATGTGCTCTGCGGCACGACGCGCATTGATACGGTAAAAAATCCACAGCAACACAAAGATCGCCACGCCGGCGATTAACAGAAACAACGGTTGTTTGTAGAACACCTGCGGGATCGTGAAAGCAAACACGGCTTCCTGCGAACTGGGCAAACCATCCTTGTTGTAAGCCAATACGCGGAAGCGATAATTGCCCGCCGCCAGCGCCGTGTAGGTCGCCTCGCTCTGCCGTCCCGCGTCATGCCAGCCGTGGTCGTAACCATCGAGGCGATAGCGGAAGGACAGACTCTCCGGGGCCGACAAACTCAGCGCCGCATAATCAATCACGATGCGCTGTGCGTTCGCGGCCAATACCGTCGGTGTCGTTTGCGCCAGGAACGCACCATCCACGCTGACCGACTCGATGGTGACTTCAGGCACCGCATCATCCTGCCGCGGCCGTTGCGGATCTATCCACATCACGCCATTGCTGGTGGAAAACCACAACAAGCCATCGTCGGCACGTATCGCCGTCGGCAACGGTAAAACCTGATACGGATCATTCGCCAGACCACCCATCAAATTATAGGAACGGTAGCGTATCTGGTAAGCCGGATCGGCCAGCGCATGCTCCAGCTCGACATGACTCAACTCGAATATCCCGGCCTTGCTATGTATCCACACATCCTCGCCGTCTTTCCCCGGCACCAGCAGGATCGCGTAGATATTGTCGAACAAGCCGTTACCCGGCATCTGCACCGCATGAAAGCGCTGACCCTGGATAAAGCCCAGCCCATGCTGGCCACCTATCCAGGTGCGCCCCGCTTGCGGCGTAATCGCAGTGATATGCCCTATGTGCAGGCCGTCGGCCTTGCTCCACTGTTTTTCTGTGTGCGCATCACGCATCACCAGCAGGTTATCGCGATAACCAAACCATAGCCGCCCTTGCGCATCCGCACTGGCCACCACCGGCATTAACTGACTGGGGAGTGAAGTCGGTGCAGGTACCTGGCTCCATACGCCTGCATGTAATTTATACAGCCCGAGGCGATTGATCGCGACCCACAGATTGCCGTCGAGATCATGCACCATAGCTCGTACTGCAGAGTCGGCTGGCGCACCCTGCGGCAAGTACGCAGCAAACACCAGTCGTTCGCCTTCCGAGCGCCAGATGCCACCCGACCCGGCCATCCAGATATGTTCTTTGCTATCACGTATAGCGCTGGTGGCCGGTGCCGGCATCGTCAGCGGATAGACATTGCCACTCTTCATCCGCATGGCCGGACGATTGGCGCTCCCGGCCCAGATGCTGCCGTCGCCACCAGCCACCAGCGCATAATTCAGTGCATCCGTCGGAAAGTCAGACGGCATCAGGACGCGCGGGCGAAAGCGATCCAGCCCGGCATTGGTGCCGACCCATACATTGCCGTCGCGATCTTCCAGCATCGGCCAGACATAGTCGGAACTCAAACCATCCTTGCCGGCAAAACGTTCGCGTGCACCTATCGCATTCATGTCGGTCGGCGCAGCGACATACTTCAGACCGCGTCCCAGGGTACTGATCCACAAGGCACCACTGCGATCAAACAGCAAGCCGCTGGCTGCTGCATGGCTGGACTTGCTGATGAACAGCTTGCCTGCCACCGTCACGATCCGGTGCAGCTTGCCGCTATAGCGCTCTGCCAGCCAGATGGAATCATCTGCCGCCTGCGCAATACTGCTGACACCCTCGACCGTAACGCCGCTATCCATGAACGCCGTCGCACCTTCCGGCAAATAGAACAACCGGTACTCATTCACCGCCCACACCGTGCCGCTGCGATCAACGAATACCGTGCGCGCCTTGCGGCCGGGGAATTTCAAGTCAGCGGAAACATGCTGCCAGCGCTTGCCGTCAAATCGCGCCAGTCCATCATCGGCAGCGGCCCAGATCGCACCCTGGCGATCACGCGCCAGGCTGTAGACCACGCCGCCGGGTAAGGTCGCATCAGGAGTGTAACGCTGCATGCCCTGTGGATGAACCCGCGCCACACCACCGGCGCGCAAGCCTACCCATAAATCATCACCGTCTGCCAGCAGCGACGAGACTATACCCAGCGCCTTGCCATCCGGCGCTTCATAGCGAACGAAACGTGATCCGTCGAAACGATATAAGGAGTCGTTGGTGCCCAGCCAGAGATAGCCGTTACGTGTCTGCGCTATCGCACCGACCTGACTGGGACCACCATCGGCTGCCAGCCAGCGCCTGTGCTCCAGATGTTCGAGTGATGGGGTGCTCGCTGCCAGCGCGTTGATATTCACCAGCATCGCCAGCAATAGCAGACACCAGTAAACAAGCGTGATCCGGCCTTGCCTGGCAGGCTTACAGATCGTCGCTACCAGGCAGGAGAGCAAATTCATGATGGTCGGATGGGATAAAACAGTCGCTGTCTGCATGATACGACCGATTTACGACCAATTCCCGCTGCGATCAGCGACGGGAATGGGTCGTCGAACGAACAGTTTACTTGATACCGCGGCCCAGGATGGCCGGATAAAGATGACAGGAGTAAGGCACACCGTCCATACAGACGATGGCCTTACGCATGTGATCTGCGCTTGCTGCGCATCTGTGCAGCAAGCTTGCAGCTATCAGCGTACCGGAGCTGGCACCGGCGCCAGTGTTTCGTGCGCGCCGACCGAGCGTGCCGGAGCCTTGTGCACCATGGTGTAAGCGTAATCGATACCCATGCCGTATGCACCGGAATGTTCTTTCACGATGGAGGTCACGGCATCGTAAGTCTCCTTGCGTGCCCAGTCACGCTGCCATTCCAGCATGACTTGCTGCCAGGTGACAGGCACCACGCCGGCCTGAATCATGCGTTGCATGGCCAGGTCATGTGCCATCACTGAAGTACCACCGGAAGCATCGGCCACCATGTAGATTTCATAGTCGCCTTCCAGCATGGCGCACAGGGCGAAACTGTTATTGCAGACTTCGGTCCACAGACCAGCAACCACGACTTTCTTGCGGCCATTTTTCTTCAATGCGTCACGTACCTTTTGGTCATCCCATGAATTCATGGAAGTACGCTCCAGGATTTCCTTGCCCGGGAATACGTCCAGCAATTCCGGATAGGTGTGACCGGAAAAGCTTTCTGTTTCCACCGTGGTGATGATGGTAGGAATATTGAATGTCTTGCCAGCCTTGGCCAGTGCAACCGTATTGTTTTTCAGGGTCTGGCGATCTATCGATTGCACACCGAAAGCCATTTGCGGCTGGTGATCGATGAAAATCAGCTGCGAATTACTTGGGGTCAATACTTCCAGTTTCGGATTACTCATACCATGCTCCATTCAGTTAAAAGTGACTACGGGTAGTTAGTCGCGAAAATAAAACCTGCAGACATGCCAGGTGCCTGCCCTATACAGCAGCAATAAAATGTTCGATACGCGGCGTGCCCGGTCCGCTGTGGAAACCATACGCACGCAGGGTGATGGCCTTGTCGTTTTCGGTAAAACGATCTTCCTGACGCAAATGCTCGAGCCAGGACTCAACGACGAAGGTTTCGATGTAGCGACCTGGCTGGGCAGTATCTTCAAACACACTCCAGGTCAGCGCCCCGCCACGGCGGCGTACCCGACGCATTTCCCGGATCGCAAGTTTGAACTCGGCCTGCCTGTCAGCCGCCACCAGATACTCGACCGTAATCATTACCGGGCCGGAATCATGTGCAGGACCGGCTGTGGCGTCACTGCTACCGTGTTTGCTCAAGTGTCTGGAAGGCGCCAGATTCAGATCCGGCGACAAGTCGAGACGCCAGCGCAATGCGGTAGCGCAGAACAGAATCATGCCGACTGCAGCAATGATCAACGCGCTGGACGTACCGAGCCTGCCTGCGGTCTGGCCCCAGATGGCACTGCCTGCCGCCATCGAGCCAAAGAACACCACCAGATACACGGCCAGTGCGCGTGCCTTGACCCAGCCGGCCGAACTGCGTTGTGCGCCCACGTTGAGGATAGACAACATCGCAATCCAGGCGAAGCCGGAGAACAAGAGGATCACACCCAGCAGCACCGCACTTTTCATCATCGCCAGCGCCAGCATGGAAGCAGCAAATATCAGCGTGGCACCAAGTGCCAGTGCATCGTTGGAATAGCGCTTGCGCAAACCCGGCAAGACCAGCGCGCCAGCAACCGCACCGAGGCCTATGCAAGCCAGCAGGATGCCGTAACCACCGGCACCGAGACCGAGGCCGTTCCGCGCGACCAGGGGCAACAAGGCCCAGGCGGCACTACCAAACACAAAGAAAGCGACCGCACGGATCAGAACCACGCGCAGTACAGGGGCGGCATGCACATAGCGCAAGCCTGCGCGCACCGCTGGCAGGAAATGCTCAGCAGGCAAACGCTGTACCTTTTTCGGCGATTGCCAGAAGTACAGCACAGCAACCACACCCAGCACCGACAAAGCATTCAGAGTGAACACCACGGCTGGTCCGGCAAAGGACAAAATGATACCGGCCAGCGCTGGCCCGATCGCGCGGCTGATATTGATGCCCAGCGAGTTAAGCGCAACTGCAGCGGCCAGGTCTTCCTTCGCCACCAGATCCGGCACAATCGCCTGGAATGGCGGCGCCGCCATCGCCGCACCGACACCCAGGAAGAAGGTCGCCGCCAGCAGGATTTCAGGTGTCACCATGCCGACGAATGCCAGCGCACTCAGCACTGCCGCCGTAATCAGCATCCAGAACTGTGCAAACAACAGATACTTGCGACGGTCGATGATGTCGGCCAGCACGCCCGACGGCAAGGCAAACAAAAACATAGGCAGGCTGGTCGCAGCCTGCACCAGCGCCACCATGAAAGGATCGGTGCTGAGTGAAGTCATCATCCAGCCCGCGCCCACATCATGCATCCAGGTGCCGATATTGGATGCGACGGTGGCCAGCCACAATGCGCGGAACAGTTTGTTGCTGAGCGGACTAAACGAAGAATTTGCCATCAGCCCACCTGCTTGCGTTGTATCACTGCATCAAACGAAAACTTGCCGGGGCCGCACAATGCAATCGTGCCAAAGATAATCATCAGCAACCAGCCAAACTGCCCTTCCGCGATTGACCACTGCGTATGCACGATCAACATCGACACCAGCAACACACCAAGGACGGGCAGGCTGGCCAGGCGCGTCAGCAAGCCCAGCGCGATCAGGACGGCGCAAATCACTTCGGCAAAAATCGCCGCCAGCAAGGAGAAGCGCGTACCCAAGCCAAACGGATCCTCGATATGCAACAGCTCCTCGCTGTAATGCATGATCTTGGGCCAGCCATGCACATGGAACAGCATGAAAGCGCCGCTCACGCGCAGGAACAACAAGCCCAGATCTATCTGCGGCACAGTCAGCAAGGGAAATTTTTTCGTCATATCATCAGAACGCAAAACAGCTGCAACCCAGCGCACCCCAGAAACCGGAGTAATTTGAAATAGGTACGTTGGATTTGCGCGCCACATCATGTGCATGCATATGCACGCCACACGCACCAGCGCATTGATGCGGCAAGGCTGCGACTTGCTGCTTGGCGTTCACACGACGGTAATGACCAGGCACGGTTTTCACCGGCGACCAGTCCGGCAATACCGGGATCGGTGGCGGTGCGAGATTCACAAACTCATTGGCACCGAATACAACCTTGCCACCCACCACGGTCAGCACTGACTCCAGCGACTTGATGTCGTCCTCTTGTATGCTGAAGAAATCTGCCGACAGTACCGCCAGATCGGCCAGCTGACCTTCCTGGATGCGGCCTTTCTTGCCCTGGTCACTGGAGAACCATGCACTGCCATTGGTCCACAATTCCAAAGCCGTATCACGTGATAACTGCGCACCGGTCTGGTACAACTTCATGCCACCTACGGTGCGGCCGGATACCAGCCAGTACAAAGCGGTCCATGGGTTGTAGCTGGCAACACGGGTCGCATCGGTACCTCCGCCGACCGGCACACCGGATTCGAGCATGCGCTTGATAGGCGGCGTGTGTGCAGCAGCTTCAGCACCATAACGCTCAACAAAATACTCACCCTGGAATGCCATCCGGTGTTGGATCGCAATGCCACCACCCAGTGCATGTACACGGTCGATGTTGCGTGGCGTAATCGTCTCCGCATGATCGAACATCCAGCGCAAGCCATTGAATGGCGTATCGCGATTTACTTTTTCAAACACGTCCAGCATACGACCTATCGATTCATCGTAAGTGGCATGCAGGCGGAACGGCCAGCGTTGCGACACCAGATGACGCACCACTTTTTCCAGCTCATCTTCCATCCCTGCCGCCAGCTCGGGGCGCGGCTCAAGGAAGTCTTCAAAGTCGGCAGCTGAAAACACCAGCATTTCACCTGCACCATTGTGTCGGTAGAAATCATCGCCCTGCCCCGGCTTGATCATGCCGGTCCATTTCTGGAAATCTTCCAGCTCCTTGCCCTTGTTCTGTGTGAACAGGTTGTAGGCGATGCGCACCGTCAACTGCTGTTCGCGCGCCAGCTGATCGATGATCTCGTAATCTTCCGGGTAGTTCTGGAAACCACCGCCCGCATCAATCGTGCTGGTAATACCCAGGCGATTCAGTTCGCGCATGAACTGACGGGTTGAGTTCACTTGCAACTCGCGCGGCAGGGTCGGCCCTTTGGCCAGCGTCGCGTACAAGATGAGTGCATTCGGTTTCGCAATCAACATACCGGTCGGATTGCCAGCCGCATCGCGCTGGATTTCACCGCCCGGTGGATTCGGCGTGTCCTTGGTATAACCAACCGCGCGCAAGGCCGCGCGATTGAGCAAGGCACGGTCGTACAGGTGCAACACAAAGACCGGAGTATCCGGTGCCGCAGCATTAATTTCTTCCAGCGTCGGCATGCGTTTCTCGGCAAACTGGAACTCGGTCCAGCCACCGACCACACGCACCCATTGCGGACTTGGCGTGCGCAATGCCTGCTCCTTCAACATACGCAAGGCGTCTGCCAGCGACGGCACGCCTTCCCAGCGCAATTCGAGGTTGTAGTTCAAGCCGCCGCGTATCAGGTGGATGTGCGAATCATTCAGGCCCGGGATCACGGTACGACCATTCAGGTCTATCACCTGGCTATCCGCCGTGCGATGACGCATCACATCTTCCAGATCGCCGACTGCCAGGAACTTGCCATCCTTGATCGCGACTGCGGTCGCAAGCGGACGACTCTTATCCACCGTATGAAAACGACCATTGATCAGAATCATCGTCGAGCCCGCACCTGCTCCCGCCTTTGCGATCTTGTCAGCGGGCCCGCGTGCGGTAGCAGGCAGGCTGGCACCGGCCGATGCCGCTGCGGCAGGAGCGGAGCGGCCTGCCATCGCACCCAGGGTTGCCAGTGCAGCGCCGGACGCAACGGACTTCAATATATTTCTTCGATTGTTATTCATGAGGAGACCCGTCTGGTGAGAGGAAGCGTGGATAGAGGGGGACAACGCCGTTATTTCTTGTTCTGCTCTGCTGCGTCAACGCCTGTAATTTTGGAAGAGCAATTCTCACAAAACCAGGAGAGCGTGATGGGTTCTCGCTGGATGATACGAGTGGCAATCGGTACCAATTGCTCGCCGATCAGCATCCCGAGCAGACCCAGTAGAGCGATAGCTGGCGGCGCGGGGGAGCGCACATGCAGCAATCCGTATATCACCCCGACCAATACGCCAGCGCCGATAGACATCAGGTACATGGAATACCTTTTAAAAATCATCATATGCGGCGGATTATCAGTGATCCGTCCGATCCGCAATTGGATCAGAATGCTATTTCTTCCCGGGAAAAGCTAGCTGTTAATGATGCAGTTTTCGCCTTGAAACTGCCTGGTGACAGCCGTCAAGACTGGCAAACAACACTATCGCAACAGAAATTGCCGTGTATAAGCAGCATGGATTATAATGAGAATCGTTCTCATTTTTATTGCCTCCCTGCCCGTTTGCCCATGTCCTCCGCCGAACCCGTCTTCCAGCAGGAAATGCACACGCTCTACAGCGACCATCACGGCTGGCTGACGACCTGGCTCAGGCGACGCCTGGGCAATACTTTCGATGCGGCCGATCTGGCACAAGACACCTTCTTAAGACTACTCAACAAGCCGCGTGGCTTTGACAGCTTCGATGGTGCCCGCGCCTGCCTCAGCACCATCGCCAAAGGCCTGTGCATAGACTTGTGGCGTCGTCGCGAAATCGAACAGGCTTGGCTGGAAGCAATCGCCGCGCGCCCTGAAGCGATCATGCCTTCGGCCGAGCATCAGGTGATGGTGATCCAGGCGCTGCTGGAAATCGATGCAATGCTGAGCCAGTTACCCAACAAAGCAGCCAGCGCCTTTGTCATGGCGATGGTGTATGGCATGACCGACAAGGAAGTAGCAGCAGAACTCGGCGTCTCCGATCGCATGGTGCGCAAATACATGACCCAGGCCATGCTGCATTGCATGGCGCTGGAAGCACAGCACCTGGCTGCCCACCTTTCGGAATAAAGCACACCGTGTCTACACTGGATATCAAACTACGCTCCTCCGGGCTGCCGTCACGGGCACCATCGGCACAGGTCCTGCAGCAAGCTGCGGAATGGTTTGTGCTATTGCGCTCAGGTACCGCCAGCGATGAAGATCGCAACAACTGGCGCAATTGGCTGGAGCAGGATGCCAGCCACCAGGATGCCTGGGGCTATGTAGAAAACATCAGCCGCCGCTTTGAGCCGGTGCAGTCCGACAGCCGCAAGGACGCAGCCGTCGCGGCATTTCACAACGCACGCAGCAAGTTGCTCAAACGTCGCCAGATACTCAACGGCATCGCTCTCCTCGCTGGTGGCGGAGTGCTGGGCTGGGTAGCAAGCCGACATCAACTGGTACCGGATGTAGTGCTGGCATGGAACGCTGATTACCGCACTGCCACCGGTGAAGTACGTGAGATAGCCATGCAGGACGGCACGCGTATCTGGCTCAATACCGCCAGCGCGTTTAACGCTGACTATCAAAGCTCGTTGCGTCGCGTGCATTTGCTGGAGGGCGAAATGCTGATCCAGACTGCCGCTGATAAGACACGTCCTTTTGTCGTCGACAGCAAACAAGGCCGCATGCGTGCACTGGGCACCCGCTTCACGGTCAGGCAGAACGATGACATCACGCACCTGACAGTATTCGAGGGCGCTGTTGAAGTCAGCCCTGTCGGTACGGATGCGACCCGCATCATAGAAGCAGGCCAGCAAGTCAGCTTTAGCAACACCGCGATCAGCGAGTCTGTACCAGCCGAAGCAGCACGCGAAGCCTGGATCAGGCAAATCCTGCTGGCGGAAGATATGTCACTGCAGGATCTGGTTGCGGAATTGAATCGCTACCACCACGGCTACCTGCATGTCGCGCCGGAAGTCGCCGATCTGCGGGTGCTGGGTGGCTACCCGCTGCAGGATAGAGACAAAGTCCTCAGTATGCTGGAAGAAGTATTGCCTATCCACATCAGGCGCACCATGCCCTGGTGGATCACCATCGAGGCAAAAAAAACGTCCGGCTAAGGTCTGCATCAGCCTGTAAAAATTATTTTCATTTTTTTGGGTAAACAGGTTCCGGATTCCGACGGTTCGTTCGGTTCACAAGATGAAGAACTCATTTTGTCACCCTACTTACCGAAGAAAGATACGCCGATGCAATCCCGCCTATCCCGCTTATCGCGTCATCGCGACACTATCGACGCTGCAACGCCACCCATGATGCGCCCGCTGATGCTGGCCATCCATCTCGCATTTGCCGGTCTTGCATTGTCACCAGCCTTCTCCGTTGCCCACGCACAGCAAGCCGCAAGCGCCAGCAAAAGCTACAACATTCCGGCCGGCCCTTTATCCACGGTGTTGAGTCGCTTCATCGGCGAGTCCGGTATTTACCTCTCCGGCACCAGTGAGCTGGCGCAAGGAAAAAGCAGCCCTGGCTTGCAAGGCAACTTCAGTGCACAGGCGGGATTAGCCGCGCTGCTGGCGGGTACCGGCCTGGAGGGCGTGAATACCAACAACAACGGATATGTCCTGCGCAAATCAACGAATGGCAATGCGGAGGCGATGTTGCCAGCTGTCACAGTCAAGTCTGCTTACGACGAAACAGCAACCGGACCAGTCAAAGGCTATGTCGCCAAGCGCAGCGCTACTGGTAGCAAAACAGATACGCTCCTGATCGAGATTCCGCAGTCGATCTCCATCATCACGGCTGATGAAATTGGTGATCGGAAAGCAGAATCGCTAGACGAAGCCTTGCGTTACACCGCTGGCGTTACACCAAATCTAAAACCATGGGCAGTTGACGAGTTTTCAAAGCTGCGCGGTTTTCCGCTTGGCACAGCTGGCATTTTCCTTGACGGTTTATTGACGTCCGGACGTGCCTACGCCGCACCTATCGAACCTTATGGCCTTGAGCGCCTTGAGGTATTGCGCGGCCCCGCCTCTGTGCTATATGGCCAGACACCGCCAGGCGGGATGGTTAACGCAGTCAGCAAAAGACCGACCGCTGAAGCGATACGCGAGATAGGAGTTGAGTACGGCACCTATGATCGCAAGCAAATCAAGGGTGATATCGGCGGCACGTTTAAAGGCGATCCGGAGTGGACTTACCGCGTTACCATGTTGGCGCGCGAATCAGCAACGCGCCTTGCTTTCGACAAAGACAACCGCTTCTTTATCGCCCCGGCGATAACATGGAAGCCAAATGCGGCAACCAAGCTGACCTTGATGGGAACCTATCAAAAGGATGATCAGGCTTACTCCTGGCCCAATCAGCTGCAGAATCCTGGTGCGCTCGGTCAGGTCAACCCAAAAGTGAATATCGGTGGTCTGGATAATCGCTGGAAGCGCGACAACAGGATGGTGGGCTATGAATTCGAACACCGTTTTAATGACACATGGTCGGTTCAGCAGAATTTCCGATATAGCGAATTTGATCGTGACGAAACCAATGTCTTCCCGATGGCTTTACAGGCAGATGGTCGAACCTTGACACGTCGGTTTTCGCCACGTGAATCGCATTGGAAAGGTCTCTTGCTTGATACTCGCGTGCAGGGACGTCTCAAGAGTGGTGCGATAGAGCATAACGTCCTGGTGGGCGTTGATTACGCCAAATCGCGCACCACCAATGAATACATCTATGACACGCCCAACATTCAGTCAATTGATCTGTTCAATCCTGTTTACACGGGACAACAAACCGTCACACGTGCAAGCGACCCTGAGATTCAACGTATTCCTTCGAGCCAAACCGGCTTATATATTCAAGATCAAATGAAATTTGATCGATGGGTTGTCACCGCAGGATTACGGCACGATAAAGCAGAAACGACGGGCAACCGGATTTTCCCGGCTTCAGGCACAAGCGTGATCGCCTATGACCAGTCTGCCAGCGCTACCACCGGCCGTATCGGCGCAGTTTACTTATTCGACTCTGGTTGGGCACCTTACATTAGCTACGCCAGTTCATTTTCACCCGAGATCGGTAACGATGTGTATGGCAATGTATTGAAACCTTCTACCGGTAAGCAATTTGAGGCTGGCGTAAGGTATCAGCCGGTCGGACAACGTGTTAGTTACACCGCATCGGTGTTCAATTTAGTAAGGCAGAATGTATCCACACCTGCGCCGCAAAATCGTAGAGAAGTTGTGCAAACTGGTGAAGTAACTTCACGCGGCCTCGAGTTGGAGACACGCGCCGAACTGAACCGCAATATGAGTCTGATTGCGCAATATACTTACCTCGACACGGAAGTCACCAAAAGCAATGACAAAGATCTTGGTTTGCGCCAACAAGGTGCTCCTAAACACAGCGCGTCGATATGGGGGAAATATAACTTCAATCTCGGCAGTTCGGTCAAAGCATACTCTGCCCTCGGCATACGTTACCTGGGAAAAGCGCGCTCTGATGCAGACGATAACAATCTCAACATCAGCAACCAGAGCTTTGCGTTGATGGATGCGGCTCTCGGTTTTGACCAGGGACCATGGCGTTTCTCCATTAATGTGAATAACTTGCTGGACAAGCAATTCCTGACCGATTGCAATGGCACCTTCTGCTATCGCAACGCTGAGCGGACTATCAACGTCAGTTCCATCTATCGATTCTGATGCAGCAGGCGCAATCCGCGCCGTTGTGCAATAACCGTGGTCGCGCAAGCATCACGGTTATTGCATTGTTGGCGACGCATACAGATAGAGGCTTGCCGCAGCTTGCATGCCTGCACTCCTTGCGTTCATTTGCATGATGCGCAAGCAAACTAGCTCCCACCTCAAATCATCCAGCTTGCGACCAAGCATGGCCTGGCTGCATACCTGGGCAGGCATACTGGCGGGCTGGATACTCTATGCGATGTTTCTGACCGGCAGCGTCAGTTACTTCCGCGAAGAATTGACGCAATGGATGCAGCCTGAAATTCCCGCGCTTGCTGCTACTCCCGATGCGCTGCGCACCACTCAGCTTGGCATGCAAATGCTGCAGGAAATTGCACCTGATAATGCGCAGTGGACGATAGAACTACCCGGTGCACGCGGCAATACCGCCTATGCGATGTGGCAAGCTGGTGATGGCTTTGAGCGCATCGCATACGACCCGCTGAGCGGCAAACAATACACGCCGCGCGATACCGCTGGTGGTGAATTCTTTTATTATTTCCACTTCAGCCTGCACTACTTTCCGCGCACACTCGGACGCTGGATTACCGGCTTCTGCGCGATGCTGATGCTGATCGGCATCATCAGCGGGCTGATCATTCATAAAAAAATATTCGCGGATTTCTTTACCTTTCGCTGGGGCAAAGGCCAGCGTTCATGGCTGGATGCGCACAACGCATTTTCGGTACTCGGTCTGCCCTTCCATCTGATGATCACCTATACCGGCCTGGTAATGCTGATGTTCATGTATATGCCGTGGGGACGTGATGCCGCGTTAACGACGCCACAGGAACGCGCCGCGCTGACCGCGGAAATGCGCGCCCGGCTCACTCCGGATACGCGCTCGGGCCAGCCTGCAACGCTGACACCGATAGCACACATGTTTGCAGAAGCTGACAAGCATTGGGGGCCTGGCAATGTCGAGCGCGCCATCATCAGCAATCCTGGAGACACCACTGCCCGCGTCATGCTGGTCCGGGGTAATGCCGGACGCATCTCCGTCAGCCCGCACTACATGCTATTCAACGGCCAGAACGGCAATATCCTGCAGATCAAGGATCAGGCCAGCGCCGCCGTCACCAGCTGGGGTGTGATGTATGGATTGCATCTGGGCCGCTACGCCGACACCGTTACCCGCTGGCTGTATTTCATCATCAGCCTGGCCGGAACAGCGATGGTAGCTACCGGCCTGATACTGTGGACGGTCAAGCGCAGGCAAAGACTGAATCAGGCAGAAACTGCAGCACCCGGATTAAAACTGGTCGAGCGCATGAATATCGCCTGCATCGCCGGACTATCGATAGCCATGACTGCTTACCTATGGGGTAATCGCCTGTTGCCACTCGAGATGGCACAGCGCTCTGCATGGGAAATCCATTTGTTTTTTATCGTCTGGGGTATCACCTTGCTGCACGCCTGCTGCAGGCCGGTGCGGCGCGCGTGGCTGGAACAATTATGGCTGGCGACCGCCTTGCTTGCGCTATTGCCCGTGCTGGACAAGCTCACCAATCCACACGCCATGTTTGTCATGTTTGATATCAGTGCCCTCACGCTGGCAGTCGCGCATGGCGTGCTGGCAATCAAGATGCATAGAACCCGGAACAGGAGTGCTAAGGTTTAGCATGTTACATCTGTTAATACTCGTCTTATTACTGACAGCATTTGCATGTCTGGCCCTCACTTCAGAGCGGCATCGTCCTGCCTTCTTCAGGAAAAAATACAGAGGCCTGACGCTATCGATTTATCTCTGCGCCTGGTTGCTACTCGCGCTCGCACTCGTCATCGCAGTACAGGCTATAGGATGGGCGCTAGGGTTGGTCATTTGGTTCGGACATGGCAGCATAGCCGCTGCCACGATTTATTGCGTACTCGTCTTCTTTCAAAGACCTGTTTGAATTTAATCAGGCACCTTCCCGACCATTGATGAAGTCGATATCGAAAAAAAATACGGCTGGGCCACCATTGCAGTGCACCCAGCCGTATTGATATTGGTGTGATGCTCAGTGCTTCAACGCATCCGGCACCTTGCCGCCATTTTCACCCAGCTTGATCATGACCTGCTTGTGCAGCCAGATATTCATGCTCGCCGAATCATTGGTATCGCCTGTGTACTTCAGTTCCTGCGCCAGTGTCTTGCGCGCGGTCAGGCTGCTGTCGAGGTCGAGCAGCTTCATCAGATCAACGATGGAGGTACTCCAGTTCAGTTTTTGTGCATTTTTTTGCGCCATGCCATTCAGGATGGCTTCGACGTCAACTTGCGCTACGGGTGCTGCTGGTGCGGTGGCTGGTGCTGCGGCAGTAGCCGAAGGTGCGGCGGGAGCCGGAGCGGCATGTGAGGAAGGAAATATCTTGCTGAAGATGGTGCTGAGTATACCCATGATGTAGCTCCTTTAAGAAAGCGGAAAGTCGATGGAATCTATACTGCTTACAGCGTGCGGATAAACCTGTACTGCATAAAACACAAAATAACACCAAATGAATTCCTGACAGGCGGGGATAGCTATCCCCGCCATGTACAGCAATTTATTTGAAGATCAAACCGTTGAACGTCCAGTAGCCCAGCAGGAAAAGCGCCAGTGCAATAACAAACTGCTTCAGGAATTGTTTATTCATGTCGTCCTCTGTTCGCGGCGCTTTTTACACTACGCCGTCGCGTCTCAATTCGGCAATACCCGCCTCATCATAACCCAGTGTTCTCAATACATCATCTGTATGTTGACCCAGCGTCGGCCCCAGCCATTTGGTCTCACCCGGCGTTGCCGACAACTTGGGCGTAATGGCCGGTAGTTTGATCGGCGTACCATCGGCAAAGGTATGCTGCTCGAACATCTTGCGCGCGAGAAATTGCGGATCACTCATCATGTCGCGTATCGAATAAATTTTACCGACCGGCACATCGGCTTCCTGCAAGATCTGCAATGCACTATCGATAGTCTGGGTCGCGCACCATTGCTGGATCGCCGCATCGATTTCAGCAGTGCGCGGCACACGGCCATCGTTGCGTGCGAGTTGCGCATCGTTAGCCAGGTCATCACGCCCCATCGCCAGCATCAGGCGCTTGAAGATAGCGTCGCCATTACCGGCGATCACGATGTTTTCGCCATCACCGGTCGTATAAGTATTCGACGGTACGATGCCGGGCAAGGCGCCGCCGGTACGTTCACGCACCACGCCGGCATAGTCATACTCCGGCACCAGCGATTCCATCATGTTGAACACGGCTTCATACAAGGCCACATCTATCATCTGCCCCTGCCCCGCCTGCGACGCATCACCTGCCTGCCCGTTCCAGCGACCACCAGTTGCATCACGATGCCGCAAGGCCATCATCGCGCCGATCACGCCATGCAAGGCAGCGACCGAGTCACCTATCGAGATACCGACACGCAGCGGCGGCCGATCCGGGAAGCCGGATACATAACGCAGCCCGCCCATGGATTCGCCTATCGCACCAAAACCGGGTTGATCCTTCAACGGCCCGGTCTGGCCAAAACCTGACAGGCGCACCATGATGGTAGCCGGATTGATCGCCTTCAATTGTTCGTAACCGAGCGACCATTTTTCCAATACACCCGGGCGGTAATTTTCAATAATGATGTCGGCTTCCAGCGCCAGCTTCCTGGCGATTTCCTGACCGCGTGCATCCTTCAGGTTCAGCGTCAGGCTTTTTTTGTTACGCGACTGCACCGACCACCACAGCGAAGTACCATCCTTCAGCACACGCCATTGACGTATAGGATCACCACCGTCCGGCGATTCTATCTTGATGACGTCGGCACCAAATTCGGCCAACATGCGTGAACAAAAAGGTCCGGCGATCAGCGTACCGAGTTCGAGGACTTTGATACCGGCCAGCGGCCCGGATGCAGCAGTTTTTTCCATATCTTGTACTTGGGTTACTTGTTTTTAGTTGCCTTGTTCACGCGCCTGTCCGAGCGCACGCAATTCAGTATTGAGATTGTGCCGCGCCCGTTGCTCCAGTGAGGCCACCATCATCGGTGTGTAGAACAGGCTGGGACGTTGCAGAAAATCCTCTATCACCCTGCCACGGCCACGCCGGAAATCTTCGTCCGCCACCCAGGCATATTCAGAACGTATCGCCTGGCTATACGCATGATAGATATCTTCATCCGCACCAAGGATGGCGAGATCCATATCGAGGAATAAAGGCAGGTCGCGGATTTCGCTTGAACTCACGGCATGCAGCGCGGTTGCCGCTATGCACTCCATGACAGGCGGGATGTGGTATTCGTCGAGATGCATCGCAATCATCGCGCAGCGTGCCCATTCTGCACTGCGCTCTTCATTGTCTTTCAGATGCGTGTCATAGATGACGTCGTGGAACCAGATGGCAAACTCCACCACTTCCTTTTGCCGGATCTGTTCCTGATGCTGTTCGGCACGCCGCAGCAAAGCCGTGACATGCGACAGATTGTGATACTTGCGTTTCGGTTCGGAATAATGCCGCAGCAATTCAGCCCATACCGCATCTGCCGCAGCGGGATCAGCAAAGACAGATGCGGTCAGCGCCTGCCATTTTTGCTGCAGCCATGCATGATCTATAGAAGTAGCTGTCGACATCAGGTATCACCTTCATGAAAGATGAAACATCAGGCTGCACGCGACCAGGTTTCAGGTCGCCCGTCTGTCCAGCATCGCACGTGCGATGGTGCCGGCATCCACATACTCCAGCTCGCCACCGACCGGTACGCCACGTGCCAGCCGGCTGACTTTCAGGCCGCGCGCTTTCAGCGTTTCGCTGATGTAGTGCGCGGTCGCTTCACCTTCATTGGTGAAGTTAGTCGCCAATACCACTTCCTGCACGATGCCGTCAGTCGCACGGGCTATCAGCTTTTCCAGGTGTATATCCTTGGGGCCTATGCCGTCGAGCGGCGACAGGCGTCCCATCAGCACAAAGTATAAGCCTTTATATGTCAGCGTCTGCTCTATCATCAACTGATCGCCCGGCGTTTCCACCACGCACAGCAGTTCCGGATTGCGCTCACCATCAAGACATGTTTCACATATCTCATGCTCGGTGAAGGTATTGCACATCGCGCAGTGCTGGACTTTCTCCACCGCTTGCGACAAGGCACGACCCAGCATCGCGGCACCATCCCTGTCGTGCTGCATCAGGTGATATGCCATGCGCTGCGCAGACTTCGGGCCGACGCCCGGCAGCCGACGCAGTGCTTCAGTCAGAAAATCTAGGCTGGACGGTGTTTTCAATGGCTATGCTTCTGTACTTGATCAGAATGGCATTTTGAAGCCAGGTGGCAAAGGCATACCTGCCGTTACACCCGACATTTTTTCTTGCGAAGTGGCTTCCGCCTTGCGCACTGCATCGTTGAATGCAGCAGCAACCAGGTCTTCCAGCATATCTTTGTCATCTGCCAGCAGCGACGGGTCGATGGAAACGCGTTTCACATCGTTCTTGCAGGACATGACAACCTTGACCAGGCCTGCACCGGACTGACCTTCCACTTCGATGGAAGCCAATTGGTCCTGCATTTTTTTCATGTTGTCTTGCATTGCTTGCGCTTGCTTCATCAAGCCAGCCAATTGGTTTTTCATCATGATCTTGCTCCTTTAAATAATTCGGATTGAAGGTTGGAAGTCTGCGTTTAAATCGGTCGGACCGATCCCGGCACGATGGTCGCACCGAATTCACGCATGAGTTTTTGTACGAAGGGATCTTCCTCCATCGACTGTTCTGCATCACGCTGACGCTCGGCGCGATCAGCAATCGCGGCGGCGCTGGCGGTGTGCTGTACCGCACCGATGGTGGTTTGCAAACGTACTGTCTGGCCGAAATGCTCGCACAATACAGCCGTCAGTTTTTCTGCGCTGCCATTTGCCAGCAATACATCGACTGCAACCATCAAGTCGAAGGTAATCAAGTGGCTTTCCGGCGTCGGCCCGCATTTGAGTAATTCGCTCTGCAATGCCAGTTGCTGCGCCACACCGCGCACAGGCAGGATCGCAGCCAGGGCAGGCCAGTTGCCATCCCAGTTCAGGCTCTCTACCGGATGCAACTGGAACGGACGCGGCTCACGTCGTGCAACAGGTGCAGGTGCCGGTTCAGCGGCAGCTTCCGCTACTGCTGCAGGTTGCGGTTCAGTTTTTTTTTGAGCCACAGGGCTGGAGAATTCTTCGCCATTACTACCGGCAAACGGCGGTTCATCATCCCACGGTGGTGCCGGTGCCATATCGATGGCTGGCGACCTATCCATTACCGCAGGTGCAGCCGGAGCCGCGACAGGCGCTGCAACTGCAACAGGAGCAACATCAGCGGCGCGTGGCGCCGGCGCAGATGGCGCGCCACCTTTCATGCCAGCACGTGCGGCTTCCAGTGCCGCGCGCGCCGGGCTGATTGCACCAGCCGGACGTGCAGGCGCGCTGGTAGTGGCCGCTTGCGGCGCGGCACTCAGGCGTGCTGCTGGTGCTGGTGCTGGTGCGGCCTGAGCTGCTGCGGCAGGAGCGACGGCTGCAGGACGTGCAGCGGGAGCTGGGGCAGCAGCAGGCCTGGCTTCAGCCGGACCGAAGCCAGGACGGAAAGCCAGCATGCGCAACAAAGTCATCGCGAAGCCAGCGTATTCATCTGGTGCCAGTCCGAGTTCATTCCGACCATGCACTGCGATTTGATAGAAGAGCTGTATTTCTTCCGCATCGAACAAGCCAGCCAGACGCATGACGTCCGCGTGTTCGGGCAAGTCTTCCGGTACTGCAGCCGGTACGGTCTGCGCCAGCGCAATCCGGTGCAGCAGCGAACCGAGGTCTTGCAAGGCGGCGTTATACGACAGGCTGCGTGTCGCCATCTCGTCGGCGACTGCCAGCAAACCGGTGCCGTCTTTTTGCGCCAGCGCATCCAGCAGGCGGATCAGGAAAGACTGATCCAGCGCACCCAGCATGCCCTGCACTGCATCCAGCGTGACCTTGCCGGCCGCGTAAGCAATCGCCTGATCCGTCAGCGACAAGGCGTCGCGCATGGAGCCGTGTGCACCTTGCGCCAGCAGGCGCAGCGCGGGTGTTTCGAATTCGATGTTTTCCTGCCCGAGGATATTGTCCAGATGCGAGACGATATGACCGGGCGGCATTTGCTTCAGGTTGAATTGCAGGCAGCGCGACAGGACGGTGACCGGGATTTTTTGCGGATCGGTAGTCGCGAGGATAAATTTAACGTGTTCCGGTGGTTCTTCCAGCGTCTTCAACATCGAGTTGAACGCATGGTTGGTAAGCATATGCACCTCATCGATCATATAGACCTTGAAGCGTGCATTCGACGGCGCATACACCGCCTGCTCCAGCAACTGCGCCATTTCATCGACACCGCGATTGGACGCCGCATCCATCTCTATATAGTCAACGAAACGACCGGCATCAATCGCGACGCATGCTTCACATACGCCGCACGGCGTGGAAGTGATACCACCGTTACCGTCCGGGCCGACGCAATTGAAGGATTTGGCCAGAATACGCGACAGCGTGGTCTTGCCGACGCCGCGGGTACCGGTGAACAGATAAGCATGATGCAGGCGTTGATTGTCCAGTGCATGCGTCAAGGCTCGCACGACGTGCTCCTGCCCGACCAGGGTGTCGAAGCTTTTCGGACGATATTTGCGGGCGAGAACTTGATAGGACATAAGGCCGTTCGTGAATAAGGGCAAACCGCATTTTACCTGACACCGGCACCGGATTTACAGTGTTCCTGTTTTCTCCGGCCGCAGCACGCTATCCCATTGAATAATCACGCTTTTTATTCCTCGCAAATAGATGAAAACTGGCAGATCCGCGCATCTGGCGATAGACTGAAGCTTCCATCCGCTACGGACAGCCCACGGAGTGCATCATGCAATGGACTACCCATAAAGTGAGCAACCAGGTTCCCGACCTGCATGACTACAACCTGTACAGCAGCGATACCGTGCTGCTGACGACCATCCAGGACAGCACCGCCAGCTGGTACGCACCAGAGTTAAGCCGTCTGGGCGCAGAACTGGGCACACAGGAAACATTGCAACTGGGCCAACTTGCCAACCAGCATGTGCCGGAATTGCAAACCCATGATCGTTTTGGCAATCGCATCGACCGCGTGGACTTCCATCCGAGCTGGCATCGCTTGCTGGGCATGCAAAGGCAAGCCAACCTGCATGCACTGCCATGGGCGCAGCCGCGCGCCGGAGCCCACATCGCACGCACTGCCGCCTACTACTTGCAGGCGCAGGTCGAATCCGGCTCACTCTGCCCTGTCACCATGACCTACGCCGCCATTCCGCTGCTGCAACAGGAAACAGTCCTGTTTGCGACGCTGCAGGAAAAACTGTTTTCACTGCAACACGACGAGCGCGACCTGCCGCTGGCGGAAAAGCATGCCATGCTGATCGGCATGGGCATGACCGAGAAACAAGGCGGCTCCGATGTACGCAGCAATACCACCGTCGCCCGTCCGCTGGAAACCGCAGGTCGTGGCCACGCCTATGCCATCACCGGACACAAATGGTTTTTCTCCGCACCGATGTGCGATGCGCATCTGGTGCTGGCACGCACCGAAGCCGGGCCCAGTTGTTTCTTTGTGCCGCGCTGGCGACCTGACGGCAGCAAGAATGCGATCCTGATACAGCGCCTGAAAGACAAACTGGGCAATCGCTCCAACGCCAGCAGCGAAGTCGAATTCCAGGATGCTTATGGCGTCATGGTCGGTGAAGACGGACGTGGTATTCCGACCATCATAGAAATGGCCAACCACACGCGCCTGGACTGCGTGATCGGCAGCGCCGGACTGATGCGCAATGCCTTGGTGCAAGCCATACATCATGCGCGTCACCGTCATGCCTTTGGCTTGCCACTGGCCGAGCAGCCGCTGATGCAAAACGTGCTGGCCGATCTGGCACTGGAAAGCGAAGCCGCAACGCGCCTGATGCTGCGCCTGGCACAAGCGGCAGAAGCTATCGATGATCCGCTGGAGCGGGCATGGCGACGCATAGTCACACCAGCCGCCAAGTTTTGGGTCTGCAAACGTGCGCTCGAATTCAGCGGCGAATGCATGGAAGTCTGGGGCGGCAACGGCTATGTAGAAAATGCACCTATGGCACGCATGTACCGCGAGGCGCCGGTGAATTCGATCTGGGAAGGTTCGGGCAATGTGATGTGCCTGGATGTATTGCGCGCAATTGCGAAAGAAAGCGACGCCTTCAAATTGCTGCTGGATTCATTGCTGGATATCGCAGTGGAACACAAAGGTTTGCGTGAACTCATCGCCGAATTACGCACCGACCTCGCACTGCCCGCAGCACAGCAAGAAATGCAAGCCAGACGCTTTACGCAACGCCTGGTGCTGGTGGCGCAATCCTGCCTGATGTTGCAGGCTGCTCCGCCAGCGATAGCCGAAGCATTTGTTAACAGCCGTCTGGATGCGGAATGCGGCCGCGTGTTTGGCACACTCGCCACGCCGCTGGCCGCACAAGATATTCTGCAGCGCGCGTGGCCAGCTTCATAGTTAACGTGCCGCCAATTCCTGCTCGGGCGTAATCTGCAACGGGCCGTCGCCGCTGAAGCGATCGAAGAAGAGATAGATCACCGGCGTGATGAATAGCGTAATCACTTGCGATACCATCAAACCGCCGACCACGGCCAGACCCAGCGGCTGGCGCAACTCGGCACCCGCACCCAGACCCAATGCAATCGGCAAGGCACCGACTGCCGCCGCCATCGTGGTCATCATGATGGGACGGAAGCGCAGGATACACGCGGTGCGTATCGCTTCCGCCGGCGTCATGCCCTGATTACGCTGCGCCTCCAGCGCGAAGTCGATCATCATGATCGCGTTTTTCTTGACCAGGCCAACCAGCAGCAAGATACCGATGGTCGCTATCATCGTCAGTTCAAAACCGAATATGCGTAGCGTCAACAACGCCCCGACCGCAGCAGACGGCAAACCGGCGAGGATGGTGATCGGGTGGATATAGCTTTCATACAGCACGCCCAGCAATATGTAAATCACCACCACCGCCAGCAACAGCAAGGCCACCTGGCTGGTTTGCGATGACTGGAAGACTGCCGCATCGCCGGCGTAGGAAGTGATGATGCTGGATGGCAGCTCGATCTGATTACGGATCTGATTTATTTTGGCCGTAGCGTCACCCAACGGCGTGCCGGGTGCCAGATTGAATGAGATCGTCACCGCCTGCAGCTGGCCCTGATGGTTGACCGAGATCGGTCCGGCGGTACGCTCTACTGTCGCCAGGCTGAGCAGAGGCACCAGCACCCCGGTCTTGGCGCGCAGGTAAATCTTGTTCAGGTCGGCTTCGTCCTGCTGCCCGACATTCATGTCCTGCATGATGACGTAGTAGCTATTGTTGCTGGTGTATATGGTCGAGATCTGTCTATCACCGTAGGCGCTATACAAGGCGGTGCGTATGTCCTGGATACTGACGCCTGCTTCATTCGCGCGATCCCGATTGATATTCACTACCGCTTGCAAACCCTTGAGCTGCGAATCACTGGTGACGTCGATGAAGGCACGATCCGCACGCATGCGCGCCTGCATTTTTTCTGCCCAGTTATTTAGCTCATCGGCACGCACACTTTGCATCACGTACTGGTACTGGCTCTTGCTGCTGCGCCCGCCGAGGCGCAAGTTTTGCACCGGCGTCATGTACACCGACAGGCCCGGTATGCCACTCACCTTGCGCCGCAAATCGCGCAAGACTTTATCCATAGACTCACGTTCACCGCGCGACTTGAGGCCGATAAACATATTGCCGACATTGCTGTCGCGCGTGCGTGAAGTGGTGGTCGCCACGTTAGGATCGTTTTGCACGATCTCTGCTGCTGCCGACACCAGCTTCACCATCGTCGGGTACGACGCGTCTTCCGGTCCTTCTATGGTTACACTGATCTGGCCTATGTCTTCGGTCGGGAAGAAACCTTTTGGTATCGTGATGAAGAGTATCGCTGTCAGCAGGAAGGTCGCGACGGCCAGCCACAGGATGCTTTTACGATGGCTGAGCGACCAGTCGAGGCCGCGTGTGTAACCGTCCAGCACGCGATTGAATAAGTTCTCAAATGAGCGACTGAGCCAGTTTTCTTTTTCATGCTCGGCTGGCGTTTCATGCCTGAGGAAACGGCTGCACAGCATAGGCACCAAGGTCAGCGACATCACGGCCGACACCATCACCGCCAGCGACACGACGGCGGCAAATTCATAGAACAGCAAACCGATCACACCCGGCATGAAGAAAATAGGAATAAACACCGCCACCAGCGAAATCGAGATCGAGATAATGGTGAAACTGACTTCACGCGAACCCTTGAGTGCGGCGGCCAGCGGTTCCATCCCGTCCTCGATATGACGCACGATATTTTCCAGCATCACAATCGCATCATCGACTACCAGGCCAACCGCAATCGTAATGCCCAGCAGCGAAATATTATCCAGGCTGTAACCCAGCCAGTACATCAACGCGAAACAGCCTATCAATGAAATCGGCAAAGACAACACCGGGATGACGGTTGCTGACAAGCGCTTGAGGAAGAGGAAAATCACCAGCACCACCAGCACGATGGTCAGCAGCAAAGTGAGCTTCACATCGTGGATCGCCTCGCGTATCGATACTGAACGGTCATTCAAAACCTGGACATTGATGGAGGCCGGCATCTGGTCCTTGAACTGCGGCAGGGTCTCCTTCACCGCATCGACCACAGCCACCGTATTTGCATTCGGCTGACGCTGCACCGCCAGTACGATAGACGGTTCGCCGTTCACCCAACTACCGCTTTTGATCGACTCGACACTATCTTCAACGATGGCAACATCCCGCAAGCGCGTGGTCTGGCCGTTGCGACTGCTGATGACCAGATTGCTGAAGGCTTCGGCATTGCGCAATTGTTTGTTGGCCTGCAGTGTCAGCGTCTGACGCGTGCCGTCCAGTACGCCAACCGGCGAATTCGCATTCGATGCGCGCAGGGACAGCGCAACTTCATCCAGCGTCATATTGCGTGCCGCCAGTTCATCCGGCTTGACCTTGACGCGCACCGCGTATCGGCGCTGGCCATAGACCTGCACTTGCGCCACGCCATTGATGGTCGACAGCGACGGTGAAATCAGGTTTTCCGCATAGTCATTCAGTTCGGATAAGGAGAGTGACGGCGAAGTCAGTGCCAGCAAAAGGATAGCGGCATCCGCCGGATTCACTTTGCGATAGGCTGGCAGCGAAGTCATCTCTATCGGCAGGCTGCGTTGCGCACGCAGCAACGCAGCCTGTACGTCGACCGCCGCCGCATCGATGTCGCGGTTCTGGTCGAACTCAAGCGTGATTGAAGTACTGCCCAGCGTGCTGCTGGAACTGATGGTCGATAAACCAGCAATAGTCGAGAATTGTTTTTCCAGCGTGGTCGCGACCGAAGCCGCCATCACTTCAGGACTGGCTCCTGGCAAGGAGCCAGTGACGTTAATGACCGGCGTGTCGTAGCTGGGGAGCGCCGCAATCGGCAATTTGAAATAACAGAAAGCGCCAACCACGACCACTGCGATCGAGAGCAACACAGTCATGACTGGCCGGCGTATGCAAAGTTCGGAAATATTCACTATGTGTTTTGCCCAGGCAAAGTCATGGGATAAGAAGTGCGCGACTGGTATTAAAAGTAAACCTGATCACACGAAATATGATCAGGCCAAATATCAACTATCAACCATCAAATCAGGTCGGTGCCACAGGAGCCGCAGCGGCTTCATTCTTTTTTACTTCGCGGATTTTGGTGCCGGGCCGGAGGTTCTTGGTCCCCTCCACCACCACGCGGCTACCCGCTTTCACGCCCGACACGGCGGCCTGGCCATCTTCAATCGCCAGCACTTCTATCTTTTGTTCCTGCACGGTGTCATCCGGCTGCACCACGTAGAGCAATTTATCGACCGGTCCGGTCACTACCGCTTGCGCCGGTACCAGCACTGCATCCGGCACTTCACGTGACACCAGGCTCACATTCACATACGCGCCCGGCCACAGCTTTTGCCCGGCATTATCGAATTGCGCCTTCATGCGTATGGTGCCGCTTTGGGTATCGGCCAGGTTATCGATGAAAGTGAGCTTGCCGGTCAGCACTTCCTGTCCCGGCAATTGCGCATGCACCGGCGCGTTGCCTTGCGGGTAAGTCGCGCGGATATTGCGCAGCTCGCGTTCCGGCAAGGTAAAGCTGATCATGATCGGATCGATCTGCACGATAGTCACCATCACGGTGCCGGTCGGTTGCGCCAGGCTGCCAGGATGGACATTGATGACGCCGATGCGACCGGAAATACCAGCCGTAATTTTATTGTCACTCAGCGCCACGGCACTGGACTGGATCGCCGCCTGGTTGGCCTTCACCGTATTACGCAAGGCTTCTACCTTGTTGCGTGCGGTATCGACCACCGCTTGCGAGACGAAGTTTTTCGACAGCAAATCCTGATTCCGCTTCAAGACCTGCTCGGCGTCAGCCAGGTCAGCCTGCCCTGCTGCCAGTTGCGCCGATGCCTTGGCGACATTCGACTGGTCGCTACGCTCATCCAGCGTAAACAAAAGTTGTCCGGCCTTGACGAACTGTCCTTCCTTGATGTGGATGGTACGAACAATGTTTTGTACCTTCGGACGCACATCGACGGTGCTGACAGCTGTCACATAACCGTTGGCAGTCACAGTGATGGGGATGGTCTTTTGCGTGGCGATGACGGTTTTCACCGATTGCGTGCCGTCGCCGCCGGATTTGCTGCGTTCTGCCTTGCCCCCCAGCCCCAGATAGGCGGCTCCCGCTACGACCGCGACACCCACGCCTATCCACACGTATTTTTTGCTTGCTTGCATAGAGACTGCTTATCCTGAGCTGCCGTTGCGGCGCATTAGAGAGTTAGTAGTAGAGCCGTACCGGAAAATTGCATCCGCAAGTTTAACCTTAGCAAACATCACTTCGTTAGCGATACCTGACAAAAATGGGGTGCAAACCCGGCACAAGGACACAAACATACGTGGTCTGCATGACTAAGGCAAATGAACAATTGTGGATTAATTATCTCGGGCACGACGAAGTGCGGCAGAAGCGCAGTACGAAGTGAGAGGAATGGCAGTACCGGGAGGGTAATACTGAACTACGAGGATAATTACAGGTATCTATATATAGACATCTGTAAAGAGGCGAGCCTTGTCTACGGCACTTGCAGGAAATGGCTGTGGCTGCTTCGTTCCCGACCTGACCAGGTTGGCCATGCCACAATGCGCAGGGGCCCGCCGACACGAATTTTAACAGCAAAGGCGCAGTCTGTGCTCTGCGTATGCATGGATTTCTAAATTTTCCAGTAGAGAATGATGCAACATCAAACCCAATACACAAAAAATAGTGGTGCTTCTATATATAGATATATAGAAGCACCACTTTTCTTGCATCAGCAACTGCGGTGACCGTAGCTATTAAATACCCAACTCCTGCCAGATCTGGTCGACGCGCTGCTTCACCTCGTCGGTCATGGTGATGGTACGCCCCCACTCGCGATTGGTTTCACCCGGCCATTTATTGGTCGCATCTATCCCCATCTTGCTGCCCAGGCCGCTGACCGGGGACGCAAAGTCCAGGTAATCGATAGGCGTGCTATCAACCAGCGTCGTATCACGGATCGGATCAACGCGCGTGGTAATCGCCCAGATCACTTCTTTCCAGTCGCGGATATTGACGTCCTCATCCACCACCACGATGAACTTGGTATACATAAACTGGCGCAGGAAACTCCAGACGCCAAACATGACGCGCTTGGCATGCCCCGGGTAAGCCTTCTTCATCTGCACTACCGCCATCCGGTAGCTGCAACCTTCCGGCGGCAGGTAAAAGTCCAGGATCTCGGAAAATTGCTTTTGCAGCAATGGAATGAAGACTTCATTCAGCGCCACGCCCAGTACCGCCGGCTCATCCGGCGGCTTGCCTGTATATGTAGAGTGATAAATCGGATCGCGCCGCATCGTAATGCGGTCTATCGTGAAGACCGGGAAAGAGTCCTGCTCATTATAGTAACCAGTGTGGTCACCATACGGACCTTCCAGCGCATGCTCATAACCGGAAGGATGCGACTCGTCCGGGTAGATATGCCCTTCCAGCACGATCTCGGCCGAAGCCGGTACCCGCAACTCGCTGCCAAGCGCCTTCACCAGCTCGGTACGGCTGCCGCGCAAGAGGCCGGCGAACTGGTATTCGGACAAACTATCCGGCACCGGCGTCACCGCACCTAATATAGTAGCGGGGTCAGCACCAAGTGCGACCGCGACCGGATACGGCTGACCGCGGTTAACGATGCTGTGCTCACGGAAGTCGAGCGCACCGCCGCGATGCGGCAGCCAGCGCATGATGACCTTGTTACGACCGATCACCTGCTGGCGATAAATCCCCAGGTTCTGACGTTTCTTGTGCGGGCCTTTGGTAATCACCAGGCCCCAGGTAATAAGAGGTGCGATATCGCCGGGCCAGCAATGCTGGATAGGCAGACGCGCGAGATCGACGTCATTGCCCTCCCACACGATGTCCTGGCAAGGGGCGCCACGCAGTTCCTTCGGCGCCATATCCCAGATCGACTTCACGAGCGAACCGAGGCCCATGATGTCCTTGAAACCCTTCGGTGGTTCCGGCTCCTTCAGCATGGCCAGCACGTGGCCAATTTTGCGTAATTCACTCACATCCGTGGCACCCATGCCGAGTGCGACGCGATGCGGTGTACCGAAAAGATTACCGAGCACGGGAATCTTTTGACCAGTCGGTTGCTCGAACAGCAGTGCCGGACCAGCAGCCCGCAAAGTGCGGTCGCAGATCTCCGTCATCTCTAAATAAGGCGAAACCGGCACGTTTATACGCTTAAGTTCGCCCATTTGTTGCAATTGAGAAATGAAGTCGCGTAAATCAGAATATTTCATATTTTTTTCGCCGTTTTGTACTTTGGACTTGATTATTCAATTAAAACGCCCAAGTACCTGATTCCTTTGGCTTTTACCGGGTCTAGGCTAAAAACGTTAGATTCAAAAGTTATAGAATATTGATTTTATAGTGTTGACTTGATATAAACCGCCTCCTACAATTCGCGCAACTTGAAGAGCAGGCCCCGTATTTGAACACCAAACCGGGCAGAAAAGAAACTCTCTTCATTTCACGGGATCGGGGTCCCACATGACATTTTAGGAGTGTTTTCAAAAGGCGCTTAGCCTTCTCCCCGAAAAAGTTGTTTGCCAAGGGCACCGCTGCAGAATGCGCGACCCTATAAGTAATCAACTCCGACGTTTGCCGTACGCCAAGCGACTGCAAACGATTTCTCTGATTCACGGCATGTGCAGGGTTCTACGAAATAATTTATTTGTTTTGTGGTGGAGCCCTTTACTTGCCGCGTCAATCCTGGAGTTTTTAATGTTAAATCGAATTACCTCGGCGATGCGTAAAGCCGCCAAGCAGTCTGCACGACAGGTAATTGCGCATTCAACCGCAATGCGCACTACCAATAACAAAGTCGTCGCAACCGCACGCCACGCCATCATGGCGCTGGGTCTGACAGCAATCGCAACCCTGGCCCTGATGTTCTTCAAGCCGGAAGTCGCAGAAAAAATCCAGGCCATCTCGCCGTTCTCGGACGCCGTAGCGGCCACACCATCAGATGACGACCTGTCGCCTATCGCTAACCTGATGGACGATCCTGCTTCGCTTACAGCCTCGGCTGCCATCGAAGATACACCGGTAGCCAGCGCCAATCCGGCCATGCTGGGCACCGACGTACAACAGCAACGCGTCACCCAATGGATCTCCAAGCGTTACCGCGTGGCGAACGACGCCACCAATATGCTGGTCTCGGCCGCCTACCTGACCGCCAAGGAAATCAACCTTGATCCGTTGCTGATCCTGGCTGTGATGGCGATTGAATCGCGCTTTAACCCGTTTGCCGAAAGCCCGGTAGGCGCGCAAGGCCTGATGCAAGTCATGTCTAAAGTGCATCACGACAAGTTTGCTGAAATGGGTGGCACACAAGCAGCGCTGAACCCGGTTGCCAACATCCGCGTCGGTTCGCTGATCCTGAAAGAGTACGTGTCGCGTGGCGGCTCGGTAGAAGCCGGTCTGAAACGCTATGTAGGCGCTGCAGGTATGGAAAGCGACGCCGGTTACGGTGCCAAGGTCCTGGGCGAGTATGACCGCCTGAAAGCAGTTGCCAGCGGCAAACGTGTTTCCGCATTTGCAACTATGGCCAGCCGCGCAGCACCAAAAGCGCAGCCAGTCGTGATCCAGGAAAAATCGGCAGCACTGGAAGACAAGAACTCGCAGAAACTGAATGGCGATAAATTCACTTCGCTGTAATAGTGGATGCCACAAGAAAAAGGAGCCTCAGGCTCCTTTTTTTACGTCTGCACTTTCATCGCATCGACTCAGGATTGCACATGCTGCTCACGGAAGGCCTTTAACCGCGCCACTGCTTCCTGCAGGTTTTCCATCGAAGTCGCGTAGGACACACGCACATACTGATGCGCAGTAGACGGACCAAAGTCCAGCCCCGGCACGATCACCACACCCGCCTTATTCAATATATCCACCGTCAGTTGATCCGCATCGTCAGACCAGGCGCTGCAATCGGCATACACATAGAAAGCACCATCCGGCATGACCGGCACTTTGAAGCCCAGCCCTTCCAGCGCCGGTACTATATAGTCGCGCCGCCGCTGAAACTCAGCTTTGCGCGCTTCATATATAGCCAATGCTTCCGGCTGGAAGCAAGCCAGACCTGCATGCTGCGCCAGGCTGGATGCGCAAATGAACAGGTTTTGCGCTAGCTTTTCGATAGGCGGCACCAGTTCCGGCGGCACCACCAGCCAGCCCAGACGCCAGCCCGTCATATTGAAGTACTTGGAAAAACTATTGATGACGATGACATCGCTGCCCAGCGACAAGGCAGTGAACGGCTCGGCGTCATAGCGCAAACCGTTATAGATTTCATCGACGATGGTGAAGCCCTGCTTGCTGCGCACAGTCTCGACTATCTTGCGCAACTCGCCCGCCTCTATCGAGGTACCGGTCGGATTCGATGGCGACGCCAGCAATACGCCACGCGTCTGTTCACACCAGTTTTGCTCGACCATCTCCGCCGACAACTGGAAGCGATGCTCAGGACCACTGGCAATCATTTTGGCCTGACCGTCAAAAGCCGCGACAAAGTGGCGATTACACGGATAGGACGGGTCCGACATCAGGACTTGCGCATCCTTTTCCACCAACGCAGCGCAAGCCAGCAACAAGGCCGCCGAGGCACCCGCCGTCACGATGATGCGCGAGGCATCGACTTCGACACCATAGACAGTCTGATAATGCGCCGCGATCGCCGTCCGCAATTCGGGCAAGCCCGTAGCCGACGTGTATTGCAACTTGCCGTCCGCCATCGCCCGCGTCGCCGCGTCTATGACCGGCTGCGCCGCCGTGAAGTCCGGCTCGCCTATGCCCATGTGGATGATATGACGCCCTTGCCGCTCCAGCTCGGCCGCCATCTTCGCCAGCTCCATGACATGGAAAGGCGCGATGTTTTGCAGGCGGGAGGCAAGTTGTGTGAGATGCGAAGACAAAGCGGATTCCTCAATGAAAACCGCCACCGGCATCCGTTACAGCCTGAAGTGAGGCAAACGGAGCAGGTGGCGACCGAATTTACTGACGATATTACTAACTATATTACTGACTATATAAATACAGCGGAACTGCGCGATCAGCCTTTGCGTCCGGCGTTGATTTCCACTTCACGCGCGCTGATAGCAAACTTGTCCAGCACGCCATTCACATATTTATGGCCATCTATGCCACCAAAGGATTTGGTCAGTTCAACCGCTTCGTTGATGACTACCTTGTACGGAATTTCGATGTGGTTTTTCAATTCAAACGCACCGATCAGCAAAGCAGCGTGCTCGACTGGCGACAGCGCCGAAATTTCACGGTCTATCAATGGCGCCAGGCCGGCGCGCAATTCGCCGACTTGCTTGACGGTGCCGTACAGCAGCGCGTCGAAGTGCTCGGCGTCAGCCTTGTCGAAGCCATGGGCCTGGCGGATGTGCGTTTCAATCACGCGTACATCTTCATTATTCAGCAGCCATTGATACAGGCCTTGCAAGGCAAATTCACGGGCGCGATGACGCGGCGTACGGTTTTTGCTCGGATTAGCGTGGTCGGTTTTTTGGGTCATGGCTCACAAACAGCACGCCTGCATATATATAGAAGCCAGGCGCGCATAAAAGGTTAACAAATACCTGCGCCGCATGCCTGCGGCGCAATTCTCAGGATGCTGGATTACTGCTGGTCGTCGGCCGCGTCGGCCAGGTCTTCCAGCGCGATCGTCAGGTTCGCCATTTCAACAGCGACGCGCGCAGCGTCCGCGCCTTTTTCTTCCATCCGCGCTTCAGCCTGCTCGTCGGTATCGGTGGTCAGTACCGCATTTGCGATCGGCAAACCGAAGTCGAGACCAACGCGGGTGATGCCGGCGCCGGATTCATTCGAGACCAGCTCAAAGTGATAAGTCTCGCCACGGATCACTGCACCGATGGCGATCAGCGCATCGAACTGCAGGGTTTCAGCCATCTTGCGCAAGGCCAGCGGGATTTCCAGCGCGCCCGGCACCGTGACATGCAAGACATCTTCGTCTTCGACACCCAGGTGTTTCAACTCAGCCAGGCAGGATGCCAGCAAACCGTGGCACACATCCTGGTTGAAACGTGCCTGCACGATACCGATGCGCAAACCCTGTCCTGCCAAATTCATTTCGTAGCTGCCTACTGTCATGGTGTTCCCCTTCATGCGCGACGCGCGTTTAATTCAACTAATTCTTTTCGACTTTACTACCAGCACCAACAAGTGATTGAAATGATTGTTCAATTCAATAAAATTTGAACGAATGCTCAATCGCTGGTGCGTGCCTGATAACCGGTTACTTCCAGATCAAAGCCAGCCATCGAAGGCATCTTGCGCTGGTTGGCCAGCAACTTCATCTTGCCTACCGACAGGTCCTTCAGGATTTGTGCGCCTATACCGTAGGTACGCAAATCCATATGGGCCGCACGTTGTTGCGGACGACTTTCCGGATTATTCAATGCCTCGAACTGGGCAAAAAACTCATCGGCCGATTCTTCGCAATTCAGCAAGACCATTACGCCGCGCTCCGATTGCTTGATCGCAGCCATCGCCGACGCCAGGTTCCACGAGTGGGTAGTCGCCTTGGTTTCCAGCCAGTCCAGCACCGACACCGGCTGATGCACACGCACCAGGGTTTCCTTGTCTGCCGAGATATCGCCATGCACCAGCGCCAGATGCGCGCCGCCGCTAGGCTTGTCACGGTAGACGATAGTCTTGAAGCTGCCGTACACGGTTTCCATCGTACGCTCACCGACGCGGTCAACGATGGTTTCATGCTGGCTACGGTAGTGGATCAGGTCGGCGATGGTGCCGATTTTTAAACCATGTTCTTTAGCGAATTCGATCAAATCCGGCAGACGCGCCATGGTGCCGTCGTCTTTCATGATTTCGCAAATCACCGCTGCCGGGGTCAGACCCGCCAGTTCGGCGAAGTCACAACCCGCTTCGGTATGACCAGCGCGCATCAGCACCCCACCCTTTTGCGCTTTCAGCGGGAAGATGTGGCCAGGCTGCACGATGTCGGATGGCTTGGCATTTTTGGCAACAGCGACCTGGATGGTCTTGGCGCGATCCGCTGCCGAGATCCCGGTGGTCACACCTTCGGCCGCCTCGATAGAAACGGTGAAGTTGGTGCCGTACGAAGTCCCGTTACGGGTCGTCATCATGGTCAGCGCCAGCTGGTCGCAGCGCTCTTCGGTCAGCGTCAGGCAAACCAGGCCGCGGCCGAATTTGGCCATGAAATTAATCGCTTCCGGGGTCACGAACTCGGCGGCCAATACCAGGTCGCCCTCGTTTTCACGGTCTTCTTCGTCGACCAGAATCACCATGCGACCGGCACGCAATTCGGTAACGATTTCTTGGGTAGTTGAAATGGACATAGATAATCTCGGAGTAGGCCGCTATTTTAAAGGATTTGCGCCCTTCCAGACCGCCAATTGACGGATCAATTACAGATCCGGCAAGCAAACGGTCAGGCGCGGGCTGATTTGACTCATGCAGCAGGTGTTGCGTGAAACACAATCCCCTACCAGGGATCACCCGACTCCGACAGGTGCGACGCAAAGCGCGCACTCATGAAATCAACGAAAGCCGTCACCTTGGCAGACAGATTCAGTCGCTCCGGGTACACCGCATAGATATCCGAGGGCGGCAGGCTCCAGTCCGCCAGCACCTCGACCAGCCGCCCCGAACGCAGGTAGGCCGCGACATCCCATTGCGAACGCATCAGGATGCCATGCCCGGCCAGCGCCCAGGCCAGCGTGGCTTCGCCATCATTGCTGCTGAGTGCGCCACGCACCTTGATACTTTCCTGCCGCTTGCCACGGCGCAAATGCCAGCTACCATAAGCAGCATCATTCTCGCGCAACACAATGCATTGCTGTTTCTGCAAGTCACGCGGCACCGCAGGCTGGCCGTGACGCTTGATATATGCCGGGGCCGCACACAACAAACGACGATTGGAAGCGATCTTGCGCGCAATGATGCGGGCGTCCGGCATCTCGCCTATCCGTATGCCGACGTCGTAAGCCTGGTCTATCAGGTTTACAGGCCGGTCGGACAGCTGCAGCTGCACCTCTATTTCCGGATATTTTGCGATGAAGTCGGATACCGCCGGGACGATGTGTTTGCGCCCGAAACCAAAGCTGGCGTTGATGCGCAGCAAGCCTTTGGGCACCGCGCGGCTGCGACTGACGGTACGCTCCAGTTCCTCGATCTCGGACAGGATACGCGCACCTTCGGCCAGGTAAATCTCGCCCTCGTGCGTCACGCTCATGGTGCGCGTGGTGCGATTGAGCAGGCGCACGCCCAGCCGCTGCTCCAGGTTGGCCAGCCGCTTGGTCACCGCTGGCGGCGTCACGCCCAGTTCGCGTGCGACCGCAGCCAGGCTGCCCTGCTTTACCAGGACAGAGAAAAACGCCAGATCCGAGAGCTCATTCATTATTAAATTAAAAGAAATAATAGACTGAATAAAGATGAATTATATGCCGCTTTAACAGCTATACAATCCTCTGCACGATAAGCCGCCGCCGTCAGGAGTCAACTATGTTAGAAGGGTTTCCAGGATTTGCTGGATTTGAAAGACAGACCGCAGAAGTCAACGGCGTCAGGATCGCCTATATCAAGGGCGGTAGCGGCCCGGCCCTGCTCCTGCTGCACGGCCACCCGCAAACCCATGTGATCTGGCACAAGGTTGCCCAGACCCTGGCACAGCACTACACCGTCATCGCCAGCGACCTGCGCGGCTATGGCGACAGCGACAAACCGCAAGGCTTGCCCGACCACAGCAATTACTCAAAACGGGTGATGGGCGAAGACCAGATCGCATTGATGGCGCATCTGGGCTTCAATCAATTCCTGCTGATGGGGCATGATCGCGGTGGCCGCGTCGCCTATCGCATGGCACTTGATCATCCGGCAGTCATACGCAAACTGGTAGTACTCGACGTCGCCCCTACCCTCGCCATGTATGAAAAAGCGAATCGCGCCTTTGCCACCGCTTACTACCACTGGTTCTTCCTGACACGCCCTGCGCCATTTCCGGAAACGCTGGTCAACTCGCATCCGGACGTCTATCTGCAACACACCATCGCCGGACGCAGCGCCGGGATGAAGCCATTTACACCAGAAGCCTATGCCGAATACCTGCGCTGTTTGCGCGATCCGGCCACCATCCACGGCATTTGCGAAGACTATCGCGCCAGCGCCGGTATAGACCTCGAACACGAACGGGCCGACCTCGCCGCCGGCAACAAAATCCAGGCACCGATGCTGACCTTGTGGGGCAAGCATGGCGTGATTGAGCAATGCTTCCAGCCGCTGGAAGAATGGCAGCACCTCGCTGCCAACGTACACGGCCACGCGCTCGACTGCGGCCACTACATCCCGGAAGACGAGCCGCAACTTTTGCTCGATGAAGTGCTGCCCTTCCTCTCCAACTAAGCACCAACCAAGAACACGCACCATGTCTACACGCACGCTATATCAAAAACTGGTGGACTCGCACACGGTCAGTCGCCTCGATGCACAGCACGTGCTGCTGTATGTCGATCTGCACATCATGAATGAGTACACCAGCCCGCAAGCCTTCGCCGGTTTAAAGGCGCAAGGACGCACAGTACTGCGGCCGCGCCAGCAACTGGCCGTGGTCTCGCACATCATCCCGACCCATCCGGTGCAAGTCGGACAGCGCGTCATCTTCGATCCGCCGTCGGCACTGCAGGCGAGCAATCTGAAAAAGAATTGCCGCGAGTACGGCATCAAACTGCTCGACACCAACGATGCCGAGCAAGGCATAGAACACATCATCGCGCCGGAACACGGCTGGGTACGCCCGGGCATGGTGGTGCTGTGCGGCGACAGCCACACCACGACTTACGGCGCACTCGGTGCACTCGGTTTCGGCATCGGCACCTCTGAAGTCGAGCACATACTCGCAACGCAAACCCTGGTCTATCGACTCGCCGATAACATGCGTATACGCGTGGATGGCGCATTACCTGTCGGTACATCGGTCAAGGATTTGGTCTTGCTCATCATCAGCCGCATCGGCGCCCAGGGTGCACGCGGCTATGCCGTTGAATTTTGCGGCAGCACGATAGAGACGCTGTCGGCAGAAGCACGCATGACCTTATGCAATATGGCAGTCGAAGCCGGTGCGCGTGCGGCGTTGATACGTCCCGATGCAATCACCTTTGCTTACATCCGACAACATGCAGTCGACCTTGATGAAACTGCGTTCGCGCAGGCGCAGCAAGACTGGCTGACACTGTACTCAGACCAGGATGCACAGTTTGAAGCCAACCATCATTTCAACGCCGCTGAAGTTTCACCCTACGTAACCTGGGGTACCAGCCCGGATCAGGCGATACCTATCGACGGCCACATACCGGACACCGCACACAACGACAACAAGGCTTTGCACTACATGGGCTTGTCCGCCGGCGCATCCCTGCTCGGCATGCCGATAGAACGCGTCTTCATCGGTTCCTGCACCAATGGCCGCATCGAAGACTTGCGCAGCGCCGCCAGCATCATCGCTGGCCGACATGTCGCCAAGGGCGTACGTGCGATGGTGGTGCCGGGTTCCGGCACGGTGCGCCGCCAGGCGGAACAGGAAGGCCTGGCCGATATTTTTATTCAAGCTGGTTTTGAATGGCGCCAGCCAGGCTGCTCGATGTGCCTCGCGATGAATGACGACGTGCTGACACCAGGTGAGCGCTGCGCATCAACCACCAATCGCAATTTCGAAGGACGCCAGGGACGTGAAGGCAGGACCCATCTGATGAGTCCCGCGATGGCAGCAGCAGCGGCGATACGCGGCTGCATCTCGGATGTACGTGAACTGGATAAGGAGCTGGCTCATGTCTGACGCCACATTGCTGCAAGGAGTCGCCGCACCATTGTTGCTGGCCAACCTCGACACCGATCAAATCATGCCCAAGCAATTCCTGCGCATCATCGACAAGGCAGGCCTGGCACCAGGTGTTTTATACGATTTGCGCTTTCATCCGGATGGCAGTCCGCGCCCGGACTTCATCCTGAACCAACCCGCCTTCAGCGGCAGCAAATTTCTGCTCGGCGGTGCTAACTTCGGCTGTGGCTCCAGCCGTGAACATGCAGTCTGGGGCTTACAGCAACTCGGTATAGAAGCCATCATTGCGCCCAGCTTCGGCGAAATTTTCTTTGGCAATGCATTGAATAATCGTTTGCTGCTGATCGCACTCGAAGAAGAAAAAATCGCAGTATTGCTGGCAGATATGGATGACGGCAATCATCAACTGACGATAAACCTGGATGCGATGACAATCAGCAGCGCACAACACAGCTTTCCATTTACGCTGGGAGCGCGGCATCGACAAATGATCGTTGAAGGACTGGACATGATAGGTGCGACCATGCAGCTCTTGCCTGAGATCGAACGCTTTGAGGCCAGCCACAACGCGCGCACTCCATGGAGCAAAGTATTACCTGCGGCCTAGCAGAATTCAGGGCAACTCAAGGCAAGTCCCGCACGATTTGATAATCCTTATCGCTGACCGGGACAAAGCGCGTCACGTTCAGTTTGCGCATCAGATTTTCATTGGCATTGCCGCCGCTGTCGAGAAAGACGCCGATGATTTTTTTCCTGATATCGGCGCACAAGCCGCTGCGCAAGACAAAGGGATTGCGCGGGATCGCTGCCGAGCGCCATAAGGTCAGGAAATCATCCGCCTTGGTACGCATATTTTCACCCGGCATATTCAAGGTGGAGCTGGAAATGAACGCCGCATCTATCTTGTCTTTCTTCAGATTGGCGATCGACTGGTCATGCGCCCCGCTATACACCACCTGCCCGAAATATTTTTCCAGCGGCATACGGATTTCACGCGCAAACACATGGCGCGGTATCAGTGCACCCGAGGTACTGTCCGGATCCACCAGCGCCACTTTCTTGCCACGCAGCGCAGTGATGGTCTGATAAGGCCCTCCCTTACGCACGATCAGGATCGAATGATAGAAAGTGTCCTCTTCCCTTTGCCCTGGCGCGCGGCGCGATACCGTCGCAAAAGCGCTAATGCCGGGGTCCTGCTTCTTCGCTGATACATAGGCTGCAGGACCGAGGCGCGCCAGATCCACTGCGCCAGATATCAAATCCTCGATCACTGCGCCATACGAAGTCGGCATCACCACTTCAACCGGTATTCCGAGCGCAGCCTGCAAGTCGGCAAACAAGGGTTTCAGCGACTCGACATCCTTTTGCAAATCGCTCTGCGGCACCAGCGAGAAATGCAGGCGTGCCGGGCGTTCGCATTCCGCAGCCTGCACAGACGTCAGCGACAGCAAGAAACACAGCAAAAGAACCCGGGGCAAAAGAGTCCGGGGCAACAGCAACCGAACAATACGAAACAGGGTACGCATAATTTCTCCTCTATGTCGGCGAGAATCTGCCGCGGCGCAGTACGTCCACAATGTCCGCAGCAGGTACGGGTCGCTTGAAATAAAAGCCCTGCACCTGATCGCAGCCGGCCGTCTTCAGGTGCACCAGTTGTTCCTTGCTCTCGACCCCCTCAGCCACCACCTGCAAGCCGAGGTTATGCGCCAGGGAAATAGTGGATGCGACGATCACCGCATCGCTATTGTCATTCCGAATATCGCGAATAAAGGAACGATCTATCTTGATCGCATAAATCGGTAACTGCTTCAGATTCTTCAACCCCGAGAAACCGGTACCGTAATCATCCAGCGCAATGCGCAGACCATAAGCACGCAATTGTTCCAGTACCTTGTTCGCTGTCTCGAAGTCTTCGATAAAACAGCCTTCGGTAATTTCTATTTCCAGCAAGCCCGGTTCTATCTGGTAACGCGCCAGCGTATCCATCACGGTCTCCAGCAAGGCGCTATCCTTCAATTGCTTGGGCGAGACATTGATGGCGACCGGCACCAGCGGCAAACCGGCAGCGCGCCAGGCTACGATTTGCCGGCAGGCGGCATCGATCACCCACCGTCCAAGCAATACGATCAAATCATTTTCTTCAGCCAGCGCGATGAAATCATTCGGGAAAATCAAACCGTGTTCGGGATGCTGCCAGCGCACCAGTGCTTCCAGCCCGACCAGGCCAAATTCCTGCAATTCGACGCGTGGCTGGTAATGCAGGCAAAACTCATCATCGCGGATCGCCCGCTTGAAGCGGGTCAGCAACTCAACATCGCGCGCCGACGATGCATTCAGCGAACTGTCAAAGAAGCGATATGTCCCCGCCCCGGCCGCCTTGGCGTTATACATTGCGGCATCAGCATGGGTGAGCAGGGTCTCCACGTTCTGTCCATCACGCGGATAAAGGGCGATGCCTATGCTGGGACTGATCTCGATATCGTGCCCATCAAGGTCAGCGAAAGGCGCACGCACCACATCCACCAGTTTGGCGGCAACCTTGGCGATATCGTTCTCCGATGTCATTTCCGAAATCAGCATGACGAACTCATCGCCACCCAGCCGCGCCAGCAAATCGTACTCACGCAATGATTCGCGCAAACGCCGCGCCACGTCCTGCAGCAAAAGATCGCCCACCGCATGACCCAGCGTATCGTTGATCAGCTTGAACTTATCCAGATCGAGGAAAAACATGCCGTACAACTTGCGGCTGCGCCGCGCACGCGCCAGTTCGGCAGCGGCCAGTTCGTAAAACAACATGCGATTGGGAATGCCGGTCAGGTAATCATGCGACGCTTGCAGCAGTGCCCGCCCTTTCTCCTGCTCCAGTTGTCCGATCAGACTGCGCTTTTCCTGTTCCGACGCCGCCAGCACGTTATACAGACGGCGCTGGCGGTAAGCGATCACCAGCAAACCCAGCATCAGTAAAACCACGACGACCGAGACCAGGACGGCGCGTTGCAAATAATCGCGATGGCGCGCAGTCAGGCGTGCCATCACATAGCTTTGGTCACGTGTCACAACGACCGTAAACGGATAATTTGCCAGCATGCGATACACGGCGATCTCTTGTTCAGTCGCGCCCGGACGCGGCGCCTCGATCACGCCTTCCTCTTCCCGGTGCGACAGAAAGGAGCTATAAAGTGCCCCCTTATAATCGATGCCTGCCGACAAACCGGCGCCGTTCAACTCCGCCAGCTGATAAGCATCACGGGTCAGGATCTCGATCCGACCTCCGTCGCCGAGATGTATATCTTTATACAAACGCAGGAAATAGCCGAGATCAATCACGGCCGCCAGGAATCCACGCTGACCGCCAGCAGTCGTGAACGGAATCACCAGCGGTACGCGCCAGGCAGAACTATCGGTAATCGACGGTCGCCCTACCATCAGCTGGGTCTCATTCCCGCTCGACCAGGCTTGCTGCTGCGCCACATGTACCAGTTGCATGAGTTCAGGCTCTGATTGCCGGTTGGCAGATGACTGCAGCAAATTACCCAGCCCGTCAAAGATCGCTATGCGCAAGTATGCAGGATCACCACTCAGCAAGGGCCTGAGCTGCAGCTCGGAAAAGCGCTCTTCTTCCATCATCGAACGCCCCATGCGGGCGTAATGACTGGCTCTGTCCAGTACTTCAGTCAGATTGGTTGCGACGATGGATGCGATATTCTGTCCGTCTGAAATCGAGCTTTCCAGTACCAGCTCTTTCTCATGTGCCATACGTGACAAAGTACCCCACCAGATAATCGTCAGCATCGCAAACGCCAGCAAAAAGGTTACCGGAACCAGACCTTTTTCACCGAGGATCAGATTATTGCCGTGCTTTTTCAGGGAGTTGAGTACGGATTGCAAGGTGACGGGTACTTGGATAAATACTACGTGGACGGTGCATAAATAACGCTGTGGCGCAGAGTTACCATCAGGCAATGTTAGTGAGCAAACATGTCAACTTAATGACAATTGCCCAAAGTCTTGCGTCTGATGCGGCTTAAGCACCACAACCGGCGAGCCGCGCGATTCTATGCTGTATCAGGATTAGCGTCCACTTGTGTGATGACCGAGAGGCATTCATGCCGCTTTAGAACAGGCGAGAAAAAAATTAGCTGATAGTGACACATGTCATCGTACTGTCATTTTCGCTCTGTACAGTACGCCCTGTTCGCCACACTCCACTATAGGTTTGGGTGAACGCAACACCAGCCTGCCTCCTCACCGATGCGGGCTTTTTTTATGCTTGCGCGGCGGATACTCCGGCACTGGCGCTGCTTATAAGCAACCGCATAAGCCGTAACAATTGTAAGCAGATGAATACTTTGCTGAAATATTTCCGGCAAACGCTATATTGAAGCCATCACCACTTTCCGCTCATAAAATCATGAAACGTTTACTTTTAGCCCTGGCTGCAGTTGCCATTACGAGCAGCGCCGTTGTGCCTATGCAAGCAATGGCGCAAGTCAGCGTCAATGTGAATATCGGCACCGCCCCGCCCCCGCTACGATATGAACGCATGCCGCCGCCGCGCAACGGATATGTATGGGCGCCCGGCTACTGGAACTGGAATGGCTACCAGCATGTATGGGCACAAGGTCACTGGGTACGCGCACGTCCCGGTTACGTCTACCACCGTCCGGAATGGCGTCAGGATCATGGCCGCTGGTACCTGCACAATGAGAGATGGCAGCAAAGCAAATATGACCGTCCGCGTCATAAAGACAAGCACCATGACAAGCACTACAGGGACAAACACTACGGAAACGATCACGGCTATCACTGCCCGCCTGGACAAGCGAAAAAAGGTAACTGCTAATCCCGAGAGCTAAAGCCCGAATACAGCGCAGCACGCCCGCGAGCTACTCTCAGGCGTGCTGTGTGCATCTCAAGGTGCGTTGTTACGCGGCTCAAACAATACGATCAAATCCCCACGGTAGTAACCGTTGATGTCCGCACCGCCTGGTGTACGCACAGGCGGTTTCGCGCTGACCTTCAACTGATAGATCTGATCATAGCCATCGGCCTCCGCCCTGGTTTGCTTCATGGCCATGGACTGCGAGGTCAGTTCTCGCTCCACGTTGTTTTGCAGTACAGAGACCCTCGCATCCGTCATCTCGTAACCACCATTCACCATTCTCAGCGGCTGCACCAGCAGCATATTGAAATCAGCCTGATTGCTCCAGATGCGGATCGGAAAAGTATTTGAGAAGCTCGTTTGCTTGCGATCAGTCGGAAGTAAGGCTTCCTCACCATACCAGCTCGCGCCGTCCGGTTTGGAAATATGAATAGTGTCGCTGATATGCGCAGTCAGTTTGATGGTCTTAACTATCGGCTGTGCGTGGACAGGGCTGTAAAAAAACACACCCATACCTAATGCGAACAAAATTGAATTGAGTTTCAAAACTACCTCCTTCAAATTTCCATCCACATTTCCGCGCGAGAATATGGATGAAGCGCCCTTATCGGCATCTGCATGAAGAACAACGCATGAAATAACTCCAGCAACCTGCCGTACAGATCTCAGACAATAATGGCCGGGACTGCTGATCGCGGACGTCGCGCGCATTTTTCATCACAGCTAAACATGCTGCTCACATGGTTTTACGTCCGTGCCTTGTTTTCAAGCTCGTCCCTCTATTAACGACCGTCAGCATGCGTTTCTGAGGGGCGCTCTGTTAAAGATTGTTTCTTTCTGGCGCAAATGTGTTAAACATTGTGTCCCTGAATCATTGCACAACGTCGCTCATTGCAAGCAACACTCATAGTCGCCAACGCTTTTACAATGCAGGCGATTATCATTATCTGTACCTTGCAAAAAAAGAATGTCAGGTGGCGTGCAAAGCCACAACAAAATGAATAAAGAGATTAAATGGATACGACTATCAAACTCACTTCGTTTTCCCACGGCGGCGGTTGCGGCTGCAAGATCGCACCCGGCGTGCTGGCCGATATCCTCAAGAACTCGAGTGGCTTCCCGGTTCCCAGGGAACTCATGGTCGGGATAGAAACGTCTGATGATGCTGCCGTCTACAAACTGAATGACGAACAGGCACTGATAGCGACGACCGATTTCTTCATGCCTATCGTCGATGATCCTTATGACTTCGGCCGCATCGCCGCGACCAATGCCATCTCCGATGTGTATGCGATGGGCGGCACACCTATTATGGCGCTGGCACTGGTCGGCATGCCCATCCATCAACTGCCACTGGAAACCATAGGTCAAATCATCAAGGGCGGTGAGTCCATCTGTGCCGAAGCAGGTATCCCGATTGCCGGTGGTCACACCATCGATTCGGTTGAACCTATCTATGGACTGGTGGTACTCGGCCTGGTCCATCCGTCTAAAGTCAAACGCAATGCCGACGCCAGGGCTGGCGATAAACTGATACTCGGCAAACCGCTGGGCGTCGGTATACTTTCCGCGGCATTGAAGAAAAATGTACTGGATGACGATGGTTATGCAGCGATGATCGCCAACACAACCAAACTCAATAAACCTGGTATGGCTTTATCGAAACTGGATGGCGTGCATGCACTGACCGATGTGACCGGCTTCGGCTTGCTCGGTCATTTACTGGAACTGGCGCGTGGCGCAAAACTGACGGCGACGCTAGAGTTGCAGGCGATTCCTTTACTGCCCGGCGTGTTGCAACTGGCTGAACAGGGTTGCATTACGGGCGCTTCGGGCCGCAACTGGGACGCGTATGGCCACGATGTAAGCCTCGCAACGGGTATCAGTGCAGTACAGCAGGCCCTGCTAAGCGACCCGCAAACTTCAGGCGGCTTGCTGGTAGCCTGCGATCCGGCTGCAGTAGATGAGGTATTAGCAATATTCCAACGCGAAGGCTTTGCCCATGCCACCGTCATAGGCGAGATGTCAGCTGGCGCCGCCAGAGTCGAAGTACAGGCCTGAGCCGGCTCGCGGCACGAGACCTACAGCATTATCAAATTTGCAACCAAGCACCATTCTATGCCCCTTTCAGCCCATATCGGGCTTGACAGTCCGCCCCTGCATCACCTAAAGTTAGCGCTATGTTTTCTGCACACCACATTCCTTCCGCATCCAAGCACATCGCTGGCATCTCGCTATCGACGCTGCTATCGCTACTACTAGCTTAGTAGCGTGCCCCTGTGTTGCCCGCAACACACCAGTAATACCGTCGCAGTAAATACAGCAGTACAACCGAGTTATCCGTAACCATCATGCCTATCAAGCCGATTTCAGCAGTGCGCATCAATGGCGATTTGTTCGCCGGGATGAGCTTCGCGCGTTCATTGGCTTTGCTATTGCTACCGATCGGTTACCTGACCTAGCGCACGTGGCAGTCAGGTAGCCCATCGCCACCCCTGACGCTTACCCCGATTGAACGAAGAATTTAAGGACTTATCATGATGTTGACTAACCCGGCTGCGAAATACCGCGCCTTCCCTCCCGTGCAACTCAAGGACCGCACCTGGCCGAATCGCGTGATCAGCACACCGCCGATCTGGATGAGCACCGATTTGCGTGATGGTAACCAGGCTTTGATCGAACCGATGAACCATGAAAAGAAGTTACGCTTCTTTGACATGCTCCTGAAAATCGGCCTGAAAGAAATTGAAGTCGCCTTCCCTTCCGCTTCGCAAACCGATTTCGACTTCGTACGCAAGCTGATCGACGAAAAACGTATTCCGGACGACGTCACCATCGAAGTCCTGACGCAGGCGCGCGAAGACCTGATCCGCCGCACCGTGGATTCCGTCATCGGCTCGCGTCGCGCCATCGTGCATATGTATAACGCTACGGCACCGGCCTTCCGCCGCATCGTCTTCAATATGTCGAAAGAAGAAGTCAAGGCACTCGCAGTCGCCGGTACCAAGCTGATCCGCGAATTGACCGATGCGCATCCGGAAACGGAATGGGTATTCCAGTATTCGCCGGAAACCTTCAGCATGACTGAACTCGATTTCGCCAAGGAAGTCTGCGACGCGGTATCCGAAGCATGGCAACCGACGCCTGAACGCAAGATGATCATCAACTTGCCTGGCACAGTCGAAGCCAGCACCCCGAACGTCTACGCCGACCAGGTTGAATGGATGCATCGCAACCTGGCACGCCGCGACGCCATCATCCTCAGCGTGCACCCGCACAATGATCGCGGCTGCGCAGTCGCCGCTGCAGAATTGGCCGTGATGGCCGGTGCCGATCGTATCGAAGGCTGCCTGTTCGGCAACGGCGAACGCACTGGCAACGTGGATCTCGTCACGCTCGCGCTGAACCTCTATTCGCAGGGCATCAATCCTGGCCTCGACTTCTCCGACATTGATGAAATCCGTCAATGCGTCGAAGAATGCAACCAGATCCCGGTGCACCCGCGTCATCCGTACGTCGGCGACCTGGTCTATACCGCGTTCTCCGGCTCGCACCAGGACGCAATCAAAAAAGGTTTCGCCAAACAAAAACCGGATGAAATCTGGGAAGTACCCTACATGCCGGTTGATCCGGCCGACCTCGGCCGCAGCTACGACGCCGTGATTCGCGTCAACAGCCAGTCCGGCAAAGGCGGCATGACTTACCTGCTCGAACAGGAATACGGTCTGGTCTTGCCACGTCGGCTGCAAATCGAATTCAGCCGCGCCGTACAACGGATTACCGACGAAACCGGTGGCGAAGTCGCAGCCAATGACATCCACACCATCTTCAACAGCGAATATCTGAACGCGGTCACGCCTTACCACTACCGCAATCACCACATCGACGACTCGAGAGACGGCGAAGTGCAAATCAAGGTTGAGCTGGAAAAAGATGGCAAGCCAGTTTCCATGCAAGGCAGTGGCAATGGTCCTATCGACGCCTTCATCAATGCGCTCGGTCTGAACATCAAATTGATGGACTTCCATGAGCACGCAATTGGCGCCGGTGCCAGCGCGAATGCCGCCAGCTATGTGGAACTGCGCGTCAACAACGGCGTCACCCGCTTCGGCGTCGGCATCGATGGCAACATCGTCACGGCATCGTTCCGTGCCGTACTGAGCGCCGTCAACCGTGACATCGCCCTGGCCAGCTAAGTAGCGATGCCAGCAAACAAAAAGCCGCTGTCCGTCAGCGGCTTTTTTACGTCTGTAAATTGACACCTTGCCTGAAATACGGCAAGGTCACCTCAACTCCAGTTTCCACGGTAAGTCGTATGCGCCGGATTGTCCTCTTACCCCTCATCCTCCTGATCGCTGCCTGCAGCACCTTGCTCAGCACGCAGTTCGACAGCATGTACGGCCCGGCCGATCCGACCCGCTTTGACGTACCAATGAAGCCGATTGCCGATGCGTCCTACCTGCAAACCATACAACCGATACTCAACCAGCGCTGCGTCGTATGCCATGCCTGCTATGACGCCCCCTGCCAGCTTAAAACCACCAGTTGGGACGGCCTCGCACGTGGCGCCAATAAAACAGCTGTATATGACGCAACGCGCTTGCTGGCAGCCGACCCATCGCGCCTCTACATCGATGCGCAACAACCTTCCGAATGGCGGCAACGCAACTTCTTCCCGGTCCTGAATGAACACATGGCGACGCCGGAAGCGAATCGTACAGTCGGCCTGATCCATCGCATGCTGATGCTCAAGCAAGAGCACCCATGGCTACCGGACGCCGCCGCGAACAAGAAACTGAACATCTCGGCCGATCGCGCCAATATGTGTGCTACCGATTTTGAAATGGCCGCCTACGAACGCAAAGAGCCGCTGGCAGGTATGCCCTTCGGCCTGCCCGGTCTGTCGCCGGACGAGCAGCGCAAGATGACGGCATGGCTGGAACAGGGTGCGCCTTATGAAGGACAGCCTGCCCTCCCGGCAGCGGTGACAGTCAAAGTCCAGCTATGGGAAAAATTCCTCAACGGCGACACGCTGAAGGAACAACTATTCGCACGCTATGCCTATGAGCATCTGTTCCTCGCGCACCTGTACTTCGGTGACGGCATCAGCAACGACAAACAACGTAACTACTTCAAGCTGGTACGTTCAACGACACCGCCAGGGCAAGCGATTAACATCATCCCGACAGCGCGTCCGGTCGATGATCCCAAAGCCAGCCGTGTCTACTATCGCCTGACCGAAGAACGCGAAACCATCGTCGCGAAAACGCATATGCCCTATCGCCTCGATGCGAAGCGCATGGCGCGCTGGCGTCAGCTCTTCTTTGAAGCGCCCTATGAAGTGAACAAGTTGCCCGGCTATAGCGAAGAAACCGCCGCCAACCCATTCGCCACTTTCGCCCAGCTACCGGTCGGCGCGCGTTATCGCTTCATGCTGGAGGAAGCCGAATTTACCATCATGGGTTTCATCAAAGGCCCGGTATGTCGCGGCCAGGTTGCGCTGAATGTCATCCAGGATCAGTTCTGGGTCACCTTCCTTGCGCCGTCCGACAGCTACGACAAGGATGTCGATGCCTTGCTGCAGCAAAGCTCGGAACTGGCACGCCTGCCGACCGGCAACCGCACTACCGGTATCCTGGCGCCATGGCTGGCCTACGGCAAGCTGGAAAATGAATATCTGAAAGCGCGCTCGGATTTATTGGCCAAAGTCATCAAGAAACCTGCCGATGTGAACCTCAATTTGATTTGGGATGGCGACGGCAACAACGACAATGCAGCACTCACCGTATTCCGTCACTTTGACAATGCCAGTGTGGTCAAAGGCTTTGTCGGTGACACTCCGAAAACCGCCTGGGTCATCGGCTACCCGTTACTGGAGCGCATCCACTACCTGCTGGTTGCCAACTACGATGTGTACGGCAATGTCGGCCATCAACTGGCGTCGCGGCTGTATATGGATTATCTGCGCGCCGAAGGTGAATCCACTTTCCTGATGCTGCTGCCGAAGGCGCAACGCAACGCGGTACGTGACGACTGGTATCGCGGTGACAGCCTGTCCGTGCGCGAACAAGTCTATGGCGGATCAGCCACCACGCTGAATGTGGACAGTGGCATACGCTATGCCAGCAATGATCCGAAGAAGGAATTGCTGGAACTGATGCGCAAACGACTCGCCCCTGTCATCGCAAGCAATCTGGATTGGCGCAAGCAAACACCCGCTGGCTTGCAAGCGCCGCTAAAGAAACTCGCGGCCAGCAAAGGGATCGCCTTGCAATGGTTGCCTGAAACAGCGCTACTGGTGGTCGAAACGCCGGATGGCAAAGCACGCAGCTACAGCCTGATGCGCAATACCGCACATGCCAGCGTCTCGCATCTGCTCGGAGAAAGTAAGGCCTTGATACCTGAAGAAGACACGCTGACCCTGACGCCTGGCATAGGTTTCAATTATCCGAATGCTTTCTATCGCGTCAGCGCGGCCGACCTGCCTGCAATGGTGACTGCACTGCAAGGCTTGCGCTCGGAAAGCGACTACGCCACCTTTACGCAACGCTGGTCAGTACGCAGGGATAACAAGGATTTCTGGGCTTTCAGCGATGCGCTGCACCAGCGCTACTTCACTGAGCAGGCACTGGAAGCAGGCATACTGGACTACAACCGACTGGAGTTCCGCTAGGCGCCAGCAGGAAGATATCTCTAGCGCGCCAACCGGATACCACTGAATTGCCAGCGTGCCGATGACGGAAAGAAGTTGCGGTAGCTGATGCGTGCATGGCCGTCCGGCGTCACGCAAGATGAGCCGCGCAAGACATACTGGTTGGACATGAACTTGCCGTTGTACTCGCCCAGCGCGCCAGCGGCAGTCTGGTAACCGGGATACGCAGCGTAACTGCTGCTGGTCCATTGCCAGCACGTACCAAACAACTGCGTCAATTCCACCGAGCTCTGTGCTGCATGCTCCCACTCTGCCTCGGTCGGCAAACGCGCACCGCTCCAGCGTGCATAAGCATCCGCTTCAAAGTAAGAAACATGCGTCAAGGCCGCATTCAGATCGAGCGGTCGCAGTCCATGCAAGGTAAACGCATGCCAACCGCGGTCATGTTGCCAGTACAGCGGATGCACGGCTTGCTGTGCCTGCACCCAATCCCAGCCTTCCGATAACCACAAGGCAGGATCCTCATAACCACCTGCCTCGACGAAAGCCAGGTACTCACGATTCGTCACCAATCGCGTCGCCAATGCATACGCTTCGACAAACTGCCGGTGCCGCGGCAACTCATTATCGAAACAAAAGCCCGCGCTTTCATGCCCGATCTGCACCACCCCGCTATCAAATGACAACCACTCCATATGCGATGGCATGTCTGCCATCGCATATGGAGTTGCGGCATAGGCGGGTTTTAAAGGATTGCGTGAAAACAAATGCAGGACATCGGTCAGTATCAATTCCTGATGTTGCTGCTCATGCTGCAAACCCAGTTCCAGCAGAACATTGATTTCCGCCTGCAATGATGCCGACCACGTTTGCGATAGCAAAGCTTGCACACGTGTATCCACATCGCGGCGGTAAGCCAGCACTTCATCGAATGGCGGACGCGTCAGCAAGCCGCGCTGCGCACGCGCGTGCTTGTCACCGACACCGTTGTAATAGGAATTGAAAAGCACACGAAAAGCCGGATGATGCGGCTGGAAATTCTCTTCGTAGCGCTCAAGAATGAAGGTTTCAAAAAACCAGGTGGTGTGCGCCAGATGCCATTTGACCGGACTCGCATCCGGCATCGATTGCGCCGCGCAATCTTCTTCCGACAACGGCGCGGCAAGCGCCAGCGTATATGCGCGCACTGTCAGATAACGCGTAAGGCTCTGATGCGGTGCCAGCAGATGAATAGTTTCTGTCTGTACGTTCATTGCAATCCGCCATGTAATTGATAGAACAGTTACGGGATGCCACTTGCTACAGTCTACTGCTGTCCGGCTTAGAAGACGCTTTCAGGTCACGTGGGCATGGCACACCATGAACCACTGCTGCGGATCAGTCCAGAACGACAGGCGGCCAAAGCCTGCCTCTGTCAGCAAATCTGTAAAGTTGCGCTGTGTGTACTTATAACTATTTTCAGTGTGTATGCGTTCGCCGCGCACGAAGCGGCGCTCTCCTTGTGGCCAGCGCACAGTGAGGTCGAATGCGGCTTCCAGATGCATCTCTATCCGGCTCGCCTGCTGATTGTAAAAGCCGCGATGCCGCCACGCCTGCACATCAAAATCCGTGCCGAGCAAATGATTCAAATGACGCAGGATATTGAGATTAAAGGCGGCGGTCACACCGAGTGCATCATCGTAAGCAGCATCGAGTATGGCTTTTTCCTTGACCAGATCCACACCTATCAGCAAGCCGCCATCGTCGTCGCAGGCAGCGCGTATGCGTTGCAGGAACAGCAGCGCTTCATCCGGCGTGTAGTTACCTATCGACGAACCGGGGTAAAAGAACAAACGCTTAGCCTCACGCACGCTGTCCGGCAACACCAGCTCATGCGAGAAATCCATGCCTATGCCAGTCATGACGATGGATGGAAATTGCTGCTGTAAACGCTGCAAGGCATCGCGCAGGAAATTGACTGAGATATCGACCGGCACATATTGCACCGGTTGCAGCACCGGGAACAGGCGCGCGGCCTTGGCGCAATTACCGGCCCCAAGATCAATTAAGGTGCTGCCACTGCCTACGGCTAGCGCGATAGCGCTGGCATGCGTATTGAAGATAAGGGCTTCAGTACGGGTCGGGTAATACTCCGGTAGCTCACAGATCGCTGCAAACAACCTGGAGCCGAGTGCATCGTACAGATATTTGGGTGAAGTAAAAGCCTGTGCTGCGCTCAGGCCCGCGAGCAGTTCGTCACGGACACTCTGGTCATTCTGTTCGGTACACTGGATAAATTGCAGCAATCTGCTCTCCCGTGATGCGTGAATCTGAATGACCCCGTTTAGCGATGACAGTTCCGGTATAACAGTTTATTTATCCGGAAAAGATAGCCGTTGCAGCCTGCTGACCTGCCCCCATATTGCCTGAGAACAAAGCGTTTTCGGTATTTTTTACCAAAGTTTCCGGAAAAATAGCACGCCGCTACTGGTGTTAAGCTACGCCTGCATGTCAGCCGCACAGAAGCACATTAAATAAACGTTAAATCCCGGTGACAGGCAGCCACTGGTTGGCATCCCACTTTCATCAGTACATCAGAACACGGCATCCATGACCATCAAGACGTCCCGAGAATTACAAAAAGGTAGTATCGCCACCCTGCGCGGCTTGCTGAAATTTTTGTTGCCTTACAAGAAGCAATTTGTACTGGCCGGTATTGCGCTGATCGTCGCAGCCGCTGCCACGCTCGCCATTCCTTACGCCTTCCGCCAGATGATAGACCTCGGCTTCGGCGCCAATGGCATACACGATACGTCCAGCATCAATACTTACTTCATTGCACTGTTCGGCGTGGCCTGTGTACTCGCCATCGCGACTGCAGCCCGCTTTTACATGGTGTCCTGGCTAGGCGAGCGCGTCACTGCCGATGTGCGCAATGCCGTCTATTCGCATGTGGTCACGCAAAGCCCGCAATTTTTTGAAACAACGCAAAGCGGTGAAGTACTGTCACGCATCACCACCGACACTACACTGATCCAGACCCTGATCGGCACCAGCATCTCGATGGCATTGCGCAATGCGCTGCTGTTTGCCGGTGGCCTGGTGATGCTCTTCATCACCAGCATCAAGCTCTCATCCATCATTCTCGTCACGCTGGCCTTCGTCGTGTTGCCTATTGTCTGGTTTGGTCGCCGCGTGCGCAGCCTGTCGCGCGATTCACAGGACCGCGTTGCCGATGCATCGGCACTGGCCGGAGAGATCCTGAATGCGATGCCGACGGTGCAAGCCTATACCCATGAAAAAATCGAAGCGCAACGCTTCGGCAAGACTGTAGAGAACGCATTCAAAACCGCGATGCGACGCATACGCGCCCGCTCGTTGCTGACCATGATTGCGATTCTGCTGGTATTCGGTGCCATCGTCTTCGTCTTGTGGCTGGGCGCACATGCGGTGATAGACGGCACCATGAGCGGTGGCCAGCTTGGCCAGTTCATCCTGTACTCGGCCATCGTAGCCGGTGCGATCGGCGCCTTGTCGGAAGTGTTAGGCGATGCGCAACGCGCTGCAGGTGCCACCGAACGCCTGCTGGAATTACTCTCGGTGCAGTCGCCGATTGCATCGCCGGCGCAACCACGTACGTTGCCGCCACGTCGTGCCAATGGTGCGGCACTGACGCTGGACCTGGTGACCTTCCACTATCCGTCACGCCCGTTGACGCCGGCATTATCGAATCTGTCGGTTGCGATACAGGCAGGTGAAACCGTCGCCATCGTCGGCCCATCCGGTGCCGGCAAAACCTCACTGTTCCAGTTACTGCTGCGCTTCTACGATCCGCAGGAAGGCGTGATCGAACTCGACGGCATCGACATCCGTGAACTCGACTTGCACGCACTGCGCAACACCATAGGCATCGTGCCGCAAGACACGGTGATCTTTTCCGCCAACGCGATGGAGAACATCCGCTATGGTCGTCCACAAGCGACGGATGATGAAGTGATCGCAGCCGCCCGTCTCGCCGCAGCGCATGAATTCATCGAACGCCTGCCTGAGGGCTATCAGTCCTTCCTTGGTGAACGCGGCGTGCGCTTATCCGGCGGGCAAAGGCAACGCATCGCCATCGCGCGCGCCTTGCTGAAGAATCCTCCGCTGCTCTTGCTAGACGAAGCCACCAGCGCACTGGATGCGGAATCCGAACGTCTGGTGCAAGGCGCACTGGAAGCCGCAATGGTAGGTCGTACCACCCTGGTCATCGCGCACAGGCTGGCCACCGTACAACGCGCCGACCGTATCATCGTGATGGAACATGGCCGCATCGTTGAAACCGGCACCCACGCATCGCTGGTCGCCGGCGGCGGCCTGTACGCCAGCCTCGCCGCACTGCAGTTCGGCCAGCATTGACGCGGATCTGCTAGACCGGGGCCGGAACCCGTTAAAATAGCGAATTCGCGGGAAATATCGAAACACCTATATTTCTGACAACTTAACTAACAAAAACGGACTATGCATGAAACAGTATCTTGACCTGGTGCAAACAGTACTAGATACGGGCACCTGGCAGGAAAATCGTACCGGCATCCGCACCATCAGCATTCCAGGCGCAATGTTGCGCTTCGATCTGCAAAAAGACGGCTTCCCCGCGATCACCACCAAACGTCTCGCTTTCAAATCAGTGATAGGCGAATTGATAGGATTCCTGCGCGCGACGCGCAGCGCTGCTGACTTCCGCGCGCTCGGCTGCAAAGTCTGGGATCAGAATGCCAACGAAAATACCGAATGGCTAAACAACCCTTACCGCACCGGCCCGGACGACCTGGGCCCGGTATATGGCGTGCAATGGCGCCAGTGGCCAGCCTATAAATTGCTGGACGCCGACCAGCAGGCGCAGATAGCCGATGCACAAAAGCGCGGCTTCCGCGTGGTGTCAGCCGTCAACGATGCAGGCAAGGACAAGGTGCTGTTGTACAAGGCGATAGACCAATTGCGTGATTGCCTGGATACCATCATCAAGAATCCGGGCAGCCGCCGCATCCTGTTCCACGGCTGGAACTGCGCCGACCTGGATGCAATTGCATTACCGGCCTGTCACTTGCTGTACCAGTTCATCCCGAATGCGACGACCAAAGAGATTTCGCTCTGCCTCTACATCCGCAGCAACGACATCGGCCTCGGTACGCCATTCAATCTGGCCGAAGCCGCTGCCCTGCTGCACGTAGTCGGTCGCCTGACCGGCTACACGCCGAAGTGGTTCACCTACTTCATAGGCGATGCGCATATTTACGAGAATCACCTGGACATGCTCAACGAGCAAATGACCCGCGAACCGCATCCGGCTCCGAAGCTGGTGCTGTCGGACCGGATTCCGGATTACGCCGTCACCGGCAAATACGAACCAGAATGGCTGGAAAAACTCGAACCGAGCGATTTCAGCCTGGAAAACTATCAACACCACGCGCCACTGACCGCGCCCATGGCTGTTTAATCAGAAGAGACTATGCCTGCACACCTGACCATCGTCGTCGCTACCGATAGCAATAACGGCATCGGTATCAACAACACCCTGCCCTGGCATCTGCCGGAAGACCTGGCGCACTTCAAGCGCACGACTTCGGGCCACCCTATCATCATGGGTCGCAAGACTTTCGACTCGATCGGCCGTCCGCTGCCGAATCGTCGCAATATTGTGATCACCCGTAATGCAGAGTGGCAACATGCCGGCGTGGAAGCCGTGACCTCGCTGGACGCCGCCAAGGCACTGGTCGGCGACAACCAGGGCTTCATCATCGGTGGCGCGCAAATCTACGCTGACACGGTGGCACAGGTGGATCGCCTGATCGTGACCCAAATCGACAAATCCTTCGATTGCGACGCGTTCTTCCCGGCTATCGACCCTAAACTGTGGCAGGAAACCGCCCGCGAACAGCATCACTCAGAGGCCAACGGCTACGATTACGCCTACGTCACTTACGAACGTATTCGTTAATCCGGGCCGATTTGTAACACTAGCGTCACAGTGATGACGCACTATGCCGCTGATGGGCCAATCAGCGGCTTTTTTCTCCCCAAATCGCACACATATCTGCGAAAATTCGCATTCTTTATCTGGCGCACCCAAATAGCTGGTGGGCCGCACTTTTCGTCTTGTTGGAGACCTCATGAAATTTCGCTTCCCCATCGTCATCATCGATGAAGATTTCCGTTCAGAGAACACCTCCGGGCTCGGTATCCGCGCGCTGGCTGAAGCGATCGAGAAAGAAGGCATGGAAGTGCTGGGCGCGACCAGCTACGGCGACCTGTCGCAGTTCGCGCAGCAACAATCGCGTGCATCCGCTTTCATCCTGTCCATCGACGATGAAGAGTTCGGCGCCGGTTCGTTTGAAGAAACCGATTACGCATTAAAGTCGCTGCGCGCCTTCGTCGAAGAAATTCGCCACAAGAACGCCGACATCCCGATTTACCTGTATGGCGAAACCCGCACCTCGCGCGATATCCCTAACGACATCCTGCGCGAGCTGCACGGCTTCATCCATATGTTTGAAGACACCCCGGAATTCGTCGCCCGTCACATCATCCGCGAAGCCAAGTCCTACATGGATGGCCTGTCGCCACCATTCTTCCGCGCACTGGTGCATTACGCGCAGGACGGTTCTTACTCGTGGCACTGCCCGGGACACTCCGGCGGCGTGGCTTTCCTGAAATCTCCTATCGGCCAGATGTTTCACCAATTCTTTGGTGAAAACATGCTGCGTGCCGACGTCTGTAACGCGGTGGAAGAACTCGGCCAGCTGCTCGACCATACCGGTCCGGTTGCCGCGTCCGAACGCAACGCAGCGCGCATCTTCAATGCCGATCACTGCTACTTTGTCACCAACGGTACCTCGACCTCGAACAAGATGGTATGGCACTCGACCGTCGCGCCCGGCGATATCGTTGTGGTTGACCGTAACTGCCATAAATCGATTCTGCACTCCATCATCATGTGCGGCGCGATCCCGGTCTTCCTGATGCCGACCCGTAATCACCTCGGCATCATCGGCCCGATTCCGCTGTCTGAATTCTCGATGGAAAACATCCGCAAGAAAATCGAAGCGAATCCGTTCGCACGCGAAGCAGTCAACAAGAAGCCACGCATCCTGACCATTACGCAATCGACCTACGACGGCGTCATCTACAACGTGGAAACATTGAAAGACTTGCTGGACGGCGAGATCGACACCCTGCACTTCGACGAAGCATGGCTGCCGCACGCGACCTTCCACGATTTCTACAAAGACATGCACGCAATCGGCAAGGATCGTCCGCGCGCCAAGGAATCGATGATCTTCTCGACCCAATCGACGCACAAATTGCTGGCCGGCCTGTCGCAGGCATCGCAAATCCTGGTGCGCGAATCACAAAGCGTGAAGCTGGATCAGGACGCCTTCAATGAAGCCTATCTGATGCACACCTCCACTTCGCCACAGTACTCGATCATCGCATCCTGCGACGTCGCCGCTGCGATGATGGAAGCACCAGGCGGTACCGCACTGGTAGAAGAAAGCATCCTTGAAGCGCTGGACTTCCGTCGTGCGATGAAAAAAATCGATCAGGAATGGGGCCAGGACTGGTGGTTCCAGGTCTGGGGGCCGGATAACTTCTCGGAAGACGGCATCGGTTCGCGCGAAGACTGGATCATCCGCGCCGAAGATGAATGGCATGGCTTCGGCGACCTGGCTCCGGGCTTCAACATGCTGGACCCGATCAAGGCGACCATCGTCAATCCGGGCTTGTCGCTCGACGGCAAATTCAGCGAATCCGGCATTCCGGCTTCCATCGTCACGAAATACCTGGCTGAACACGGCGTCATCATTGAAAAATGCGGCTTGTACTCGTTCTTCATCATGTTCACCATCGGCATTACCAAAGGCCGCTGGAACACGCTGCTGACCGCATTGCAACAGTTCAAGGACGACTACGACAAGAACCAGCCTATGTGGCGTATCCTGCCGGAGTTCGCTGCTGCGAACCCACGCTATGAACGCATCGGCCTGCGCGACCTGTGCCAGCAGATCCATGACTTCTACAAGGCTTACGACGTGGCGCGCCTGACGACAGAGATGTATCTGTCCGACATGCAGCCGGCGATGAAACCTTCAGATGCGTTCGCAAAAATGGCGCACCGTGAAATCGACCGTGTGCCTATCGATGAACTCGAAGGTCGCGTTACTTCCATCCTGCTGACACCGTATCCACCGGGCATTCCTTTGCTGATCCCGGGCGAACGCTTCAACAAGACCATCGTCGATTACCTGCGCTTCGCACGTGACTTCAACGAAAAATTCCCGGGCTTCGAAACCGATGTCCACGGTCTGGTCAAACGCGAAGTCGATGGCAAGCGCGATTACTTCGTTGATTGCGTCCGTCAGTAACAGGGATCAAGCATGCAGCCTCGTATCAGCGTCATCACATTAGCTGTCGATGACCTGGAACGAGCGCTGCGTTTCTATCGTGATGGTCCGGGCCTGGCGACAGAAGCCGTCATCGGCTGTGCATTAGCTTAGAAGCTATAGTTATTCTTTGCGAAATAGAACAACGCAACTGCCGCCGTGATCGCGATCAATACCGACGTCAGATTCCCGACCAGAAAGTAGTTATTGGAAACGGGATTCTTTCCTTCATCATGTAAGCGCGTACCCAATTTCAACGCGCCAAACATGACCAGGATAATTTCATAGCCGCTCAAAAGACCGACATAAATAACAAGGCGTTCCAACACGCCCTTGAAGGTCTCGATATCAGGCACTTTTAAAAGAGCTGCTCCGCCAACATATTTGCGCACCAACGGAAAAATCAAAAGTGCAATTACCTCACCCGCAATAAAAATTCCGCATGAATAAAGCAGGTGATCAAGCATGGCGATCTCTTTCACAATAATCCACCGTTCGTATCAACAGCTCTTTGACGGAGGTAAATTCTTCGATCTGTAGTGTCTTTCTGCGCTTCCAGATCTGTGATGCAGTTTTTTCAAATAATGCAGCGACAGCCATATCACTACTGTTGGCTAAAAGTTCTTTAATCAAAACGTAGTCTTTTTGTTTCCAGTGTCCCGCTAGCAATTCCAGCAATCTAAAGAGCATCTGCAACTCCTGGCTATAAGGATGGTCTGGTAGATTGAGTTGGAAACGTAGTCTTCCGCGCCGTTTTTTAGCAAGAATTTCTCGGGCTGCGGTTAGGCCATGGCCGGCCATGCCGTACGCAATTTCAGGATTGACAGGGGTGTCTATGGCGCCATAGACGAGCACATAACGAAGTGAGAAAACGGGATGTACCGTAAGCAGCCGATCTTCTAAAAAAAGAATAGCTTCAACGGCACTGCGAAGAGAGTCGGCCACACCTTGAAACTCGTCTCCTAAAGTGATCGTAAAAGGAGACAATAATTTTTCTCGATAAGCCTGATTGCATTCTTCGACGACTTTCTTAAACTCGGGCATCAAAAGATCACCGTCGTAGACACTGCTACGAACGATATCTGCCATCACAATATAATGTTGAGCCATGACTTTCCATACATTTCATTTTTTTTGAATTTTATCAATTTTTTCAAAAAAACTGAAATATATTGGGTATAGCCTCGCTTTTCTGCTTTTAAACAACGTTCTAAAACACATCGTCACTACCAATTTCCCGGCAAAATCTCACATCCGGTTTTGCATCATCAGTCAAACAGAAACATTCTCATGCATAAAATCGCACTCTTATTCGCTGCGCTGATCGCTTCAGCCAGCAGCTACGCCGCCGACAACGGCAGCCGCGTCATCAAAAGCGGAATCTACCCGGCTACCAAAGGCATGGTAGTCGTCGCCGAAGGGGACTATGAACCACGTGGCATAGGTAGCTATACCTTACGCGTCTATGCGAAGAACGATCCGGCCTATCCGTATGATGCATTCCTGACCGGCACCATACGCCCGCGTAACGGCACCGTAGAAAGCCTGACATTCGCCGACGTCGACCGCGATGGCACAGCGGAAATCATCGTCACCACACGGTATGTCGGCAGCGGCAACTACGTCACGGTTGACGCCTTCCGGCTACGCAAGAAAAACCTGCAACTCGTCACCTCGATTGCAGGCATGGATGCCAGCAAGGATGCGATACAGGCCTTGAAGAAAAAACTGGCTAACAACAGCGGCAAGTAAGACGCAGCGGTGAGGTGCAACCGCCCTCGCCCGCTCACACCCAGGAATTCCCCAGCAAAGCCACCAGGCTGCCCACCAGCAGCAACCACAACGGATGGATGCGTGTCTTCCACGCCAGCACAGCGCTGACAACTGTAATCGCAGTCAGCAGCCAGTTGCTATCCGATGCGTGCGCAATCACGGCGGCACTGGCCGCGACGATACCCGCCGTCACCGGCACCATGCCGGACTGTATGTAAGCACGCCACGGTTTATCCTTGAAGCGTTCCCATGCATGCAGCGACATGATGGTCAGCAGCGACGAAGGCCCGAACTTGGCGATGGCGGTCACCAGCATCCCGGCCCAGCCTGCAACCTGCCAGCCGACCAGATTCACTATCATCATGTTCGGCCCCGGCGCAGCCTGGCTCAAGGCAAACAAGGCGCTGAACTCTTTGGCCGTCATCCATTGATGCACCTCGACTACCTGACGCTGCATCTCCGGCAGGATGGCATTGCCACCACCAAAGGCCAGCAAAGACAACTGCGTAAAAATGAGGAATAAGGCGATCAGGGTCTGCGTCATTTCTTGCTCCTTGCGGTGACCCAGATACTCAGCGGCGTCATCACCAGCATCACCCACAGCAAAGGCAAGCGCAGTATTGCAATCGCGACGAAGCAAAGTATCGCCACCAGCGCCATCAAATACTTCCCGCGCAACTGCACCGCTATCCTGATCGCCATCGCAACCAGCAACCCTGCTGCCGCTGCCGCCAGCCCGGCAAATACATGCGCTACCTGTGCATCATTCTGGAAGCGCTCATACAACATACCGAGCAGTACCAGCACCACCGATGGCATCGCGACCAGCCCCATGATGGAAACGAAGGCCCCCTTCACACCACGGAAACGCATACCGACAGCGACCGATAAATTAATCATATTGCCGCCAGGCAGAAACTGACACAGGCCGAGTAATTCGGTGAACTCAGTTTCATTCAGCCAGCGCTTGTCTTCCACCAGCATACGGTGCGCCAGCGGCAAGGCACCGCCAAACGCCATCATCCCCAGCCCCAGGAAGCCGAGGAACAATTGTCGCAACGTCGGAGCCGTGGCCTGTTCCTGCGCGGCTTGCGCTACTTGTGTGCTGCTTTCCATGATCTTGCTTCCGCGTGACATCTCGATAAACGAAAGCTTACGCTTGCAACGCCATTCAGTCTAATATATGGAATCATAGTTAAGCATACTTAAAATATATGTCATCCATAGACCTCCGCCTGCTGCGTTACTTCGTCGCCGTCGCGGAAGAAGGCCATCTGACCAAGGCGGCGCAACGCATAGGCATACAACAGCCGCCGCTGAGCCAGCAAATCCGTGCACTGGAAAAAGAACTGGGGGTCACCCTGTTCCGGCGTATGCCACGCGGCATGGAACTGACCGAGAGCGGTCAGGCGCTACTGACGGATGCGCGCCTGATACTGGAGCAGATCAACACGACGATAGAAGGTGTACGCCGCATCTCGCTCGGCGAAAGTGGCCGCCTCGCAGTCGGTTTCACCGAGTCGGCAGCGTTGCACCCTTTCATCCCGGCAGTCATACGCGCCTTCCGGCAAAAATCGCCGGGCGTCATCATGGCAGTCGAGGAAAGCAATACCAATGATCTGGTCGAAGACTTGCGGCACAACCGCCTCGACGTCGCCTTCATACGCTCGCCGATAGGGAGTGCTGCCGGCCTGAAAATGGAAACCATGCTGGTGGAAGAAATGATCGTCGCGTTGCCGGTCACGCATAAACTGGCACAACGACGCAAGAGCCTGCCGCTGACGGCATTGGCCGAGGACGACTTTATCCTGAACCGACGCCCGAGCGGTCCCGGTCTCTATGACAGCGTGATTGCCGCCTGCCGCGCCGCCGGGTTCAGCCCGCGTGTAGTGCAGGAAGCAAAAAAGAATTTATCGACGCTGAGTCTGGTGGCGGCGGGACTGGGGGTCTCTATCGTGCCCGCATCAATGCGACACGTACAACTGAAGGAAGTGGTTTACCTGAAGCTGGAGCAGGCACCCGACCTGCGTGCGCCGCTGCATCTGGCGTATCGCGATGAACCGCAATCGGGTGCCGCGGAGAGGATGATTATCGAAGCGCGGAAGCTGGCGCAACGTTAAAACAGTTAGCCGCGCACTTCTTCTTCGACTTCTTCCGCTGGTGCCGCAGGCTGAACTTCAGGCTGCGTTTGCGGTATTACTTCAGGCTGCATCCCGGCTGGCGCCTCCGTCTGCACCACCGGCTTGGCCGTGCGCTTGGCGACCTGCACGCCCGCGATAAAGACTTCTGCATCCTTCGCCAGATCCTCTATCACCGCGTCACCCCGGTGCGACATGCCGACCATAAAGCCGACGCCCGGCACGGTCGGATGCTGGCAGTACAGCGAATTGAATTGCAACATCAGCTTCACAGTTTCAGTCGCTGAAGTACTGGTCTTCGCCTTCATGTCTTCAGTCACACCGACATACTTCACGCACGGATAACCGCGCTGTTCGGTATATTCAAAATCAGCCGAGACCGGTTTGAAACGCTCTGTCGGAGAATCGGCCTGTACACCTTGTTTCACCAGCGCCTCAAACTCATCCTTGCCCTTGAAATCGGGCAAGGCAAACAGGCTGACCTGCGCAATAAAACTTTCATTGAGCGCATCACCGGCACGCGCAAAAGCCAGTTCAGCCTGCGACGACTTGGCGATCATCCAGTCACCAGTCAATGGCGCACGCACATCGAGGAAGGCATTCGCGAACATCTTTCCGGCAGGGACGAGCGTTTGCGCATGCGACAACGCAGGCGTCGCCGCAGACACTACTGACAGCAACGCAAACATGCGCGCATATTTCTTCATGGGGAAGCCGCTCACATGCATCAGGTTTTAGGCAACGTCACACCGTGTTGGCCCTGGTACTTGCCGCCACGATCTTTATACGATGTTTCGCAGATTTCATCGCTTTCAAAGAACAGCACTTGCGCGCAACCTTCACCTGCATAAATCTTCGCCGGCAATGGTGTGGTGTTGGAGAACTCCAGTGTTACATAGCCTTCCCATTCAGGTTCGAACGGCGTCACGTTAACGATGATGCCGCAGCGTGCGTAAGTCGATTTACCGAGGCAGATAGTCAGCACATTGCGCGGGATGCGGAAGTACTCGATGGTACGTGCCAGCGCGAACGAGTTCGGCGGGATGATGCAGACATCGCTCTTGATATCGACGAAGGAGTTTTCATCAAAGTTCTTCGGATCGACGATGGTGCTGTTGATATTGGTGAAAATCTTGAATTCGTCGGCGCAACGGATATCGTAGCCGTAGGATGAAGTACCGTAAGAGACGATCTTCTGGCCGTTGGACTGGCGTACCTGACCTGGCTCGAACGGTTCGATCATGCCGGTTTGCTCTGCCATGCGGCGTATCCATTTATCGGATTTGATGGTCATATTCTTCGATTTAAGTGAGTGTTGTAAGGGACTTCCGCAATTTTACGCGAAATCAACCGCGATTCGACTGCTGTCCGACGATAGGAGGCAGCGCAAAGCTGCGATAACTGGCGCAAACACCTTTTTCAAATGCCGGGGATGCACACCTGTGACGACGCATGAATGTGGCGTACACACATCATTGCGACCATCAAAATGCATTTCCCGCCAATTTTTTATGGTCAAAAAAAGCCTGCCTCTGTAATATTGATAATAATTCTCATTTGTATATAGCCGCAAGCATCACGGTCATTCTTCGATGTGTATGCGGCTCATCGCTCAGGAAATCTTATTGTGTCAGCTGTACCGCTAGTCTCGGACCGGGACGTCGCTGCTATTTATGTCGATCACCACAGCTGGCTGGTGAGTTGGCTGCGTCGCAAACTGGGCGGCGCAGATCAGGCCACAGACCTGGCACAGGACACCTTCGTGCGCATACTCGCAGTTCAGGAAACACGGCGCGAACTGACACTGCAGGAACCCCGCGCCTATCTGACCACCATCGCGCATCGTCTGCTGATCAATCACGTTAAACGGGTATCGCTGGAACAGGCTTATCTGGACGTGCTGTCGCAGATGCCGGAACCGGAAACGATGTCCGCCGAAACACGCATGCTCATCCTCGAAACCCTGCATGAAATCGACGCCATGCTCGACGGTCTGGGCAGCAAAGTACGTGAAGCCTTTTTGCTGTCGCAGCTTGAAGGCCTGACCTATGCAGAAATTGCCGCACGTCTCGGCGTGACCGACCGCACCGTCAAACGCTACATGGCGGCAGCCTTCGAACAATGCATCCTGCTGGTGGCTGCAGAATGATGCCGTCCGCCATCAGCAACCCGCTACGCAACAACCCCAGGGCGGTTGACCCAGGTGCTGCCAAACAGGCCGCGCAATGGCTGGTACTCATGCATTCCGGCGAAATGACAGATGCTGATCGCCAGGCCTGCGACCGCTGGCGCGCCAGCCATGCCGATCATGAACTCGCGTGGGAACGCGCAGCAATGGTCAGCAAAAAATTCGGTCTGGTGCCGTCCAAGGTCGGCGTGCCGGTACTGCGGAATGCAGCTGCAATGAATCGTCGTAGCGCCATCAAGACACTCACTTTACTCATCGCTGCCGGCCCGGTCGCCTGGACCGCCTATCGCGTTGCACCGTGGCAGGAATGGGCTGCCAATGAACATACTGCGACCGGTGAACAGCGTGAAATCACGTTAGCAGATGGCACCCGCCTGTTCATGAATACCGCAACTGCTATCGATATCGCCTTTGATGACAACACGCGGCGTATTTATCTGCGTAGCGGTGAAATTATGGTGACTACCGCCAAAGATAGCGCCGCCATGCCGCGCCCGTTCATTGTGGAAAGCAAACAAGGCAGCATGCGCGCACTCGGCACCCGCTTCATCGTGACGCAACACAATGATTCCAGCCTGGTAGCGGTGACTGAAGGCGCGATTGAAGTCAGGCCGCGCCACAACGAATCCGGCGCTTTCATAGTGGGCGCCGGTGAACAGGCGAATTTCAATAGCGAAGCAGGCGTGTTGCAAACCATAGACCCACATGCCGACGCCTGGACCACCGGAGTCTTGTACGCAGAAAAAATGCAGCTCTCCGAGTTCATCACTGAAGTCGCGCGTTATCGCCCCGGCATCCTGCGTTGCGATCCGGCTGTCGCTGACTTACGCGTCTCCGGCGCATTCCAGTTGCGCGATACAGATGCAGTCATCAAGGCACTGGTCGCCTCCTTGCCGATACGTGCGACCCTGGTCACGCGCTACTGGGTGACGATAGGGCCCGTATAAGCCCGCCGTAAAAAATATTAACCAACAATGCTGTAGCGATGTCCCCTTTTCAAAGTTCGACGGTCAGACAGGATAAGAGCAACACATTCTGACCCTCGAAAGGACATCTTCATGACTCACCCGCGTTCAGCGCGCAGCACGGCATTTAGTGCTTCTTCTGCAATCAAATCTGCTGCATCCACCGCCCACCAGGCTTTTCCTCGCCTGAAGCCTTCGGTCAGGCTGGTACGCGGTGCCATCGTCGTGATGGCTGCCGCCGTGGTCATGGCCGGTGTACCTGCCACCCCGGCATTTGCAGCAGAACCGGGTGTCAGCACGTCCGCACAAAAAAGCTACAACATTCCGGCGGGTCCGCTCAGCCCTGCCCTGTCAGCATTTGCCGGTAGTGCCGGCGTCAACCTGGCGTCCGAACCAGCGCTGACCGACGGCCTGCGCACACAGGGCCTGCAAGGCAGCTTCACGGTACAGGAAGGTTTCGCCCGCCTGCTGGCAGGCAGTGGCCTGACCGCAGTCGCGCGCGGCGGCAATGTCTACACACTGAGCAAGCTGCCACCTTCTTCCAACGTTGCTCCGCATGAAGCGACTTTGCCTGCCGTGACTGCGACCGCCGCGGCGACGCCGACGACCGAAGGCAGTGACTCCTATACGACGCGTGCGCTGACCATAGGCAAGATGACGCAATCGATACGTGAAACGCCGCAATCGGTCACCGTAGTCACACGTAAGCAAATGGATGACCAGAATCTGGTAACGCTGGATCAGGTACTCGAACATACAACCGGCATCACCAAATCGCAGCGCAACTTTGGTGCCCATGTCTACACCATACGCGGCTATGTCATCCCTGAAACCAACTATCTGATCGATGGCGTATCCGGCAATGTTTACAATCCGACCGGCTGGGTTCCCACCGATATGGCAGTCTTTGATCGCGTCGAGGTACTGCGCGGTGCGGGTGGGCTGATCGTCGGTGCCGGTGATCCAAGCGGCGTCATCAATATGGTGCGCAAGCGCCCGAAAGCGGAAAAACATTTTGATGTAACGGCACGTGTCGGTTCCTGGAACAACTACCGGATGGAAGTGGATGCAGGCGGCACGCTGAATGAAGCGGGTACAGTACGTGGCCGCGTAGTGGCTGCGTATCAGGACAACAAATTCTTTTACGACGTAGCCCACTCCAAGACACCGCTGGTCTACGGTGTCATTGATATGGATCTCAGCCGCGATACCACACTGACCGTCGGCGTACGTCATCAGGAAACCAATATCGATGGCTATGCAATTTACGGTTTGCCGCGCTTTACCAATGGCGCAGCCTTGAATGTGCCGCGTTCGACCTCCTTCACGCAAGCCTGGAACCGTCACGAAGCATCGACAGATGAAATATTTACCGAACTCGAACATCGTTTCGCCGGTGACTGGAAAGCGAAGCTGACTGCTACCTATAGCAAAACCAGCATCTATCAAAAACTGGGACGTATACGTGGCGCCGTCAATCCTGCAGTAGAAACGACCAACGTTGAGCGCTCCTACTTCATGAACCACGAAGTCCCAAGCTACGGCATTGATGCAAATGCATCCGGCAGTTTCAAGGCCTGGGGTCGTACGCATCAGGCGATGTTTGGTGCGAACTGGTCCAAGTCAACGACATGGATACGTACGGCAACGTCGGATCTGCCTGCGGTCGGCACTATGAGTATTTACAATCCCAACCCCTGGCTACTGGCAGAACCAACGCAACCGGCATGGGCAAACCGCTCGGTCAACAGGGATGATCGCTTCGGTATCTACGGCAGCACTCGCTGGGAATTGGCAGACGATCTCCACATGTTGCTGGGTGGTCGTGTCAGCTGGTTCGCGGCACGCAGTGAGAACCTGGTGACCAGCCGACTGACCAATGATTACAAGCAGAAGGCTGAATTCACCCCTTATGCGGGCCTGGTCTACGACCTGAGCAAGGAATGGTCTGTTTACACCAGCTATGCCGATACTTTCGAACCGCAGAGCCGCTACGAAACTGCTTCAGGCGTACCACTTAAGCCAGCCATTGGTTCCAATGTTGAAGCAGGTATCAAAGGCGAGTTATATAACGGTCGCCTGAATATCGCTATGTCCGTCTTCCAGGCCAAGAAAAAGAATGTCGCAGTACAGGATATGAATACAAATGGTCTTTGCCCTGGTGTATCCAGCAGCTACTGCTACCGCACTTCCGCATTCCGGGACAGCCGTGGTTTCGAAATCGAAGTTGGAGGTCAACTGGCGAGAGGCTGGCAAGCAACGGCCGGTTACACGCGTCTGAAGAATGAAGACGAAAACGGTCAAACCACCAGCTGGGAAACACCCAAGCATTTGTTCCGCGCTTCGACTACCTACCGTTTACCGGGTGAATGGCAAAAATGGTCTATCGGCGGTGGTGTAATCGCCCAAAGCGATTACTCATACAAAGAATCAGCCAACGTCACCATCACGCAAGGTGGTTACTCGGTTTGGAATGCATTCGGCTCCTACAAAATCAGTGATAAATGGACCGCGTCTTTGAACATCGACAACCTGTTCGACAAACACTACTTTGCTGTCGTTGGTGGCACGCTAAACGGCGGCTACTTCGGCACACCACGTAACGTGATGCTGACCATGCGCGGCTCGTTCTGACGAACAACTGAGCGGCTTACATGAAGGATAGTTTGCGACTCAGTATGTCGTGGTTGCACACATGGTGCGGGCTGCTTTGCGGCTGGCTCCTGTGTGCAATTTTTCTCGCGGGTTCACTCAGTGTATTTCGTGATCCGATCACGCACTGGATGAAGGCAGAGCCGGTGCTTGCGGCAAATACGCATGCCGCACATGGACTGGATGCACATGTGCTGGCATCCACCATGCAATACATGGCGACCAATGCCGCAGGTGCTCCCTTCTGGCGTATCACATTGCCGGAACAGCCAGGCGACGCACTACAAGTATTCTGGCGCAGCAAGGATGGGCCGCGTACAGGTTCCCAATTGGTCGTGCATCCGGAGTCGGGGGCCTTCCTGTCACTACCATGGGGGCGACAGACCGAGGGCGGCCGTCACTTCATGTCCTTCCACTACGCATTACATGCCGACATGCTGGGTTTCTGGCTGGTCGGCTTTGTTTCTATGGGCATGTTGCTCGCGCTGGTATCCGGCGTCATCGTGCACAAACGTATCTTCAAGGATTTCTTTACCTTCCGCCCCGGTAAAGGTCAACGCTCGTGGCTGGACGCACACAACGTCACAGCCGTTCTGGCACTACCCTTCCTGTTCATGATTGTGTATACCGGCCTGGCGTTTTTTTACACCAGCTATATGCCTATGCCTTTGCGCACGGCTTACGGTTCGGATGGCAAGGCTTATGCGCAGTATCAGCAGGAACTGGCGCCGGCACCAATATTGAAACGCAAGCTCAGCGGCGAGGCTGCCCCGCTCCCTGAACTGTCACCACTCATGCAGCAGGCACAGAACATGACAGGACTGCCTGCACGCATGCTCTTGATAGAACGTCCGGGCGACGCCAGCATGACCATCAAGATCTACGACCGCGGGCCCGACACCGCAGGCACCGGGCGCATTTTGAACTCGCCCGGCATCGTCACCTTCGACGGTGTAACAGGCGCGGTGCTGCAATGGCAAAAGTCCGAAGGCAACCACGACGCAATCAGCAGCAAAGCACATCGCGTCGTCGAGACACTGCACGTCGCCGGATTTGGCGGCTGGGGCATGAAGTGGCTTTACTTCCTGTGCGGGATCATGGGCATGATCATGATCGCAACCGGCACCATTCTGTTTTCAGTCAAACGCCGCAATAAAAATGAAATGGAATTCGGCTTCGCAACTGCGCGCGTCTATCGCTGGATAGAAGCCCTGAATGTCGCGTCAGTCACCGGTATCTGCGTTGCCTGCATCAGCTACCTCTATGCGAATCGCCTGATAGATGCTGACTTTGCACTACGTTCTGCATGGGAAATCAGGGCATTTTTTATCGCATGGTTGCTGACACTGCTGCACGCCATGCTGCGACCAGCTGCGCGGGCATGGGTGGAGCAACTGGCATTCGCTGCATGTCTCTGTATCGCGCTGCCATTACTCAACTTCGTCACCACGGGCGCATACTTTGTGCACTACCTGCAGCGCGCTGACTGGCAAGGCTTTTCGGTGGAAATGGTAGCGCTGACATTCGGCGTAGCGCTGGCTTATGCTGCGTACAAAGTGTGGAGAAAAAACATGCGGCCTGCAGTTGTATCGAAAGCAAAGCGATGAGAGCCAAACCCATCCCTACCGTCTCACCATCGTATCGCTGGATGATCGCAAGCCGGGTCCTGGCCGCCAGCGTCGGTGCTTATGTACTGAGCGCGTTGAGCGCATCAGTACTGGCACTATTATTGCCACTTATCGCAGGTGTTTCCCGCGCCGAAGGTGTGCTGACAGGGACGCTATTGAGTTTCGTGATTTACACCTGCATCGCCTTATGGGTATTCTGCTGCCGCAGTGCGATGCGTGTGTGGATGTGGCTGATCGCCTGGTCTGCGGGGTTAGCCTTGTTGCTGTATTTCTTACAGGGCTAAGCTGGCGCAGACCAAGCTTAGCGCTGCATAGCTTCCCAAACTTTTTGCAAACGCTTAACCGATACCGGCATAGGCGTACGCAATTCCTGCGCAAACAGGGATACGCGCAGCTCCTCCAGCAACCAGCGGAACTCCGTCATTTTCGGATCGCCGTGCCGCTCTTTCAAAGCACGCTGCCACGGTGCAGCGGCCTGCTGCCACTCAGCCATCGCCCGCGTATCACGTGCCGGATCGGCGCGCAGTTTATCGATACGCACATTGATGGCTTTCAGGTAGCGCGGGAAATGCGTGAGGTTGCTGTAATCGTTGTCGGCGATGAAGCGCTTGCCGACCAGTCCCTGCAATTGCGCCTGGATATCGGTCACCGCCTGCGCATGTGCTTTCACCGTTTGCAGCTTCTTCGGCAAAGCATGGTATTCGGTCAGGATCAGGCCGACCAGACGCGCGATCTCATTCACCAGCAAACCGAGACGCGATTTTCCTTCATCCTTGCGTGCATTGAACTGTTCGGCATTCTTCGGCAAAGGTTCTTGCAGACAGGCGCGCTCCAGTCCGGCGTGGATGATCTGATCGCGCAACTCTTCCTGCGTACCCAGTGCCATGAACTGCATGCCCATTTGCTGCAAACCGGGAACGTTCTTTTCCAGATACTTCAGTTGCTCTTTCAACTGCAAAGCCAGCAAGCGACGCAAGCCTATACGATGCACACGTGCCGCTTCATCCGGATCATCAAACACTTCCAGATCGCAATGTGCGCCCTTATCCACCAACGCCGGGAAGCCGATCAGGGTCTGCTTGCCGCGCTGGATTTCCAGCAACTCGGGTAATTCACCAAAGCTCCAGCCGGTCAGGTTCTGGTGTGTTGCGACTGCCGCAGGCGCAGCCTTGCTATTCGCAACAGGTACAGCGCTCTTGCCGCTGGCTGCCGCTTGCGGCTGTGCGTTCGGAGCCACCGGCGTTGCGGTTTTCTCGGCGATGCGCTGGAAGCTCTCGCGTGCCTGCCCGCCAAATTCTGCACGCAAGGCACCGAGGTTGCGCCCCATCTCGAGCTGACGTCCATGCTCATCGATCACTTTGAAGTTCATGAATTGATGCGCGGACAGAGTTTCCAGTTTGTAGTCTGTGGTCTTGCTGGCGATGCCGGTTTGTTCACGTACGTCAGCAATCACCGCATCCAGCAAGCTGCCTTTACCGAAAGCATGCGTGTCCTGCACGCGATCACAGAAACCAGCGGCGTAATCCGGCAGCGGTACACAATGACGGCGCAGCTTTTGCGGCAAAGACTTCAGCAGCAGATGTACTTTTTCCTTCAGCATCCCGGGCACCAGCCATTCGCACCTGTCGGCGGATACCTGATTCAGCGCATACAGCGGCACGGCCAGGGTTACACCGTCACGCGGCGTACCCGGTTCGAAGTGATACGACAAAGCCATATCAACGCCCGCGACATTCATCACTTTCGGGAACAGCTCGGTGGTGACGCCCGCCGCCTCATGCCGCATCAGGTCATCTCGGTTCAGGTACAGCAACTTCGGCTCTTTAGCCGTTGCATCCTTGTGCCACTTCTCGAAACTGATGCCATTGTGAATATCAGCCGGGATCAGTTTGTCGTAGAACGCAGCGATCAACTCATCATCGACCAGCACGTCGAGACGACGCGATTTGTGTTCGAGGTTTTCGATCTCGCGCACCAGCTTGTGGTTATGCGCAAAGAAAGGCGCACGCGTTTCAAAGTCGCCTCCGACCAGCGCATCACGAATAAATATTTCGCGTGCATCGGAAGGATTGATCAGGCCGTACTGGATACGGCGCTGGCTGTACACCACCAGACCATACAGGGTCGCGCGCTCGTAGGCAGAAACCTGCGCCGTGCGTTTTTCCCAGCGTGGTTCGCCATACGACTTTTTCAGCAAGTGGCCCGCTACGCGCTCCAGCCACTCCGGCTGTATCTGCGCGATACAGCGTGCGTACAAGCGCGTGGTATCGACCAGCTCGGCCGCCATCACCCATTTGCCCGCTTTTTTGATCAGGCTGGAACCCGGCCAGATATGGAACTTGATGCTGCGTGCACCGAGGTAGTGGGGCTCGTCCTCAGACTTGAAGCCAATATTGCCGAGCAAACCGGTCAGCAGTGCAGTGTGCAATTGCTCGTAGGTAGCTGGTGCTTCATTCAGTCGCCAGCCCTGCTCGCGCACGATGGTCAGCAACTGCGAGTGCACATCGCGCCATTCACGCAGGCGCAATTGCGACAGGAAGTTGGCACGGCATTCTTCCTGTAACAGGCGATTCGATTTTTTGTGCGCGATCGCGTCTTCAAACCATTTCCAGATTTTCAGATAGCTGCTGAATTCCGATTTTTCATCGGCGAATTTTTTATGCGCATTGTCTGCCGCAGCCTGCGCTTCCATCGGACGGTCACGCGGATCCTGCACCGACAAGGCGGCAGCGATGATCAGTACTTCGGTCAGGCAGACATTGTCTTTCGCCGCCAGGATCATGCGCCCTACGCGCGGATCCAGCGGCAGCTTGGCCAGTTCACGACCGAGGCGCGTCAGCTTGTTTTCATCATCGACGGCGCCCAACTCTTGCAGCAATTGATAGCCGTCGGCAATCGCACGGCCCAGCGGCGGCTCGATGAAGGGGAAAGTTTCCACATCCGTCAGATGCAGCGACTTCATGCGCAGGATGACGGAGGCCAGCGACGAACGCAAGATTTCCGGCTCGGTGAATTTAGGCCGTAGCAGATAATCCTGTTCGTCATACAAACGAATACAGACGCCGGCCGAAACACGGCCGCAACGACCAGCGCGTTGGTTCGCCGCCGATTGTGCAATCGGTTCTATCTGCAACTGCTCAACTTTATTGCGATAGCTGTAGCGCTTGACGCGCGCCAGCCCGGCGTCGACCACAAAGCGTATGCCGGGCACGGTCAGCGAGGTTTCGGCGACGTTGGTGGCCAGCACGATGCGACGTGCATTTGATATCTTGAATACGCGCTCCTGCTCCTGCACCGACAAGCGGGCAAACAGCGGCAGGATTTCTACATGCGGCGGATGGTGCTTGCGCAGCGCTTCGGCAGCGTCACGTATCTCGCGCTCGCCGGGCAGGAACACCAGCACATCACCGGAACCTATGCGCGCCAGCTCATCGACCGCATCGACCACTGCATCCATCAGGTCACGCTGGCCGCGTTCCTTGGCTGCCAATGCCGAGCGTCGTGCTGCGGCTGCGTCCGAGGTCGCATTCGGGTTGCTATCGGCATTCTTGTCAAACGGTTCGACCGGGCGATAACGCACTTCGACCGGATACAGGCGGCCGGATACTTCGATCACCGGCGCCAGCTTGCCGTTGCTGCCGAAGTGGCGTGCAAAGCGATCGGCATCGATGGTTGCCGAGGTGATGATGACCTTCAGGTCGGGCCGCTTGGGCAGCAACTGCTTCAGGTAACCGAGCAGGAAGTCGATGTTCAGGCTGCGTTCATGCGCTTCATCGATGATGATGGTGTCGTACTGGCGCAGCAGCGGATCGGTTTGCGTTTCCGCCAGCAAGATACCGTCGGTCATCAGCTTGATCCACGCGCCCTTGGTCAGGGTGTCGTTGAAGCGCACCTTGAAACCGACGTGCTCGCCCAGCGGCGTACCGATTTCCTGCGCAATGCGTTTGGCAGTGGATGACGCAGCGATACGGCGCGGCTGCGTGTGACCAATCAGGCCGTTCAGGCCGCGCCCGAGTTCCAGGCAAATCTTTGGCAACTGCGTGGTTTTACCGGACCCGGTTTCACCACTGACGATGATGACCTGATTGTTTTGGATCGCGCGCGCGATATCGTCGCGCTTGCCGGAAACCGGCAGCTCTTCGGGGAAGCTGATCGCCGGTAAAGGGTTGCGTACCGGCGGAGCGGATGGAGCCTGCACCCTGGGCGCAGGACGCCGGGATGGAGCACCCGGCTTGGACTTGGATTCTGGAGCGGACATGTAGGGCAGAATTATACAGAGCAGTGTCGCATTTCGTCGTCAGTTCACACAATCGATCCGGGTTGCCGTGGTTATAATGCGTCTCATGGAAAACCAAGATCAATTCGTCCAGTGGCTGCGTTCGGTCGCGCCGTACATCCACGCCTTTCGCGGCAAGACCTTTGTGGTCGCCTTCCCGGGCGAGCTGGTCAAGGATGGCGCGTTGCCGGTGCTGGCACAGGATTTGTCCCTGCTGCACGCGCTCGGCATCAAGGTTGTCATCGTGCACGGCTCGCGCCCGCAGGTAGAAGAACAACTGGCGTTGCGCCACGTGGAAGCACGCTTCCATGACGGCGTACGGATTACCGATACCGCTGCGCTGGAGTGCGCGAAAGAAGCTGCCGGCGAATTGCGCCTCGATATCGAAGCCGCTTTTAGCCAGGGCTTGCCGAATACGCCGATGGCGCATGCCGCCATCCGCATTATTTCCGGCAACTTCGTCACCGCACGCCCGGTCGGCATCATAGACGGTGTAGACCTCGAATTGACAGGCGTTACGCGCAAAATCGCGTATGAAGCCATCCATCCGATCCTGAATGCAGGCGGCCTGGTCTTGCTGTCACCACTCGGCTTCTCGCCTACCGGCGAAATTTTCAACCTGACGATGGAAGACGTGGCGGTCAATGCCGCCGTCGCCCTGCGCGCCGACAAGCTGATTTTCATCACCGAAACACCGATGATCCAGGATATGACCGGGGCCGACATCCATGAATTGTCATCGCACCAGGTAGACGCGGTATTGCAGCACGATTGCGTCCCGGCTGATGCTGCCTTCTATCTGCAGCATGCGATGCAAGCCTGTAACGGCGGCGTTCCGCGTGCGCACATCGTGCCTTATGCTACCGACGGCTCGGCCTTGCTGGAATTATTTACACATGATGGCGTCGGCACCATGGTTTCCTTCGAGAACCTGGAAAGCCTGCGCGATGCCACGATTGAAGACGTCGGCGGCATCCTTAAATTAATCGAGCCGTATGAAGCGGACGGCACACTGGTCAAGCGTGGTCGCGAACTGATAGAACGTGAAATTGATTACTTCTCCGTCATCGAACATGACGGTGTGATCTTTGCCTGTGCGGCGCTCTACCCTTTCCCGGCAGAAAAAATGGCCGAGATGGCTTGCCTGATCGTCAATCCGGAAGTACAGACGCAAGGCGATGGCGAGCGTTTGCTCAAGCATATGGAAAACCGCGCGCGCGCCGCCGGCCTGAAGAAACTGTTCGTACTGACGACGCGTACCGCGCACTGGTTCCTGAAGCGCGGCTTTGTCCCGGCGACCGTGGACAGCCTGCCGAAGAACCGGCAGCAAATGTATAACTGGCAGCGAAAATCCCTGGTTTTCACGAAAAACCTATAATGTCGCCTTCTTACCCGATATATGTCGGCGCGCCAGGTGCTTAAGCCCCTGACGCGACGACATGATTAGTCAACACTTATCAACACCCGCCGTACCCGCGTGACCCGAATGGCAACGCGACGTGGCAATAGAAAAGGACAGCACCATGACACGCATGATTCACTGCATCAAACTCGACAAGGAAGCGGAAGGCCTGGACTTTCCTCCGTACCCGGGCGAGTTGGGCAAACGCATTTATGAGACCGTATCGAAAGAAGCGTGGGCTGCCTGGCTCAAACACCAGACCATGCTGGTCAATGAAAACCGCCTGAACCTGGCCGATGTGCGCGCCCGCAAATACCTGGCAACGCAAATGGAAAAACACTTCTTCGGCGATGGCGCCGATGCTGCACAAGGTTATGTGCCGCCAACCTATTGATATTAGCTTCAGACTATAAAAAAGCCCGCGATCTGCGGGCTTTTTTATTTCCGGCATGCCTCACAGCAAAACGAGACTTAGCTTGTTCCCATCTGTATCGCTTGCAATGACACTGAGGCCCTGACCTATGCCTCGCACGTAAACCTCATGCAAGTCCCTCTCCCCTATCAGCTGAACCAGGCGACACTACTCCGCACCAAGTAAGCATGGCCAGACCACGATTCCCCAGGCAGGACAACAACGATCAAGACAAGGCCCCGCCTCTGAGCTGGCATCTGCTGTGGCAACTGCCGGTCGGATTTATCACACTTTTTGCCCTCATCGCACCGGGACTATTGCTAGCCATGCTCCCGCTCATCGCAGGCTGGATACTGACTGCATCATTCGATAATCCATCTGATTACGAGCCGTATTCCAGCTGGCTCTGGCGTGGCCTGTATGTACTGTGCATGACGCATATAAGTTATGGCATGTATCTGCTGCTGAAACTCCTGGCGACAAAGGTGTCATCTTTTATTCCCATTGAAGGCGTGATACTGCTTGCGCTGATATCCGGCTTGCTGGGTGCAATCGTTATTGAGTCCCAGCTTCTGAATTTTGCCAACGTACATACGGGTACGCAGCGCTTCGTGGATGGCAAGCTGCTCCGCCACGATGTGCTATGCACCACGACATACTCGCGCCATACCCGGGTAGCCAGTACGACTTGCAGCGGCGTGACTTTGTTCGCCACGACCGAAGGAGGGCTATATATACGCGGCCTCGAATATGATCGCGTGATACAGAAATTAAGACCGCAAGCCGCGGTACGACTGACCCTGTGCGAGAGCGTTCTGGGTACAACTGTGCTGCAGATCGAATCGCAGGCTGTCTGGCGCAGCCCTCTTGATTTGGCAAAAAAAACCGGCCAGGCTTGTACGCCCAGGACGGACTCAAAAACCAGGCACCCGGGATCCATCATGGATAGCGTGGCATCTACTACTCATGCAATGTTCATCACATGAAACTGGAACCAGACCCACTCCATGACTACGCCGTATTCAGCGACCAGCATGGTCGTCTGCTGGCGATCAAAAAGGGCTGGAGCTGGCCCGCGTTCCTGTACGGCCCGTTGTGGGCCATGTATCGCAAGCTATGGCTGCCAGTCGGCATCTACCTCGCCGCCATCCTGCTCTGCACTTTGCTGGAGCTGCAGGCGGGCTGGATTTCCGAGCGTCTCAATTTTTGGAGCAGTGCCCTGCTTTTTTGCATCAACGGTGCATTGGGCATAAAGGGCAATGACCAGCTACACAAGCGCTACATCCGACTCGGGTATCACTTGATAGGCCGTAACGTGCGTGCGGCATCTGTACACGCCGCCTTGCAGCGATATAGGACAGAACTCTCGGCAAGACAGGAAAGGCGCGAGGAACATCGCAACAAAAGACGCGCGCAACGCGCCGCCGCCCGTAAATGAAAAAGGCCGCTCACATGCTGAGCATATGAGCGGCCTTTACCGCAAACAAAATTATTGCGCTATTCAGGGGCGTGCTATCGGCTCTATCCTGCGTTCATACAAGGAACCCGTCGCCGCCAGGATTTCGCGCAAGAGCATGACAAAGCTCGAGACCAGGCACAACATGGCCATGATGAAGAAGACCGCGATGAACTTGGATAACTCGATGCTCAGGGCATCGCCCAGGAACAGGGAAATGATGACCAGGCTGACCATCAGTGCGCAAGCAGTACTCAGCACAATCGCGCGATTGATCAGGTGCGCCCGCGGGTACAAAGTCACCAGCTCGGCGTTCAGATCTGCATGATGGACAGGATCTACCGTACGCAATTTGTCTTCCAACACGCGTGAACGATCAGTAATCCGGCCCAGACGATTGGTCAGCACCATCAGATTGGTGCCGACACCGGTCAGCAGAAACACCGGTGCTACCGACAACTGGATAATGTGACCTATATCCCCGACTTGAATTTCCATGGCAGTACTCTAAAAAATTAACACGGGATAAACGTAGTGCAAGCGGTCATAAAACGACCGCCTGACACCACGATATCATGCCTGAAGCGGGTCAAGGCAGGCAAGAAACAGCTAAGTGCACGCCCCGCCCTGACGCTTACTTCTTCTCGACTTCGCCACCCAGTGCAACGACCAGATCACCCAGCATCTGGCTCAACTCACCCGTCATCAGCATGATGTCGGAATCGAAGCGCTCATCATCGTTCTGCGCGCTGGAATCAGCGTTTTCCTTGATCACGTCCAGCGGTGTCACGCGCTTGATGGTGAGCGACTCGGTCAGCACAAACGAAATCTTGTCGGCCCAGGTCATGGCCAGACGCGTACATTGCTTGCCGGAGGCGATATGGCGGCGCACATCCTCTGGTTCCAGCGTGTGGCGCACATAGCGCACGGTAGCCTTGCCTTCGCTGGTGGCGCGCAATTCGGTGTCCTGATCCACGGTGAAACCATGCGGTGCGGTATCGGCTGCCAGCCATTCGGTCATCGCAGTCACTGGCGATTGCGCTACGTGCAGCGTTTCCAGCGGCAATTTATCGACCGATTTGACCAGCAGTTTGATCACTTCGTCGGCTTTGGCCGGGCTGCCTGCGTCGACCACCATCCAGCCATTGACCGGATCGATCCAGACCCAGGTCTGACGCCAGACGCTGAAAGCACGCGGCAACAGGTCGTCGATGACCTCTTCCTTGAGTTCCTTCATTTGCTTGCGACCCGGCTTGAAGCCTTGCTGCTCTTCGATCTCTGCCGCCTTGATCTTGGTGACCTGGTTAATCACGGTAGTCGGCAACAGCTTCTTCTCGGTACCGAGCAAGAGCAGCATTTGCTTGTTCAGTGCATACACCAGTTCACCGTTTTCACGTGGCGAAACCCAGCCCTGGCTTTGCATTTCCAGGCTGGAGCAAGGCTGGAATGCATGCGGCGCGAGGTCTGCTGCCAATTGTTCTGCTGTAACGGCCCACGGCGCAGGAAGACGATATATCTGAAGATTCTTGAACCACATGGCGTGCCCCGGCAAAAAAAGGGGCTATTCTACACGCGACGCCCTGCTCTGCCGCACACAAAATTACATAAAATGGCACCCAGGCCGGCATCCGCGATTACCCTCGGGAAAGCTCGTAAAAATGCCATCTTCTGCGGTCAAACACCGCGGAAACACTCGCGGTAACGGGTATAATAGCGCTCACTTATCATCTGGCCGCCAGCCCTGCACGGTGCAGCACTGACGAACGAGCTTACCGGTCAGAAATTGATTACGAAATTTTTTAGCACACAGCATCAACATTTATCGCCTCCATGTCCAAAAGCTCATCTCGCAAGCCGATCGAAATCAAGATTTCCACCGTCGTCGCCGTCTCGGCCATCCTGCGTGATGCCAACCTCGCCGTGCTCGATGCCGCCATGCAGGAAATGACCGGCGGCAACGCCGACTTCTTCGATGATGAATTCGCGGTCATCGATGTCGGTTCGCTGGAGCCGGCCGGCCAGGTCATAGACTGGCCCGCGATTACCGCACTGCTCAAATCGTATCGCCTGAACGCAGTAGCAGTACGCAATGCGACACCGGAAATGGCGACAGAAGTACTGGCGCACGGCCTGAGCCTGGATGGCTCGGTCAAGGAACGTGCACCGACAGCGCCTACGACGCCGCAACAAGCTGAAATCGAACTGGCGCCGCCGGTCGCCGTGGCAGAACCGGAACCAGTCGTGGTGCAAGCCGCTGCCCCTGCTCCGGCTGCTACACAATTCGCAGCCAACACCATGATCGTGGATACCCCGGTCCGTGCCGGCCAGCGCATCTATGCGCGTGGTGCCGACCTGATCATCACCGCCGCGGTCAACAATGGCGCCGAAGTCATCGCTGACGGCAGCATCCACATTTACGCACCGCTGCGTGGGCGCGCGCTGGCGGGTGCCAGCGGCAATACCGAAGCACGCATTTTTACCCTCAGCATGGAAGCCGAACTGGTCTCCATCGCTGGCATGTATCGCACTTTTGAAAACGGCTTTCCACAGGATCGCGCACAACAGGCTACGCAAGTCCGCCTGGTTGGCGATCGCATCGACATGCTGCCTATCAAGGCAGCCGCATAACTTAGAAGTTCTAATAAATAACGAAAGGGGTTTCCTTTGGCAAAAATCATCGTTGTAACGTCAGGTAAAGGCGGCGTCGGCAAAACGACCTCGAGCGCAAGCTTTGCATCTGGTTTGGCCATGCGCGGACATAAAACAGTCGTCATCGACTTTGACGTCGGCCTGCGTAACCTCGATTTGATCATGGGCTGCGAACGCCGCGTGGTGTACGACCTGATCAATGTCGTCAACAAAGAAGCAACGCTGAACCAGGCGCTGATCAAGGACAAGCACTGCGACAACCTGTTCGTGCTGCCTGCTTCGCAAACCCGCGACAAGGATGCATTGAGTGAAGACGGCGTAGAGCGCGTCTTGCAAGACCTCGCCGCGATGGATTTTGAATTCATCATCTGTGATTCACCTGCAGGTATCGAGCACGGTGCCGTGATGGCGCTAACCTTTGCTGACGAAGCCATCATCGTCACCAATCCTGAAGTGTCGTCGGTACGCGATTCGGATCGCATCCTCGGCATCATCCAGGCCAAATCGCGCCGCGCACTGAATGGCGGCGAACCAGTCAAGGAACACCTGCTGATTACGCGCTACGTACCTAAGCGTGTAGAAGCGGGTGAAATGCTGTCCTACACCGACGTGCAGGAAATCCTGCGCATTCCACTGGTCGGCATCATCCCTGAATCGGAATCCGTACTGCACGCATCGAATGCGGGCAATCCGGCGATACATATTGAAGGCAGTGAAGTTTCGGAAGCATATAAAGATGTCGTCTCGCGTTTCCTCGGAGAAGACGTTCCGCTGCGATTTACCGACTACGAAAAACCTGGCTTTCTGCAGAGAATTTTTGGAGGTAAGTAATCATGGCGCTTTTGTCTTTTCTCTTCAATAGCAAGCCGAAAACTGCGAGTGCAGCCAAGGAACGCTTGCAAATCATCATCGCGCGTGAGCGCAATGGCCGTGCCGGCCCCGACTTCCTGCCTGCGCTGCATCAGGAACTGATCGCCGTGATCTCGAAGTACGTTAAGGTCAATCCTGACGACATCAAGATCTCGCTTAACAGCCAGGGCAACCTGGAAGTGCTGGACGTCAACGTTGTGTTGCCGGACGACGCAATTGAAGCAGTCAAGTAATCCGGACCTCAAAGTCTGAAACCGGATTCCGGCGACGCTGGAATCCGGTATGTTCCCAGCAGCGGCACACAAGCATCATCGCTGCCGTCAATCTGTACGCAGATGACGTATCATTTCACCTCCATTATTGAGTGAGACCCCACCATGAAAACCAAAGCTGCCGTCGCCTGGAAAGCAGGACAACCGCTGACAATCGAAGAAGTGGAACTGGGTGGTCCACGTGAAGGCGAAGTGCTGGTCGAGATCAAAGCCACCGGCATTTGCCATACCGATTACTATACCCTGTCGGGTGCCGATCCCGAAGGCATCTTCCCTGCCATTCTCGGCCATGAAGGCGCGGGCGTGGTGGTTGAAGTCGGCCCCGGCGTAAAGAGCCTGAAGAAAGACGATCACGTCATTCCGCTCTACACCCCGGAATGCCGCGAATGCAAATTCTGCCTGTCGCGCAAAACCAATCTGTGCCAGAAGATCCGCTCGACCCAGGGTCGCGGCCTGATGCCGGACGCAACCAGCCGCTTCTCCATCGACGGCAAGCCGCTGTTCCACTACATGGGCACCTCGACCTTCTCGAACTACATCGTGGTCCCGGAAATCGCTTTGGCGAAGATCCGCGAAGACGCACCTTTCGATAAAGTCTGCTACATCGGTTGCGGCGTCACCACCGGCGTAGGCGCGGTACTGTTCACCGCCAAAGTGGAAGCGGGTGCGAATGTGGTCGTGTTCGGCCTTGGCGGTATCGGCCTTAACGTGATCCAGGCCGCCAAGATGGTTGGTGCGGACAAAATTATCGGCGTAGACCTCAATCCGGCACGTGAAGCGATGGCGCGTAAATTCGGCATGACGCACTTCATCAACCCGAGCAAAGTTGAAAACGTGGTCGACGCCATCGTGCAATTGACCGACGGCGGTGCTGACTACAGCTTTGAATGCATAGGCAATGTACACACCATGCGCCAGGCGCTGGAATGCTGCCACAAGGGCTGGGGCCAGTCGATCGTGATCGGCGTGGCTGAAGCCGGTGCCGAAATCAGCACCCGTCCGTTCCAGCTGGTGACCGGCCGCGAATGGAAAGGCTCCGCTTTCGGCGGTGCACGTGGCCGTACCGACGTACCGAAAATCGTCGACTGGTACATGGAAGGCAAACTGAATATCGATGATCTGATCACGCACACGCTGCCGCTGGAACGGATCAACGAAGGTTTTGACTTGATGAAGAGCGGTGAATCGATACGCTCGGTTGTTATTTACTAATACGGGGAAGATGGTGGAACTGATCAGCCAACACGTATGCTTTGACGGCGTACAGGGATTCTATAAACAACAATCGAAAGAGACCGGCCTGCCGATGACTTTTTCGGTGTACCAGCCGCCACAGGCCAGGCACAAAAAAGTACCGGTACTGTTTTACCTGGCCGGACTGACGTGTACCGAAGAGACTTTCATGATCAAGGGCGGCGCACAGCGTTACGCCGCCGAGCACGGCATCATGCTGGTCTCGCCCGATACCAGCCCGCGCCGCACCGGCATCAAGGGTGCCAGCGACGCCTGGGATTTCGGCCATGGCGCAGGTTTTTATATCGACGCCACACAAGCACCGTGGTCGGATCATTTCCGCATGTACTCGTATGTCGTGCATGAATTGCGCAATACCATCATCAACAACTTCCCGGCGCTCGCTGACCGCATCGGCGTATTCGGTCATTCGATGGGTGGTCATGGCGCATTGACGCTGGCACTGAAGAATCCGGATATCTATAAATCGGTATCCGCATTCGCTCCTATCACTGCACCTAGCCAGTGCCCTTGGGGTGAGAAAGCCTTCTCCAACTACCTGGGCGCAGACAGAAGCACCTGGCTGGAGCATGATGCCAGCGCATTGATGCGTGCCCGCAAGACACCATTCCCGCAAGGCATCCTGATAGACCAGGGCCTGGACGATCAATTCCTGGATACCGAATTGCTGCCACATCAATTCGAATCCGCTTGCTGGGCAGCAGATCAACCGCTGACCCTGCGTCGTCATCGCGGTTACGACCACAACTACTATTTCATTTCGACCTTCATGCAGGATCACATCGCCTATCACAGCGCGATCCTGAATAAGTAATTAGTAGCGCAGGACGCACACCGCGTTTTGCAGCAACAATAAAAAAGGGAGGGACAGAAATTCTGTCCCTCCCTTTTTGTATTAGCAGTTTCCGAACGCCGGCTTAAAACTCTTCCCAGTCGTCGTTATTGCCCTGCACTGCTGCCTTGCTCGGTGCCGCTTTTCTGGTTTCGGCAACTGGTGCTGGTGCACGCGTCACTGCTGCCACTGGTGCTGGCGCACGTACTGCAGTCGATTGCACAGTGCGTGGCGCAGCCACATGCCCTGCCGTATAGCCACTACCGATCTGGAACACGCTGACAGCCTGCGCCAGATTACGCGCCTGATCCTGCAAGGATTCAGCAGCAGCGGCTGCCTCTTCCACCAGTGCGGCATTTTGCTGGGTAACCTGATCCATCTGGCCAATCGCCTGGTTCACCTGCTCGATACCATCGCTTTGTTCCTGGCTGGCTGCGGTGATTTCCGCCATGATGTCGGCCACGCGTTTAACGCCATCGACGATCTCATCCATCGTGGTACCCGCTTCGGCCACCAGCTTGCTGCCGGCATCGACTTTCTCTACCGAGTCACCGATCAGTGCCTTGATTTCCTTCGCTGCAGCAGCCGAACGTTGTGCCAGGTTACGCACCTCGGTTGCCACCACCGCAAAGCCACGGCCCTGCTCACCGGCTCGCGCTGCTTCGACTGCAGCATTCAGCGCCAGAATATTGGTCTGGAAGGCAATGCCATCGATCACGCCGATGATATCGACAATCTTCTTCGCCGAATCATTGATGGAACCCATGGTGTTGACCACTTCCGACACCACTGCACCACCCTTGACTGCAACTGCCGAAGCCGCCACTGCCAACTGATTGGCCTGACGCGAGTTATCGGCATTTTGCTTCACGGTGGAGGTCAGTTCTTCCATCGAGGAAGCGGTTTCTTCCAGTGAACTGGCTTGCTCTTCAGTACGCGACGACAAGTCCAGGTTACCGCTGGCGATTTCGCTGGAGGCGGTCGCTATCGTGTCGGTACCCATACGGATTTGCGTAACGGTTTTAGCTAGGCTGTCCTGCATGCGACGCAGGGCTTTCAGCAACAGGCCGGCTTCATCATCGCCCACCGCCATGGTGCTGCGTGCAGTCAGATCACCTTCGGCAACCGACTCCGCCATCGACAGTGCTTCCTGTAATGGATGAGTAATGCCAACTGTCAGGCGCCACGCAATCAATGCACCGAGGATCAGTGCGATCACTGCACCGATGATCAGTGTCATGCGACCCGAAGCGTAATCAGCGGTAATCGATTGATCAGCCAGTTTTACTTCGTTCTGGTAGTAGGCAAGCACGTCGCGCACGCTGTCTACATAAGCATCCAGCGCCGGGATCATCTTGCTATCGATCAGTTGCTTGGCTTCCGCCTCGTTGCCCTTATCTTTTACGGCGAAGATTGCTTTACGCAGATCTACATAGACCGCGCGCTTCTTGCCTACTTCGGCAAAGAGCTGCTTTTCTTCAGGAGTGACCAGCGAAGCTTCAACACCATTCTGGATGTCGGTGATTTGCTTGCTCTGGGCGGTAATTGCTTTTTGGAAGAATTGCTGAGTTTCAGCATCAGAACTCTTGACCAAGGCCAGGGTACGTGTGCCGTTGACGCTGGTTGCCAGCAACCAGTTTTCTGCAGCCTTTTGTTTTTGCAATGAATGGTCAACCAGATTGCGGCTGGCATCATTGATATTTTCCAGTCGCATGATGCCGGTTGCGCCCATGGCAGCCACCAGCAACAAAATCAGGCCAAAACCCAGGCCCAGCCGTACACCTATTTTCATATTCGCGAAGCGCATCGTTTCTCCTTCAATATTTTATTTTTTGTACTGCAAAAAACATTGTGTCTATTTCGTCCTCCGACTAAAAATCGATGCACGCTATACACCTGCAAAACCAAAGTAAGCCCGGCATTTTCATCATCACTCTCAACTGGCAGTGATCTGACACCATATTTGTAAGTGCAATACCGTCAACATGACATTCTGAAAATAAGTATGAAAACAAAGATAAATCTCATCTCATACGTAAGTCATTAACGGCAGTGAATGAGCAATATTGATGGTCGGGCACAAAAATAGTGCATCTTTATAAGAAAAACAAATATGTGCACATGCACAAGAAAATTCCTGCCCGGCAGCCGGCATGAAAGAAGGACTGTGAGGTGTGTGAACTTGCCGCCGCTATGGGGCATGGATAGGTACACGCGAGACTCTGCGCGTTTATAGCCCAGCTAAGCCGCTTAAAGGCTGAGCAAATCTGACAAGCTGACGAATGGGGTAAAAAAACTGGCTGGCAGCCAGGTTCAGAACCGCTCGTAGCCTTTCAGGTAGCGCCATTGCCCGACCGGCAAAGCTGCCATCGGCATGCGCGCCATGCGTATGCGCTTGAGGCCCACGAGTTTCAGACCGACTTGCTCGCACATATGGGCAATCTGGCCGCGCTGTATGCCCTTGCCGGCGAAACGCAGGCGCGTTTCGTTTTGCCAGCTCACCTTGACTGGCGCCAAAGCTTTGCGGTTCATGCTCAGGCCATGATTGAGTAACACCAGTCCGCCGACCACCAGCGCTCCGCTCACTTCTGCGATGTACTCTTGCTCTATGCTGACGGCGTCATCAACCAGCTTGCGCGTGATGTGCCAGTCCTGCGTCAAGACCAGCAATCCACTGGCCATGGTTTCCAGTTTGTCGGTAGCTTGCAGACCTGTCGTATGTTTTTTCAGAAAGCGTATGCCGGAACGATCTTCTGCATACAGGTTTTCCGGCGCAATGCATTGCAGCGCAGCATCCGCATCCATACCCGCCGGTTTGTGCAACAGGATGGTGACAGGCTCAACTGCGACCAGGGTCGCATCCGGTGCCAGCACGACCGGCTGCTGCGGTGCTACGCGATGACCCGGCTCTTCGATGACCTTGCCGTCCACGCTGACCCAGCCGCCCTCGATATACTGTTCGGCTTCACGGCGCGAACAGGCGAGTGCTTCGGCAACACGTTTGGAAAGGCGGATAGAGTCAACCATGATCATGCAATCTGAAAAAGATGTGTATTGTCAGCTTGGCGCACAGTCGCTGCAAGCCTTTTAGCGTGCAGCGTGCAGCCTGCAGATAAATAATTGAATATAAAAAGAAAACGGCTCCGTCGAGGAGCCGTTTTGTGTAGTGCAGTCTGAGCCTGATCAGGCGGCTTGCGCCTGTGTACTGTCTGCTTTAACAGAGATATCGACGGTCTCCGGTATGCCATCACTTTGCCAGCGATCAAATTCAGTCATGATGGCCTTGTGCGTTTTTTGGCTAATCTCCGGCAAGACGCCACCCAGCATTTCAGTGGCTTCCTTAAAGCCCTTTTCAACTGCAGCACGTATCGCTTCCAGCTTGGAAGGATCGCCACCGATCACGCTTTTGGCAAAATTCAGTATGCGTTCCGCTACAGCCTTGATACCGAATTCACCATCTTCCGCTATCGCGGCCTGTGCTTCTTCGATGCTCGCCGCATCCGTCGTCAGCTTTTGTTCGCCGCTGACCACCTTCGCCAGATTCAGGCCTTGCTGCTCTACCAGAGGCAGGATCAGGTTGATGATTTCCTTCACCTTGCGGTTCGACTCTTCCAGCATGGCGGCAACATCCGCCGGACGCGACTGGCTTGCACTGGCGACATTGCGCAAGTCACCATAAGTCCCGTCTTCTGCAGGCTGCGCGCCCAGGGTAACTTTGTCGCTTGCAGCAGCATCGTTTTTTTCGGCCGGACGCTGGGCCGCATCGCGTGCTGATGTGGCCGGGACAGTCGATGGTCTTTGCGTACTATTTAAAATACTAATGCTCATGTGAACTCCTTCATTCATCAGTTCATTCGTAAAAAATGATCGCATTGACAACGCCCTGCTCAAATTCGCCGCAATCGTATAAGGATTAACGGCTGAAAACAGGAAAAGCTGAGCAGCACCGCAAACAGCCGGATGTTTTATTGCCAACCAAGCAATATCAAATAAAATATCCATGTAAATCAAGGTGCTACCTGACGTTAAGCCTCGTCGCCAGACAGCAAAGCTGTCATACTGTCGCCTTCCTCGCCTGTCGTGAAATGGCGTTTGCCCGGCTACTGTAAGCTGGCCCGCTGTTTCCACCTTTGCATCTCATGAGCGCACAGCCAAAAAATCTGTTTTCCTATACCAGCCAGCGCCGCCGCGACCTCAAGCCGGCGCCTTTCCTGCCCATGTCACGTGCAGAAATGGACAAACTGGGATGGGATAGCTGCGATGTGATCCTGGTAACAGGCGATGCGTATATCGATCATCCGAGCTTCGGCATGGCGCTGGTCGGCCGTTTGCTGGAGTCGCAAGGCTTCCGTGTCGGCATCATCAGCCAGCCTGACTGGCTGTCGGCAGAACCGTTCCGTGCGCTCGGCAAACCGAATCTGTATTTCGGCATCACTGCCGGCAATATGGATTCGATGGTAAATCGCTATACATCTGATCGCAAAATCCGCTCGGATGACGCCTACACACCGCACGGTGAACCCAACAAACGCCCGGATCGCGCCGTCACGGTGTATGCGCAGCGCGCACGGGAAGCCTATCCCGGCATCAATATCGTCATCGGCAGCATCGAAGCCAGCCTGCGCCGCATCGCCCATTACGACTACTGGTCGGACAAGGTACGTCGTTCAGTACTGCCCGACTCCAAGGCCGACATCCTCATCTTCGGCAATGCCGAACGTGCGCTGGTCGATCTCACACACCGCGTCGCCGCGGGTGAGCCGATTTCATCGATACGCGATTTGCGCGGTACCGCCTTCATGGTACCGCCAGGCTGGAAACCAACGCCGGAATGGGCCGAAGCCAACTCGACCCGCGTCGATACACCGGGCAAGGTCGAACCGCATCCAGATCCGTATGAAATGAAGATGAAGGATCCGGAAGGCTGCAAAACTGAAAATGCAGCGCCGCCGGAACCTGCGGTCAAAGTCATCAAAATCATGAGCCGCGAAGAGCGCCGTGAAGCTGAACGTGAAGTGCGCAACAAAACCGTAGTACGCCTGCCCGCGTATGAAGTGGTCAAGGATGACCCGGTACTATATGCGCATGCATCACGCGTATTCCATCTTGAATCCAACCCGGGCAATGCCCGCGCCATGGTGCAGGCGCATGGTGAACGTGACGTCTGGCTGAATCCTCCGCCGCTGCCACTGGCGATGGATGAAATGGATGGCGTGTACGACATGAACTATGCACGTGCGCCGCACCCCAGCTATGGCAAGGCACGCATACCGGCATGGGAAATGATCCGCTTCTCGGTCAACATCATGCGCGGCTGCTTCGGCGGCTGCACCTTCTGCTCGATTACCGAGCATGAAGGCCGCATCATCCAGAGTCGTTCCGAACCATCCATCCTGCGCGAAATCGAATTGATACGCGACAAGGTCAAAGGCTTTACCGGCACCATCTCCGACCTCGGCGGCCCGACTGCGAATATGTATCGCCTCGCCTGCAAGGACAAACGCATTGAAGAATCCTGCCGTCGTCTGTCCTGCGTCTACCCGAGCATCTGTTCCAACCTCGGCACGGATCACAGCAAGCTGATCCAGCTGTATCGCAAGGCACGCGCGATTCCAGGCATCAAAAAAATCCTGGTCAGTTCCGGCCTGCGCTACGACCTCGCAGTGCGCTCACCTGAATACGTCAAGGAACTGGTATCGCATCACGTCGGTGGCTTGCTGAAGATCGCGCCTGAGCATTCGGAAGAAGGCCCGTTGTCGAAGATGATGAAACCAGGCATGGGGGCCTACGACAAGTTCAAGGAACTGTTTGAAAAGTATTCGAAGGAAGCAGGCAAGGAGCAATACCTGATCCCTTACTTTATCGCAGCCCATCCGGGCACCACCGATGAAGATATGCTGAACCTGGCACTGTGGCTGAAGAAAAATAATTTCCGTCTCGATCAGGTACAAACATTCATGCCGACGCCTATGGCTTTGGCGACCACCATGTACCACACGCGCAAGAATCCGTTGCGCAAGGTGAGCGAAGAATCGGAAGCGGTAGAAACTGTACGCACCGGCAAAATCCGCAAACTGCACAAAGCCTTCCTGCGCTATCACGATCCGGAAAACTGGGAAATCCTGCGCGAAGGCTTGCAACGTATGGGACGCAGCGACCTGATCGGCAGCAGTGAGCATCATCTGGTGCCGCGCCATGCCGCACCGTCACGCGCCGTCATCGCCGCTGAACACCGCCGCGAAACACCCGGTCCTAACCAGTTGGCGAAGAAATTCGGGCAAAACAAGCCGCGTCCGGGTGCCGCCGTGGTCCGTACCCCGGTCGCACGCAATGCGGGTAACCGCGGCAGCACCGCAGCACGACCTGCGCGCACGGCCACCACCAGCAGCAATCGCGGCGGCCGCAAGTAATCCGCAGATACGGCGGGCGTTAGCGCCTGCCGCTTACTCGTTTTTGCATCAGGACGAGCGCAATTAAGCACATTTTTTGCGCTCACACAAAACTTCACTGTCCCACCTCGTTTCCGATTTTCGGTTATTCTTCCGCCAAAGTTACCGCGCTTGAAATGGCGGAAGTATCGATAGGGGATCACCAATTGAGCAATTTATACACGCGCCGACTCGCTCTACTCGCAGGCGACGCGCATCGCGGCCTGCTGAATCAGGGACGCCGCGGCATAGAGCGGGAGACGCTGCGCGTAGACACGCAAGGCCAGCTCGCACTGGGGCCGCATCCACGCGCGCTAGGCTCGGCGCTGACCAATCCGCAAATCACGACTGACTATTCGGAATCACTGCTGGAATTCATTACTCCGGCCGAGCACGATGTCGCTACCGCGCTGGAAGAACTGGATCGCATCCACCGTTTTGTCTATACCAGGCTGGACCATGAATTGCTGTGGAGCCAGTCCATGCCGTGCACACTACCGGAAGAAGCCGATATACCGATCGCCTGGTACGGCACTTCGCATATCGGCATGATCAAGCATGTGTACCGCCGCGGCCTGGCACTGCGCTACGGCAAAGCGATGCAATGCATCGCCGGACTGCACTACAACTATTCGCTGTCGGAAGATCTATGGCGTGTCATCAAAAAGAATGAAGCCAGCCCGCTCGACGACAAGTCCTACCAATCCGAAAGCTATATCTCACTGATCCGCAACTTCCAGCGCTACAGCTGGTTGCTGATGTATCTGTTCGGCGCATCCCCGGCACTGTCCACACATTTCCTGCGTGGTCGCCAGCATGAGCTGGAAACCTTGTCCGACGATACGCTTTACCTGCCGTATGCAACCAGCTTGCGCATGAGCGACCTCGGTTACCAGAACAACGCGCAAGCCGGACTGATGCCGCCGTACAACGATCTGGAAAGCTATATGCGCAGCCTGTCGCGCGCAGTACGCCAGCCCTACCCGGCATATGAAGCGATAGGCACACGCCGCGATGGTGAATGGATACAACTCAACACCAATCTGCTGCAGATCGAAAACGAGTACTACGCAACCATCCGTCCAAAACGGGTAATCAATAGCGGCGAGCGTCCGGTCGAAGCATTGTGCGCACGCGGCGTACAGTACATCGAAGTACGTTGCATGGATATCGATCCGTTTGAACCGCTCGGCATCAGCCTGCCGACCTCACGCTTCCTCGACGCTTTCCTGTTGTTCTGTGCACTGGATGAAAGCCCGTTTACGGATGAAGCAAACAATCGTGAGCGCACCGAAAACTTTGCCCGTACCGTAAAAGAAGGCCGACGTCCGGGCCTGCTCCTGCAACGCGACGGCGCACCGATCAAGTTGCAAGACTGGGGCCTCGAATTACTGGCGCAGATACAGTCTGCCGCCGACCTGCTGGATGCGCAACGCGGAGATCAGCAACATACACAAGCGCTGGCAGCGCAAAAAGAAAAACTGCTGGACGCCAGCCTGACGCCATCAGCGCGTGTGCTGGCCGAACTGCAAGCGACCGATAAATCATTCGAGCAATTCGGCTTGCGTCAAAGCGTGACACACGCTGAGTACTTCCGCGCGCGTCCTTTAAATGCCGAAGAAAACGACTACTTCGATGCGCTGGCCCAAACTTCTATTGCCGAACAGGAAGAAATGGAACGCACGCAGTGCGGTGATTTCGATGCCTTCGTTGCCGCTTACAATCAAAGGACACCACAGCAACTGTGTGACTAAGGTTGGAAATGATCCGGATATCACTGATCTGATCAGACAGCCCCTGCGCTATGCGGTGCAGGGGCTTTTTTAATACCGGCAAACAAAACATAGATTCCTTGCAGCAATAAAATGGGTATACAGCTGCAAACAATTGTCATTTTGATCTTGTGTACGCTAACGTACAGACCCCCTCATTGCAGATCAGTAATCTCTTTCCATCGACGACGACAATATTGCGTCGTAACTGATACCCAACCATCTGCATCGGACCTCTGTCCCGTGTCGATAAAATCAACCGGAGAGTAAATTATGATTCTGAACAAATCCAAATCGAAATGGATGACCGCATTGTTTACCGCCGTTATGCTGACAGCTGTCGTCGGATGCGCATCAACCTCGAAAACAGAAGGCACCGGCGAATACTTTGATGACTCGTGGATCACGACCAAGGTAAAAGCGGCCATCGTGAATGAGCCGACTTTGAAAGCGACCGAAATCAACGTCGAAACATTCAAAGGAACGGTGCAACTGAGCGGCTTCGTCAAACAGGCGCAAGACATTCCGAAAGCAACCAGCGTTGCGCGTAGTGTCAAAGGCGTACAGGCTGTTAAAAACAATCTGATCGTCAAGTAAAGGCAATAAAAAAGAGGCCACGCTCGTGGCCTCTTTTTCGTCCAAACTTTTGGTCCCAAAATATACAACAACGACATTCCTGACCTGGAATAGTTCCCTCTTGAATTATTAAGCCGCGTGTCAACGTATCGTAGTGAAAAACCGTTATTGGCGCTGTATCAGCATCTCTTAAATCTCTGATGCTGCACATGGATACGCGATGCAGAACTGCACTGTCATTTGCCGCAAACTGCATTATGATGAATGTTCGGCGCTGCGGCGTGTACCTGCCCAACGAATACTCATTACGCGTTGTTAAACCATATCTTCTATAAGGGAATCATCATGCGCACATTAATGATCGGCAGCCTTGCCGCAGTATTAGCCCTCTCCGGCTGTGCAAATATGTCTGAAACCGAACGCGGTACCGCACAAGGTGCAGGTATAGGCGCCGGCGTGGGCGCACTGCTCGGCGGCATCACCGGCGGTTCACGCAACATCGCAGGAGGCGCAGCGATAGGCGGCGTGATCGGCGCGGTAGCCGGCAACGTCTGGTCCAGCCGCATGGAAAATCAAAAACGTGCAATGGAACAGGCAACCCAGGGCACCGGTGTACAAGTCAGCCAGACTGCCGACAATCGCCTGAAGCTGGAAATCCCTAGCGACATTTCATTTGCTACCGGCCGTTCCGATATCAATCCTAGCCTGCAACCTATCCTCGATCGTTTTGCTTCCGGCCTGGTAGAAAATCCGACAGCAACCGTTACCATCATCGGCCATACCGATAGCACCGGTAGCGACGCCATCAACAACCCGTTGTCCTTTGACCGTGCTGCGCGTACCCGCGATTACCTCGCCGGCCGTGGCGTCGCACCGCAACGCATTCATGTTGACGGCCGTGGCAGCCGTGAACCGATCGCCAGCAACGGTGATGCAGCAGGCCGCGCACGCAATCGCCGCGTTGAAATTTTTGTCGCTGAACCACAAGCACAAGCGCAGCCACAACATCAACCTCAGCCTCTGAGATAAGAACCGCAGTTGACGACCATAAAAAAGCCCCGCATGCGGGGCTTTTTTAATACGCTGATACGCAGCACTGATCTGACAATATGCTAGTTCTTCAACAAGCCCTCATACACCTTCTTGATACCAGCATAGCATTCGCAGATATGCGCTTCCAGCCCGGCACGATCAAGTACGGTAATCTGGCCACGGCTGTATTGAATCAAACCTTCATCCTGCAATTTACGCGCAGCTTCGGTCACACTCTCGCGTCGCACACCCAGCATATTTGCAATCAGATCCTGCGTCATGCTGATCTTGTTGCCGGGCAGACGATCCAGGCTGAGCACCAGCCAGCGACAAAGTTGCTGCACGATGGTGTGGTGACGGTTGCAAGCAACGGTATGCGCCATTTGCGTAAACAATGCCTGCGTAAAACGCAGCAATAGTTGTTGCAAGGCGCCACCGCGCGCAAATTCTGCGATCAGGATAGAAGCCTTGATGCGGAAACCGTAACCGGCGCTTTTAACAAAAGCACGGTGCAGGGACGCTCCGCCACCCATAAAGACATCTGCGCCCACCACGCCTTCGTAACCGATTACTGCGGTCTCGGATGACGCACCGTCGGCAGTTTCATACAGCAGGGATACGATGCTGCTGGTGAGGAAGTAGACATACTGCATCTGCTCGCCGGCTGCACATATGGTCGTGCCAAAAGGCATATCGACGAATTCCAGATGTGGCGACAAGCGCGCAAAGTCTGCTTCCGGCAACGCTGCCAGCAAACCGTTATGTTGCGGATGATGACCATGCAAACCGGCCAAAGCCCGCGGTGCAACCGGTCTGTGCTTAAGGGCACCGTACGCAACGCCGTCTTTCATACGTAACGCGACCATCGCATTGGAGTTGAGAATCTGACGATTTGCTACGGAATTTCGAAGGTTAGCAGTCTGTGCCATGTGTTCCTCCCTGGATAGTCAATATTTCCACGGTTTCATCATTGCATCAGCAGCGCCATATCAAAATCAGTGCATATCCCATTCTCGTGTGAGATGACACTGACAAAAAGATAATAAAAATAAGCATTTCGTTTGCAGCAGGAAACATTAATTTCCTTTTGCAAATATTTCCCACGGCACAGACAAAAAAATAGCCCGCGTCCTTGTGGGAGCGGGCTGAATCCAATTCTTGGGGAGTTGGAGGAGACAGTGCAACTATACTGCACCGCAACATATAACCCAAGGATCAATTAATTATTTGCATAGTCACAAATTCATATAACGCTGTATCAGGCCAATGCAAGCTGCTTGCCTGTACACAACGGCAAGCGCCGGGGCCTAATTGAATTGCGACAACATCGGGAATGCTTCCACCAGAAAACGGAGCAAAGGTTTCGCCACAAACGCACCGACGATACCGACCACCGAAATCGACAGCATGGCAATCGTCAGGCGCAAAGTCAGTCCGCGATTATGCGCGCGCAACACCAGTGGCAAGTTAATCAGCACACTTGCCAGTGAAGCGATCACCGCCCCTGTCGAAGCAACATGCTCAGGGATAGAACCACCCGTTACCAGGCTGGCAGCGGCGGCCACCGCACTGGCGCTGGAAACTACACCACCGATCAGGCTGACCGCATAGAAACCGGCTTCACCAAAACCTTGTTGTGCGATCACACCCGCGATATGCAGGATCAGGAACAGCAGGCCGTACTTCAGGGCCGCGCTCAAAGAGAACGGCAAAGGCAGCGCAACGGTTTGTGTCTGCGTCTCTGCTGTCTTCTTCACGGTATCCGTATCAATGAAGAACCAGATCGCATTGATGGCCAGCATCAGCACGAAAGGTATCGATGCCGAGAACGCCGCCGCCGGTGCCAGTATCAGCAACAAGCCACCGTTACGGATCAGCATCGCTGCCGTTGCCAGCAAAATACCGCGATACGCCGCGCTGACGGTATCGCGCTGGTTATCGCGCGCGCGCGAAGCCAGTTCACTCACGGTAATACTACTGTTCACCAGGCCGCCGAGGAAACCCGTCATCACGATGCCACGCGTGCCGTACAGCTTCCACAACACATAGTTGACGAAGCCGATACCGGCAATCAGGATCACCGTCACCCACGCCGCACGCGGTTCTATCAGATTCCATGGGCCTATCGCGCCTGCAGGCAGGGCCGGGTAAATCACAATCGCCAGAATCGCCAGCAACAGGGCCGAACGCATTTCATTTTCTGTCAGGCCCAGACTAAAGCCGGTGAGGCGATCTTTCCACGCCAGCAGTGCGGTAACAATGACGATAATCGAAGCCGGCGTTGCGGTATGTCCTTTGCCGCACAAGATACCGGCGACGCAGGTAATCAACATCGCAGCAGACGTCGTCAGCTCGCTACTGTCATCGGTACGCAAACGCTGCACATTCAGGAACACCGTCAGGATACCGACCAGGAACAGGATCAGATAAGCATAGTTATCACCCAGCGTGCCGCCCATTGCACCCAATAGCGCAATCAGGGAAAACGTGCGCAGCCCTGCTTCCTTGCCGCGCCGCTCACGCTCGAGACCGATCAGCAAACCCAGAGCCAGTGCCAGACTCAGGCGCGTCAGGCTGACGAGGTAAGGCCATTTAATTTCAGGCAGCGACATGCCGACCTGTATCAAAGGTTCGACGACGGCGCTGGCGGTATGTGGATCAGTCATAGAAATAAACAGAAAAAAACGTGTAACAGGCGACTATAAACCACCGGCTGGCAATTGTCCGCCCGGCGTCTGCATATGGATAAGCGCTTACGGCATACGCACCATGATTCGCGTACGTTCGTTCAGGCCTATCCGGATGCAGACTACTAGCAAGGCTTACGCCAGGAACTGTGCAACTCAAACCGGGCGCGCCAGCAAGTCATCGATCTTTTGTTTGGTCTCCGCGATCACCATTTCCTTGGCGGCGTCGCGGCTATGTGCTTCAAAGGGACCGGCAAAACCTTGCGATATCTCTTCGCCCTGTGCGCCGTTAATTTCAATCTCACTGGTGGCCGACCACAACCCCTCGCTTACCGGCACAACGATGGTGAAAATTTCATATCCCTTATAAACAGTATCAGGCACCCGGCTCATGATTCACTCCTCAGATAAGTGTGCGTCGCTCATTGCACAAGCATTTACATAGTGAGAACTGGAAGAACAGTGCTGCGTTGCTTACATCAGTGTGGACGTGCGCCGTTGCCGCCCGGCGTCAACATCGTCAGCGCAACCCGGTGCGCCTCGGCTTCTGCTTCTTCTTTGGTGGAAAACACGGCATCCAGCGATACGCGCTGATCGGGAAATACATTATTCCTGTGCATAGGATTGCTTGAATGTCCGTAAATCGACAGATGCGCGACCCAACCTGGTGCGCCTATCAATGCGACGGCGGAGCATTCGACTTCATACTCACCAATTTTTTCAGATGGCATCTCTGTCTCCTTGTCAGCCTGACCATCCTAACATGGACGGCATTTGCAGATCCGATGCCGCTATTCGTACAAAACCAGGACTATGACGAATTTAATTTGTGTGAATAAAACGACGATATCCCATACACATGGGATCGCTATTGCCAGCGAGACACCCGATAATCACAACAAATTACAACTCCATTGATGTCTCTTCGGGCTGCCCTGGCAACAAGGCGGCCCATGTTTTTTCTAATGCGCTTTTCATCTCCGTACACGGCAACTAAAACATATCCTATGCCTGCAACGTCAATAATCTGTACGGCATACAGATTAAATTATCCACACAAAAAACTTATCCCCGAATTCTGTGGACAGTCCTGTGGATAACCGTGTGGCTAGTACCCTAAGCATTTGATCTGAAAGAAATTATCAGTCCTGCTCAAAATGAAGAAATACATCAGAGGACAAATAAAAAAATGAAAAATAAATGAAAAAATCCCATGTACATGGGATCGTCAAGCAAAAAAGATTCAGAGATACTCAAGCTGCATCTTTTCCTTCGATACTCTTTGGGGCGACTTCCTTACCGGAGCCGCCCTATTTTTTTGCGCGCCACCCACCCCATCCTTGCTTCCGCTGATCCCGTCATGCAGCACTAGTGTTTCATTTTGCAAACAATGACACGCCCGCACCCGACGTCTGTACACCTCACGCAACACAAATCCTTATACAAATTGACGTTGCAGTGACATCTTGCAATAATGAGAATCATTCTCAACAAAGCACAGCCAGCGCTCTCCCGGATTGCAAGCCAGCTTAATGATGCCGCGCAGGCATCACACCCTGGAGCAAACCGTGCATCCCGCCAGTCATTCCGATTCAGTCGCCCACATATACAGCCATCACCATGGCTGGCTGGTCGGCTTGCTACGCCGGAAGCTGGGAAATACGGACAACGCCAACGACCTGGCGCAAGACACTTTCACACGCCTGTTAACAGCACGTAGCGAAGAACTGATACGTGAACCGCGCGCCTATCTCACGACCATTGCTTCCCGTCTCACCGCACAATACTTTCGTCGACTTGCATTAGAGCGCGCCTATCTGGATGCGCTGGCCGGCATGCCGGAAGATACCGCCCCCTCGCCTGAAGCAAGAATGCTGGTAGTCGAAGCGCTGACTGCGATCAGCCGTGTACTTGATGGCTTGTCGCCGCGCGTGCGTGAGATCTTCCTGCTGGCGCAACTGGATGGCCTGACATATGCAGAGATCGCCGGGCAATACGGCATGTCCGTCAACGCTGTGCAGAAATCGATGATCCGCGCCTTTCAGCATTGCTATGCAGCCGTCTATGCCGCTTGAGCAAAATACATCCTCGCATCGCCCTTCCATGCACATACGTACACTCTTTTCGCCGCACGCCGAACACGATGACACAAATGACACCGTCATCGATTCCACCATCGTCAAACAAGCGATCGTCTGGCTCGTCACCCTGCAGTCCGGCACTGCAAGTCCCTCGGATCGACGCGCATGTGCGGCCTGGCGTGAAGCAGACAGCAGACATGAACAAGCGTGGCAACGCCTGCATACACTGGGGCAGGATTTGCGTAGTGGCGGCGACTATCTGGCGCCACCTGTATTACGTTCGGTATTGCGTAACAGCGCGCGCAGCAATCGTCGCGTCATCCTGAAATCGCTGTTCGGCCTGGCACTCCTGGGCGGCACCGCTGCCGTAGTACGCAAACAGCCAGCCTGGCAAACCGCAATGGCCGGGCATCAGACCAGCACTGGTGAACAACGCAAAATCGTCCTCGCAGACGGCACGCGCATCATGCTCAATACAGCGACCGCTATCGACGTATCTTTCAATGATGAATTACGCCAGGTCATCCTGCATCGCGGCGAGATCATGATCGAAACTGCGCAGGACGATGCAGGTCGGCCGTTTGAACTGGTTACCGGCAATGGTCATATCCGTCCTATAGGTACGCGTTTCACAGTCCGCTACAACGAGCGCCCATCCACCACCGCGGTGGCAGTGCTGGAAGGCGCGGTCAATATCACCCCCGGTGACGGCAGCAGCCAGCGCGTCAACGCCGGTGAACAAACACATTTCACCGACATTACGGCATTAACCCCATTTGCGCTTGATAACAGCAGCGTGGCATGGACAGATGGCGTACTGGTCGTCGAGCGCATGCGCCTGGCCGACTTCATCACCGAACTGGATCGCTATCGCCCCGGCATACTGCGCTGCGATCCGGCCGTGGCCGATTTGCTGGTCAGCGGTTCCTACCCCTTGCAGGATCCGGATGGCGTACTGGCATTGCTGGAAGAAACCCTGCCCTTGCAGGTGCGCAGCATCACACGTTACTGGATCACGATAGTGGCCAGCCCACAGACTTAAGGCACTGCGCGGCAGCGATCCGTTCCGGATAAAAAATATTTTCAATTGTGTAGGCAGGTTTACCGATTTCGCGCATCAACCAGGATAGAGGTGCTGCACATATCAGCAGCACCGCACCTTCAGCTTGATACGAAAAGGAAACACCATGCCCCAGCACTACCAGCCCGATGCCCGTCTGCATCGTCCCTTGCCACTCACCCTGACTCCGATTGCGCATGCAGCACGCATCGCACTGTGCGGTGTCTTGCTGCTGGGTAGCGCCGCCCTGGTTCCGGCGATGGCGCAAGGTACACCGGATGCGGCAGTACAGTCGGACCATGTGCGGCAATACAATATTCCCGCAGGTACGCTGGATCAGGTACTAGGCAGCTTCGGCCGTGCGGCAGGTGTGATGATCGCCATCGATCCTGCGCTGACCAGTGGTTTGCGCAGCGCAGGCTTGCAGGGCAGACAAAGTGTCGCCAGTGGCTTGCACATCCTGTTAACACCACATCAACTGGAAGCGATACCCGGCGCTAACGGTGGCTACAAAGTACGCCGCCAGACCAACAACGTCAGCGACACCACCCTCCCGACTGTATCGGTAACTGCAGCCGCACTCGACGCCAATTCGGAAGGCAGCCGTTCCTACGCTGCGCGTGGCACAACGGTAGGCAAATCAACCAAGACCCTGCGCGAAACACCGCAGCCAGTCACGGTGCTGACACGCCAGTTAATCGAAGACCGTGGCTTGCTGGATCTCACCGACGTGCTGCAAAACACGCCCGGCGTCACCGTGGACTACACCGATAGTGAACGCGTCACCTATTTCTCGCGCGGCTTTCAGATCGACGCCTTGCAAATAGACGGGCTCACCATGAACCAGAGCGGCTCCATCTTTGTGCAACCCGACACCGCGGTGCTGGACCGGGTTGAAGTCTTGCGCGGCGCATCCGGCATGATCCGTGGCTCCGGTAATCCGTCAGCCACAGTCAACATGGTGCGCAAACGTCCTACTCAGGAATTCCAGGCTTCAGCCGCGTTGACGCTGGGCTCCTGGGATCGCCGTCGCCTCGAAGCAGACATCTCCGGACCATTGAATGAAGCAGGTACCTTGCGCGGGCGCGTAGTCGCAGTCGATGACTCGAAAGACTTCTTCCAGAAAGCACGGCATGAAGACCGTAAGGTGTTCTACGGCGTACTCGAAGCCGACCTCGGCCCGCGTACCACCCTTACCGCCAGCCTGCAGCACACAGACCTGAATGCGACTGGTGCATGGGGCAACCTGCCGAGCAACTTCGACGGTACACCATTGAATCTGCCGCGCGACATGTATCTGGGCGCAGCATGGAATACCTGGAACCGCTACAACCAGCAAGCACTGACCGAACTGGTACACCGCTTCAACAATGACTGGACTGTCAAGGCAAGTGCGGCATACACCCGCCTGCGCATGAAGGATAACGGTTTCAAGCAAAGTTACTTCACACGCGCCAGCACCACCAATCCTTACATCTTTGACGTCACAACATCCATGTACACCGGCGATGCCAGTGATCAGCTCGCATTGGCAACCAGCGCCAACGGACCGTTCACGCTGTTCGGTCGCAAACATGAATTGATCGTTGGCGCTGAATCGCTACGCAACAAAGCGGTCGCAACCAATGGCGTGGGTAACCAGAACAAACTTGCTGGCATCGACATCCGTAACTGGGATCCATACACCAGCTATCCGGAAACCTTCCCGACCATCACAGGCACAGGTGCACCTTCCACTACCAGTCAGCAAGGCGCGTATGCAACAGCACGCCTCTCGCTCACTGATCCGCTCACGCTTATCCTCGGCGCACGCGTAAGCTGGTGGGATTACAAGGCACCACGTACAGCAGCCAGCAACTATGAAGTCAACAAGGAAATCACACCTTTCGCTGGCGTGATCTACGACTTCTCGAAGCAGCTCAGCGCCTATGCAAGCTACACCGAAATCTTCACACCGCAAGACGCGAAGGATATCAATGGCAACATCCTGCCACCGGTAACCGGCCAGGATTATGAAGCCGGTATCAAAGGCGAATTCTTTAATGGCCGCCTCAATGCATCGATGGGCATCTTCCGTATCAACAACAACGGCAAAGCAGTAGAAGACACCAGCTCGTACAGCCCATGCCTGCCTTACTACACCACTGGTTACTGTCGTGTCGCCGGTGGCAAGCAACGCAGCGATGGCTGGGAAATGGAAGTGTCCGGTGAGCTGGCACCAGGCTGGCAAATGATGGCGGGCTATACCAATACCCGCACCAAGTACCTGAAGGACACGGCTGCAAACACCGGGCAACCGCTACGCAGCATAGATCCGCGACACTTGTTGCGTGTATTTACCAGCTACCGTATCGGTGGCGAGACGCAAGGCTGGACCATCGGTGGCGGCGCACAGATGCAAAGTAATTCCTACGTCCGCTCCGGCGTCCTCACCGCACGTCAGGGTGGTTACGCGGTGTACAACGCCATGGTCGGCTACCGCTTCGACAAGACTTACTCAATACAAATGAACGTGAACAACGTGTTTGATAAGGTCTACTACAAAAAATATGCACCTACCGGCATAGCCAATTACTACGGTGATCCGCGTAATGTGATGGTTACGCTGCGGGCTAATTTTTGATTGTTGACGCGTAGATTGAATATGGAAAAGCCCGCTTATGCGGGCTTTTTTACATCATCGCACACTATGGATCTATGCGAATACAATGCGCTTACTTGAAAGTCTCAGAATCAAATATTTACATTCTGTCGTATAACACCAACCACTTATAGGCAAGCAATCATGCAATCAAATAATAATCAAAATCAAAGTTTCGTTAGATGGCAAGCCATAACAATTGGACAGCTTACGTATTCAATAAATCTCATTCTTGGATTCGCAATTGCCACGCTTGGCTTCCAAATTTCTCTCTTATTCAACCCCGATTTTGTGCCCATAAGGTGCGGAAAGTATCTATATACCGCTGCGATTTTTTTATTCTACTTTCTATAGCGCTTGGCATTGCAGTGGTAATCAATAGGCTACGTGATTTCCGTATAACGACTGAAATAGCCAAAAGGCGTGATCAAAAGACAGATGAAAGCTTCACGTCAACACAACGCCCCACATCTCAAAAGTTGGGGAAAATTACTTGGAAATTATTTTGGTCTCAACTTGTAACGTTCGGCACAGGTATTCTTCTTATGGTCGTATCAATTGTGACGCATTCCTCAATTTCTTATAAGATCTGGTAGGCAAATCTACCGATTATCAAAGGCCGAGCTGCTTCTTTGTCCATTCTTTTATTGCAGCTCCCAACATGTCATTCCACGACGAAAAAGAAGTAGACTTCTCAATAAATTGATCCCACTCTGTATCTGGAATTGCAGCGAAATCTTCTTGAGACTCCACTGCAAAACCACTAGTTTTAAACAATTCATCAACATCAGAAAATGCCGAATGTCTTTTAATAAAAGCATCCGAGAGAAGATCCTTTAAAGGCACCTGATTTGCTCCATCCAATTTCTTGGCGTTATCTGCCAGCTTGGTTAGTTTTTTCTGTAATTCATCAAATCCGTTTTGTTTCATACATCCTCCTATCTTAGATGTCACAAAGTAGCGTTCTTAGGCAGTACTTTTCCCACCACCTAAGAACGCTTTAATTAAGCGTAGGCAGCCAATTTCCAAGTCACACTTTTCCCGCTATACGGAGGAAAAGTATTACCTTTCGCGAACGGACCCGTTGTACTTGGCGTTCCAACGACTGCCCAAACTCCGCTTTCCGGGCAAGTTTGCCCTGTAGTTCTTGTAGTACCGATTGGTTCTTTCATAGCTATTTCTTTCATAAAGTTGGAAGATTGCATCTAAAAGTTCGGACTAGACGCACAAATAGTGTGCCCCCTTAGAATTTTCTTGTCAAGCAAAATAAATATCGATACTCTGAACTTATTGATTTGAGTATTAATAGGAGATTAGAAGTTGATGAACCCTGCAACTCCGCTAGGAAAAAAGATTAGAGCGGAAAGAAAGCGTCTAAATTTAACGCTTGAGAAACTTGCAGAACTTACTGAGTCTAGTAAGAGCTATATCTGGGAATTAGAGAATCGGCCAGTAGTTAGGCCATCCGCAGACAAAATTACTAAGATTGCAGAAGTTTTTGGCGTAACTGTAGAGTTCTTACTTGACGACAAGAGAGAAAACTCTTCTGAATCGGATACTGACAAAGTATTTTTCCGCAGATTTGAACAATTAGACCCAGAAAAAAAAGCAAAATTGAAAGCTATCTTAGACGTCATCGACGATGACTGAACCCAATACCCCTTATGCGTGGGGATCGAGATTAGCAACCATTTGGCAACAAATGGGAATGTCATTCCCTATTAATGTGAGTCTGATCGCCAGCGAATACACAACTCGCTATCCAGATCCTATTTCGAAAATAAAGGGGCATGATGTATCAGGTATCGAAGGGATGCTCATTAAACGAGAATCCAAAACTGACTGGGTAATACTTTACGATGCAACTGTTGAAGTTCCAGGCCGGCTGAACTTTACTCTTGCTCATGAACTGGGCCATTACTTTCTACACCGTCACCTTTTTAACGAATTTAAATGCGGGCAAGACACTTTATTAGATTATGAAAGTAAAAACTCCCGCAAAAGAGAGGCAGAAGCAAACAAGTTCGCTGGCTATCTTTTAATGCCCCTCGACGACTTTCGAAAACAAATCGTAGGAGAAACCGTCACATTAAATTTGTTGAGTCATTGTGCTAAACATTACGGTACATCGCTAACAGCGACAACACTGAAGTGGCTTGAATTTACAGAAGAAGCAGCCATGCTCGTGGTAGGCCGTGATGACTTTATATGTTGGTCATATCCTAGCCCGGCTGCTCGTAAACTGGGTGCTTACTTGTCTCCAGGCTCACCAGTGCCGGATTCAGCAATTGAAAGATTAAATTGTGGCCGTCTTATTGACGGTATCAATACAAACATACGTGTCGCGCCAGGCGTATGGCATAGCAGCCAAGAAGCAGAGGAATCTATACTACTTTCAGATCGATATGAATTAGCAATATTCCTTGTCCGATTTCCGCTAGCAAACTTCAGTAATTACGATGAAGAAGACGTAATGGATTCGTTTCAATTTTTATCAGAACGCTCACAAGGACTAAACTGGAAAAAGTAGAGCGACACCTCCACGCGCATGTGAACTTTCTCCTTTTGTGGAAGCTTTAAAAGCCCGCTTACGCGGGCTTTTTATTGAGTCTTGCCAGTGAGAGGAGAGACTGGGATTCGCCTACATTCTGCAGGCCGCGGTTGCGCTTGCAAGCGCAACCCTTCGAATCCCACGCGCAGGCCAAACTTTTGGCCTGCTCCTCTACGCCAAATAAAAAAGCCCGCTTGCGCGGGCTTTTTTATTGAATCTTGGCGGAGAGGGTGGGATTCGAACCCACGGTACGGGAAAACCGTACGCCTGATTTCGAGTCAGGTACATTCGACCACTCTGCCACCTCTCCTGGATACTGCCTCCGCGATGGTCGAATACCGCGAAGCAAAAAATTATATCAGAGTCTTGCGCGACGGGAAACCTTCTCTTCACTTTGTTGAAGCACTAAGTAAAAAATTTCTGACTTCACACCACAACGCTATTCACAACACACCAAATAAATTATCAAAAGAATAATGTTTCCTATCATCATCTTGTCATAATTGGCCAGTAATATTCGGCAGAGATAAATCCGCTCCGCATATGCAGCTACCAAGCCAAGAGTCATTTAGATGTTCTTTTCCCCTGTACAGCCAAGCAAGACACGAAGGTATCCGCTAGCCGAGAAAGCATGGGCGCTATCAGCTATTTCTTTGCCCCAGCCCTTACGGTTCAAAACCAAGGAGGCTCATTTGTCATCCGCCGCCAAAACTACTGCGCAGCATGAGGACACGGATCAGGCTGCGGATCATCTCGTACAGCGCCTGAAGGAAGTCATTGAACATCGCCAGCTGACTCCGCTGTTCCAGCCCATTATCCGCATGCAAAGCGGCGAGATCATTGGTTATGAAGGCTTGATACGCGGCCCGTCCGATAGTCCGCTGCACTCTCCTTTGAATCTGTTCAAGGTCGCCCGCGCCTGTAATCTCAGCGTCGAAGTCGAACATCTGTGCCGTCGCATCACCCTTGAGAAGTTTGCGGAGCTGCGCCTGCCGGGAAAGCTGTTTCTCAACGTCAGCCCTGAATGCCTGATCCAGCCTGACGTCAAACATGGTGAAACCCTGGGTTATATCCATGAGGTCGGGATCAATCCGGAGCGCGTGATTATCGAGCTGACCGAGAGCCAGCCAACTTACGATTACGACTTGCTGCGCGAAGCAGTGACACACTACCGCGCGATGGGCTTCCGTATCGCGATCGACGATCTGGGTGAAGGCTTCTCCAGTCTCCGCCTGTGGTCCGAGCTGCGGCCGGAATACGTGAAGATCGATATGCACTTCGTGCAAGGCATCAACCTTGATCCGATCAAGCTGCAATTCGTCCGCTCAATCCAGGAGATCGCCGAGAAGTCCGGCACCATCGTGATTGCCGAAGGCATAGAAACCGATGCCGAGTTGCTGATGATCCGCGATCTCGGCGTGGTGTATGGCCAGGGTTATAAGATCGCCCGCCCGCATGCCAGTCCTGCGACTACCCTCTCCATCGATTTACGCAATTTGTTGCGCCACAATGGCGTCGCTGTGTACCCGCATGAAAATGGCCGTGGTCACAAGATGCTGACTGCGATGAAGTTGCTACGCAGCGTGACAGCAGTGGCACCGGAAGTACACAACAATCGTATCTATGAAATGTTCAACAACGATCCGACACTGGAAGTAATTCCCGTCGTATCGAACGGCATACCAGTCGGACTGATTACACGTGCAAACCTGATTGACCGCTTCGCCCGCCCTTACCTGCGCGAGCTGCATGGCAAGAAGTCCTGCACCTTGTTCATGGATGCCAATCCGCTGATCACGGACAAGAATACCGCCTTGCATGCATTGAGTCAGATCATAGTCGATGCAGATCGCCATCATCTGTTTAACGGCTTCATCATCACTGACAACGGCCGTTACATGGGTATGGGCAATGCGCATGATTTGATGCGCGAGATTACACAGATGCAGATCAATGCTGCGCGCTATGCGAATCCGCTGACGCTGTTGCCGGGTAATGTGCCTATCGATGAACACATAGACCGCTTACTGGAAAACGGTACGCGCTTCTGTGCCTGTTACATCGACCTTGATCACTTCAAACCCTATAACGATGTTTACGGTTATCGCAAAGGTGATGACATGTTGCGCCTGACGGGCAAGATACTGAGCGGCCATTGCGATCCGCAAAAAGACTTCGTTGGTCACATCGGTGGCGACGATTTCATCATCCTGTTCCAGAGTGAAGACTGGGAACAACGCTGCCGCGCCATCATTGATGCCTTCGTGGTGGCAGTCCCAGATTTCTATTGCACCGAAGATCGCAAACGCGGCGGCTACATCAGTGAAGACCGTCGCGGCAAACAAGTCTTCCATACTCTCGCCACCGTCTCGCTCGGCCTGGTGAAAGTGGAACCAGGCCATTATGGTTCACACCATCAGATTGCTGCCGCTACTGCCGACGCGAAAAAGCAGGCGAAAAAAATCCCTGGTAACAGTCTGTTTATAGACCGTCGCCAGGGACCTTATGCGATGGAAAAGCAGAATGACGACGATGCCGCGCAGGAGCTCGTCGCCTGATCTGCTTTTAGGCTTGTGGCGCCAGACGCTGCAAGCCGCCCATGTATGGATGCAACACTTCAGGAATCGTGACGCTGCCATCTGCCTGCTGATAGTTTTCCAGCAAGGCGACCAGGGTACGGCCAACCGCCAGGCCTGAACCATTCAATGTATGCACCGATTCCGGTTTGCCTTGCGCATTGCGGAAACGCGCTTGCATGCGACGCGCCTGGAAGGCTTCGCAATTCGATACCGAAGAAATCTCGCGGTAGGTATTCTGCGCCGGCAACCACACTTCCAGATCGTAAGTCTTGGTTGCGCCAAAGCCCATGTCGCCGGTACACAGCGTAATCACACGGTAAGGCAGGCCCAGCTTTTTCAGGATGTTTTCGGCATGGCCGCACATCTCATCCAGCGCTTCGTAAGATTTCTCAGGATGGACTACCTGCACCATTTCCACTTTATCGAATTGGTGCTGACGTATCATGCCGCGCGTGTCGCGACCGTAGCTGCCAGCCTCGGAACGGAAGCAAGGCGAGTGTGCGGTCATGCGGATAGGCAAGGCATCACCGGCAACGATTTCATCGCGCACGATATTGGTCAGCGGTACTTCAGCGGTAGGAATCAGGTAGAGCGCTTCGCCCTCGCCTTCCTGGCCGCCTTTTTTCACTGCAAACAGGTCAGCTTCAAACTTCGGCAGCTGACCGGTACCCTGCAGCGAATCTGCATTGACGATGTAAGGGGTGTAGCACTCGGTATAACCGTGTTCTGCGGTGTGCGTATCCAGCATGAATTGCGCCAGTGCGCGGTGCAGGCGTGCGATGCCGCCTTTCATGACCGAGAAACGCGAACCGGTAATCTTGGCCGCCACATCGAAATCCAGGCCGAGCGCAGCGCCGACGTCAACGTGGTCGCGGATTTCAAAATCAAAGCTGCGGGGCGTACCGACTTTGCGCAGCTCCACATTGCCCGCTTCATCCGTACCGACCGGTACCGACTCATGCGGCAAGTTAGGGATAGACAGCATGAATTCGCTGATTTTCGCTTGCAGGACATCCAGGCGTGCCGCCGATGCTTTCAACTCGTCGCCAATACCGGCTACTTCCGCCATCACTGCTGATGTGTCTTCGCCCTTGCCTTTCAAGGCACCGATTTGCTTGGACAGCGTATTACGCTTGTTTTGCAGGTCTTCGGTACTGGACTGGATCTGCTTGCGCTCCGCTTCCAGTGCATTAAAGGCGGCGACGTCGAGCTTGAACTTGCGACCAGCCAGGCGGGCGGCAACGCTATCGATGTCTTTACGAAGAAGTTGGATGTCTATCATGGGAAAACACTAAAAGATGAGTTAAGTGGAGATTGTACCAAGCCGCAAGCCGATTCCAACGTAGCCGGAAAAATTCATCGCCAACCAGCCCTCGCCACCCGGCCTGCGTTACCATTGCCGTACTTTACGAACTCAGCAAGCAGAATCATGGAAGATCCGAACACACCCCGCCCGGTTTCCCTCACCGTCCTGATCGTCGGACTGGTCATTACCCTCATCCTGGCCATCTGGAGCGGCTTTCAGTTCCTGAATTCCGGTCATAGCCTCGGCTATGGCGTGCTTGCAGGTGTCAGCATTGGCGCTGCTTATTCCTTCCTGAAGCAAATCCGGATACGTCGTAACGAAAAACAGTAAAAAAACCGCATTTCAAGCACCTGTTTTTTCCGTCCCCTAACTGAGAGTTCAAGAGCAAGCGTGTTTACACCCGCTTGCCTGACGCTCTGCGCTCAAAGTTCCATACCCGTCCTGCAGGTGATTGCCCGGCCCTTTCATTTATTGACCTTAGGCAACACCAGCAATCCTATGCATCGCAAAAAATCTTACGGAAAGAGTGTGCGCCATTCAATCTATGCTAGCGTTTAACCTGGTGCCCAAGTGACAACAATTCTAATAGCCATGAGAGGACAGAGGACATGAAGAAGCCCGCCGCCAACTCGAATCGTTCAATTAAATTCATTGCAATTGCCGGATGTCTGGCGCTCCTTGCCGCCTGCGAGACACCACATTGGCGCCAAGGATATGACCTTGGAGATAAGGTAAAAGAACTTGCCGGAGCGGGCAAATGCGATGCAGCGATTAAATCTTATGACAAATTAAAAGCCGAGTATCTTGACGTCAAAGATCTACACAACCAGGTTGCGAGAATTGCTACCAGTGGCTATAACTACGGAAAAAAATCATTTTCTCAATGCCTGCTTGAGAATGGCAGGGCTGAAGAAGTTATTAAGCAATTTGAATTGGCCTGCCTGCCAAATCAGAGAACCTATATCACCGCCCAGTATCAGACTTTCATATGCACAGAAGATGGTTTAAAGGGCACGGCTGCGACTGCCTACAAAATTGCCGGGCGTGAAAATCCATTTGAAAAAAATCCCAATATCGTCAATCAAATCAGCAAAAATCAGGAATACATAAGACAAGTAGATACCGTTATCAGCAACATCTATAAGCGTACCGTTACACAAACAAGCGGCACCCCTGCTGAAACACGTCGTTACTATTCCCAAATGCATGCTGCAGCTGCAGAGTCCGTCGCGTATCTTGATAAGCAAACGCCAAAATGCCAGGCTGAAAAAGATACCTTATGTTTAAAATTCCTGAGTGAAAAAAGACAGGAAGAAGTAAGCAATGCGGCGAATTGGCGCGCTCGACTCAAAGAATCTCAAGAAGACCATGCTGCCGCCCAACAAATAGCAGCCGTGTCACCTGCGATTATCGGTGCTATTGGCAGTGCAGGTGCCGCTTATACAGCCGCAAATCCGATCAGGCAGGCGCCACAAAGAAACACATCTGCGACTAGCCCGACTCCTGCTGCAGTAGCGCCCGCTGTCAGCACAAGTAGCCAGAATCCCTATGCGAATAACACGCCTGTTGGCGGCTCCCCGGGCGTCACGCCAGAGCAGAGCCAATCGCAACGCAAGCCCTACAAGAATAATGCCAACTCCTGCATCAGTTTGCGTGGCAACCAGCTGGCGAACAATTGCGGTAAACCTGTGGTCATTGCATTTTGCGTACTCAACCCAAGACAAACGAAGAACTTCTTTGACAGCTCTGCTGCTTTCCAGTGCCCAAATGGTGGCTTGGAAACGATAGGAGCCAATAGTCGCAATGGTTTGATATGGCATGGCCAAGTGATGTATTACGCATGTTATACAAGTGAAATGGGATCGATGACGACAAAGTTCGCTGGCCGTATTCCTCCACCTCCTCCACCTGGGCAAGCACCAGGTACTTATTCAGGGTTTTATCACGGTCTCTGTGGTGGTTATGGTGCAGACGGGCGTATGGAAAGAGGTGATTTTTTAAATGCACCGTAAACCAAGTTGATAGGGTGATTAAAAAAGCCAGTCACGCAGACTGGCTTTTTATTTTCTTATCCACTCAAAATGACATGGATGCCGACCTTATTCCCCGGCTTCGTCATCCCACTTTTTCAGCAGAGTCAGCTTTTCAGCGATCTTGATTTCAAGACCTCGGGGCACCGGCTGATACCAGCCTGGTTCGTCCAGGTCATCAGGCAGGTAGGTTTCGCCAGCGGCATAAGCATTCGGCTCATCATGCGCATATCTGTACTCGTGACCGTAGCCCAGTTCTTTCATCAGCTTGGTCGGGGCATTGCGCAGATGCACAGGTACCTCACGGCTTTTGTCCTGCTTCACGAACGCACGAGCCTGGTTGTACGCGTTGTAACCCGCGTTGCTTTTTGCCGCAACGGCCAGATAGATGACCGCCTGACCCAGCGCCAACTCCCCTTCCGGGCTACCCAGTCGCTCATAGGTCAGTGCTGCATCATTGGCGATCTGCATCGCCCGTGGATCAGCCAAACCTATATCCTCCCACGCCATACGCACGATGCGCCGTGACAGGTAACGCGGATCAGCACCGCCATCCAGCATGCGCGTCAACCAGTAAAGTGCCGCGTCCGGATGCGAACCACGCACGGATTTATGCAAGGCGGAAATCTGGTCATAGAAATTATCGCCGCCTTTATCGAAGCGCCTTGAATTCAGGGTTAATGCATTCTGCAGGAAATCAGCTGTAACTATCTTGGTGCCGGTCGTATTGGCCGCCGTATTCGTCTGCTCCAGCAGGTTCAGGAATCTGCGCGCATCACCATCCGCATAACCAATAATGGTATCCGTCGCCTGCTCGTCAAACTGCAGGTCACCCAGTGCTTTTTCCTGCGCGCGTTGCAGCAGTTGCTTCAGTTCGTCGTCGGTCAGCGACTTCAGTACATAGACCTGGGCCCGTGACAGGAGCGCCGAATTCACTTCAAACGAAGGGTTTTCAGTCGTCGCGCCTATGAAGGTGACCAGGCCGCTTTCTGCATATGGCAACAGCGCGTCTTGTTGCGACTTATTGAATCTGTGAATTTCATCCACGAACAAGATGGTGTGCTTGCCCATCGCAAGATTCTGTTCGGCCTGCTCCATCGCCGCGCGTATGTCTTTCACGCCGGAGAACACTGCAGACAGAGCGATGAACTCACATTCGAAGGCACTCGCGGTGAGTCGCGCCAGTGTGGTCTTACCCACACCTGGAGGGCCCCAGAAGATCATGGAATGCGGCTTGCCTGACTGAAAGGCCAATCTTAAAGGCTTGCCCTCACCCAGCAAATGCGACTGCCCGACTACCTCGTCCAGAGTCTTGGGGCGCAGTGCTTCCGCCAGTGGCGCAGCAGGCTCGCGTGCAAACAAATCAGACATGTTGAACATCTCCACAAATCAACGCATGTGGTTCGGCAAGAGGGATGGAACGCATAACGCCTGACTTAAAAAATCGAGAGTAAGAATGAAATCGACGCCAGTCGAATATTTCAACTGGCGTCGCGATTATTTTACAGGGCTGCCGTCAACGGCAGCATTGAGCAATTACTGAAAAACGTCAGCGCCTTTAGGCACCACGAATTTGAACTGATTCGCCGGCATAGGCGGGTTCTTTTCAAACTTGGTAAAGGTCAGCAACGATATCTGGCCAAACGAATCACGCAGTTCCATCGCTTCCGGCACGCCATTACGCAAACCGATGCCGATGTGATCAAAGGTAGTGTCCTTGGCTTTAGGTGTGGCTTCCAGCCACTCCAGTCCATTCTTGCTACCTGCTTCTTTCAGCGTAAAGTTCTTTTCCAGGTCATTGCTGCCGAACAGGATGGCAGCAGGCGAAGAACCGAGCGCATCGCCCAGCTTCTTGATCGTGACCTGATTCAAATCTTTATCGTAGATGTAGAGCTTGTCACCGTCAGCCTGCAGCAATTGCTCGTACGGCTTTTGATAAGTCCAGATGAATTTGCCGGGACGTGCGAAGGTGAAAGTACCCGTCGATTTGTTCGAGACCTTGGTGTTACCGCTTTCCACTTTCACCAGTTGCTGCGTGAACTCACCGCGCGCCGCCTGGGTGGACGAGACGAACGATTTAAACTGTTCAAGCGCAGCAGCGTGAGCGTAGCGTGGCACTGCCAAAGCAGCACCCAGCAGCAAGGCACTCACGAGCAAAGTACGTGGTGCAAAGAATTTTGTAACAAGAGATTGCGATTGCTTCATACCATCCTTTATTCAGCAGTATTTCCAGCCGGCACCAGGATTTCCCGGTTACCGTTGGATTGCATGGTGGAGACCAGACCGCTTTGCTCCATCTGCTCCAGCAGACGCGCAGCACGGTTATAGCCTATGCGCAAATGGCGCTGCACCAGCGAGATGGATGCACGGCGGTTCTTCAATACGATCGCCACCGCCTGGTCATACAAGGCATCCGCTTCGCCACCGGCTCCACCTTCGGCACCGAGTGACAAGTCGCCGTCTTCAGCAACGCCCCCTTCTAAGATGCCTTCGATATAGTTTGGTTCACCCTGTGCTTTCAGGTGATCAACCACGCGGTGCACTTCATCGTCGGAAACAAAGGCACCATGCACACGTACCGGTAGGCCGGTGCCAGGCGGCATGTACAACATATCACCCATCCCCAGCAGTGCTTCCGCCCCCATTTGGTCGAGGATGGTACGCGAGTCGATTTTGCTGCTGACCTGGAATGCGATACGGGTCGGGATATTCGCCTTGATCAGACCGGTGATGACGTCTACCGACGGACGTTGCGTTGCCAGGATCAGGTGGATACCAGCCGCGCGCGCTTTTTGCGCAATACGTGCAATCAGTTCTTCGACCTTCTTACCAACCACCATCATCAGATCTGCCAATTCGTCGATGATGATGACGATGGTCGGCAGTTTTTCCAGTGGTTCCGGTGCGTCCGGTGTCAGGCTGAAAGGATTCGGTATTTTTTGTTCGTTCTTTTCCGCTTCGGCGATCTTGGTGTTGTAGCCAGCGAGGTTACGCACACCGAGTTTGCTCATCAGCTTGTAGCGGCGTTCCATCTCGTTGACGCCCCAGTTCAGCGCATGGCCAGCCTGGCGCATGTCGGTGACCACAGGTGCCAGCAGATGCGGAATGCCTTCGTAAATCGACAGCTCCAGCATCTTCGGATCGATCAGGATCAGGCGTACCTGATTCGGATCGGATTTGTAGAGCAGCGAGAGGATGGTTGCATTAATACCGACCGATTTACCGGAGCCGGTGGTACCCGCCACCAGCAAGTGCGGCATCTTGGCGAGATCGGCGACCACCGGATTACCGGCGATATCCTTGCCCAGCGCGACGGTCAGGCTGGACGAACTATCGTTGTACACCTTGGAGCTGACGATCTCGGTCAGGCGCACAATCTGGCGCTTAGGATTAGGCAGCTCAAGCGCCATGTAGTTTTTACCCGGTATGGTTTCCACCACACGGATAGAAGTCAGCGACAAGGAACGCGCGAGGTCACGTGCCAGACCGACGATCTGGCTGCCTTTAACGCCGGTGGCCGGTTCGATTTCATAACGCGTGACGACCGGGCCAGGATATGCCGCGACTACTTTCACGACGATGCCGAAGTCGGAGAGTTTTTTCTCGATCAGGCGGCTGGTGAATTCCAGGGTTTCGATGCTGACGGTTTCCTGCGATTGCGGTGCTTCATCCAGCAAGGACAGCGGCGGCAGATTGGTATCCGGCAAATCGTTGAACAAGGAAACCTGACGTTCTTTTTCCACGCGTTCCGATTTCGGCACGGCGATGATTTGCGGCTCGATGCGGATAGGCGGCGCGTCGACGATCTTCGCCCGTTCGTTGACGACGACTTCTTCACGCTTGACCGCTGCCACCACGCCGACCTTGCGATCTTCACGTGCACCATACAGGTTACGGATAGCCTGGAAAGCCAGCTCTATGGTTTCGCCTATGCGTTCAGCGACACCCAGCCACGAAACATGGAAGAACAGGCTGAAGCCGAGGCCAAACACGAGCAGGAGCAACAGCGTCGCGCCCATGAAGCCGAAAGTGCTTTGTGCGGCGCTACCGATCAACTCACCCAGCACACCGCCTGGCGAGCGTGGCAACTGCGCCTTGAGCGAGTGCATGCGCAAATATTCCAGCGCCACACTACCGGTCATCAGCAGGAAGAAACCTATGCCGCGGATCAAACCTTCCTGATGATGTTCAGGCTCTGGTTCTTTTTTCAGCAGAAAGCGTTGCGACAGGCGGCGATAGCCAACCCAGACATGGCGTAGCAGGAAGACGCAAATCCACCACGCAGATAAGCCGAAAATGAATAACAGCAAATCGGCCATCCAGGCACCGACACGGCCGCCGAGGTTATTCAGCTTGCTCACGACATTCGCGTGCGACCAGCCCGGATCAACCGGCGAATAGGTCAGGAAAATCAGGATCAGGTATAAGGTCAGAGCGGCAAGTATCAACCAGCGTGCTTCGGACAGAAGCCGCACGAGTCTGCCCGGTAGTGGAGGGGCTTTTGTGGCGTCGGTCTTGCGAGTGTAGGCTTGGCTTGTTTTAGTCATAAATCCAGACGCGGTAGCGTCAATAATCAACATGCACGACTGCCGCGGGTAACGCGGCAAACGGCGTAAATACTGCAAAAAGCACAGAATAAAAGCTCAGGTAAGCGCCGTTTCTGGCCGCCGCCCCTGCTGGAGCGGCTGGTTCGTCTATAATCTTAACCAGTTTTTCCCGGTTACACCGAATAATTCAGGAACAGCTTGAAATTTGATGCCGGAGCGACATATATAAGCTCCTGGCAGCAGGTTTTACTGTTTAAAACAGCATTCCGACTCACTTTTACGATTAATTATCCACATGTCCAGCGCAAAACACGCCCACGTTTTAATTCTCGGCTCCGGCCCCGCCGGTTACAGTGCTGCAGTCTATGCCGCACGTGCCAACCTCAAACCGGTACTGATCACCGGCGTCGAGCAAGGCGGTCAATTGATGACCACTACCGATGTAGAAAACTGGCCGGGTGATCCGCTGGGCGTGCAAGGCCCTGAATTGATGCAGCGTTTGCTGCAGCATGCAGAGCGCTTCAACACTGAAATTATTTTCGATCACATCCACACTACCAAGCTGGATGAAAAACCGATCCGCCTGATAGGCGACGCCGGCGAATATACCTGCGACGCCCTCATCATTGCAACAGGTGCTTCAGCGCAATATCTGGGTCTGCCATCGGAACAGGCGTTCATGGGCAAAGGCGTATCTGCCTGCGCAACCTGTGACGGCTTCTTCTATCGCAACCAGGAAGTGGCAGTCATCGGCGGCGGCAATACCGCAGTCGAGGAAGCACTCTACCTGTCGAATATCGCAAACAAAGTCACCGTCGTACATCGCCGTGACAAATTCCGCGCCGAAGCGATCCTGATCGACCGCCTGATGGCCAAAGTCGCTGAAGGCAAGATTGAAGTCAAATGGAACTCGACGCTGGAACAGGTGTGCGGCGACGACAGCGGCGTAACCGGCATGACCATCAAATCGACCGTAGACGGCAGCACCACCGATATCGACTTGCACGGGGTCTTCGTGGCCATCGGTCACAAACCGAACACCAGCATTTTTGAAGGCCAGCTGGAAATGAATAACGGTTACATCAAGACCAAGACTGGTCTGGAAGGCATGGCGACATCAACCAGCGTACCTGGCGTCTTCGCTGCCGGCGACGTACAGGATCACGTCTATCGCCAGGCGATTACCAGCGCCGGTACCGGTTGCATGGCCGCACTGGATGCGCAGCGCTATCTGGAAAGCCAGGAGTAATTAGCAGTTCAGCGCATGCCGGGCTGAGTACCGGCATGCTGCGCGTAGTTATATTCAGTTTCGTTTGCTTCAGCCTCTAGCCATTTGGACGTACCACCATGCCTGCTTCTATCAAGGATTTTGCCGCACTCAAATCTTTGCACAAGGATTTGAAGAAGCAGGAAGAAGCACGCAAGATCGCTGAAGCCGAACGCCTGCAGGCAGAAAAAACTGCCGCACTCGAAGCCGACCTGTTCCGCCGCAGCATAGGCGAGGTCGCGCCATTGAATCCCTCCAATAAACACCACGCCAGCAGCCCGCGCCCGTTGCCTATCGCACGCCAGCGCCTGGCCGATGAAGAAGCAGCCCTGCGTGAATCCATGTCGGACGACTTCACTGTCGAAACCCTGCTCGATACCGATGAAGCGCTCAGCTATGCGCGCAATGGCATAGGACCTGACGTGATACGCAAGCTACGCCGCGGTCACTGGGTCATACAGAGCCAGCTGGACCTGCATGGATTACGTACCGATGAGGCACGGGAAGCATTGGGTGAGTATCTGCGTGGCGCGGTGAAACGCGGCTTGCGCTGCGTACGCGTGATCCACGGCAAGGGACTGGGCTCGATCAACAAAGAGCCCGTTTTGAAAAACAAGGTAAGGAATTGGCTGACGCAGAAAGACGAAGTCATCGCCTTTTGCCAGGCCAAGGCGGCCGACGGTGGCGCCGGTGCCTTGATCGTACTGCTCAGGGCAAGCTAAAACCAGCCGCGGCCGTATTCAGGATACGGCCACGCATACAGTCTGAAGTAAGCCTTAAACTGCTTCCGCGCCGGTTTCACCGGTACGAATACGGATAACCTGTTCCACTGCCTGTACGAAAATCTTGCCGTCGCCGATCTTGCCGGTACGTGCTGCCTTGATGATCGCGTCCACGGCTTGCTCCACACCGGAATCGTCCACCACTGCTTCCACTTTGACCTTAGGCAGGAAGTCGACTACGTATTCCGCGCCGCGATACAGCTCGGTATGACCTTTTTGACGGCCAAAACCCTTTACTTCAGTCACGGTCAAGCCGGTCACGCCTACTTCGGCCAGTGCTTCACGCACTTCGTCCAGTTTAAATGGCTTGATAATTGCGGTTACTTGTTTCATCAGTACTCCCTCAGTTAATTAGTGCACTTGCATAAGTCTACGCCGGGCGGATGGCTCCGGCGGAAAACTTTCGTTCATTTTGCCATCATTCGCGGAATTTTGATGTAATCGGATAACGCCAGTCACGCCCGAAAGCCCGGTGTGTGACGCGAATACCGACCGGCGACTGGCGCCGCTTGTATTCGTTGATTTTGATCAGGTGGGTGATACGCACCACGTCTTCCTGGCGATAACCGGCAGCAATGATATCGGCGCCGCTCTGGTTCTCTTCCATATACATTTGCATGATGCCGTCCAGCACATCATACGGCGGCAGCGAATCCTGGTCAGTCTGATCCGGGCGCAATTCAGCCGACGGCGCACGGGTCAGGATACGTTCAGGAATCACGTCGGATACCGAGTTACGATAAGTACACAGGCGATACACCAGCGTTTTCGCAATATCCTTAAGCACTGCGAAGCCGCCCGCCATGTCACCGTACAGCGTGCAATAGCCGACCGCCATCTCACTCTTGTTACCGGTCGTCAGGACGATGGAGCCATACTTGTTCGACAGCGCCATCAGAATGGTGCCGCGGATGCGTGCCTGGATGTTTTCTTCTGTCGTATCCAGCTTCTGGCCTTTGAACTCTTCGGCCAAAGTACGGTTGAATGCTTCGAAACAGTCGTTAATACCGATCTCGTCATAGCGCACACCAACGCGCTTGACCATGTCGCGCGAATCGACCCAGGAAATCTCGGCGGTATAAGGCGACGGCATCATGATCGTGCGCACCTTGTCTGCCCCCAGTGCATCCACAGCAATCGCCAGCGTGAGCGCCGAATCCACGCCACCCGACATACCGATCAGCGCACCCGGGAAACCATTCTTACCTATGTAATCGCGCACACCCAGCACCAGCGCTTTATAAACCTGCGCTTCGACTGATAACTCTTCGACGATGGTGCCGTCTACTGGTTGCCCGCCCTGGAATTCAATAATCTGCAAATCTTCGACACAGTGCTGCAACTGAGCGCGTATCTCACCAGCCTGATCCAGGACGAAGGAATTGCCGTCGAAAATCAATTCATCCTGGCCACCGACCAGATTCGCGTACACCAGGCTCATGCCGTGCGTCGTTACATTCGCATGCATGACATCAACGCGCAAATGCTGCTTGTTCATGTGGAACGGTGAGCCATTCGGTACCAGCAATACTTGCGCCCCCGCTTCGGCGGCACGTGCAGGTGCATGCGGGAACCAGGTATCTTCACAAATATTAATACCGAAACGCACACCCTTCACTTCAAACACCAGCGGTTCATCGACTGATGTGAAGTAGCGCTTCTCATCAAACACGGTCGCGTTCGGCAAATCATGCTTGCAGTAAGTAGCAGCGATTTTGCCGTTCAGCAGCACTGACGCGGCGTTATAGCGCAACCCGTCCTGTTCGAATGGATGACCGACGACGACATGCAAGCCATGCAGCGGAGCCAGATCGCTTGCAAGTGCAAGCAACGTCTCCGAGCTTTTTGCGTAGAATGACTGACGCAGTAACAAATCTTCCGGCGGATAGCCGACCAGCGACAACTCCGGTGTCAATACGATGTCGGCACCCTGCTCAGCGGCGCGGCGGGAGAATTCGGCAATCTTGGCACGGTTACCGGCGAGATCGCCGACTGTACTGTTGATCTGCGCGATGGCTACTTTGACTGTCATGGCGTGTATAAAAACTGAGAAAAACTGCCCGATAAAGAAAGCTGAAGCAACTAAACGCTAGGATAAAGTTGAATCAAAGTGAGTGAATCCGTTAATCAATTTGTTAATTATCGCACGCGTATCGTTTCTTCTTTATCAGAAATCGGTCAAAACGCCTGGGATGCACTGGTACAACTACAGGCCGACGCCAATCCTTTCCTCTCTTACGCCTTTCTGGACGCCTTGCATGAAAGCGGCTCCGCTTCGGTCAAATCCGGCTGGCAGCCACAATTCCTGACGCTCTGGCGCGAGCAGGAGCTGGCCGCTGCCCTGCCCTTGTATGCCAAGGGACACTCGTATGGCGAATACGTATTTGACTGGGCCTGGGCAGATGCCTATGAGCGCAACGGCTTGCAATACTACCCAAAGCTGCTGTCCGCCATTCCGTTCACGCCTGTCACTGGCAGCCGTCTGCTGGCGCGCGACGATGAGGCCAGGGCAGCCCTGATTGCCGCCATCGGCAATGTGCAGCAAAACAATTCCTTCTCCTCTACCCACATCCTCTACCCGCCAGCGGAGCAGGCAGAGCAATTGCGCGCAGCCGGCTTCATGCTGCGTAGCGGCGTGCAATTCCACTGGCTCAATGCCGGATATCGCAACTTTGAAGAATTCCTGGCGACGCTGGAACGCAAGAAACGCAAAAACATCCGCGCTGAGCGACGCAAGGTACAGGAGGCGGGCGTCAGCTTTCGCCATATTTCCGGGCACGAAGCGAGCGCAGATGACTGGATGTTTTTCAAGCGCTGCTACGACCGCACCTATGCGATGCATCATTCGACGCCTTACCTGAACCTGGATTTCTTCCAGCGTATAGGCGCAAACATGCCGCAAAACATTCTGCTGATCGTGGCCGAAAGGGATGGCCTCCCTATCGCTTCGTCACTGCTGATTCACGACGAGCAAACCGTTTACGGTCGTTACTGGGGCGCGCTGCAGCATATCGATTGCCTGCATTTTGAAACAGCCTATTACCAGCCGCTGGAATTCTGCATCGCCAGCAACATGGCGTGCTTTGAAGGCGGTGCCCAGGGGGAACACAAAATGGCGCGCGGCTTCCTGCCACAAAAAACCTGGTCTGCGCACTGGCTGGCGCATCCGGTGTTTTCAGATGCAATCGAAGATTTCCTGAAACGCGAAAGCGGCGGTATCGATTCCTACATCGATGAACTGAATGAACGGAATCCGTTTAAACGTTAAATATTGTCAAATTTACGTTGATTACTGGCAACTATTTCACTGTCTGCCCTTGCCAGTACCAGCGCCGCAGTGCATGCTAGTTACACGATGAAATTCAGCCCCTCTCTCCCCAACGGCAGCACGCAAACCAGGCTGATACGCGTCGGTCGCTTCGCGATCAAACATGAACTCGGACGTGGCTCCATCGGCGTGGTCTATCTGGCGCACGACCCCGTGATAGACCGCGACGTCGCCATCAAAACCTTCCGCAGCAAACTGTCGCTGGTAGAGAAAAAGCAGCACGAACAACATTTCATCAATGAAGCGCGCGCCGCCGGGCGACTGGCGCATGCCAACATCGTCACGATTTACGAAGCCTCCAGCGAAGGCGATGCAACCTATATCGCGATGGAATATCTGCAAGGCCGTGAGTTGAACAAGATGCTGGATGGCGGCCACCTGTTCAGTGCGAGCGAAACCGCCTCGATCAGCTGGAAAATCGCCGATGCGCTGGATCATGCGCACAAGAACGGCGTCGTACATCGCGACATTAAACCAGCAAATATCTTCCTCAGCGCAGACCTGCAACCCAAAGTAGTGGACTTCGGTATCGCGCGCGCACCGAATCGCGTCGCCGACCAGTTGAACAAGAGCGAAGATCCCTACACGCTATTCCACGACAACATTCTCGGCACGCCCAATTACATGTCGCCGGAACAGGCGATGGGCCTGGCCGTCGATACACGCACCGACATCTATTCACTGGGCGCGGTGATGTATGAAATGCTGACTGGACGCAAACCTTTCCAGGCCAGTGATACCGAAAAATTGCTACACCATATCTCGTTCAAGGCCGTCGCCGAACCACATAAGGTCGAGGCCAGTGTGCCTTTGGCGTTGTCGAAAATTGTCATGAAGGCGATGAGCAAAAAGACCGACAAACGCTATCAAAATGCGCAGGACATGGCGCTGGACATCAAGCGCTTCGTCGCCCGTACACGACGTGAAAACGGCCGAAAACCCAAGCTGGAAGATATAGAAGCCACTGTCGAATCCTTGCCGCTCCAGCAATCACGCCTGTTCTGGCCGATATGTGGCGGTCTGGTAGCGTTGCTGCTTGTCGCCTATACGCTCTGGCAAGGCTAACAGCTGCCAACTCAGCAGCAGGCTCGTCCAGGCCGCGTCCAGCTGACAAAGTCGAATCGTATTAAAATCTCGTGTTTAGAAAGCTGTATTTCTCATGAGTCCCACCGATATCCTGCTTGCGCTTGCGATCGTCAGTATCTGGGGCCTCAACTTTGTTGTCATCAAAATCGGTTTGCACGACCTGTCGCCGATTGCACTCACCGTACTACGCTTCGCCTTCGCTGCTTTACCGATGGCCTTTTTCATCAAGCGACCGGCGATTCCATGGCAGCTGTTGTGCGCCTTCGGCCTGTTTCAATTCGCGCTGCAATTCACCTTCCTGTTCACTGGCATGCAGCTCGGGCTGACATCCGGTCTGGCTTCGCTCGTGATGCAGCTGCAAGTATTCTTCACCATCGCGCTGGCCATCCTGTTCGTCGGTGAACGTCCGCGCATCACGCAGCTGGTCGGTGCGCTCATCTCCTTCTGCGGCATGGCACTGGTGGCCTACAAACTGGAAAGCAAGGCGACACTGATAGGCTTCATGCTGGTCATCATCGCCAGCCTGTGCTGGGCCAGCGGCAACATCGTCACCAAGAAAATAGGCAAGGTAAATCCTTTGGCCCTCATGATCTGGGGCTCACTCATCTCACTGCCACCATTGCTGATTGCATCGCTATTGATGGAAGGTACACAAGGCTGGGTGACGACTGCACACAACATGAACTGGCGTGCCTTTGCCACCGTGCTGTATCAGGCTTATCCAAATACGATGTTTGCTTTTGGCGCGTGGGCGGTACTGATGCGCAAATACCCTGCTGCTACGGTTGCACCGTTTACCTTGCTGGTTCCCATCATCGGGATGGCGTGTGCCGCCTTGATACTGGACGAGACTTTACAGTGGTGGAAATTTGCCGCTTGTGGACTGGTGCTGGGAGGCCTGGCGTTTAATCAGTTTGGGCAGAAGTGGCTGGAGCGACGTGGGATTATTTGATTCTGTGCTTAGTTTCGTGTTGATGTTGCTGATACTGTTCTCTCTTCGTGGCAANNTTGCCACGAAGAGAGAACAGCGTTATTACCAATCGAGCTAAATCAGGCAGACAATAAAAAAGCACGCATATAGCGTGCTTTCTTTAACCAGCCTGGCAATTACTTGCCAGCGCTCTTCTTGTAAGCCTCAACGCCAGACAAGATTTCAGCTTTAGCTTCGTCCGGACCAACCCAGCCATCAACCTTAACCCATTTGCCTTTTTCCAGATCTTTGTAGTGTTCAAAGAAATGCTGGATTTGTTGCAAACGCAGGTCGTTGATGTCTTCTGGTTTTTGCCAGTGGCTGTAGATAGGCAGGATTTTGTCGATAGGTACTGCCAGCAATTTCGCATCGCCGCCCGCTTCGTCAGTCATTTTCAGCATGCCGATTGCGCGGCAGCGTACGACTACGCCTGGGTACAACGGGAATGGTGTGATCACCAATACGTCAACCGGGTCACCGTCGTCCGACAAAGTTTGCGGGATGTAACCGTAGTTGCACGGATAGTGCATCGCGGTGCTCATGAAACGGTCAACAAACATCGCACCCGACTCCTTGTCTACTTCATACTTGACCGGATCGGCGTTCATTGGGATTTCGATAATGACGTTGAAGTCGTTCGGCAGATCTTTGCCGGCTGGGACGTGATTCAGACTCATATTTGTTTTCTCAAAAGTGGGGAACAGTGCTGCAAACCCTGAATTATAGCGGCTTTCAGCATTTTTCTTGCGGCAGTATTACGGATGGAATAACAGGAAATGTTGCTTCACGGAGATACTGGCAAATGCCGGCAGGTGCTTAGTCGCGCACCTGCCACCGCAGCAAATTACAGTACGGTCGCCACCGCGCATTGGCGGTAGTGCGACGCAGCTTCTGCTTCATGACCCAGCGCTTCATGCAATTGCGCCAGTTTCAAATGTACTTCCTGCAACATGCGTGCACCGCTTGCATCCGACAACGCTTGTTCCAGATGACGTTGCGCCTTACCCCACAGGTTCTGGCGCAAGCACAAGGTGCCCAGCGTCAATGCCAGTTCAGGATCGGTCGGATGTATCTTGGTCCATTCTTCGCAACGCTCGATCTGCGCCAGCAAGGCCGGTGAACCCTCACCTGCCGCCGAAGCACGATAAGGACGCAGTAAACGGTCATCCCATTCCAGCGCCATCGATTTCTCAATAATCGCACGTGCATCATCATGCAGGCCACGCTGGTTGAACGCGTTTGCGCCATGCATCGCAACGTAAGCCTTGGTACGGTCATCGGCAGGAATCGCCCACCAGATATTGCGCAAGGATTCCGCATCGTTCGATGGATTTTTCAGCAAATCCTGATAGGCCAGTTCACGCAAGCGGCTCGACAAGGCCGGATGCAAGGCATTGTTTTTGTCCAGCGTACGTACCAGGCGCAACACTTCAGGCCAGTTGTTCGCACGTTGGTTCGCCTTCAGTGCCATACGCAAAGCGTGGATGTGGCGGGTACCGTTGGCGTTGAGTTCCTTGACTACGTCCAGTGCCAGTTCCGGCTGGCGTTCATCGACCAGCAATTCGATGGCGGTCATCAGGCGTGCCGTCTTCAGGCTTTGATCTTCTTCCACCGTCGCCAGCCAGGTGTCGCGGCGCTCAGTCTGCTGCATGCGGTGCGCTGCACGTGCTGCGATGAGTGCGGCCAGACCCGAGTTATCCGGAGAATCCGTGGCGCGCATCGCGGCTTTTTCAGCGTGGCCGAAACGACCCTCGAAGTATGCTTTCAGCGATTCACGCAAAGCCTGATTGCCTTTGCGTTCCAGCTTGTCGCGACGATAGGCCGCAACCTTGCCCGGCATCTTTTGCGCTACGCGTACTGTTTTCAGCACCGCATAGATCAGGAAGAACAGCAGAACGGACAAAAGGACGAAGAAGTTCAGCGACAGATCTACCCGGTACGGCGGGTAGAAGAACACCACGTTGCCGGCGTTGAAACGCGCCAGCACCGCCAGTCCGATGGCAGTGGCAAACAGAACGAGAAGCCAGAGGAATATACGCATATTAAAAACGGTAGGCCATCATTGTTGTTTTAAAGCAGACCTTGCAACCAGACGCATGTCCGGAATCAAGGCTTGGCTTTGTAATTACGAACTGCATTCAGGCTTTCGGCCAGAGTCGGCATCTCGATCGCCAGATTGCTCGACTGCACTTGCTTCAGCATCGCTTGTACAGTTTGTGTTTGTTTGGCACGTGTATCGAAGTATTTGCTGATGGCGTCCTGCGACGCGATCATGTCGCTGCGGAACGCGACTTCATTACGCGACAAGAGTGCCAGGCGCGCATTGAGCAAACGCAGCTTAAGGTTTTCGCGCGCATAGTAGGCCTGTGTCGGCGACAGTAACAAAGCATCCGAAGTATCGACACTACGTACCCGTATCAATTGCTGGATATCACCCCACACTTCGCTGCTGAGGCTATCCCATTTGGCTTTGGCGACCGGCCACCAGTCATTGGTCTCTGCTTCCGGCGCTGGTGCAGCAGCACCAGCCTTGGCGTTTTTAGCCGGTGCTTTGGCCGCTACCGGACGATTCTTCGGTTCGCTGGCTGGCTGTGCCGGTTTTTCATCGGCCAGCAAAGGCATGCTATCGATCTGGCTGATGACGCTATCCAGACGCAATGCAATTCCGGTCAGATCCAGGCTAGGCAAGGCTTTCAGGCGAGCGATATCGTGCCCGATCGCGCGGCGTACATTGACGAATTGCGGCGTATCCGCACGCGACAGGCGCGCATCGGCATTTTGCAAAGCGATCAACGCACCCTGTACATTGCCTGCCAGTTGCAATTGCTGGCTGGCGGTAGACAGTACTTGCTCGATTTCAGCCAGCGCCCAGTCTTCACGCTTCTTGAACAGATCCTGATACAGCTGCTCCAGTGCCAGTTGCTGGCTTTGCGCTTCCACTTGCTTACCTTCCAGCACGTTCACCTTGGCTTGCAGTTCGGTGACGGTTTCCTGCGCCGACTTCACAATGACCTTGGTTTCGGTATTGATGGCGTCGCCACTCTGGATACGGCGCGCTACTTCGGTACGCACCGTGGAGAGTTCTTTATGCGACATCCACCATTGCACACCAACCAGCGCGGCCAGTGCGACCAGGGCCACATAGACCAGGCCTTGCTTGCCAGATGCATTATTCTTGGTTGATGGCGCAGGCGGCGGGCTCGGCGGCACACCGTTGGATGGAGCCGCGGCAGGAGTAACTGGCGGCGTCGAGTCGGGAGATGTTGGCATATCGGTCATGAGCAAGATTGTAACGCGGCTAACAGCCCGTCGTCGCCTGATCTGGTTAGCGTGATATTCGAGAAACCCAGCAACTGCGCGGTTTCTGCGATGCGAACGTGGGATACGAGTATTCTTTGTTGTTGCATTTTTGCGACGCTCCCTGCTTCATCAAGTTGTGCCACCATCTCGGTCAGGAAACGCAATCCTTCCGAACTGGTGACGATCCAGTCATTCTGACAACTTAATAGACGTTTGAGTTCGCTGCGTCTTGCACTATTCAATTCCGGCGCGACACGTCGATAGGCCGCAAGCGGCGTCACGCCTATGTCTGCAGCCCGTAATGTGTCACCCAATAATTCGCGTCCGGTCTCGCCACGGATGATCAACACTTGCTTGCCACGCAAAGCCGGCAAATCCAGTTCCGCCAGCAAGGTCTGCGAATCAGTACGATCGAGATCGGTAGGACTGATGATGGTGCTGTTAGCAGCTGTTGCGCCATGCCGCAGCAAAGCCATACGACTACCCTCGCCCACCACCGCCAGCGGAATATGCCAGGGCCAGTCGGGCCGTGCCGCAAAGGCGGCGTCTATCGCGTTCGGGCTGACAAAGGCAATCAGCGCGTAACGATCAAGCTCGCGCAAAGCGGCACGCAAGGGTGCCTGATCATCCAGCGGCAGAATTTCCAGCAAGGGGAAAACCACTGCACGGCGTCCTAATGCCGTGACGCGCTGCGCCAGCACATCGGCTTGCGCCAGCGGCCGTGTAATTACTACAAACTCAGACATCCCCGTCCGCATCTGTTTTACACAACGCCAGGATGGCAGCCGCATCCTGCTGCTTCAGGGCGTCGGCAATCTGACGTCCCAGTGCTTCCGGCTCGTTCGCGGCGGCACTTAGATCGGCACTGGCGATTTTCGAACCGTCCGGCGTTGCGATAATGGCGCGTAAACGCATGTCATCACCGTCTATGGTGGCAAAAGCCGCCAGCGGAATCTGGCAGCTACCGCCAAAATTACGCGACACGGTACGCTCGGCCGTCACCGCCAATGCGGTTGCCGTATGGTTCAGCGGTGCCAGCCATTCCTTCAGGTCAGCGCGCTCAGAGAGGATTTCTATCGCCATTGCGCCCTGCCCTGGTGCGGGCAGGCTTTGCTCCGGCGGCAAATAAGAGCGGATACGTTGCGCCAGGCCCAGGCGCTTGAGACCGGCCGCGGCCAGGATGATGGCCGCATACTCACCAGCATCGAGCTTGCCGAGGCGACGATCGAGGTTGCCACGCAACGGGCGTATCACCAGTTGTGGATAGCGCGCCGCGATCAGGGCCTGGCGGCGCAGGCTGCTGGTACCGACAATGGCACCGGCCGGCAACGCTTCCAGTGCGTCAAACTCGTTGGAGACGAAGGCGTCACGCGGGTCTTCGCGTTCCAGCACTGCCGCCAACTCAAATCCGTCCGGCAAGGTCATCGCCACATCCTTCAGCGAATGCACGGCGATATCCGCCCGTTGTTCAGCGATGGCGACTTCCAATTCCTTGACGAACAGGCCTTTGCCGCCGACTTTGGAAAGGGTACGATCAAGAATTTGATCACCTCGAGTTGTCATCCCGAGAATCTCTATCGAACACTGCGGATATAATATGGCTAGTTTTTCGCGGACATGCTCGGCTTGCCACATGGCCAGACGGCTTTCGCGCGAGGCAATGACCAGTTTTTTCGGGGGCGGAAATTTCAACACGGCTTCTTTCGATTTTCTGTCAGGGGCGGCCAAATTTGCTGAATTCTTCTTTGTTTTCAACAAGTTCGACATGCTTTCGGAGTCATCACAGTAGCGATGACCTCGCAGATTGTTGCATCATAGTTCCTTGAAATTTTAGCATGTACCCTCGTAGAAGACGCCGCATTACTCCATCCTTATCACTCTGAACAAGCTGACTGCATTTTTTCAATATGGCAAAACAACCGACAACCCAGCCTCGCGTGAGCTCTCCATCTGCCGATAAGGCAAGCAACAAAGACGCACCACTCAAAGAAGATATACGCTTACTTGGACGCATCTTGGGCGACGTCTTGCGTGACCAGGAAGGTGATGCAGTATTTGAAGTAGTCGAAACCATCCGCCAGACTGCTGTGCGTTTCCGTCGTGAATCCGATGTGCAGGCTGGTACGGACCTGAATAAATTGCTCAAGAAGCTGACCCGCGAACAAACCATTTCCGTGGTGCGCGCGTTCTCTTACTTCTCGCATCTGGCGAATATCGCCGAAGATCAGCATCACAACCGTCGTCGTCGTGCCCACCTGCTGGCAGGTTCGGCAGCGCAGGAAGGCAGCGTTTCTTACGCACTGGAAAAACTGGCGAATGCCGGCGTCAACGGCGCAACCGTACGCAAGTTCTTCAAGGATGCCCTGATTTCCCCGGTCCTGACCGCACATCCGACCGAAGTACAGCGCAAGAGCATCCTCGATGCAGAACACGACATCGCCCGCTTGCTGGCGGCACGTGATCTGCCGATGACGGCAAAGGAACGCGCAGCCAATACTGAATTGTTGCGCGCACTGGTTACCACCTTGTGGCAAACCCGCTTGCTGCGTTACTCGAAATTGTCGGTAGAAGACGAAATCAACAACGCCCTGTCCTACTACCGCATTACCTTCCTGCGTGAATTGCCTGCGCTGTATGAAGACATAGAAGAAGAAATCGCCGAACAATTCCCGCAACGCGCAAGCAGCGCGAATGCCAAGCGCGAACTGCACTCCTATGTACAAATGGGCAGCTGGATCGGCGGTGACCGCGACGGCAATCCGAATGTCAATGCCGGCACCATGCAACTCGCTTTGGCACGTCAATCGACCACCATCCTTGAGTTCTACCTGGAAGAAGTACATGCGCTGGGCGCAGAACTGCCAGTCTCGACCTTCCTCGCCGGCGTCAGCCCGGAAGTACAGGCACTGGCCGACAAATCGCCGGACACTTCCGAACATCGCGCCGATGAACAATACCGCCGCGCCCTGATCGGCATTTATGCGCGCCTGGCAGCAACGGCTCGCGCACATGGTGCAACCAACATCCTGCGCAAGGAAGTTGGTCCGGGCGCACCTTACGAAAGCGCTGTCGAGTTCTCCGCTGACCTGCAATTGCTGGTCGATTCGCTCAAGGAACGTCATGGCACCGTGCTGATCAAGCCGCGTCTGGCGCCATTGCTGCGCGCAGCAGAAATCTTCGGCTTCCATCTGGCCACGCTGGATATGCGCCAAAGCTCGGATGTACACGAACGTGTACTGGGCGAGTTGTTCAAACGTGCTGAAGTCGAAACCTCGTATGCCGACCTGCCGGAACAAAAGAAAGTCGAGTTGCTGCTGACCGAGCTGGATAAGCCACGCCTGCTCTACTCGCCATACATCGATTACTCGGACGAAACCAATTCCGAACTCAACATCCTGCGCGCTGCACATCATATCCGTCAGCGTTACGGCTCGCGCGCAATCCGCAACTACATCATCTCGCATACGGAAACCGTATCCGACTTGCTGGAAGTCCTGTTGCTGCAACGTGAAACCGGTTTGCTGCGTCCAGACACCGATGCTGCGTCGGTAGGCGAAGTTGAACTGATGGTGATCCCGCTGTTCGAAACCATTCCTGATTTACGCCTCGCCGCAACCATCATGGAACAAGTCATGGCCATCCCTAAAGTACGTCGCCTGATCGCCAAGCAGGGGCACCTGCAGGAAGTCATGCTCGGCTACTCCGATTCAAACAAGGACGGCGGCTTCCTCACTTCGAACTGGGAACTGTATAAGGCTGAAACCGAATTGGTGAATGTCTTCAATCACGCCGGCGTCAAACTGCGCCTGTTCCATGGCCGTGGCGGCACCGTAGGTCGCGGCGGCGGCCCAAGCTATGAAGCTATCCTGGCGCAGCCACCGGGCACCGTGAACGGCCAGATCCGTCTGACCGAACAAGGCGAAATCATTGCGTCCAAATTCTCCAACCCGGAAATCGGTCGTCGCAACCTGGCCCTGCTGGTTGCCGCTACGCTGGAAGCCAGCCTGACGCCGCCACCGGCAGATCGCAAGGCAGCGAAAAAACTCGCTGAATTTGAAAGCGTGATGGCCGAGTTGTCCGAACTGGCCTACAAGGGTTATCGCAACCTGGTGTACGAAACACCAGGCTTTACCGATTACTTCTTCTCGGCCACACCGATTGCAGAAATCGCTGAACTCAATATCGGTTCGCGCCCTGCATCGCGTAAAGCGACACGCCGGATTGAAGATTTGCGTGCGATTCCATGGGGCTTCTCATGGGGGCAATGCCGCTTGTTGCTACCGGGCTGGTACGGTTTCGGCAGCGCGGTAGAACAATGGCTGGAACAAGGCGAAAACAAAGCCAAACGCGTAGCAACCCTGCGCGCCATGTTCAAGGAATGGCCATTCTTCGTTACCCTGCTGTCGAATATGGACATGGTTCTGTCGAAGACCGACCTGGCCGTTGCATCGCGTTATTCGGAAATGGTGGTTGACCGTAAACTGCGCAACAGTATTTTCAAACGCATCGTGGCTGAACATGAACGTACCTCGACTTGCCTGACCATGATCACCGGCAAGAAAGAACGCCTGGCAAACAACCCATTGCTGGCACGTTCGATCAAGAACCGTTTCGCTTACCTCGATCCGCTGAATCACTTGCAGGTCGAACTGATCAAACGTCACCGTGCAGCTATGCGTGATGGCAAGGTAGATGACCGTGTCCGTCGCGGCATCCATCTGTCGATCAACGGTATTGCGGCTGGCTTGCGCAACACAGGCTAAGGTTCACCTGACCAACAAAAAAGGGAAGCAAATTTGCTTCCCTTTTTTACGCCTGTCAATTTTTCAAATGCTGATCAACGCACCAGTGCCTTGACCCCGGCCCATTGCCGCCGTGAAATCGGCAGGCGGTCATCGATATGCTGCAGGATGACTTGCCACGATTCCTGCGCCTTATCGGTCTCGTTATCGGCATCCACCAGCTGGGCGCCGCGTTCAACGCCGATGATGGCGTCGCGCGCGACCAGTGCATTACGATGCACGCGTATGAACTGGGCTGCGAACTCCTGCTCCAGCGCCGAGAGCGAACCTTCCAGCAAGTACTCGCGTTCACGCGTGCGCAGAGTCACATACTTGGCTTCCGCCTTCAGATACAACACATGTGCCACCGGCACCAGCAGCAAACGGCCCCTCTCCTGCACGGAAAAATTCTTGCGCGTGCTTTGCATGGTGCTCACGACGTCGTTCAGCTTCTGCGTCGCTGCTTTTTTCTGCAAACCGTTCACGCGCCGGATCGCATCCGCCAGCCGCGCCGCCCGTACCGGCTTCAGCAAATAATCCAGCGCATGTACTTCAAACGCCTTCAATGCATATTCATCGTAAGCAGTGACGAAGATCACCGCCGGCCCGGCCTGCTCACTGCGTGCCAGATGCGCTGCCAGCTCTATGCCCGTCATGCCGGGCATTTGTACGTCCAGCAGCACGATGTCCGGCGCCAGTGCAGCGATGCTGTCCAGCGCCTGCTGCGCCTGTGCCGCTTCGCCTACCAACTCATGCGGGCACTCAGCCGCAATATCCGCCAGCAAGGTCGCCAGGCGCGCACGCGCCGGCGCTTCGTCATCCACAATCAGGATGCGCGGCGTCATACACCTGCCTTTTGGTAAGGCAGGTAGAGATGCACTTCGAATTGCCCGTCCACTACTTGCGTCGTCAATTGCGCCTCCATATCGTATAAGAGCGTCAGGCGTTCACGGATGTTATCCAGTGCCATGTGATTGCCGGTCGACTCCACATCGGCATGATACGGATTCGTCATCACGATTTCTATACGGTCACGCACGCGGCTGATGGCAATCCTGATCAGCGCGGTTTGCGGCGAGGGTTCCACGCCGTAATGCACGGCATTTTCCAGCAAGGGTTGCAGCAGCAAGGCGGGCGTCTTCGCTCTTTGCAAGGTATCACCGGAAATGCCATCGGTATCCCACTGCACCTGCAGGCGTTCGCCGAGGCGTATCTTTTCTATCGACAGATATTGCATGCCGATGCGGACTTCATTGCCCAGCGTGGTGATGTCGCGCGCATCGCGCATCAGGACGCGAAACAGATCAGCCATATCTTCCAGCGTACTTTCGGCACGGCGTGGCTCGGTGCGTATCAGCGACAGCACTGCATTCAGGCTATTGAACAGAAAATGCGGCCGTATGCGTGCCTGCAAAGCCTGCAAGCGGGCTTCCGCCAGTGCCGGTGAAAAAGCCCGGGTACGCAATTCAAAATAATGCTGCAGGCTGATACCAAACAAAGCCGCGCACACAAAACCTTCCGGCGCCGACAAACGACTCAGACTGGTCAGCATCAAATCGTCATTCAGCAGGTAATGGATAATCAGGCCGGTAATCGCCCCCGGCACCAGAGCGCAAGCCAGACGCTGGCCCCACGGCGGGATCGAGCGCACCAGCCGACGCAGGCCACACAAGGCAAACAGGGATGTCAGACTAGCCAGCTCCAGCAACATCGAGGCTTCCCCAAATGCCAGCAAACCCGCCTGTATCGACGCAGCATTAATCAGCATCACCACCAATACCACGCCGTTGACGACCAGCAAAGACCTGACCATGATGCCTATATTGCAACAGTCTGGGATCACGATTTCCAGCGGGGAGACGGGCGCGGAATCTGGCGATGGCGGCATGGTTGAAGGATTTATCAGGGCTAGGGTGGGATTGCGGGGTGCGCTTGTTCTATAATCGCGTATTCATTAGGACCCAATTATGACAGCACAACTCTCCAAAAAGAGCGAGGCCTGGTCGGCACGCTTCAACGAACCCGTTTCCGATCTGGTTAAACGTTACACCGCTTCGGTATTTTTCGACAAGCGTCTGGCCCAGGTAGATATCCAGGGTTCGCTGGCCCATGCAGAGATGCTGGCACACCAAAACATCATCAGCCAGCAAGACCACGCGGAAATCCAGCGCGGCATGGCACAGATCCAGGAAGAAATTGCTGCCGGCAAGTTTGAATGGCTGCTGGACCTGGAAGACGTCCACCTGAATATCGAAAAACGCCTGACCGAACTGGTTGGTGACGCTGGTAAACGCCTGCACACAGGCCGTTCACGCAACGACCAGGTCGCCACCGATATCCGTCTGTATGTACGTAGCGAAATCGACAATATCGTCGGTTTGCTGCGCGACCTGCGTCTGGCCTTGCTGGATCTGGCCGAAAAACACGCAGACACCATCCTGCCCGGCTTCACCCACATGCAAGTGGCGCAACCGATCACCTTCGGTCACCACATGCTGGCTTATGTTGAAATGTTCAGTCGCGACGCAGAACGCATGCTGGATTGCCGCAAGCGCGTCAATCGCCTGCCGCTGGGTGCTGCTGCGCTGGCCGGCACCACCTTCCCTATCGACCGTGAACGCGTTGCGCGCACACTGGATTTTGAAGACGTTTGCCACAACTCGCTGGATGCGGTTTCCGATCGCGACTTCGCGATTGAATTCTGCGCGGCGGCTGCCCTGATCATGACGCACGTGTCGCGCATGTCGGAAGAATTCGTGATCTGGATGAGCCCGCGCGTCGGCTTCATCGATATCGCCGATCGCTTCTGCACCGGCTCGTCCATCATGCCGCAAAAGAAAAACCCGGACGTCCCTGAACTGGCGCGCGGCAAGACCGGCCGCGTCAACGGCCACCTGATCGCCCTGCTGACCCTGATGAAAGGCCAGCCACTGGCTTACAACAAGGACAATCAGGAAGATAAGGAACCACTGTTCGATACCGTCGATACCGTGGTCGATACCCTGCGTATCTTTGCCGATATGGCGACCGGCATCACCGTCAAGCCTGAAGCGATGCGCGACGCTGCGTTGCAAGGTTATGCAACGGCAACCGACCTGGCTGACTACCTGGTGAAAAAAGGCCTGCCGTTCCGCGATGCGCATGAAGCTGTTGCCCATGCAGTCCGTGCCTGCGTAGACCGCGGCTGTGACCTGAGCAACCTGACACTGGAAGAAATGCGCGTGTTCTCCTCGCTGATCGAAGCCGACATCTTTGAAGTACTGACGCTGGAAGGTTCAGTCGCAGCGCGTAACCACGTCGGCGGTACCGCGCCACAACAGGTGCGCCTGGCGATTGCAAGACATCGCAGCCACCTGAACTAAAGCACTATTCCGGGCATGCAACTCTGCATGCCCGTTTTACGTCCGATGCCAACTTGCACCTCCCGATGTCACACCGGGTTCAAACGCATCACTTCCCTCTGAAAAATCGTCGTTTTCCTGAGCTGCGTAATGTTCGTGTCAGCTAGGCACTGTATCGTGCTGCCTTGTGAAAATGGGATATGTGTGTACGTATTTAAAAACGCCTTTGTAACCAGGGCGTCAAATGATATGGCTTATACTCACATGGCAATAAAAAGCATCTTCGCAGGCGTTAATAAACAGGGGCATGCGCACGTGCTTCATTCAAAATCAATCTGGAGACAAAAATAATGTCTTTTTTGCTATCGCTATCGCGATTCATTGATGCCCTCAATGAAAAAATAGGCCATGCCATCAGCTGGGCCTTGTTGGCGGCTGTCATTATCTGTACGGGTAATGCTGTCGTCCGTTACCTCTTCAATATCAGCTCCAACGGCTGGCTTGAAATCCAATGGTATTTGTTCGCTGCCATCTTTTTGCTGGCTACTTCCTACACACTGCGTCGTAACGAACACGTCCGCATCGACGTTATCGTCGGTCGTTTCTCCAAACGTACTCAAGTCTGGATAGACTTGCTCGGCTTCCTGCTGTTCCTGATGCCAGCAACGCTGCTGATTCTGTACTACTCGGTACCGTATGCATGGATTTCGATCGAAAACCAGGAAGTCTCGAGCAATGCTGGTGGCCTCATCGTCTGGCCTGCGAAACTGCTGATCCCGATCGGCTTCGTATTACTGGCGCTGCAAGGCGTATCAGAAATGATCAAACGGATCGGCTACCTGAAAGGTGTGGTCCCTGCCAGCGCCTTTGAAAAACAGGTTGCTACTCCCGAAGAAGAAATTGCGGCGATCAAAGCTGCAAATAAACTCAACTGATCGCCAGGAACAAACATGACTGAATTTCTCATTGCGAATATGGCGCCGATCATGTTCGGCGCACTCGTGGCATTCCTGCTATCAGGTTTCCCGGTTGCTTTTGCACTCGCCGCCAACGGCCTGTTCTTTGGCCTGCTGGGTATAGAACTGGGTCTGCTCAAACCAGAACTGTTACAAGCCCTGCCGAATCGTATCTTCGGCATCATGGCGAACGACACCTTGCTGGCAATTCCATTCTTTACGTTCATGGGCCTGATCCTCGAACGATCAGGGATGGCAGAAGACTTGCTCGACACCATCGGCCAATTGTTTGGTCCTTTACGTGGCGGTGTGGCGTATGCGGTTATTTTCGTTGGCGCCCTGCTGGCGGCAACAACCGGTGTGGTTGCCGCATCCGTGATTTCGATGGGCCTGATCTCGCTGCCTGTGATGTTGCGCTACGGCTATGACAAGAAGATAGCCAGCGGTGTCATTGCCGCTTCGGGTACGCTGGCGCAAATCATCCCGCCGTCTCTGGTGCTGATCGTCATGGCCGACCAATTGGGTCGTTCCGTAGGCGATATGTACCAGGCTGCATTCGGTCCCGGCCTGATGCTGACAGCCATGTACGCTGGCTACATCCTGATCATCTCCATCCTGCGCCCTACCTGGGTACCTGCACTGCCACTGGAAGCACGTAACCTGCGCGAACCAAATGGCAAAAGCGGCGTCGTTTCGCTGTTTGTGCTGATCATTGCCACGGTTGCAGTTTGCTTCTTCATCGAAGAAATGCTGCTGGCCAGCAATCCGAAGTTGCATGCTGACGAAGGTGCAATCTACGCTGCAACCCTGGGGATCGTTGGTGCCTTCCTGGTTGCCGTGATCAACCGACGCATGAAACTGGGCCTGCTGTCGAAGATGGCAGAAAAAGTTGTCTTCGTGCTGATCCCGCCGCTGGCACTGATCTTCCTGGTGCTGGGTACGATTTTCGTCGGTATCGCTACGCCTACTGAGGGTGGCGGTATGGGTGCCTTTGGTGCGATGATTCTGGCTATCATGAATCGCCGCCTGTCGTGGGATCTGCTCAAGCAAGCAATGAATTCCACTTCACGCCTGTCCTGCTTCGTGCTGTTCATCCTGATCGGCTCCAGCGTGTTCGGCCTGATCTTCCGTGGCGTCAATGGCGATCTGTGGGTAGAACATCTGCTGACCTCCTTGCCAGGTGGTACCGCCGGCTTCCTGATCGTGGTCAACATCCTGTTCTTTGGCCTGGCCTTCTTCCTCGACTTCTTTGAACTGGCCTTCATCCTGGTACCACTGGTCGGTCCGGTCGCAGAAAAAATGGGCATCGACCTGATCTGGTTCGGTGTACTGCTGAGCGTGAACATGCAGACATCGTTCATGCACCCGCCTTTTGGCTTCGCCCTGTTCTATTTAAGATCGGTCGCGCCGAAAGAGGTCAAGACCTCGGATATTTACTGGGGCTCGGTACCGTTCGTGCTGATCCAGGTCATCATGGTGACGCTGATCATCGCCTTCCCGAAACTGATCTCGGTCGATACCAAAACAGATATGCATGAAAAAATCGAGTTGAAGATCGATATGGGCGACAACAGCGTGGATTACGGCAGTGACGATGCTACTGAGAGCAGCAGCGACAAACCCGACAGCCATGACGATGAAGTACCGCAACTGAACTTCTCGACGGACGAGCCAGCCAAGAAGTAAGACTGGCCTCCCGACAAAAATCCCGCACCTGACCGTGCGGGATTTTTTTTGCCCGTAACATATACAAATAACTCGCATACGCCACTTGCACAGGAACAGCTAATCGCACCAACGTGAGCAACACTGCCTGAACCCGCACTCAAGGACTGACAGCCCTCCATTCACTGGGGCCACACGGACATAAAAAAACCCGCAGCACAGGCTGCGGGTTTTGATGATGCAGTAAGGATTACTTACGGCCGATCATGAAGTTTTGGATAGGTACTTCAGCGACCGAGAACCATTGGTTCTGATCTTGGCGGAAGCGTTTCCATGGTTCGTAGATCTTCTTGAACTTGGCATTCTTCGCTGCTTCTTCATCCATCGTTTCAACGGCAGCTTTGTAGCAAGCTTCCATGATCGGTTTGGAGAATTGACGCAGCTTGACGCCGTTCTTGAGCAAACGTGCCAGTGCAGCTGGATTACGTGCATCGTATTCCGCTTGCATAACAACGTGTGCTTCGTAGGAAGCAGCTTCTACTGCAGCCTGGTAGGCCTTAGGCAGTTTTTCCCATTCCTTGATGCCGATGTAGAACGAGAGTTGCAGGCTAGGTTCCCACCAGCCTGGTGTGTAGTAGAACGGCGCGACTTTGTTGAAGCCGAGTTTTTCATCGTCGTATGGACCGATCCATTCTGCTGCATCGATAGTACCTTTTTCCAGTGCTGGGTAGATGTCACCACCAGCGATCTGTTGTGGCACCAGGCCGAGGCGTTGCATCACGCGACCGGCGAAACCACCGATACGCATTTTCAAACCTTGCAGGTCTTTAACTTCTTTGATTTCCTTACGGAACCAGCCACCCATCTGGGTACCGGTGTTACCGCCCAGGAAGTTGACGATGCCGTAGTCTTTGAAGAATTCACGGGTCAGTTGACGACCGCCACCTTGGTCGAACCATGCGGTTTGTTGACGCGAAGTCAGGCCGAATGGAACAACCGCGTCGAATGCGAATGTAGGATCTTTACCGAAGTAGTAGTACGAAGCCGAGTGACCGATTTCAACGGTACCTGCCTGCACTGCATCCATCACTTGCAAAGCAGGAACAATCTCGCCGCCTGCGAATGGACGAATGTTGAATTTACCGTCTGTCAGTTGCGATACACGTTTGGTAAATACATCCGCTGCGCCATAAATCGTGTCTAGCGATTTAGGGAAGCTGGAAGCCAGACGCCAGTTAATCGTCGGGTTGGTTTGTGCGAAAGAAGGCACAGCGACCGCACCTGCGGTAGCGCCGACTGCTGCTTTCTTAAGGAATGAACGACGTTCCATTTTGTCTCCTGGAGTGGTTAACGACAACAGCTATTTGAAATTTTCTTGCCGATAAAATCAGCCGCTAAATCTCATTCAAATTATCAGTTGTAAGGGTGACGTAAGTTGCCCGAAGTAGAAAAAATCTTCCTGCTTTACGCTATAAACAACTGCCATAACCATACACCGAAAATGCCGCATTAACCACCAGCAACCACCATATTTTCTATTAACACCGAACCTGTTTGTTTGGTTCCGCGCACCAAAGTATCGGCTCCGATCGCCACTACCTGCATGAAGATATCCTTCATGTTTCCGGCGATCGTAATCTCTTCAACCGGGTACTGGATCACACCCTTCTCGACCCAGAAACCGGAGGCGCCACGCGAGTAATCACCTGTCACATAATTGACACCCTGCCCCATCAGTTCGGTTACCAGCAGACCGGTATCGAGCTTCTTCAGCATCGCCTTGAAATCATCCGTCGATTTGGTCAGCGTCGAAGTCATCGACAAATTATGCGAACCACCTGCATTACCGGTAGTTTGCATGCCGAGCTTGCGGGCCGAATAAGTCGAAAGGAAATAACCCTGCACGATACCGTCCTTGACGACATCACGGCGGTGGGTCTTCACCCCCTCTTCATCAAATGGCGATGAACCGACTGCACCAATCACGTGCGGGTCTTCGACAATTTGTACATGCGATGCAAAAGCGGCCTTGCCGAGCGAATCCAGCAGGAAAGTCGATTTGCGGTACAAGGCACCACCGGAGACGGCCTGCACAAAAGCACCGAGCAAACCGGCTGCCAGCGGCGCTTCGAACAGGACCGGGCATTTACGCGTATCCAGCTTACGTGCATTCAGGCGTGCCAGTGCACGTTGCGCTGCGTACTGACCGATCGCTTCCGGCTTCGCCAGCTTCTTAGGATCACGCATCGACGAATACCAGTCGTCGCGCTGCATATTGCTGCCCTTGCCGGCGATAGGTGCGACAGAAATCGTATGACGCGAATAAGGATAGCCACCGATGAAGCCGCGCGAATTAGCTGAAACAAAATGCGATTGCTGCGCATAGACGCTGGCCCCTTCGCTATTCGTGATGCGCTTGTCGACGGCAAATGCTGCTGCTTCGCCACGCTTGGCCAGCTCGACCGCCTCCTCACTGGAAATCAGCCATGGGTAGCACAGCTGCAAATCGCGCGGATTACGCTCCAGCATGTCGGCTTCCGGCAAACCGGCACAATCGTCTTCCGCGGTAAAGCGGGCGATGTTATAAGCCGCCTCAACCGTATCCTTCAGTGCCTGCTGGGAAAAGTCGGAAGTGCTGGCATTACCACGTCGTACATGGCCGTCTGTCCCCAGGTAAACGGTAACGCCCATGCCCTTGTCTTTATTCTGTTCTATCGTCTCGACGCCGCCTTTGCGTACCGAAACCGACAAACCGCTGCCCTCATTGATCTCTACGGCCGCATCGGAAGCGCCTTTTTCCTTCGCATAACGCAGCACATCCTGCGCCAATTGCTTTAATTGATCTTGACTATGTATAAACACTGATTCGCTCATGAGGGGGTCGTTTTCTTCGGAAATACCTATAAAACAGTTATCATAGCAGTCGTTTACAGAATGGCTACTAGCCTTATCAAATCAGATCATGCCAAATCCCAACCGAGGCTCCTGCGGATTCCAGTCGAGCGAATTCGAACAGGAATACGAACGCCCATCAAAATCCGAGCTAAAGCGCCAGATGACGGCCCTGCAAAAGCTCGGTGAAGAGCTGATCGCCGAACCGCGCGACCGCGTCAAACGCGTGCCTATGCCGGAAGACGTGCGCGACGCCATCCTCGAATGCCAGTTAATCAAAGACCACGAAGGTCGCCGTCGGCAGACACAATATGTCGGCAAAAAAATGCGCTCGCTGGAGCCGGACGAAATCGCCGTCATCCAGAAAATGCTGGATAGCTGGAAAGGCGCGTCCAAATCCGAAACCGCTGCCCTGCACGCGATCGAACGCAAACGCGACAAATTGTTGACAGATGACAAAGCGCTGACACAGTTGCTGGCAGACAATCCGGAACTGGACGGCCAGCACCTGCGCACCCTGATACGCAACGCGCGTAAGGAGCAGGCAGAGAACAAGCCGCCGAAAGCTTATCGCGAAATTTTCCAGATCCTCAAGCAACTGCAGGCGGCAGCCGCTGCCACATCTACTACGGACGAAGAAGACGATGTCGAAGAAGACTAACCCGGATGAATTGAAGATCGGCCTGGTATCGATCTCGGACCGCGCCTCCAGCGGTGTGTATCAGGACGAAGGCATACCTGCACTGCAAGCCTGGTTCACCTCGGCGTTGACCAGTGCATGGGTAGTAGAAACCCGTTTGATCCCGGATGAGCAATCCGCGATTGAAAAAGCCCTGATAGAACTGGTCGACATCGAACGCTGCGACCTCGTCATCACCACCGGCGGCACCGGCCCGGCCCGTCGCGACGTCACACCGGAAGCGACCATCGCTGTCGGCACCAAGGAAATGCCTGGCTTCGGCGAACAAATGCGCCAGATCAGCCTGCACTTCGTACCGACCGCCATCCTGTCGCGTCAGGTCACTGTAATCCGTGAAACCGCAGAGCACGCGGCTCTCATCATGAACCTGCCAGGCCAGCCCAAATCGATCAAGGAAACCCTGGAAGGCTTAAGGGATGCCGACGGCAAGCAAATCGTAGGCGGTATCTTCGCAGCGGTACCGTATTGCATAGACCTGATGGGCGGCCCGTATATCGAAACGAACGAAGCAGTCTGCAAAGCCTGGCGTCCGAAACACGCGATCCGTCCGGCCAAATAATTTTTTAACTTCCCGTAATTTTTACTCATCATCATGACTTTAGAAACCGTCGAACTTGAAACCGCACCCAACCCAACCGTTTCCATCATCTGGATGCATGGCCTAGGCGCCGACGGCAACGACTTTGTTCCTATCGTCAGAGAACTCGACCTGAGCGGCCTGCCTGGCATCCGTTTCGTATTCCCGCACGCACCGGAAATTCCGGTCACTGTTAACGGCTTCCGTGAAATGCCGGCCTGGTATGACGTTGTGGTGACTGAATTTGGTCGCGAAGAAGATGAAGCAGGTTTGCGCGCTTCGCAAGTTTCCATCAATGAATTGATCGAACGCGAAAAAGCACGCGGCATCGCCGCCGACAAAATCCTCATTGCCGGTTTCTCGCAAGGTTGCGCGATGACCTTCCAGGTCGGCCTGCGCTACCCTGAACGCCTGGGCGGCCTGCTCTGCCTGTCCGGTTACGTACCGATCGACTCGACGGTCGAAGCCGAACGCAGCGATGCCAACAAAGACATCCCTATCTACTACGGCCATGGTCGTGGTGATCAGGTCATTCCTATTACACGTGCGCAACGTTCACTGAGCTTGTTGCAAGCGCTGGGATATGAGGTGGACTGGCATGAATACAACATGCCGCACTCGGTTTGCGGACCGCAGCTGGATGATATTTCCAACTTCCTGAAACGCGTGTTGAAGTAAGCGTTTTGGGGGATTGAAAAAAGCACGCTATATGCGTGCTTTTTTATTGTCTGTCTGGTTTAGCTCGATTGGTAATAACGCTGTTCTTTCTTCGTGGAGAAGTGCGTTGCCGGGGGTAGCCCGGCAAACCAAGGCTGATCGAAGAAAGAACCCCATCAGCATCAGAAAACGAAACTAAACCATCTACTTAAAAACAACCGTCTTATGCCCATTAAGCAAAATCCGATGCTCCACAAAATACTTAACCGCCCGCGCCAACACCACACACTCCACATCCCGTCCGATCGCAGTTAAGGTAGCCGGATTCATAGCATGATCCACGCGCTCCACATCCTGCTCAATAATCGGACCTTCATCCAGATCACCAGTCACGAAATGCGCGGTCGCGCCGATCAGCTTCACGCCACGCTCATGCGCCTGATAATAAGGCTTGGCTCCCTTGAAGCTAGGCAGGAAAGAATGATGGATATTAATCGCCCGCCCCTGCAAAGCCTGGCACATCTGCGGTGACAATATCTGCATATAGCGCGCCAACACCACCAGATCGATTTCCGCACTGCGGGCGATTTCCAGCACGCGCTCTTCCTGTGCACGCTTGGCTTCTTCAGAAGCACCAGGCGCCAGCGGCAGGTGGTGGAACGGGATGTTGTAGCTGGCCGCGAGTTGATAGAAGTCTGTGTGATTGGAAACGATGGCCGGAATGTCTACCGGCAACAAACCACTTTTATAGCGGAACAGCAAATCGTTGAGGCAATGCCCGATCTTCGAAACCATCAGCATCACGCGCGGCTTTTTCTGCGCATCATGCAATTGCCAGGTCATCTGCATCGTCTCTGCCATCAGCGAGAAACTGGCGCGCAGAGCCGCATCATTGATGGATGCATCTTCCGCCGCGAAATAGACGCGCATGAAGAACAGTTGCGATTGCGCATCACCAAACTGGGCTGACTCTATGATGTTGCACCCATGCTCGGCCAGAAATCCGGATACGCGTTGCACGATGCCACGCTGATCGATACAGGACAGATTGAGTATGTATTCCGGATGCATGATGAGTACCTGAATAAAGTGCGCTTGCGGCTCAAGCGTTGCGCTTTATTGTCGCATGCCTTTGTTAATCAGGAGAAATCCTGCCCGAATACATCATGTCAGCAGACGTTATAAGTCCCTCGCGATAGCCATGCCGCCACGGCGAGGGACAGTTTTTTGCGTGCGGGAAAGTTAGACGCTTTTCGCGACTGACAAACCTTTCGCCTGAGTCGCCGCACCACCTACCTGCACATCACCAGCCAGTTGGCCGCCTTCTTCGATCACGACATTGCCGTAACGAATTTTTCCGGAGACCTTGCCCGATGCGTAGATCACCAGCTTCTGGCGTACTGTCAGTTCGCCGTCAAACGTGCCGTGAATTTCAGCGATGTCGATACCGGCCGAACCCTTGAAGGAGCCGTCTTTGGAAATCTGGATCACGCGTGAATCCATCGTCGCTTCAACGAAACCTTCAACCACCAGCGTGTCGCAATCAGTGATCTCAACACCCTTGAGTTTAATGTTAGGACCAACGATCAGTTTGCTGCCAACTTCATTGGTGTGCTGATTTGATGCTTGCCCCGAGGCATTCAAACCACCTGTCGGAACTGATGCTTTAGGAAAACTGGAGCTGCCTGTGCTTGAACTGGACAATGACGATGAGTTGGTTGTGCTCATAGGAGGATTTGGCGTATTGGTTTCTCGCTTGCCAAAAAGCGTGTCGGATCGAAGCATGAAATCTCCTGAAAATAATTGTCGCGATGACGTAATAAAAATAAATGAATACGCTGGCAGCATCGGCAGTACATCGCGCGTAACGGCATCCCGGCTTATCTGTTTTGCGTGGTGGCAATGCTATGAGCAGACAGACTAGCTCTCCACTCTGCACAACCAACACTTGGTGTGTCATGCGTTTTTAAAGTTCACATTTGTTACATTTTTATAAAAAATATTTTGCTTAAATTTTAAGCAGTAAATTTTATCGGGTAAGAATTACAAATCACTGCGTTGCTCAGGAAATATTTACACAGCACACGAAGAAGACGCGACTTACGAAGTCGATGCGAGCATCACAGATGGGATAAAAGCGCGCAGCAAAAATCTGCTGACGGGACTACTCTTGAAATCGAATTTATTCATTGAGGCGTGAGCAATGCATATTCCTGCATCACCGCCTTGCTCAGTGCATGTCACAAAGCAGATATATTTAGCCCGCATACTCGGTGGGCGTCTGTGCTTGACAATTGCTTATCAACAAGTAACCTTGTGGCCAGACGTACTTAATAACAATAACCCCTCAGGGAGCAACCATGACCGACGCAGCTGTTTTTCACGACATACCTGAAAACAATCCCCAGGCCTCCGATACACCGATACGCTTTTCTTTCAGCGGCACCGGCAGCGAATATTTCCGCATCTGGATCGTCAACCTGCTGTTTTCCATTCTCACCCTCGGCATTTATTCTGCGTGGGCCAAAGTACGCCGTACACGCTACTTCTACGGCAGCAGCAGCGTGGCCGGCACCAGCTTCGAATATCACGGCAATCCGATCGCCATCCTCAAGGGGCGCATCATGGCGGTCGTGCTTATCGTCATCTATAACATCGCACTCGAAATGTCGAACCTGGTCGGCCTTCTGATGGTGCTGGCGGTGATGGCGGCGACACCGTGGCTGATCTGGAAAAGCCTGCAGTTCAAACTGTACAACACCAGCTATCGCGGCATCCGCTTTGGTTTCCGTGGCGCATTAAAGCAAATCTACTGGGTGTACCTGGCGCTGCCTATCCTGACCGCTTTATCCCTCTTTATACTTGGGCCATTCACGCATCAACGCATCAAGAAATTCCAGCATCAGGAAAGCCGCTTTGGTACCAGCCATTTTTCCTTCAGCGCTACAGTCGGCAGTTTTTACAAAGCCTATCTGCTGGTCTTCGTCATCTGGCTGGCCGGCATCATCGCCATCTCGGTCACCCTGGGAGGCACCTTGTTTGCGATCATTACCGCGGACGCGATGGATCGTGAAGGAGCGGCTGCTGCAGGTGCGGCAGGCGTCTTCCTATTCTTCGGTGCGTTGTATATCTGGATGTTCCTGCTCTTCCCTATCTTTGCGACCCTGATCCAGAACCTGATCTGGAATAATACGCAGCTTGAGAAACATCGTTTCCTCAGCGATATGAAGTGGACACGCATGGCATTCATTACCGTCACCAACATCATCGGCATTATCTGCACACTGGGACTGTTCCTGCCGTTCGCACAGATACGCGCGATGAAGTACCGCATTGAATGCATGTCCCTGCTTCCTGACGGCAGCCTGGAGAATTTCATCGCAGCAAGCCAACAGCAAGTCAGCGCGACTGGCGAAGGCGTAGCCGATCTGCTTGATTTTGATTTGTCGTTGTAAGTGCTGGAACCAGGCATGAGCATCCCCGCCCTTTATTTCGATGGCAAGACTTCACGCGCGCATCAGGTCACGCTATCGGTAGAGGGCGGGCATGCGACTATTTCAGGTGAAGCTGAACGTAGCTGCCCGATCAGCGAGTTGCGCGTCTCCGAACGTGCGCGCAACACCAAACGCAAGGTCACTTTCCCGGATGAGGCTTATCTCGAGATAGCCGATACCGCGGCTTTCGATGCGCTGCTGGCAGATACCGGCCATCAGGATTCCTTGATCGTACGCATGCAGCAAAGCTGGCGTGGTGCGCTGACTGCAGTGGTCGCGACCCTGATCGTGCTGACCCTCAGCTATCTATACGTGTTACCGCTGGCATCCGAAGGCATCGCCAAGATGCTGCCGGAAAAGGTGGAACGTTCAATCGGCAAAGGCATGCTGGATTTTCTCGACAAGCAAATCTTCGCACCCAGCCAGCTACCGCAGGCACGACAAGAAGCCTTGATCGGACAGTTCAGGCACTTGCAGCCGCCACGCGGAGACGTACCGGGATACCGCATCCTGTTCCGCAAGAGCAAGATAGGTCCGAACGCCTTTGCGCTGCCCTCGGGTGAAATCATCATTACCGATGAACTGGTAAAGCTGATGAAGAACGACGAGCAAGTCATGGGGGTACTGGCGCACGAACTCGGTCATTTGCACGAACGTCACCTGATGCGCCGGGTGGTGCAAAGCTCGGCGGTAGCAGCACTGGCTACGGTCGTATTTGGCGATGCATCAGCTATCGTGGCGAATATTCCGACACTGCTGCTGGATATGAAGTATTCACGTGATGCCGAACGTGAAGCGGATGACTATGCGATTGCGATGATGAAAGCGAACGGCATAGACCTGGTGCACATGGCAGGCGGCTTTGAGCAGCTGCAGGCGGCAACCAAAGAAACTACGCCACCACCCTATCTGTCCAGCCATCCTTCAACCGACGAGCGTATCGACCACATACTCAAGTCGCGTTAAGCCTTTGCATTTGCATGAACGAAAAAAAAGCTGCCCGCGGGCAGCTTTTTTATTTACAGACGGTGATTAGTTACGAACCACGCGTTTGTATTCATTGGTACGGGTGTCGATCTCGATCACGTCGTCCTGGCTCACAAACAGTGGAACCTGAACCGTGTGACGGTGTGCTTCAACCGCGTTTTCGATTTTCGCTTCTTTCAATACGTTACCCGAAGTATTGCCTTTGACTGCTGGCTCGGAGTACACAACTTGACGTGCGATGGTGATAGGCAGCTCAACCGAGATTGCTTTGCCGTCGTAGAACACCGCTTCGCATTCCATACCGTCTTTCAGGTAGTGCAATGCATCGCCCAGGTTTTCTTCTTCGATTTCGTACTGGTTGTATTCTTCATCCATGAAGACATACAGCGGATCAGCAAAGTACGAGTAAGTAACTGGTTTTTTGTCGAGAACAACAACGTCGAACTTGTCGTCACCGCGGAATACGTTTTCCATCGGGGTGTTCGTCAGAAGATTTTTCATCTTCCATTTGTATGTGAAGCCCGTGCGGCTAGAACCATTGACATCAGAACGCAACACGATCATAGGTTTGCTATCAACCATAATGATGTTGCCAACGCGAATTTCTTTTGCAGGTTTCATAAAAAGTGTACGTAAAAAGTGGGTTGCATAAAAATCATCGGTCGCCTCCCGCCCAACAGCGCCGTAAGCTCACGTTTGATCGAATTCTAAATTAGCCGAGAATTATACCTTTTCTGGGCGCTCGACTTAAGGCAGCGTAGTAGCAAATTTCAACAAATTTGACGCTAAATCGCCATTTTTCAGCATTTGACGCTGCCAATCTGCCGATTTTTCCGTAATTTCAGCCATATCTGCCTCGACTGCAGCCCATAAAGCCCCCCAGTCTGCCTGCTGCGCACCACCCGGCACCTCTGCGCCATTCCAGTACAGCGAGAAAGCCGCCAGGCTGGGTAAAGCCGCGCTATAGCGTTGCAAAAAGGCACGCAGTTTCTTGTGATGCAGGTTTTCATCCTGCGGATAGATATGCCAGACGAAGGGCAGACCCGCCCATTGCGCCCGGACGAAGGAGTCTTCACCGCGCACAAAATTAAAATCACAAGCCCAGAGCAACTTGTCGTAATCAGGCTGCGGCACAAAAGGCAGCACCCGTACCGTCAATGCACCGCGGCTGGCACTCGCGCCAGCTTTCGCTTCCGTACCGAGGAAAGCCTGTACTGCTGCAGTCGCGACGCCCTCCGGCACCAGGCAACAAACCGGCTTCTGACCGTTTTGCCACACCTCAAACAATTCAGCGACCGGAGCATACGGATAACAAAACAGGGCAACCCTGGTCGCCGCCATGTCAACAGGCGTCACACCAAAGCGCGCGAGGAAGTCCGTCATCGCGGCCGGATCAGCCTGGAACTGCAGACGCTCTTGTTCCAGCCCGGCTTCGCGCAGCAAGCCACCGGTTTTGTCTGTGAAGCCGGGAAAAAAGAAATGCTTGATCAGCGGCAGGCGCGGATGCGGTGAAGTCAACGTATGGCAACCTTCGACCCACTCTTCCGCAGTCAGGCCCTCCAGATTGAACCAGCGCGGACGCGGCTCGCATTGCGCCATCGCGGCAATATAGTTGGGCGGGATATCGCAGGCAAAGAATTCAATGACGATATCGGCGACGTCTTTCGCTGTGTACTCACCATCCTGACTACGCCAGTGGCGTACCGTAACACCCGCTACCTGCTGTAGTTCAGCGTCCGGCACAACTTCCGGGCAGATGCGCCGGAAGCTGAGCAGATCATCTACCAATAAGGTGACGGAAATATGGTGTTCCTGTTGCAACTGACGTGCGAGACGCCAGCAGATGCCGATATCGCCATAGTTATCGACGACACGGCAGAACAGATGCAAAGTTTGAGGAGTAGTCATGCTGCAGGCCAAAATTTAATCCCAGCATGATAGACGATCAGCCATGTGCTGCGCCCGAATATAGTCATATTCCGTACGCAGCACATGTACTACATCAATGCGCACCCGCCGCATCGGCGCCGCCGCTGGCCTTGCTGCGCTTGGTAATCCAGATAAAGCCGATCAGGCACAGGAACATGATGGCCGACATCCAGAACAGATCGGTCGCCGCCAGCGTACTGGCCTGCACCGTCATCTGCCGGTCTATCACCGCCCATGCGGCCTGTTCCGACATACCACGTGCCATCAGCGCATTCACCGCTTGCGTGAAGGCCGGATTATGCACGCCGGTATATTCAGCCAGTTGCGCATGATGCAGAATGGTGCGGTTATCCCACATGGTCGACATCACCGAAGTACCGATACCGCCGAACATGATACGGACGAAGTTGGACAAACCTGCCGCCGCCGGAATCTTGTCCGGCGATTGTCCGGACAGGATGATGGAGGTCAGCGGAATGAAGAACATCGCCATCGCCGCACCCTGGATCACGGTCGGGATCATCAGCGTCATCATGTCCACATCCTGCGTGAATTGCGAGCGCATGAAGAACACCAGCGAGAAGATCAGGAAGGCCGTGGTCGCAACCCAGCGTGCATCGATCTTCGGCAACATCTTGCCGACGATGGGCGACAGGATAATCGCGAAGATACCCACCGGCGCCATCACCTTCCCGGCCTCGGTTGCGGTATAGCCGATTTGCGTCTGTAACCACAAAGGCAGGATCACCAGGCTACCGAAGAACAAACCATAAGCAACGGAAATCGCAATCACACCGCCGCTGAAGTTACGTCCCTTGAATAGCGACAGATCAACCACCGGATGCTCTTCACCGATTTCCCAAATCACAAAGTAGATGAACGTCACGACTGCGACCGAGGCCAGGATGATGATTTCACCAGAGTGGAACCAGTCCAGTTCCTTGCCCTTATCCAGCATCAATTGCAGCGAGCCCACCCACAACACCAGCAATACCAGTCCGACCTTATCGATAGGCAATTTGTAGGTTTTGGATTCGCGTTCTTTATAGATGGACCAGGTCGCCCATGCAGCAAACAGGCCGATAGGAATATTGATAAAGAAGATCCACGGCCAGGTGTAATTATCCGAGATCCAGCCACCGAGCAGCGGCCCCATAATAGGCGCCACCAGCGTCGTCATGCCCCAGAACGCCAGCGCCATCCCGCTCTTCGCGGGCGGATAGCTGGACAAGAGCAAAGCCTGTGACAAAGGAATCATCGGGCCCGCCACTGCGCCCTGCAACACGCGCGCGGCAATCAGGATTTCTATGCTGGGAGCAAAGCCGCACAGGCAGGAAGCCAGCACGAACAAGAGGATGGAACCGATGAAGAGGCGTACCTGGCCTATGCGTTGCGTCAGCCAGCCGGTCAATGGAACTGAAATTGCATTCGCCACCGAGAACGATGTAATCACCCAGGTACCCTGCTGCGGCGACACACCAAGGTCGCCGGAGATCGCCGGGATAGATACGTTGGCAATCGATGAATCGAGCACGTTCATGAACACCGCCAGCGATAAAGCCAGCGTGCCGATAATGAGCGGCGTGCCGCTCAGTGGCGGCAAGGCGGTACGGGGAGTGGCGCTCATGGTTTAGTGTTTGGCTGTAGGCGCAGCGCTATTCAGATTGCTTGCAATGATCTGTGCCACGCGTGCTGCAGCCTGGCTACCAGCGTCTTCAAACACTGCTGTCTGATACGCCGGTTGCTCACGTGGTGCTACGGTCGAAGTCAGCGATGTCCCTTCCGATTTCGCCACATCCACATCTACCTGCATGGACAAACCTACGCGCAATGGATGTGCTTCCAGATCCTTGGGATCCAGGGTAATCCGCACCGGAATACGTTGCACCACCTTAATCCAGTTGCCGCTGGCATTTTGCGTCGGCAACAAAGCGAAGGCTGCACCGGTACCCGCCGACAAACCTGCTACCTTGCCGTGATACTTGATGCTGCTGCCGTATACATCTGAGTACAGTTCAACCGGCTGGCCGATACGCATCTTCGCAACCTGTACTTCCTTGAAGTTGGCATCGACCCACAGCGCATTCAAAGGCACGACCGACAACAAAGGTGTGCCAGGTGCGACGCGCTGGCCGACCTGCACCGAGCGTTTGGCGATGTAACCGGTAATCGGTGCGAGCAAAGTATTACGCGACAAAGCCAGGTAAGCGGCTTGTACTTGTGCTGCTGCACGTTGCACATTCGGATGCTGGGCCACGGTCGTACCATCGGTCAACGCCTGGTTCGACGTCAGTTGATCACGTGCTGCCTGCAACGCAGACTCGGCGGCAATCAATGCAGTGCGGGCATGGTCGAGGTCTTCTTTCGCTACCGCACCAGTACCGCTCAATTCCTGGCGCCGCGCCAGATCATCACGCGCACGGGCCACATCGGCGACGCGTTGGGTGACCGCTGCATTCAATGCACCGTTGTTGACGAACAGCGTACGTACTTCACGTACGGTCTGCGCCAGCTGCGCTTCCGCCTGATCCAGCGCTACCTTGGCGTCGCTGTGATCGAGATCAACCAGCGGCTTGCCCGCCTCTACCAGCTCGGTATCGTCGGCATGGATCGCGACTACCGTGCCGCTGACCTGCGGCGTCACCTGCACCACGTTACCGGCGACATATGCATCATCGGTATCTTCAAAATGACGCGCGTAAATCGCCCACCAGACGCCATAGGCGATCAATAGCAAGGCCAGCAGGACCGATACTGCTATCAGGCGTTGACGGCGTTTACCGTTGGTTTTAGGTGTTTCTGCTACTTCTGGGCTAGTCGTATTCATGATGCACTTCTCACGGAGGTGGAAACGGTAGTTGAATTGGAATTGTCTTTATCTAAGCCTTGCGCCTGTGCGTCAAAACCACCGCCCAGTGCCTTGATCAGAGTGATGCGCAGATCACTGCGACGTGCGCGAGAATCAAGGTCGATGCGGCGTTGCGACAGCATGGTCATCTGCGCCGACAGCACCGGCAGCATATTGGTGGTACCGACACGCTCACGTTGCTGCGCCAGCCGGAAGCTGTTCGCCGAAGCCTGCGTCGCCAGCTGTTGCTGTTCGCTTTGCAGGGTAGCCGCGCGCAGGGACTGCACCTGATCGGCGACATCATGCAGCGCTTCGGTCAGGGTCTGGTTATAGGTTGCGACCGAACCGTCATACGATGCGACACGTCCTTTCAGGTTGGCGCGCAAGCTGCGGTCAAAGATAGGCAGATAAATCGCGGGGCCGACACCGACGATGCCGCTGCTGCTTTTCAGCAAATTGGTCAGGCCGAGGCTGGAGAAACCGGCAAAGGCCATGATGTTGACGTTCGGGTAGAACAGCGTCCTGGCGGCATCGATATCACCTTGCGCCGCTTCCACATGCCAGCGTGCCGCCACGATATCCGGGCGACGTCCGATCAGGCCCAGCGGCAAGGCATCCGGCAAGGCGATGGCCGTTTCAGACGGCAAAGCCGGACGCTCGATTTGCAAGCCACGATCCGGGCCCTTGCCCAGCAAGGCAGCCAATTGATTGCGTGTCAGTGCGATGGCTTCATTCAGTTGCGCATTTTCTGCGCGCAGGCTGGCGAGGCTTTGCGTGGTTTGCTGGTTTTCACTTTGGGTACCAAGGCCGACTTTGAAGCGCAGTTGCGTCAGGCGCTGGATTTCGGCGGCTGCTTTCAACTGCTCCTGGTTCAAATCCAGTTGCCCGTACTGACGCGCCAGTTGTATCCAGGCGCGCGCCACTGCGGTGGAAATCATCAGGCGCGCATTGTATTGCTCGGCTTGCGCGGCTTTTCCGGCCGACAAGGCGCTGCGCAATTCAGCCGCGTGCTTGCCCCAGAAATCAAAATCATAGGAAAAATTCAGCGTAAGCTGATTGTCGGACTTGTACTCACCACCCAATGGTGGCGGGATGATGCCGTTCTCGGTATAGCGCTGATAGGTGCTGCTGGCATTCGCCGACCATGATGGTCGTGCGCTCGCGGCAGCGACATCGGCGGCTGCCTGTGCCCCGGCGACACGCGCCGCAGCGACTTGCAGATTGGGATTACCAGCGATGGCTTCATCCACCAAAGCCTGCAACTGCGCACCGCCTATGCTCTGTGCCCATGATGCATCCGGCCACTGCCCGCCCTGCTGCGGCAACGAAGTCGCGCTGGCGTAATCACTGCTCTGCTGCATGGTGGCGCTGGTATCTATGCCCTTGAAGCTGGCACAGGCACTCAGCAAAACGGCAGCACAACCAGCCGTCAGCAAACCGCGGAGCGGTAAGCGCAAACCCTGGGATGAGGAAATTTTCATGATAGATCCTGCTTAATATTTTTTGACCAGACTTACTTGTCGTTTTTTTCTGCAACAGGGACTTCACCGGCATTGCTATCCAGCAGTTTGCGTAACAGGCTTTTCAGGGTCGTCACTTCTTCCACGCTGAAATCGGCAAAGCTTTGATTCAGCACCACGGAGTACAAAGTCGGCAATTGCTCGGCCAGTGCTGCGCCAGTTTCAGTTAAATGCAAATCAATGACACGCCTGTCATCACCACGTGGCTTGCGCACCAGCATGCCGCGCTTTTGCAGGCGATCAACCATGCGGGTCATGGAAGCAGAATCCAGATACAGCTCGCGCGACAATTCGGCAGCAGTCGAGAAATTGCCGCTGGCCAGCATCATCACTACCGCACCTTGCGCCGACGTAATGTCATGCGCCGCCAGCTTGGAATCCACGCGTTTTGCAAGTTTGGTGCGCGAACGCGCGAGCAGATAGCCAACACTGTCTTCAATACAGTAGCTGCCGGGAGGAAACTTTTCTTTCATGTTTGTCATAATAGGGGTCATGTCAATAACTGCATAGGCAGCTATTATGCCGAAAAGTTCAAAAGCTTGCAGGGAACTCAAAAAACCGGGAAATCAGACAGGAAGGACGACGCGCGCCGCCCTCGCGTCGCTCTATATACAGACGTTATTAATTAAGATGAGGAAGGATAGATCTGGCGATGCATCGCGAGTAGCTGCAGAAGGCTACCCGCTGACACCATCAAGCGCCGGCCGCGATCAGCAATTGGGCGATTTCTTCGTAACCTTTTTCGCGCGCCAGGAAGAGCGGCGTTTTGCCCCACATATCGGTCATATGCGGATTCGCACCATGCTCCAGCAACAAACGCACGATCTCTTGCTGCTTGCTGCCGCCGTCATTGAGGATGATGGCTTCCAGCAGCGGCGTCCAGCCGACAAAGTTGGTGTGATTAACGTTGATCTCGGTATGCAGCAATAACTCGCGCACGATATCGAGATGACCTTTTTCACAGGCCGGCGTCAGGCCTACGCCACCAAAGCGCGATAAACGATTCAGATCAGGCTGCGCTGGCAATACGATGCGCAGCAAACGCAAATCATTATTCAGGCAGGCCAGCAAAAAAGGATTGAAGCAAGTCTGGTCCTGCTTATTGATATCGGCACCGGCTGCTATCAGGCACTCTACGCATGCATAGTGCTGCTTCAGGCTCGCCAAGGTAATCGCGGTACGTCCCTGGCGATTAGTCGCATTGATATCCACACCTGCTGCCAGCAAGACGCGCAGCTGCGCCAGGTCACCTTCTTCGGCCGCTTGTAAAAACTGGCTTACTGCTTCGCTGTTTAACATATGTCTTCTCCTGTCTGTCGCGCGAAACTGATAAGTAAGGACTACGAAACAGGCGCAATCAATTTACGCACATTTCATTTTCATCCAATTCAGGCATCGTGTGACCGACGCATATGAATATGCGGTAGTAACAAGCGTACATCATGCGATATGCATGAATCGAAAAGACAAAAAAAAACACCTCGCATCAGCGTGGTGTTTTTAACCTGGCGTCCCCAAGGGGATTCGAACCCCTGTACTCACCGTGAAAGGGTGATGTCCTAGGCCTCTAGACGATGGGGACAGAAAACTGCCCATATTACTGGCCTTGCTACGCCCTGCACTTCTCTACCAAACAGGCGCAATCAATTTGCACGCACATCATGTACATTCCGCGATATGCATGAATCGGAAAAAAAAACACCACGCATCAGCGTGGTGTTTTTAACCTGGCGTCCCCAAGGGGATTCGAACCCCTGTACTCACCGTGAAAGGGTGATGTCCTAGGCCTCTAGACGATGGGGACAGAAAACTGCCCGTATTACTGGCCTTACTGCTTCCTACACTTCTCTACCACAGTTGG